>CAMAXF010000022.1 GCA_945862305.1 Bordetella parapertussis | reverse complement strand
GAAGATGGCCCCACCAATCGACCCACTGGCGCCCAGCACAATGGCCCGAAAGCCATCGGGCAGGCTGTGCAGCGTGGGGGTGGTGGAGTCCATGACAAAAGTGTAGCCATGCGGCTGGGCATGAATCCGGCCTTGAAGCAGGGGATGCGATTACCCGGCAAGGGCGCTAACGCTTGCGCTTCACCCACTCCCGCAGCACCTCGTTGATTCGTGTCTGCCAACCGGGGCCGCTGCTACGAAAGACTTCAAGGACATCGCGATCTAAGCGTATCGCCACTGCCTCTTTCTTTCCACTGCCTGCTGGGCGTCCTCTGGTCCGCTGGTAGGCCTCGAGTCCTGTTGAGAGTTCATGTTTGCTGAGGGGCCGGTCGTCCTCCTCGACTCCGTCCCAAACGTAATCCTTGGACGGGTCGCTCTTCTCAATGGCCGCCAAAAGCGCCAGTTGGTCCTTCGAAACTTGTTGCGAGCCACTCATAGTAAAACTCTCTTTCATCTTCGCTTGCGCGTCGGGGTTCGCGAAATCGAGCCCGTGCTTCTTGAAATTGGCTTGTCGCTTTTCGGCATTCCAGCTGTAGGGTGCTAGGGGCGTCATTAATGTATATACGATTAATCAGTCGGTCAAGCACCCTAAGCTGAAGCCACGTTCCCCCGGGGTCTATCCCTCGATTGACCGAGCCCCCCTACCCCTCCCGCCCCCACTCCAGCCAGGCCTCCAGAATCATCACCATGGCAAAGGTGTCGAGCTCGCAATAGCGCAGCAAGGCCTGCTCGATGCTGTGCCGCTCCTCGGGCGTGATGTCCTCGAACTGCAGTCGCGCATAGGCCATGGCCGCGGCCCCGCCCTCGGCAATCTCCACATCCTGGGCTGCGGTGTTCTCGCCCAGCATCTGCTCGGCCAAGCCCTTTAAGCGCTCGTAGGGGTCGAGCAGCTCGCCCGTCTTCGCATCGCGCTCTACCCAGACAAAGCCTTGCCTGAAATTGAGCGATGCAATCTGCTCGCCATAAATTGGCTGCTCGTACTTCCTCTGCACGAACTGCGAGCTCGCCATCACCGCGGGCAGCACCTTCTTGATGGACGTACGCCCATGGGTCTGCGGGTGGAAGTAGGCCTTGAGCGCCAGCTTGTTGAGGTCGATCATGTCGCGCGGCCCACCGGTGGTGATCTCGTCGATGAATGCCACCAAGGCATCGCGATCGGCCGGCACCAGCCCTTGCTGCGCGAGCTCCTCGGACATGAGCTGCCTGCGCACATGTACAAGAATGGTGTTCTCGTGCGCCGCCCACCGAAAGATGCTGCCCTTGTCTTGGCCCAGGGCATCTCGCAGCGCGCGCACGAACGCAAAGTTGGGGAAGACCCCGGGCTGTGCGAGCAGTGCCTGGCTGCGGTGCTCAATGCGGCCATCGGCATGCATGACATGGTGCGAGAACTGAAAGGCCACCGACTCATAGGGCCGCATGCCTGCAAAGAAGGGCAAGGCCACGGTGCAGGTCTCAAAGTCGATGAGGTGATAGGGGTAGCACCAGCTCTGCCGCTGCTGCTCGAAGACATCGGCATCGAAGTAAAAACCACCGCGGTCTTGCTCGGCCGGGATGCCCAGCACCTGCAGCCTGCGCCGGCCGCTGTGGCTCAAGCCCTGGGCATCGTCTTGCCCGCCGCCAAGGTCTTCTTCGGTGACCTGGCCCATGCGCACCACCCCCTGGGCCAGTAGTTTGTCTTTGCCACGGAAGTTCCAGATGTCGAGCACCGTTCCCGCATCGACTTGTGCACGGGTGAGGCCCGCGGCCTCGAGCAGGCAGTCGTGGTAGCCACTGCGAAGGGCAGCAGGAGCAGCGCCGGCAGCTCCTTCAAGACCCCCTGCCACCTCCCCCGCCACCCGGCCCTCGCGGAACTCACAATGCGCGCAACCACTGTGAAGAATGGGCGGAATCTTTTCATCGCGCGCATAGGCCTGGGCCCAGCGGGCAGCCGCCTGGGGAAGAAGATCTTGCTGGCCGCCTTGGCTGCCCGGGTAAGCCAGCGGCGCATTGAGCACGGCCTCGATGTATTCATCGACGGGCACCAGGCTCAAGAGCGCCTGGCTCTGCGCCACCTTCTGGGCGGCCTCTTCGGAGTGGATGACCTGAACCGACCTGCCCTCGTGCCGAATCTTTAAGCACTGATTCAAGCCCGACACCGGTGCGGCCTGCGCCTTGTTGGGCATGAGCAGAAAGCCGCGCAGCCTGGCCTGCGGCATGGCCTGGCTCACCACATACCGCTGAAAGGCAATGTCTTGGATGTAGGGCAGCATGCCGCTGGATATGCCCCCGCGCTTGCCCAATATGTTTGGTTCATCGGAGTCATAGGACTTGGCCTTGACCTCGATGAGGTCGATGTTGTTGCCCTGTTTGACCAGCACGTCCACACGTACCAGCAGGCCCCCATGGGCAATGGCGGGCTCAAAGAGCACCACCTGCTCATGCGAACTGAGCAGGGCCTGGGTGCGGGCCAGGGCCTCTGCATTGCTGCGCTCGGTGACCTCGATGCCGCCCGGGTAGCGCATGGTGGCCATGCTCCCCACCTGAAAGCCCCCATCGGCCAAGGCCTGCATGAAGGTGTCTTCGGACATGAGGTTGCGATAGACCGATTCCTTGCCCGAGTAGAAGAGCTTGGTGGGGCATTCCACCGCGAGCTTGAAGCGGGACTTGGTGAGGTAGCGCATGGGGAGATGATGCATTAGCCGGCAGCAAAGCCAGGCTCAGCGGGTGATCCCCTTCAGGAAGTAAAGTAGGCCATGGATTTAGCCACCCTTCGCTACTACTCGCAGAACGCGCATGCGGTGGCCCAGCGCTATGAAGATGTCCAGAGCCCACTGGCGAGGCACTTCGCAAGAATCTTCCCGCCCGGTGGCCGCATTCTGGATATTGGATGTGGGTCTGGCCGAGACATGGCCGAGTTAAACCGCCAAGGCTTCAAAGCATTTGGTGTGGATGCCACGCCAGAACTGGTAGACCTCGCCCAGAAGGCCCACCCAGAGCTTGCCGGGAAGATTGAGCACGGGAAGCTTCCAGACCTTGGTCTGCCATTCAATGGTGAATTCGATGGCGTGCTGTGCAGTGCCGTGCTCATGCACATCGATACCGCCGATTTGCTTAATGCAGCGCTCTCCATTAAAGGCTGCCTGAAGGTGAATGGGCGGCTCTTGATCTCTATACCCACGCACCGGGCGGATGCAGACGACCAAGAGCGCGATGCCCACGGCCGGCTCTTTAAGACCTACTCCCCTGGCTATCTGCGCCTGATCTTCGAGCGGCTTGGCTTCACCCTGATTGATCAATGGGAGAACGAGGACGCCATGAAGCGGCCGGAGGTTGAGTGGGTCACCATGGACTTCCAGCTTCGGTCGGCGGCCAACACGCGGCCCATCGATCAGATTGAAGGTGTGCTCAACCATGACAAGAAGAGTGCCACCTATAAGTTCGCCCTCTTTCGTGCCCTGGCAGAGATTGCCACCCAGAGCCCCGCCAGAGTTCAATGGTTGAGCAATCAAACCGTTGGCCTTCCAGTTCAATACGTGGCCGAGAAGTGGCTGCAGTACTACTGGCCCTTAGTGGAATCCGCCACATTCATTCCGCAGATGAATGGCGAGGCTCCTGCCTCAGGAAAACAAATCACTTTCCGCAAGCGCCTCTCTCAACTGGTGGCGCCCTACAGCACCTGCGGTGGCTATAGCGCATTCAAGATCGAGCGCAACAAAGGCCTGTTGCCAATCGCTACTCAGCGGCTTCTCAATGGAGTGATGACCGATATCACCAAAGCCATTGTGCAAGGACCCGTTGAGTTCTCTGGTGGCGCAC
>CAMAXF010000021.1 GCA_945862305.1 Bordetella parapertussis | reverse complement strand
CCTCCCAGGTGTTCGTTATCACATCGTTCGCGGGTCACTCGACCTGCAGGGCGTGAAGGATCGGAAGCAGTCGCGCTCGAAGTACGGCGCGAAGCGCCCGAAGAAGTCTTAAGTCGTACCAAGACCACCGTGCAATGGTGCGCGGTGGAGTAAGGGTCTGCGGCCAAGCGATTGGCCAAGCGGGCTGGGTGAAACCCAACTGAACCAATAAAGGAAAGAACATGCCCCGTCGTCGCGAGGTGCCAAAGCGCATCATTCTGGCCGATCCAAAGTTCGGCAGCGAAGAAGTCTCCAAGTTCATGAATGTGGTGATGCTCCACGGCAAAAAGGCCGTTGCAGAGCGCATCGTTTATGGCGCTTTCGATCACATCGAGCGGGTCGCCAAGAAGAACCCCATCGAAATTTTCCAGCAGGCCCTTACCAACGCCAAGCCCATGGTGGAAGTAAAAAGTCGCCGCGTGGGCGGTGCCAACTACCAGGTGCCTGTCGAAGTTCGCCCGTCCCGTCGCTCTGCCCTGGCCATGCGCTGGTTGCGCGAGGCTGCCAAGAAGCGCGGCGAGAAATCCATGAACCTGCGCCTGGCCGGAGAACTCCTCGAGGCCGCAGAAGGCCGCGGCGGTGCTGTCAAGCGTCGCGACGAGGTGCATCGCATGGCTGAGGCCAACAAGGCCTTCTCGCACTTCCGGTTCTAAGCCGGCTCACCACACGAATTCCCAAGGACACCACATGGCCCGTAAGACCCCGATCGAGCGCTACCGAAACATCGGCATCAGCGCCCACATCGACGCTGGCAAGACCACCACCACCGAGCGCATCCTGTTCTACACCGGTGTGAACCACAAGATCGGTGAGGTGCACGATGGCGCCGCCACCATGGACTGGATGGAACAAGAGCAGGAGCGTGGCATCACGATCACCTCTGCGGCCACCACCACCTTCTGGAAGGGCATGGACGGCTCCCTGCCCGAGCACCGCATCAACATCATCGACACCCCGGGACACGTCGACTTCACCATCGAGGTGGAGCGTTCCATGCGCGTGCTCGATGGCGCCTGCATGGTCTACTGTGCCGTGGGTGGTGTTCAGCCCCAGTCCGAGACGGTCTGGCGCCAGGCCAACAAGTACAAGGTCCCCCGCCTGGCCTTCGTGAACAAGATGGACCGCACTGGTGCCAACTTCTTCAAGGTCTACGAGCAGATGCGCACCCGCCTGCGGGCCAACCCCGTTCCCATCGTGCTGCCCATCGGCGCCGAAGAGAACTTCAAGGGCGTGGTCGACCTCATCAAGATGAAGGCCATCCTCTGGGATGAGGCCAGCCAGGGCATCAAGTTCGATTACGCCGAGATTCCCGCAGAACTCAAGGCCCAGGCCGATGAATGGCGCGAGAAGATGATTGAGGCGGCGGCCGAGTCCGACGAAACCCTCATGAACACCTACCTCGAGTCTGGTGAGCTCTCTGAAGAGCAACTCATGAAGGGCCTGCGCGACCGCACGATCGCAGGCGAAATTCAGCCCATGCTCTGCGGCACGGCCTTCAAGAACAAGGGCGTTCAGCGCATGCTCGATGCCGTCATCCAGTTCATGCCCAGCCCCGTGGACATCCCTCCCGTCAGCGGAACGGACCCCGACGGCAATCCAGCTGAGCGCAAGGCCGATGACAAAGAGAAATTTGCCTCGCTCGCCTTCAAGCTCATGAGCGACCCCTTCGTGGGCCAGCTCACCTTCATCCGGGTCTACTCCGGCGTGCTGAAGTCTGGCGACACCGTGCTCAACCCCATCAAGGGCAAGAAGGAGCGCATCGGCCGTCTGCTTCAGATGCACGCGAACAACCGCGAAGAGATCTCTGAGATCCTGGCCGGCGACATCGCCGCCGCCGTGGGCCTCAAAGAAGTCACGACCGGTGAAACCCTCTGCGACCCAGACGCCGAAATCATTCTGGAGCGCATGGAGTTCCCGGAGCCCGTGATCTCCCAGGCTGTCGAGCCCAAGACCAAGGTCGACCAGGAAAAAATGGGCATTGCACTCAACCGCCTGGCCAAGGAAGACCCATCCTTCCGTGTTCGCACAGACGAAGAGTCTGGCCAGACCATCATCTCAGGCATGGGCGAACTGCATCTCGAGATCATCGTCGACCGCATGAAGCGCGAGTTCGGCGTGGAGGCCACGGTGGGCAAGCCTCAGGTGGCTTACCGCGAAACCATTCGCAAGTCCGTTGAGATCGAAGGCAAGTATGTGAAGCAGTCGGGCGGTAAGGGCCAGTATGGCCACGTCTGGCTCAAGCTCGACCCTCAAGAAGAAGGCAAGGGCTACGAGTTTGTCGATGCCATCAAGGGTGGTGTCGTGCCCCGCGAATTCATTCCCTCAGTCGACAAGGGCTGTCTCGACACCATGAATGCGGGTGTGCTGGCGGGCTTCCCGGTGGTCGACATCAAGGTCACCCTGTTCGACGGCTCCTACCACGACGTGGACTCGTCACAGATCGCCTTCGAACTGGCGGCCTCCATGGGCTTTAAAGATGGCATGCGCAAGGCGAATGCGGTGCTGCTCGAGCCCATGATGGCCGTGGAGGTGGAAACCCCCGAAGATTACGCTGGTACCGTCATGGGTGACCTCTCGTCACGCCGTGGCATGGTGCAGGGCATGGATGACATGCCCGGCGGCGGCAAGACCATCAAGGCAGAGGTCCCTTTGGCCGAGATGTTTGGTTATTCCACAACCCTTCGGTCTCTGACCCAGGGTCGTGCGACATACACCATGGAGTTCAAGCACTATTCCGAGGCTCCCAAGAACGTGGCTGAAGCAGTCATGTCGAGCCGAACCAAATAATATTTAGAAAGGAAAAGCATCATGGCCAAGGGCAAGTTTGAGCGGACCAAGCCGCATGTGAACGTAGGGACGATTGGTCATGTGGACCATGGGAAGACGACGTTGACGGCTGCGATCACGACGGTGTTGTCGACGAAGTTTGGTGGTGAGGCCAAGGGCTATGACCAGATTGATGCGGCGCCGGAGGAGAAGGCTCGTGGGATCACTATCAACACGGCGCATGTGGAGTATGAGACGGCCAATCGTCACTATGCGCATGTGGACTGCCCGGGCCATGCTGACTATGTGAAGAACATGATCACGGGTGCGGCGCAGATGGACGGTGCCATTTTGGTGTGTTCGGCCGCTGATGGTCCGATGCCCCAGACGCGTGAGCACATTTTGTTGGCCCGCCAGGTGGGTGTGCCTTACATCATTGTGTTTTTGAACAAGTGCGACATGGTTGATGATGCGGAGCTGCTCGAGCTCGTGGAGATGGAAGTTCGCGAGCTGCTCTCGAAGTACGACTTTCCTGGCGATGACACGCCGATTGTGAAGGGCTCTGCAAAGCTTGCGCTCGAGGGCGACAAGGGTGAGCTTGGTGAGGGAGCGATTCTGAAGCTGGCTGAGGCCCTGGATTCCTACATTCCCACGCCTGAGCGCGCCATTGATGGTGCCTTCCTGATGCCCATTGAGGATGTCTTCTCGATCTCGGGCCGCGGCACCGTGGTCACGGGCCGTGTGGAGCGTGGCATTGTGAAGGTGGGTGAAGAGATTGAGATCGTGGGTATCAAGGACACGGTCAAGACGACCTGTACGGGCGTGGAGATGTTCCGCAAGCTGCTCGACCAGGGTCAGGCGGGTGACAACGTGGGCGTGCTGCTGCGTGGCACCAAGCGTGAGGAGGTTGAGCGTGGTCAGGTGCTGGCCAAGCCCGGTTCGATCACGCCGCACACCAAGTTTGAGTGTGAGGTGTATGTGCTCTCGAAGGATGAGGGTGGTCGTCACACGCCTTTCTTTAACAACTACCGTCCGCAGTTTTACTTCCGCACGACCGATGTCACGGGCTCGGTGGTGTTGCCTGAGGGCACGGAGATGGTGATGCCTGGTGACAATGTGAAGATGGTGGTCACCCTGATTGCGCCGATTGCCATGGAGCAGGGCCTGCGCTTTGCCATCCGCGAGGGCGGCCG
>CAMAXF010000020.1 GCA_945862305.1 Bordetella parapertussis | reverse complement strand
GTCAGCCTCTTCAGAAGGGTCATACCGGCGGCCTGAAAAGTGGGCAGCCTCAGTGCCTGCTGAAACGAGTAATCAGCATCACTCAGCACCGGGAAGGGCAGATGCAGTCGCTGGGCCATCTCCGTCTGATACTCGGTGCTCTGCACGCTTAAGCCCATCACAGCCGCACCAAGGTCTTGAATTTCTTGGTAGTGATCCCGAAAAGAGCAACTCTGCGGCGTACATCCTCTTGCCCCTGGAATCTGGTCCCAGCCCTCGGGCAGCGCAACATTGGGCTGCCCGGTCATGGGGTAGCAATACAAAACGAGCAGACCTGGGATTGCTCCAACATGGATTCCTGCGCCCGTTGTTGCCTGCAAGGTGAGCCGGGATAATTTCATCCCCAAGAGATGATCGGCAGCACCATCATCTCGTGGTTGGGGCAAGTCGCTGGGCAGTTCAGTGAGGGTGGCCATACTGGCACTCATTTTAGAGCAGATCCTTTCCCTGGGTACCTCCTGCCAATCGCCCTCTCAAGTACCGCTACTTCGCTACCAAGTCCGCGGAGCCTATGTATTCCTTAAATTGCTTGCACCAGATGAGCACGCTCCTCACATCGTCGATGCTCTGGGTTTTGAGCGGGTAGTAGGCCGCTCCGTTTGGCTTGGTTAAACGAGCGACTTCGATCTGCTTGTCGTTGAATTCCGGATTGTCTTTGATCGCCGGACCACTGCTGATATAGACGTGGTAGTCGGGGCCTGGACTGGATCGAAAGTCTTCTCCCGACTGCAGGTATAGCTGGTTGCCGGACCTGACCAGTGACCAAGTTCCAGACGAGCTGTGCAGCATGTCTTGGCCCTTGGCTTTGGTGTCGATCTCGCCTCGTTTTACGACCTCGCCATCGATCTTCTTGTGATCGCTGAATCGAGCCTTGAGATCTTGGGCATGCCCCCGAATGGCATCGAGCACTTGAGCGTTGGCGGTGCTCGCGCCTCCAAGCACGAGGAGCATTGAGAGAATCAGCTTTGCAGTCATAGGTTGAATCTCCTTGGCGAGGGCTGGGTGCGTTTGGTTTCGAATCATTCGCAAAGTATCTCGCTCAGACCCTCCGCCCAACCACCCCATCCCCATGAGGACGCCCTGCTCGCAAACCACACAAAATAATCACACAGAGGTAGTTAACAAAAAAGTTAACTACGCTTGGGTCTGATAATGGGTGAGGTCAGTGCTGTAGGTCACTGAAAGCGCAGGGTTTGGGGTGGTGGACGGCACAGGGTTCGAACCTGTGACCCCTGCCGTGTGAAGGCAGTGCTCTACCACTGAGCTAGCCGTCCAACGCCGAGATTATGGCATGCCTAGACTAGAATCCGCGCATGACCAGAACTGTCCGAACGCGCTTTGCGCCCAGCCCTACCGGCTTTCTCCACGTGGGCGGTGCAAGAACCGCCCTGTACTGCTGGGCCTTTGCTCGGCGGCATGGCGGCGCGTTCATCCTGCGCATTGAAGACACAGACCTGGAGCGGTCCACCCCGGAGGCGGTTCAGGCCATCCTCGATGGCATGGCCTGGCTGGGGCTCAACCCCGATGAAGGGCCGTTCTATCAGATGCAACGGATGGATCGTTACCGAGAGGTCATTGCCAAGCTCATTGAGGCGGGGCAGGCCTACCACTGTTACGCCAGTCCATCAGAGCTCGAGGCGATGCGTGAGGCCCAGCGCGCAGCTGGCCAGAAGCCACGCTACGACGGTCGGTGGCGTCCAGACCGGGCTGCCGCGGCAGGCCTAACGGCGCCGGCCGGCGTGTCCCCCGTGGTTCGGTTCCGGAACCCAGACGCAGGCTTTGTGACCTGGGAAGACGGAGTCAAGGGTCGCATCAGCATCTCCAATGAAGAGCTAGACGACCTCATCATTGCCCGCGGCGACGGCACCCCGACCTACAACTTCTGTGTGGTGGTCGATGACTGGGACATGAACATCAGCCATGTCATTCGCGGCGACGATCACATCAACAATACGCCCCGCCAGATCAACATTCTCAAGGCCCTGGGGGCGGAGATCCCGAATTACGCCCACCTGCCCATGATTCACGGGCCCGATGGCGAAAAGCTCTCCAAGCGGCACGGTGCGGTGTCGGTCATGCAGTACGAAGAAGACGGCTACCTGCCCGAGGCGCTCCTGAATTACCTGGCCCGCCTGGGCTGGAGCCATGGAGACGATGAGATTTTCTCCATGGCGCAACTCACCGAGTGGTTCAGCCTCGATCATTGCAGCAAGTCTGCCGCCCAGTTCGACTTCGACAAGCTCAAGTGGCTCAACAACCATTACCTTCGGGCGCGTGCCGGTGCAGACCTCGCCGTGCTCATTGCACCGCGCATGCGGGCCGAAGGCTTTGTTCCTGGGGTTGGGCCGGCGTTGGATCAGGTCTGCGAGTTGCTGAAGGATCGGGCCGCCACTCTGACAGACCTGGCCGAAGAGGCCTCCGTGTTTTACCTCGAGCCCCAGCCCGATGCGGCTGCCCTGGCCGAGCGGCTCTTGGGCTCTGTGCCCGCAGCCCTCAAAGGCTTGGCCGAATCCTTGCCGGAGGAGTTCGACGCTGCCCAGGCCTCTGCGCTCATCAAGGCGCAGTTGGCAGCCCACGGGCTCAAGATGCCGCAATTGGCCATGGCCTTGCGGCTCGTCTTGCTGGGCCGGTCCGAGACACCGTCGATCGACAAGGTCATGGCCGTGCTGGGTCGCGAGAAAATCCAAAGCCGCATTGCGGCCTTGGTGCCCTGAGGCCCCCGCCGCCCGCGATACACTGCATCCCATGTCTGGAAACACGTTCGGCCACCTCTTTTCGGTGACCTCCTTTGGAGAGTCGCACGGTCCAGCCATTGGCTGCGTGGTGGATGGCTGCCCACCGGGCCTTGCGCTCGAGGCCGCTGACATCCAGCTCGAGCTCGATCGGCGGCGGCCCGGCACCTCACGCCATGTCACCCAGCGCCAAGAGCCAGACACCGTGGAGATTTTGTCAGGAGTCTACGAGGGCCTCACCACGGGCACGCCCATTGCGCTGCTGATCCGCAACCAAGACCAGCGCAGCAAGGACTACGCCGACATCGCCCAGACCTTCCGACCAGGGCATGCCGACTACACCTACTGGCACAAGTACGGCATTCGTGATCCGCGGGGTGGGGGACGATCCTCCGCCCGTGAGACCGCAGTTCGAGTGGCCGCAGGAGCCATCGCCAAGAAGTGGCTTGCCACACACCATGGCGTGCACATTCGGGGCTGCATGAGCCAGCTGGGCGAGCATGCCATTGCATTTGAGGACTGGTCTCATGTGGCCCAAAACGCCTTCTTTGCGGCCAATGCATCCCAGATTCCGGCGCTCGAGGCCTACATGGATTCGCTTCGCAAGGCGGGCGACTCTTGCGGGGCCCGCATTTTTGTGGAGGCCACCGGCGTGCCGGTGGGCTGGGGCGAGCCGGTCTACGACCGTCTCGATGCCGACATTGCCCACGCCATGATGGGCATCAACGCTGTGAAGGCAGTGGAGATTGGTGCGGGCTTTGCCTCGGTGGCCCAGCGGGGCTCGGAGCACGGGGATGAACTCACCCCCGAGGGCTTTGTCACCAACCATGCGGGGGGTGTCTTGGGGGGCATCTCGACAGGGCAGCCCGTCACGGTCTCGATTGCCATCAAGCCCACCTCCAGCATTCGCACGCCTCGACGCTCCATCAACCTGGAGGGCGAGCCCACCGTGGTGGAGACCCATGGCCGCCACGACCCCTGTGTGGGAATCCGCGCAACCCCAATTGCAGAGGCCATGCTGGCCTTGGTGCTCATCGATCACGCCCTGCGTCACCGTGCTCAGAACGCCGATGTATCGGTGAGCACACCCAAGATTCCCGGTCAGGCCAGTTGAACCCCGCAGGCCGTCGGGTGGCTGCGTTTTTTGGCAGCTATTTCGCCTATGTGGGGCTCTTCTCGCCGTACCTCTCTTTGTGGCTCAACGGCCGTGGCTTCACGCCCACGGAGATCGGCATTCTGGTCTCCCCCATGCAATGGGCCCGGGTCTTTGGCCCGCCGGCCTGGGGCTGGCTGGCTGATCACGTTCAACCGTCGCGCGTGCCGCGGGTGGTGCAGCTTGCGGCCTTGGCCGCACTGATGAGCGCGGCGCTTCTGCTCCTGGACTGGTCCTTCTGGGGCCTCTTTGCTGTGCTCTGTCTCATGAGCTTTTTCTTAAGTGGGCAGGTGCCAATTGCGGAGTCCCTCGCCATGCAGTCGAGCAAGGGCGACATGGGTGCCTACGGACGCATGCGCGTCTGGGGGTCGATTGGCTTTATTGCTGCCGTGATGCTGGGGGGGCTCTGGTTTGACGCCTTCGGCATGGCCACGCTGCCCGCCGTATTGATGCTGAGCCTGGCGCTCATTGCATTGGTGGCGCTGGTACTGCCGCCCAGCGAGCCCGTGGCCATTGCACCGAAGGCCGGGGCCATGAAGGCTGCGCTGGCCGAGCCACGTGTGCGGCTCTTTTTGTTGTCGTCCTTCCTCATGCTGGTGGCCCATGCGCCGCTCTACACCTTGTTCTCCCTCTGGCTGGAGCAAAAGGGTTACAGCCGAACCGAGATCGGGATGCTCTGGACGCTCGGTGTGCTGGCAGAGATTGTTCTCTTTCAGTTTCAGCGGCCCATCTTCGAGCGGCTTGGCCTGCACCGCTGTTGGGTGGGCAGCTATTGGGTGACAGCCCTGCGGTTCGGGCTCATTGCGGTGTCTGGCGGGGGCATTCTGATCTTGCTCGTGGCCCAGGTGCTGCATGCTGTGACCTTCGGCGTTCACCACAGCGCCTCGATGGCCTTGGTGCGCGAGTGGTTCCCCGCCCAGGCCCAGGCCCGAGGGCAGGCCCTCTACACCATGGCTTCTTATGGGGTGGGTGGGTCCTTGGGGGGCATCGCCTCAGGGTGGATCTGGGAGGCCCTGTCGCCAGAGGCCACATTCGCCATTGCAGCAGGCTTTGCGGCCCTCGGTGCACTGGTGGCTGGGAGGGCTGCAAAGGCATAATGTGGGTTTTTCGCCCGCGAGAACGCCATGCCCACGCTCTACGACAAGCTCTGGAATGAGCATGTGGTCCATCAGCAAGACGATGGCACCTGCCTGCTCTACATCGACCGCCATCTGGTGCACGAGGTCACGAGCCCACAGGCCTTTGAAGGCCTTGCACTGGCCAATCGCAGCCTGTGGCGCAATGCGGCCAACCTCGCGGTGGTCGACCACAACGTTCCCACAACCGACCGTAGCAAAGGCATTTCAGACCCCATCTCTCGCCTGCAGGTGGAAACACTGGATGCCAATGCTGCCGCCCACAAGATCACCTACTTCGGGCTGCGAGACCATCGCCAGGGCATCGTGCATGTCATTGGCCCAGAGCAGGGCGCCACCCTGCCGGGCATGACGGTGGTGTGCGGCGACTCGCACACCAGCACCCACGGTGCGCTGGCCTGCCTGGCCTTTGGCATTGGCACCTCTGAGGTCGAGCATGTCATGGCCACCCAGTGCCTTCTGATGAACAAGGCCAAGTCGATGCTGATCTCCGTCGATGGTGAACTGCGCCCTGGTGTCACGGCCAAGGATGTCGTGCTGGCCATCATCGGCAAGATCGGCACGGCCGGCGGCACCGGCTATGCCATCGAATTCGGTGGCAGTGCCATTCGTGGTCTTTCGGTGGAAGGCCGCATGAGCATCTGCAACATGGCCATTGAAGCGGGCGCCCGCGCGGGCATGGTGGCCTTCGATGACAAGACGCTGGAATTTGTGCGCGGCAAGCCCCTTGCGCCAACCGGTGCCGAGTGGGATCAGGCCGTGGCCTATTGGCGCAGCCTGCACTCCGACCCAGACGCCGTCTTCGATCGTGTTGTGAACCTGGTGGCCGAAGAGATCGAGCCTCAGGTGACCTGGGGCACCTCGCCCGAGATGGTGCTGCCCGTCGGTGCCAGCGTGCCGGATCCCGCCAAGGAGGCCGACGCCACCCGACGAGAGGGCATGGAGCGGGCGCTGGCCTACATGGGCTTGTCGCCCAACACACCCCTCACCCAGATCGAGGTCGACAAGGTCTTCATTGGCTCGTGCACCAACTCCCGCATCGAGGACATCCGTGCGGCAGCCGCGGTGGTCAAGGGCCGCAAGAAGTCGGATCGGGTCAAGCTCGCGCTCGTGGTGCCAGGCTCGGGCCTGGTCAAGGCGCAGGCCGAGGCCGAGGGTCTGCACCAGGTGTTTATCAATGCGGGCTTCGAGTGGCGCGAGCCAGGCTGCTCCATGTGCCTGGCCATGAACGCCGATCGGTTGGAGCCGGGCGAGCGCTGTGCCTCGACCAGCAACCGAAACTTTGAGGGCCGGCAGGGTGCAGGCGGACGCACGCACCTGGTCTCGCCAGCCATGGCGGCTGCAGCCGGCGTGGCCGGTCATTTTGTCGACGTGAGGACTTTCTAACATGACCCCCTTGAACCTTCATGAGGGCCTGGTCCTTCCCATGGACCGCGCCAATGTCGACACCGACGCCATCATCCCCAAGCAGTTTCTGAAGTCGATCAAGCGGGCGGGCTTTGGCCCGTATCTGTTCGATGCTTGGCGCTATGCCGATGAGGGCCAGCCCGGCATGGACTGCGCCGCACGGCCCCTGCGGCCAGAGTTTGTGCTCAACCAGCCACGCTTCAAGGGCGCAAGCATTCTGCTGGCGCGGCAGAACTTTGGCTGCGGCTCCTCGCGTGAGCATGCGCCATGGGCGCTCGAAGACTATGGCTTTCGAGTGCTGATTGCCCCCTCGTTTGCAGACATCTTCTTCAACAACTGCCAGAAGAACGGCATCCTGCCCATCGTGCTGGCCGAGGCTGATGTCGAGCAACTCTTTCAGATGACAGCATCTCAAGAGGGCTTTCGACTGCGGGTCGACCTGGCTGCGCAGCAACTAAGTTCCCTCGATGGCCAGTTCACCCGCGGCTTTGAGGTCGATGCCTTTCGCAAGTACTGCCTCATGAATGGGCTGGACGACATCGGGCTCACCCTGCAGAAGGCCGACATCATCAAGGCCTTTGAGGCCAAACGCCTGGCGAGCAAGCCCTGGCTGGCCAGAGACTTACACGCAACCTTGGGATGACCATGAAACACCTTCACATTGCGGTCTTGCCCGGAGACGGCATTGGGCCAGAGATCACTGCACAGGCCGTGGCCGTGCTCGAGCGCATGGTCGAGCAAGGCCGCTTTGGGCTCACCCTGGAGCATGCGCCGGTGGGCGGTGCGGGCTATCACGCGAGTGGCCATCCGCTGCCGCCGGCCACCCTGGCCCTGTGCCAGAAGGCCGATGCCATTTTGTTCGGTGCGGTGGGCGACTTCGCGCTCGACCATTTGCCGCGCGAGCTGCGTCCCGAGCAGGCCATTCTTGGCCTGCGCAAGGCGCTCAACCTCTTTGCCAACCTGCGGCCCGCCATGATCTACCCCGAGCTTGCCGAGGCCTCCAGCCTCAAGCCAGAGGTCGTCTCGGGCCTGGACCTCCTCATTCTTCGGGAGCTCACGGGCGACATTTATTTTGGCCAGCCCCGCGGCATTCGTGTGCTTGAGAACGGCGAGCGCGAAGGCTTTGACACCATGGTCTATCGCGAGAGCGAGATCGAGCGCATCGGTCGGGTGGCCTTCGAGGCGGCCCGCAAGCGTGGCCGCAAGCTGTGTTCAGTGGACAAGGCCAATGTCTTGGAGACCACCCAACTCTGGCGCGATGTCATGACCAAGCTGGGAGAGTCCTATCCAGATGTGGCCCTGAGCCACATGTATGTCGACAATGCCGCCATGCAACTCTTGAAGAACCCCAAGCAGTTCGATGTCATGGTCACGGGCAATATGTTCGGAGACATTTTGTCGGATGAGGCTTCGATGCTCACGGGCTCGATTGGCATGCTGCCCTCGGCCTCACTCGACGCCAACAACAAGGGCCTTTACGAGCCGATCCACGGTTCTGCGCCAGACATCGCAGGCCAGGACAAGGCCAACCCCTTGGCCACGATTCTCTCGGCCGCCATGATGCTGCGCTACAGCTTTGGCCTGCTCGAAGAGGCCACGGCCATCGAGACGGCCGTGCGCAAGGTGCTCGCCGATGGTCTGGCCACCGGCGACATTGCCAGGGCTGGCTGCCGAATGGTGGGCACCCGTGAGATGGGCGCAGCCGTGGTGGCTGCATTGGAGAATTGAGCATGAAGCGACTCGGACTGGTGGGGTGGCGGGGCATGGTGGGCTCCGTGCTGATGCAGCGCATGCAGGAAGAGGGCGATTTCGACCACGTCGAGCCCACCTTCTTTTCCACCTCCAATGCAGGTGGCCAGGCTCCCGTGGTGGGCGGCCGCTCGGGTGTGCTGGCAGCGGCCGACAACCTGGAGGCGCTTGCGGCACAAGAGATCATCATCAGCTGTCAGGGCGGCGACTACACCAACGACATCTACCCCCGGCTGCGCGCCATGGGCTGGTCTGGTCATTGGATCGATGCGGCCTCGGCCTTGCGCATGAAGGACGACGCGGTGCTCATCCTCGATCCGGTGAATCGTCCGGTCATTGATGCAGCACTCAACAAGGGCGCACGCACCTGGGTCGGTGGCAACTGCACGGTGAGCCTGATGCTCATGGCCATGGGCGGGCTTTTTCGTGCTGGGCTTGTGGACTGGATGTCGGTCATGAGCTACCAGGCGGCCTCGGGCGCGGGCGCACAGAACATGCGTGAGCTGCTCGAGCAAATGGGTGCCCTGCGCGACAGCGTGGCCCAGGAGCTTGCAGACCCCCAGAGCGCCATTCTGGAGATCGATCGCAAGGTCACGCAGACCCTGCGCAGCCCGGGCTTGCCGGTCTCCAATTTCCGGGGTGTGCCCTTGGCGGGAAGCCTCATTCCATGGATCGATGTGCCGGTGGAGCACGGCCAGACCAAGGAGGAGTGGAAGGGCGGTGCCGAGGCCAACAAGATTCTGGGCCACCCAGCCTTTCGAACCCCTGGCTCGGTGCCCATCGATGGCCTGTGTGTTCGGGTGGGCGCCATGCGCTGTCACTCCCAGGCGCTCACCGTCAAGCTCAAGAAGGACGTGCCGCTCTCCGAGGTGGAGTCACTCATTCAGGGCGCAAACGACTGGGTGCGGCTCGTGCCCAACGACCGTGAGCAGACCGAGAGAGACCTCACGCCTGCGGCGGTGAGCGGCCAGATGCATGTGCCAGTGGGGCGGGTTCGCAAGATGGCCATGGGCCCGGAATTCTTGGCGGCCTTCACCTGCGGCGACCAGTTGCTCTGGGGCGCAGCCGAGCCCTTGCGCCGCATGCTGCGCATCCTGCTCTAGCTCCGGGCCGCGAGTCCTCTCATGCGCATTGCCCTGGGCCTGGCCTACGATGGCACCGGCCTTCAGGGCTATCAGACCCAGCCGTGTGGGGCCACGGTGCAGGATCAGCTCGAGGCTGCGCTGGCACGCTTCTGCGAGACGGCGGTGCCCACGGTGGCGGCTGGTCGCACCGATGCCGGTGTGCATGCGCAGGGGCAGGTCGTGCACCTGGATGCGCCCTGCGAGCGCCCGCTCTGGAGCTGGGTGCGCGGCGTTAACACCTTTCTGCCTGCAGCCATTCGTGTGCGATGGGCCGCGCCAGTGCCCGACGACTTTCATGCCCGCTTTTCGGCTCGGTCCCGCACCTACCGCTATCGCATTCACAACGAGCCGGTGGACTGCCCCCTGCGGGCGCGCTTTTCCACCTGGGTGTTCCAGCCCCTGATGCTCGAGCCCATGCGGGCCGCCGCCCAGCGGGTGATTGGCGAGCATGACTTCACCAGCTTTCGGGCGGCAGAGTGCCAGGCCAGCAGTCCCATTCGCAGGCTTCATCGCTTCGAGGTCCATCAGCATGGCACCGACATCTGGGTGGAGGTGGAGGCCAACGCCTTTCTGCACCACATGGTTCGCAACCTGGTGGGCAGCCTCATCGAGGTGGGCCGTGGCGCCCAGCCGGTGGGCTGGCTTCGAAGTCTCTTGGAAGCCAAGGATCGAACCGTCGCAGCCCGCACCTTTCCCGCCCAAGGCCTTTGCCTGTGGTCGGTGGCGTACGATCACACCTTTGTTGCAGAGCCCCCAATCTTCCTCCCATGAGAACGCGCATCAAGATCTGTGGCATCACCCGTGTCGAGGACGCGCAGGCCGCTGCGGCCTTGGGCGCGGATGCCATTGGCCTGGTCTTCTATCCGAAGAGCCCGCGGGCCGTGGGGCTGGAGCAGGCCCAATGCCTGGCCAAGGCAGTGGCCCCCTGGATGTCGGTGGTGGGCTTGTTTGTGAATGCAGCGCGTGGGCAGGTGCTCGAGACGGCCAAGGCCGTGGGCCTCTCGCACATTCAATTGCACGGTGATGAAGACCCGGCAGCCTGCCAAGACCTCGGCCGCCCCGTGGTGAAAGCCCTTCGTGTCTCTGCCGCCACCACCGCGGAGGGACTGATAACATTGGTTAATCAGTTCCAGGATGACGCCACCCTGCTGTTTGATGCAGATTCCAGCGGGTTTGGCGGCAGCGGAATGGCATTCGATTGGCAGATTTTGAAAGACGTTGGGCCACATTTGCCGGCAAATTGGGTCCTCAGCGGGGGGTTGGAGGCCGGCTCGGTGGCGCAGGCCATCGCCACGCTGGCCCCGCCCGCGGTCGATGTGTCGAGTGGCGTGGAACAACTATTGGGTGGCGCACCGGTAAAGGGTGTGAAGGATGTGGATCGAATGAAGGCATTTGTGAACGCCGTGGCGAGAGCCGATGGCCCAAGGAGCAATGAGTGAAACCGAACGACCTGCCTTACAACCTGCCCGATGCTGCGGGACATTTCGGCCCCTACGGTGGCAGCTTCGTCTCCGAGACGCTCAGCCATGCCCTGGAAGAACTTCGCCGGGTCTATGCAGAAACCCAGCACGACGAGGCCTTCCAGGCCGAGTTCCACCGAGAGCTCAAACATTTTGTGGGCCGCCCCAGCCCGATCTATCACGCCAAGCGCTGGTCCCAGGATCTCGGCGGGGCCCAGATCTATTTCAAGCGGGAAGACTTGAACCACACCGGTGCCCACAAGGTGAACAACACCATTGGCCAGGCCCTGGTGGCCCGGCGCATGGGCAAGCCCAGGGTCATTGCCGAGACA
>CAMAXF010000019.1 GCA_945862305.1 Bordetella parapertussis | reverse complement strand
TTCCGCACGACCGATGTCACGGGCTCGGTGGTGTTGCCTGAGGGCACGGAGATGGTGATGCCTGGTGACAATGTGAAGATGGTGGTCACCCTGATTGCGCCGATTGCCATGGAGCAGGGCCTGCGCTTTGCCATCCGCGAGGGCGGCCGTACCGTCGGCGCAGGCGTCGTCGCTAAAGTGATCGAGTAAAAGGATTTGTCTGGTCTATCGGAGCTGAGGGGCATAGCTCAACTGGCAGAGCGTCGGTCTCCAAAACCGAAGGTTGGGGGTTCGATTCCCTCTGCCCCTGCCAACCCTCCGATCCCAGGCAACCTCGCGCCATGAGCACCGTCACCGACGTCTCCACCAGCAGCCTGTCCAACAAACTCATGTTGGCGGGTTCTGTGCTCGCCTTCATCGCGGGGGTGGTGGGCTATCACACGCAGGGGGATTCCTCTGCATTGGCAGCCTTGGGCTCCCTGGTGGCGGGCATTGTGGTGGCACTGGTGCTGGGCCTGGCCAGTCCGTCTGGCCGCGTATTCATGGGCTTTGCCCGTGAGGCTCAGGCCGAGGCGCGGCGCGTTCATTGGCCCAGCCGCAAGGAGACGCTCCAGACCACCGGCATCGTCTTCGTATTTGTTTTTGTGATGGCGCTCTTTCTCTGGCTGACCGACAAGTCGCTGGAATGGGTGCTCTACGATTTGTTGTTGGGATGGAAGTGACCATGACCAAACGTTGGTACGTCGTACATGCCTTTTCAGGCATGGAGAAGAGCGTGGCCCGAGCCATCCAAGAAAGAATTGACCGTGCAGGCATGCAGGATCAATTCGGCCAGATTCTGGTGCCCACCGAAGAGGTGGTCGAGATTCGCGGCGGCCAGAAGGCCCTCTCGGAGCGTCGTTTCTTTCCAGGCTACGTGCTGGTGGAAATGGACATGAACGAGCAGACCTGGCATTTGGTGAAGAACACCAACAAGGTCACCGGCTTTGTGGGCGGCACCGCAAGCAAGCCCACCCCCATCTCACAGGCCGAGGTCGACAAGATCATGGCCCAGATGCAAGAGGGTGTTGAGAAGCCCCGGCCCAAGGTCCTCTTCGAGGTGGGCGAGGTGGTCCGCGTCAAGGAAGGCCCGTTCACCGACTTTAACGGCAACGTCGAGGAAGTGAACTACGAAAAGAATCGTCTGCGGGTGTCGGTCACGATCTTCGGTCGTTCGACACCAGTGGAACTGGAGTTTGGTCAGGTCGAGAAACTCTAGCAGTGGCCCGGTCGGAAGCATCGGCCGGTTTTTGAGGAGCGGGGCTGCGAAGTAGGGCCCCGCGCATGTACTCGCAATAGGAGCCGTCATGGCAAAGAAGATCATTGGTTACATCAAGCTGCAGGTTCCTGCAGGCAAGGCGAATCCGTCGCCACCCATTGGCCCAGCCCTGGGCCAGCGCGGTCTGAACATCATGGAGTTCTGCAAGGCATTCAATGCCCAGACCCAAGGCATGGAGCCGGGCCTTCCCATTCCATGCGTGATCACCGCCTTCGCAGACAAGACATTCACCTTCGTGATGAAGACGCCACCGGCGTCCATCCTCATCAAGAAGGCCGCGAAGATCGACAAGGGCTCTGCCAAGCCCCACACCGACAAGGTCGGCTCGATCACCCGCGCCCAGTGCGAAGACATCGCAAAAACCAAGCAGCCCGATCTCACGGCCGCCGACCTCGATGCGGCCGTCAAGACCATTGCTGGAAGCGCCCGCAGCATGGGCATCACGGTAGAGGGACTCTAATCATGGCCAAACTCTCCAAACGCATTTCAGCGGTTCGGTCCCAGGTCGACCGCACCAAGACATACACCGCCGATGAGGCACTGGCCCTGGCCAAATCCTGCGCCACGGCCAAGTTCACCGAGTCCGTCGATGTGGCGGTTCAGCTCGGCATCGATGCCAAGAAATCAGACCAGCTCGTGCGGGGCTCCCTGGTGCTGCCCGCCGGCACCGGCAAGACCGCCCGTGTGGCCGTGTTCGCCCAGGGCGAGAAGGCCGACCAGGCCAAGGCCGCAGGTGCCGACATCGTTGGCATGGAAGACCTCGCCGAGCAGATCAAGGCCGGCCAGATGAACTTCGACATCGTCATTGCCTCGCCAGACGCCATGCGCCTGGTGGGCCAGCTCGGTCAGATCCTCGGCCCCCGCGGGCTCATGCCGAACCCCAAGGTGGGCACGGTCACCCCGGATGTGGTCACGGCCGTGAAGAATGCCAAGGCAGGCCAGGTGCAGTACCGCACCGACAAGGCCGGAATCATTCATTGCACGATCGGTCAGGCCTCGTTCGAGGTCGGCGCACTGAAGAGCAACCTTGTGGCGCTCATCGATGCCCTCAACCGCGCAAAGCCCTCGTCGTCCAAGGGCGTCTACCTTCGCAAGGTGGCCGTCTCTACGACCATGGGCCCCGGCATTCGAGTGGAAACGCAGTCGCTGCTGGGGCAGCAGGCTGCATAGAAGACTTTGGGCTGTTGGCCTTGCGGCAGTGCTGCGTGGGGCCAACAGGTTGTCAAAGACCGTTGGGGCATCGCTTAATTTCAGGTTGAACTGAGCCCAACGCAGATGGCGGTCCCGGAAGACACAAGGCAAGGCCCTCATGGGCTGCGCCGGAAGGTTCGAAGGTCGCCGGTTTCAACCGCCTCAAGGGCCATTGGCCTGCGAGGCTTTTGTAGGAGCAAACCGTGGCATTAAACCGCGAAGCAAAGGCAGCCATGATTGCCGACGTCACTGCCCAGGTGGCAACGGCGCAAGCAATTGTGGTTGCGGAGTACCGTGGTCTGGATGTTGCCAGCATGACCGAGCTCCGCCGCAAGGCCCGGCAGTCGGGCGTCTACCTGCGCGTTCTCAAGAACACGTTGGTGCGCCGTGCCGTTGCGGGAACCCCGTTCGAGAAGCTGTCCGACCAAATGGTTGGTCCGCTGATCTACGGTGTCTCGCAAGACCCCGTTGCTGTGGCGAAAGTCCTCCAGGACTTCTCCAAGGCCAACGATCGGCTGGTCATTAAAGCGGGTGCGCTGCCCAACAGCACTGTTGACGCAAATGCAATCAAGGCCCTGGCCGCATTGCCCTCGCGCGAAGAGCTCTTGGCCAAGCTGCTCGGCACCATGCAGGCGCCCACCGTCAAGTTTGTGCAGACCCTCAACGAGGTGCCCACGAAGTTCGTGCGGGCCCTCGCTGCTGTTCGGGATCAGCGCGAGCAGGCTGGCGCCTAACAACCACGACCTTTTGAACCTTTATTTGGAGTTTTAAACATGGCAATGACCAAAGAAGATGTCCTGAATGCAGTTGGTTCGATGAGTGTTCTGGAGCTTTCCGAGCTCATCAAAATGATGGAAGACAAGTTCGGCGTGTCCGCCGCAGCCACGGCTGTGGCTGTTGCAGCGCCTGCTGGCGGCGGCGCAGCCGCAGGTGGCGCGGCTGCTGAGGAGCAGACCGAGTTCACCGTGATGCTGGCAGCCGCAGGCGAGAAGAAGGTTGAGGTCATCAAGGTGGTGCGTGCTGCCACTGGCCTGGGCCTGAAGGAAGCCAAAGACCTCGTGGACGGTGCACCCAAGGCCGTCAAAGAAGGTGTCTCCAAGGCCGATGCCGACGCCCTCAAGAAGCAGCTCGAGGAAGCCGGCGCGAAGGTCGAAGTCAAGTAATCGTTTATTCAGCCGCCCCGGGCCGTTGGCCCGGTGGGGCTGTCTTCGCCATGGCGGCTTTTATTTGAAGGCCCACATCGCCAAGTCAGTCCCTTCTTTTTCAGACCCCGAGGACCCGAATGGCCTACAACTTTACTGAAAAGAAACGCCTCCGCAAGAGCTTTGCAAAACGCCCACCGGTGTTGGAGGTTCCTTACCTGCTCGAGACCCAGCTTCAGTCTTATCGAGACTTCCTCCAGGCCGACACGGCCCCGGACACTCGAGACGAGTCTGGCCTTCAGGCGGCCTTTCAGTCCATCTTCCCGATCACCAGCCACAACGGCATGGCACGGCTCGAATTCGTGCACTACCAGCTCGGCATGCCCCCCTTCGACATGAAGGAATGCCAGCAGCGAGGCCTGACCTTTGCAGCGCCATTGCGCGCACGTGTGCGGCTCGTCATCCTCGACCGTGAGGCGGCCAAGCCCACGATCAAAGAGGTCAAGGAGCAAGAGGTCTACATGGGCGAGATGCCCCTGGTCACCGACACCGGCTCTTTCGTGATCAACGGCACCGAGCGTGTCATCGTGAGTCAGCTGCACCGCTCGCCGGGCGCATTCTTCGAGCACGACCGGGGCAAGACCCACAGCTCGGGCAAGCTGCTCTTCTCGGCCCGAATCATTCCTTACCGTGGCTCCTGGCTCGACTTCGAGTTCGACCCCAAGGACATCCTCTATTTCCGGGTCGACCGTCGTCGCAAGATGCCCGTCACCATCCTCATGAAGGCCCTGGGCCTCACGCCCGAGCAGATCCTGGCGCATTTCTTTGCCTTCGACCACTTCCAGCTGATGCCCCAGGGCGCCCAGATGGAACTCGTGGCTGAGCGGCTCAAGGGTGAGCAGGCGCGCTTTGACATCGTCGACAAGGACGGCAATGTTGTCGTCCCCAAAGACAAGCGCATCAACGCCAAGCACATCCGCGACATCGAGAAGGCAGGCCTCAAGCGCATCTCCGTGCCGGACGACTACCTCTTAGGCCGTGTCGTGGCCACCAACCTCATCGACCCAGAGACGGGCGAGCTGATGGCCAAGGCCAACGACGAGATCACCGAAGAGCTGCTCGCCAAGATGCGCGATGCCAAGGTGCGTGACTTCTCGGCCCTCTATGTCAACGACCTCGACCACGGCCCCTATATTTCCTCGACCCTGCGGCTCGATGAGACACCCGATCAGCTCTCGGCGCGGGTGGCCATCTATCGCATGATGCGTCCGGGCGAGCCGCCCACGGAAGATGCCGTCGAAGCACTCTTTAACCGGCTCTTCTTCAGTGAAGATTCCTACGACCTCTCCAAGGTCGGCCGCATGAAGTTCAACCGCCGCCTGGGCCGTGAAGAGGTGCTCGGTGCGATGACCCTCTCCAACGAGGACATCCTCGACACCATCAAGGTGCTGGTGGAACTTCGCAACGGCCGCGGCGAGATCGACGACATCGATCACCTGGGCAACCGCCGCGTGCGTTGTGTGGGTGAGCTTGCAGAGAACCAGTTCCGCTCAGGCCTCGTTCGCGTGGAGCGTGCAGTCAAGGAGCGTCTGGGCCAGGCCGAGGCCGACAACCTCATGCCGCACGACCTCATCAATTCCAAGCCAATTTCGGCAGCCATTCGCGAGTTCTTCGGGTCCTCCCAGCTCTCGCAGTTCATGGACCAGACCAATCCTCTCTCTGAAATCACGCACAAGCGCCGCGTGTCCGCACTCGGCCCTGGCGGCCTGACCCGCGAGCGTGCAGGCTTTGAGGTGCGCGACGTGCACCCCACCCACTATGGTCGTGTCTGCCCCATCGAGACGCCAGAAGGTCCGAACATCGGCCTGATCAACTCTCTGGCCCTGTATGCCCGCCTCAATGAGTATGGCTTCCTTGAGACGCCTTACCGCAAGGTGGTCAATGCCGTGGTCACAGATCAGATCGAGTACCTCTCGGCCATTGAAGAGGGCCGTTATGTGATTGCCCAGGCCAATGCCGAAATGGATGGCAAGGGCCGCCTGCTCGAGGACCTCGTGTCGGTGCGTGTCAATGGCGAGACCACCCTGTCGGGCCCCGACCGTGTGGAGTACATGGACGTGGCGCCTTCGCAGATTGTCTCGGTGGCCGCCTCGCTCATTCCCTTCCTTGAGCACGATGACGCCAACCGCGCCCTCATGGGATCGAACATGCAGCGCCAGGCCGTTCCCTGCCTGCGACCCCAGAAGCCTTTGGTGGGCACCGGCATTGAGCGCACCTGCGCTGTCGACTCCGGCACCGTGGTGCAGGCCCGCCGTGGTGGTGTGGTCGACTATGTTGACTCACGCCGCATCGTGATTCGGGTGAATGATGCAGAGACACGTGCAGGCGAGTCGGGTGTCGACATCTACAACCTGATCAAGTACACCCGTTCCAACCAGAACACCAACATCAACCAGCGTCCCGTGGTCACCAAGGGTGATGTCGTGGTGCGTGGCGATGTGGTGGCCGATGGCGCTTCCACCGACCTGGGCGAACTCGCCCTGGGCCAGAACATGCTGGTCGCCTTCATGCCCTGGAACGGCTATAACTTCGAAGACTCCATCCTCATTTCTGAGCGTGTGGTCGCCGAAGACCGCTACACCTCGATCCACATCGAGGAGCTCTCGGTCTTCTCACGCGACACCAAGCTCGGGCCGGAGGAAATCACACGAGACATCTCCAACCTTTCCGAAGGCCAACTCGGCCGGCTCGATGAGTCGGGCGTGGTTTATATCGGTGCCGAGGTGCAGGCGGGCGACGTGCTCGTGGGCAAGGTCACCCCCAAGGGCGAGACCCAACTCACCCCAGAAGAGAAACTGCTTCGCGCCATCTTTGGTGAGAAGGCCTCGGACGTGAAGGACACGTCCCTGCGTGTGCCCTCGGGCATGAGCGGCACCGTCATTGACGTGCAGGTCTTCACCCGTGAGGGCATTCAGCGCGACAAGCGGGCCCAGCAGATCATCGATGAGGAGCTTGGCCGTTATCGCAAAGACCTCAATGACCAGCTTCGTATCGTTGAGACCGACGCCTTCCAGCGGATCGAAAAGCTTCTGCTCGGCCAGCCTGCCAATGGCGGCCCCAAGAAGCTCGCCAAGGGCTCGCCCATCACGGCCGATTACCTCGCCGACCTCGACCGTTACCACTGGTTCGACATTCGCCTCTCGGATGAGACGGCGGCCCAGCAGCTCGAGGGCCTCAAGGAGTCGCTCGAGCAGAAGCGCCACCAGTTCGACCTCGCCTATCAAGAGAAACACCGCAAGCTCACCCAGGGCGATGAACTCCCCCCTGGCGTGCTCAAGATGGTCAAGGTCTACCTGGCCGTCAAGCGTCGCCTGCAGCCGGGCGACAAGATGGCCGGCCGCCATGGCAACAAGGGTGTGGTCTCGCGGATTGTTCCCGTGGAGGACATGCCCTACATGGCCGATGGCCGCCCGGTCGATATCGTGCTCAACCCCTTGGGCGTGCCCTCACGGATGAACGTGGGCCAGATTCTCGAGACCCACCTGGGCTGGGCCGCCAAAGGCCTCGGCCAGCGCATCGGTGAGATGCTCGAGCGTCAGGCCAAGGTGTCCGAGCTTCGCAAGGCCCTCGAGGGCGTCTACAACGCCACGGGCAAGCCCGAGGACATCGCAGGCCTCAAGGATGTCGAGGTGGTCGAGCTTGCACAGAACCTCCAGGATGGCGTGCCCTTTGCCACCCCGGTGTTCGACGGTGCCAAGGAAGACGAGATTCGGCAGATGCTGCAGCTCGCCTATCCCGATGACGTGGCCGCCAAGGTGGGCCTCACCGTCACCCGCACCCAGGTTCAGCTCTATGACGGTCGCACCGGCGACGGCTTCGACCGCACCACGACCGTGGGCTACATGCACATGCTCAAGCTGCATCACCTGGTGGACGACAAGATGCATGCCCGTTCTACCGGCCCGTACTCGCTGGTCACGCAGCAGCCCCTGGGCGGCAAGGCCCAGTTCGGCGGCCAGCGTTTCGGCGAGATGGAGGTCTGGGCACTGGAGGCCTATGGTGCGGCCTACACCCTGCAGGAAATGCTCACCGTCAAGTCAGACGACGTTGCTGGTCGAACCCGTGTCTACGAGAACATCGTCAAGGGCGACCACGTGATCGACGCTGGCATGCCGGAATCGTTCAACGTGCTGGTCAAAGAGATCCGCTCGTTGGGCATTGACATCGACCTCGAACGCCACTGATCACAAAGGAACTGAGAATATGAAAGCGCTACTCGATCTATTCAAGCAGGTCCAGCAGGATCAGCAATTCGATGCCATTCGCATCGGCCTGGCCTCTCCCGACAAGATCCGTTCCTGGTCTTTTGGTGAGGTCAAGAAACCAGAGACCATCAACTACCGGACCTTCAAGCCCGAGCGTGATGGCCTGTTCTGCGCCAAGATCTTTGGCCCCGTCAAAGACTACGAGTGCCTGTGCGGCAAGTACAAGCGCCTGAAGCACCGCGGTGTCATTTGTGAGAAGTGCGGCGTGGAGGTCACGCTGGCCAAGGTGCGCCGTGAGCGCATGGGCCACATTGAGCTGGCCAGCCCCGTGGCCCACATCTGGTTCCTGAAGTCCCTGCCCAGCCGCCTCGGCATGGTGCTCGACATGACCCTGCGTGACATTGAGCGGGTTCTGTACTTCGAGGCCTATGTGGTGGTGGAGCCCGGCATGACCCCGCTCAAGCGCGGCCAGATCATGTCCGAAGACGACTACCTCGCCAAGGTCGAGCAGTATGGCGACGGCGAGTTCGTGGCCCAGATGGGTGCCGAAGGCGTGGCCGCCCTGCTCTCGTCCATCGACCTCGAGCGCGAGATTGAGCAGCTCCGCAAGGACCTCGCCGAGACCTCCTCCGACGCCAAGATCAAGAAGATCGCCAAGCGACTCAAGGTCTTGGAAGGCTTCCACAAGTCGGGCGTGAAGCCCGACTGGATGGTCATGCAGGTGCTGCCCGTGCTGCCCCCCGAACTGCGGCCCCTGGTGCCGCTCGACGGTGGCCGTTTTGCCACCTCTGACCTCAACGACCTCTACCGTCGTGTGATCAACCGAAACAACCGCCTGAAGCGTCTGCTTGAGCTGCGCGCGCCCGAGATCATCGTGCGCAACGAGAAGCGCATGCTGCAGGAGTCCGTCGACTCCCTGCTCGACAATGGTCGCCGTGGAAAGGCCATGACGGGCGCCAACAAGCGTGCCCTGAAGTCGCTCGCCGACATGATCAAGGGCAAGGGCGGCCGCTTCCGTCAGAACCTGCTGGGCAAGCGGGTCGACTACTCGGGCCGCTCGGTCATTGTGGTGGGCCCCACGCTCAAGCTGCACCAGTGCGGCCTGCCCAAGCTGATGGCGCTCGAACTCTTCAAGCCCTTCATCTTCAACAAGCTCGAGCTGCGTGGCATGGCCACTACCATCAAGGCGGCCAAGAAGCTCGTGGAGCAGCAGGTGCCCGAGGTCTGGGACATCCTCGAAGAAGTCATTCGCGAGCACCCCGTCATGCTCAACCGTGCCCCAACCCTCCACCGTCTGGGCATCCAGGCCTTTGAGCCAGTGCTCATCGAGGGCAAGGCCATTCAACTGCACCCTCTGGTCTGTGCGGCCTTCAACGCCGACTTCGACGGCGACCAGATGGCCGTTCACGTGCCGCTGTCGCTTGAGGCCCAGATGGAGGCCCGCACCCTGATGCTGGCCTCCAACAACGTGCTCTTCCCCTCCAACGGCGAGCCATCCATCGTTCCGTCGCAGGACATCGTGCTGGGCCTCTATTACGCCACCCGTGAGAAGGTCAACGGCCGTGGCGAGGGCATGTTCCTGGCCAATGTCTCGGAAGTGGAGCGTGCCTACGCCTCGAAAGAGGTGGAGCTTGGCACCAAGATCACGGTGCGAATTGAAGAGACCGAGATCGACCGGGCGAGCGGCGAGTCCACCACCAAACTGGTGCGCTATGAGACCACCGTGGGCCGTGCACTGCTCTCCAAGATTCTTCCCGCCGGCCTGGCCTTCACCAACATGAACAAGGCCCTCAAGAAGAAAGAGATCTCACGGCTCATCAACGCCTCCTTCCGCCGCTGTGGCCTGCGCGCCACCGTGATCCTGGCCGACAAGCTTCTGCAGTCTGGCTTTGCACTGGCCACCCGCGCTGGCATCTCCATCTGTGTGGATGACATGCTTGTGCCGGCCCAGAAGGTTGATATCTTGGCCAAGGCCGAGACCGAGGTCAAAGAGATCGAGCAGCAGTACGCCTCGGGCCTGGTGACATCGGGCGAGCGCTACAACAAGGTCGTGGACATCTGGGGCCGTGCAGGCGACCAGGTGGGCAAGGCCATGATGGACCAGCTCGCCGGTGAGGTTGTCAAAGACCGCAAAGGCCACGACGTGCGCCAAGAGTCCTTCAACTCCATCTACATGATGGCCGACTCAGGTGCCCGTGGTTCGGCAGCCCAGATTCGGCAGCTCGCGGGCATGCGAGGCCTCATGGCCAAGCCTGACGGTTCCATCATCGAGACCCCCATCACGGCGAACTTCCGTGAGGGCCTCAATGTGCTGCAGTACTTCATCTCCACCCACGGCGCCCGAAAGGGTCTGGCCGACACGGCGCTCAAGACCGCCAACTCTGGCTACCTAACCCGTCGACTGGTCGATGTGACCCAAGACCTGGTGGTCATTGAGGATGACTGTGGCACCGACAACGGCATCACCATGAAGGCCCTGGTCGAGGGTGGTGAGGTCATCGAGGCCCTGCGCGATCGAATCCTGGGCCGCGTGACCGCCAGTGAGGTCGTGAACCCCGAAACCCAAGAGACCCTCATCGAAGAGGGTGCCCTGCTCGACGAGGATGCCGTCGATGCGATCGAGCGCCTGGGTGTGGACGAGGTGCGCGTGCGCACCCCGCTGACCTGCGGCACCCGGTTTGGCCTGTGCGCCAAGTGCTATGGCCGCGACCTTGGCCGCGGCAACCTGGTCAACGTGGGCGAGGCCGTCGGTGTCATTGCAGCCCAGTCGATTGGCGAGCCCGGCACGCAGCTGACCATGCGCACCTTCCACATTGGTGGTGCAGCCTCGCGAACAGCAGCCCAGTCGAGCATTGAGGCCAAGTCCAACGGCGTGATCCGATTCACCCCCACGATGCGCTACATCACCAACGCCAAGAAAGAGCCCGTCGTCATTTCTCGCTCGGGCGAGGTCTTGATCGTCGACGACAACGGCCGTGAGCGTGAGCGTCACAAGGTTCCTTATGGCGCCACACTGTCCATGGTCGATGGCCATGCGGTGAAGGCCGGTGCCATTCTGGCCACCTGGGACCCGCTCACACGTCCCATCATCACCGAGTACGCCGGCCAGATCCGCTTTGAGAATGTGGAAGAGGGCGTCACGGTGGCCAAGCAAATCGACGACGTCACCGGTCTGTCGACCCTGGTGGTCATCGATGCCAAGCGCCGCAGCGCAGCCAGCAAGGGCGTTCGCCCCCAGGTCAAGCTGATCGCAGGTGGCGAAGAGGTGAAGATCGCGGGCACCGACCATGCAGTGAACATCAGCTTCCCAGTGGGTGCACTCATCACCGTGCGCGATGGCCAGGAAGTCGCTGTGGGCGAGGTGCTTGCGCGAATCCCGCAGGAATCCCAAAAGACCCGCGACATCACCGGCGGCTTGCCCCGTGTGGCCGAGCTCTTCGAGGCCCGTTCCCCCAAGGATGCTGGCATGCTGGCCGAGGTTACCGGCACGGTCTCCTTCGGCAAGGACACCAAGGGCAAACAGCGTCTGGTCATCACCGACATGGACGGCGTGGCCCAGGAGTTCTTGATTCCGAAAGAAAAGAGCGTACTGGTCCACGACGGTCAGATCGTGAACAAGGGCGAGATGATTGTGGACGGCCCGGCCGATCCGCAGGACATCCTCCGCCTCTTGGGCATCGAGGCCCTGTCGCGCTACATCGTTGATGAAGTCCAGGACGTCTACCGACTCCAGGGCGTGAAGATCAACGACAAGCACATCGAGGTGATTGTTCGCCAGATGCTGCGCCGCGTGCAGATCTCCGACCCGGGCAACACTCGATTTATCCCGGGTGAGCAGGTGGAGCGCTCCGAGCTGCTCGAGGAGAACGACCGTGTCGTGGCCGACGGTGGTCGCGCCGCCATGCACGACAACCTTCTGCTGGGTATCACCAAGGCCTCACTCTCGACCGACTCCTTCATCTCGGCGGCCTCCTTCCAGGAGACCACCCGGGTGCTCACCGAGGCGGCCATCATGGGCAAGCAAGACGATCTGCGCGGCCTCAAGGAGAACGTGATTGTCGGCCGACTGATCCCAGCCGGAACGGGCCTGGCCTACCACCGCGCCCGCAAGGAGCGGGAGACTGCGGAGGCGGCCGAGGCCAAAACCTTGGCCGAGCAGGCAGCCATTGAGGCCGAGGCCCTGTTCTCGGGTGGCGACGATGCATCAGAAAATGCCGCCACAGAAACCGACGCAGGGGAATCCGCTTGACAGCCAATGGGAAAAGCCCAAAAATCGTGGGCTTTTCCCAGATTTCATCAGAATTAACCCAAGGAAGCTGAAATGCCCACGATCAACCAGTTGGTGCGCAAGCCGCGCACCAGCGAGACTATTAAGAGCAAGAGCCCTGCGCTGGAGTCATCCCCCCAGCGCCGTGGCGTCTGCACGCGGGTCTACACCACGACCCCGAAGAAGCCGAACTCAGCGCTGCGAAAGGTGGCGAAGGTTCGACTCACCAATGGTTTTGAAGTCATTAG
>CAMAXF010000018.1 GCA_945862305.1 Bordetella parapertussis | reverse complement strand
CCCTGGTTGCGCCGATTCTGCTGGCGGCAGTGGGCCGGCCCATGCTGCAAGCCTGGGTCCAGTCGAGCAGGGGCCTCTGGCATCGGGCCTGCAGCCTGCTGCTGCGCATTGCCGCAGGCAGCCCCCAGCTCGTAAAGACCTTGGGCCATTCGGTGGTCGCCCAGTTACTGACCATGCTGGCCTTTGGCCTCTGCCTGGCAGCGGCCGGCCTGGAGGTGCCGGTGCCCGTCTTGATGGCGGTCTGCGGGGGCATCTTCCTGTCGGGCGTACTGCCCGCATCGATCGGGGGCTTTGGTGCGCGGGAACTCGGCGCGGTGGCCTTCCTCGCGCCGCTGGGCTTTGATGAGAGTCTGGTGCTGACCGGCTCGGTGCTCTTCGGGCTCACAGCCACAGCCCAAGGGCTGCTGGGCTTGGTCTTCTGGTTTGGGCGGCGGGTATGAACGATCAGTTTTGGCGATCAACAAACAAGAGCGATCACCTCTTCGTTGCCCTCGCCTGGCTCACCGCCCTGGCCGTGCTCTTCATTCAACTGGGCAGCGCGCCGCTCACAGATCTCGATGAGGGCGCCTTCTCCGAGGCCAGTCGAGAGATGCTCATCCGAGGCGACTTCATCTCGCCCTGGCTGCTCGATACCCCCCGATTCGACAAGCCGGTGCTTACCCACTGGGCCCAGATGCTGGGCTTCGAACTATTGGGGCTCAACGCCTGGGGAGCCAGGCTGCACTCTGCATTGGCAGGCCTTGTTTGGATCGGTGCGATTGGCGGCTGGGCCTATTTGATTGCCCAGCGACTGAGCCTGGGGCAGCCAGTCGAGGGTGGGGCGGCCCTTCGGGCCTATGGCTGGGCCGTGCTCATCTCGGCCACCTGTCTTGGTATTCCCGCCATGTCGCGTGCAGCAACGGCCGATGCGCTATTGAATGCCTGGATGGCCATGAGTCTATTGTTTGTATGGAAGAGCCTGTTCACAGACAAGAGCCCATCGTCGTCGCAGCGAAAGAACTTTCGATGGGCCACGGTCTTCATCGGGCTTGGCCTGCTGACCAAGGGGCCGATCGCTGTCTTGGTGCCGGGTGCCGCAGCCTTGTTGGCCAGTCTAGTCACCGGCCGGTTGCTGCAACTGCTGCGACTGGTTGCCGACCCCTGGGTATGGCTGATTCCGATGACAATTTCAGGGCCGTGGTACCTGCTCCAGTTCCAGGCCCAGGGCATGGCCTTCATCGAGGGCTTTCTCGGTCTGCACAACCTGGGGCGCTTTACCCAGACCATGCATGGCTTCTCGGCTGGGCCCCTGTACTACCCCGGCTGGATGCTGATTGCCAGCCTGCCCTGGCTTCCGCTGGTGGTGTTCACCCTCTGGCAGGGCCTGCGCTTCAAGCTGCGCCAGACTGAATTGGTGCTCTGCTGGAACGTCTTCCTGTTTGTGGTCGTCTTTTTCTCGTTCTCGGCGACCAAGCTGCCCCACTACGGGTTCTATGGCCTCTCTGGCCTCATCGTGCTCATGGCGATTCTGGCTGCGGGGATCGAGCAGCGAACGAGCGGACGCTCCCCCGACGAGTCTCATCGGATTAGGCCCCTTCCTGGCGTGCGCATTCAGTCCATTGGCTTCATCTTCGCTGCGCTCTGCGCTGCCGGTCTTGCCCTTTTGCCAGTCTGGTTCGCGGCCGCAACCGCTGGGGTGACCGATGCCTACTACGCGTTGGTTCTGGCCGATGCGGCAGAGCGGTTTGAGGACCTGACCTGGGCCTTCGGACTGATGGGTTTGATGGTAATGGTGGGGGTGGTGATGACCATTGCGATCACAATCACAGACTTATCATCGTCGAATGCTTTAGACGGCAGGCATCTTGCCCCCGCCAATTGGCTCCCGGCCTGCCTCCCCATCTGGCTGGCCGCCACCACCTTCGCCATTGGCCTCCATGGCCTGGTCGTGCCAACCATCATGAAGAGCCTTCGAGAACCGATTCGGGAGATCGCCACGGCGATTCGCACGATGCCGGTCGATGGTCCACAAGCGCCTCACCGCATCATCACCTGGCGACTCACGGCACCCAGCCTCTCCTTCGAGGCCCAGCGGGTGATTTCTGCGGGAACCCCACAGCCCGGGGATTGGGTGGTGCTTCATGCCAAAGACCTCGCCGCGCTGGAGCGAGAAACCACCTGCAACAGGGGTGATCAAAAATTTAAACAGCTGGGTATCGCGGTAATTGTCTGTCGATAAGGAGGAGTAGCATGCCGACCATGACCAAACGCATACTGGTGACCGGCGGCGCCGGTTTCTTGGGCTCTCACCTCTGCGACCGTCTCATTGAAGCCGGCCAGGACGTACTGTGTGTGGACAACTTCTTCACGGGCAGCAAGGAGAACGTCTCCCACCTGATGAGCCACCCGCGCTTTGAGTTGATGCGCCACGACGTGACCTTCCCGCTTTATGTGGAGGTGGATGAGATTTACAACCTCGCCTGCCCGGCCTCACCCGTGCACTACCAGCACGACCCCGTTCAGACCACAAAAACCAGCGTGCATGGCGCCATCAACATGCTGGGTTTGGCCAAGCGCGTTCGAGCCAAGATTCTGCAGGCGAGCACCAGCGAGGTTTACGGAGACCCAGAGGTGCACCCCCAGCCCGAGGCCTACTGGGGCAAGGTGAACCCCGTGGGCATTCGCAGCTGCTACGACGAGGGCAAGCGTTGCGCCGAAACGCTTTTCTTTGACTATTGGCGCCAGCACCGGCTGCAGATCAAGGTGGTGAGAATTTTCAACACCTATGGGCCACGCATGCACCCCAACGATGGCCGCGTGGTGAGCAACTTCATTGTGCAGGCCCTTAAAGGTGAGGACATCACCATCTATGGCGATGGCCAGCAGACCCGCAGTTTCTGTTTTGTGGACGACCTGGTGGAGGCCATGCTCCGCATGATGGGCACGGCAAGCGACGTGACAGGGCCGGTAAACATCGGCAATCCCGGCGAGTTCACCATGCTTGAGCTTGCCGAGGCCGTGATTCGGCTCACCAAGAGCAAGAGCAAACTCGTGTTCCTGCCCCTTCCCCAGGACGACCCCAAGCAGCGGCGGCCAGACATCTCGCTTGCCAAAGAGGCCTTGGGTTGGTCACCGAAGGTGGACTTAGAGGCGGGGTTGGAGAAGACGATTGGGTATTTCAGGGGCAAGTTGTCGGCGTAGAACCCAGCGTCAGGTTTTTTCTGCGTAACTTTCGACAGGCTTGACTGCGGAGAACACCAAGCTCCTTGAGAGTAACGTTCTCAGACCAAAGTAGTGCGAAAGCATCGATTTCGTCCGCTCCTCTCCTGAGGTCTTCTTCCAGTCCGACCAAGCCCAATAAAACCCAAGGAGTATGAAAGGCAGGAAAAGTGGGAGGTAAAGGAGCTTTTTCATCCGGCCACCCGTCACTTGCGCGACCAGCATGCCGTGTTGCTTAGTCCAATAAAGAAGTTGCCCCAAAGTTACCGGGGAGACATGCCCCCGATCTAAACGCTCCTGTGGGCCGCGAGTGACCTTGTTGAATGGATCAAACTGGAACAAATATCCCGTACAGAAAAACTGCCAACGAGAGTAAAAATTTTGTACGTTTGGGGTGGATAGAACCAGCATGCCGCCCGGTTTCAAAATCCGAGCGAACTCGGCGAACAGGGCCTCTGGGTTCAAAACATGTTCAATTCCTTCCAACGAGACGACGGCGTCGAACTCTCCATCTGAGAATGGGAGCGTTCTCTCCATATCAACCTGAGCGTAATCTGGTCGCTCCTCGTTGATGTCTGCCGAGACCGCCTCGGCCGAACCCCGGGACAATTCATCTGAGACCCAACCATTGCCAGCGGGTATGTCAAGGATCCTTCGACCAGCCAACTGGCCCTCAAAGTGATTCCGTACCAGCTCCACAGCGATGGCCATGTAATCGGTGGCGTAAGGCACATGGGAGTTAATCGCATTCGCGTGGTGCCGGAGGCGGGACTCGAACCCGCACACCATCTCTGGCGCCGGATTTTGAGTCCGGTGCGTCTACCAATTCCACCACTCCGGCTGGCTGGGGAAAACTTTCAAGCCACGTAGTATACCGGCCATGCGCATCACAAATCTGCGCCTGGCGCGCGAGTATCGGCTAGTTTTCGAGTCCCTAAGCCTTCAGACCAAGGCTCACCGGCTCGGCCTCGTGGGCCCCAATGGTGCTGGGAAAAGTAGCCTTTTGATGGCCCTGCAAGGGCTCATCGTGCCCTCCGTTGGGGAGGCGGACTTGGAGGGGCAACCCGGCTTCTTGTTCCAAAACCCAGACCATCAATTGCTGTTCCCCACTGTGATGGAGGAACTCTGCTTTGGGGCACGGCAGCAGGGACGGGTGGGTTCCAAGGCGAGCCCAGAAAGCCGTGCCCTAGCCTTGGCTCGAGCACATGACGCGGAGCATCTGCTTGGCCTTGCCACTCACGAACTCTCTGAAGGCCAGAAGCAGTTGGTCTGTCTGCTTGCGGTGCTCATGGACGAGCCCGACCTGCTGCTGCTCGATGAACCCTGCGCGGGGCTGGACCATCGCCTCACGGGTCAGCTCATGGCTACGCTTCTTAGCCTGCCCCAACGAATCATCATGGCCACACACCGGCTGGAACTTCTGCATGGGTTCGAAGAAGTTATTTGGTTGGAGGATGGCTCCGTGCAGATGCAAGGCCCGGCGGACGTTGTCGTGAAGGCCTACGCAATTTCTGGCAAGGCCTAAGGCTGCAGCTCTTTTTACGCAATGCTCACCCTCTACATTAGCCAGAACACGTGGTTACACGCACGGCCCGCGGGCCAGAAGTTATTCATCTTGGCCTTGGTGTCCGTGGCGATGCTGCCCATCTCCAGTTGGTTTGTTGCGAGTGCGGCCTTGCTTGTTGTGCTGGTGCTCTATGCAAGCCTGGGTGGCATGGGCCTGCGGAGACTCGGGCAGAGCACAAAAGCACTTGCATGGCTGGTTGCCTTCATTGCCGGGGCGCAGGTCTTGATTGCGAGCGTTCAGGGGGACTTAAGCGACGAGTTGTTCGCCAGCATTGCCGTGACCATGCTTAAGCTTGCCGCCCTGGTCTTGCTCGCAGAATTGGTGACGATCACCACGCCGCTGCAGGCACTCTTAGCCGCAATAGAGCCTTTGCTGAGGCCTCTGAATTGGCTGGGCTTGTCTTCCGAGCGCCTGGCCTTGGGCATGGGCCTCTTGATTCGGATGGCCAGCCTTCAGCGCGGCACGTGGGAACAGTTGCGTCAGGCCTATCAGGTGCGTGGCGTTCAAAGACCTGGGCCAAGGCTGCTGGCCCCTAGCCTGCGAGCAGGCCTGCGCCAAGCAGATCACATGGCCAGAGCGCTCAGCGCCCGCAGAGTCTCAACCAGTCCGGCGGCCTCTAGGCCCAGTTCTCAAGATTAAGCCTTGGCACTCTGGAGAATTCACGCACATTGTTTGTGACCAAGGTGGCATCTAGGGAGAGTGCGTGCGCGGCGATCATGGTGTCGAGGGCGCCAATGGAACGGCCGTCTCTCTCCAGTTCCGCACGCAGATCGCCATAGACCCAAACCGCCCTCTCATCGAAAGGCAAAACCTCGAGCGGCGCAAGAAACATCTCAAGCGCCTGCCGATTCGTTCCAGAGCGACTCTTGGCCACGCCATATGCGAGCTCGCTGGCCACCACGCTAGAGACAACAACATCACCAAGGCGATGACGCTCAAAGTGAGCGAATACACCCGGAGGCTTCGCGTTAATGATGTAAGTGCAAATATTTGTATCGAGCAGAATCATGCCGAAATGTCTGGCCGAACTTGGTTTTCAAGCTCGTTTCGCTCCAACACAAAACCGGGTTCGAAGGCCTCCAATGCTGCTGCAAGCGTGGCCCAGGGTTGATCGATGGGCAGTAAAAGCACCCCATTGCCCACATGCATCACACCGACCTCTGATCCACTAAAACGAAACGCCTTGGGCAAACGAACAGCCTGGCTCCTCCCCGATTGAAAAATACGTGCTGTTTCCATGAAGTTACGTTCCCTTTGGGTTGATAAATACCAATGGTATATATCATGTCACTGCCCGTCTATCCCCCAAAGAGCAAGCCCACTCGCAAGGCCGCCCGCGGCAGGAATAAGAGCCGCGCCCCACTCCCCTGCCCGAAGCCGGTGGTGCAGGCGGGCGACCAGCACGGCCCCACTGGCGCCAATAGGGTGCCCCATGGCCAGCAGGCCACCCTCCACGTTCACACGACCTGGATCAAGCGCCAAGGCTTTGACATTGAGAATCGTCTGGGCCGCGAAAGACTCCATGAGTTCCACGCAGGCAGGTTCACCGTGATCGGAACGGAGCTGGTCAAGCCAGTTCTTTAATGCAGCCGTGGAGAGCCCGGGTGCGAATGGGTCGGATCCCACTTGGCAACACGAAATCACCTCACGCACCTCAAGGCTTCGGCGATTCGCTGAAGCAGCCTTGTGTTTCCCGCCCAAACCGGAATCGAGATTGCTGGTCGAGGACATCCCGTCACGCTCCCCTCCTTCTAACCACTCCTTCAGGGCCTGCTCGGACATGAGAAGCACCATTGCGGCACCATCAGCCAGCGGGGCCATGGTGGTGGGGTTGTGGATGGGGTGACTTGCAGCGCGTTGGCAGGCCTGCACCGTGAGGGCACGCGTGTAGGTGTCTTGCATCGCCTTAGGAGCAGCCAGAGACATCTGATCCGCCGCAGCGTGACCTGCAATTCGCTCAGGATGAGAGGCATTGCGAGCCCGATCATGAGACGTCACCGCCCATTCATATTCCGCATCTAGGTACCCAAGTTGATCGCTCAGTGCGCGAGCCGACTCGACCATGTTCGGTTCTTGTTCTGACCAAGGCGTGAAGTCCGCTTCTTCATAAGGAACCCAGGAAAAGTCTCCGGGTACAGCGCTCGCCGATGCGGCCTCTACTGTCTGGAAGTTGCGCTCTCTTTCCCGACTTGGCTCTGCTCCGCCATGAATGCGTTTGCTCCGTTGCGGCGCCTGGCTTGCACTCTCTGCCCCACCCGCAAGCAGCACATGGTCCGTACCCGCCCGAATTCGATCTACTGCCAAGGCAATAGCATCGAGCCCACTGCAGCATTGGGTGTCGATGCTCCAGGCAGGGACGTGTTGAGGAAGGCCTGAAGCGAGGGCTGCCACCCGAGCTGGGTTGCCACCAGCCGCCAAGGCATTGCCCAGAAAAAAACCATCGATCTGTTTGGTAGCGACTTTTGCATCCGCCATCACAGCCCTTGCCGCCATTGCTGCCAACTCATGGAACGGGGCATTGGCCAAAGCACCCTCCTTCGGTGAGATGCTCGTTCGACGGGCCGCGACCATGAACACCCGATTCATGTGTTTACGCCCTCGAGGATCTCCCGCAGTGCTACAAAATTGGTCTTGCCAGCAGGCGTAATGGGCCAATCCTTTGCCGCGAGCGTGATCACCCGTCGCACACCCGGAAAACCTGGGTCATGATCACGACATGCTGCGTTGACCCGCTCAAGCGAGAGTCCATGGGCTGTGGCAGACCGATCGGCTCCACCTTCGGCCTCAACGCTACAGCCCACACTCACGCAACACACCTGGCCTTGGCTGTTGGCCAGCAGGGCCACGCGCGCCAGATCAGACCTTTGCATTAAGGCCTGCTCGATGGGTTCAACCAGATACTTTTCCCCCTTGATCACCAACTGCCGGGCGGCTCGGCCCAGCAGACAAAAGCGGCCACTAGGAGCCCACCTCCCTAAATCACCGGTACCCACCCATTTTTCCGGCGCGATGGTCATGGGGCTTCTCACCCAGATCTCACCGACGTCATCCCCATCCGGCTCGACTCGAATGTCGAGCTCGACCGATGGGAACAGCACGAAAGGCAAGACCTCTCTTGATCTTGCCCCTGAGAGATCGGGCTTAGCACTTTGGCTAACCTGCGCCGGACGCCTACCCCCCGCAGGTGGACTGTCTTGGTCACCCAAGTCGAGCCGCCTGAAGCCGATAAAACTCGTCTCTGCCGTGCCGTAGAAACTCCAAAGGCTCGCATTCGGAAAGATGGACTGCATCAGGCTCATGGGGAAGGAAGGCGAGACAGGACCACCCCCGAGCAGCAGCATCCGAACACTTAAAACAGGCTGCGCATGCCGCTGCAACTGACGCGCGAAGGTGGCCACCAACTCAGGCACACCGTAGAGCACCGTGGGGGCCACTGCATTCCATTCCTGCAGGGCGCTGACCGACCGTGCCGAAATGTCGGGGGCCGATAGGCCCACACACGGGGCTGCAAGCTGCGCAGCCCGGAAATGCACATAGCCCCAGAGCGAGTGGCTTGGGTTACCCAAGACCGCGAAGCGGTCCTGTGCCGAGAGGCCAAAGGCCTGCGCCTCTAACTGTGCACTGGTCACCCAGGTTTCAATGGGTCGGTGCAGCGTCTTGGGCGCGCCTGTGCTGCCTCCAGAGCGCACACGCACCACACCCGGCTGGTCGGTCTCAAAGTCCGGGCAAGGGGCATTGGGGTGGCTCACTTGGGCTATTCTGCCAGCGCCCATGCATGAATTTCGACTCTCCGACTTCGACTATCACCTGCCACCGGAACTGATTGCTCAGTCTCCCGCTGCAGAGCGTTCAGCCAGTCGGCTGCTGGTGGTGCCCGCTACCCCCACTACGCCAGCCGCAGGCCGAATCATTGGATCAGTGCTGCCGGCCGAAACCGTTGCAGGCATTGCAGAAGGTGTGCGCCTGAAAGACCTCCGCTTCACCGCCCTCCCCACCCTTCTCCGCCCGGGCGACCTTCTGGTTTTCAACGATTCCAAGGTCATCCCGGCCCGCCTGCACGCCGTGAAAGACACTGGCGGGGCGGTGGAAGTTCTGGTCGAGCGTGTATTGGATTCCACCACGGCCCTGGTCATGCTCCGGGTAAGCAAGAAGCCCCCGGCTGGCGTCTCTCTGCGACTGCAGAAGGCATCGGCGCCAGACCATGCGGTGACAGTCCTCGGCCGAGACCCCGAGCACGGCGATCGCTTCCGGGTGGACTTCCGAGCGCCTGTCTTCGAGGTGCTCGACTCACACGGCGAGCTGCCGCTGCCGCCCTACATCACCCATGAGCCCACGGCGCAGGACAGCAGCCGCTATCAGACGGTCTATGCCCAGCACCCGGGCTCAGTGGCCGCGCCCACCGCGGGCCTGCACTTCGACGAAGCCATGCTCACGGCCCTCAAAAAGATGGGCGTGGAGACCGCCCGCGTCACCCTGCATGTGGGAAGTGGCACGTTCTCGCCGGTGCGCTCGGAGAATCTCAATGAGCACCGCATGCACAGCGAGTGGTGCGCCATGAACCAGGAAACCGCCGAGAAGATCGCCCAGGCCAAGGCGGCGGGCAGGCGAGTCGTTGCAGTGGGCACCACCAGCCTGCGCACGCTGGAGTCTGCCGCCGCCAGAAACCCCCAATGGCAGGCAGCCCAGTGGGAGACAGACCTCTTCATCACCCCGGGCTATCAATTCCAAGCGGTGGATGCGCTCATCACCAACTTTCACCTGCCCAAGTCCACCCTGCTCATGCTGGTGAGTGCCTTTGCGGGCTTCGACCGCATACGGGCGGCCTACGCCCATGCCATTGCGCAACGCTATCGGTTCTTTAGTTATGGTGATGCCATGTTTTTGGAGCGCGTTTAACTTCGCAAGAACCATCGTGCAAGCCTCGCTGGAACTAATGAAAACCGGCCCGCGCGCGGGCCCCAATCAAACCCCTGCCTGCCGGCCTCTCAAGAACTCGGCCCGCCACGCCTCGAACCGCCCCTCCAGAATCGCTGAGCGCATCTCCCGCATAATCTGTAAGTAGAAGTGCAGGTTGTGCTGGGTGGCCAGACTCCCGCCGAGCATCTCATCGATGCGCTGCAGGTGATGCAAGTAAGCCCGTGTGTAGGGCGGCCGGTCATCTCCGTGGGCCTGGGGCTTGCAGGTGGCGCAGGTGCAGGTCGGGTCGATGGGGTTGAGGTCATCCTTGAAGCGCGCATTGCGAATTTTCAAATCGCCCTGCCGCGTGAAGAGCCAGCCATTGCGCGCATTGCGGCTGGGCATCACGCAATCAAACATGTCGATGCCGTTGGCCACACCTTCCACCAAGTCTTCCGGTGTGCCAACCCCCATGAGGTAACGCGGCTGGTCCTGTGGCAGTTTGGGCGCGGTGTGGGCGAGGATGCGCAGCATGTCTTCCTTGGGCTCACCCACCGATAGGCCGCCAATGGCATAGCCATCAAAGCCAATCTCCATGAGGCCCTCGCGTGAGACATCCCTTAGGTCTTCCATCATGCCGCCCTGCACAATGCCAAAAAGGGCATTGCGCTGGCCAATCTGCCCAGCCTGCAACTCGCTCTGCCGACCGCTCTCATCGCCCTCCCAAAAAAATACTTGCTTGCTCCGCCGGGCCCAGCGCATGGAGAGCTCCATGCTGGTGGCGGTCTCCTCGCGGGTGGCGGGGTAAGGCGTGCACTCATCAAAGACCATGGCAATGTCGGAGTTCAGAACCCGCTGAATGCGCATGGATTCCTCAGGCGAGAGAAAGAGCCGATCCCCGTTGATGGGCGACTGAAAGGCCACGCCGTCCTCGGAGATCTTGCGCAAATCGCCCAGCGACCAGACCTGAAACCCCCCGGAATCCGTCAGGATGGGCCGCTGCCAGTTCATGAACCGGTGCAGGCCACCGTGGGCTGCCATGACCTCCAGCCCAGGCCGCAGCCACAGGTGAAAGGTATTGCCCAGCACAATCTGACCCCCCAGACGCTCGAGCATCTGGGGGGTCAGCCCTTTGACCGCCCCATAGGTGCCCACGGGCATGAAAATTGGGGTCTCCACCACGCCGTGGGGCAGGTGCAGACGCCCCGCGCGGGCTTGGCCATCCGTGGCCTGGCGTTCGTAAAGCGGCATGGGGCCCTACTCTATACTCATGGTCTAAACGCACCAACCGGCTCAACCTGGTTGGCAAAGCCCCTTAACTACCCCGGAGTGTTGACGTGTTGATCTCCCCCGCATTCGCCCAGGCCGCACCCGCAGCCGGCCAAGATTCCCTGATGGGCTTTTTGCCGCTCATCCTGATGTTCGTGGTGCTCTATTTCTTGATGATTCGCCCCCAGATGAAGCGGGCCAAGGAGCACAAGATGCTTGTCGAGGGCCTTCAGAAAGGCGATGAGATCGTCACCGCAGCGGGCATTGTGGGCAAGGTCACGGACGTCGACACCAGCTACATCACGCTTGAAGTGGCCGGTGGCGAGAAGGCCGTGCAGATGGTCATGCAGCGTCAGGCCGTGCAGACCCTGCTGCCCAAGGGCACCATCAAAACCATCACCTAAGACGCACACACCCGCATGAACCGCATCGCCTGGTGGCGGCTCGTCATCATGGGCCTGGCCCTGGCCTTTGGCCTGCTCTACAGCCTGCCCAATCTCTTCGGTGAGAACCCAGCCGTTCAGGTGTCCACGGCTCGGGCCACCTTGAAGGTTGAGCCCCGCGTGGCCGACCAAGTCGAAGCCGCCCTGGAGGCCGCTGGCGTGGCCCACAAGGGCGTGGTCTGGGAGGCCAACAACACGGGCAACACGGTGCGCGCCCGCTTTGACAACACAGACCTGCAGTTGAAGGCCAAAGACGCCATTGAGAAGGCCGTGAACGGGGGCATCCCGAACGGGCCCTATGTGGTGGCCCTGAACCTGGTATCCGCTTCGCCGCAATGGCTTTCGGCCCTGAACGCCCTTCCCATGTACCTGGGGCTGGACCTTCGCGGCGGGGTCCACTTCCTGCTGGAAGTGGACATGAAGGCCGCGCTGGGCAAACGTCTTGATGCCGTGGCGGGTGAGGCCCGCACCCTGCTGCGAGACAAACGCATCCGGCACAACGGCATCAGTCGCAGTGGCGACCACGTCGACATTCTCTTTCGGGATGAGACCAACCGCGCGGCGGCTGTGGAGCTGCTCACCAACACCCTGAGCGAGATGGCCTGGCAGCCCACTTCGGCGGGTGCCGACCTCCTGCTGCGCGGCAGCCTTCAGCCTGCCGCGGCCACTGCGGTTCAAGAGACCGCCCTGAAGCAAAACATCAGCACCTTGTCCAACCGCATCAATGAGCTTGGCGTGGCCGAGCCCATCGTGCAGCAGCAGGGCGCAGACCGCATCGTTGTGCAACTGCCGGGCGTGCAAGACACCGCCAAGGCCAAGGACATCCTCGGCCGCACCGCAACGCTTGAGATTCGAATGGTGGATGACAGCCCGGATGCCCTGAGTGCGCTCGAGGCTGGCCGAGTGCCGGCAGGCCTTGAGGTCTACACCGAGCGCGGCGGACTGCCCTTAATGCTGAAGAAGGATGTGATTCTCACCGGTGAGAACCTCACCGATGCCCAGGCGGGCTTCGACTCTCAAAATGCCTCTGAGCCCGCCGTGCACCTGACCCTCGATGGCAAGGGCGCCCGCATCTTCCGAGATGTCACCCGCGAGAACATCGGCAATCGCATGGCCATTGTTCTGGTGGAAAAGGGCCAGGGCGAAGTCATCACAGCACCAGTCATTCGGGGGGAGATTCCAGGTGGGCGGGTCCAGATCTCTGGCCGCATGACGAGCATCGAGGCTGCCGAGACGGCCCTGCTGCTGCGGGCCGGTTCGCTTGCAGCGCCCATGGAGATCATCGAAGAGCGCCTGATTGGCCCAAGCCTCGGTGCGGACAACATTGCCAAGGGCTTTAACGCCACGCTCTGGGGCTTTGTGGTGATTGCCATCTTCATGGCGGTCTACTACTCGCTCTTTGGGGTCATCTCCGTGCTGGCCCTCACGCTCAACCTGGTGCTTTTATTCGCGCTGCTCTCGCTGCTGCAGGCCACGCTCACGCTGCCCGGCATTGCTGCCATGGCGCTCACCCTGGGCATGGCCATCGATGCCAATGTGCTCATCAATGAGCGGGTGCGTGAAGAGATTCGCGAGGGTGCCCCCCCACAAGCAGCCATTGCCACCGGCTATGACAAGGCCTGGGCCACCATCCTGGATTCGAACATCACCACCCTCATTGCCGGCGTGGCGCTCTTGGTCTTTGGTTCCGGCCCCGTGCGCGGCTTTGCCGTGGTGCACGTGCTGGGCATCCTGACATCCATGTTCTCGGCCGTGTTCTTCAGCCGAGGCCTGGTGAACCT
>CAMAXF010000017.1 GCA_945862305.1 Bordetella parapertussis | reverse complement strand
TGGAGGCGGGACCCGGAATCGAACCGAGGTACACGGCTTTGCAGGCCGCTGCATAACCACTCTGCCATCCCGCCCGCAAGAGGGGTTGGAGCGGGAGACGAGTCTCGAACTCGCGACCTCAACCTTGGCAAGGTTGCGCTCTACCAACTGAGCTACTCCCGCAACGAAGCCCTCAATTCTATGCGTTTAGGAACGGTCTCGCAACTCGGGCCAGGCCTGCATCAGGTAGTAGACCATCGAGAAAAAGGTGAGCCAGGCGGCAATGAGAATGAGCCACTGACCCAGGGCTGCGGTGTCGATCAGGCCACCCAGAACAGGTGCCTGGTAGAGCAAAAATGGAATGGACACCATCTGGGCCACAGTCTTGGCCTTGCCCAGCCAATTCACGGCCACGCTGCGGCGCGCGCCAATCTCCGCCATCCACTCCCGCAGGGCCGAAATGGTGATTTCACGCCCAATGATGATGAGGCCGACCACCGGGCCCACGCGCTGGGAATCCATGAGCACCACCAAGGCCGCGCAGACCATGAGCTTGTCTGCCACTGGGTCCAAGAACGCACCAAAGGCGGTGGTCTGGTTCCAACGCCGGGCCAGCCAGCCATCGACCCAATCCGTGATGGCCGCCAACACAAAAATGAGCGTGGCCAGGGCGTTGCGCTCGTGGTCCGTGAGCCCCAAGGGCAAGTAGAAGACCCCCATGAAAATGGGGATGGCCAGCACCCTGGCCCAGGTGAGCAGGTTGGGGAGCTGAAAGTTCAAGCGGCTCCTACCAGCTGCCCACGTTGGGCATGGAGGCCCAGGGCTCGGCTGGCGGCAGCGGCGCGCCCCGCTGCAAGAGCTCGATGGAGATTTGATCGGGTGAGCGCACAAAGGCCATGTAGCCATCGCGCGGCGGCCGGTTGATCACCACACCAGCCTGCATGAGCCGCTCACAGGTCTCGTAGATGTTGTCGACCCCATAGGCCACGTGCCCAAAATTTCGGCCACCGGTGTAGACCTCGGGATCCCAGTTGTAGGTGAGCTCCAGCTGGGCCTCGGCATCGCCCGGGGCGGCCAGGTAGGCCAGGGTGAAGCGGCCCTGCTCCGACTCGCGGGTTCTCAGCAATTCCAGACCAAGGGCCTTGGTGTAAAAATCGATGGAGGCTTGAAGATCGGTGACACGCACCATGGTGTGGAGGTATTTCATGGCCGAAACTATACCGTGAAGGCCATGCCCAGGAGACCAACAATGACCCCACATGCAAACCCCTTGATCGGCCACCAAATGGGCCTTGGCACCTGGAACATGGGCGAGTCACCGCTCACCCGAGACGCCGAGATCGCAGCCATTCAGACCGGCCTCGACCTGGGCATTCGTCTCATCGACACCGCAGAGATGTACGCCGACGGCGGTGCCGAGCGGATGATTGCGACAGCACTGAAAGGGCGACCGGCGGTTGCGCGAGACTCCCTCACCATCGTGAGCAAGGTCCTGCCCTCCAATGCGAGTCGGGCGGGCACCGTTCGTGCTGGCGAGAATTGCATTGCACGCATGGGTTGCGATTATTTGGATGTCTTCCTGCTCCACTGGCCGGGCCGATTCCCACTGGAGGAGACCCTCGCGGGCATGATCGACCTCGCCGAACGTGGCCTGATCCGTCGTTGGGGCATCAGCAACTTCGACCTGGCCGGCTGGCAACGCTGGGCCCAGGCGGAGGGGGCACTCGGCGTGGCCGGAGCCTGCGCCACCAACCAGGTCTATTACGCCCTGGGTGCCCGAGGCGTGGAGTTCGACTTGCTGCCCGCCATGGCCAAGGCCGGCCAGCCCCTGATGGCCTACTCGCCACTGGGCAGTGGCGGCCTGCTCCAGCATGCGGGCCTGGGTCGCCTCGCATCCGAACTGGGTCTGAGCCCTGCCACCCTTGCCCTGCGATGGATCGCCCACCGGCGCGGTGTCCTGCCCATCCCGAAGTCGAGCCGGCCTGCCCATGTGGAGCAGAACTGGCAAGCGATTCATGACGCCCCGCCCTTGGCTCCGGAGGCCCTGGCAAGACTGGATGCCCTTTTCCCTGCCCCGACAAAAAAGACGCCGTTGGCCCTGCTCTAGTCTTCTAGACTGAGGCCCATGCAAGACTCAACCGTGGTGTGGCTGCTCGATGACGATGCGAGCGTGCGAAAGGCGCTCCTGCGCACCCTCCAAGATGCCAGCTGCACAGTAGCCGCCTTCGATTCTGCGGAAGCACTGCGCGATCGGGCTGGCAGTGCGCGCCTGGCCGACATCGATGTATTCCTGTTCGACGTTCGCCTGCCCGGCGACTCCGGCCTGCAGCTCTGGCAATCCCTGCGCAGCCGACCCGACTGCCCACCCGTCGTGTTTCTCTCTGGGAATGCACAGATCAGCGAGGCTGTGGCCGCCTTCAAGGACGGCGCCGCAGACTTCCTGCTCAAGCCATTCGAGCAGTTCAGCCTGCTGGAGGCCATCGAGCGCGCCAGGCGTCAGCCCCGGTCTGGACGGGTGAATTCAGCTGGGCCCGCAGGCCAGCCCCCTTGGATGGAGAGCCTCACGCAACGAGAACGAGAGGTCATGGTGCTCGTGGGTGAGGGCCTTCGAAATGCAGAGATCGGTGAACGCCTGGGCATTGGTTTGCGAACTGTGAAGATGCACCGTGGAAACATCATGTCCAAGCTCGGCGTGCGCAACCAGGGGCAGCTCTTGAAGGAGTATTTTTCCTCGCCCAACAGCTCGGGGCCCTAGATGATCGATGTTCGCACCACCTATGCCCTCACGGCATTGGTGCTCATGCTGGCTCCAATTGGAATCCTCCTCACCACGCGGGGCTTCCGCAACCATCAGATCACCTGCTGGGTCCTGGCCAATCTTATCGGCGGCCTTGGCTTCGGCCTGGTGATGCTCAGAGGCGCCGCGCCTGACCTCATCAGTTTTCATCTGGCCCATGCACTCATGCTCCTGGGCATGTGTATGCGGATCCACACCCTTCGCATCCTCGAGGCACCAGGGTCCTTCGGCCTCACGCGCGCGAACCTTCAGCCCATCGCCCTCTGGTTTGTCGGCTACATGATCGTGCTGACATGGGCAATGGCAGTACCCTGGCCAGACCTCTGGCGAATGACGGCGGTGGTTCTCTCGCACATGGTCTTGATGGTCTGGTTCCTTCAGCGAGCCAGCCGCCTGGAGCAGCAGCAGCCGAGTGAGGGCCTAAAACTGCTGCAACTGGCCATTCTCATCATGATCATTGGGTACGCCCTGAGGTTTGTGAGCATGCATGCGCTGCAGGAAGACGCCCATGTCTTTGCTGCAGCACCACTTCACAACGTGGCCATCACGGCGCTGATCAGCTTTGCGCTGCTCTCGAACATTGCCTTCCAACGGCTCGTCCTCGAAGATATCGATCGCGATCGCACCCAGGCCAAAGGAGCCTTGGTAGAAAGCCGGGGCGCAGCCTCCCGGTACGCCCTGCAGACACCCGGGGTGTCCATCGAGGCCTTTGGGTCGGCGATCTCTCACGAACTCAACCAGCCACTCACGGCCATCGCACTCAACGTGTCGCACCTACAACAGCAACTGGCCTCAGAGGGTGGCCGGGGTGATCGTGAGGAGGTGCTGCGTGACCTCATGGCCGACACCCGACGTGCCGCCGCGTTGGTGACCAACCTTCGCGTCCTGCTCGCCAATCAGCAGAGCGCTCGTGATGAGGTGCCCATTCAGGCTGCGGTGCATGAGGCCGTTGCATTGCTGCAGCGCAGCCCGGTGGCCCAACAGCGCCCCATCTCGGTCGATGTCTCTGCTCCAGAGCAGGGCTTACTTGTCATGGCCAACACCGACCAGCTCGTGCAGGTCTTTCTCAACCTCATGGTCAATTCCGCCGAGGCCATTGCCACCGAGCCCAGGGGAGCGCCTGCCCAGATTCGCGTGTCGATCACCCAGAGCGACGATGCGGTGGAAGTCTGCGTGACCGACAACGGGCCCGGTGTGCCGCCCGAACTGCGGGACAAACTCTTTGACCTGTTCTCATCGACCAAGCCCCGAGAGGGTGGCGTGGGCCTGTGGCTGGCCAAAACCATTCTGCTCAGTCATGAGGCCAGCATTTCCCTGGACACTGAGCATTCCCCGGGCACGCGGTTTGTCATGGTTTTCCCGAAAGTGCACCAAAGGCCGTAGCCCTTGCAACGTTCTGGCCTTAGCCTCCACCAATGTCACTCGAGCTCGAGGCCATGAATCTACTCCGAAAATGTGCAGAGCGGCGCCGAAGCGCCAACATCCCCGCCCAAAAAGCTGCGTTGGCTTTGAACTGGTCGGTGAGCAAGCTCGAAAAGATTGAGGCCGGTGCGCTCAAAGGCGAGGGTTCATTTCAAGCGCTCTTGGCAGAGGCCAAGGCCTATGACGCGTGGCTCACCCAGGAGTTGGGCGGTCCCATTTTCGTTCCCCACTTTCTGCGTCACACGCCGCCAACTCAGCGCTGACGGCCGCGTTTCACCCCTCACGTACACTCATCACATGCAACGGTCACGAAGCGCCTTTCGGGTGCTCTCTTGGATGGGCGCCCTCTGGGTGCTGTCCGCATGCGACCAGGTCTCTCAGCGGCTTAACTCACCGGCACCGCGCCAGCCGGGCACTCCCGTGCAGCCCGTGACCATTCAGCCCGTGCCCAACGCAGCATCCAATGCCGGCACTGACACCGCAGCAGACCTGCCCGCCACATCCAAAACACCGCCGCCTGCACTGCCTTCATCTCCGCAGGCGTCACCCCCAGCCAACAGCTCCTCACCTGCGGTGGCGCCCGCGCCGTCCTCCCGTCCAGACCAAGAGACCCTAAGCACCGCCCGCCTGCGTCAGTCCAGCCCGCTTGCGGCCCCGCCGGGCGGCACGACCACAGACCGCAATCAAGGCCGCTAGGCCGGCTCGTCGATGGTGAGGTGGGCTCGAAAGGTGTCGCCCGCCACAACCTGCGTCTGAATGCGTGCCTCGAGGTCTGGGGCCGCATCGAGCAAGACATCTGAGAACACCGCCCGAAAAGCCTCAGCCGGCACCGCCTCGAAGACCGACCTCGGAATCTCCAGCGCCAGGTGTCCCTGCAACAGGCCGCGGCTCGAAAGCCTCAAGGCAAAAGCCAGCAGCTGAGCCTGCGGGTCATCCCGCTCGTCGTAGTGCACCGTCCAATCCCACCCTGCCATGGTCAGGGGCCCTCCTGCTCGCGCGAGAGCGCCGCCAGCCAGGCCATGGCCTGACGACTCGCGGCGTGCCCAGCGCCCGCTGGTGGAACGCCCTGCGGGAAGGCAATGACACCCAAGGCCAGTTCCTTGGGCATCCCTTTCCAGTGTGCGGGCGGCTCCATGCCCAGCCAGGCGGCCAGTTGTGGCACATCCACGAGGCCCGCAAACACGGTGGTGCCCCCGAAGCCCACGTCTGCGCGGCCCACGGTGCCCGTCTTGCCGCGCAGCGGGCAGCCCTCCCTGCACGGCCGCCCGAAGGCCGCCTCCACCGCAGGGTGCGCCGTGCCACTGCCTTTCCAGCCGGGCTCTGCAGGCATCATCACCTTGGCCATGCCCGCCTGCACCACCTCCGCGGCACGACGATTCTGAAGGCCCGGGCGCGCAAGCGGCCGAACGGCATCGTCTTGTAGAAGCCAGACGGGCGCAGAGGCCCTCCCCCGGGCGGCATTCGAGATCTGTGCTGCCAGGCTGGCCACGCCCACGGCCGTGGCCCGGGCATCCCCCGCACCAAGCACCGACTGCACCAGGCTGGACGTGCGCAGGTAGGCCTGCTCCGCAGCTCGGTCACGCGGCGCACGGGCCCGGCCTGCGCGCACGTCTTCATAGCTGCGCCAATCGAAGAGCACCACGGGCTCGCGCATGTCTGCACCCTCGCCTGCCCCAATCGGCATGCGCCCGAACTGGCCTGGCACGGGAAGGCGAGCCCCACTCAGGTTGGCCCGCTCCCCCGACCAGCCCACCTGGGCCACCAGCTGCGAGACCCGCATGGGCATGGCACAGGGCACCGGCACACGCGGTGTCGCGCCCAGGTTGCAAATGGCTGCGCGCTCCCACCACTCGTTGCGCTTTTCGACCTCATCGTCGAGCTGACCCGAGGTCTTGATCTGCAACTGCAGGTCGCGCGAGGAAACCGACTCGGCAAATGCAAGGCTAAAGAAGAGTTTGGCCACGGATGCCGGTGGCGCTTCGACCAGGGCGGCCGCCAAGGGCTTGGAGCCTTCGATGCCGCGCTGGTCGCAGGCGGCTCCCTCACAGCCCATGGCCAGAATGCCCATGGTGGCGGGATCGATGACCACCATCGAGAGGCCCTTCATGCCCCGGGCTGCCTGCGGCATGAAGGCCTCGAGCTGCTGCTGCAGTGGGCCCGAGAGGCTGATGCGAAGTTGGCGGGGCGAGGCGGACTGACCATCGACGGCATCAGTCACCATGGCCCGCGGCGCCATCCAGGCGGCCAAGTCTCGACTCAGGCGCGGCGGCGATGCAGCCGGGGCTGCAAGGCCACACCGGGCCCGTGGGCCCGAGAGCAGCACCTGCTGGCCACTCGTGTCCTGGCCGAAGAGGCAGGGCGGCAGCGAGGTCCAGGAGACCCGCTCGGCCAGCGACTGGGCGACGAGTGCGCGCTGTGGTTCATCGGCCCGGGGCGTGAGCCATGCCGGGTTTTGCGCCACAAGGGCCAGGTCTCGCAAGAACGGACCACACGACACCGTTCGCCAGTGCGAGGACAAGGCCTGCGCGTGCAACTGCGCATGCGCCTGCCAGGCCAGGGCCACGCGTGTGGACCAGTCCACCGGCCCCACCGTGGAACCGACAGTGCCGCTGGTCACGACACCCACAGTCGCACCTGCCACGCTTTGAAGCCGCCCGAGCACCACCGCCAGGGGCCTGGCCTCACAGGCAGCCACGAGTGCCGCCTGGGCTGCCGCGATGGTTGCGGCATCGACGGGGGCTTGCGCAGTGAGTTGTTGGCTCAAGGCCACCAGTCGGTTCACTTGCGCAGCGGGTACAAAGCGGTCGTCGCCCTCGTAGGCACGGCTCTCCAGGCGCTCCTGCTGAAGGCCCACGGCCAGGAGCAGCAGCAGCGAGAAAAAGACAATCAGGCCCACCAGGCCGCGCAGCAGTTGCCGAGAAAAACTCATGGCCGGCGCTCCTTCGAAGACTGTGCGCTGGCCCCGGCCAGCAGGCCCAATCCAATGGCCACCGACAGGAACGATGAGAGCCCAAGGCTCATGAGGGGCAGCCCAAGGCCTGTGAGCGGAATCAGGCGAAGGTTGCCCAGGCCGGTGACCAGCGTCTGAATGGCCGTGGCGATGAGCAGGAAGAACCCAATGGCATAGAGGGCTCGACTCTGACGCAGGCCCATGGCCAGCCCGCGCACGGCCACCACCAGCAGCAGGCCATAGACGATGAGCACCAGGGCCAGCAAGAGCAATGCGGTCCCATCTCCAAAGAGCCCCAACAAGATGGTGGGCAGGTAATCGCTCAGCGACTGCAGTGGCAGGCAGGCCCCCTCGTGGCTGCACCACTGAATCTGGCCCAGGCCGTATCCACTGGGCTGACCACCTTCGGCGAATTTGATCAGCCGTGCGAAATCACTCACCGCGGCCTGCATGGGCTCGAGCATGAGGAGGAGTCGGCCCATGACACGTTCGGTGAGCATGGCCGCGGCCGACAGGACCACCCCCAGGCCCATGGCCAGCGCCAGAAAGCGCCAGCCAAAAATGATGAAGATGAGTGCCAGGAAGACCGCGGCACTGATCAATGCGCCCCCAAAATCCTTGAAGGCCACCGCGGCTGCACCCACCACCAACAGGGCCAACAGAAACACGCCACCGAAGGCGCGAAGAAAGTGGCGATGAATGTCGCGGGCTGCGCTGGGTGATGCAGCAGCCCCAAACAGGGCGCGCACCAGCCCACCCACGCTCATGAAGCCCTCGAGCACCTCACGCGCGAGGTAGGCCTGCCGCGCATAACGAACCACCACCAGGCCCGCCAATCCGCAGACCCAGATCTTCAGAGATTCCGAGCCCGCCGCCGGGCTGATGGCCGCATAAAAGAGTGGCACGATCGCCGCGCCCAAGAGGGCGGCCAGACCCAGTCGACCCGAGAGCCACTCCAAGGCCTGCGAGATGGGCCGTGCCGCAAGAAGGCAGGCCATGAAGCAGGCCAAGGCGCCGACCACCACCATCAACTGTCGAGGCAAGGCATACGTGAACGGGTTCAAGGCAAAGCCCAAGGCCCCCTCGCCAAACCGAAGGCCTGCATCGGCCATGACCAGCAGGCCCAGGGCGACCACCGAGAGCAGGCCCGTGGTCGCCGCGAATGCAGGCCAGCCCAGCCGCCGCCAGACGAGCCAGCCCGCAAGGCCTCCCAAGAGCGCGAGCACCCCGGGCATGAGGCTGATGGCCATCGTGAGCCGACTGGCCTGGGCAGCAAGCCGATCCGGCTCATCGATCACGCGAGCCAGATCCCACCGCACGGAAGAGAACTCACCAGAGAGGCTGTTGTAACGAACGCCCTCGGCCAACAGCAGGGCATGAAAGAGGTCGATGTAGCCAGGGTTTGCCTCCTGGGTTCGAACCCGAATGCGCTCGATGCGCTGATCCACGAGGCCCACCATCCAGTGGGACAAGAGATGCCCCGCAGACACTTGCAGCACGGCCGCGCGCAGCGCCTCGTAGCGTGCAAGCCCACGCTGGGCCCGCTGCAGCCCCACCTTCAAGGCCTCTGGGTTGGTCTTTGCGTTGGCATTGGGCGCAAGCAGCCTGCCCATGCCGCAGTCGGCCTGGCCGATGGAAGTGCCCAGATAGGCCTCACACAAGGATGCTGCGGATGAGACGACCTCGCCATTGGTCGATGCCGGCCCACGCACATCGAGGTTCACGGCAGCAGCCCGAGAAGCCAGCCAGAGGGCCTCTCGCGGCACACGATCGGACGGCAGGCCCAAGGTGAGCATCGACCACAGGAACCCCCCGAGCAGCGCGGCAGCAAGAAGGCCCGCCAGCCCGCGGCTTGGTTTCCTTAAGTCAGACATTCGTATAGATTGCCAGAATGCTCTCTGACCTTCTTGCGCACTTTCGCAACAGCACCCGTTCGACCGAGGGCGGGCCGCCCAAAGACATGGACCAGGCCACCCATTGGGCCGAGGCCATCGGCCTGGAACTCAAGGGGCTCATCTCGCAGACGGTGCTCGCCGAGCTTGAGCAGCGCGAGAAGAAATACCTTCAGAGCATTCTGGCCAAGAGCCAGTTCGTGATCGACTCCCTCGTGGTCATCCCCCTGGACAAAGACGCCTCGGAAAACTTCGAGAGCTTTCTGCAGGTGCATGAAGAGATTGATCCCGGCTTCAAGCTGCGCTTTTTCCGCTCGCTCATGGAGACCCAGTACCGGTCTGCGCGCGGCTCACTGGTCGTGGTCTCCCCAGACTTCCAGCCCACCGTTCAGTTCTTGAGCCAGAGCCTGGAGCAGCCCAGCCAGGATGAGCGCTATCAGGTCTCCCTGCGAGGCCGACGGCTGAACTTTCAGGTGCAGGTGAGCCTGCGCGGGCCGGTGGCCCAGAGCACGCCATCGGGCGTGGCTGCGGCCGCAGCGGCAGCCACTACCAGTGTTTTTGGCAGTCCCGCGGGCAGCACCACGGGCGCCCCCTTGAACAACCTGGTCTCGAGCGCCGACAACAGCCTTCTGCTGCGCATCTGGGATGCCCAGGGCGAGCGCATGCTCGAGGTGACCACGCCCTTCCTCATTGGCCGAGAGAGTCCGAGCGAGGCCGAGCTCGGTGGCCTCTCCTTCGTCACCCTGCATGGCCAGTACGTCTCGCGGCGTCATCTGGTGGTGCTCAATGTGCTCGATGAGACCTACTTCTTCATCCACGATGCGGCGAGTCTGTCGTGCTTGTCGGCGGGCGGGCAGCTGCTGCGGCCCTCTACGGTCTACAGCATGCCCAAGCACGCCGAGATGCGACTGCTCTTTGGGGCCACCAGCGAGAACCGCGCCCAGAACTTCGACAAGGCCCAGGCTGCGCAATTTCCAATCGTGGAGATGCGCCGCCGCGGGGCCCAGGGTTCAAGCGTGACCGAGGCCACACCCCGGCCCCGCGCCATCAAGCCTTGAACCCATTGCACTGCCGGTGGCGTCGTTGATGTTTCGATGTGGCATGGCGCTCAACCTGGGCGCGCCTGATCGGCTCGCCTTCGATGCGGCCACCCGCCACCCGAGCCTGCCACTGGCCGTGCTCTGCGATGGCGCCAACGGCACGCCACACGGTGGTGCTGTGGCCCACGCGGCTAGCCAACGGGTGCTGGAGGCACTCGAGGCGGGCACACCGCTCTCAGGCCAACTGCTTGATGCCATGAGCCAGGAATTCGATGCCCAGTGGCCAGAATCCGGCTGCACCCTGCTCACCTTCGCAGCGGACGACCAAGGCCTTTGCATCACCAGCGTGGGCGACAGTTTTGCCGAGCTTTTTGCCCACCGCCAGGGCCAATGGGCCTCCGAGCATCAACTGGCTCGACATGTGGATGAGGAGGGTCACCCCACCCAGCTCATTGGGGCCAATGTGCCCATAAGCCCACACTCGTTCGAGCGACAGACGAGTGCCGAGGTCACTTGCTGGGCGGCCTTCCTGATGAGCGATGGGGCGGGTGCGTATTTGTCCACGGCCGACCTTCGCGAGGTCTTGCTGCCCATTGGCTCGCAGACCCCCAGCGACCACGACCTGCAGTTCTGCGCCGAGACCTTGGCCACACTGGCGGTGTCCAGGGGCAGCCACGACGATGTCTCGGTGCTCATGGCCTGGGTGCAACAGCCATGAAGCTCGATGCCTTCACCAAGCAGTTCGAAGACGACCACAACCTCTCGCGCGAGCTCTCGCTGCTCAACGATCTCGCCCAGCGCGGGGCGCCCGTGCCGAAGGTGCTCGCCACCGACCACCGGGCCCTGACCATTGAGATGGAGCATCGCGGCCAGAGCCTGGCCGAGTGGATGCATGAGCGGCCAGACGACGAAGTGGTGCAAATGCTCTCGCCTGCCCTGGCCGCCTTTGACCGCGTGGCCCGGCTTGGGGTCTTTCACCTGGATGTGGCTGCCCGCAACGTGCTCCTCGAATCACCGAACAGTCGCCAGGCCCAGGTGATCGATTTCTCGGCCGCCCTGTGCGCCCGCTTTCCGCTGCAAAAGCCGTTGTGGCTGCGCGTGAACCCCAGCATTCATCACCCCGAGCTTGCACGCGCCATCGAGGCCGACTGGCGGGCCTTCTTTGAGGCCGTGGGCCTGCCCGTACCCGAGAACTTCGTGGACCACTTCGACATTCCATGGGATCGGTACGCGGGCCACTGGCCCAGCAGCATTGCCGCCAACAGCCTGAACCACCAGCATGCGCTGCTGGCCTATGGGCTGGCTGGCCTGCTCGACGAGGTCGGGGCCACCCTCACCTCTGCCCACCGCAGCCGGCTGGCCCCATGGGCTCAGGTGCTGCGCGCCTGCCAGACCCAGGCTGAGGCCCAAAAGCAGATTGCCGCGGCCATCCGAGCACTGGGCACCCAGGATGCCACCCCCATGCCCACGGCCGTGCACACGGGCGGCAAGGGCACGGCGGAACGCAGCTCAGCCGATGCCCCCGCTGCATCCCGAGCAGCCACCTCGGGGCCGATGAATGATGCGGGTCGACCAGCAGCGGCCCCCGCGGTGGAGCCGACGGCCGGGGCATGGCCCCCTTCCGCCGAGCCCGATGGCTTTTCCTGGCAGGCGCGCGCCCTGCTGGCCGCCCTGCCGGTTGCGGGTTTCATCATCACCGACCAGGTCTACATCAGCCAGGTAGCCAGGCTCGGTGACATGGCCTTCTACAGTGCCCTGGCCACCATTCCCGTGCTCATGCTGCTGCTGGCCAGCCTGGCCCAGACGGGCGGGCTCAACCTGCAGCGCGTCTGCATGCTGGTGCTCGCAGCCCTCCAGTTCATGCTCGCCCGAGACCTCTGGCCGCAGGTGGGCCCCCTTTGGGCGGGCCTCACCCTGCTGCCTGGCAGCCTGGGGGTGGTGGGCATTGTCATGCGCTGGCGGCGGTCACCCATGCGGTGAAAGACGGTTTTATGGGGCTCAAGACGAGAGTGCTTGCTCCGAATCTAAACTCGAGGAATACTCCGTCACCGATTGTTTAATTTTCCAGTGTACCCGTCATGTCATCTCAAAAAGACAACTTCTCGAACAAGGCCTACCCCACCATCATCGACGGCACCACCCGCTTCAAGGGCGACCTCGAACTGGGCGCCAACGCACGAATCGATGGCAAATTCTTTGGGAACCTATTGGCACCCGGCGAGAAGAACGAGGTCACGCTGGTCATCGGCCGAGACGGCGACATCCAGGGCGACATTCGCTGCCACAGCATCCAAATCTCCGGCACCGTGCACGGCAACGTGCGGGCCAAGCTGGTGGAGCTGCGCACGGGTGGCGTGATTGAGGGCGATGTGGAGTACGACGCCATTGAACTGCATCAGGGCGCGTCCATTTTGGGCGCCCTCACCTGCAAGGCCGAGGGCCGCAAGCGCTAGATTCGGCTCCGGCCTGGCGGTGTTACCGCAGCTGCACTAGCCCGTGCAGAACTGGCTGCGCAGCAGCTGACCGACCTCCCCCTTGCGGGCCAGCGGTGTCCATCCCGCCTCGGGCTGCCGTATGACCGCCGTGGGACGTCCCGTTCCCCGCTTGCCACTGTAGCGCCGCTCCAGGCGCACCCGCATTCGGGCCTTCTGGCAGTCGATTTCCTGCAGTCGCAGGCGCGAGAGGTGTCCGAAAAGGTCTGGGTGGAAGTAATCTTCCACCACGACAATCAGGTAGCCCACCTGGGTGCGGCGGGCCGTATCAAGTTCCACGTACTCCACCCGATTAAATCCAGAGGCCACCACCAAATAGTTGGCCTGCGCACTGGGTGCAGCAAAGAAAGACGAAGCCAGCAGAAGGCAGACAGAAGCAAACGATGAGACCAAGAAGGCGGGCGATGGCCACCAAAGGCGGCTTGCAGCAGCAGATGCCCAGGGGCGGGAACGAGTGAGGGCGAAAGAGATGACACGCATAGGAATGGAATCGGGCGACACCATGGCGACTTTACCCCCAGCAGCCGGGCCGGAGCAGCAATCCTCCTTTGGTGGGCGGGCCTGGATGGCCCCGACGGTCGCGGCGGCCGCGGCAACCGTGCTGGCCCCGCTGACGCTGGTGGCCCTGACCCTGCTCGCATGGCCAACGCCTGGCCGAGCACAGCTGCCTGGCGAAGAGGAAGCCCCGCCTCCCCCGCCCACCAACTGCGCCGTCAGTGGCTTTCGGGCCGCCGTGACAGACGCACCCGAGGGCGAGCGCAACGCCAGGGCACTCGCGTGGCTGGCCCAGGAGGGCCCCAAGTGCACGCTGGACCGCTGGATTCTGATTCGGAACAACCGGAATCAGTGGATGGGCGCCGCAGACTCCGCCAAGCTGGCGGGTGTGATCGATTCAAAGGTGGAGGAACTGGCCCGCGAAGACGCCGGGGTGATCAACAACCTGTTCACCTCACCGCCACCGCCAGCACCGAAGCAGGAGTGATGGCCCCGCGCGCAGAACACCGCGCCGTGCGCGGAGGGGCTTGGTGCGGCAGACGCCGCATCAGCTGTCTTTGGAGGTGAAGAAATCGTAGGCGGCCAAAGCCAGCCCGAGCAGCAGAATGAGCGTGATGTCGATCTGCGGCAGCTTCAGGATGTAAGGCGTGAGGAATGCGGCCAACAGAACAAGGCCAATCAGCCCCGTGATGTTCT
>CAMAXF010000016.1 GCA_945862305.1 Bordetella parapertussis | reverse complement strand
TTCAGCCATTGAAGCCTGCGGGCATTTGACACGGCCACCTTGAGCGCTGTCTCGGCGATGGACGAGACGTTCAGATCGAGGGCCTTTGCAGAGTCGAGCGTCTCTGCATCGAGTGTTAGCGAGGTTTTACGTTTTGTCGTTGCGACCATCTGACGGCCTCCAGTAGATACCGCTATAAATACCGTAATTTTATCTTACTTTCATGTATGGCGTCGGCCAGCGTCATAACAAACAGTTCTTCAGCCACCACCTGCTTGGCGCACTGCTTGCCCACGGCGGCATACGATGCATGACGTACATTCATGTATGTACAACACCCACATTATCGACTAAAATGTACATGTACATCCATTTCATTCCGTGAGGTAGGTCATGACCAACACCAAACTGTTCAAAAACGGCAATTCCCAGGCCGTGCGCATTCCGGCCGAGTTGGCCTACAGCAACTGGGACATCGAACTGATCATCGAGCGTCAGGGCGATGAACTGCGCATCCGTCCCGCGCATCGACGCATGGGCGATGTGCTGGGCAAGCTGGCCCAGTTCTCCCCAGACTTCATGAGCGAAGGTCGGGGTCTCAACGTGGAAGGCGAGCGCGAGCCCCTATGAAACCCAAGTACATGTTGGACACCAACATCTGCATCTATCTCATGAAGCATCAGCCACCCCAGGTGCGCGCGCGATTTGCCGAGTGCTTTGTGGGCGATGTGGTGGTCTCAGCCGTCACCGTTGCAGAACTGGAATTCGGCGTCGTCTGCTCGGGTAAGTCCCAGGCACGCAATCAGGCCCTGCTGGACAGCCTGCTGGAGGACATCGTTGTCGCACCGTTCGAAGCCCAAGCGGCGCGCGCCTATGGGCCACTGCGTGCAGCAAATCGTGAGCGCAACAAAGACGTGTTAGACAAGCTCATCGCCGCGCATGCCATGGCACTGGGCGTAACACTGGTCACCAACAACGAAGCCGACTTTCTTCCATTTGGTGGTCTGGCCGTCGAAAACTGGGTCAACAACCACTGACAAGCCGTGCGGGGCTCCGCGCATACTAATTTGGCCGCGAGCTACTGAGGGCTTGTAATTCTTGCGGCCCAGCAGGGGTCGCTTCGCTCACTTGCTGGGGTCAAGATAAATCAAGTTCTGGTGGGGTCGGGGATTCGAACTTGGGATTTCCGCTTCTTTACAGACGCTTGTTTTTGTATATACAATAACCTATGCGAATTCTTTACGACCTAAGAAAACGTGAGAAGACCCTCGCCGAACGTGGACTGGACTTTGAAGATGCAGCAATAGTTTTCCAAGGCGTCACCGTTGAGATTCCGGACGAGCGTAAGGATTACGGCGAGGTGCGAATCATCTGCTTCGGACTTCTCGAGGGTCGGGTCGTAGTCATTGGATATACCCCGCGTGGCGCGGATCGCCACATCTTCAGCATGAGAAAGGCAAATGATCGTGAGCAAACCCGCCTTGCGTCGTACCTTGGGTTCTGATCTCAAGCGCGTCGATGCGCATGTGGTCAAACCTCATGAATACAAGGAGCTTCCTGAACTGACCGAGGATATGTTGGCTCGAGCCACTCTGAGGAAAGGTGGGAGACCGAAATCAGAGAATCCGCGGCAAATGATTAGCCTTCGTTTACCACCGGAAGTCATCGAGCGCTGGAAGGCAACAGGGCCTGGCTGGCAAACTCGTATGGCTGAAAAATTAGCGAAGGGGCCTTCAACACGCGCTAAGCACGCCGCCTAGCAAAATCCTCTCAATCGCGGACCAAATAGCTGGTTCGAATCCTGTGGCGGAGAGGGTGGGATTCGAACCCACGGTACGGTTACCCGTACGCCTGATTTCGAGTCAGGTACATTCGACCACTCTGCCACCTCTCCGCGAAGCCGCGATTATAGCCTCTCCACCCCGCCCATATAGGGCACCAGCGCCTTGGGCACGCGGATGCTGCCATCAGCCTGCTGGTAGTTCTCCAAGACCGCCACGAGCGTGCGGCCCACCGCCAGCCCTGAGCCATTCAGGGTGTGGATGAACTCATTTCTGGTCTTGCCACCCTCACCCACCCGCTTCACCCGCGCCTGCATGCGTCGGGCCTGAAAGGCCTCGCAATTGCTCACGCTCGAGATCTCTCGATAGGCCTTCTGCGCTGGCAGCCACACCTCTAGGTCGTAAGTTTTTGCAGCCCCAAAGCCCATGTCACCCGTGCACAAGAGCATGACCCGATAAGGCAACTCGAGGCCCTGAAGAATCGACTCCGCATGGCCGACCATCGCCTCGAGTGCGGTGTAGCTCGTTTCTGCAGCCACCAACTGCACCATCTCCACCTTGTCGAACTGGTGCTGGCGAATCATGCCGCGCGTGTCTCGGCCATACGAGCCCGCCTCACTTCTAAAACAGGGCGTATGTGCGGTGAGACGCATCGGAAGGGCAGACTCTTCCAGCAGTTCATCACGCACCAAGTTCGTGAGCGACACCTCGGAGGTCGGGATGAGATAGAGGCCATCTGAGTCACCCTCTTGGCCGCCCTTCCTCACCGCAAACAAGTCGTCTGCGAACTTAGGCAACTGCCCCGTGCCAAAGAGGGTGGCGCTATTCACAATGTAGGGCGTGTAGCACTCGGTGTAGCCATTGCGCGTGGTCTGCACATCCAGCATGTACTGCGCCAATGCGCGGTGAAGCCTCGCCACTGCGCCCTGCATGAACGTAAACCGAGACCCCGAGAGCTTCACACCCGCGTCGAAATTTAGACCAATGCGAGCACCGAGGTCTACATGGTCTGCAGGAGAGAAATCGAATTCGGCGGGCTGACCCCAGCGACGCACCTCGACATTGTCGTCGGCCGACTTGCCCACGGGAACGGTGTCGTGGGGCAGATTCGGGATGCTGGCAAGCCAGGCATCGAGGTCGGCCTGAATGGCAGCGAGTTCAGCCTCCGCGGCAGACAGCTGCTCCGGCAATGCGGCCACCTGGGCCATGAGTGCACTGGCATCTTCCCCTTTGGCCTTGGCCTGACCGATCTGTTTGGAGAGCGCATTTCGGCTCGCCTGCAGGGCCTCGGTCTGGAGCTGCACACCCTTGCGGCGGGCCTCCAAGGCATCAAAGGCCTGGGTGTCCAGGTCGTAGCCCCGAGCCGCAAGGCCTTTGGCCACAGCCGCACTGTCTTTGCGAAGCAGTTGTATATCGATCATGGGTTGTTTTCGTTTTTCTGGCGTAAGGCCACTAATTTCTCAGCGATTTTACTTTCAAGCCTGCAGTAGACGGGTACACAAGGGCCATGGCCATCACCGCGGCGGGCGCAACCACTCGACGCCTGCGGGTGCCTTGAATTCAAAAGTGCCCGCGGGCAAGGCGGCATTGCGCCGCTGCGCCGAGAGCGTGACCTTGCTGCGACGGCCCATGGCATCCACCAACAAAAACTGTGCAATCTGACCCTCACGGCTCAGGCCGACCTCCAAGGCCGAGAGCGTCTCTGTGGCCTCACGCGGCTTGACCGACACCCAGGAGAGGCCATCTCGGTCTGGCAGCCCTGCAAGCTCAAACCGCTCGCGCACCAGGCGCTCCGCATCCGGGCCCGCCAACAGCAGCAGGCCAGCGGGGCTGGTCATCTGGGCTGCATCGATGCGCCGCACCGTCACCTGGGCAAGGTCTGGATCGTAGAGCAGGAACTCATCACCGCGGATGAGTTGCAGCTGTGGGTAAGGCCTCTGAACCTCCCAACGGAACCGGCCCGGACGTGCGAGCGCAAGCACGCCGGAGAAGCGCATCACGCGTCCCGACGGTGAGGCCTGCTCATGAAGAAAGTTGGCCTGCAGACTTTGGATGTCTCGAAGCGCCGTGATGAGTCGCTCCTCTGGACCCGCAATGACCTCCACAACGGGCTGGGCCTGAACCGCGCCCGGCCAAAGCCCGCAGACCGCAGCACCAAGCCAAGCCAAGGCCAGGCCAAGTGCCGCTCGACGCGTGGGCTTATTCACGACCTGCAGGCACGAGGATGTCGCGGTTGCCATTGGACTGCATGGGTGAGACCAGGCCTGCCTTCTCCATGGCCTCAAGCAGCCGTGCAGCGCGGTTGTATCCAATTCGCAGGTGGCGCTGCACGAGGGAGATGGATGCACGGCGGTGCTGCAACACCACCGCCACGGCCTCGTCATAGAGGGCATCGGACTCAGGGTCTTGGCCACCGCTGCCTGCATCCAACCCCGCCGTGAAGACGCCCCCGGCCTCTGGGTCTGCCCCCTCCAGAATTTGATCGTCGTACTGCGCGCCACCAGCCTCACGGAGCCGCTGCACCACGGCCAAGACCTCTTCATCGGCCACGAAGGCGCCGTGAATGCGAGTGGGAATACCAGCGCCGGCTGCCAGGAACAGCATGTCGCCCTGGCCGAGCAGGGCCTCGGCGCCCATCTGGTCGAGAATCGTGCGCGAATCGATCTTGCTGGAGACCTGGAAGGAAATTCGGGAAGGGATGTTGGCCTTGATCAGCCCCGTAATCACATCGACCGAAGGACGCTGGGTGGCCAAAATCAGATGAATGCCAGCAGCCCTGGCCTTCTGGGCCAGCCGAGCAATGAGTTCTTCAATCTTCTTGCCCACCACCATCATGAGGTCGGCAAGCTCGTCAATGACGACCACGATTTGGGGCAACGGCTGCAGCGGCTTGGCCTCTCCAGCCGCCACCATCTCCTCGGTGGCCAGCGGATCCAAGATGGGCTTGCCCTTCCGCAAGGCCTCTTCAACGCGCTGGTTGAAGCTGGCCAGTCCTCGGGTGTTGAGCTTGCTCATCAGGCGGTAGCGGCGCTCCATCTCTCCGACACACCAATGCAGGGCATTGGCAGCCAATTTCATGTCCGTGACCACGGGCGTGAGCAGGTGCGGAATGCCCTCGTAGATCGAGAGCTCGAGCATCTTCGGATCGATCAGGATGAGCCGAATGCGATCGGCCGGCGCGTGATAAAGCAACGACAGCAGCATTGCGTTAACACCAACCGATTTGCCCGAGCCGGTGGTGCCCGCCACCAGCAGATGGGGCATCTTCGCAAGATCCACCACGGCAGGGCCTCCGGAAATGTCCTTGCCAAGTGCCAGTGGCAGCGATGCACCGCTCTCTTGGAAGGCCTTGGAGCCGATGATCTCGGAGAGCCGCACCGTCTGGCGACGCGGGTTTGGAAGCTCAAGCCCCATCAAATTTTTGCCGGGAATGGTCTCCACCACCCGCACACTGGTGAGAGAGAGGGCTCGCGCCAGGTCTCTGGCAAGGTTCACAATCTGAGATCCCTTCACGCCAGAGGCAGGCTCAATCTCGTAGCGCGTGATCACAGGGCCCGGCTGGGCACTGACCACACGCACACTGATTCCGAAATCGTTCAGCCGGTTCTCGATGAGCCGGGAGGTGAAATGCAGGGTGTCCGCAGGCACCGGCTCTGCGCGGCCAGTGACGGCCTCGAGCAAGGACAACTCCGGCATCGGGTGAGAGCCCGCGATGGGGTCGGCCGAAAAAAGGTCGTCTTGTTTGCTCTGAAAGACTGCCTCCGGTGTGGGGCGAGCAGGCTCCACCTGCGCCACTGGCATGAGGTCGATCTCGGCCTCTGGGCGAACCCTTCGTTTGATCTCGATGCGCTCGGCCCGCTTCTCTGCAATGGAGGCGCCCAGCCGGCGATCTTGGCGGGCCTGGAACCAGGCTCGCACGACCTGCGCAATGCGCTCAGTGCCCTGGCCCAAGGACTCGAAGAATCCGATCCATGAGAAGCGCAGAAAGAGGCTCAGGCCCACGAAGAATGACACCATCGCCACCAGCGTGAGGCCTGTCTGGCCGACGAGCCACTCCAGGGTGCTGCCCAGAAAGCTGCCCAAGGCCCCGCCGGGGATGTTCGCAAAGAAACTGTCGCCCAGCCCGAGCCGCTGGGCCTCCAGGGATGCACTCGAGGCCATGAGCAGAAGAAAGCCCCAGAGCCGGGAGGGCACCACCAACGGCATGGACGACTGGGCCGCATGGCGTTGGGCTGGATCCGACAGCGCCTGTTGGCGGCGCATGCCAGCGGCCAGTCGCCACGCATCCCAGGCAAGCACCAATGCCAAGAGCACGAGCCAGGCCGAAGACAAGCCCAGCATGAACACCAGGCCATCGGCCAGGGCTGCACCGAATCGGCCCAGCCAATTCTGGGGCTCCATGCCTGCGGAGACCTGGAACCAGCCCTGGTCATTGGGCGAGAAGCTCAACAAAGAGAGTGCCAAAACCGCTGCCAAAGCGGCCCAGACGATCCATGCGAGGTCGGCCATCCATGGGGGCACCCAGGCCGCCGCCGCCCTGTCTGCAGACCGGCGCGGCGTGGCCGAGCGCGTTGGAGCGGGCTTGGAAACGGCCGTGCGGCTGCGGGTTTTGTTCAAAGAAGGGGGCATGGGCGTGTGTGTGAGACCTCCGTTCTTATAATTGTCCCTTATTCCTTCCTCGGCGCTGACCCACCACCATGTCCCAACACCATCGACTCCTCATTCTGGGCTCTGGCCCAGCCGGATACACCGCGGCCATTTACGCAGCCCGCGCGAACCTCCAGCCTGTGCTCATCACAGGCATGGCACAGGGCGGCCAGCTGATGACCACCACCGATGTCGAGAACTGGCCTGCCGATGCCGATGGCGTTCAAGGCCCCGAGCTCATGAGCCGCTTCCTGGCCCATGCAGAGCGTTTTCAGACCCAGATTCTCTTTGACCACATCCACACCGCAGCCCTCAGTGAAAAACCCATTCGGCTGGTTGGCGATGCAGGCGAGTACACCTGCGATGCCTTGATCATCGCCACGGGGGCCTCGGCCATGTACCTGGGGCTGCCCTCCGAAGAGGCCTTCATGGGCCGCGGTGTCTCGGCCTGTGCCACCTGCGATGGATTCTTCTACAAGGGCCAGGATGTCTGCGTGGTGGGCGGTGGAAACTCTGCCGTCGAGGAGGCCCTCTACCTCTCGAACATCGCCAAGACCGTGACGGTCATTCACCGTCGAGACAAGTTTCGGGCCGAGCCCATCCTGATTGATCGCCTCATGGCCAAGGTTCAAGAGGGGCATGTACGGCTTGTGCTCAACAGCACGGTGGATGAGGTCTTGGGCAATGAATCTGGTGTCACCGCGGTTCGTGTTCAACGCCAAGACGGCAGCAAAGAGGACATCTCAGTCCATGGCATGTTTGTGGCCATTGGCCATCGGCCCAACACCGAGATCTTTGAAGGCCAGCTCCACATGAACAATGGCTACATCAAGACCTTGGCGGGCCTCGAGGGAAACGCCACCGCCACCAATGTGCCAGGCGTGTTTGCAGCTGGCGATGTGCAAGACCACATCTATCGGCAGGCCATCACGAGCGCCGGAACCGGCTGCATGGCGGCACTCGATGCCCAACGCTACCTTGAAGCACTCGGTGACCAAGGCCACTGACGAAGAGATTGCGCTCTTCCGCGCGGCGGTGGCCAATGCCACCCCTGTGGAAGACCCTCGTCATCCAGCTGTGCACCAGCGGCCTCGTCCGCTCCCCATCCCTCGTCAGCGCATGGCCGACGAGGCCAGGGCCCTGGATGAAAGCCGCCTCTCCGATCTCACACCTGAGACCCTCCTCGACAGCGATGAGACCCTCTCGTTTGCGCGAAACGGCATTTCGTCGGACACCTTACGGCGACTTCGTCGTGGCCACTGGACGATTCAGGCCGAGCTAGATCTCCATGGGCTGCGCAGTGACGAGGCCCGCATGGCCTTCTCCGATTTCATTCGGGACTGTCACCGAAAGGATCGACGCTGCCTTCGCATCATCCACGGAAAAGGCCTTGGATCGATCGGGCGTGAGCCCGTCTTGAAGAATAAGGTGCGGGCTTGGCTCATGCAGAAGGACGAGGTGCTCGCCTTCTGTCAGGCCCCTGGCCACGAGGGGGGCTCAGGCGCAGTGCTCGTGCTGCTGCGCTCTGCCGCTTGAACTGCGACGGCTAGACGGCCTCGTCGCCAGTCTCACCGGTGCGAATGCGCACCACCTGCTCCATGGACTGCACGAAGATTTTGCCATCGCCAATGCGGCCCGTTCGGGCGGCCTCGACAATGGCCTCCACCACACGATCGGCCATGTCATCGCGCACCACGGCCTCGATGCGAATCTTCGGAAGGAAATCCACCACATACTCGGCACCCCGATAGACCTCGGTATGGCCCTTCTGGCGACCGAAGCCCTTGACATCTGTCACGGTCAGACCAGAGACTCCGAGTTCGCCAAGGGCCTCGCGGACTTCATCGAGCTTGAATGGTTTAACAATCGCGGTGATGAGTTTCATTGGAAAAACTCCTTCTCGGTGAATCGATTGGTGATGGGGAATCGCCAGTCACGGCCAAATGCCCGCTTGCTGATGCGCGGGCCGGGGGCGGCCTGACGACGCTTGTACTCATTGGATCGAACCAGCCGAATCACCTGCGAGAGCAGTTCGCGAGAAAAGCCAGCCTCTAGCAAGTCTGCCACGGACTGCCCATCCTCCACGAATCGCTGCAAGACCTCGTCGAGCTGATCGTAGGGCGGAAGGGAGTCTTGATCGGTCTGATCGGGCCGCAGCTCTGCGGATGGAGGCCGCGTGAGAATACGCTCTGGGATGACCGCTCCCGTGCCCTGGGCCAGACCCCTGGCGTTGCGCATGTGCGAGAGGCTGTAGACCTGGCGCTTGAGGAGGTCTTTGATGACGGCATAACCACCAGCCATATCCCCGTAGAGGGTGCAGTAGCCAACCGCCATTTCTGATTTATTTCCCGTGGTGAGCACCAGCCGGCCCGTCTTATTCGAGATGGCCATGAGCAGCACCCCACGAATGCGCGACTGCAGATTCTCCTCGGTGGTGTCGGCCGGCAGGCCTTTGAAGAGCGGATCGAGGGTGGATTCCAGGGCTGTGAAGGCTGGCGTAATGGGCAGATCGTGCAGCGTGACACCAAGGGCCGCGGCACACGCCTTGGCATCCTCAAGGCTCATGGATGCGGTGTAGGCCGAGGGCATCATCACCGCGGTGACCTGGTCTGCCCCGAGCGCATCCACGGCAATGGCCAGTGTCAATGCGGAGTCCACGCCACCCGACAGGCCAATGATGCCGCCCTGAAAGCCGTTCTTTCGAACGTAGTCTCGGGTGCCCATGACAAGTGCCTCGTAGATCTGCTCATCGGGCGACATGACCGGCGCAGTGTCGGCCTCGGCGATAAGCCCATCGCCGCGGATGGTCAGCAGTAGGTCGTCCTCCACGAAGCGATTCGCCCTGGCCACCACCTCGCCCGATGAATTCGTGGCAAAGCTGTCGCCATCGAAAATAAGCTCATCTTGCCCACCCACCAGGTTGCACATCACCGCCGACAGCCCTCGGTCGTTGACATGGCGGTGCACGACATCGAGCCGCTCGAGCTCTTTGTTGACGTGGAAGGGTGATGCATTGAGCACCAGCAAGACCTGTGCGCCCTCGGCCTTGGCCATGGCGGGGCCACGCGGGAACCAGACGTCCTCACAGATGTTGACCCCAAACCGAATGCCCTTTGACTCAAAGACCAGAGGAGCGCCGTCGGCCTGGAAATACCGTTGCTCGTCAAAGACGGCATAGTTGGGCAGTTCGAGCTTGCCGTAGACCCCGAGCACCTGGCCCTCACGAAAGACCGTGGCGGCATTGAAGACATGACCATCGTGCAGCCGAGGGTGACCCACCACCACCGCCAGGCCTGGCCATTGAGCACTCGCCTGAACCAGCTCCTCGAGGACTTCTTGGCTTCTGCGCAAGAATGCGGGTCTCAAAACCAAGTCTTCCGGGGGGTATCCCACCAAGGAAAGCTCTGGGGTCAGGAGAATAGAGGCCGAATGCTTGAGGGCGCGCTGCGCGGCGGCCTTGATTTTTTCGGCATTGCCGGTCACGTCGCCAACAGTGGCGTTGATCTGGGCGACCAGCAATTGGAGTGACATCTTTGAATTATCGCATGCAGGTTTTCGAGCGTTTTGCCCAAGTCCCGGCCGATGCATGGGGTCAACTCCTGGCTGCCTCACCATTGGCCACGCCCTTCATGCATGCGGACTTCCTTCTGGCCATGGAGACGAGTCTGAGCGCCTGTCCGGACACGGGCTGGCAGGCCCGCCCTGCCCTCCTGTTTGATGAGTCCGACCGAATCGTGGGTGCGGTGCCGCTCTTTGCCAAGGGCCATAGCTATGGCGAGTATGTCTTCGACTGGGCCTGGGCCCGGGCTTATGAGGAGGCCGGGCTGCCTTACTTCCCCAAATGGCTTGTGGCCAGCCCCTTTAGCCCTGTGCCGGGCAGCAGGCTTTTGGCAGCAGACCCCGAGGCACGCCTCGGTCTGGCGGCAGGCCTCACCGACCTCGTGCGGCAGTCTGGGTGGTCATCAGCCCATGTGCTGTTTGGCCATGAAACCGATCACCAGGCGCTCTCTCAAGCGGGCTGGCTGCTGCGCAAGGGCGTTCAGTTCCATTGGCATCATCGAGGCTACCGAGACTTCAACGATTTTCTCGAGTCGCTCACCCAGCCCAAGCGCAAAAAAATTCGAGCCGAGCGACGCCGCGTGGCCGAGGCCGGCATCACCTGCAGCGTTACGTGTGGGCAGGCCATCACCGATGCCGACTGGGCCTTCTTCTACCGGTGCTACTGCCAAACCTATTTTGATCGGGGCAATCCGCCCTACCTCACCGAGGCATTCTTCGAGCAGATTCGGAGCAGCATGCCCGAGGCGCTGGTGCTGGCCATGGCCCACCGAGGCAGCACGCCGGTGGCATGTGCACTGTTGCTTCGCGGGACCGACCAGGGCCGCAGCGTGGCCTACGGCCGCTATTGGGGGGCCGTGGAGCAGGTGCCGATGCTGCATTTTGAACTCGCCTACTACACGCCTTTGGAGTGGGCCATCTCAGCAGGGATCGACCGCATCGAGGGTGGCGCCCAGGGGGAGCACAAAATGGCCAGGGGCTTTGACCCCGTGGAGACATGGTCGTCGCACTGGATCTCACGGCCAGAGTTTCGGGACGCGGTGGCGCGCTTCCTGGCACGCGAGCAAGGCGGCGTGGATGCCTATCTATCGGAGCTCGATGACCGTCGCCCCTTCCGAGGCGAGGCCGCGGGCGAGCCGGTTAGCCGCCCTTCTTGAACCGGGCCACGCCGTTGGAGATCTCGGCCTTGGCCGCCTCGGGACCTTCCCAGCCCTTGACCTTGACCCACTTGCCCTTCTCCAAGTCTTTGTAGTGCTCAAAGAAATGCTGGATCTGATGCAGCACCTCGGGCGCGATATCCTCTGGCTTTTTCCAGTTTTTGTAGATGGGAAGGATTTTGTCGGTGGGCACGGCCAAGACCTTGGCATCGCCCCCGGCCTCGTCGTCCATCTGCAGCACACCAATGGCTCGGCAGGCCACGACCGCACCACCTGCGACTGGAAATGGGGTAATGACAAGCACATCGACCGGATCGCCATCATCTGAGATGGTCTCTGGCACGTAGCCGTAATTGCATGGGTAGTGCATGGAGGTCATCATGAAGCGGTCTACGACGAGAGTGCCTGTGTCCTTGTCGACCTCATACTTGATTGGATCGCTGTGGGCAGGGATCTCGATGATGACGTTGAATTCTTCGGGAACTTTGTCTCCGGAGGGCACACTTTTGAGGGACATGACGGCTACTTTCAGGAATGAAGGATTTGAAGTTGCAGGAATCATAAGGGATTCCGATGGCGCTCTCCAACGCTGCCGTTGATGCAGTCGCTACGCGGCCGCTGACCGTGCCCGTGCTGTAGACCGAATGGCGGCGGCCTGGCGCCAATGGCGCCGGGCCGCCTCTGCGTCCCCTTGATCGTCGGCCCACTGGGCCAATGCCAAAAGTGCCTCGGTACTCGCGCGAGCAGCAACAGCCTGCTCTAGGTGCACACCAGCCTTGCCCATCTGCTGGGCGCGGTGGTAAAGGCGCCCGAGCGCCAGATGCATTTCATGACTGGCCGACTGATGCCGCGCCCACTCTTCCATCTGCGTCAATTGGGCAGCCACGTTGTCATCGCAGTCTGCATAGATTGGCAAGAGGCGGTCGTCCCACTTTTCTCGGAGCGCCGCCTCGATGAGCCGGCGTGCCTCGCCGGGATGTGCGGCCGCGAGGTAGGCGCTCGAGACCGCCATGGCCACCCCGGGCTGATGAAGGTCTTCGCGAGAGAGCATGTTGGCCACGCGCCTGACGGCAGCGGCATCGACAGCGGCCTTTTTCAATAAACCTCGAACCGCCGTCTCTCGATTGTGATCGGCCACCAGGTGCGAGATCGCATGGCGATTCTCCAAGAGCTTGGTGATGCGAATGAGGTCTTCCCACTGCTCACCCAGCTGATAGGCTCGGGTGAGCAGCCGCATGGTGTGAATCTGCCGCTTCTCTCCCTTGATCAACCCCTCCAGGTTTTCCAATGCCTTGACGGGCTGATGCTCGTCAAGGGCAAACTGCGCCTCAGTCAGGGCCAGCAAATGGGGGTGATCAGACTTGCTGAGGTCTTCCGAGGAGAGCCGTGCCAGCCAGCGTTTGCGCAGCAGTGGGTCTCTGAGTTCGTGGGCGGCCCGGGCCGCCATGACAGATACCAGCCTGGAGACAGGCCGTTGGGCCTCTTGAAGCTCGCCGAACTGGGCCTGGAAGTCTTCGGCCGATTTCATCACCCGTGCGAAGCGACCCTCATGGAAATCAAGTGCCAAGTCGGCCAGGGCCTTGAGCCGGCGCAGCTCGGCGCGCTTGGCCTGTGCACGCCGAACACGGGCTGGAATGTCCATGAGCCAGCCCAGCACACGCGTGAGCACCAAGTGGGCAATGAAGAGCGCTGCCAGGGCAAAAAGTGCCGTGGAGAGGCTGAGGTCGAGACGCCATTCAGACCACCAGATCGTGACCGCACCACCATGCGACTGGAGGCCCAGCACCAAGGCCACGCCCACCGCAGCCAACATCGCATAGATCAGCAGTCGCGTCATGGAACGCGGCGCAGCTCCGCCTCGACCGCCTCGAGCCGTGCAAGCATGTCCGCCAGCGGAGCAGACTGTGGGTCAAAGAATCGAACCATGAGGTCTCGGGCCACGGAGAGATCTCCGGCGGCAATCTGAAAGTCCAGCACTTGGATCGACAGCCGGGCAGACAGAAGCCGCAGGCGAACCTGCTCGCGGGTCACGGCATAGAACTCTGCCCGGTAGAAGGCGTCTGGGGTTTGCGTGGTCTTGCGCAACTGGAAGAGCCCCTCCCAGAAGCCTTGGCCAGCAGTGGCCAAGGGCGCAGCCACCTCGGGCGGAGACGACAAGGCCACGAGCTGATCTGTCGCCTGCAGGGCCGCTTCGATGGTGGCCAGCCATGCCGCCTGCTGATCTGGGCGCTTGGGAAGGGTTGGTTCAAGGGCGGGGGCAACAGGCGCGGATGCCACCAGCGGGTTCCCTGTTGCATCCGGGGCCGGCGCGCCCTCGGGCGCTGATGTCGCAGCCTCACGCTGCACCTGCTCTGGCTCAAAGACCGCCAGCAGAGCGCGAAGGTCGGAGTGCTGGCCGGCGACAACGCCCGCCACGAGCCCCACCAGCACGCCCACCAAAATGCCAACAAACAGTGGCGATCCAGAGGAGGTTGCCGCAGCCGCGCTGGCCGGCGGCACGATCGGCGGTGCCGAGGTTTCGGCCTTGTCTACGGCCTTGTCAGAATCAATGCTCATGAGACGAGTTTAATCGCTGTTGCGGCATCTGCCTCATTTGGTGAGACCAGCCGAAAAATCTGCGCGCTCGGGCAGGCACTTCGAAGAACAGCCTCGATCGACGGGTGATGCACGAGCCAGCGTGCCCCATCTGGCGTGAGCCCTTGGCCTGCCATTTCATCAAGTGCTGCGCGTACCTGGCCGGAGCTCGACAACAGCATCCAAAGCGGTCTCTCAAGGTCTGCAAGGGGAATGAGTGGCAGCGGCTCACGCCGGTACAAGGCCCATCGCCGAACACGCCAACCTGCCTGCTCGAGGTCCTGCGCAAGTACAGCTCGATTGTCTGTGGACTCGAGCAGTGCGATGTCCCCGGGCACCTCGGCGGAGAGTCTCTGCATGAGGGCATGGGCATCACCCGGGCCATCCGGACAGACCACCGGCGAATCAAGCCCCAACGCCCCCAGCACTTGTCGAAGGACCTGTGCAGACCCCTCGCCCACAGCCGCCCATCGGAGCCGGCCGGCCTGCGCCACGAGCGCCTGGCATGCGAGCGGCTGCTGGTGCAGGGCCTGAGCACTGGCAGGGCTGGTGGCCGCAAGCCACCGGTGTTTGTCGTCACCAGAGAAAAAGGCGGGGCTGAGCGCAGCAGTCCAGGGCTCCAGAGCAAGCCGTTGGGCAGGCGAATGAACAAGACGGGTGCCGTCCTCTAGCAAAGACGCTGTGCCTCGTCGGCCAAGGCGGGCATCCGACTCCCACAGCGGTCGGAGCGAGACGAGGGTGCCGGCCATCTGGGCCGTCCTGTCAGCCCTCGAGGGCGGAGAGAATCTCGTCGGCGCCCTGGCCTCGGAGGTCTTGTGACACCGATAGACCCAAGGCCTCGGGGTCGGTGCCTTGGCCTTCGGCCTGGCACAGGCGCGAACCGTCTGGCATGCCAATCCGAGCGCGCAGCCAGAGCGTCTTGCCATCGGGTTCCGTGACGCAGTAGGCCGCCAGTGGCACCTGGCAACTGCCACCCAGCGCCCTTGACACCGCGCGCTCGGCTCGAACCTCCATGAAGGTCTTGGCATCGGCAAGGGACGACACCAGTGCCGCCGTGGGCGCATCGCCCGCTCGAATCTCGATGCCCAATGCACCCTGCCCAGCCGCGGGCAGCATGACCTCGGGGGGAATGACCTGCCGAATGCGGTTTGCAAGGCCCAGCCGCTTGAGCCCGGCCGCAGCCAGAATGATGGCCTGCATCTCGCCGCGATCGAGCTTGGCCAGCCGGGTGTCGAGGTTCCCGCGCAAGGGCACGATCTTGAGCGAGGGATGCCGGGCCCGAAGCTGAGCCTCACGGCGCAGACTGGAGGTGCCCACCACGGCACCGGGTGGCAGCTCGTCGAGGCTCGCCACATGCGGAGAGACCAAGGCATCGCGAGGGTCCTCCCGAGCCATGACGGTGGCCAGCTCAAAGCCCTCGGGCAACTCCATGGGAACGTCCTTGAGCGAATGCACGGCCAGGTGGGCGCGGCCCTCTTCGAGTGCGGTCTCCAGTTCTTTGACAAAGAGCCCCTTGCCACCCACCTTGGAGAGCGTTCGATCGAGAATTTGGTCGCCCCGCGTGGTCATGCCGAGAATGCTGACGGGCTGGCCGCTGGCCTTGGCCAGAAGGGCCTGAACATGTTCGGCCTGCCACATGGCGAGCCGGCTTTCACGCGATGCAATAATCCACATATTCGGCAGTGTAATGGACAATAGACAGGCGACCCCCATGAGCGGATCACTTCAGAACAAGCATGTCGGCTGGTCGGGCCGCTTCGACGAACCCGTCTCAGAATTGGTTCAGCGCTACACCGCCTCGGTGGGCTTTGACCAACGACTTGCACCATTCGACATTCAGGGCTCATTGGCCCACGCGGAGATGCTGCACGCCGTGGGGCTGCTCTCGCAGGCAGACCTCACTGCGATTGAGTCGGGGCTGGCAACGATTGCCAAAGAGATCTCCGAAGGCCGTTTTGAGTGGTCCGTGGCCTTGGAGGATGTTCACCTGAACATTGAGAAACGCCTGACCGACCTCGTTGGTGATGCAGGCAAGCGGCTGCACACAGCACGGTCTCGAAACGACCAGGTGGCCACAGACATCCGGCTTTGGCTGCGCCAGAGCGTCGATGACATTCGAGAGGCACTTTGCAGCCTGCGCAGCGCCCTCATCGACCAGGCCGAGCAGCATGCGCACACCATCATGCCGGGCTTCACCCATCTTCAGGTGGCGCAGCCCATCAGCTTTGGGCATCACATGCTGGCCTATGAGGCCATGTTTGCCCGAGACGATGAGCGGCTTCGCGACGCAAGGTCTCGCCTGAATCGACTTCCCCTGGGAGCAGCCGCACTGGCGGGCACCTCTTACCCCATTGATCGTCTGCGGGTGGCCAAGACGCTGGGGTTTGAGGGTGTATGCGAGAACAGCCTCGATGCCGTGAGCGATCGAGACTTCGCCATTGAGTTCACTGCGGCGGCGGCCCTCATCATGACCCACCTCTCGCGGCTCTCCGAGGAACTGATTCTTTGGATGACGAGCCGCTATGGCTTCGTGAAACTGCCCGACCGCTTCTGCACAGGCTCGTCGATCATGCCGCAGAAGAAGAACCCCGATGTGCCAGAGTTGGCCCGCGGTAAGTCAGGACGTGTCTTTGGCCACCTGATGGGCCTGCTCACCCTGATGAAGGGGCAGCCACTGGCCTACAACAAAGACAACCAGGAAGACAAAGAGCCACTCTTCGACACCGTGGACACCGTGCTCGACACCCTGCGCGCCTTCTCGGAGATGATGGCTGGACTCCAGCCCCAGCCCGCGGCCATGCGGGCTGCAGCCATGGAGGGCTACGCCACAGCAACAGACCTGGCCGACTACCTGGTCAAGAAAGGCCTGCCCTTTCGGGATGCGCATGAGGCCGTGGCATTGGCCGTGCGTGAGGCAGCCAACAAAGATTGCAGCCTCGAGGGCCTTTCCTTGGAAGCACTTCAAGGCTTTAGCCCGCTCATCGAGCAGGATGTCTATGCGGTGCTCACGCTCGAGGGTTCGCTTGCGGCCCGAGACCACCTGGGCGGCACAGCCCCCAATCAGGTACTGGCCCAGGTCACAAAAAGACGCGCAGCCCTATCGGAATAGATCGGGAATAGATCGGGCACAAATCCGGCTTAGGCCGGGCTTGAATCACTGTCGGCCAAATTCCGGGCAAAAAAAAGCCAGCCCGTTTGAAGGGGACTGGCTGCAAGCCGGAGATGAAGTGCCTTAGCGGCGCTTCGCCGGCGGGAGGTCGGTACAAACACCCTCGAAGACCTCGGCTGCCATGCCGATCGTCTCGCCGAGGGTGGGATGCGGATGGATGGTCTTGGCAATGTCGGTGGGGTCACAGCCCATCTCGACAGCCAAGGCCAACTCACCAATCATGTCGCCCGCGTGGGTGCCCACCATGCCACCACCCACGACCCTATGAGTCTCTTTGTCCACCAAAAGTTTCGTGAATCCCTCATCTCGTCCATTGGCAATGGCTCGGCCAGAGGCAGCCCAAGGGAATACGGCCTTCTCAACGGGCATGCCCTTGGCCTTGGCCTCATCCTCCGTGACCCCGACCCAGGCCACCTCTGGGTCCGTGTAGGCCACCGACGGAATCACGCGGGCATCAAAGAACGACTTCAAACCAGCTGCAGCCTCCGCTGCCACATGGCCCTCGTGGACCGCCTTGTGGGCCAGCATGGGCTGACCCACGATGTCGCCGATGGCGAAAATGTGAGGCTGCTGTGTGCGCATCTGGGCATCCACGGCAATGAAGCCCCGCTCATCCACCTGCACGCCAACGGCCTCTGCACCGATGGCCTTGCCATTGGGGCGGCGGCCAACCGCCTGCAGAACAAGGTCGTAGCACTGCGGCTGCGCCGGTGCGTCAGGTCCTTCGAACTGGACATGGATGCCATCGGCCTTGGCCTGGGCACCCACGGTTTTGGTCTTGAGCATGATCCGGTCGAAGCGATGGGCATTGAACTTCTGCCAGACCTTCACCAGGTCTCGGTCGGCCCCCAGCATGAGGCCGTCGAGCATCTCGACAACATCCACACGAGCGCCGAGGGTGGAGTAGACCGTGGCCATTTCTAGACCGATGATGCCCCCACCGATGACCAGCATGCGTTTGGGCTGGCTGCGCAGGGCCAGGGCCCCGGTGGAGGTCACCACCCGAGGGTCGTCGGGAAGAAACGGAAGCCGAACGGCCTCGGAGCCTGCCGCGATGATGGCCTGTTGGAATCGAATGCGCGTGACCCTGCCATCCGCATCGGTCACGTCCATCTCATGGGCGCCCACAAACCGACCGGCACCCTGCACCACCTGAACCTTGCGGGCCTTGGCCATGCCAGCCAAGCCCCCGGTGAGCTTGCCCACGACCTGTTCTTTCCAACCGCGCAGCTTGTCGAGATCGACTTTCGGTTCACCGAAGGTCACGCCGTGGGCAGAAAACGACTTGGCCTCGTCCATCACGCCGGCCACGTGCAACAGGGCCTTCGAAGGAATACAACCCACATTGAGGCAGACGCCACCCAGGGTGCTGAAGCGCTCCACCAGCACGGTGGAGAGCCCAAGATCCGCTGCACGGAACGCCGCCGAGTAGCCGCCGGGGCCGGCCCCCAACACCAACATATGAGTCTCGAGGTCGGCCTTGGTGGGAGATGCGGCCGTTGTGGCGGCTCCGGATACAACCGCGGGGGTTACGTCGGTCGACGACGAGCGTGTGTTGTTTCCACGCGAGGCGCGGCCGGCGTCTCCCGCGGACCCGGTCGAGGCGCCGCCGCCACCGGTCGCCACAGCAGCAAGGCCGGCATCCCCCGCGGACCCGGTCGAGGCGCCACCACCGGTCGCTCCAGCAGCAGGGCCGGCGGCCTCCACGAGGCCCAACAAGCTGCCCTCACCCACCTTGTCCCCCACCTTCACACTCAAACTCAACAACGTCCCACCAAAGGACGCCGGAATCTCCATCGAGGCCTTGTCCGACTCCACCGTGATCACACTCTGCTCAGGCCTCAATACATCTCCAGCCTTCACCAACA
>CAMAXF010000015.1 GCA_945862305.1 Bordetella parapertussis | reverse complement strand
AACCCGAAGGCCTTCTTCGCACACGCGGCATTGCTGGATCAGGCTTTCGCCCATTGTCCAAAATTCCCCACTGCTGCCTCCCGTAGGAGTCTGGGCCGTGTCTCAGTCCCAGTGTGGCTGGTCGTCCTCTCAGACCAGCTACTGATCGTTGCCTTGGTAGGCCTTTACCCCACCAACTAGCTAATCAGCCATCGGCCGCTCCAATAGTGAGAGGTCTTGCGATCCCCCCCTTTCCCCCGTAGGGCGTATGCGGTATTAATCCGGCTTTCGCCGGGCTATCCCCCGCTACTGGGTACGTTCCGATGTATTACTCACCCGTTCGCCACTCGCCGGCGCTCCGAAGAGCCCGCTGCCGTTCGACTTGCATGTGTAAGGCATGCCGCTAGCGTTCAATCTGAGCCAGGATCAAACTCTTCAGTTCAATCTCTGCAATTTTTAAAACTCAACGCTGACGAGATTTTTCTTTCGAAAAACCATACTTGTTCAACTGTTGAGCATTTGGTTTTTTGAGACTTGCATCTCAGCCCAAATGCCCACACTTATCGGCTGTTGGTTGTTAAAGAACGTTTCGCCAGAAGCGAAGAAGCGGAATTATGACCGGCCATTTGGGGGATGTCAAATGGGTGAAACATTGGGGTGCTGAGGGGGCGCCGTTGAGCCCCTCGGGAGGGGAAAGGGCACGTCAGGGGAACCGAGAACACGTTGGGGAAACCCCTCCTCGGCATGGTCGCTGCGCTCCAACATGCCTCAGAGGGGCATCCCCAACGCGCCGGCCATGCCACCAGGCCGACCGCGCAGACCCTATAGAGGCTGAACGGGCTCCCCAGGCATGTCTTTTGGAGCATCCAGAGATGCAGCCCCGAGCAAGCGATGTGCCCTCCGAAACACGTCTCCCGCGGTTAGCCGAGTTGAAGCCGGCCCAGCATGGCTGGCCCCCGTCTCGCCCTCTGCCACTGCATCTTTGCATTCACGGTACGACTCTGAATCTCGGTCTCTCTGCAATTTGGGCCCCCTTTGAGACACGTCAACTTCAATGATCAGTGCAGCGCGAGACGCTGTCAAAGGTCTGGAAGTGGCCGAGATGCGAGGGGAGGTGCGTTTGGCGAGGCATGTTGGAGCGAAGCGACCATGCCGAGACGAATGCGCCTCCCTGCGCCCTCTTGGCCGGGCAGCGCGGCGGGAGCCATTACACTTCCCGCATGATCCTCGTGACCGGCGGCGCCGGCTTCATCGGCAGCAACTTCGTGCTCGACTGGCTTGCGGCCGAGGGGGAGCCCGTGGTGAACCTTGACGCCCTCACCTACGCGGGCAACGCGGCGAATCTGGCGAGCCTTTCGGGCGATGCCCGACATACGCTGGTGGTGGGCGACATCTGCGACGCGGCCCTGGTGGCTGAGCTTCTTCAAACCCACCAACCGCGGGCCATCGTGCACTTCGCGGCCGAGAGCCACGTAGACCGATCCATCGACGGCCCCCAAGCCTTCCTGCGCACCAACGTGGAGGGCACCTTCTCGTTTTTGCAGGCCACGCTCGCCCACTGGCGCAGCCTCTCGGCGAACGACCAGGCCGCCTTCCGCTTCCTGCATGTCTCTACGGATGAGGTCTACGGCTCGCTCGGGCCATCCGACCCGGCCTTCACCGAGACCACCCCCTACGCCCCGAACAGCCCCTACTCCGCGAGCAAGGCCGCAAGCGACCACCTGGTGCGTGCCTGGCACCACACCTACGGTCTGCCGGTGCTCACGACGAACTGCTCCAACAACTACGGGCCGCTGCAGTTTCCGGAAAAGCTCATTCCGCTGGTCATCACCCGGGCACTCAACGGCGAGCCACTGCCCATCTACGGCGATGGCATGAACGTGCGCGACTGGCTCTACGTGGGCGACCACTGTGCGGCCATTCGGCGCGTACTCGAAGCAGGTGCTCCGGGCGAGGTCTACAACATTGGTGGCTGGAATGAACGGCCGAACCTGGAGATCGTGAAGACGATCTGTGCAGTGCTCGACGAACTAAGCCCCACCACGGCGAAGGCCGCGGGTGGCCAGCACGAGCGCCTGCTTCAGTTCGTGAAGGACCGCCCCGGGCACGACCGCCGCTACGCGATTGATGCCACCAAAATCCACAAAACCCTGGGCTGGAAGCCGAGCGAAACCTTTGAGACGGGCATTCGGAAGACGGTGGCCTGGTACCTCGCGAATGCCCAGTGGATTGAGAGCGTGCAGAGCGGCGACTACCGCGAGTGGATGACGAAGCAATACGGAGCAACCGCATGAGGGGAGCCGGCGCGTCCCGCGTGGGCATCATCCTGGCGGGTGGCTCTGGCACACGCCTGCACCCGGCCACGCTGGCCGTGAGCAAGCAACTGCTGCCGGTCTATGACAAGCCGATGGTTTTCTACCCACTCACCACCCTGATGCTCGCGGGCATTCGGGAGTTCCTGCTGATCTCCACCCCACAAGACACGCCCCGCTTCGAGCAACTGCTCGGCGACGGCTCGCAGTGGGGGCTCTCCATTCAATACGCGGTGCAGCCCTCGCCTGATGGCCTGGCCCAAGCATTCCTCATCGGGGAGGACTTCATCGCTGGCCGGCCCAGCGCCCTCGTTCTTGGAGACAACCTGTTTTATGGCCAAAGCCTTGGTTTAAGTCTCACAAAGTTGGCTACAAGCGGGAGTGGAGCCACCCTGTTCGCTTACCCAGTAACCGACCCCGAACGCTACGGTGTGGTGGCCTTCAATGACGCGGGGCAGGCGGTCTCACTCGAGGAAAAGCCGAGCAAGCCACAGAGCCGTTACGCGGTGACGGGCCTTTATTTCTACGACGAGCAGGTGGTGGGCCTTGCCAAAGGGCTCCAACCCTCGCAGCGCGGCGAACTCGAGATCACTGACCTGAACCGGCTCTACCTGGAGCAAGGTTTGCTCACGGTGGAGGTGATGGGCCGCGGCCAAGCCTGGCTGGACACCGGCACCCATGAGAGCCTGCTAGAGGCTGGCCAGTTCATCCACGCCATCGAAAAGCGACAAGGTTTAAAGGTGGCCTGCCCTGAGGAGATTGCCTGGCGCCAGGGCTGGATTGATGCCGCTGCACTCGAGCGCCTGGCCCAACCGCTGATTAAAAGTGGCTATGGCCGCTACCTAATAAATCTGCTTTCTGATATCGATGTCTGACTTTGATATGAAGTTTGAAGCGTTAAGCCCTTTTTCCGATGTGCTCATAATCAGTCCTCGTGTTTTTTGGGACAGTCGAGGCTTCTTACTTGAAAGTTTCAATCTCCGAGCTATGTCTCTTGCCGGCATAGACGCGACCTTCGTGCAAGACAACCACTCCCACTCCAACAAGGGGGTGCTGCGCGGCATTCACTTCCAGCACCCGCCACATGCGCAGGCCAGGTTGGTGCGTGTGGCACGGGGCCGCGTGTTCGACGTGGCCGTGGACCTCCGCAAGGGATCGCCCACCTTTGGGCTCTGGGCAGGCTGCGAGCTCTCCGACCGAGACCATCAACAGCTCTACATTCCTGCCGGCTTTGGCCATGGCTTTCTGGTGCTTGAGGACCAAACAGACTTTCTCTACAAGACCAGCGACTTCTACAAGCCCTGCAGCGAGGGCGCGGTGGCCTGGAACGACCCAGACCTGGCCATCGACTGGCCATTCGCGGAGCACGGCATTGCTGCACCACTGCTCTCCAACAAAGACCAACAGGCGCCGCTGCTGAAGGATGCAGCCCTGCCCTCGTGACAAAGACTGACTTGAAGGTCTTGGTGCTGGGTGCAGCCGGTCAAGTGGGGCACGCCCTGACAGCGCTCAACGGGCAGTGGCTGAGGCCGGCGAAAGGAGGAGAGAGAACAGAGGCTAGGGAGTCGCAGCGTGTCGCCTTGGCTCATGGCCCCACGGATGGTGCGCACACTCTGAAAGTAGTCGGCCTCACCCGCCAAGAGGCGGACCTGGCGAGCCCGCTGTTTGCGCAGCAACTGCGCGCGGCACTCGCCGCCCACAAGCCCACGCATGTGATCAATGCAGCCGCCTACACAGCGGTGGACCGTGCTGAGGTCGAGCCCGAGCTCGCGCAGGCGATCAACGCTACTGCGGTGGAGACCCTGGGGCAGGTCTGCAAGGCGGCAGGCATGCCGGTCATCCACCTCTCAACAGACTATGTCTTTGATGGCCGTAAGCCCATGGGGCAGGCCTACACACCCGATGACGCCGTCAACCCGCAGTGCGTCTATGGCCGCACGAAGGCCGAGGGCGAGGCGCGCCTGATGGCGGCCACGCAGGGCCACCCCGCACTGGTCTCTCGAACCAGTTGGGTGTTCTCGGCCCACGGCAGCAACTTTGTGAAGACCATGCTGGCCTTGGCCGAGCAGCGAGATGAACTTCGGGTGGTGAACGACCAGCACGGTGCGCCCACCAGCGCCGAATGGATTGCGCAGAGCCTCTTGCAGGTCTGCGCGCAATGGCCAGCGACGCAGAGCGAGGGGCTGGCTCTGCGCGGCATCTTCCACCTCACAGCGGGTGGTGAAACCACCTGGCATGCATTTGCCCAGCACCTGTTGGCTGAAGCACGCACGCTAGCCCCCTCGAGGCCTTGGCGCATTCAATCAAACGATCAGGTTCTCGCTGTGAGCACCGCAGAGTACGAGCAAGGCATGCGGGCCAGTGGCCGCAATGCGCCCATGGCACCCCGGCCCGTGAACTCCGTTCTCGATAACAGCAGCGCCATCGCCACTTTTCACCTAGGTGGGCCATCGGAGCCCTCGTCTGCCGTTGCGGCAAAGCCCGGCGAGCAACATTTGCGCGATGCCGATTCGCCAGTCATTCCGGTCATTGCACAAGGGCGCCCGGACTGGGCGGGCCAACTGCGCCCAGTGCTTCAAGCCTTGCTCACCCCCACCAACTGATACCACCCTACACCACACCACTCCACCCCACACCACCCCACACCACCTGACCCCTCGCCCATGATCTATCTGCACAAGCTCCTACCACTCTTGGTCTCACCCCTGGCCTTGGTGATGTTGCTCATGCTCTGGGGCGTGCTGCGTCGCGCTCGGGGGCCGATGATTGCGGCACTTGCCGTGCTCTGGATTTTCTCCACGCCCGTGGTCTCGAATGCCCTCTGGCGAGCCGTGGAGGGCCACACGGTGCGCACCCATGCAGCCAGCCTTCCACAGGCCGATGCCATTGTGATTCTGAGTGGCATGCTGCTCAGCCCCCCCGCTGAAGACCCCGCCATTTTTGAGTGGGGGGACCCAGACCGTTTCTTCGGAGGGCTTGAAGCTCTGGCGGCTGGCAAGGCCCCCGTGCTGGTCTTCACGGGCGGCAGGCTGCCGTGGGAGTACGAAGGGTTCAATGAGGGCCAACGCCTGCAGCAGACGGCCCACCGGCTGGGGGTCCCACCCGAGCGCACGCTGCTCACCGCCGATGTGGAGAACACCGAACAAGAGGCCAAGGCGGTTCGAGCGCTATTGCCCCCCGAGCAGCAGAGGATCATTCTCGTGACGTCTGCCTTTCACATGCACCGGGCCCAGCGCCTCTTTGAGGCTGAACGCTTCATCGTGACGCCGTATCGGGTGGACTTCAAGATACCGAACGAGCAGACCACCTTCCTCGATTTCGTTCCCCAAGCAAAGGCGTTCTTCCGCGCCTCCGAAGCCATGCGGGAGTGGCTGGGACGCCTCTACTACGAGCTCCACTGATGCTTCGCTAGCTGTCTTCCAGCGGCGCAAAGGCCCGGAACAGGGCCTGCAAGGCCTGGCCCGGGTCGGGCTGGCGCATCATGGCTTCGCCCACCAGAAACGCATGCACACCGTGGTCTTGCATGAGTTGCACATCCAAGGCCTGCAGAATGCCACTCTCGGTCACCAAGAATTTCTCGGGCGGCACCCGCTCGAGCAGGTCGATGGTGGTGCGCAGCCGGGTCTCGAAGGTGTGTAGGTTGCGGTTGTTGATGCCCACGAGCGGCGTGCGAAGTTTCAGGGCACGGTCGAGCTCATCGCCGTCATGCACCTCCACCAAGACATCCATGCCCAAGGCCATCGCGGTGGCTTCGAGCTCCTGCATCTGGCTGTCTGCAAGGGCGGCCACAATGAGCAGGACACAGTCTGCACCCCAGAGGCGCGCCTCGAAGACCTGGTAAGGGTCCACCAGAAAATCCTTGCGCAGCACCGGCAGCGCACAGGCCGCGCGTGCGGCGCGAAGGTCCTCCGGTGAGCCTTGGAAGTAATCGCGGTCGGTGAGCACCGACAGGCAGGCTGCGCCAGCGGTCTCGTACTGGGCGGCAATCTCGGCGGGATCGAACCGCTTGCGAATCACACCCTTGGAGGGGCTTGCCTTCTTCACCTCGGCAATCACCGCGGGCAGCCCCTGTTGGCGCTTGGCTTGCAGTGCCCGCAGGAATCCACGAGGGTCATGACTGGATGCACCCCGTGCACCGGAATCCCCCGCTGTATCGGGGACCTCGGACGCTGAAGAGGCATCAGCCACGTCGGAAACCGCACTCGCAGCCTTCACATCAGCCTCGATCTGGGCCAACGAACACACCGCCTTGGCGGCTGCCACCTCCTGGGCCTTGGTGGCCAGAATGGCCTTGAGGATGTCTGCGCCCTGAGGCGCGGCAGTGCTCATCGCCCGCCCTTCGCGCCAGCGGCCTGGGCTGGCTGACCGCCCTGCACCGACTGGGTGAACTCCACAAAGGCTGCGAGCTTGGCCTTGGCCGCGCCGCTCTCCAATGCAGCCTTGGCCTGACGAATGCCATCGGCCAGGCTGCTCGCCACATCGGCTGCCCACAAAGCCGCACCGGCGTTCATCATCACGATGTCGCGCGCAGGGCCGGGCTCATTGTTCAAGGCCGAGGCCATGCGGGCCTTGGCCTCCTCCAGGCTTCGGGCGCCCAGGCCTTTGTCCAAGTCCTGCGCGTTGTAGGCCGGCACCCCAAACTGCTGGGCAAAGATGAGCCGCTCGTGAATATCCCCTTCGTGGGTGAGTTCGGCCACAAAGGTTTCGCCATCGATGGCGATTTCATCCAGGCCATTGCGGGCATGGACCACCAGCACATGCTGTGAGCCGAGGCTGCGCAGCACTTCGGCCTGGGTGCGCACAAGGTCTGTGGAGAACACGCCCATCAGCTGGTGCTTGGCCCCAGCCGGGTTGGTCAGTGGGCCCAGAATGTTGAACATGGTGCGCACGCCCAATGCCTTGCGCACGGGCGCCACATGCTTCATGGCCGTGTGGTGGTTGGGCGCGAACATAAAGCCCACCCCCACCTCTCGAATGCACTGGGCCACCTGCTCAGGCGGCAAATGAATGTTGGCCCCAAGGCCCTCGAGCACATCCGCGCTGCCGGTGCTCGAGCTCACGGCCCGGCCGCCATGCTTGGCCACCTTGGCGCCTGCAGCCGCGGCCACGAACATGGCCGTGGTGGAGATGTTGAAACTGTGAGCACCATCGCCACCCGTGCCGCAGAGGTCCACCAGGTTGGGAATGTCTGCCAGGTTCACGGGCACGGGCGTGGCGAACTCGCGCATCACTTGGGCGGCCGCCGCAATCTCATCGACCGACTCGCGCTTGACGCGCAGCGCCATGAGGAGGCCTGCGAGCTGTTCGGCGGGCACTCCGCCCGACATCACCTGCCGCATGATGCCGAGCATCTCGTCTCGCGAGAGGTCTTGACGGGCCACGATCTGGGTGAGGGCCTGCTGAATACTCAGCGCGGCACCAGAGGCTGTGCTGGAGGCCGAGTTGAAGGCCGAGGCCGCGGGCGGGCTTGCGGATGAACCGGAGGCTGAGGGCTGAGCTGTCATGCCTCGGATTCTACCGAGGCAGCAGCACCACCATCTCGCCAGGGGCCTTCATGCGGCCCGCCACCGCACCGGCCTCGGGCCCAGAGCCGAAGAAGAAATCCGCCCGATGCGGGCCCAGAATGGCTGAGCCCGTGTCCTGGGCCATGACCAGTCGGCGTGTGGGGCCACTGGGCAGTTGCGTGCTCAGGAACACGGGCAGGCCGAGCGACACATAGCGTGGGTCCAGTGCGATCGAGCGGCCCGCGGTGATCGGCACGCCCAAAGAGCCAATCGGACCATCGTCGGGGTTGATGCCCGACGGCAGCTCCCGGAAGAAGATCATGCTGGGGTTCTGGTGGAGGAGTTCATCGCGACGATGCGGGTTAGCGGCCAGCCAGCGCTGAATGCCTTGCATGCTGGCCTGCGAGAGGGTGAGCTCACCCTGCTCCACGAGCCAGCGGCCAATCGACCTGTAAGGGTGCCCATTCTGATTGGCATAGGCCAGGCGCACCACCGAGCCATCCTCGAGCACCACACGGCCCGAACCCTGCACTTGCAGAAAGAAGGCCTCCACGGGGTCTTCCACGTACAAGATCTCCAGGCCCTTCAAGAGCCCTTGGGTCTCGAGCTCCCCACGTGTGGGGTAAGGCACCACGGTCTCGCCCTGCGGGGTCTGAATGAGGCGGCCGCGCAGGCGGTACTTGCGAAGTTCTGGGTAAGGGCTGTTGAGGTCCACGGTCACCAAATCTGGTGGTGGCCGATAGAGCGGCGTGTTGAAGCGCTCGGAGCGGGTACGCGAGCCCTTGAGCTCGGGCTCGTAATAGCCGGTCACCGTGTTCTGACGGCCACCACCGGAGGCCTTGGGGTCGCGCAGGCGGTGGGGCACAAACTCGGTCTCAAAAAAACTGCGAATGGCCTGGGCGTCGTCGGCCGGCACCAGTTGTGCGCGGGCACAAAGGCCTGTAAAGGGCTCCCCGCGCTTGGGTAGCACCGTGCAGCCCCGCATCCAGGCGGGCCAGGCCTCGGCCACGGCATCCTCCTCCCAGCCCTCCACCTGAGAGAAGGCGATGGGCTCGAACACCCCCATGGTGGGCTCCGAACCAGCCGTGGGGGTGGAACCAACTGGCCCGACCAGGGCCATACCCATCATCAAGGCCATCGTCGCCGTGACAAACTTCACGTATCGTTTCGGAAAGGACAAAAGCACCATGTGGTTGATTTTGGTTGAAGCCGGCGTTGCACTGGCCCTGCTCATTGGATTGGTGGTCTGGACCATGCGCGGCAAAAAATAAAAAAGACGTTGGGAGGAAGCATGCAACATACGAGACTACCGCACTGCATTGCACCGAGCATTCTCTCGGCCGACTTTGCCCGCCTGGGCGAAGAGGTCAAGGCGGTGGAGGCCGCGGGTGCTGGGTTTATTCACTTCGACGTGATGGACAACCATTACGTTCCCAACCTCACGGTGGGCCCGCTCGTCTGCAAGGCCATTCGGCCCCATGTGGAGATTCCCATTGATGTCCACCTGATGGTCTCGCCGGTGGATGCCCTCATCACCGATTTCGCCAAGGCAGGGGCCAGTTACATCACCTTTCACCCCGAGGCCTCGCAGCACATCGACCGCAGCCTGCAGCTCATCCACGACCAAGGCTGCAAGGGCGGACTGGTCTTCAACCCTGGTACGCCGCTTGAGCACCTGGACTGGGTCATGGACAAGATCGACATGATTCTGCTCATGAGCGTAAACCCGGGCTTCGGCGGCCAGGCCTTCATTCCCTCCACACTTGAGAAGATTAAGGCCGTGCGGGCCCGCATCGATGTGCACCTGGCCCAGGGCGGCCAGCCCATTCGGCTGGAGGTGGATGGCGGCATCAAGGTGGAGAACATTGCTGCGGTGGCTGCCGCGGGTGCGGACACCTTCGTGGCGGGCTCGGCCATTTTTGGTGCGCCCGATGGCGATGGCCGCCACTACCAAGACATCTTCCAGCAGTTTCAGTCGGCGTTGAGCTCGGCCGGCCAATGAAATAGGAGCTAGGGCAGACGCCAGGCGCGAGGGCAAACAAGCCCCTGAGGCCAAGACAACGAGCCAGCAAGCCGCCAAGCGACTAGCCCGGCGACGGAATCTCTAAGAAGTTCTGTAGCAGGGCATGCCCCTTTTCCGTGAGGATGGATTCGGGGTGGAACTGCACGCCGTGAATGGGCAGGCGCTCGTGCTGCACGCCCATGATCTCGTCGTCGGCCGTCCAGGCTGTGACCGTGAGAAACGGGGGCAGGCTTGCACGTTCAATGGCCAGGGAGTGGTAGCGCGTGACGGTGAGCGGGTTGGGCAGGCCTTTGAAGACGCTCTCGCCACGGTGGGTCACGGGCGAAGTCTTGCCATGCATGATGGACTTGGCCCGCACCACCTTGGCCCCGAAGGCTGCGCCAATGGCCTGATGGCCCAGACAGACCCCGAGTAGGGGAATGGGCTTGGGCATCTGGGCCACGGCCTGGATGAGTGCCACCGAAATGCCTGCCTCTGCAGGGCTGCAAGGCCCCGGTGAAATCACAATGTGCTGCGGCCGCTCGGCAGCCGGTCGGTCGAGGAGCGCCGAGACGGTCTGGGCATCGTTGCGCACGGTGGTCACCTGCGCACCCAACTCACCGAAGTACTGCACCAGGTTGTAGGTGAAGGAATCGTAGTTGTCGATCATCAGCAGCCGCGTGGGCTGGCCTGGCGTCTTGCTCATGGCTCGAGCCCTTTCTCGGCAATCTCTGCCGCATGCATGACTGCACGCGCCTTGCTCTCGGTTTCTTGCCACTCGCTCTCGGCCACGGAGTCGGCCACGATGCCCGCACCGGCCTGCACATAGAGGGTTTCGTCTTTGAGCACGCCTGTGCGAATGGCAATGGCGAGGTCCATCTCGCCGGTGAAGGACAAATAACCACAGGCTCCGCCGTAGAGGCCCCGCTTCACAGGCTCCAAGGCATCAATGATCTCAAGGGCCCGTATCTTCGGCGCGCCACTCAAGGTGCCTGCCGGAAAGCTGGCCCGCAGCACATCCATGGCCGATAGGCCCGGCTTCAGAATGCCCTCCACATCGCTCACCAGGTGCATGACATGGGAGTAACGCTCCACGACCATCTGCTCGTTGACCTTGACCGTGCCCGTCTGCGCAATGCGGCCGACATCGTTTCGGGCGAGGTCGATGAGCATGAGGTGCTCGGCACATTCCTTGGGGTCTGCCCGAAGCTCTTGCTCCAAGGCCAGGTCTTGCGCGGGCGTCTTGCCCCGGGGGCGCGTGCCTGCGATGGGGCGAATGGTCACGCGCGTGGCGCCATCGGCCACATCGTCCTGGCGCACCAGAATCTCGGGCGAGGCCCCTGCAATTTGAAAGTCGCCCATGTCGTAGAAGTACATGTAGGGCGAAGGGTTCAGGCCGCGCAGCGCCCGGTAGAGCGAGAGCGCCGAGCCCTTGAAGGATTTCTGCAGCACCTGGCCAATGACCACCTGCATGACATCGCCGGCCGCAATGTATTCCTTGGCTTGGGCCACGGCCTTGAGGAAGTCATCCTTGTGGAAGTCTCTGCGCACCTCGGTGGGCGGGAAGGTCTCGGCCAACGGCGGCACAAAGGGAGCCTTCAGTTGCGCCACGAGGGCATCGAGCCGGGCGATGGCGGCATCGTAGGCCTGGCGCAGCCGGGCCTCGGGCCAGGGCGCAGGCGCTTGATCACCACTCAAGAGGTCACCCGACTCGGCATAGACCCACAATGAGAGGCGACCGGCGAGATTGTCGAAGACTGCGAGCTCCTCGGTGAGCAGCAGCAAGACATCGGGCAGGCCCATGGGGTCCGGGCGGGACTTCGCGGCCGCTTGGTCCAAACGTGGCTCGATGTAACGAATGGTCTCGTAGCCAAAGTAGCCGGCCAAGCCACCCGCAAAGCGAGGCAGGCCCTCCACCCGTGCGGCCTTGAACTGCGAGAGGTAGGCCTCCACGAACTGAAGAGGGTCGCCCTTCAAGGTGAAATCAGGGGCACCCGCCACCCGCAGGCGAATGTCGCGGTCGCGAGCCTCGATGCGCGTGCGTGCCGGCAAGCCAATGAAGGAGTAACGGCCAAAGCGCTCGCCCCCCACCACCGACTCCAAGAGAAAACTGTTCGGTGCGGCGGCAAGTTTTAAGTAGGCTGACAGCGGCGTGTCGAGATCCGCCTGCAGGCTACGCACGAGCGGAATGCGGTTGTGGCCCGCACGGGCGAGCGCCACAAACTGCTGGAAATCAACGGCCTGAATCACGATGTGCGATGTTCGATGTGCGCTGGTCGATGTGCTCTGGTTTCAGGGAGACTTCAGCGCGGCCTCCAAGGCCTCTTTGCTCAGGGCCCCCTGCAGGCGCTTTCCACTGCTCACAAAGGTGGTGGGCGTGGCCTGCACACCGAGGCCTTGGCCCAGCGCCAGAATTTTGTCCTTGGGGAAATCGCAATTGGCCGGCGCCGCTGCAGGCTCCTTGCCCTGCATCATCCAGCCCTCCCAGGCCGCCTCGCGGTCTTTGGCGCACCAGGCATTCTTCGAGACCGTGGTCGATTCCGCGCGCAGGATGGGATAGAAGTAGGTGTAGATGGTCACGTTCTCCATGCTCAGCAGCACGGCCCGAAACTTGCGGCAGAAGGAGCAGTAGGGGTCTTCAAAGACCACGATGGTTCGCTTGCCCTTGCCGCCATCACCGCTCACCGTCTTCATGGCGAGTTCCAGGGGCAGCTTGCTGATGTCCACGGCCTGCAGAACCTCCATGCGGGCGGCCGTGAGGTTGTTGCCAGACTTCAGTTCAATGAGTTGGCCTTCGACCAGGGCGAACTGGCCGTTCTCGTGGGCGTAAAGAATGTCCTGGCCGATGCGCACCTCCACCAGGCCAGGCATGGGTGTCTTGGAGACTGCATCGACCTTGAAGCGGCCCTTGAGCCAGGTCTCCACGGCCGACTTCACCTGCTTGGTGACGGCAGGCGATGCGGGTTCGGGGCCGGCGGGCTTTTGGGCATGTGCCGATGGGCTGAGCACCAAGGGGGCCAGCAGGGCGGCCGAGAGACCACAGGCCATCAGAACGCGCTTGATCATGTTGCTTCCTTCGAAAAATGAAACGTGTCGCTGCTTGAATTTGTGCGGCCGGCGCAACCCAGGCCGCCCAGGCCACCCACCGCCTGCTGCACCAGGCTGCTGCGCAAGAAGGGCCAGGCCGAGATGGCCCGCATGCCCCACGCCCTTGCAGCGGGCAGGCCCGGCAGGCTGCTACTCATCAAACGATACAGGGCATCGAGCCCCCACTGCACGGCGGGCACCGCACAGGCGCGGTCACGCGCATAGGCACGCAGCGTGCGGGCGGCACCAGGGTCGAATAAGCCCAGCCGGGCTTGGCCTGCCAGCAACTGGGCCTCTAAGGCCAGCAGGTCTTGCACCCCCAGGTTCAGGCCATAGCCTGCCAGCGGGTGCACGGTGTGGCCCGCATCACCCACCAGCACCATGCGGCCAGCCACCATGCGATTCACCGACATCATGACGAGCGGCACGGCGGTGGCCTCAGAGATCGTTTGCAGTTCACCAAAGCGATGGTCGCTCTCGGTGCTGATGCGCGCGGAGAGTTCTGCTTCGGAGGCCTCCATGAGGCCTGCTGCGGTGGCATGGCCCACCGAAAAAACCATGGAGACCACGTGCGGGTCCCGCAGGGGCAGCAGCGCCAGAATGCCATCGGGCCCGAACCACTGGCAGGCCACGCCATGGTGGGGCTTCTCGGTTCGGAAGGCGGCGACCACGGCCTGCTGACCGTAGTCACGCCGGCGCCACAGAAGGCCTGCCCGGCGCCGCAGCACCGACTGCGCGCCATCGGCAGCCACCACGAGGTCGGCCCCCAAGGGCCGGCTGCCGAGATCGTCCCGAAAGGCTTGGAGGTCGGATTCCGACAAGGGGGTCTCGGTGCGTGTGAGGTTTGGCACACCAGCCAGCACAGTGGCCTCACAAGCAGCCAAGAGGTCTGCATGCGAGACCATCTGCGCCAGGGCCGTCTCGCCCACATCGGCCGCAAGAAAGTCCAAGCGGGCGGCCGGTGCCACCTGAAAGACTTCCATGCGGGATACCGGTTGGACCACGTCTGTGAGGTGCGACCAGATCCCAAGCCGTTCGAGCATCGATACGGTGGGGGGTGCCAGGGCATAGGCGCGCGCCTGGGCGGCATCTGCGCGTTGGGCCGGCTCCGGCGGGCCCACCCAGCGGGTGGCAATGCCCAGCCGAGACAGGCTAAGCGAGCTCAAGGCACCCAGAATGCCGCCGCCCACCACCACAGCCGAGGGCTGCGCGCGGCTCATCACTTCAGGGCCCGCCAGCCAATGTCTCGGCGGGCATGCATGCCTTCAAAACGAATCTGGTCCACGAGCTTGTAGGCCTGGGCCTGGGCGTCTTTGAGGTTGTTGCCAAGCGCCGTGGCGCAGACCACACGGCCACCACTGGTGATCAACTGGCCGTCTTTCATCGTGGTGCCGGCATGAAAAACACGAGCGTCGTCGGTGTTGGGTGGCAGGGCCGTGATCGGGTCTCCGGTGCGAGGGGCATCGGGGTAGTGCTGAGCGGCCACGACCACACCCACGGCGGGACGGGTATCCCAGAGGCTGTCGGCCATGGCCTCGGCCTGGGCGAGTCGACCGTCGATGGCCTTCTCCACGAGCAGGGTGAAGTCGCCGCGCATGCGCAGGAAGATGGGCTGGGTCTCGGGGTCGCCAAGCCGGCAATTGAATTCCACCACCTTGGGGGTGTCCTGGTGAATCATGAGGCCCGCATACAGAAAGCCGGTGTAGGGGTGGCCTTCGGCGCGCATGCCCTGAAGCACCGGCCGAATGACCTCGCGCATCACGCGCGCAAAAACCTTGGGCGTGACCACGGGCGCAGGCGAATAGGCCCCCATGCCGCCGGTGTTCGGGCCGGTGTCGCCATCGCCAACCCGCTTGTGGTCTTGGCTGGTGGCCAGTGCAAAGGCATCTTGGCCATCGCACATGACGATGAAGCTCGCCTCCTCGCCCTCCAAGAAGTCTTCAATCACCACGCGCGCACCGGCATCACCAAAGCGGTTGCCCAGCAGCATGTCATCGATCGCCGCATGCGCCTCTGCAAGGGTGGGTGCCACCACCACGCCCTTGCCCGCTGCAAGGCCATCGGCCTTGATCACGATGGGCAGCCCCGGCTGGCGTTCTGCCTGCGCCGTGGCATAGGCCCGGGCCGCCGTGGCATCGGAGAAGGTCTCGAAGGCGGCGGTGGGAATGTGGTGCCGCTTCATGAACTGCTTGGCGAAGTCCTTGGAGGCCTCGAGTTGAACGGCTGCCTGGGTGGGGCCGAAGATCTTTAAGCCCCGCGCCCGAAAGAAATCCACCAGGCCTGCGGCCAAGGGGGCCTCGGGGCCCACGATGGTCCAGGCCACGCCCTCGCGCTCAACGAAGTCTGCAAGTTCGGCCTGCTGGCGAACGGGGTCGATGGGAAGGTTGATGAGGTCTGGGTCGGCCGCGGTGCCGCCGTTGCCCGGCGCCACATACACACATTGCACCCGCGGGGAGCGGGCGATGCGCCAGGCCATGGCGTGCTCTCGTCCACCACCACCCACGACCAAAACCTTCATGCAATCACCACATTCGAGTAGACGGCCTGAACATCGTCGAGGCCCTCCAAGGCATCGAGGAGCTTTTGCATCTTGGCGCCATCCTCGCCAGAAAGTTCGTTGTGGGCATCAGGCCGCATGGTGACCTCGGCCAGTTCAGGCGCCAGGCCCTTGGCCTCGAGCGCGGCGCGAATGGTGGAAAGCTCCGCGGGGCCGGTGAGCACCTCGATGGCGCCTTCGTCATCGGTGATCACGTCTTCAGCGCCCGCTTCCAAGGCCGCCTCCATGACGGCATCTTCCGATGTGCCCGGCGCAAAAAGCATCTGGCCGCAGTGCTTGAACATGAAGGAGACCGAGCCATCCGTGCCCAGGTTGCCGCCATACTTGGAGAAGGCATGGCGCACCTCGGCCACGGTGCGGGTGCGATTGTCCGTGAGGCAGTCCACGATCACCGCCGCGCCAGCAATGCCGTAGCCCTCGTAGCGGATCTCTTCGTAGTCCACGCCATCGAGCTGTCCGGTGCCGCGCTTGATGGCATCCAGAACCTTGTCCTTGGGCATGTTGGCGTCGCCCGCTTTGTCCATGGCTAAGCGCAGCCGGGGGTTGATGCTTGGGTCGCCGCCGCCCATCTTGGCGGCCACGGTGATTTCTTTGATCAGTCGGGTGAAGATGCGGCCACGGCGCTCATCCTGACGGCCCTTGCGGTGCTGGATGTTGGCCCATTTTGAGTGTCCTGCCATGAGGGGTCTGTTCGCTTTCCTGATGAGACGGGCACCCAGGGTGCGCCACACGCGTTTGAAGCCACTATTATGGTGCTTTTACAGGAGAACAGCATGACCAAGGCAGTCCAGATTCGTGAGACCGGTGGCCCCAGCGTGATGAACCTGGTGGACGTGAACGTTGGCCAACCCGGCCCTGGTGAAGCGCTTGTGCGCCACCATGCGATTGGCCTGAATTACATCGATGTCTACTTCCGAAGCGGCGTGTACCCGGCAGAAAACCTGCCCGTCACACTCGGCATGGAAGGCGCGGGCGTGGTGGAGGCCGTGGGCCCTGGCGTGACCCACGTGAAGGCCGGCGACCGCGTGGCCTATGCGGGCCGCCCCATGGGCGCCTACTGCGAGGCACGCGTGATGCCCGCGAGCCTGCTCATCAAACTGCCCAAGACCATCAGCTTTGAGACGGGCGCAGCCATGATGCTGCAAGGCATGACGGTGCAGTACTTGTACCGGCGCACGGCCAACCTGCAAAAGGGCCACACCATTTTGTTCCACGCGGCTGCGGGCGGCGTGGGCCTCATTGCCATGCAGTGGGCCAAGCTCATGGGCGTGAAGGCCATTGGCACGGTGGGTTCGGATGAAAAGATGGCCCTGGCCAAGGCTGCGGGTGCGGCGCACGTGATCAACTACAACAAGGAAGACTTCGTGGCCCGGGTAAAGGAGATCACCAACGGCCGCGGCGTGGACGTGGTCTACGACTCCGTGGGCAAGACCACCTTTGACAAATCTCTGCAGTGCCTTCGCAAGTACGGCCTGATGGTGAGCTTTGGCAATGCCTCGGGCAAGGTCGCCCCCTTCGACCTCGCCCAGTTGAATGGTCACTTGTTCATCACGCGGCCCTCACTCATGCCGTATACAGCCACGCGCGAAGAGTTGGAATCCACGGCCGGGGAGTTGGTGGACATGGTGGGCAGCGGCAAGATCAAGATCAACATTGCGCAGCGCTACCCCCTGGCAGACATCGTGCAGGCCCACAGCGACCTCGAGGCCCGCAAGACCTCGGGCTCGACCATCCTGCTGCCGTAAAGCCACATGGCCCAGGCAGACGGCGTGCCGCGGGCCTTGGCGAGCAGTGCACGGCTGCTCTCCGAAGAAGGGTTTGCCCGCCTGCGGTTGAGTACCGTGGGCGTGGTGGGCCTGGGTGGGGTGGGGGGATGGGCAGCCGAGGCGCTTGCCCGCTCCGGCGTGGGCGGCCTGGTCTTGGTGGACATGGACCACGTGGCCGAATCGAATCTCAACCGACAGGTGCAGGCCACCCGCGAGACTTTGGGCCAGGCCAAGGTGCAGGCCTTGGCGGACAGGCTGAGGGCCATCGCGCCTGCGTTGTCGGTGTATTCGGTAGAAGATGAACTCACGCCCGAGAACGTCGCGGCGTTCTTGGCCGGCGGTGGTGTGTCGGGCGGTGGTGTGTCGGGCGGTGGATGGCCTGCACCACAGGTGTGGATTGATGCCTGTGACGACCTGCGTGCCAAAGAGGCCCTGGTGCTCGCCATGCCCGCGCGAGGTCGGCCACGCAGCCTGGTGGTGAGTGGCGGTGCAGGCGGCAAGCTCGACCCCACCCGCATTCGCGTCGGGGACTTGGCCGACACCAAGCAAGACCCGCTGCTCTCCAAACTTCGTTACAGCCTGCGTCGACAACATGGCTTTCCACGGGCAGGGGCCATGCGAATTCGGGTGGTGAGTTCAGATGAACCGGCGCGCGCCACCGAGGGCTGCGACCCTTCTGCGCGGCTGGCCTGCGCAGGCTACGGCTCGATGGTGACGGTGACAGCAAGCATCGGACTGGCGGCCGCCGCAGAGGCCATGCGCCTGATCACCACTGGGCGACAATAGGCACATGAAGACAACGCCTGCGCTCACGCCACCGCAGTCGCGGCCGCAGTGGGCGCGGCTGGAGGCACTCGCTGCGCGTGTGGCACCCCTGCAAACACTGGTGCAACAGACCCATGGCCGCGGCCCTCTTCAATGGCAGGCCTGCGGCATCACGTTGGAATCCCATCACCAACGGCTGGATGCCGAGGTGACCCAAGCACTCTGCGAACTTGCCCAGGCATGCGACCTTCCCGGCCAGTTCAAGGCCATGGCCGCCGGCGAGATCGTGAACCACACAGAGCAACGCGCCGCATTGCACATGGCCCTGCGTGGCCCCGCGGATGGACCTTGGGGTGGAGAGATTGGGCAGGCGGTGCAATCGGCCCGGACGCACATGTTGAGCCTCGCGCAGGACGTTCATGCGCAGCGCCTGAGGGGTGCGCGCGGCCATGTGCTCAGCCATGTGCTCAACATCGGAATTGGGGGTTCAGAGACCGGGCCTCGGTTGGTGGTGGAGGCCCTCGGCGCTGCAGGTGTTGGGCCCACAGTCTTGTTCTTGTCCGTGCCCGATGCCCAGCATGTGGCCCAGACGTTGGCCAGCCTTGACCCGCACCAGACCCTGGTGGTGGTCTCGAGCAAGACCTTCACCACACAAGAGACCATGGCCATTGCGCAGCGCGTGAAAGCATGGCTTCAGGCGGCTGGCCTCTCGGCCGACGAGGCGGGGCAGCAGATGGTGGCGGTGACCACTGCGGTGGAGAAGGCCCTTGCCTTTGGCATTCCAGCACCGCAGGTGCTGCCGTTTTGGGATTGGGTGGGTGGACGGTTCTCGGTCTGGTCGAGCATCGGCTTTGTGGCGGCCGCAAAGATTGGGCGCGCGGCCTTTGAGGACTTCCTGGCCGGCGCCCAGGCCATGGATGCGCATGTGTTGTCTGCGCCAATTGAAGAGAACCTTCCCATGCAGCTTGCCCTGCAGGGCATCTGGAACCGAAATTTTCTGGGCTGCTCCAGCCTGGTGGTGGCGCCCTACCGGATGCAGTTGGGCCATGTCACCGCGCATGTGCAGCAGCTCGACATGGAATCCAATGGCAAGTCGGTGCACTGGGATGGCAGTGCCTGCGCTGTGCAGACGGGCCCCAAAGTCTGGGGAGGCGTGGGCATCACCGGCCAGCATGCCTACTTTCAATTGCTGCACCAGGGCATGCACACCGTGCCCGTGGAGTTCATTGGGGTGCGGCCCGTCCGCGGGGCCGGTGGGCAGGTGGATGCGCTCGACCGCATCATGGTGGCCAACATGCTGGCGCAGTCAGAGGCGCTGGCAATGGGCCGCGATGCAGAACAGACCCGCGCGGGGCTGACCGCCGAGGGGCTGGATGCAGCGGCCGTGGAGGCACTCTCGCCGCACCGGTCCTACCCTGGGGGGCGACCCAGCAGCCTGATCTGGCTCGATGCCCTCTCGCCCCGACACCTGGGCAGCCTGATTGCCCTCTACGAGCACAAGGTGGTCTGCCAGGCCATGGTCTGGGGAATCAACCCGTTTGACCAATGGGGGGTGGAGTTGGGCAAATCCATCGCCCAGCGCTGCGATATACTTCGCGTCTTGGCCAAGTAGCTCAGTTGGTAGAGCAGCGGACTGAAAATCCGCGTGTCGGTGGTTCGATTCCGCCCTTGGCCACCACTCCCAAATTTCCATCAGTGCGCGCCACGGGCTGAACCATCTCCATGCAAAAAGTTCTTTTCATCAGGGCAGAGTGGGACGACGAGGCCAGTGTCTGGGTTGCCACGTCCGATGATGTCCC
>CAMAXF010000014.1 GCA_945862305.1 Bordetella parapertussis | reverse complement strand
CACCAACCAAGACCAAAAACATCAAAGGTCGGGCAGCCTCTCACGGACTCCCCTTAGAATACGCAGGCTCGAACTTCCCCTCCCACCTCACGACCCGAGATCATCTTGCTGCTCTATGCGCTGGCGGTTCTGCTCTCAAGCTTTCTTCTCTTTCTGGTTCAACCCATCATCGCCAAACAGATTGTCCCGTGGTTTGGCGGATCGGCCTCGGTCTGGTCGGCCTGCCTGACCTTTTTCCAGCTGGTGCTGCTGGCCGGCTACGCATACTCAGACCTGGTGCAGCGCCTTCAACCAAAGGCGCAAACGAGCCTGCATGCCGCGCTCTTGGTGGTCAGCCTCATCAGCCTGCCCATCCTGGCGGCCGATAGCTGGAAGCCCATGGGAGACGAGGCACCGTTGCTTCGTATCCTCGGCCTGCTGGCCGTCACCATTGGCCTGCCCTACTTCATGCTGTCGACCACTGGACCGCTCATTCAATCTTGGTGGGCTCGTGAGCAGCATGACCCCCAAATGGCGCAGCGCGCATACCGACTCTTTGCCCTGTCCAACGCCGGCTCCCTGCTGGGTCTGGTGTCTTACCCGTTCATCATCGAGCCCTATGTGTCCACACAACATCAGGCCTGGGTCTGGAGCACCGCCTACGCTGTGTTCACGGTGTTGGTCATTCTGGTGGGCCTGAGGGCCATGAGGAGGCCGATGGCATCAGCGCCTTCAGGCGGTGCGCAGACCGATACGGAGGCATCCACGCATCGCATCAGTCTTCAAGACCACTTCTTTTGGTTCTGCATGGCCGGGCTGGCGACACTGCTGCTGCTGGCCATTTCGAGTCACATCACGCAGAACGTGGCCTCCATCCCGTTTCTCTGGATTCTTCCGTTGTCTCTTTACCTGCTGACCTTTGTACTGGCCTTTGAGGGGCGCGGTGGCCGTGGCTGGTATCGCCGCGAGACATTCATGCTTCCCGCGCTCGCCGTATCGGCCATCATGGCCTGGGGCCTGGTGGCCGACGACGGAATCATGCGCATCCAAGAAGCGATTCCCCTCTACCTGGGTGGCCTCTTTCTGGTCTGCTTCTTTTGCCATGGGGAACTGGCCCAGTCCAAGCCGCCTGCACGCAAACTCACCCGGTTTTACTTCATGGTGGCCCTCGGAGGGGCCTGCGGTGGCCTCACCGTCTCCTTGCTTGCACCTCACCTTGCCCCGTTCTATTGGGAACTTCCAGCCGGTCTTCTTGCAGTAGCGCTCATGGCCATGTGGGTGGTTCTGCGACAGGCCGAAACCTTGTTGCCCACCCGAGTGCTCTTTGTCGTTGGGGCGGTGGCCAGCATGACTGCCACGGTGTACTACGCACACGATCACATCGACAGCCTCTTTCATAACAATGAGGTGGCCAGCAGAAATTTCTACGGCACGCTGCGCGTGAACGAGGCCCGATATGAGGGACAGGACCATGCCACTCGACGACTGGTGCACGGCGTGATTCTTCATGGTCTTCAGAGCTCAGACCCCGCCCTGCGCCGAATGGCCACCACCTACTACGGGCCGGAGTCTGGCGCCGGCCTGGCGATCAACTGGTATGTGCAGAACCGCCCGAACGGAAGCCGATTTGGTGTGGTGGGTCTCGGTGTTGGCACCTTGGCCGTGTATGGACGGGCCCAGGACCACTACCGATTCTATGAGATCAATGATGCAGTGATTGATCTTGCACAGGACCAATTTACGTACTTATCAGACAGCCCCGCCGAGAAAAGCTTCTCGCTGGGAGATGCCCGGCTTCAGTTGGAGCGAGAGCCGCCACAGGCCTTCGATGTGCTGGTGATTGATGCCTTCTCAAGCGATGCCATTCCTGTGCATCTGATCACTCAAGAGGCCATGGCGGTGTATCTTCGGCACCTCAAGCCAGACGGTGCCATCGTCTTTCATGTGACCAACCGTTACCTGCGGCTGCCGCCCGTGGTGCAGCAACTCGCCCACGATGCAGGGCTCATGGCCATGCTCCTCTCCCACCAGCCGGACGACACCTCTGGGCGCCTACTGGCCTCAACCGACTATGTGCTGGTGACGCGAAACAAGGCACTCATGGCAGACCCCGAGATTCAGGATGCGGAATACATCATCGAGCCCATCACCGGCCTTCGGCTCTGGACAGACGACTTCAACAACCTCTTGCAAGTTTTGAAGTAGGGCCTGCTATCGCTCGATGTCTTGGCGAATGCGAAGCGCCTCGGCCGCCATGAAGACGGGCGCAGCGGGCTGCTCCAGTGCATCGGTCAGTGCCCGAAGAGGCCGTTCGGCTGCGTTCTCGTCGAGGACTGAGGACTGCGCTGCGAGCGCCTCGTTGGCTGGCTCATCGCCCATCTGAGCAACAACCTCAGCGCCCTCCTCGGGCTTGGACGGTGCCTCAGTCAGTGCGGTCTTCACCTCCTCTGTCGTGCCCAAGGCGGAGGCCACGACTGTGGCCAGGGAGAACCAAGACCGCTGGGCCAGCGCAAAGATGGCGCCAACCACGGGCGGGGGGTCTTCAATGAGTTTGACGATCTGATGGGTGCCCAGGGCCTGGGCATTGGTCTGCCCCGTGAAATAGGGGGACACGTCCTCATCCCCGCGCCCTTCCTCCACAGCCCGACGGATGTCCGCATAGGTGACCGCTGTGCCATCGGGCAGGCGATGGTGAACGCCCCGATCGTCACCTCGTCCGGTGCTCGGGATGTACGCCAGCCGGTCTGATGACTGGAAATCGACAGGTGAAGGGCCCACAGGCGCGCTCCTTGAGTGGTTACCCAGGAGTAAGCAAGAACCAAACCAGCCCCACGAAAAAAGGGCGCCGCCCCGGCGGGCGCGACCGCCCCACCGGGAGAGCCGTTACGCGGCGATCGGCTCGAGAACGGGCGCCGGGCTGCGGATCAGGTAATCGAACGCTCCCAAGGCGGCCTTCGCACCGTCTCCGGCCGCGATGATGATCTGCTTATAGGGAACGGTGGTCGCGTCCCCCGCGGCAAAGACGCCCAGGGCGCTTGTGGCGCCATGGTGGTCGACCACGATCTCGCCGTAGCGGGTTAAATCGATCGCACCCTTGAGCCATTCAGTGTTCGGCACAAGACCAATCTGTACGAAGACACCTTCCAGATGAACCGTGTGCTCCTGCCCAGAGGTGCGATCCTTGTATCGGAGTCCGTTCACCGTCTTGCCATCACCGGAAATCTCAGTGGTTTGGGCATTTAGAACAATGCTCGCGTTGGGCAGACTCTTCAGCTTGGCCACCAAAATTGCGTCGGCCTTGAGTTGTTCGGCAAACTCGACGACCGTGACATGACCAACCACGCCGGCGAGGTCGATGGCGGCCTCGACACCCGAGTTGCCGCCGCCAATCACAGCCACACGCTTGCCTTTGAAGAGTGGGCCGTCACAGTGAGGACAGTAGGCCACGCCCTTGTTCTTGTACTCCTGCTCTCCGGGTACATTCACATTTCGCCAACGCGCACCGGTGGAGAGAACAACGGCTCGAGACTTCAGCACACCACCATTGGCAAGGTGCACCTCAACAAGCCCGCCAGGCTGTTCCGGCGGTACGAGCTTCTCTGCTCTCTGGAGGTTCATGATGTCCACCTCGTAATGACGAACGTGGGCCTCCAGATCTGACGAAAATTTAGGACCGTTCGTTTCCAAGATGGAGATGTAATTCTCAATGCCTAGCGTATCGTTGGTCTGGCCACCAAAGCGCTCCGCGGCAATACCCGTGCGCAATCCTTTACGAGCGGCGTAAACCGCAGCAGCAGAGCCCGCTGGTCCACCACCCACCACGAGCACATCAAAGGCGTCCTTGGCGTCTATCTTTGCCTTCTCCTTGTCAGCGCTGCCTGTATCGAGCTTTGCAAGAATCTCCTCGATGGTCATTCGGCCCGAGCCAAACAGAGCACCGTTCAAAAACACCATGGGTACCGCCATAATCTGGCGGGCATTCACCTCATCCTGATAGAGCGCACCATCGATCACCACGGTCTCAACGCTCGGGTTAAGCACCGCCATGAGTGAGAGAGCCTGAACAACATCGGGACAGTTGTGACAAGACAACGACATGAAGACTTCAAATCGCTGCTCACCGCCGATTTCTCGAATGGTTCGAATGCTCTCGGCATCGACCTTCGGCGGGTGACCACCCGACCAGAGCATTGCCAGCACCAACGATGTGAACTCGTGGCCCAACGGTACTGCTGCGAAGTGAGGGCCTGTGGTGGTGCCCTCTCGGCGGATCTGGAAGGATGGCCGACGCGCATTGGCGCCATCGAAGCGAGCCGAAACCTTATCGGACAGTTCGGAAATGCTTTCGAGAAGGGCGCGAATCTCTTGGGCGCCTTTGGAGTCATCGAGCGAGGCCACCAACTCGACTGGGTGAACGATCTTCTCGAGATAAGCCTTTAGTTGGGCTTTCAGAGCGTCATTGAGCATGAGGAGTCCTGGATAGGAGGTGCCCCACCCCCGTCAAGTCGGGGGTGGGGAACAACAGAGCGATTGACGTGGGACCGGCGAGATTAGATCTTGCCGACCAGATCCAACGAAGGAGCCAGCGTCTCTGCACCAGGCGTCCACTTGGCAGGGCAGACCTGACCGGGATTCTTGGCAATATACTGGGCCGCCTGAACCTTGCGAAGCAGTTCATTGGCGTCACGACCGATTCCGTTGTCGTGAATTTCGCACAGCTTGATCTGCCCCTCGGGGTTGATGACAAAGGTGCCGCGCAGTGCCAAGCCCTCTTCTTCGATCATGACATCGAAGTTGCGCGTGATCGTGCCCGTGGGGTCTCCAATGAGGGGGTAGTTCACCTTGCCAATCGCCTCAGAGGTATCGTGCCAAGCCTTGTGCGTGAAATGGGTGTCAGTCGAAACACCATAGATTTCAACGCCGAGGGCCTTGAAGGTGTCGTGATGATCGGCGAGATCAGCGAGTTCGGTAGGGCACACGAATGTGAAGTCGGCCGGATAGAAGAAAACGATAGACCATTTTCCCTTGAATGACTCCTCAGTGACCTCGACGAACTTGCCATTGTGATAGGCGGTAGCCTTGAACGGCTTTACTGCTGTGTTGATAAGGGGCATGTGGTTTCCTAATTTTTTATGTTGGGTATTGGGGATTACGCTGATTTTTTGCAGCGCAATAGGGATCATGCCCGCCCACAGCCTGACAAACCAATTGAAAATTTGTATGTTTCAGATAGCCTCAGTGTATCGAGGCGAGGCCAACATCAAGCCGGGATGGCTGGCGCTTTCGTGGCGAACTCTTCTTGTTGAGGCTTGATGACCACCGCGCCCTTGGCTGCGATGTCGACCACCGTCTGGGAGAGCAATTCGATTCCCAGGGGGCTCAAGGCCCTGCGCCAGAGGCTACCGGCATCCTCGCCGGGCAAGACAAAACACCAGTCTTGGGCCACGATGCCGCCTGCGTCCCACTTGTCATTGAGCTGGTAAATCGTCCCACCCGCAATGGCATCGCCGCACTTCACCGTCCACTCCACCGCCGCCCGCCCCCGATGCCGGGGCAGCAGGCTGGGGTGGTAGCCCACGCCGCCAAGACGAGCCTTGGCCAGTGCCTCATTGGTGATGAGGGCGTGGCTGTAGGCCGTCACAATGAGGTCGGTACCGTCCGGAACCTCGTGGCCGCCGACAGATCGAGGATTCTCCTGGATTCGCACGGGAAGCCCATGCTGCTGGGCCAAACCTGCCAGCCGATCCTCAGGGTCCGTGCAAATGACACAGGTGATGGCGAGGCCAGAGGCTCCCATGAGCCTGGAGAGGACTTCCGAGCCGAAATGTTTTGATCCCACGAGCACGACGTTCATGTGTTGACCTTCCCTTGCGATATGTTGCGGCGCATCATAAATCCCACTAAAATGGCATCAGTTTAACAATCAAAAGAAGGGAATCCCCATGGAAGTCAAAGGCAGCGTAGCCCTCATCACTGGCGCGGGCAATGGCATCGGCCAGGCCGTGGCCAAACACCTGGCCAGCAAAGGCGCAAAACTCGTTCTGGTCGACCGGGTCGAGGCCGACGCCCAGAAAACAGCCGACGCAGTCGTGGCCATGGGCACCGAGGCCATTGCCATCGGCGCAGACGTGACCTCCGAGGCAGACACCGCTCGCTTCATCGAGGCAGGGCTGGCGACATTTGGCAAGCTCAACATGGCGGTGGCGTGTGCAGGCGTCATCCGCGACGGCCTGATGCTCAGCCCCGACAAGGCCACCGGCAAGATCGGAAAGAAGCTTGGCCTCGACAAGTGGCAGCAGGTCATCGACGTGAACCTCACAGGAACCTTCCTGACCCTGCGAGACGCCGCCGAAGCCATGGCCAACGGTGGCTGGCCAGGCCTGCTGGTCACCATCTCTTCGGTCAACAAGGTGGGCCAGGTCGGCCAGCTCAACTACTCGTCCAGCAAGGTGGCTTGCGCCCTCATGCCCAAGATCATGATCGGTGAGTTCCACATGCGTGGCATTCGGAACATCCGCGCCGTGGGCATTGCCCCTGGCTACACCGCAACCCCCATGCTCACTGGCATGAACCAGGATGCCCTGGCCGGCATCCTGAAGGATGTGCACCTGGGCCGGCTGGTCGAGCCCGAGGAGATCGCCTCACTCATCGAGCATTGCGCGGTGAACGAGGCCATCAATGCCACCACCCTCGAGATCACGGGCGGACTCTGCTACGCAGGCGCCATCGCCAAGTAAAACTGCATCGCTACGAAGCCCGAGGCTGCTCTTGCGGCCCCGGGCTCGGCCTATTCACGAGGTAGACCCCGCAAAGAATGGCGACACCCCCAACCAGGTGGAAGACCTCGGGCGCCTCGCCCAGTAGCGCCCAGCCCGCCAGGGCGGCATAAATCGGCCCGAAGTAAAGCACCACCGATGTACGTGCAGCCCCCAAGTGCTGCTGCATGTAGGAGTAGCAGACATAGGCACCTACCCCCGGGAAGACGCCCACCAACAACACATACCAGAAGCCAAGCGGCGTGATCGTCCAATTTGGTGTGAGCACTGCTTCGATGATCGTGAAGGGGATGAGCACCAGAATTCCGCCAGCCGTGATGAGACTGAGCCTGGCGACTGCCGAAAAGCGCGTTGGCACACCCTTGAGCCTTAGGGAATAAAGTGTCCATGAGACCACGCAGACCAGAATCCAAATGTCGCCCGGCGTGAATTGAAGGGCGGCCAACTGGGAGAGATCCCCCTTCATCACCACCCAGACCATGCCCAGCAGGGCGAGGCCAACACCGAAGGACTGCACCCAGCCGAAGGGCTCCTTGAGAAGCTTGGCCGAGGCATAGCTGATCAGCACAGGAGACAGAGCATAGAGCAGGCCGATGTTCACCGATGAGGTGGTCTGCCCAGCGATATAGACAAAGGCACCACAGATCCACATTCCAAACGCTCCCATGAGCAGAAACTCCCGTCGCTCCTGAGGCGTCAGTGGCCATGCGCGGCGGATTTCGCCCACGCAAAATGGCAGCAGGATACAGAGGGCCACGGACCAGCGCAGCAGGGCCAGGGCATGGGGCTCAATCTCGCCCACATAGAGCCGCGCAATGAGGTAGTTCACCGTCCAAAAAGCCGGTGTCACAAACAGCAGTGCGAGCGACAGACGAACCTGCCATGTCATGGGATGGCCACCTTGGGCATGCGTTCCAGAATGATGATGGACTTCTCCTGCAGCCAATCGGACTGACGGTTCCGATCGTACCGCCGAGGAGCCGGGAGTATGGCAGCAAGCCAGGCCGACTGCTCGGCAGTGAGTGCTGCGGCTGGAATGCCGAAGTAGTGCTGCGCGGCTGCCTCGATGCCAAAGACACCCACACCCCACTCCGCCACATTGAGATACAGCTCAAGAATGCGGCGCTTGTCATGCACCAGCTCGAGCATGCCCGTGAGCACGACCTCCTGACCCTTGCGAATAAAGCTGCGCTCGGATGAGAGAAACAGATTCTTGGCCAATTGCATGGTGATCGTGGACCCACCCCGCTTGATCTTTCCTTTGCGAAGGTTGTCTCTGGCCGCCTTCTCAATGGCCTCCCAGTCGATACCATCGTGCTGGGTGAAGCCGGAGTCTTCTGCGGCCACCACGGCACGCTTCACCTGCGACGAGATGCGGCTGTAATCCACCCAGCGATGTCGCAGAACGACCGGTCGAGACTGAACCATGGAGAGACGCGCCTGCTCTGCGCGCATGAAGGATGTCGTCGTCGGGTCCACGAATCGAAGCCAGACGACCTGCGCAAAAAAGAAGAGCTGCGCCACCAGCACGAGGCCCACAAGCAGGCCAACCGGCCAGCGCAGCCATTGCCAGATGCGCCGCATCAGTCTGACTCACCCCGAAGATGTCGAACGATCTGCTGGGCCAGTGTCTCTGAGATGCCGTCAACCGTCTTCAAGTCATCCACCGAGGCTGCCCGCAGGCCCTGCAGACCCCCGAATCTGGCCAGCAAGCGCTGACGCCGCTTCGGCCCGATGCCCTCGATGTCGTCTAACACAGAGCCTTGCCGAGCCTTGGCCCGCTTGGCCCGCATGCCCGTGATGGCAAACCGATGGGCCTCATCCCGAATCTGTGCCACGAGCAGCAGGGCCGCATGGTCGCGGCCCAAGGCCAGCTCTCGGCCATCCACATAGAGCAGACGCTCAAGGCCCACCTTGCGACCCTCGCCCTTGACCACGCCGATCAAGACACCTGTGTCATGACCGCATTCCTCAAAGACCTGGGCGGCCATACTGAGCTGCCCCTTACCACCATCGATGAGCACGAGGTCAGGAAGGCTCTCGGCCTCACCATAGCGGCGCAGCAAGGCCTGTCGCATGGCGGCATAGTCGTCTCCCGGTGTGATGCCATCGATGTTGAATCGACGGTACTCGCTCGGCTGCATGGCATGGTGGTGGTAGACGACGCACGAGGCCTGGGTGGCCTCGCCGGCGGTGTGACTGATGTCGAAACACTCGATGCGCAACAGGGCGAGGTCGTCCTGCGCGGCAAGCCCCAGCGTGTCGGCCAGTAGCCTCGTCTTGGCCTCTGCACCACCCTGCTCCTGGGCACGCCGGGCCAGAGCAAGGCGTGCGTTGTCCTCGGCCATGCGCAGCCAATCCCGTCGCTTGCCCTGCGGCGCATAAAGCAGCTTGGGCGCGCGCTCTGTACTCGACCACCACTCGAGAAGCGCCGCCACCGCGCCCTCCCGATTCAAGACCAGGGTGGGAATGCTGGTCGTGTTGCCGTAATGTTGCCCGACAAAGGCCACCAGGGCCTCATCGAGAACGGACTCCTGGTCCTGATCGAGGGCAGATGCATTCATCGAGAAATGGGCTCGGTCTCCCAAATGACGACCACCCCGCACCATGGCCAAATTAACCACCAGTCGATGGCCGTCGGTGGCCACCGCGAGGATGTCGCAGTCCTGGCCATCCTCGGCCTCCATGGCATGCTGCTGCAGCACGCGAGAGAGGGCAGAAATTTGATCTCGAAATACTGCCGCCTCTTCAAAGGCGAGCCGCTCAGAGGCCTCGACCATGTCTGCCTCTAGGCCCTGCAAAACCTCATCATGGCCGCCCTTGAGAAAGGCCAGCGCGCGCTGGGTGTCTCTGGCGTAGTCCTCCGAGGAGATGACACCGACGCAAGGTGCGCTGCACCGATGAATCTGGTGGAGCAAGCAGGCCCGCGAACGATTGGAGAACACGGAGTCTGCGCAACTACGGAGCTGGAAGACCTTCTGCAGAATCTGGATGCTCTCTTTCACGGCCCAGCCGTTGGGAAAAGGGCCAAAGTAATCAGCCTGCCGATCCACTGCCCCCCTGTAGAAGCTGATTCTGGGAAAGGCATGCCGACTCATTCGCAGGTACGGATACGACTTGTCGTCTCGGAAGAGAATGTTGTATCTCGGCGACTGCGTTTTGATCAGGTTGCTCTCGAGCAGCAGGGCCTCTGCCTCAGACCGAACCACGGTGATCTCAGCACGATGAATCTGCGAGACCATCTTGGCAATTCGCGGGCTGTGGCCGTGCTTCTGAAAGTAAGACGACACACGCTTCTTTAGATGACGAGCCTTGCCCACATAGAGCAGTTCATCGGCCGCGCTCCAGAATCGGTAGACCCCGGGCGCAGCCGGCAAGCCCTTCAGGAAGGCGGCGGTCTCTTCAGGGGTCATCTGGTCAAGGCTTGTTTGGCCTGCCCCACCACAGCCAAAAACATGGCCTCGGTGAGCCGGCCAGTGTTCACGTTGTATCGGCTCGGGTGATAACTGTCGATGAGACACAACTGGCCGAGGTCGTGCTCTGCACCGTGGGCAAAGGCATGGGCTGCGGCGCGCAGGCCCAAGGCCTTGACCACCGCCTGGTGCGAAACCGCTCCAAGGGCGAGCACCACACGTGGCCGCTGAGAAAAGAGCTCTGCCTGAAGATAACTGCCACAGGTGCGAACCTCTTCACCGGTGGGCTTGTTGGCCGGTGGAAGACACTTCACGGCGTTGGTGATCCGACAGTTGTCGAGCATGAGCCCATCATCACGGTGCAAGGAGCGCGGCGCACTTGAGAAGCCGTGCGCATACAGACTGCCATAGAGAAGGTCGCTGCAGGCATCACCCGTGAAGGGCCGGCCGGTGGCGTTGGCCCCATGCAGGCCTGGGGCCAGGCCCACCACCAGCAACTGCCCTGCGGCGTCACCAAAAGGGGGCACTGGGGCACAGAAATAACTCGGGTGGTCCGCCCGAACGGTGTCTAGAAAGCTCGCAAGCCGCTCACAACGACGACAGCCCGCGAGTGCCTCCATGCTCACGCATCCGGCAGGAGCCGAGCCAGGCTTCGCCGCGCGGGCGCGGTCAGAAAGGCAGGCATTCGGCGTGGCAGTTCATCCAGCGCCCGGATGCTGAGGTCGGGCCGATTGCAAATCAGGGTGGCATCGCAGCCGGCCTCAAAGGCCGCCTGTGCGCGATCGGCGACATCCTCAAAGATGGCAGCGCCCGCCATCGCCAGGTCATCGCTGATCACCACGCCTTCAAAGCCCAGACGCCCCCTGAGGATGTCTGTGAGCCAGATCCTGGAGAAACCTGCAGGCTGGTCGTCGACGGCCGTGTACCGAATGTGTGCTGGCATCACGGCCGACAGGGGTGCATCTCCCCTCCCCAGCCAGGCATACGGGCTCGCATCATCGGAGAGGATGGCCTCCAAGGGGCGGTCATCGACCGGCAGCGCCAAGTGGGAGTCGGCCTGCGCCCAGCCATGCCCAGGGAAATGCTTTCCACAATTGTGAAAGCCGGCCATTCGAAGACCGTGCATCACGGCTGAAGCCAGCATGGCCACCAGTGCCGGGTCTCGGTGAAGGGAACGGTCGCCGATCACCGCGCTCTGGCCATGGTTGAGGTCGAGCACAGGCGTGTAGCTGTAGTCGACCCCCACGGCCCGCAGCTCTCGGGCCAGGGTCACGCCGGCCTGCGTGGCACCTTGCATGGCCTGGGCCAAGGCCGCTGCGCTGGGCTGGCCAGAGAGCCCCTCGCCCAGGCTCTGAAAGGAAGGCAAGGCGGTAAAACCCTCTCGAAACCGCTGTATGCGGCCACCCTCGTGGTCGACAGAAATAAGCAACGGGCGAAGGCGATGAATGGCTGCAGTTAGCGCCTTGAGCTGCGCCACCGACTCAAAGTTGCGGCTAAACAAAATGACACCACCCACCCAGGGGTGCATCAGTCGCTCAGACTCCTCGGCGGTGAGCGCGAAGCCCTCCACATCGATGATCAAGGGGCCAAGGCTCATCGCTTCTCCACCACGGCAAAAGCCTGGGCCATGCTCTGCTCATCTGACAGGGATACATGCACGACCAGCCCCTCCCGCTCCAAATGTTCAGCCAGCTCACCGTGGGCCACCACCATGGGGGCCCCGCGTGCATCGTTGAGCAGTTCGAGCCGCTGCAGACCCATCGGCCTTGAGAGGCCACAGCCCAGCGCCTTTCCCACGGCCTCCTTGCCAGCAAAACGCTTGGCCAGATAAGACACTGCACGCTCCGCTGGCTGAGCACCCGAGCCCTGCTGCGCAGCAAAGCGCTCGCGTTCCGTCGGGCCGAGAATCCGATCAGACAGCCGTCCACCCCAACGGCTCAGAAGGGTTCGCATCCGGTCGGTTAGCACCACGTCCGTTCCCACGCCCACAATCATGTCGCAGCCTCCCGCATCAACCGTTTCATCTCTCGGACAGCCTCGCGCATGCCCACGAAGACCGCGCGTGAGACGATGGCGTGCCCAATGTGGAGCTCACGCACGCCTGGCAGCGCCGCCACCGGCTGCACATTGAAGTAGTTGAGCGCATGGCCAGCGTTAAAACGCATGCCCAACGACACAATGGCTTCACCCGCGCGCGCGAGTCGAGCAAGCTCTTGCTGTACCGGCGGCCGATCTGGGTCACGGCCCTGGGCATGAAATATCTCTGCATAGGGGCCGGTGTGCACCTCGCAAACCTCCACCCCAAGGTCGTGGGCCGCCTGAATCTGCCGAGGTTCGGCATCGACAAAGGCGCTCACGGTGATGCCCGCGTCTCGGAGGGCCTTCACCATGGGGCGCAAGGCAGCGGCCTGGCCGGCCACATCCAGGCCACCCTCGGTGGTGATCTCTTGTCGGCCCTCTGGCACCAGCATGGCCATCTCGGGTGAGACCGCCACGGCAATGGCCACCATCTCGGCGGTGGCCGCCATCTCCAGATTGAGCTTGATCTGGGTGTGGGTGCGCAGGCGGTCGACATCGGCGTCTTGAATGTGCCGCCGATCCTCACGCAAGTGAACGGTGATGCCATCGGCACCGCCCAGGTGGGCCTCGACGGCCGCCCAGATTGGATCTGGGTCGTAGGTGCGCCGCGCCTGCCGAAGCGTGGCGACATGGTCAATGTTCACACCCAACTCAATCATCGAACAGTCTCTCTTAAGCGGTGAAGATCACGAATGGTTTCCCGGGACATCAGCTCTGCCCCACCCAAATGATGCCGTAGGAGAGACCGGAGCAGGCGTTTGGCCTGAGAGGCCACGCCAGGGTCGGCCAAGGACGAGGCGAAAACATCGAGCGGATCATCGAACTGGGCGAGGGCCCGCACCAAGGGCTCTGATATGGGCTGGCCATCCAGGCCACTCTCTGGCCCCTGGTCGCTTGCGGCATCGAAGCTCGGAAGCACCCCCATCTCTCGAAGCAGTCGGCACTCAAACTGGCGAAGAATGGGTTCGATGAGACTGAGCTCACCCCGTGACAACGAGGCCAGCCCGAAGAGTGCCGACTGGTAAGCATCGAACAAAATGGGATGGGCGTCTTGTCGGGGCAGCAGGCGCATGATCAGTTCATTGAGGTAGAAGCCCGCCAGCAGAGCCTCTCCAGAGAGCACGGGCATGCCGCCCTGCCACTCTGCGGCCATCAGCGTCCGAAGGTCTCCTTTGCTTGCATATCGAACCATGATCGGCTGGAACGGCTGCAGCAGCCCTCGCAAGGCCGACCTTGGCCGCCGCGCGCCACGCGCGACCAAGCCAAGTCGGCCCTCGGCCCGGGTGAGCACCTCGACGATGAGGCTGGTCTCCCGCCAGGCCAGGCTGTGCAGGACATAGGCCTCATTCATATCCGAAGCTGCGCACCGCCTTGTCGTCGTCGGCCCAGTTCTCTTTGACCTTCACCCAGAGCTGCAGATGCACGGGCTGCTCGATCAGTTTGATGATGTCTCGGCGCGCCTCTGTGCCGATTCTGCGAATTCGGTCGCCACCCTCACCGATGACCATGGGCTTCTGAGAAGCCCTGGCCACCACGATCGTGGCGTCGATCTCGACCCGCGGGGTCTCTGGCGAGGCCTCTGCAAATCGCTCAATGACCACAGTGGCCTCATAGGGCAGCTCATCTCCCATGAGCCGAAAGAGCTTCTCGCGAATGAGCTCGGCACACATGAATCGAATGCTCCGATCAGTGACCGTATCGGCTTCCACCAGAGGGGGCTGCTCGGGCAGGCATTCGGCAAGCGCCTTGGCGAGCACATCAAGCTGAAAGCCCTTCTCGGCAGACACCGGCACCAGTGCGGCGAAGCTGCGCGACTCCGACAGGGCCTGGGCGATGGCGAAGGCCTGGGCCTTATCGCGCTCGGTCTTGAGCAGGTCTGACTTGTTCAGGGCCACCAGGACTGGCAGGTCTTTGGGCAGCATGGTCAGCACGCGCTCATCCTCTGGCAACAGACGACGGGCCTCAATGACCCACAAGACCGCATCGACATCGGCCATGGATGAGACCGCCGCCTTGTTCAGGTGGCGATTGAGGGCCGCCTGATGGAGATGCTGAATCCCCGGCGTATCCACAAAGAGAATTTGGTGTTCGGGTGTCGTGCGCACACCAAGAATTCGATGTCGCGTGGTCTGCGCCTTTCGAGAGGTGATGCTCAGGGGCATGCCCACCAGCTCATTGAGCAGGCTGGACTTGCCAACATTGGGACGACCCACGATGGCAACCATCCCCGCGCGGTGCATGGCGATCAGGCTTTCTTTTGCGTAGCGCTGAATTCGAGCCGGGCTTGGGGCGCATCGGGGGCTGGCTTCTTGGCACGACGGCGCTTGGCCGGCACAGCCGCCATGGCGGCCTGGGCGGCCTGCAGGGCCTCTGTGGCAGCAGCCTGCTCAGCTGCCCGGCGGCTCGCACCACTGCCCAGGGCCGCAATGGAGAGCTTGGCCACGGCACACTCCACCTCAAAGACCTGGTTGTGGGCAGCGCCAAGCGTGGCCACCACCTGATAGGCCGGCAGCGGCAGGCCGTGGCCCTGAAGGAATTCCTGAAGGAGGGTCTTGGCGTCCTTGCCCAGGGTGGTGGCATCGACCTGCCGAAGGATGGGCAGGTAGAGCGACTCGACAACCCGCCGCGCCTCCTCGTAGCCGCCATCGAGGTAGATGGCACCAATGAGTGCCTCCAGGGTATCGGCCAGGATGGAGGGGCGACGAAGCCCACCGCTTTTGAGTTCTCCTTCGCCCAAAAGAAGGTTCTGGTGCAGTGAGAGGGACTGGGCGATGTCGTGCAAGGCCCCCTGTCGCACAAGGCTTGACCGGACTCGGCTGAGATCCCCTTCGGCAAATCCTTCTAGTTCTTTGTAGAGAAGCCCGGACACCGCCAGGTTCAGAACGCTATCGCCCAAGAACTCGAGCCGTTCGTTGTGCGGAATGCTGTGGCTTCGGTGTGTGAAGGCCAGACGCAAGAGGCCCTGATCCTGAAACCGGTAGCCCAACCGGGTTTCGAGATCAGTCGGCTCGTTCATTCGATGCCGCCCAATCTGGAGAAGTCGCCCGAGAATACCTCGGAGGCATTGAACCAAATGACCACGGCCTTGCCCACCAGATTGCGTGCTGGAACAAAGCCCCAGATGCGGCTGTCGGCCGAATTGTCTCGGTTGTCGCCCATGGCGAAGTAATGACCCTCGGGAACCTTACAGCGCATGCCACCCGGCGTGCGCTCGCAGGCCTCTCGATTCGGAAACGACTCCAAGAAGAAAAACTCCGGCGCCCCCAAGTCGTTGAGGGTGTCGTACTGACGCGTTCCGATCAGCTCGGTGTAGCGACGAGAGGCTCGAACCGCGCCCGGGTCTACAAAGACGCCTTTGTCCACGCGTGGAATCGGCTGGCCATTGAGCGCCAACTGCTTGCCCTCGAAGACAATCTCATCGCCCGGCAGACCAACAATTCGCTTGATGTAATCGACAGAATCATCCTTGGGGTATCGGAAGACGGCCACATCCCCGCGGGCGGGCTGCCCGGTGGGCACGACCAAGGTGTGGGCCACCGGAAGGCGAATGCCATAGCTGTATTTCTGGACCAGGATGAGGTCGCCAATCCGGAGGGTCGGGATCATGGACCCCGATGGAATGTTGAAGGGCTCAAAAAGAAACGAGCGAACAAAAAAGACCAGGAACAGCACCGGAAAGAAGCCGGCGGTGTACTCCAGCCAGGCTGGGCGATTCGAGCCAGCGGGTCGACCCTTTCGCCAGACGAATCGGTCTGTAAACCAGAGGGCACCGGTGGCCAGGCACAGGAGCAACAGGATGAGAGCGAAATTCATGAATCAACCTTCAAAATGGCCAAGAAGGCCTCCTGTGGGATCTCCACCGTGCCAACCTGCTTCATGCGCTTCTTGCCCGCCTTCTGCTTCTCGAGCAGTTTGCGCTTGCGGCTGATGTCTCCCCCGTAGCACTTGGCCAGAACATTCTTTCGCAAGGCCTTGATGTTCTCGCGGGCCAGGATGTTCACACCAATGGCGGCCTGCACGGCCACATCAAACATCTGCCTGGGAATGAGCTCGCGCAGCTTGGCAGCCAGTTCACGACCACGGCTCTGGGCATTGGCCCGGTGCACAATGACCGAGAGGGTGTCGACCCTGTCGCCATTGATGAGAATGTCCATCTTCACGACATCGGAGGCCCGGTATTCCTTGAACTCGTAGTCCATGGAGGCATAGCCGCGCGAGACTGACTTCAGCTTGTCGAAGAAGTCGAGCACGATCTCGTTCATCGGAATCTCGTAGGTCAGGTTCACCTGCCGTCCGTGATACGTCATGTTGGTCTGCATGCCGCGCTTGGACGTACAGAGCGACATAACCACCCCGACGTAGTCCTGGGGCATGAAGAGCATGACATCCACGATGGGCTCACGGATCTCTTCAATCTTGGATGCATCGGGCATCTTCGAGGGATTGTCGACATCGATCACGCTGCCGTCCTTCATGAGCACCTGATAGACCACTGTGGGCGCCGTGGTGATGAGATCGATGTTGTACTCACGCTCGAGCCGCTCCTGGACGATGTCCATGTGCAGGAGTCCAAGGAAGCCACACCGAAAGCCAAAGCCAAGCGCCTGAGACACCTCTGGCTCATACTGCAGGGCTGCATCGTTGAGCTGCAGCTTCTCCAAAGCGTCCCGCATGATGTCGTATTCACTCGACTCCACCGGATACAGGCCAGCAAAAACCTGCGGCTTGACCTCTTTAAATCCGGGCAGAACTGATGGAGCCGGCTTTTGCGCGAGGGTCACGGTGTCGCCGACCTTCGCCGCCTTGAGCTCCTTGATGCCAGTAATGATGAAGCCCACCTCGCCAGCCGAGAGTGCATCGCGCTGAACAGACTTGGGCGTAAACACCCCGAGCTGCTCGACCACATGGGTCGAGCCCGTGGCCATGAGCAGAATCTTCTCGCGGGCCGAGAGCCGACCATTGATCACCCTCACCAGCATGACCACGCCAACATAGTTGTCGAACCACGAGTCGATGATGAGGGCCTGCAGGGGTGCCTCCGGGTCGCCCTTGGGGGGCGAGATCTTCGCCACAATCATTTCGAGGATGTCGCGGACCCCCTCGCCCGTCTTTGCACTGCAGCGAATGGCATCCTGGGCCGGCAGTCCAATAACATCCTCAATCTCCGCAATGGCCTGCTCTGGATTGGCGGCAGGAAGATCGATCTTGTTGAGCACTGGCACCACCTCGACCCCGAGGTCGAGCGCGGTGTAGCAATTGGCAACGGTCTGGGCCTCGACCCCTTGTGAGGCGTCCACCACCAGCAATGCACCCTCGCAGGCCGAGAGGGATCGACTTACCTCATAGGAGAAGTCGACATGGCCCGGCGTATCGATGAGATTAAAAAAATAGCGCTCACCATTGAGCGCTGTGTATTGAAGTGCTGCCGTCTGGGCCTTGATGGTGATGCCACGTTCTCGCTCGAGGTCCATGGAGTCGAGGACCTGCGCCTCCATCTCACGGTCAGACAGCCCACCGCAGAGCTGGATGATTCGATCTGCCAGTGTGCTCTTGCCGTGGTCGATGTGGGCGATGATGGAAAAGTTTCGGATCTTCTGCACGCTAGGGCCGGACGGGGACGAATAAGACACCCTCGCCGCGTCGGACCAAGAACGCCACCACCTTTTTACGGTCGAGGCGCTCTACCAACTGTGCAAATTGTTGCACCGAAGCAATCTGGGTGTTGTTCACCGACAAGATTATGTCACCCTGGCGCAATCCAGCCCGCTCCGCGGAACCCTTGACCCCGGACACCAGCACTCCTTCACCCTTCTTTCCAGCCAACTTCTCAACCGCCGTCACAGAAAGCCCAAGCCAGTTCACCGCCTTTTCCACAGGGGGTTTCTCCGGCGCGGATGGCGCCGCTGCGGTGCGCTCGGGCTCCAGTTCGGCAACGCTCACGGTCAAGGTCTTGGCCTGCCCTCGTCGCCAGACCTCCAGGCTAGACTGTGTACCAGGCTTGGTGTTGCCCACCAACCGGGGAAGGTCGGAGAATTTTTCAACTTTTTTCCCACCGAACCGCATGATGATGTCGCCAGGCTCAACGCCAGCCTTGTCGGCTGGACCGCCCTCCTCCACACTCCGAACCAAGGCACCCGCAGCAGCCTTCAGGCCCAGGGCCTCGGCCACATCTCGCGACACCTCGTCGATCGCCACGCCAATTCGGCCCCGGACAACCCGGCCACCGGCCCTGAGTTGATCGGCCACCCGCTGGGCCTCATCGATTGGAATGGCAAAGGAAATGCCCATGAAGCCACCGGTGCGGCTGTAGATCTGAGAGTTGATGCCAATGACCTCGCCGTTCATGTTCAGTAGTGGCCCTCCTGAATTGCCCGGGTTCACAGCCACATCGGTCTGAATGAACGGCAGGTAGTCGCCAGTGTCCCGGCCCTTCGCACTCACAATGCCCGCCGTGACAGTGTTCTCTAGGCCAAAGGGTGACCCGATCGCCAGGACCCACTCGCCCACCCTGAGCTTGTCAGGCTGACCAAATTTCAGCGTGGGCAATGCGGAGGCATCAATTTTCAGCAGTGCAATGTCAGTTCTGCGGTCGGAGCCGATGAGCTTGGCCTTGAACTCCCGCTTGTCTGTCAGGGTCACGATGATCTCGTCGGCCCCCTCGACCACATGGTGGTTCGAGAGAAGGTAGCCATCGGCCGAGACGATGAAGCCCGACCCCACCCCGCGAGGACGCTGCTGCTCGCCATCCTCAGCCGGTGGGCCGCCAAAGCCAGGGTGACCCGGGGGCGCGAACCGGCGGAAGAATTCGTAGAAGGGGTCATTCTCATCAAGCTGGGGCATGGGCCCGCGCACGGCAGGCTTGGCCTTCTCAACCGTTCGGATGTTCACCACGGCCGGACCAGCCCTCTCAACCAGTTCGGTGAAATCCGGGAGTCGCGCCTGGGCAGGCGAGAGCGCAGCCAGACAGACAGCCATGGCAATGGACAACGCCCAGCCAGTGGAACGGCTCAACAGCAGGGAGGGATGCATGGTCAATCCTCTTTCGGTGTGGGATACCACTTAGGGTACGGGATCTGGAGAGACCTTTTGGGCCAACGCCACCGCGGTGGGCAGGGGAACCTCCCCGATCGCAGTGATCAGCCAGTTGTTATGACGCACCGCCGCGATGCTGGTGCCGCCCGGCGACTCCGCTGGCACATGAGGTGCCTGTGAGACATCGGCCTCCATGAAGACCGAGATGCGGGCCAGGCCATCGGAGAAGAAGATCTGGCGGCGCTGGCCATCGGGCGATCGAAGGCCCGACACAGGTTTGAATCCGCCGTAAGTGGGCAGGCCCCGCAACTCCTGCTCCGCCATTGGGGCTCGGTCCTCGAGCTTCTGGGTCCAGCCGGGCTGGCCCTCGTAACGGGAGCGGACCGCAACCTTTTTCCCAACCTTGAGTTCCGTGAAGGCGAGCTCGGCGAGCACGCGGCCATCGGGGTGTATCTGCTGAGACTTCAGCAGCAGGCCCGTCTTGCGGTCGACCCAGTAGCGCCAGGCATATCGGTGCGCGTCAACGGGCTCGAGTTCAATTTTGTCGGTTGGCAGCCCAGCCACACGTTTGCCAGGCGACACCTTCAGACGATAGTGGACCAGAACCTCCTCGGGCGCCCCGTGAAGCAAGGCAGGAAAATCGGCCAGTCTTGGCGCCATGGGCGACACGCGCACCGTTTTCTGCGCTGGAATGAATGTCTTGATGGCGTCTGAGGAGCGAATCACCTCACGAGGCTCTCCATCCACAGACACAATTCTTACCGTGGGACGCGCACGATCGACCTGCTGGTAAATCTTCGCCGTAAAGAGCCCCTCACCATGGCTGTGAACATAGGTGCCAGCAAAGCTCAAGGAGGAGGCTGCCTGATGCACACGGCTGAGCTGCTCGGTGGGGTGGCCAACGGGGCTGGCAGCCAGGGCGCCTCCAA
>CAMAXF010000013.1 GCA_945862305.1 Bordetella parapertussis | reverse complement strand
GCCATTGCAGAATTCTCCGGTGGCGCAGCCGCCGCCCAGTTCCAGCGCTTCATGACTGAGACGCGCGCGCTCTACCTCCAGATGGAGCAGGCCTACATGCGCAGCAGTCGGCCCAGCCTGATGTCGATGGGCTCGGCGCTCGGCCCACGGGGCCTGGCATTGCTCGCCAGCATTGGGCCCATGCAGAGCCTGTGGACGAGCCTGGGCCGTCACTTCCAAGATCCCCGCCTGCGCCAACTCTTTGCACGCTATGCCACCTACTGCGGCGGGTCGCCGTGGCTGGCACCCGCCACACTCAGCCTCATTGCATTTGTGGAGACCTGCGGCGTGTGGCGCGCCGAGGGCGGCATGCAGGCCCTTGGCCAGGGCATGGCCAAGGCCGCCCAAGGCCTGGGGGCACAGATTCGCACCGGCCAGCCGGTGGCACGCATCCTGGTGGAGGGCGGCTGTGCCGTGGGCGTGGAGACCGCACACGGCGAGACCCTTCGGGCCGATGCCGTGGTCTTCAACGGCGATGCTGCAGCCCTGCGGGAGGGCCTACTCGGTGATGCAGTGAAGTCCAGTGTGCAGCCTGCGGGTGTGGTGCCAAGGTCGCTCTCGGCCATGACCTGGGCCATGGATGCCCGGCTCTCTGGCCGTCCGCTCGACCATCACAATGTTTTTTTTCAGCCACACTACGACCAAGAATTCGCAGATGTCTTCGATCGGCAACGGCTGCCTGCCACGCCCACGATTTACATCTGCGCCCAAGACCGCGGCGCGCACCTGCCGGATGACGGGCAGGCCGAACGCCTGCTGATGCTCATCAATGCACCCGCCATTGGCGATCAGCCATCGGCCTTTCCCCAACAGACCATCGACCAGACTTTTGCGAGACTTCAGAGGCAGCTTGCCGCATGCGGCGTTGAACTCGAGACCCAGCCGGAGACCACCACATGCACAACCCCTTCGCACTTTCACCAGCAGTTCCCGGCCACGGGTGGGGCCCTCTATGGCCGGGCACCCCACGGATGGATGTCTGTCTTTCAGAGGCCCTCGGCGCAGACACCGATCCCGGGGCTCTTCTTGGCGGGGGGCAGCGCGCACCCGGGGGCGGGGGTGCCCATGGCCGCCCTGTCGGGCCGACTGGCGGCCGCAACCCTGATGGCACACCTCGATTCGACCAGGCGGTCGGCCCGGGTGGTTATCTCTGGTGGTATGTCGATGGCCTGAGCGACTGCGGCCAGCATGGCATCACCCTGATCGCCTTTGTGGGCAGTGTCTTCTCGCCTTACTACCATTGGGCACAGGCCAAGGCGAGGGCCCGTGGTGACGTGGCCTCACCCGATAACCATTGCGCACTGAACGTGGCCATCTACAGCCCCGGCAAGAAGCGATGGACCATGACCGAGCGCAGCGCCGCCTGTGTGAAGCGAGACGCCACGCACTTTCAAATCAAGCACAGCCAGCTGCGCTGGGATGGGTCGAGCCTGGTGATCGACATCCAGGAGCACGGCATGCCCATTCCGTTTCCGGTACGCGGCCAGGTGCGCATCACGGCAGACCGGTTCTTTCATCACCAGTCGAACCTGGATGCCGAAGGGCGACACCGCTGGGGGCCCTTGGCCCCGGCCGCCCGCATCGAGGTAAACCTCGATGCCCCGCAATTGCGCTGGAAGGGCAACGGCTACTTGGATTCCAATGAGGGCGATGAACCCCTGGCCTCGGCCTTTCATCGCTGGGATTGGTCACGGGCAACGATGTCCGATGGCAGCGCGGCCGTGCTCTACGACCTTGAACCACTGGGCCAGGACGACCGTCTCATTGCCCTGCGATTTCGGCCCGACGGCCAGACCGAGCCCTTCGAGGTGGGCCCACGCATGCTGCTCAAGCGCAGTGCCTGGGTGGTGAGCCGTGCCACCCGAACCGACCCCGATGGCCGACGGCCGCGGCTGGTTCGCACCCTCGAGGACACACCGTTCTATGTTCGTTCAGAGATTCGCACCAGCCTGCTGGGCGAGCGCGTGACCGCCATGCACGAGAGCCTTTATGCTCCTCGGCTGCGCTCTCCGGTGGTGCGTTGGATGCTGCCATGGCGCATGCCGCGCATCGACTGATGACGCTCCTCGAGCGTGATGAAGAGGTCGACCATCCAGCCCACTTTTTCCGAGACCGACCGAGGTGGCAGCTGGGCCATGCTGATGCCGGCGGCCTCCACCAGAAAGTGAATGGACTCCAGCGGCTTGTGGCCGCGGGGAATCCTGGGCGCCACCAGGAAGGCGGGCAGTGACTGCGCGATGCGGGCAAGCTTCTTTCGGCCCGAGACATGGGCCCGGTGGTCGATGGAATTGAAGCGGGCGCTGCCGATCTCTCGGCCAATGTCGGCATAAATGTGGCGGGCCGCGAGAATGGCCGGCCGGCAGCCGCGCGGCAGAAACCACACGCCCTCCTCAGCGCGCCGATAGAGGGCATCGGCTGCAGACAAGAGCCGCGACACCACACGGGCAATCTCAGGGCCGAAGGAAGGCTTCGCAAGCCAGGCATCGGGGTCGAGGCCCTCTTCTCGCAGCCAAGTGCGGGGCAGGTAGAGCCGGCCCATGCGGGCGTCCTCGCCCACGTCGCGTGCGATGTTGGTGAACTGCATGGCCACACCCAGTTCGCAGGCGCGCGCCATGGGTCGCGCCTCGCGCACCCCCATGACCAAGGCCATCATCGCGCCCACCGTGCCGGCCACCCGTGCACCGTAGTCGCAGAGGGACTCGAGTGTCTCGTAGCGACGGCCCTGGGCATCCCACTCAAAGCCCTCGAGCAAGGCCAAGGGAATTCGCTTGGGCAGCCGATGCTTGGACACCACCTGGGCGAAGGCCTCGTCTTCGGCAATGGCCATGGGCTGGCCCGCATAAATCGCGTCGAGCCGCTCGTGGAGCTCTGCCATGACCCGTGGGCTTGCACCCGACTCATCGACGGCGTCGTCGGCCACACGGCAAAAGCCATAGAGGTCGACGGCTGCGTCTCGAAAACGCGGGGGCAGCAAGCGTGAGGCGGCGTAGAACGACTTCGAGCCCTGGCGCATGAGGGCCTGGTTGGAGGCCTGCGGCATGTGGTGCATCTAGGCGCCCACCAGGTGATGGTTGGCGGCCTTGGGAATGAGGGTGTCGAGGGCCTTGGCCGAGGTGAGCACGCCGGGAATGCCTGCACCGGGATGGGTGCTCGCACCCACCAGGTAGAGGCCGCGAAGTTCTTCACTGCGGTTGTGCGGCCGAAACCAGGCGCTCTGCAGCAGCAGCGGCTCCAGGCCAAAGGCTGCGCCCTTGTGAGCCAAGTAGCGCGATGAGAAGTCGTCGGGCGTCATGGTGAATGAGGTGACGATGTGCTCAGAGAGCCCCGGCAGCACGGTGTCTTGCAGGTAGGCCTCGATGCGCCTGCGGTAGGGCTCGGCCTGGGCCTGCCAGTCGATGCCCGCATCTTGATGTGGCACCGGCGAGAGCACATAGAAGGTGTCGCAGTTCGGTGGCGCCAGGGACGGATCGGTGGCCGTGGGCCGATGCAGATACAGGCTGAAGTCGTCGCTCAGCACCTTGTTGTCGAAGATGTCGGTGAGCAGGCCCTCGTAGCGGGGGCCGAGCAGAATCATGTGGTGAGGGATGTCGTCGTACACACGGCGTGTGCCGAAGTACCAGACGAACAGGCTCATGGAGTAATGGGTGCGGGCGAGCTTGCGGTCGGTCCAGACGCGCCGCGGTTGGCTGGGCATGGCCCGCTCGTATGTCCAGGCGGCGTCGGCATTGGAGACCACGAGGTCTGCGGCGATGGTCTGGCCAGACTGCAGGCGCACCCCAGTGACCTTGCCGTTCTCACTGAGGATTTCTTGGACATCGGCGTTGTATCGAACCGCACCGCCTTGGCGCTCGAGCAGGCGCACCAGGCCCGCCACAATGGCGCCCGTGCCGCCCATGGCCGAGTGCACGCCGAACTGCCGCTCGAGCGAGAGGATGAGGCTGTAGACCTGCGTGACCCGCAGCGGGTTGCCCCCGATGAGCAGCGGATGAAAGCTAAAGACCTGCTGCAACTTCTCGCTCTTGAAGTGCCGCTTGGCCATGCTGAAGATGCTGCTCCAGGCGCGCATTTTCACCATGGATGGCATGGCCGAAAAGAGCGAGCCCAAGGTTTCAAAGGGCACGGTGCCCAATTCTTCATAGCCGAGCCGGTAGCAGAGGTCGGCCTCCTTCATGAAGGCGTCGTAGCCGGCCACATCCTCGGGCGAGAGCCGGGCCACCTCGGCCCGCATGGGCTCGGTGGCACCGAAGTAATCGAAGTGACTGCCGTCGTGAAACCTGATGCGGTAAAAGGGTTTCATGGGGCGAAGGTCGACATCGCGCGACATGGTTTCGCCGCAAAGGGCCCAGAGTTCTTCGAGCAGGAAGGGCGCCGTGATGATGGTGGGGCCCGCATCGAAGGTGAAGCCATCTTGTTGGAAGACGCTGGCGCGGCCACCTGCGGCGCCCAGGCGCTCGAGCACCGTGACCCGGTACCCCTTCACCGCCAGACGAATGGCGGCGGCGAGCCCACCGAATCCGCTGCCAATGACAACAGCGCTTGGCAGGCCTTGGTCCGGAAACGGACGTGTCATGGCATGGATCCCCTTTGTTGAAACTGTAACTTGCAATTGACGGTTGTGTTTGTCAAGTAGAGAATCAGGGCATGCCTGCCCTTCTGCGCCAACCCCTGCGTCCGCCGCTGTTTGCGTTCACGGAGTTGCTCAAGCCCATCACCTGGTTTCCGCCCATGTGGGCCTTTGCCTGTGGGGTGATTGCATCCGGTGTGGCCCTGCAAGAGAACTGGCTGCTCATTGCGATTGGCATCTTTCTGGCCGGGCCCATGGTCTGCGCCACGAGCCAGGCCATCAACGACTGGTTCGACCGCCATGTCGACGCCATCAATGAGCCCCACCGGCCCATTCCCTCAGGCCGCATCCCTGGCCGATGGGGTCTCTACATTGCCGTGGTCTGGACTGCGCTCTCGCTGGCCGTGGCCAGCCTGCTGGGCCCCTGGGGCTTTCTGGCCGCCGCGCTAGGCCTGGTCTTGGCCTGGGCTTATTCCATGCCGCCCGTGCGGCTCAAACAAAACGGCTGGTGGGGAAACCTCGCCTGTGGCCTCTCGTATGAGGGCCTTGCCTGGATCACCGGTGCTGCCGTCATGGCCGGTGGGGCCATGCCCGAGGCTCGCTCCATCGTGCTGGCCCTTCTCTACAGCCTGGGGGCCCACGGCATCATGACCTTGAACGACTTCAAGTCCATTGGCGGCGACCGCCGGATGGGCGTGCGCTCGCTGCCCGTGCAGCTCGGCCCACAGGGTGCCGCGCGCCTGGCCTGCTGGGTCATGCTGCTGCCGCAGGTCTGCGTGGTGGCGCTGCTCGCCTGGTGGGGCGCCCCCGTGCATGCCCTGGCCGTGGCGGGCCTCATCCTGGCGCAGGCCGCACTCATGCGTCGGTTTTTACAGTCCCCCATCGACCGCGCCCTCTTCTACAGCGGCGTGGGTGTGCCCCTCTATGTGAGCGGCATGATGGTGAGCGCCTTTGCCCTTCGTGGCCTGGGTGCCGCGGCATGACCAACACCACGCAGCCATCCATGCGCCACTTCGGCTGGGGCGCCATTGCCCGGCTGGGTCTGGTGCAGGCCTGCATTGGTGGCGTCGTCGTGCTGGCCACCTCCACCCTGAATCGCATTCTGGTGGTCGAGCTCGGCCTGGCCGCCATCATTCCCGGCCTGCTGGTCGCGAGCCACTACGTGGTGCAACTGCTGCGCCCCCGCATGGGCTTTGGTGCCGATCAGTCCGGCTGGTGCACACCCTGGATTCTCGGCGGCATGCTGCTGCTGAGCGCAGGCGGCTGGCTGGCCGCCTGGGGCACCACGCTCATCCCTGAAGGCCAGGCCTCGGGCTTGGCCGTGGTGAGCCTGGGCTTTCTCTTGATTGGCGTGGGCGTGAGTGCCTGCGGCACCTCCGTGCTCACCCTGCTGGCCAAACGCACCCTGCCCACCCGCCGTGCGGGCGCAGCCACGCTGGTCTGGATGATGATGATTGCGGGCTTTGCCATCACGGCCGGCACGGCGGGCCAGTTGCTCGACCCATTCACGCCCGCGCGCCTGCTGCAGGTGGCCGGTGGCGTCACGCTCCTGGCCAGTGCCATCACGGCGATCGCCCTCATCGGTCTGGAGAGCCGCGCACCCCACCAGGCCGATCTCACGAACGATCCCGCCCTTGCACAGCAGCCCCCCGTTCGATTCTTCACCGCCTTGCGCGAAGTGTTGGCCGAGCCCGCCACGCGGCAGTTCACCTGGTTCGTGGCCATCTCCATGCTCGCCTTCAGCGCCCAAGACCTTATCCTCGAGCCCTTCGCAGGCCATGTCTTTGGCATGAGCCCTGGGGCCACCACGGCGCTCTCTGGGCTGCAGCATGGCGGCGTGCTCGCGGGCATGCTGCTGGTGGCGGCCGCGGGCAGTGGCCGCCTCTTTGGCCGCCGCCTGGGCTCTCTCTCCTTCTGGACGGTCTCGGGCTGCCTGGTCTCGGGCCTGGCCCTGCTGGGCCTCACCATCGGTGGTCAGGTGGGCCCGGGCTGGCCGCTCAAGGCCAATGTCTTTTTACTTGGTGCCGCCAATGGCGCCTTCTCGATTGCTGCCATCGCCTCGATGATGCGCCTGGCCAGCGAAGGGGCCGGCGCCCGCGAGGGCACCCGCATGGGGGTCTGGGGTGCGGCCCAGGCCATTGCCTTTGGGCTGGGCGGCATTCTGGGCACCAGCCTGTCGGACATCGCCCGCTGGGTGGTGGACGACCTCGGCACGGCCTACGGCCTGGTCTTCCTGCTCGAAGCTCTGTTGTTTGTGGTGGCGGCCCAGCTCGCCCGATCGATTCGTGAGGCGCCGCCTGCGCCCGCTGCCCCGGCCTTGCGGCCGCCCCAAGAAGGAGACGCCTGCCATGTCTGACTACGACGTTGTTGTGATTGGTGGAGGCCCCGCAGGCGCCACTGCAGCCGATGACCTCGCCCGCCTGGGCCACCGTGTGCTGCTCGTCGACCGCGCGGGCCGCATCAAGCCCTGTGGTGGTGCCATTCCACCGCGGGCCATTCGAGACTTCGAGATTCCAGACCACCTGCTCGTGGCCAAAATTGGCTGTGCGCGCATGGTCTCGCCCTCCGACAAGCGCGTGGACATTCCCATTGAGAACGGCTTTGTGGGCATGGTGGATCGCGAGCACTTTGATGAATGGCTTCGCGTCCGTGCCGAAGGCCACGGGGCCGAGCGCTTCTCGGGCCAGTTCTCCTCGCTCATCGACACACCGGATGCCGAGGGCTACACCCAGGTCGATCTCATCGCCAAGGCCTCTGAGCAGGACGAGGCCCAGCTGCGTCAGGTTCGGGCGCGCTTCGTGATTGGTGCCGACGGCGCCAAATCGAAGGTGGCCCAGCGCCACATTCCTCGCTCCAACGAGGGCAAGTTTGTGTTTGCGTACCACGAGATTCTTCAGACACCCGACCCGATTGTCTGCAAGGCCCAGGGCATCGACTACGACCCCATTCGTTGCGATGTGATCTACAACGGCAGCATCTCGCCCGACTTCTATGGCTGGGTCTTTCCGCACGGCAACCACCTGAGCGTGGGCACGGGCAGCATGGACAAAGGCTTCTCATTGCGCCACGCCACGAGCCGCCTGCGTGCCCTGGCGGGCCTGACCGATGCGCCCACCATTCGCCAGGAAGGCGCCCCCATTCCCCTCAAGCCACTGCCCATCTGGGACAACGGCCGCCAGATTGTTCTGGCCGGTGATGCAGCCGGCGTGGTGGCACCCGCATCGGGCGAAGGGATTTACTACGCCCTGCTGGGCGGGCGGCTCGCGGCCGAGGCCGTGCATGAGGCCCTGCTCACCCACTCGCCCGCACCGCTCGCGAGCGCGCGGCGCCGGTTCATGAAGGAACATGGACGGGTCTTCTGGGTGCTGGGGCTGCTGCAGCGGTTCTGGTATGGCAACGACAAGCGACGCGAGCAGTTCGTGAAAATCTGTAAAGATAAGGATGTGCAACAGCTCACATTCGACTCTTACATGAACAAGCGACTGGTCCGCCGCAAGCCCATGGCTCACCTTCGAATCTTCTTTAAAGATTTGGCGCACCTGCTCGGCTTTGCCCGAGCATGACGTCCGTCAAACAGCCCACACCCAAGCCCTCCACCCGCGTCGTTCTCGTTGCCGCCCTGCTGGCCATTGGGGTGGCCGGTACGGGAGGTTCGCTCACCATTCTGGATGACTGGTACTTCAGCCTGAACCAGCCCTGGTTCAAGCCGCCAGACTGGGCCTTTGGCCCGGCCTGGACGATTCTCTTTGGCCTGATGGCCTGGTCGGGTGCCCTGGGCTGGGCCGCCAGTGCTGGCCAGGCCACGCGTCGCAAGCAGCTCATCCTGCTCTGGACGGCCAATGCCGTGTTCAACATCGGCTGGAGCCTGCTCTTTTTCTTTCTTCAGCGTCCCGAGCTGGCCCTCATGGAGGTGCCGCTGCTCTGGGCCTCTGTGTTCATGCTCATTCGGCACAAGCGGGCCTATGCGCCCAAGGCCGCCATGCTGCTCTGGCCCTATTTGGCCTGGGTCACGCTGGCCTCGGCCATCAACCTCGGCGTGGTGGTGCTCAACTGAGTTGAGCCAAAAAAAAGTGCCACCGGCGATGATCGCGGGTGGCACCGAACCGAGTTCCCGGCGGGGGACACCGAGAGTCGGATCACACTCCTGGAGAGGAGGTGTTTTCGTTATGTCCTTATTTCGGTTTCACCAGGGCCGAGGCCAGTGAGCCACCGCTGCCGCTGCCGGCGAGCTCGGGGTGGTTCTTGAGCATCTGGGCTCCATAGAGGGGCTTGTTCACGCCCTGGTGGCAGGTGGCGCAGTTCACCTTGGCAATGTCGCCCGTGGGCCCAATGCGGTTGGGCGGATGAACCGGGGCCAGGCCCGCGATGTACTCGTTGTTCACCTCACGCACCATCCGAATGCCGTGCCAGGCCGTGACCCGCTGCGGTGGGCTCTGAGACCAATCCGCCATGGCACGGGTGTTGTGGCAGAAGGTGCAGTTCACGCCAAGGCCATCGGACATGTGCATCATGAGGGCGTATGTCCACTCGGTCTGCTTGATCGACTGACGATTGCCGGTGGGCAGCGCCGTGGTGCCGGCCACTCGAATCTCTTTGTCCTGCAGCAGGAATGGGGTGAAGGGATCGTAAGGCAGTGAGGTGTTGGCATTGGCCTCCACACCCGCCCGGTTCTGGCCGGAGTCGTTGCCCAACAGGCGCCCGGCAATCTGGGCATCGGGCTCGGTGAACCAGCGCTTGGTGGGCAGGTTCTGACCACGGTGGCAGGTGTAGCAGGTCACGCCGGTGTTGCCCACGTGGGCCTGCCACTTGCTGTTGATGGTCTGCGTCATTTGGGTCATGCGCCGGGCCACAATTTTTGTGTAGAGGCCATCCTCGGCAAAGTTCGCCACGTTGTGACAGTAGGCACAGCCCTGCTCGGGTGCAACCCAGAGGGTCATGGCCACCATGAGCCGGTTGAACTCATTGACGGTGAGGTTGCCGAGCACCTGAACGTTTTTGTAGACGTTCTTGGCCAGGGGGCCACCGGGCTCGGCTGGGCCCAGGGCCTCTGGCGCCTGGTTGGCCGCCACGAGCTTGGCCTCCGTGCGCGGGTTCGTGACCTTCTCCATGCCCGTGCCGCGGTAACCGATCTGATCGACGTCCACCGGAGGACGTTCGCAGCCCGTGAGCAGGAGGGTGAAGCCCACCCCCGCCAGAAGCGCACGCGTGAAATGTGTGGAAATCATGGGAGGCTCCTTTATTGTGCGGGGGCAACTGCAGGCATGGCCGCGGGCATTGCTGCAGGTGCAGTCACGGGCAGGGCTGGGTCGATCACGGGGCCCCAGATGGCCGGATAGGCCGGTGCCACATGGTGCTTCACAGCCCAGAGGTACCAGTTGTCCACGACCGTGCCAGTAAGCAGAATGCCGATGCCACCGGTGACGCAGGTGAGCACTGCAAACCACCAGGCCCAGCGGTGAATGGATTCCATCGTGGCGTTAAAGCCCATCGTCCAGCGCCAGAAGAGACCAGCGCGCTCCGAGGCGGTGCCGCGGTCGACGATCTGCTCGATCTCGCGCTCGCCGCCGTAACGGCTCACCGCCAGAATGGTGGCGCCGTGCATGGCAAAGAGCAGCACCGATCCATAGAGAAAGGCAATCGAGAGCATGTGGAACGGGTTGTAGAACAGGTTGCCGTAGCGCAGTGAGAAGGCGGTCGTCCAGTCGAGGTGCGAGAAGATGCCAAAGGGCACGGCCTCACCCCAACTGCCCATGAGCACTGGGCGAAAGAAGCCCAGCACCAGGTAGAGCCAGATGGCCGCTGCGAAGGCCCAGGCCACATGGGTTCCCATGCCCAGCTGCACAGCACGCCGGTAGGTGCGAACCCACCAGAGCAGAATCGACACCGTGATGAAGAAGCCGGCAAAGAGCCACCAGCCGCCCTCATTCATGGGCGGTATGGACAGACCATAAGCAGGCGGCGGGGGATCGACCGAGAGCCAGAAGAGTTGGCGCACAAACTCGATGGGGCTGTAGTTCACCTGAACCAGGTAGTTCCAGCCAATCGACGTGAAGCCAATCAGGAAGAAGATGATGGCCGCCACGCCCGTGAAGCCCAGGTAAATGGGGCCCAGCTGGGCGTTGCCAATGCGGCCCGCAAGGTGCGAGTGCCATGGGCCGCCCATGCGCTCGGTGTTGTCGCGTGCGCGGTCGAGAGGAACGCCCATGTAGCTCGGGGCCGTGACCTGAACTTGTGTGAAGAGATTTTGATATTCAGCCATGTTTATTCTCCGAGGTCTGAGCCACTACGACCAGATGGGCAGACGAAGCCACCAGCCCCACCACGCTGGCCAGCCTTGTGTCCAGAACGGGCCGCTGATCACGATGCAGACCGCACTGAAGAAGCCTGCGGCCAGGGCCAGGAAAAGACCGAGCCGGTGAATGCCAAGGGTGCCGATGGAGTAGCCGATGGTGTCGCGAAAGAAGGTGTCCTCGTATTCCGGGGTTCGCACCGTCTGGCCCCTGGCCGGGTTGGTGGCCGAGAGAATGAGCGAGCCATGCAGGGCCAGCGCAAAGGTGGTGGTGAAGAAGAGCGTGACCGCAATCATGTGGGCTGGGTTGTAGTGAAAGTGCAGGAACTGATAGCCCACATTCGAGACCCAATCCAGGTGGCTCAGAATTCCGTATGGAAAGCCGTGGCCCCAGGCGCCCAAGAGCAGCGGACGAATCACCACCAGGGTGACGTACGCAAAGATGGCAACGCTAAATGCCACCGGCACGTGATAGCCCATGCCGAGCTTCCTGCAAATTTCAACCTCGCGCAGCGCCCATGAGACAAAGGCGCCAATGGCACAGACCGTGATGATCTGCCAGAGCCCCCCTTCCATGAGTGGCGCAAGGCCCAGCCCGTATTTCAAATCGGGCGGTGCGATATTGATCTGCCAAATGTTCCAGACGCCTGCCTGAGAGGTGCCCCACAGAATGAGCGCCGTACCCAAAAAGGCGAAGAAAATGGTCAGGACACCAAAAAATCCAACATAAAAGGGGCCGACCCAGAAATCGAATAGATCTCCGCCCAGCAGGGTTCCGCCGCGGACCCGGTATTTTTTTTCAAAACTCAGCATGGCCATTTTGTTCTCCTTCGGGGGATGGGTGAGCGGGCTGCAAGCATGCTTATCTCTGCCCGCTCACCGTCCAACGCTTGATTTACTTCTTTGGCATGGAGGAGTTCTGGATCGCGGCCGTGTACTCGGCCTGACTCATTCCGTCCATCCAGTTGAACTTCGCCGTGCTCAGCAGGATGAGGTGAATCATGGCTGCCAAGCCAAACAAGAAAACGCCCTGCACCACCATGGCACGGAGCGGGTCGTACAGTTTCCAAATACGCCACATAGTCGTTACTCCTGAGTAAGTTGAGACATAAGGGTGTAAACCGCTGCCCTTACGCCGCCAGTGATGGTTCGACTGTTTTCAGCCCCAGGAAACCATGAACGCCAGTTCAGCATCAGCACCTGAGCAGCGACTGCAATCACAAAAAAGACGGCATATGTGATGGCGAAAATCACAACGAAGGGAATCGAAAACTCCCCGGACTGTGGGCGACTGTTGAGGTGACTGATCTGTTGCATGACAGGTCTCCGTTAGGAATGAAGAATCAGAAGAACCAAGGACGCCATGCCCACACGAGGATATGGGCGACTACGGCAATGGCGGTGAAGCCGACCAAGCCCTGCATGTAAAACGTATGGAACTCTTGGGCTTCCTCGTCGGTTAAACCGGAGATGCTTGTGTTATTGCTCATGGAGGTTCTCCTTTGAGTTGGTCTTGTCGACCAAATCCACGCCGGGCCCGCGTGGAATGGGCAGCCGCAACACCGTGTTGCGACGTTCTGTGCTCCGGCAAGCCGCCTGCGGCTGCTGGAGATGTGAGGTGCGAAGCGTGGTCATGAAACCGCTCCGAGGTAGACCGCGTCGTGGGCCTGCTGAAGCCGCGCGGCATTGATGTTGTCTTCGCCGGCCTCGCGGGCATCGCGCTCGGCGCGGTCGCGCAGGCGCTTGGCCACCGAAATTTGCAGCAGCACCGGCTGGGCCGAGACCATCTTGGCGAGCAGGGTCTGTGCGTCTGGGGTCCAGGTGAGGCCTGGGTCGGCATGGGTGCGTGCACCCACCGGGGTTGGGTCGACCTTGTCCATGTCAGTGCCCAAGGGCAGGATGTGGAACAGGGCATCGAAGAGTGCGTTGCAGACTTCCTGCAGCAGATAGACCGCACCGGCATAGCCCATGAAGGGGGTGCCGGTGTGCCTGCGAATGATGGCGCCCGGGAATGAGGCCGGGATGTAGCTCGCGCGTCCGGCCACTTCGGCCAGGTACATGCGCTCGTTGTAGGAGCCAAACAAGACCAGCGGCGTTTTGGTTTGCACCAGCTTGCGGATCTCGTCGTTGTTGGTCTTCTCGCCGGGCTTGCGGGTGATGGCGAAGTTGCACGGCAGGCCGAGCTCTTCTTCCAGGTAGTGCCGAATGCCACGGCCGTGGGTCTCGCTGGCCACCACACCAAAGCTCGCGGTGCCAAAGAAGTCTTGGGTGACCGAGCGCCAGAGATCCCAGATGGGCTTGATGGTGGTGTGCTTCTCTTTCTCGATGAAGGGCTCGGGGTCGATGCCCAGGGCCTCACCGAGTGCACGCAGGAATGCAGTGGTGCTGTGCAGGCCAATGGGGGCCTGCAGGTAGGGACGGTCGAGGGCCTCGCAGAGCAGGCGGCCGTACTCGCGGTACATGCAGACATTGGCATGGGCGTCGGCAAGCTTGGGCACATCGGAGAGGTGTGCGGCCAAGGGGAAGACCATGTTCACTTCAGCGCCAATGCCCTCGACGAGCCGACGAATCTCGGCGAGGTCGCTGGGCATGTTGAAGCTGCCATAGGCCGGTCCAATGATGTTGACCTTGGGCTTCTCGCCAGGGGCCACGGGCTTGGCCTCGGGCACCTTCTTGGTGCCGTATTCCGTCCAGAGCCAGAGCATGGCGCGGTTGGCGGCCTGCCACTGGTCCTCATCGATCGTGCGCGGCAGAAACCGCGCGATGTTCATGCCCTCGGGGGTTACACCACCGCCAATCATCTCGGCAATCGAGCCCGTGACCACCACGGCGGGGAGGTCTGGATCCAGGCTGGCATGGGCGCGGTGCATGGCGCCTTCGGTGCCTTCGCGGCCGAGTTGCTCCTCAGCGAGCCCGGTGACCACAATGGGCAGTTCATGCGGGGGCAGTGCATCGGTGTAATGCAGGACCGAGGTGACCGGCAGGTTCTCGCAGCCCACCGGGCCATCGATGACAACCTGCAGGCCCTTGATGGCCGTGAAGACATACACGGCCCCCCAGTAGCCGCCGGCGCGATCGTGGTCGAGGACCATCATGTTCCGATTGCCTCCGAGGCCGCCTTGGCCTTTTTCTTCTGAAGCTGGCGACGCACCTGGGCCTTGAACTCCGGGTGCTCGACGGGCGTGTCTTCCCAGATGCCGGCCTGATCGCCCTGGCCCACGCCACCGAAGAAGGCCTTCATGGAGTGGAAGCGGTCTTTGTTGGCCATGGCCGCGCGCACCACCTGGCCGAGCGAACCCACGCCGGCCGCGCCCATGAGGGGGCGGGCTGAAATGAGGTTGGTGAAGTAGAGCGAAGGAATCTCGCGCTCCTTGGCGGCCTGCACCACAGGGGTGGTGCCAATGGCGAGGTCGGGGCGATGGCGATCGACGGCGGCGAGGTCTTGCTCGAGCGAGGCACGGAACTGCACCTCGACACCACGGGCCTCGAGCCATTCAAGGTCGGTGTTGGAGCAGTCTGTGCGCGGGCAGGCTGAGCCCACATAGGGCACGGTGGCGCCGCTCTCGATGAGCAGGCGTGCCACCAAGAGCTCAGAGCCTTCGTAGCCACTGACCGTGATTTTTCCTTCGATGGGTGCGCTCGCGAGTGCGGCCTCAATGCCTGGCAGCACTGCCGCCTTGGCGGCCTCGATGCGATCCGCGGCCACGCCTGCGGCCTGCCCAATGCGCTCGAGCCAACTGGCGGTGCCCGCCAGGCCCACGGGCGCGGAGCCCACGATGGGTCGGCCCGCCTGCTCAAAGACCCGCATGCTGGCCGTGTAGAAGGGGTGAATGGCCCCCACCACCGCGCAGTCGAGCGCGGCATAGAGCTCGCGCCACTCGCGGGTGGGCACCACGGGGCCCACCGCCAGGCCCATGGGCGCAAGCATCTGGGCAATGACCATGGGGTCGGCCGGAAACATTTCGCCAAGCAGCGTGACCGTGGGCAGTGCGGCCACGCCTTGGCGGGGGGCCTGCACGGGGCCAGCGGTGGCCTCGGACATGGCGTACTGGAGCATGGCGCCAGCGAGCACATCCTTTGCCTCGGCATGGGTGGGCACTCCAAAGCCGGGCACATCGATGCCGATGATGCGAACGCCGTTGATCTCTTTGGGCAGCAGCTGCAGGGGCACACCACTGGCCGTGGGCACGCACAGGTTGATGATCACGATGGCATCGAACTGGGCGGGATCGGCCTGGGCATAGACCGCATCTCGAATGTCTTCGAAGAGCTTGCCCGTGACCAGGGACTCGGAGTTAAAGGGCACATAGCCCACCGAGCGGCGTGCGCCGTAGAAGTGAGAGGTGAAGGTGAGGCCGTAGACGCAGCAGGCCGAGCCCGAGAGGATGGTGGCCGTGCGCCGCATGCGAAGGCCCACGCGCAGCGAACCAAAGGCTGGACACATGCTCTGGGGTTGGTCGTGCGGGCCCTTGGGGTAATCGGCCGCGTACTGGGCGAGGGTCTCGGACTTGCCGGCCGCGGATGCGGCTGCATGAAGCTCAGACTTGTTGTTGCACGAGGCACCCTCGGCCAAGGCCCCTTGCGCGCGGGTGGGCGCGGCAGGCTGGATGGGGATGATGGTGTGCTCGGCCACGGTGGTTTAGACCTTGTCGTAGACCACTTCGAGTGATGGCTTGGCGCAGACTTCGCGGCCCATCATGTCGGTGAGAGAGGCGGGTTCAAGGACCACATCGCGGCCCACGGCCGAGGATGAGAACAGGCCCAAGAGTTCGTCTTGGGTGAGTGGCTTGGGACGCACGGGCGGGGCCACGGCCACATTGGTGGCGAGCTCTTCAAAGAGCGGGCCCCACTGGGTGCCCGGCCGGCCGATGATGTCGTAGTTGGCGCTCTTGCGGCGGATGTCTTCGTGGGCCGGAATGGCCGAGAGCACTGGAATGCCTGCGGCCGATGCGAAGGCTGCGGCCTCGCCGGTGCCGTCGTCCTTGTTGATGACCATGCCCGCCACGCCCACGTTGCCGCCGAGCTTGCGGAAGTACTCCACGGCCGAGCAGACGTTGTTGGCCACATAGAGGGATTGCAGGTCGTTGCTGCCCACCACAATGACCTTCTGGCACATGTCGCGGGCAATCGGCAGGCCAAAGCCACCGCAGACCACATCGCCGAGAAAGTCGAGCAGCACGTAGTCGAAGCCCCAGTCGTGAAAGCCGAGTTTCTCGAGGGTTTCAAAGCCGTGGATGATGCCGCGGCCGCCGCAGCCACGGCCCACTTCGGGGCCGCCAAGTTCCATGGCAAAGACGCCATCGCGCTTGAAGCAGACATCGCCGATGGACACCGGCTCGCCAGCCAATTTCTTGCGCGAGGAGGTTTCGATGATGGTGGGACAGGCCTTGCCACCAAAGAGCAGCGAGGTGGTGTCGCTCTTTGGGTCGCAGCCGATGAGCAGCACCTTCTTGCCCTGCTGGGCCATCATGTAAGAGAGGTTCGAGAGCGTGAAGCTCTTGCCAATGCCGCCCTTGCCATAGATGGCGATGATCTGTGTTTCTTTCGTGACCTCGCCCGTGTGGACTGGGTCGAGCGGCTCTGCGGCTTCATCGCGCAGGCGCTGCTTCATGTTGAACTGAATGGGGGCCCCTGCCAGGTTGGTGTCGGTGACGCTCATTGCAGACTCCTCCAGTCCATGATGACTTTGAGACTTGATTTGCTTTGAAAGGCTTGGTCGTAGGCCTGCGCACAGTCGGTGGCCTGCCAACGGTTGGTGATGAGTCCATCGAGGTTGAGCCGGCCTTCTTCCACGAGCTGGCCCACCGCTTGAAGGTCGGCGGGCTGCCACTGGGCAGCCACGCGAAGGCGGGCCTCCCGCAGGAAGGCGGGTGCGAAATCGAATGAGAGCGGCTGGCTGTAGAAGCCTGCGAGCACCACCTCGCCACCGGGGCGCAGGTGGTGGATCCAGTCGTTGAGGGCCTGGCCCGCACCGCTGGCATCCAGAATGCGATCGAAGAGCTGGCCCTTGCTGAAGGCCGGTGTGCGAACGAGGTAGCCGTGGGATTCGTCTTGGCGGGCCTCGGCGGTCTCCCAGACCAAGGGCTGGCCGCCCAGGGCCACCACCAGGCGGGCGACGAGCCGGCCCATCACGCCATGGCCCACGATGAGGTCTGGCAGGCCTGAGCCCGAGTGCACCACGGCATGGTGGGCCGTGGCTGCGAGCGCCAGCAGCACACCACGCTCAGAGAGCGAGGATGAAATGGGCAGCACACGCTGTGCGGCCGTGACGAGCTCGGAGGCCGAGCCCCCGAAGAGGCCGCGCACGGGTCCGAAGCAATTGGCACCAGGCACGAAGACCCATTGGCCTTCCGCAATGCCGGCCTGCGGGCCGGCCTCGATGACCTCACCCACGGATTCGTAGCCGGGCACCAAGGGGTAGCCCATGCCTGGGAAGGGTGGCATCTCGCCGGTGTAGAAGAGACGCTCGGTGCCGGTGCTGATGCCGCTGTAATGCACGCGCACCCGGACATCGGCCGCGCCCAGGGGCGCGAGCGCCAGCTCTGCAAGGCGCAGCTGGCGGGGTGCTTCGAACAAAACGGCTTGTGCGTGGCTCATCTCATTGTGTCAATTTGATGTGACGAAATAACTGTAAGGCTGATGGTACACCTCAGAATGTCTTGTGCAAGTTTGTTTTTCACTTTTCTTTATTGCGCTGCGGGAGCCTCGGCCACCACCAGGCCGGTTTGTAGGGGCACGGCCGTTGGAACGGCGCGGCCTGCCACGAAGCCCGCCTCGTGCAGCATGTCGATGAGCTCGGCTGCCGAGCGGGGCCGGCCCCCACCCATGGCCAACAGGTACCAGCCGAAGTAGGCATCGCCCATGGCCTCGGCACCCCGTGTGGCCGCCATGGGTTCGGCAATGAGGATGCGGCCGCCCTTGGGGCCAAAGCACTGCCGTGCGCGCGCGAGCAGCAGGCGCACGCGGTCGTCGGGGTGGTCGTAGAGCACGCGCACCAGGCTCACGACATCGGCGCCTTGCGGCAGTGGGTCTCGAAAGAAATCCGCGCCATGGCAGGCTACGCGGCCACTCAAGCGCGGGTCGGTGTCCATGGCAGCGGCGGCCTGCTGGGCCACTGCGGGCAGGTCCACCAGGCTGAGTTTCAGGTGCGCATGGGCGTGGCCCACGGCGGTGACGAAGCGGCCCAGGCCCCCGCCGATGTCGAGCAGTTGTGTATGGCCACGAAAGTCGTAGGCGTCGATCACCTGCTGGGCCACCAGTGGCTGGCTCTCGGCCATGAGCTGGGAGTAGTCGGTGACCTCGTTCGCGCCCAGGCCACCCTCGCGGGTCTGGCCATCGGAGGCGTATGTCCAGTAGCGGCGCATGCGGGTCTCTGGCGCATCGGTGCGCAAGAGGCTGAGTGGGTCGGTGAGGTCTTGGTAGAAGGCCTCGTGGTGACGCACCATGGCGAGAATGGCCGGGCTGTTGGCGAGCACCACGCCCTGCATGCCCAGGCCCAACACATTGGGCGTGCGCCATTCCAGAATGCCAATCGACACGCCGGCCTTGGCGAGCAGCAGCATGCGCGCATCGGTGAGTTTGCAAAGACTGGCCGCAGACTCCAGCCGCATGGGCGCGCGACGCAGTTGATCCAGAAGGCCGCTTTGCACCAGGGCGAGCAGGGTTTGCGAATAGGCAAAGCCCGCCACCAGATCGAAGAGCTGGCGCGACTGCCGGTGAACGATCCAACGCAGAAAGATGGACTGCGAGGCCCAGCGCTGAAAGCCGGGGCTGGCCAAGAGGCGATCTCGCAGCCCTGTGAGAGACCACTTCGAGGGTGCCTTGGCAGGCATCACGGCCGACACTTAAGCCCCCAGCGGATGGCGGCGAAGGCCCGCGCAGTGTTCATCGGGCAGCAGGCGGCGTGCCTGCGCGAGCACCAGCTCACGCAGCTTGGTGGCACCGCGGCAGGCGGGAATGCTGGCCACGGCCTCGGCAATCAGGCCATCGAAATAGGCCACGGCTCCTTCGAGGCCCAGTTCACGGGCCGAGCTTGGCCGGTCGTGGGTGAGGTCTTGGCCTGCGGGCTTGCCCAGTTCGGTCACATCGAGAAGGACATCGCGAATGTCATCGGCCACCTGGTAGGCCTCGCCAATGGCATCGCCCAGGCGCTGCCATGCGCGCGGGTCTGCACCGGCTGCAATCGCACCACCCACGGTGGCGGCGGTAAAGAGTGCACCGGTCTTCTCGCGCTGGTAGCGGGTGAGATCGGCCTTGGACTCGCACTCCCAGGCCTGACCGGCCACGATGCCGTGGGGTGGGCCCACGGCCGCCGACAAGGCATCCAAGAGGGGCGCCATGCGGTGGGGCTCATGGGCGCGGGCCGTGGCAATCATTCGGAAGGCCATGACAATTAGGGCATCGCCCGAGAGCACGGCCAGGCGCTCGCCAAAGGCTGCATGCACGGTGGGCACACCTCGGCGGGTGGCGGCATTGTCGAAGCAGGGCAGGTCGTCGTGGACCAATGATGCGCAGTGGAGCAGCTCCAGGGCAGCGGCATAGGCATCGGAAAGGCGGGAGTCGTCATCGCCGCAGGCCAGGGCCACGGCCAGGCACAGGTGGGGCCGAACCCGCGCGCCGCCAGGGAAGACCGCATGCCGAATGGCTGCGGCCAGACGGGGCGGTGCATTCGATTGCAACTGGGCTTCCAGCCCTCTTTCAAGCACCCGTTCGATTCGGTCTGTCAGCATGCTGGCCTCCTGGCGTTCTGCCGCCACAACGGGCACCCGAAGAAAATGGTGTCAATTGCAACTGTCGTTGTGTACTGTACAAGCAATTTGACACTGGCACCAGCATGAATCTGACACCTCGGGTGCTTGAGACGTTTGAGCACCGCCTCGATGGCCTTCAGTGGTCGGGATGGGACCGCCCTGCCGTGGCGCAGTCCCCGAGCCTGTTGTTCCTGCATGGCACGGGCGCAGACCGCAGCTCTTGGCAGCCACTCTTGGATGTATTGCCCGAGGACTGGGGCCTGCTCGTGCCCGACCTGCCTGGCCATGGCCAGAGCCAGTTCGAGGCGCCGCAGTCGATTGGTCTTCGCGAGATGGCCCTGCGCCTGCACCGGCTGCTGCAGTCGCGCGGCATTCGCAGGCCGGATTGTGTGGTGGGGCACTCGGCGGGGGCGGCCGTGGCGGTGGCCATGGCCCTTGCACCCGAGACCACGCGGCCACACCGCATCTTTGGCGTGGCGCCCTCGCTGGTGCCACCACCCGCATTGTTTAGTCAGATGCTGGGCCCGTTGCTCGGCCCCTTGGTGTTGTCGACCCCCAGCCTGCTCATGCTCGGTGGCATTGCGCGCTCCACCCATGTGGTGAATCGGCTGCTCGCCTCCACTGGCACCGCCCTGCCCCATGCACGAAAAGAAATTTACCGAGGCCTCTTTGGCCAGTCGGCCCACCTGCGCGGGGCCTTGGGCTTCATGGCCGCCACGGACCTGCCCGGCCTGCTCTCAGAGGCCCACGACCTCACGGTGCCCACCCTCTTTTTGGCTGCGCTGGATGACCCCTGGATTCCGGCCGAGCCGCTTGCACAGGTGATGAACACCCATCTGCCGCAGGCCACGCTCGAGTGGACCACCCAAGGCGGCCACCTCTTTCACGAGGTGGATCAGGCCTCGGTGGGCGCGCGCCTCACAGACTGGATGGCCTCATGAATGCCCTTGGCCTGTGCCATGGGCAGGGCCAGGTAGCGGGCTGACATGGCCTGACTGAGCAAGACCGCGGCGGGCTCCGGGCGGGCCGAGGTGTCGATGAGCAGCCGGTGCGGTGTGAGCAGCGAGAGCTTTCGTGCCATGGCCAGCGCCTCTTCCATGGCCCGTGGCCGGCCGGGGCTGCCATCGCGGGCGAGGTTCGCGCGGCCATCGGAGAGCACCACCAGGCAGGTGTCATCGCCCACCAGTCGCAGGCGCGTGAGCTGGTCTGCGGCCATGGCAAAGCCCGCTGCAATGGGGCTGCCACCGCCACCCACCAAGGCCGTGAGGCTCTTGCGTGCGGCCACCAATGAGCGCGTGGGCGGCAGCCGAAGCTCGGCCCCACGCCCCCCGAATGCAATGAGGGCCACGCGGTCGCGCCGGCTGTAGCACTCGGACAAGAGAATCTCGATGGCCCCTTTGGCCTCGGCCAGGCGCGCCATGGCAGCCGACCCCGAGGCATCGACCACAAACACGGTGGTCACCCCACGCTGGCGTTTGAGTCGCCAGACATGCAGGTCATCGGGCCGCAGGGCAATGGCTGCACTCGTCCGAACCCGGCTGTTCTGAAACGGAATGGCTGCGCGCAGGGTGGGCAGAATGGCCAGGCGGTCTGCACCACCGCGCGGCCTGCGACGAATCAGGCCCACCGGTCGGCCGCGGCCTCGACCGCCCTCACCCATGCGGCCTGCGCCACTGCCGCCTGCATGGGTCTGCGACTGCTGTGTGAGCCACTGGGCCCAGGCCTCGAGCAGACCCCTCGGAAGGCTGGCGGCGGCTGTCTCCACGGTGCGTTCTTCGAAGTCGTCGGTCTTCTGTGGTGCGGGCGTGTCCTCGGGGGTGTCTTGGGGGGTCTCGGGCTGCGCGCCTGAAGGCGGTGCGTTGTCCGCTTGCTCCGGTGGAGTTGCATCGGCCTGCGCCTCAGAGGATTCCTCTTCCGGTGACGGGGGGCTCGGCCACTGACGGGCCTGGGGCAGCAGGCTCCAAGGCACCGCCCAGGCGAGGTCTTCGACCGTGGCTTCGGTGCGCCCATGCGAGCTGGCGTGCATGCGCATCCATCGCAAACAGGCGAGGCTTGGCCGAAGCGAGACCAGACCAAACACCTGGCTCGCCTCCATCACGGCCGTGACCAAGGGCTCGGGCACATGAACGGATTGCCAATCCTTCGCGGCGTGCATCTCCGCGTTCACCCAGGTCTCGCGCAGCAGGGTCTCATCGCGCATGTCGATGCAGCAGCCCATGCGGTCGCGCAGGGCCGAGGCCACCGGGGCTTCATCGGGCAGGGATTCATCGAGCAAGACCAGGCCACAGTCGCCACGGTCGACGGCCTGGGCCAATGCGGCTGCAAGGCCAGCGGGCAGTCGCTCGGCCATGGCCACCACCAGGAAGCCGGCTTGGGCCTGGGCCAAGAGGCCCGTGCGCATCACCGGGTGGCCCGCGCGAAGGCTCTCGAAAGGGTCGATGGTGTCGTTGAGTTGGGCCGGGTCGGTGTGAATGGCCATGCGCAGCCATGGCCTTCCATGAACTGTGCAGTGGGCTTGAAGTCGTGCAAGGAGTTGATCGCGGCGCGGGCCCGCATGGGCTCGCAGCCACAGACCACCATGGGCCGGGCCGCCTTGGGCCAGCAGCCCGAGCAGTCGGTCGATCTCGGCCGCGTCGATCAGATCGACTCCAGCGCGAGCATCACCCGTTGGCTGGCGTCGGTGTCATCCAATGGGTCTCGGCGCAGGCGATGGCGAAGCACCAGCGGGGCCACTTCCTTCAAGTGTGCCACCGTGGCCTTGCGGGCATTGCGAAGGGCAGCGAGCGCCTTGGCTGCGCGCATGAGGCTCAGCTCACCGCGAAGGCCATCGGTGCCAAGCGACATGCAGAGCTGGGCTGCGCTCGCGAGCACTTCATCGGAGAGCGTGACCTTGGGCAAGCGCTTGCGTGCGGCCACGAGCTGGTCTTGCAGGGCCTGCTGCTCGGTGGCCTGTGCAGCCACAAAGGCGGCCGGGTCTCGGTCGTAGGCCTCGCGGCGGCGCACGACCTCTACGCGTTGTTGAAGGTCGGTGGGGGTGCGCACCTCCACGGCCAGGCCAAAGCGATCGAGCAGTTGCGGGCGCAGCTCGCCCTCTTCCGGGTTGCCACTGCCCACCAGCACAAAGCGTGCGGGGTGGCAGACGCTCAGGCCTTCGCGCTCCACACGGCTTTCGCCCGAGGCGGCCACATCGATGAGGAGATCCACCAGGTGGTCTTCGAGCAGGTTGATCTCATCGATGTAAAGAAAGCCGCGGTTGGCCTTGGCGAGCAGCCCCGGCTCGAAGACTTTCTCGCCACTGGCCATGAGCCGCTCAAGGTTGAGCGCGCCCAGAATGCGGTCTTCGGTGGCCCCCAGGGGGAGGTCCACCACCGGCACGGTGATGCGCTCGGCGCGCGGCTTGGATTTCGCGTTGGCCGCACCACCGGTGCAGGCTGGGCACAGGCCCGCGGGCTGGTCTGGTGGACACTGATACGGGCAGCCCGCCACCACCTCGATGGGGGGCAGCACGGCCGCCAATGCTCGCACTGCAGTGGACTTTCCCGTGCCGCGATCGCCCAGGATGAGCACGCCACCAATGAGTGGGTCGGTGGCCGCGAGCAGCAGGCCGAGTTGCATTTCTTGCTGGGCCACCATGGCCACGAAGGGGAAGGGGCTTGGGGTGTCACGCTTGGGTGACAGTGGTGTCTGACGCATGGCCATACTCTGCCCAGACTGTCGCAAGCCGTCAATTCACCAGGGAATTTCCTCGCCGCGGTGGTCCACGAACCAGGCCCGGCCCTTGGCCCTCAGGCGATTGATGGCCTGCAGAAGGCCCGCGGCGGACTCATCGGGGCTGATGGCCTCGCTCGCACTTCGAAAGGGCTTGGAGAGATTGGATGCAACCGTTCCGGGTTGCAGGGCCACGAAGACCGCCTGCGGATGTGTGCGGGCGGCCTCGATGGCGGCCGTTTGCAAGAAGGCATTGCCCGCGGCCTTGGCTGCTCGGTAGCCATACCAGCCGCCCAGGTGGTTGTCTTCAATGCTGCCCACGCGGGCCGAGAGCACGCCGAAGATGGCGCGCTCGTGTTTGGCCAGCAGTGGGATGAAGTGCTTGAGCACCATGGCCCGGCCCACCGAGTTCACGGCAAAGAGTTTGTGAAGGTGGTTTGGGTCTAAGGCATCGAGCCGCTTCTCGGGCATGACGCCATCCAAGACCAGCACGCCCGTGGCATCGATGATGAGGTGAAAGGGGCCGCGCTCGGCCAGGCGGCGGGCCGTGGCCAGCACCGTGGCCTCTTGGGTGATGTCGAATGCATCCTCGCCCGAGCGGGAGACCGCAAATGCCGAGCCACAGCGCGGCGTCTCGCCCAGGGCCTTGAAGATGGCCCCACCAATCGACCCACTGGCGCCCAGCACAATGGCCCGAAAGCCATCGGGCAGGCTGTGCAGCGTGGGGGTGGTGGAGTCCATGACAAAAGTGTAGCCATGCGGCTGGGCATGAATCCGGCCTTGAAGCAGGGGATGCG
>CAMAXF010000012.1 GCA_945862305.1 Bordetella parapertussis | reverse complement strand
GCGCTCGGCATCGGCGTCGATCTGCTCCAGGCCTTGCTGAATGTCGGCCACGGCCACCTGGTGGTAGTGCAGGGCATGCAGCGTGGCCGCCGTGGGGCTGGGCACCCAGGCCGTGTTGGCGCCTGCCTTGGGGTGGGCGATCTTTTGCTCCAGCATGGCGGCCATTTTGTCAGGCATGGCCCACATGCCCTTGCCAATCTGAGCCCTGCCACGTAGTCCGCAGGCCAGGCCCACGATCACGTTGTTGCGCTCATACGCATGGATCCAGGCGCTGGCCTTCATGTCCGCCTTGCGAATCATGGGTCCTGCGAGCATGGCTGAATGCATCTCGTCGCCGGTGCGGTCGAGAAAGCCCGTGTTGATGAATGCAATGCGGCTCTCCGCCGCCGCGATGCAGGCCTTCAGGTTCACGCTGGTGCGGCGCTCTTCATCCATGACACCCAGCTTCACGGTGTTGACGGGCAGGCCGAGCAGGGCCTCCACCTTCGCAAAGAGTGCCCCACTGAAGGCGACCTCGGCCGGACCATGCAGCTTTGGCTTGACCACATAAATGCTGCCTGCGCGGCTGTTGCGAATGGCCTCGCCCGTGGGCAGGCGACCATGGCCTTGGATGTCGTGCATGGCAATGGCCACGGTGACGACGGCATCCAGGATGCCCTCGGGGATGTCGCGGCAGGAGCCATCGGCCTTGCGATACCGCACAGCCGGGTGGGTGGTGAGCAGGCCCATGTTGCGAATGAAGAGCAGGGAGCGGCCAGGCAGCACCAGGCTGCCGCCCTCGGGCTTGGTGTAGTAACGGTCGCCGTTCAAGCCACGGAGAACGGTCTTCCCGCCTTTGGGCACGTGCTCGGTGAGGCTGCCCTGCACCACGCCCAGGAAGTTGCGGTAGCCCAGCAGTTTGTCTGCTGTGTCGACCACGGCCACGGAGTCTTCCAGGTCGAGAATGGTGGAGAGTGCGGCCTCGAGAATGATGTCGCTCACGCCGGCCGGGTCGACTTTGCCAATGCTGGTCTTGGGGTCGATCACAAGCTCAAAGTGGATGCCGTGGTGGCGGAATAACAGCACGCTGGGCTCGAGCAGGTCGCCCTGGTGGCCCAGGAATGCGGCTGGGTCACGAAGGCCCGTGATCTCGCCATTGGCAAGCTGGACGCAGACGCGGCCCGACTCCACCCAGTAGCGACTGCTGTTGGCGTGCGAGCCCTTGGCCAGGGGAATGGTCTCGTCGAGGAAGGCCCGTGCGCGGGCCATGACCTTCTCACCACGCTTGGGGTTGTAGGCGTCGCCGCGGGCACAGCCGTCGGCCTCAGGAATGACATCGGTGCCGTAGAGCGCATCGTAGAGGCTGCCCCAGCGTGCATTGGCTGCATTGAGGGTGTAGCGGGCATTGAGAATGGGCACCACCAGCTGCGGCCCGGCCTGAACGGCCAGTTCGTCATCCACGTTGGCTGTGGAGGCCTTGACGGTTCCGGGCTCTGCAACGAGGTAGCCAATCTCAGAGAGGAAGGCCTGGTAGGCCGCCATGTCTTGGATGGGGCCCGGATGGGCCTGGTGCCAGGCATCGAGTTCGGCCTGCATGCGGTCGCGCTCGGCGAGCAGAGCATCGTTTTGAGGCGCGAACTCGGCCACGATCTGGTCGAAGCCCGCCCAGAAGGTGTTGGGGCTGATGCCCGTGTTGGGCAGTACTTCTTGGTCGATGAAGGCGCAGAGCGCCGGGTCAACTTCTATGCCGTGAATGGGCAGAAAAGGGGCTGACATGGATCACCTCCGACAACATGAGAATTTGTATGACGGAAGTGTAACAAAGGTTTGTTGCGGTGCAAAAACTTTTCATGTGGCCCCATGTTGTGGCCCTCTAGAAGGCCCTTGGGGACGGCTCAGTCCCCTCGCGGGGGCTTCTTGCGCCCCACCACATAGCCGGCCAGAAAGCCCAGGCAGAAAATCACAATCCATCCGATGACCATGGCGCGAGGTTACCCGAGAAACTCAGGCGGACGCTTGCGAACCCAGTCGATGAACGTGGCGATCTCGGGCTGGTCCCGCAGGGCCGCCCAGGTGGTGTAGTGCCGCGCAATCTCGCGGGGCTTCAAGGCCTGGTGGATCTTGCGGTGACAGACCTTGTGCAGCCGCTGCTTCTCGCGGCCGCCGAGTGACCGAGGCACCAGGTGGTGCTCATCGACCGTGGGCCCGGGTACCATGGGGCGCCCGCACAACGGGCACGTGAGGTCCTCTTCCTCGGGCGGGGTGTCCCCGGTCGAGGTTTGACCTTCCTGCCACCTTAAAGCGCGTTTTGAAACCACGGCATGCAAGCTCTCAAAATTGAAATCATTTCCGATGTGGTCTGCCCTTGGTGCTACATCGGTCGACAGCACCTGGGCCTGGCCTTGGCCCGCGTCAAGGCGGAGTTCCCGGAACTTCCCTCGCGGCTCACCATTGCCTGGAGCCCTTATCAGCTCAACCCCCACCTGCCCGAGCAGGGCATGCCTCGGCAGCAGTACCTCGAGCAGAAATTTGGCAAGTCCGGCCTGGCCGGCTATGCCCGGATTGCAGACCACGCCCGGGCGGTGAATCTTCCCATGAACCTGGAGAAAATTCAGGTGCAGCCCAACACGCTGTCGGCCCACGTGCTCATGGCCGCGGCCGGCGAGCAGGCCGATGCGCTGGCCGCAGCGCTATTTGCGGCTTACTTCGTGAACGGAGAAGACCTCACCGACCGGGGCGTGCTCTTCCGATGCGCCAACGAGGTGGGCCTCTACGCGGCCCGGGCCGCAGCAGCCCTGGAAGATGCCCTGCTGGTCAAGCGCGTGGCCCATGTGTGTGAGGAGTGGGCCGAGAAGGGCGTCTCGATGGTGCCCACCTTCAGGCTGGAGACAGGGTCGGGCGCGCAGGCCACGTTTCAGGGTGCGGTGCCACCTGCGATGCTGGCTCAAGAGATCTCGAACCTGCTGCGCTGACCCAACGATCCTGTAGGTCGCGGTAGGCGGCTGCAGGGCTCGGCATGGAGACAATCGCCTGAATCACCGCGGCCGAGTCGGCGCCGGTGGCCGCAATCTCCTCGAGGTTGCCGGCATGAATGCCGGCAATGGCCACCACGGGCACACGGCTCACAGACACCCAATAGGCCAGGTTATCCAGACCCTGCGGAATCCAGTTCATGGCCTTGGCCCGTGTGGGAAAGACGGGGCCGCACGCCAAGTAGCTTGGCATGAGCCACATGGCCCGGGCCACTTCCCAGTAACTGTGGCTCGAAAGCCCGAGTCGCACCCCCTGGGCGGCGATGGCGGTCAGGTCGGCTGTGAGCAGGTCTTCCTGGCCCAAGTGAATGCCGAAGGCGCCGTGGTCGAGTGCCGCACGCCAGTGGTCATTGATGAAGAGCTGGCTCTCTGGGGCATGCTCGGCGGCACGACAGGCCAGGCGAACGGCATCGGCCTGCTCGGCTGTTGAGAGGTCTTTGATGCGAAGCTGGATGATCTTGGCGCCCGCCTCGAGCAGGGTCTCGAGCAGGCCCTGGCTGTCGACCACGGGGTAGACCCCTGGCGCTGGATTGGCAAGCCGTGGGAAGGGCGTGGGTGGATCGATGCGCGTTGCGTGGGGCAGGCTCAGCGTGGGGAAGGCCTCGCGATGAGACGCTGCCCCTGCCGTCCAGAGGCGGTGCGGCCGCATCGCGCAGGCCATGGCGGCATGGATGCTGGCCTCCTCTTCCACATAGCCTCGGGCCAGGCTCTCATCAAAGGCGGCCGACAACAGGGCCTCGTGGTGCACGGCATCGGGGCAGGCCACGCGGCCCTTCGCAAACGGCCAGTCAAGCTCGAGGCTGTCGGCCAGAACCGTCAGGTGCCCGCGCCGCGTCTCGATCTTCATGTAGAGCTCAGCCTGCGGCCTTGTGAATGAGAAACGGCTGGCCGGTCACGGGCGTGGAGGGCGTGGCAAAGGCCTGCTCGGGTATCACGCCGGCTTCATGCCCAAGGCGTCCGGCCTCAATCGCCATTCGAAAGGCCGCCGCCATGGCCACGGGGTCCTGGGCCTGGGCCACGGCCGAGTTGAGCAGCACGGCATCAAAGCCCATTTCCATGGCCTCTGCGGCATGCGAGGGCGCGCCAATGCCGGCATCAATCACCAAGAATTGATCGGGAAAGGCCTCGCGCATGCGCAGCAGGGCAGGCCGGTGCACGATGCCTTGGCCCGAGCCAATGGGCGCGGCCCAGGGCATGAGCACCTCACAGCCGACATCCACGAGCCGACGGGCTGCGATGAGGTCTTCGGTGCAGTAGGGGAAGACCTGAAAGCCCAGTTTCACGAGTTGCTCGGCGGCATCGACCAGCTCAAAGCTGTCGGGCTGCAGGGTGTAGTCATCACCCACCACCTCGAGCTTGATCCAGTCGGTCTCGAAGAGCTCGCGGGCCATCTGGGCCAGGGCCACCGCCTCTTTGGCGGTTCGACAGCCGGCCGTGTTGGGAAGGATGTGGCGCCCGGTGCCACGGATGATCGACCACCACTGATTGTCTCCGGAGGCCGCCACATTGGCAGCCTGGCGCTTGATGCCCATGGTGAGCACCTCGGCGCCGGAGGCCTCGATGGCCGCCACCAGCCCAGCCGGCGAGGGGTGGCCTGCCGTGCCGAGAAAAAAGCGGCTGCTCAGTGTGCGACCGAACAGCGTGTAACCCGTTGCAGCACCCACAGTCAGCCTCCTGTGATGGGTTCGAAGGTCATGATGGCATCTCCTTGGCAGAGCCGTACAGCACTTCGTTGTGTGCGGGGCACAAATGTCTCGTTCACGGCCGTGGCCACACGCGCGGGGTCTTTGTTGAGCAGATGAATGAGATCTTCCAGGCTCGCACCCTCGGGCAGCGAGACCGCCAGGCCATTGACCGAGACCGTCATGCTGGGCTGCATGCCATGGCCTTGGCCGCATCTTCCATCAACGCTGGGGCGAGCAGCCAGCCATGCCGGAAGAGGCCGTTGATTCGGGTGAGGCCCGGCTCGGTCTGCACCACGGGCAGGTTGTCGGGCAGGGCTGGTCTCAGGTTGACATCACTGCTCACGACGCGGGCCTCGGCCAGGCTCGGCATGATGCTAAAGGCGGCCGAGAGCAGTTCCAGGTTGCTCTGCACCGAGGGCGGCGAGCGATCTTCGGATTCAATCTCGGTGGCGCCCACCACAATCTGCCCGCCAGGCCGCGGCACCAGGTAGACACGCCAGCGGGGGTGGAGCAGACGAATGGGCCGGTTTAGGGGCGGCGTGTCGGCCGCAGGCTGCAGGGTGAAGATCTCGCCACGCACGCCGCGCACCGGCATGCTCGGGCCGTGGCCACCGCGGCCGCGGCAGTCGAAGACCCAGTCGAAGGTCTCGCTTCCCTTGGTGCTCTGTATTTCACCGGGCAAGACGGCGTGCACGGGTGTGTCAAAGGCCCAGTCTGCGGGGGTGCTGGCCTTCAAGGCCTCCAGCGCCTGCAGCGGGAACAAGTGCCCCTCATGGGGAAGCAGCCAGGCCGCGAGCCGGGGCTTGAGGGCGGGCTCCAGTTCGGCCAGCGCCTCGTGCGAGAGGGCCCTTGGGGCGTGCTCAGCAGCCGGCTGGATGTGCCGCAGAATGCGCTCGGCGCTCCCACGGTCGGTGGGATGCGCAATGAGCAGGCTGCCCTGCAGCTGCAGGTCGAAGCCTTTGTCGCAGGCCTCGTGAATGCCTGGCCACAGGGCCATGGAGCGCAGGCCCATCTCGTAGACGGGCAGGCCACCGGCCTCCATCTCCGCGGCGGGGCTCAGCATGCCGGCGCTGGTGTAGGCCGCCGCCCGCTCGGTGAGCACGGCCGGATGCGCTGGCCCGGCCTCTCGCACCGCCACCGACCAGCCTTGCTGCGCACACCAATGGGCCATCAGGCGGCCCATCAGGCCACCGCCGGCAATGCCAACACGCATCATTGCTTGTGATACACCTTCGCGCCGGTCTTCACGAACTCAATGGACTTCTCCTGCATGCCCTTCTGAAGAGCCTCCTGCTCGTTGAGGCCCTTTTGCTTGGCGTAGTCCTTCACGTCCTGCGTGATCTTCATGCTGCAGAAGTGAGGCCCGCACATGGAGCAGAAGTGGGCCACCTTCATGCTCTCCTTGGGCAGGGTCTCGTCGTGATAGGCCTTGGCCGTGTCGGGGTCGAGGCCGAGGTTGAACTGGTCGTGCCAACGGAACTCGAACCGGGCTTTGGAGAGCGCGTTGTCCCGAATCTGTGCGCCCGGATGGCCCTTGGCCAGGTCGGCTGCATGGGCTGCAATCTTGTAGGCGATGATGCCGGCCTTCACGTCCTCTTTGTTGGGCAGGCCCAGGTGCTCCTTGGGCGTCACGTAGCAGAGCATGGCCGTGCCGTACCAGCCGATTTGCGCCGCGCCAATGGCCGAGGTGATGTGGTCGTAGCCGGGAGCGATGTCGGTGGTGAGCGGCCCCAGGGTGTAGAAGGGCGCCTCATCGCACCAGTCGAGCTGCAGGTCCATGTTCTCTTTGATGAGCTGCATGGGCACATGGCCCGGTCCCTCGATCATCACCTGCACGTCGTGCTTCCAGGCCACCTGCGTGAGCTCGCCCAGGGTCTTTAACTCACCCAACTGGGCCTCGTCGTTGGCATCCCAGGCACTGCCCGGCCGCAGGCCGTCGCCCAGGCTGAAGGCCACGTCGTAGTCCTTCATGATCTCGCAGATCTCTTCGAAGTGGGTGTAGAGGAAGTTCTCCTGGTGATGGGCCAGGCACCACTTGGCCATGATGCTGCCGCCACGGCTGACAATGCCGGTCATGCGATTGGCCGTCATGGGCACGTAGGCCAGGCGCACGCCCGCATGAATGGTGAAGTAGTCCACGCCCTGTTCGGCCTGCTCAATGAGCGTGTCTCGGAAGAGATCCCAGGTGAGTTCCTCGGCCTTGCCATCGACCTTCTCCAAGGCCTGGTAGATCGGCACGGTGCCGATGGGCACGGGGCTGTTGCGAATGATCCACTCTCGGGTCTCGTGGATGTGCTTGCCGGTGGAGAGGTCCATGATGGTGTCGGCACCCCAACGGATGCCCCAGGTCATTTTGTCCACTTCCTCGGCAATGCTGCTGCTCACCGCACTGTTGCCGATGTTGCCGTTGATCTTCACCATGAAGTTGCGCCCGATGATCATTGGTTCTGACTCAGGGTGGTTGATGTTGTTGGGAATGATGGCGCGGCCTCGGGCCACCTCGTCCCGCACGAACTCCGGGGTGATCTCCGATGGAATGGCGGCGCCGAAGGATTGCCCCGGGTGCTGGCGCAGCAGCAGTTCGGCCATGCGCTGGCCCTTGTCGCCGAGCGCCTTCAGGCTGGCAATGTATTCCTGCCGGCGCAGGTTCTCGCGAATTGCGATGAACTCCATCTCTGGGGTCACGATGCCCTGGCGCGCATAGTGCATCTGGGTGACATTGCGGCCCGCCTTGGCCTTGCGCGGCTGGCGGTGCAGGTTAAAGCGCAGCTGGGCCAGCTTGGGGTCGGCCAGGCGGGTCTGGCCAAACTCACTGCTGGGGCCCGAGAGCAACTCCGTGTCCTTGCGCTCATCGATCCAGGCCTGCCGAATGGGGGCCAGGCCACTGCGAATGTCGATCTTCGCGGTCGGGTCGGTGTAGGGGCCGCTGGTGTCGTAGACCGTGATGGGCGGGTTCTGCTCGCCACCCATCATGGTGGGGGTGTCGTCTTGCGAGATCTCGCGCATGGGCACGCGAATGTCGGGCCGTGAGCCCTGCACATAGATTTTTCGGCTGTTGGGCAAGGGCTGGATGGCGGCCTCGTCAACGGTGGCGGTGGCAGCAAGAAACTGTGGGTTGGTGGCCATTCGATGCTCCTGGTCAGGTGGGAAGAATCCGCATGGCTGCGGGCTGGAAGAAGTGATTGATGGGGCCGTGGCCCTTGCCAATGGTCAGGCCCATGGCGGCGGTAAGACCGGCATGCACATAGGCCTGCGCCGCCTCCACGGCCTGCGGCAGGCCATGGCCCAGGGCAAGCAGGGTGGCAATCGCAGCCGAGAGGCTGCAGCCAGTGCCGTGCGTGTTGGTGGTGGCCACGCGGGGCTGTTCAAAGACATGCTGCTGCCTGCTGGCGAGCAGGAGCAGGTCGGTGACCTTGCCGCTCGGGTCACCTTGCGCGTTTGTGAGATGACCACCCTTGAGCAAGACCGCGCGCGCACCCATGTCGATCAGTGCAGCGGCCGCGGCAGGCATGTCCTCCAGTCTGGTCACGGGCCGGCCCAGCAGGTGGGTGGCTTCATCCAGATTTGGCGTGATCAGGCTGGCCTGCGGGAAGAGTTCGGCCACGAGGGTCTCCACCGTGTCTGGATCGATCAGCACAGCGCCACTGGTGGCCACCATGACGGGGTCGAGCACCACGTGGGCGGGCCGATGCTGGGCCAGGGCCTGCGCCACCACATGGGCCACCGCACGGCTGTGGAGCATGCCAATCTTCACGGCCGAGACGGACAGGTCCTCGAAGACGGCATCGATCTGCTGGGCGAGAAAGGCAGGCTCTGGGGCATGGATGGCACGCACGCCGGTGGTGTTCTGGGCCGTGAGGGCGGTGATGGCGCTGGCCGCGTAGCCCCCCAGGGCCGAGATGGTCTTGATGTCGGCCTGAATGCCTGCGCCCCCCGAGGAATCGGAGCCCGCAATGGTGAGTACAACCGCTGGCGACGCCATCAACAAAAACCCCCTCATCAGAAGACAGACAGAGGGGGTGATCGAAGCTTTCCTACGCTGGCATTAACCAGATCAGGTTCAATGGGTCTCTCTCAGCCTGCTCGGCAACTTGCCGCCAGGCACCCCCGCTCTAGCTATGAGTGTACGCCTGTTCTGGACGATGTGGACTGGCCTGCGGCACTCAAAAGGTTCCGGGGGCGCAGGCAGGGTTGGGGTTTGGGCAGACTCGCCAGCCAGGGGCAGAAGTGCTAGTGTCACGCGATTATTCCAAGGGAGGCCCCCGTGACCAACAGCGTGCCCGACCAAGCCGTTCGGGTTCTCAAGCAGTTCCGCGTGATTTTCCGTGCTGTGAAAGAGCATTACCGAAAGGTGGAAAAGGCCACCGGGCTCTCAGGCTCTCATGTCTGGGCCCTGGCCATCATCTTCGACAACCCCGGCATTCGCCCCGGGGAGCTCACCGAGCGCCTGGCCGTGCATCAGTCCACCGCCAGCAACATTGTTCGAAACCTGGTGGCCGATGGCTTTGTCATTCGGCAGCGCGATCAGGACGACGCTCGGGCCTTTGCCCTCATCACCACCCCCAAGGCCAACGAGCTGCTGGCCAAGGTGCCAGAGCCCAAGGCCGGCGTGCTGGTGCAGGCTTTGGCGGAGATGCCCATGGCATCCAGTCAGGTGCTCGAAGGCCATCTCGACCACCTCATCGCCCGCATGGGCCACACCGGCGCCATGCCGGCCACGGCCCTCATGCCCCTGGCTGACATCTAAACCAGTTTCCTCAAGCGGTCCGGCGCCTTGCCGGCGGAGTACGCGTCCTTTTCCTTTCAGGCATAAAAAAAGCCCGTGCATTTCTGCACGGGCTTTGGTGAAACACCTCTGATGGATTAGGCCATCTTCAGGTCGGGATACCGAACCTGGGAGACCATGTCCTGCACCTCGCGGCTTGGGGCCGGGGTGATGAGGCTCACGATGATAATCACTGCAAAGCCCAAGGGGATGCCGAAGATGCCCGCAGAAATCGCGGAGATCCCGAACCACTCGGTGGGTGCCGTGGGCACGCTACGGGCGATGCCGTAGAACACCTCACGCAGCCAGGGCTGGTTGAGTGACATGTAGTAGAAGCAAACGCCAATGCCGGCGAGCATGCCCAGGCTTGCGGCAATGCCCGTGGTCCGCTTCCAGAAGATGCCCAACACCAGGGCGGGGAAGAACCCAGCCGCAGCGAAGGAGAAGGCCGCACCCACCAGGAAGAGGATGTCGGCTGGCTTCTGTTGCGCCACCAAGGCGGCCAAGACGGCCACGATCAGGAGCATCGACTTCGAGATCATCACGCGGCGCGAAACCGGTGCGTTCGGGTCGATGGTCTTGTAGTAGACGTCGTGCGAGAGCGCATTGGCCATGGTCAGCAGCAGGCCATCAGCGGTCGACAGGGCAGCAGCCAGGCCACCTGCAGCCACCATGCCCGAGACCACATAGGGCAGGCCGGCAATCTCAGGCGTGGCCAGCACCACGATGTCTGGACCGATCTTGATTTCTGCCAACTGAACGATGCCGTCCTTGTTGATGTCCGTGATGGACAGCAAGCCTGGATCCACTGCAGCCCAGTTCGCAACCCAGGCGGGCAGCGTGGCAAAGGATGAGCCCACCACATCGTTGTACATCACAAACTTCACCAGCACGGCCAGTGCGGGCGCCGTGAAGTAAAGCAGGAAGATGAAGAACAACGACCAGGTCACCGAGTTGCGGGCCTCACGCACAGACGGCGTGGTGTAGAACCGCATCAGGATGTGTGGCAGCGCAGCCGTACCCACCATCAGGCAGAGGATGAGGGCCAGGAAGTTACGACGGGCCTTGTCCTTGGCAGCTTCATCCTTGCCGGGGAAGGCGGCCGCGTGTGCACGTGGTGCATTCGCCCGAGCGGCCAAGCCCTTCTCTGCATTCAAGCCCTTGGTGTAAGCAGCTTCGTCTGCGGGGAATTTGGCAAGTGCAGCCTCAGCAGCGGTCAGTGCAGCCGCGTCGCCCTTGGCAGCGGCCACCTTGGCCTCTGCGGCAGCCTTGTCAGCCGCGTAGGAGGCAGGCACATCCTTGAGCTTCTCGGTGGCAGCAGCAGCGCGGTCCTTGAAGATCTGACGGACTTCCAGCTCTTTCGGATCGGTGTTGATTTTGCCTTCCAGTGCCGTCACCTTGACCAACTGCTGGCCGTAGACCAACTGAGGAATCGGGAAGCCGGTTTGTTTTACCGACAGCCAGACCACCGGGATCATGTAGGCAATGATGAGGATGATGTACTGGGCCACCTGGGTCCAGGTCACCGCCTTCATGCCGCCCAGGAACGAGCAGACCAGAATTCCGCCAAGGCCTAGGAAGACCCCGACCTCAAACGACACGCCGGTGAGGCGGGTTGTGATCAGGCCCACGCCGTAGATCTGCGCCACCACGTAGGTGAAGGAGCAGAGGATGGCAATGCCCACGCCAATCAGGCGAGGTGTGGTGCCGCCGTAGCGGGCGCCGAGGAAGTCCGGAATGGTGAATTGACCAAACTTGCGCAGGAACGGTGCCAGGAAGAGCGCAACCAGCACATAGCCGCCCGTCCAGCCCATGATGAAGGCCAGGCCGCCATAGCCGCCAGCGTACAAGCCCCCCGCCATCCCGATGAAGGACGCCGCGGACATCCAGTCTGCGCCAGTGGCCATGCCGTTGAAGACGGCAGGCACGCGACGGCCGGCCACGTAGTATTCATCCGCGTCGTTCGTGCGGCTCATGATGCCGATGCCGGCATAGAGCAACACGGTGGCGCCGAGGAACACATAGCCAATGCCAGCCCGTGAGAGGCCCATCTGTTCTGCAATGGCCAACAGGATGCAGAAACCGATGAAACCGCCGGTGTAGAAGCCGTAGACCTTCTTCAGCTGCGCGGTAAAGGCCTTCTGCGACTTGGCTTCCATGCTGTGAGAATCAAGAGTAGCCATCAGTCTTCCTCCGCCTCGGCAACGCCGAATTCTTTGTCAATTTGGTTCATTGATCGTGCGTAGTACCAAATGATGAGCACATACACAATCAATGCCCCCTGAGCACCCACCCAGAATGAGAAGGGCCAGCCGAAGAAGTCAAATGCGAGGCTCTCGGCGTTGTAGCCCACCACAAAGGTGACTACAAACCAGATGGCCAGCAAGAGACCGGTCTTCTTGAGCAGCGCTCGCCAGTAGGCGAGATGTCGTTCCGTCAGTTGCATACATCCTCCATTTAAAAAAGACCGGCTTGTCCCGCCGTTTCATCAATCGAATTCAACGCAGTTTGTCGAAGGGGTCTGTCACGCCAGCATCGACGCCTGTTTCGGTTTGCAGTTGCACAGCCAGCTTGGGCTCAAAGGTGTGCAGCTTGCGCGTGGTCTTGCGATAGGCTTTTTCATCGCCCATGCGGAATTGGAGGTGGGCCAGGTGGTAGTAGCCGTAGGGGCTCATGGGCTGGAGGTCGACGGTGCGTTCCAGTGACGCCTTGGCCTCAATGTTGCGGTCGAGGGCCATGAGGGAGAGGGCGCGCCCGTAATGGGCACGGTCCAGGCGGGGGTCGTGGCGAATGGCCTGGTCGAAGGCCTCGAGGGCCTCCTCGTGGGCATTGCGCTTCTGAATAAGAAAGCCCAGGTTGAACCAGGCGGGTGCCTGGGTGCCATCGACCTCGATGCTCCGGCGCAAGACGGCCTCGGACTCGGCGAGCTTCTTGGCGATGGTGAGGTGGTTGGCTGCGGTGATGAGGCTGGTGGCCATGCCGGAGGGCCTGCCCTCCAGTTCTGCCGCACGAATCCAATAATCGGCTGCGATCTCATCCTGACCGAACACGCCAGCCCAGATGCCCACCTTTTTGTTAAAGAAGCAGCGCAGCAACTTCATGGTGTCAGCCCCGTGGCCTGCGCGGCGGGCAACACCAACGAGGCCTTGGCCACGGTCAGGGCAAACCAGATCCAAAACAACAAGAAGAAACCGACCAAGGGAATGTGTCGGTCGGCGACCTGACGGGGTGTCACGACCCTGGCGGCCTTGACCACGGGGCCCGTGATGATTGCAAACATTTTGTAGACTGCGTTGTGCTCGTGTCGACCGAAACTCAAGAAGTAGACAATGCCCTGGCCGAGCAGCATCAGGCCAGTGAATTCAACAAGTCCCTTCAGAATCACGAGTAGATCGATCAACAGCTGTCCCCGCTTTGTCATTAAAATTTTCCAGACAGTACCGCGTGACACCCACGCTGTCTAGTCGAATCTGCCTAGGGAAAGCCATTGGATGACGCACTGCAAAAAGATCTGAGCCTCATGGGCCCTGAGACCCAGATCGGTCGATTGATTCGGCGAAGGCCACTGACCTGCCCTCCAGATGCGCCGCTGCGGGTCGTATTCCAGCAGATGCACTCGGGCCGTGTGGGCTCGATTGTGGTGGTGGACGACGAGGCCTCGCCCATGGGCATCCTCACCCGCTACGACCTCATCAGCCGCATCATCCTGCCCAGCGTAGACCTGCAGACACCCATTGAGCAGGTGATGTCAAAGAACGTGATCTGTGCGCCAACCCACCAGACCGTTCTGGAGGCCATGATTCAGATGGCCTCCCATGGCATTCGGCATCTGCCGGTGCTCGAGGACGATGGCCGGCTGGTGGGCGTGCTCTCCGAGAGTGACCTCATGGCCCATCAGCGCCAGAGCCTTCGGAGCCTCTCGGCGATGATTGCCCATGCTGCCTCTTTCCCTGAGTTGGCAGCCATCGGGCAGGACATTCGCCGTCTTGCGCAGCGGCTCTTTCAAGAGGGGCTGTCGGCCACCGCGGTGGCCAAGCTCATGAGTCACCTGAACGATGCCATGACCGTGCGGGTCATCGATCTGGTTCGTGCAGATTCCCGAGTGATGGCCCCACCCACGGTGCCCTGGGCCTGGCTGGCGCTGGGCTCCGAGGGCCGCGACGAACAGACCATTGCCACCGACCAGGACAACGCCATTGTCTTCGATGGTGATGAGGTCTTGGCGCCGCTCTTCCAAGATTTTGCCCGGGCCGTCAATGAGGGACTCGATGCCGTGGGCTTCCCCTTGTGCAAGGGTGGTGTCATGGCCCAGCACGCCAAGTGGTGTCGACCGCTGGCGCATTGGCAGACTGCGCTCAGCGAATGGTTCGAGCGACCAAGCCCCGAGCGAATCCTGGATGCGCACATCTTTCTGGATTTTCGGGCCCTCTATGGCGATCGTGGGCTGGTGGGCTCGCTGCGGTCTTGGGTCACCGACGAGGTTCGGCGTCACCCCGCATTTCTTCGGGCCATGGCCCAGGACGCGACACGAAATGGTGTGGGTGAGCTCCCGAACCCGGTGTTCTTCTCGGCCGTGGCCCGCTGGCTTCGCAGCCGAAACGTCCGGGCCGACTGGCTCTCGCCGCCGCAGCTGGACATCAAGAAGTCGGGTACGGCACCCGTGGTGGCCTGGACCCGAGTGCTCGCCCTGATGAACGGGGTGGCCGTCACGTCCACCGATGGTCGCTTGGCCGCACTTCAGAAGGCGGGAAAGCTTCAGCTCAGTGAGTCGCAGGCCATTCGAGAGGCCTTCGACCTGGCCCAGCGCTATCGGCTGCGGGCGCAGCTTCAGGGCCGTGAGAACCCCAACGCCTTGGAGCTCGACCCCTTGAGCCTTCATGAACTCGAGGCGCTGCGGGTGGCCCTCGATGACCTCTCAAGGCTGAGGTCTGCCGTGTCGATGGACCTTCGGCTCTGAGGGTCGTGCGCCGCCCCCTACTAGAGGGTGAGCGGCAAGAGCTTGAAGCAGAGAATCGTCACCAAGGTTGGGCCCAGTGCTGCGATAAAGAGCAGGCCAGGGTTGATCACACCGCCATCGAAACGGCCCTTCAGGACCGTTGCGCCCGCTGGGTTTGGCGCATTGGCGATGATGGTGAGGCCTCCACCAGTAAGGGCGCCGGCCACCAGGGCGTACTTGAATTCCTCACTCAGTCCCTCGACCAAGGAGCCCAGATAGGTGAGGGCTGCATTGTCGGTCACGGCCGTGAGCGCTGTGGCCCCAAAGTAAACGGCATCCGGGCTCATCTGGGTGAGCAAGGGCTGAAGCCACCAGGACTGCATCCCGCCCAGGACCACCAGCCCCGCCAGGAAGAAGCCGACCATGAGGCCCTCCTTGATGATGAGGCGGTCTTGGAATTGAGGGTAAGCGGTTGCCAGACCCAGGAAGACCAGAAGTATGGCCAAGAAGACCGGCGAGTGATGCGCAAACAGTACGATGCCCGCAACCAACAGAAGGTGGAGGAGGACGATCGCCAGCGGCACCGATGCTGCCGCATGGGCATCGGCCTGATCCTCAGCCGACTCGGCTGCCTCACGTGCAGCCGCTGCTGTGAGCGCCTTGCGAACGAGCAGGGTCAGTACGACCCCGTTGATCACCACTGCAATCGCAGACTTCCAGCCCAGGTGGGTAAATACATAGGCGGTGTCCCAGTTCCAGGTGGAGGCCACCATCAGGATGGGCGGGGCGGCGAAGTGGGTCAATGAGCCACCGATGGACACGTTGACAAAAAGCGTGCCGATGGTGGCGTACTTGAAGAAGGTGGGCGTGTCCTTGTGAAAGAATTTCAACAGCATGAGGGCGGCCAGGGTCATGGCCGCTGGCTCGGTGATGAGTGAGCCCAACAGAGGCACCACGGTCATGATGACCAGGTAGCGCGAGGTGGTCTTGTCCATGGGAAGGTGGCCGGAGAGGTATTCGACAACCTGCTTCGCGGCAAACATGACGGGCTTGCTGGCGGCCACCACCATGATGGTGAAGACGAACAGGGGTTCCGTGTAATTGCGGGAATCGGCGTAATCCACCGCCTGGCCGAAGCCCTCTGCATAAATGAGATACCCAAACAAAATGATCGACCAAATGCCGAAAACCGCTTCCACTTCGCCGAGAATATGAAAAAGGCCGTCGTGCTGGGGGTAGCGATGCCCAAGCTTCAGGAAGGCGCTGGCCACGAAGGTGTGCAAAATGGCAATGGCAAAGAGGGTTGCAGCAACAACTTGTGTGGTCTCACTCATGGCGATGTCGGTGACTTTCTCTCGTTTGGTGTCTTAGTAGTGTAACGGTCGTCCTTGAATCAAAATTCTTTATGAACCTGCATCTGGCCTCCGACCTTCATCTCGAATTCCTTCACCGGAAGTTTCCATCGGCCATTCGTGTCTCACGCCTCTTCACACCCTGGGCCGATGTCATGGTGCTCGCCGGTGATATTCACAACGGCGCCAAGGCCATTGAGCACTTCGGCAAGTGGTCGCATCCCGTCCTTTACGTGCCGGGCAATCATGAATTTTATGAACACACCGTTGACCAGACCTTGACCATGATCAAGAAAGCGGCAGTCAACACTGCTGTGGTGGTGCTCGATCGCACCGAGTGGGTGTATCAGGGCGTTCGTTTTTTAGGCTGTGTACTCTGGACGGACTATGAGCTCAACGGCATGGAGCAGAAGCCTCGTGCCATGAAGGCCTGCGAGGCACGGCTGGCCGACCACCGCAAGATCATGGGCATCTCGAGTCCGAGCGAGGGGTTTCAGGCCACCCGGGCATTGGAGCTTCACCAGCGCGATCGTGCTTGGCTGGCAGGCAAGCTCGATGAGCCCTTCGATGGTCCCACTGTGGTCATCACCCACCATGGCCCGCACCCCCAGAGTGTTCACCCTCGTTTTGCGGATGACCCGTGCAACGCTGGCTTCATCTCCGATCTCTCTCCGCTGTTGGCCAAGGCGCAACTGTGGATTCATGGCCACGTGCACGACAGCTTCGATTACACCGTGGCGGGCTGCCGAGTGGTCACGAACCCGGGGAGCTATGCCCAGGGCCTAAGCAGTGCAAAGACATTTGACGATCTTCGCTGGGAGAACCCGCACTTCGACCCGCAGATGGTGGTGTCGGTCTAGTCCGCGGTAACATCGCGGGGCAGTGCCCGGATGACGAAATTGGTAGACGTACGGGACTTAAAATCCCGAGCCGCAAGGCGTGCGGGTTCGATTCCCGCTCCGGGCACCAGCAACGCCTTGCATCCCACCCTCAAAGGAACTTCAGGCAGGCGATGGCCACCGCGGTGGGCAGCAGCGCACCCAGGAGGAGTCCCAGTGGCTGAATCATCTGCCCCTCAAATCGGGCTTTGAGTAGGGTGGCGCCTGCGGGGTTGGGTGCGTTGGCGATGACCGTGAGACCACCACCCGCCACCGCACCGGCCACGAGGGCGTACTTGAACTCATCAGACAAGCCTTCAACCAGCGAACCGAGGTAGGTCAGTGCAGCGTTGTCGGTGAAGGCCGTGAGTCCAGCAGCCCCGAAGAAGACCGCCGAGGGCGACATCTCCGTGAGCAACGGCTGGAGCCACCAGGCCTGCATGCCCCCAATCACCACCAGCCCAGCCAGGAAGAAGCTCACGAGCAAGCCTTCACGCAGGATGAGGCGATCTTGATGCTGTGGATAGCCGGCTGCGATGGCCAAAAACATGAGCAGGATGCCCATGAAGATGGCGGGGTGGTGGGCAAAGAAGACGATCGCGGCAATCAGGGCCAGGTGAATCAATATGAAGCCCGCAGGCACGGCAGGAATGCATGGGGCGTTCTCGCCAGGAGCGGCCGCAACCTGGGAGGCTGCGATCAGTTCTTTTCGGAAAACGTAGCTGACTGCGAGGCCATTGATGGCGACGGCCAGTGCCGATTTCCAGCCAAAGTTGCTGAGCATGAAGGCGGTATCCCAGTTCCAGGTGGAGGCCACCATCAACACGGGTGGTGCGGCAAAGTGGGTGAGGGTCCCGCCGATGGAAATATTGACAAACAAGACACCAATGCTGGCGTAGAGCAGTCGAGCGCTCATGCTGCTCTTGAGAATTCGAAGGAGCATGAATGCGGCCAGGGTCATGGCGGCTGGCTCGGTAATGAAGGAGCCGAGCAGCGGAATGACGGTCATGATCACCAGGTAATGGGCCAGTGCGCCATTGATGGGCAGCCGATTTGCGATGGCCGATACGACCGCCTGGGCGGCGAAAAGAATCGGGCGGCTTCCCGCCACCACCATGATGGCAAACACAAAGAGGGGTTCGGTGTAGTTGCGCCCGTCGATGTAGTCCATGGCCGGACGGAGACCTTCCATGCCAATGAGCGTGGCAAACAAGATGAACGCCCAGATGCCAAAGACGCATTCCACCTCCGCGAAGAAATGCAGGATGCCGTGGTGCTGCGGGAAATGGTGCGCCAGACGTTCGACATGCTTCACCGAAAAGGTATGGAGAATGGCCAAGGCGAAGATGACGGAGGCAACAACTTGGGTTTCTGGTGACATCAGGGGGCTCGCTATCGTTTCTTAACTTGGGTTGGAAGGCAGTCTTGTCTTAAAGTTTCGAGCCTCGGTTTATTCCTGCCAAATTCAGGGTTATTCAGGGGCAGGGTATTCGTGATTCGCAGAGGCTCGGTCAGTCAGTGGTGGAGATCCGTTCCAAGATGTCCTCTGCGATGAAGTCTTCTGGGCTGGTGCCTCGAAGAGAAATCCACTGCGCGTTGGGATGGGCGCGCCTTGCCCGGGCTGAGAGCTTCGATTGTGCCGCGTTTGCGGTTACCATCTCGCCCATGGACACCTTGATTCGGAATTTTCTCATTGTTGCGTCTGCGACGCTCATCACCACAGGCCCTGCCATGTCCAACCCGCTTCCGCCACTGCCGCTGGCCAGCCTCTCCACCATCGACCATGCGGTCGGCAAGGGAGCCGAGGCGATTGCCGGAAAGCCGGTGGTGGTTCACTACACGGGCTGGCTCTACGACCCAAGCAAGCCCGAGGGCAAGGGCAAGAAGTTCGACAGCTCTGTCGACCGCGGCAGCCCGTTCTCGTTTCCTTTGGGCGCTGGCCGTGTGATTCAAGGATGGGACAGAGGCGTGGCTGGCATGAAGGTCGGTGGCAAGCGCACCCTCATCATTCCGCCCGACATGGGATACGGCTCGCGTGGGGCTGGTGGTGTGATTCCGCCAAATGCAGCCCTCATGTTCCATGTGGAGCTCTTAGAGGTTCGTTAGTCCCTCGGGCCCAGGGCGATGAATCCGAATCCGCCCGCGAGCTGCCCCTCATACCAAGCGCGAAAACCGGCTCGGTTGATCTCGGCCAGCAGTCGCATGACGACCTCGCGTTTACTTGCGCAGGACGTTCACCACCGCGGGGCAGGAGAAGCCCTCGTCGACAGAGGCGCTCTCGGTGCCGCCATCGGGGCATTTGTAAACGCAGGTGGTGCTTCGGTTTTTGTTTTTGATGCGCTCGGTGATGTTGCAGTTCATCTCACGCTTGGGGCCAGGCTTTCCTGAGAGCCTCTCGTCGCGGGCGTGGGCGGGCGTGGCCATGACGGCGCAGAGCATGGCGATCAATGCGAGGCTTGCAGTGCCCTGCGAGAGGCGCCTGGCCGAAGGGCTGGGTGTGGATTTGCAGCAAGCGGTCATGTCGGGCTCCTTGAGGTTCAGTAGGCCCAAGGATACAAGCCTATCGGCGCAAATGTTCAGGCCTTGCAGGTTTGAACCTGCCGGCTGTAGGCCTTCATGGGCTTGGCCAGCGTGGTCTTCTCGCAGAGTTGGCTCGCCTTGGGCCCGTTGTCGAGCGCGAGCTTGAAGGCGTACTTTTCAAAGAAAGCATCAAACATTTCACCACCGGCAGTGCCCACGGCAGTGAGCTGGTCGGTCTTTGGATCCCACCGGAGCAGGATGGTCGCCAATGGCTGCTCGGCCGGGCCCGCCAGGACGCGGGCGCCCTTGGCTGGGTCGTAGCGTGAATCGTCGCCGCAGCAGTGAATCACCTGCTCGGGCTCGTTCTTGAATCCCGGGCGAAATCCAATGAAGCTGATGGCCGGTGTGGGGTACATCATCTTGTGGGCACAGATGGCGGAATAGGCCACGATGTTGCCCTTCTCACCAATGCCGGCCGCCGAGTCGTAGCTGGCACCCTTGGCGGTCTTCAGGCTGGTGCGGGCCACGGGCTGGGGAAGGCGAATGAGAAATGCGGGCGTTCCCTGGAAGGGGTAGTTGAACACCCATGGCTCGGCCTCTGCCAGGCGACTGGCGCGGATGGGGTCTCCAAACTCATTCACCAGTAGCGAGGGCCCGTAGCGCTTCTCTGAGCGAGGCGCGGAGGCCAAGCCGGGCGTGTGTTGAAGGGCCAAGGCGGCCCCGCTCAGGCAGGCGATGCTGTGAAGCAACTCTCTGCGTTGTGTGTCCGACTGGTCTGCACCGTCTGCCATGAGGGCCTCCCTTGACCACTTGCGACGTTGTTCAATTTTCGAGGAGTGTGGTCTTGAGGACGGCGGTCGGTCAATCGGGTTTTCCCGCCAAGGCCTCGAAGGCATCGTGGCTGGAAAGGAATATGGGCGCCTTGAGTGCTTGGCCGGCGAGTTTGTCGCCCACGGGCCCCCGAATCTCCGCCAGGCACAGGCCGATGCCATCGGCCGCCAGGTCGTCTTGGAGGCAAATCATCCCCTCCAGGGCAGTGGTGTCGATGTCGCTCACGCTGGCCAGATTCAGCACCAGGTGAGCAATCGTTCCCGGGTGGGACTCTATGGCCGCGTCAATGGCCTCTCGAATGCGCACCCAATTTCCAAAGAACAGGTTTCCGTCAATTCGCAGAAACAGCGCATGGGGGAGCGTCTCCGCATGGTGCCGATTCACGTTTCGAAAGTGTTCGGTGCCCCGAATGCGCCCCAGCACTGCAATGTGTGGCCGGCTCAGGCGCCACAGAATGCCGCTGGCCGACAGCACAATCCCCATGACAATGCCCGTCTCCAGTCCGAGTACGAGCACACCAAAGAAGGTGATCAGCCAGCTGGTGGCGTCGATGCGGTCGAACTGCCAGGCATGCCGGAGGGCCTTGATGTCAATGAGGGTCGAGACGGCCACGATGATGAGGGCGGCCAGGGCGGCCAGTGGCATGTCATGGAGCAGGTCGCCGGCACCGAGCAGCACCAACAAGAGAAGGCCGGCCGACAGAATGCTGGAGACCGGCGAGCGGGCGCCTGCCTCGATGTTAACCACCGTGCGGGTGAGGCCGCCCGTCACAGGAAAGGCCCCGATCACGCCCGAGGCGAGGTTGGCCGCGCCCAGGCCCCGCAGCTCTGCGTCCGGATCCACCGGCACCTTGAAACGCCGCGCCATGGTCTGGGCCATGGAGACGCTCTCGATGAAACCAACCAGCCCAATCAGAGCAGCAGACAGCAGCAGGCCCTGAAGCCCCTGGATATCCAAGGCGGGCAGGCCGATGCTGGGCAGGCCACTCGGAATGGTGCCCACGGTTCGCGTCTCTGAGGCCATGCCGCTCACCATCAAGACAACAGTGGCCAGCGCCACCACGACCAGCGGCACGGCCCGGCCGAGCAGCTCAGCCGTGGTCGTGGGGATGGGCTGCCGAGTGAGCCAAGGCCGAATGAATCGACGGCCCAGCGCGATGAGCAAAAGGCTTGTCACCCCTGTCACAATGGTCACGGACTCGAACTGCCCCAGTCCTTGAAGGAAGCTTTGAACGAGTTCTGGTGCGGTCTGGCCTTGCACCGGAATGCCCGTGAGGGTCTTGAGCTGGCCCAGCACGATCAGAATGGCGGTGCCCGAGACGAAGCCGCTCATCACCGGGTGGCTCAGGAGTTGCGCCAAAAACCCCAGTCGCAACGCCCCCATGGCAAAGAGCAGGGCGCCGGAGGCCAGGGCCAGGAAGGTGGCCGCTGCGATCCACTCTGGGCTGCCAGGCACCGCATAGCCCTGCAGGGCATCGAGGGTCATGATGGAGGTGAGGGCCACGGGGCCGACCGCGAGCACCGGGCTGCGCCCAAAGGCGGCATAGGCCAACAGCGGAAAGATGCTGGCGTAAAGGCCTAAGTGCGCGGGCACCCCGGCCAGCACCGCATAGGCCAGGCTCTGCGGGATGAGCAGCAGGGTGACGATGACGGCCGCCACCACATCATCGAGCAGACGCGCATCGGCAGGCCGGTCTTGTCGCCAGGGCGCGAACCAGCTGGGCGGGTTAGCGCGGAATGGGAAGGCCAAGCTGTGCGGTCAGGGAGATGAGGCTGATGCAGCGGTTGCCGGATCGGCAATAGGCCAGGATGGGCTTGGGCAGGCTGCCCAGGAGTTCGCCCATGGCCTGCGCCTCCTCGGGTGTCTGTCCGCCGGGTGACACAGGCAGATAGGCAAACGACATGCCGGCAGCCTGGGCAGCGGCCTCGACACTGGCCTGCGTGGGCTGCTCAGGGCCACCCTCCATGTCCGGCCGATTGCAGATCACCGATTGAAAGCCTTCGGCTGCGGCTGCAGCCATGTCGGCGGGTTCGAGTTGTGGTGCCACGGCCAGTTGGTCCGTGAGCCAGCGGGGCGAGAGGGTCATGCGGTGTCCTTCTTCAGCGGGTGGTTCTTTTAAGAGGGTTGGGAGCCTGATTGTCGCTCGATTTCCGGTTCGAAGAGATCCTGAAGCACCGCATTGCCCTGCTCGAGGATGAAGTATCGGAATGCCTCAGATGCAATCGAGGCTGGCTTTCCACCGCGATTCACAAGGTGCCAAATGCGAACGATCGGCGTGCCATCGACGGGCAGCACGTTGAGCACACCATGCTTGGTCTCAAGGCCCACGGTGTGCAGCGATACAAATGAGATGCCCAGCCCTGCCATGACCGCCTGTTTGATCGTCTCATTGCTCGACATCTCGAGGGTGGATAAGGGGCGGAATCGTTGGGATTCAAAAAAATGCTCCATCACCGCACGCGTGCCGGAGCCTGGTTCACGAATCAGGATTTCTTCGGAATCTAGCTGGGCTAACTTGAGGCCCTTCACCTTGGCCAAGGGGTGGCTGGGTGAGCAGATGAACCCGTGGGGGTGGTTGGCAAACGCCTCGGCCCGAACGTCCAGATCCTTCGGCGGCTTGCCCATGATGGCCACGTCGATGTCGCCGTCTCGCAGCAAGCCGATGAGCTGGTCTCGGTTGCGCACGTGAATGACCACGCGAATGCCGGGGTGCTCCGCGCGAAACCTGGCCAGCAGGTGGGGGGCCACGTACTTGGCCGTGCTCACCAGGCCGATGTCCAAGGTGCCCGTCTCTACGCCGCGCAGCTTGAGCATCATGTCTTCGGCCTCTTTGAGAGCGTTGAGTACACGTCGGGCATAGACCAAGAAATACTCCCCTGCACTGGTGAGCACCACGCCCCGCCCTTGCTTTGCAAAGAGTGGCATGCCGAGGTCTTCCTCCAGGTCCTTGATCTGCATCGAGATCGCCGGCGCGGTGAGGTGCATCTCTTCGGCCGCCCGGGCAAAACTCGAGAGCTTGGCCGCGGATACAAAGATCCGAAGTTGACGAAGTGAGAGGTTTTTCAATGGCTTAAATGTTCAGCGAGGCTTATTTTTTTAATCAATTTTTATGACTTTATCTTATCTATCGCCGTTTTTACAGTGCCAGCACAGACCCGAACCAAGGAGAGCGGCATGGCACAAGAAGGGCGTATCACCGACATGAAGGAGCGCTACAAGGGTGGCGTTCTGAAGTACAAGCAGATGGGCTACTGGCGCCCAGACTACGAGCCCAGTGCAACGGACACGGTCTGTCTGTTTCGCATCACGCCGCAGGAGGGGGTGGACCCAGAGGAGGCCGCAGCCGCCGTCGCAGGCGAGTCCTCGACTGCCACCTGGACGGTGGTCTGGACGGACCTGCTCACCGCGCATGAGAGCTACCAGGCCAAGGCATATCGGGTCGACAAGGTGCCCAACACGGGGCCCGGCACAGGCACTGACCAGCAATACTTTGCCTACGTCGCCTACGACCTCATTCTGTTCGAGGACGGATCGATCGCCAACATGACGGCCTCGCTCATCGGCAACGTGTTCTCCTTCAAGCCACTCAAGGCGGCACGCCTGGAGGACATTCAAATTCCTGTGGCCTACGTGAAGACCTTCCGTGGCCCTCCAACTGGCATCGTGGTCGAGCGCGAGCGTCTCGACAAGTACGGCCGCCCGCTGTTGGGCGCCACCATGAAGCCCAAGCTCGGGCTGTCGGGCCGCAACTACGGTCGGGTGGTCTACGAGGGCCTCACGGGTGGGCTCGACTTCACCAAAGACGACGAGAACATCAACAGCCAAGCCTTCATGCACTGGCGGGATCGCTTCCTCTACTGCATGGATGCGGTGAACAAGTCTCAGGCCAACACCGGTGAAGTCAAGGGACACTACCTGAACATCACGGCCGCGGACATGGAAGAGATGTATGCACGTGCCGAATTTGCAAAGAGCCTGGGTTCCAACATCGTCATGATTGATCTCGTCATCGGCTGGACGGCGATTCAGTCGATGAGCAAATGGTGCCGTGCCAATGACATGATCCTGCACATGCACCGTGCGGGCCATGGCACCTACACCCGGCAGCGAAACCATGGCGTGTCCTTTCGCGTGATTGCCAAGTGGCTGCGCCTGGCCGGGGTCGACCACCTGCACACGGGCACGGCGGTGGGCAAGCTCGAGGGTGACCCGATGACGGTTCAGGGTTACTACAACGTCTGCCGGGACACCTACACCAAGCAAGACCTCTCACGTGGCCTCTTCTTTGACCAGGACTGGGCCGACCTTCGCAAGGTCATGCCAGTGGCATCAGGGGGCATCCATGTGGGCCAGATGCATCAACTCATCAGCCTCTTCGGAGACGACGTGGTACTGCAGTTCGGCGGCGGCACGATTGGCCACCCCGATGGCATTCAGGCCGGCGCCATTGCCAATCGGGTTGGCCTGGAATGCATGATCAAGGCACGCAACGAGGGCAAGGACATCATGGCCGAGGGCCCGGACATCCTTCGCGCTGCAGCCAAGTGGTGCAAGCCACTCGAGACCGCCCTGGAGACCTGGAAGGGCGTGGAATTCAACTACACCTCCACCGACTCGCCTGACTTCGCCGCGACCCCCACGGCATCCTGATCAAGGAGACACATGATGCGCATCACGCAAGGACAGTTCTCATTTCTTCCCGACCTCACCGATGATGAGATTCGGGCCCAGGTGGATTACGCCATCAGCAAGGGCTGGGCCCTTGGCGTGGAGTGGACCGATGATCCCCATCCTCGAAATACCTACTGGAACATGTGGGGCATCCCAATGTTCGAGATCAAGGACGGCGCAGCAGTGGTCTACGAGGTCAACGCCTGCCGAAAGGCTCACTCCGGGAGTTACATTAGGGTCATTGCGTTCGACAACACCCGAGGAGTGGAGTCGATCACCATGGGTTATCTCGTGCATCGGCCCGCCCACGAGCCTGGCTTTGGCCTGGTCCGTCAGGAGGCCGATGGGCGTCAGATTCGATACACCACCCACTCCTATGCCACCGACAAGCCGGCAGGTGAGCGCTACTGATGAGCGTGGACCTCAAGGCCATCCTCGAGGAGTCTCAGGTCACTGAGATTCTGGATGAACTCGACCGAGAGCTCGTGGGGCTCAAGCCCGTGAAGCAG
>CAMAXF010000011.1 GCA_945862305.1 Bordetella parapertussis | reverse complement strand
GAGGCAGTGGCCCAGACGGTGCAGGCCACCCCAGCCTCGGCTGCCACCCTGCCCGCCAGTGCACTCTCAAGCCTCCCAACCAGCGTGGCGCAGTCCATCCCTGCGGAGACCCTTCAGACGATGAGTCCCGCCCAGGTCAGTAGCGTGCTGGCCGCCCTGGACCCTGCCCAGGCCTCGGCCCTGACCACGGAGCAGGTGGCCCAGGTCGGTGACCTGTTTGCAGCGGCCTCCGATGCCCTGGGGGCATCCACCACTGCAGCCGCTGGTGTCGCGACACCCCCCCCTGCCGCCCTCGCGCAGGCCAGTCCTGGCGAAGTCCTGGCATTGCTCCCGAGCCTGCCAGCCGAGGCACGCGCATCCCTGCCTGCGGAGACAGTGGAGGCTGTACAAGCCCTGATTTCTCAGGCGCTCGAGGCCGAGAGGCCCACGAGTGAGTCCATGGGACTGGGTGTGGGCTCTCGCCTGGCCGGCGCCTCCTTGCCGCTCTCAGAGGTTCCGCAGCTGACATCCGACGCCTTACAGGCGCTGACTGCCCAAGACATGGCGGCTTGGGATGCAGCGGCCCTTCAACAGCTCACCGCGGCCCAGGTGGCCACGCTGCCAGCCGAGACATTGGCCGGCTTGTCCGCCGCCCAGCTGGCTGCTCTGGACGCAGTGCAGCTTCAGGAGTTGAGTGCGTCACAGCTCGCCGATGTGTCGGCCCTGCTCACGCCGGCGCAATTGGCAGATCTCACCACGGCACAGAAGACTGCAGCGCGAGATGTACTAGCAAGCACCGCCACGCCCACGGAGACCGCCGCAGCCAGCACCGCCCCCGCCTCTCCTGCCTCAACCGCGCAAGAGACCGGCACTGCTTCTGCCTTGCCTGCCTCAACCGCGCAAGAGGCTGGTGCCAGCAGCCTGCCGGGCAGCGTACCGGCCGATGTTGCAAGCCTGTTGCTCAGCCCGTCAGCGATCTCGGCCGAGCAGCTTGCGGTGCTGCCCTTGGGCACTTGGCAGCAGCTTGATCCCTTGATCATTCAGCAGCTCTCACCCACGATCATCTCGAATGTGCCTCTGGCTGCGATGGCCGCCTGGTCGCCGGAGCAGATCGCAGCCTTGCGCGGTGCACAGCTCTCGGCCCTGAGCATCCCCCAGTTGCGCGTTGTCTATTTGCTATTCGCGCCAGCCCAGTTCGCACAACTGCCTGAGGCACAAGTGGCGGGGCTTCGTCTGTCGCAGCGGTTTGTGTGGGTGAGTCGGGTTGGGCGCAATCCGGCGCTGCTGCAGGAACTTCTCGCCTCGGCAAAGCGCGACCCCGTTCGCCTAGACACCCAGGATCTGGCCCAGCTCGGCCCGCGCGAGGCCGCTCGCCTGTCTCCTGTCTCGATTCGTCAGCTCGAGGCTGCACAGATTTCGATGCTGCAGCCTGCCGTGTTCTCGGCCCTGTCGGATCAGCAGGTTCGAGCCCTTCGGTCTGAGCAGATTGCCTCGCTCGACCCGAGCCAGTTGAGCAGCATCTTGCCCTGGCTCAGCTCCGAGCAGGTGCGTGCCATCACCCCCGGACAGCTCAGCGGGCTGAGAAACCTGGTCGAATCGAATTAATCCTTCAAGCCTTTTAAGCCCATCAGAGCGCTGGCATTGAATTGAAGCCGACCCAGGTTAAAGTAGGCCAAATTCACCAGCCGGGAGGGCAATCCGATGCAGCAGGCTGTTTCCGCGTCACTTCTTTTGACAGCCGCTGAAGTCGTTCAGCAGGACGACCCCAAGCGTGTGATGTCACTGGTGACCGAGCGCATCGATGCGCTGTTTCAGGATGAACGGGTGGTCTTCGCAGAGGGATTGGCAGCGGAGAACATGTCTCAGTTGCAGGGCGCAGCCTATCTGGCGGGTCTTGAATACGGACCATCGCAGTATGCCCAGCTCGCCATTTTCCGCGCCGCACCGCTTGAGCCTGAGACCAAAGAGAGTCTTGATGCATTCTTCGGGATTGCCCGTCAATGGCTTGCAGCCCTTGCCGAGGTGTCTGATCGCGAGGCTGAGCTTCAGCAACTGCTGGGCAAAGACCCGCTTACCCGTCTGCTCACGGGCCGAGACCTTGCGCGGCAGATGTCTGCGGCCCTCGAAGAAACAAGCCCCGGTGGTGAGAAGCTGGCCTTCCTGCACATCGACCTCATCGGCTTTCGGGCGGTCAATGAGCAGCTCGGCGATGAAATGGGAGATGAGCTCCTCTTTGCCCTGTCCGAGAAATTACTGCGCGCGGTTCGAGACGGGGATCTCGTGGGCCGCCTGGGCCCAGATGAGTTCGGAATTCTATTGCGCGATATGTCGACGGATCGGGCCCTGCAGGGCGTGATGGCGAAGTTTGAGGCGATCATGGAGTCGCCTCCGATTCCCACCGAACTCTGGAACGGTGCCCGCATTGCACTGGTTCTGGCCCCCGATGATGGCCAGACGGCCCAGGCCCTGATGGACAAGACGCGCGCTGCACTGGCCGCTGCCAAGCACAAGGCGCCCAAACAGCAGGGCCGCGTCTAAGGCGCACGCGCATGCTCTCAAGGCTCTTTTCCGGAAAAGACAAGGACGCCCTCGAGCAGGCCAAGGCTGCCTTCGAGCAGGCCTGCCTCATCAAGGGCGACTCTCGCGAGGCACAGGTTGCGCGCATCCGCATCGCCCTGCGCTGCCGTGCGGTGCTCGACAAGACCTTCATCGAGGGCGCAGAGCGATCGCTCGACCATGCCGAGCGGTGCATGATTGCTCTGGTGCAGGGCGAGGAGCGGCCCCCCGATCCGAAGGCCTCCGCCTTTCAGAAGATCAAGAGCATCAATGGTGAGATCGATGCTTACATCCCTTTGGAGTACGCCGAGGAAGTCTTCAAGATTGGCGCCGCCTATCAGCTGGAGCAGATCTCCGCGCGGCAGGCCGTTGAGCTGGCCCAAGATGTGGCCGATCGAATCTCATCCCACCTGAACCTGGATGTTCCGTTTGAGGCCCTGGGCTTCATGGCCGAGAACATCGAAGAGGAGGAAGCCGCAGCCTCGGAAGCCCAAGAGATTGCAGCGCAAGATCAGCCCGATGTGGGCGACGCCAGTCAGGCGCCTGCTGCGCAGGACTCAAACACAGACAAGAAGTCGACTGGCAAGGCCAGTTGGCTCGAGCGGGCGGGGCTCTACTGATGCGCATCTCGATGATCGGCGTGGGGCTCATGGGCCATGGCATTGCAGCCAACCTCCTCAACAAGGGCCATGAACTCTCCTTCCTGGAACACCCCGGCAACCAGCCCACGGCCGACCTGATGTCCCACGGTGCGCTGGCCATGCCCACGATCGAATCGCTGGCGGCCACTGCAGACATGGTCTTGGTGGTGGTGACCGGGTCACCACAGGTGGAGCAAGTGGTGCGTGGCCCGGGAGGCCTGCTGGCGCATATGAGGCCAGGCCTCGTGGTGATCGACTGCTCCACGGCCATCCCAGACTCCACGGTGGCCCTGGCGCAGGCTGTAGAGGCGGCTGGCGGGGCCTTCGCAGATGCCGCCATGACCAGAACACCCAAAGAGGCGGCAGAGGGTCGATTGAACTTGTTGGTGGGAGCACCGCCTGCGCTCTTTGAACGGATTCGGCCAGTGCTGGCATGTTTCGCGGAGAACATCACCCATGCCGGGCCGGTGGGCGCAGGCCATCGGTTGAAGCTCTTGCACAATTTTGTGTCCCTGGGTTCGGTCACGCTGATGGCCGAGGCCTTTGCCTGTGCAGAACAGTCGGGCATCCCGGCCGAACTCTTGGTCGACACCCTGGCCAAGGGCGGCGGCTGGGGGGCCGCCCTGGATCGAATCAAGCCCTATGTGCTGGAGGGCAAGGCAGAGCACTTTCGATTCAGTGTGGCCAATGCTTCCAAAGACCTGACTTACTACAACGGCATGGCGCAGGCCAGCGGGGTCTCCAGTGCGGTGGCCCAGGGTGTGCTCAGCGACCTTCAGGCCGTCGTGCAGGCCGGCCAGGCAGACGCTTACATGCCACTTTTGGCGTCTTTGCTGGGCGTGGAGAAACCCCGAAAGGCCTGACAGGGGTCTGGCCGCTCGATCGATGGGCTCTGCCAACTGACATCAAAAGGTGAGGATGAGTCGGGTGGCTGCTCAACAAAGCCCACTGCCACCACCTTGAGGTCTGGACGGCTCGCCTTCAGGATTTGGGGCACGCCGTAATCCATCCGGGCATGGCCGTTTCCCAGCACCACCAACGCAGGAAGTTGCTCCAAGGCCGCCAACGCCATGCTCGCATCACGCAGCCTCTGTATCTGGCGAATGTGACCAAGGTGTTGCTCGGGAAGCATGCCGCAGTGCCCATCTCGAAGGTCGGCGTCAAGCAGTGCCTGCGCTTCAGCAGACAACGGCGCCTGCTCCAACAGTGCCAGCAGCTTCGGGTGCCCAACAGAACGCAGCTGGGCCCGGGTTAGATTGCCCCCGTGCACGGCCCAGCCCAGCTCGTCTGTTACATCGAATAGGGGTTTGTGAAGCGGCCATCGCCAGCCCGATGGATCAAAGCCTGCGGCCTTCAGCCGTTGCAATTGCGTCTCTGGGGTGCCAGCAGGCATCTTTTGCGGCGCCATCAGGTGCTCGGCCACCACATGGAGGGAGCGACTCGACAGTGCGCGCAAGAGATTCGCCCTCGCCTCGTGATGGTGCGGGTTGTCGTGCAGTTCACCGAGCAAAATGACGTCAGCCTCCTGCAGGAGCGTGAGCAGTGCCGCCTTGTCGGCCATGGCCCCCTGGATCTGAAGCGCCTTTGGGGTCGTCTCCGCCGCGGTGGCAGGGGAAAGCCCAAGCGTCAGCAAGGCGCCCGCGACCAGGAGAAGCCGGGTGGCTCGCAGGAAAGCCGCCCTCGAACGTTGATTTGAAGCGGAAATTGGGCTCATTTTTGACTCGGGTCTGACTTCTTGTATTGTGCACAGCATTACACCCATTGTTGCCCCATCCCCTTTCATGGCCCGACGGTTTATCCAGAAGTTTCTCCCCACACAGGAACAGATCGCAGCCAATAAGACGCTGCGCTTCCTGGGGCCAGCCATTCTGCAGCCGGGGCTCTGGCATGTCACGCGCCGCAGCGTCTCCGTGGGCGTTGCGATTGGGCTTTTTTGTGCCTTCATCATCCCCGTCGGTCAGATCCCGCTGGCAGCCATCGTCGCCATCTACTTCCGAGCCAACCTTGCTGTTGCCACGCTGAGCACTTTTGTGACAAACCCCTTTACGTTCCCGCCAATTTGGTACGCCGCCTACCTTGTCGGCTCGGCCATGCTCGGCGAGAAGGTGGTGGAGTCCGAAGTGGCCTCGGTGGTGTCTGAGATTTCTGAGGAGTCTGATCGGGGGCCGGTTGATGGAGTCTTGAATCTGGTCACGACTCTGGGTGACCTTGGGCTACCCTTGCTGGTTGGGATGGTGACCTTTTCAGTGGTCTCTTGTGTGCTCGGTTACTTCATCGTGAACCTGGCCTGGCGGGCCAGTGTGGCCATTCGCTACCGCAAGCGCAAAACCTTGCCAAAGTAGACGGTGGCCTGCGGCCGCGCCGCGAGAGCTTGTGTACCTGCCCGAACACCATCTTCAAACGGGTCTAGCCGGCAGGTGTTGTTCGGCCAAAGCCACGGCATCGGGTGCGCTGGTGCAGCATCCAATGGTCTCGAGCGACGCCGCCATCCTCAGCGCCTCGGCCCCAAAGGCCGAGACAAAGATTGGGCCGCCCAACATGAACTTGAGGTCTGGGTTTCGTGAGGCCTGCCGCACCTGAGGAAGCAGTCGCTGTAGTTGTCTCAGTTCATGCTCCGTGGCCACCGACACGCCCGCAAGGTCGAACCACTCATTGGCCACCGTTTCAAGAATCGTTTCTTCGCTGGTGCCCACTTCGATGACGACCTCCCAGTTGGCACGACGAAAGAAGTCCGAGACGACGATGAGTCCTAGCAGGTGCTGCGAGCCAGGTGCAGTGGTGAGCATGATGCGATGCAGTGGGCCCGAGGTCTGTGGCCCGCCCTGGTAGGCATAGCCAAGCCGATGTGCAATCTCATGGAGCCTGGCCAGGCCAATGGTTACATTGGCAAAGTCAGATAGATCTCGCTCCCAGAGCTCCCCCAGGTATCGGGCTGTGGGCGTGATGAGATGGATAAAAAGATCGGTTGATTCAACACCTCGCTCCAGCGACCGATCGATGATGGCCTGCGCAGCAGCAGGGCTCTCGCCGATGCAGGCATTGGCAAAGGCCACGATGTCGGTGGAGCTAAAGCCACGGACTGGCCCGCGCGTCTCGAGCGCATGGACATTCGCAATGGTGGGATGCGCGCCAAGGAGCCGAGGGAGGATCTCATCCTCGATGATTCTCGACAGTGATGCGTCGCAACTGGACGTCGTTCTTTTCAGCATGTGTCCCCCAACACCTTGGCCTTGATTGCGTTATAGACCCCTTCTCAGGGGCTTTCAACTCCGGTCATGGCGGCTGCGTTTGTCATTTGAGGCGCTGAGGAGCTTGGGCACCACGGTTCCCTCGATGAAAGCGAGCAGGCTTTTGCGCTGATGGGGCGTCAATCCCCCGGCGACTGCGCGCGAGGACACGCCAAGAACGGGCTCTGGCGACGGTTTGGTGATCTGTTTCTTGAGGCTCGAGCCCATGCGTCGTTATAGCGCCGGGCCCTGGAGGGGTCAACCTGAGGTTTATCTCTATGTCTTAGCGCTGCCGCCAGGCGTCCAGGATCAGTGCCAGCCATCCCAGAATAAATGCTAGGCCACCCCAAGGGGTGATGGCCCCAAAACCTGCAATGTCGGTCAACACCCGAAGGTAGAGGCTTCCGCTAAAGACAAGAATGCCCGCTGTGAAGGCCAGGGCGGAAAAGGTTGTCCAGGGGCCCGTTCGGCCGGCCAGCGCCAGCAAGGCCACCGCATGAATGAGGTGGTAGTGCGCACCGGTCTTAAAAATTTCCACCAGGCGGGGCTCTGCGAAGGCCGACAAGCCGTGGGCAGAGAAGGCCCCCGCCACCACGCCAGTGGCCCCGAAGAGACCTGCGAGGGCGAGGATCACCCTGCTGCCACCGTTGGAATGGATCGTGTTCATCATCACCTCGATTCGTTTCGCTTCTGTCGACGCCACTGCCACGGCGGCGTTGGGCTCTTGTCGACCCACAGTCCCCGCTTGTCCGACCTCGCCTGCGCCTCCGAGTCTATAAGCGCCTTTGAAAATGGCTTCGGAAGTTTCCCAAGGTATTGACGGTAAGCCCAGGCCAGGCCACGTGACACCTGTTGCTGATTGATGTTGATGCTGCCCTCATAAACGATGCCCACCTGTCGCGTGTAGCGGTCTTTGGCGTGCACCTCGACACGCACCTCTTTCCGAAAAACAAGGTCGGACAGAGACTGCTTGCTGCGTTGTCCGAAAGGCTGGGCCTGTTCGGGGGCATCGATGCCCGCGAGGCGCACCTTGTACTGTTTCTTGTCTGCGGTGAGCACTGTGATGGAATCGCCATCGGCGATGCCCACCACCTGCCCGCGAATCTCCCAAGGGGTCGCCCAGGCCTGCCCAGCAACGAGGACAAGCGTGAACAGCCCAATCCAAAGCCGAGGCAGGCTAGCGGTTGGCACCAATTCGAACGCTTCGAGATGCCACAAGGATCTCTGCCAGGTACAGCACGCAGGCCATGATGAAGCAGACCAGGCCAGACAGAAATGTGATGGACACCCAACTGGAGAGCTGCAGGCGGCCGGTAATGCCGGCTGAGTAGAAAAGCTCGATCACGGTGAGCCCGATGAGCAGGGCGCAGATCACCATCAAGGCTGTTGACCAATTGATGATTCGGCCTCGCGTGGCAAGGGATTCGATCTCATCCTCGAGCTTGGCCCGGGCATCTGCGCCATCGAGCTGCTCAAGCTTGGCCTCCAGGGCGCGTGCCCGGTCGATCACTCGTGCCAGCCGAACACCGAGTGCATTGAGCATGCCGGCCACGCCAGTCAGGAGGAAGACAGGCGCAATGGCCAGCTGGATGGCCTCGGCCAGTGGGCTCCAGTCGCCAATCATGTGGAGCCGCACGCGCGGTTTGAGTTCATCGCCACATTGTAATGAGTCGCGGTCAGTCGGCTGCCGAAGGCCTGCTGCGCTTGCCCAGTTTGCGACAGGCATCTGAGCAGTGCTTCACCTCATCCCAGTTCTTGGCCCAAGACTTTCGCCAGGTCATGGTGCGTCCGCATACGCTGCAGAGCTTGCTTGGCAGGAAGCTTTTGTTGCCCGGGTGGTCGCGCTTGGTCATGTCAGGTCAGGCAATAGGCCTGAATGGCGGCCTCAAATGTCTGCCGATGGGCCTGGACTGTCAGCTCGATGGGGTCGGAGTAGCCACCGGCCATGGCTACGGTAATCGGAATGGCACGTGCCCTTGCAAACGCAAAGACCGCGCGGTCGCGGTCAAGCAGTCCTGCAAGGCTGATGCTCAGGCGTCCAAGCTTGTCACTCTCCAGTGGATCTACGCCCGCCAAGTAAATCAACAGGTCTGGTCGGGGAAGGGCATCCAGCCGCTCGAGCAGATGGTGAACGGCACCTAAATAGTCGGCATCGGTGGTGCCATCGGCCAGTGCGATGTCGATGTCCGACTCGCACTTCTGAAAGGGAAAGTTTGAGGCTCCATGGATAGAGCAGGTTAGGGTGTTCGGACGGCCAGCCAGGATGGTGGCGGTGCCATCGCCCTGGTGAACGTCGAGATCAATGATGGTCACGCGCAGGCCAGCATGGTTCTTCTGCATCCAGTGGCAGGCCACCGCAGCATCGTTAAAGCAGCAATAGCCAGATCCAAAGTTTCGGTGCGCATGATGCGTTCCGCCGGCCAGGTTAAAGGCCACCCCGGGCGCCGACCCATAGGCCTGTTCGCATGCCGCAAGGGTGGCGCCCACCGAGCGCCGTGAGCGCTCCACCATTGCTTCGGACCAGGGAAATCCAATCTTTCTCATCGCCTGCCCATCGAGCTGGCCTGTGCAGAGCTGCTGTACATAGTCCGCGTCGTGGCAGAGCATGAGCTGCTTGTCTGTGGCGGCCGGTGGTGGGCAGACCTCGATCTGCTCCAGCGCATTCAAAGACTCGCGCAGCCATCGATACTTCACCATGGGGAAGCGGTGCCCTTGCGGCAGTGGCAGCTCGAATTGGTCCGTGCTGAAGGCTTTGATGAGGGGTGCGGGGCTGGCCATGGTCGATTTCAGCTGGCTGGCTGTGGTCTTTGTCTGGAATGCAGTGGCATCATCGTTGGCAATTATGAGCACAGCCCAACTCGATTCCGCCCCAGGAAAACTCAGTGTCTACTTTGACGGCGGCTGCCCCGTGTGCCGCGCCGAAATCTCGTCTTATCAAAGTGGCCCCGGTGGCGATGGCATCTGTTGGCTCGATGTCACCAAGGTGAGCGCAGATGAACTCGGGCCTGGCCTAGTACCAGAGGCTGCCATTGCTCGGTTTCATGTTCGCCGGCCCGATGGTGAACTGGTGAGCGGGGCTGCGGCCTTTGTCGAGGTCTGGAAGCAGTTGCCCAGGTGGCGTTGGCTGGCCATCATGGCGCAGTTCCCCGGCGCCATTGGCCTTATGGAATATGCCTACCGGTTGTTCCTCAAAGTAAGGCCGCTCTGGCGCAAGACGGCGCGGTAGTGGTCCTCTAGCGTGGCCACGCCGTGGCTCGGTGTTGCGTCTGCATCGTAGGACTTCGTCTCCTCACTCCACAGCAGCATCGACTCGGTCGCGTAGTAATGCCCAATGCGGGCGTACTCCGCCTTGGCTTCGAGGCCTGGGAAGGCCTTGCTCAGCACGTGCAGTGCGCGCGAGACCCAGAGCAGAAGCCCAGGCGGCACCTGTCGTATCCGCACTGGGCGCCCCAGAATCTGCGCCAATAGCGCTGCCTGATCACGTGGCGTCAGGGCCTCTCCGGGCCCACCAATGGGAAGAATCTTGCGAGACCGCTCCGGCTGATTCAAGCAGCCGACCAGGAACTCCGCCAGGTCATCATCGGCAATGGGCTTGCAGGCGGTAAGCGTTCCATCTCCGAAGACCAGAAACGGTTTGCCGCGCTGCACCCGCGAGAGCTGTCCGCTCAAGGATTTGAAGAAGGCTGTGGGACGCACAATGCTCCAGTCGAGTGGCGAGGCCATCAGCTCATGCTCGAAGGCCAGTTTTGCGTGTTGAAAGTGCAGCCTCGGCCGCTGAACACAGATGGCCGAGAGCAGGACGAACTGCCTTAAACCCGCCTTCACACAGGCCTTGAGGAGCATCGATTGCGCCTGATGGTCTACCCGCCATGCATCGGCCTTGGTGCCCGTTCGAGAGGCCATGCAAGACACCACTGCAGAGGCGTCATGGCTGCGCAGTTGATGGCACAACTGGTCTGCGCTGCGGAAGGCCTCACGGCCAAGCGTCAGGACACGGTGGCCTTGGGCCTCCAACGCTTTCTTGGTTGCGGCGCCAATCGTTCCGCTGGCGCCGGTCAGGGCAACATTCTGTGGACGCATCGCCGCATGTTAGAGCACGTCTGTGCTGGGCTCTCCGGGGAATGCTTTCTGTAATACTTTCCAGATGAACATTCTCATCACAGGCGGCAGCGGTTTTCTGGGTGCAAGGCTGGCGACCGCCTTGCTCAAAGCGGGGGCGCTCTCGGTCGGGGGTGGGTCAGCCCGGAGCATTGGTCGGCTTGTGCTCACAGACATCAATGAGCCACCTGTGGCCCTCCAGGCCGATTCACGGGTTCACTTCCTCAAGGGCTCGCTTCAGAGCGTTCTGCGCGATGGTCTGCCCGGCCCTGAGGTGGATCTGGTGTTTCATTTGGCCGCTGCGGTGAGCGCGGAATGCGAAGCCAACTTCGACCTGGGCATGTCGAGCAACCTGCAGGCCGCGATCGACCTTCTCCAGGCCTGTCGGGCTTCGGGAAGGACGCCCACGGTGGTGTTTGCGAGCTCCGTGGCTGTCTTTGGCCGCCGGACGGGTGAGTCTTGGGAGGGTGTGACGGTCGATGACGACACGCTGCCCACGCCCCAGAGCAGTTATGGCATTCAGAAGTTTGTGGGCGAGCAGTTGATGGCGGACTTCGGCCGCAAGGGCTATATCAAGGCCAGAGCCGTGCGACTGATGACTGTCAGTGTCCGGCCAGGTCGGCCCAATGGTGCCGCCTCCGGGTTTCTCTCGGGAATGATTCGCGAGCCATTGGCGGGTGTTCGGGCTCAGGTGCCTGTGAATCCCGACACGCGGGTGGCGTTGTCATCGCCCTCGACAAGCATTGACGGGTTGATTCGTGCAGCCCAGGCCTCTGACGATGAATGGGGCCCACTGACGGCCATGAACCTTCCCTCGCTCACCACCACGGTGGGGGCCATGGCGGACACCCTGCTAAGAAAGGCCGGCCCCGAAGCCCATGGCCTGCTCGACTGGGCACCAGACCCCACGGTTGCCCGAATTGTTGGCGGTTGGCCGAGCCAACTCAAGGCAAGCCGAGCGGCTGGGCTGGGCTTGATGCCGGACGCTTCCTTCGACGACATCATGGACCAATACCTGCGGGAGCAGGGCGCACCGTGAGCCCGTTGGCGCGTTGTCAGGCTGCACCGATGCCAAGGCTTCTGTGGGCTGCGGCTGCCCTGGTTGCCGTGTTGACACAGACAGGCTGCGTGCAGCGCAACCTTGAGTTCAATTGCCAGGGGCTCGATGAGTCTGAGATGGAGATGACGCCCACCAGCCTTCAGTTCAAGGGTGTCTCGTATGCCTTTCAGGAAGAGTCCGGTGCCTGGCGTTCCTACGAGGCGGGAAGCACGAGGCCTCCCATTCGTTTCAACCCCTCTTCGGGAGAGCTCGTCCTCGGTGAGCGGACATGGACCTGCCGAAAATATGAGGCGCTTTTGGAGCGGGTCAATTGACGGTGCTCTGGCCGAGTTGCGGCTACGAACTCCTAGAGATCAACGAACAAAACCAACTGCTGGTGACGAATGCTTTTCTGTCGCACCTGCTTCAACGCCCCGAACTCGCTCCGGTCGAGACATCTTGCGAGATCGAGCGTGAGATTTTTAGTCGATTGGGTGAGACGCCCAGGGCTGGCATTTCCCCGGAGTCACTCGCCAAGATTCAGAATCAGGATGTGGCGGACAACTACCGCGTCTGGCTTCGATTTCGAGATCGTCTTCTCACGGCCCCGACGCTAGAGGCCAACTACAAGGCATTCTTCCAGGATGGCCGCATCGATTTCCCACCAGTGCTGGTGGATGACATCACCCAGGTCTTGGTGCGTCATGTGCTGGGGCAATCCGTCAGTGCGATCCAGGCACGGGTTGGGGAAATGTTCTTTCGGGCCCAGACGCTCACACTGCATGAGCAGACCAGCCTTCTGGCCGCCGACAGCCTGACCCTCGAGCAACGCGCCCAGTCCCCAGGCTATGGGGCCTTGGGGCAATTGCTCAAGAAAGGGGGTGTGTCGGTCTCTCAAGGAGATCTTGATGTGCTCACCCAAGACAATGCGCAGCGGTATTGGCGTAACACCGAGGCCTTTGACATGGCCGTCGTTCTGAACTGGGGGCAGCCTGCGGCAGTGGCCATTTGTCATCTGATTGAGCGATGGGTGCAACACCTTCTACATGCACAGGTGAGGGTGGCTGCGGTGGGTGCCATTGAGGATGAGCAGTGGGCCTGGCATCTCGGTCTCGATGCACAGTCGACGTCGATTCTCAACGATCTCTACCTGGGAAAGTCCGTAGATGCCGATCGGTTGCGCCGCTTGTTGGTGCTCTTTCGACTCGACTTCGCAGACCCCTCTGACATGCTGCAGCGGGTGGCGGGCAAGCCCGTTTACATGGCGATCGCCATGGATGAGGGAAGCCGCCTGCGAGTCAAGCCACAGAACCTGTTGCTCAACCTGCCAATGGCCCTTCGCTCCTAATTCAATACTGTTGGGTAGAGGTAGAGTCGGCTGTAAATATTTCGTAAGAAATTTGAAGCCGGAATGTCATTTGAGCGCGAGACGATAACTGGGCTGTGAAGTTCCCAACATCTCACCAATCCACGGAGTCTCAAATGCTCTCATCCTTCAAAGGCCGTCGGGCCGTATTGGCTGCCGCGCTGGCGGCATCCGCATCACTCTGGATGGCCGGTGCAGCCGCCCAGTCAAAAACCGAGCTGATGGTCTATACGGCCCTCGAAGCCGATCAGATCCAGGCATACAAGCAGGCCTTCGAGGCCAAGAACCCATCCATTGAACTCAAGGTGGTTCGGGACTCAACCGGCATCATCACCGCAAAGCTCCTTGCGGAAAAAGCGAACCCCCAGGCTGACGTCGTTTGGGGCTTGGCTGCCACATCGCTCATGCTGCTCGACAAAGAGGGCATGCTGCAAGGCTATGCTCCAAAGGAATTGAACCAGGTCAAGGCTTCCATGAGAGACGCTCGACCTGCACCCACCTGGGTCGGCATGGATGTCTGGTCGTCTGCCATCTGCTTTAACACCAAAGAGGCTGCCGCCAAGAAACTTACAAAACCAGCCTCTTGGGCTGATCTGACCAAGCCTGCATACAAAGGCCAGATCACCATGCCCCATCCGGCGAGCTCGGGAACTGGCTACCTCATGGTTTCGGCCTGGATGCAGATGATGGGAGAGAAAAAGGCCTGGGAGTACATGGACAAACTCCATCAGAACATTGGCGTGTACACCCACTCTGGAAGCAAGCCATGCCGACAGGCTGGAGCGGGCGAGTATGCGGTGGGTCTGAGCTTTGAGTATCGCGCTGACAAGACCAAGAGAGATGGCGCTCCCATTGATGTGGTGCTCCCCAAAGAGGGCCTCGGCTGGGACATGGAGGCCACAGGAATCATGAAAACCACCAAAAAACTCGATGCTGCCAAGGCCCTGGCAGACTGGTCTGTCACCCGTGAGGCCAACGAGCTCTATGCCAAGAACTTTGCGGTCGTGGCCATACCCGGCGTCCAGCAGAAACTCGAGTTCATTCCTGCTGATCTTGAGAAACGTCTCATCAAGAACGACTTTGCCAAGGCCGCAGCCGACCGCGAGCGCATCCTGAAGGAATGGAGTCGCCGCTACGAAGGAAAGGCTGAGGCCAAGTCTTAAGCGAACGAGGCGCGCATCATGCTTGTGGCCAAAGGTCTTTCAAAGGCCTTTGGTTCATCCAAGGTGCTTCGGCAGGTCTCCCTGGCGCTGGGGCCTGCCGATTTTGTCTGCCTGCTCGGACCATCTGGGTGCGGCAAGACCACACTGTTAAGAATTCTCTGTGGCATCGAAACTGCTGATGCGGGGCAGATTCTTCTGCGTGGGGAAGACATCACGCGAACCCCGGCGCAGGATCGTCGCTTCGGGGTGGTATTCCAATCCTATGCGCTCTTCCCAAATCTCACTGCAGAGCAGAACGTGTCCTATGGCCTTGCGCATCTGAGCCCGCCCGCTCGCCAGCGACGAGCCCGAGAGATGCTCGACCTGGTCGGGCTCATCGACTTCTGCAATCGTTTTCCAGCACAACTCTCAGGCGGTCAACAGCAACGGGTTGCACTCGCCCGGGCACTGGCACCTGAGCCGGCCATTCTCTTGTTGGATGAGCCATTGTCGGCGCTCGATGCCAAGGTGAGAGAGAGCCTGCGCCATGAGATTGTTAGCATTCAGCGCAGCCTTGGCGTGCCAACCATCATGGTCACCCACGACCAAGAGGAAGCCCTTGCAATGGCGGACCGTGTGGTGCTGATGTCGGACGGGGTCATTGAGCAAGAGTCCTCACCCGTCGACCTGTATCGATCGCCGAAATCCATCTTCGCCGCTCAGTTTGTGGGCCGTGCGAACCTCGTTTCAGCCTTGTATGCGCATGGTGTTTATCGGGTTGGTCCATTCTCCGTTCCGGCACGAGGCCCTGTTCCCGCCAAGGATGGTGAGGAGGTCATGCTGGCCATTCGCCCGGAGCGCTTTGATCTTCTCAATGGGGCCGACGCGCCGCATACGGATCGCCTTGCGTTTCATGGGCGGGTGCGTTCCATTCGATTCGGCGGCGCATTCTGGAACCTGGAACTGGACTGCCCAGATCTACAGCAGCCCATTTGGGTAGACCTTCGAAATGCAGGCCATACCGGATGCCCTTGGGCGATTGGAGGCTCCATCGGGGTCTCTGTTCCCCATGATGCGCTTCATCCTGTCGGTCCTGTATGGCTGTCTTAACAATATTCAGCTCCGACCGCAGTCAGCAAACTGGGATTGCGCTGCTGCTTTTGATCGGTGGCATGGCCTTTGTTCTGCTGCCAGTGCTGACACTGCTCGCCAGGAGTGTTTTTGAGGGGCAGGCTGGTTTTGTCGGGCTTGTCTACTTTGCAGCTTATTTTGAGACGCCCAGCCTCGTAGATTCTCTCGTTCGAAGTGTTTGGATTGCTGCGGTGTCATCCTTGGTCACGACTATGTTGGCCTTTCTCTTTGCCTACTGCATTTGCATGACCCGTATGCCTTTCAAGGGCCTTTTTCGGGGCTTGGCGCTGATTCCACTCATGGCGCCGTCGCTCCTCATGGCCATCAGTCTTGTTTACTGGTTTGGAAACCAAGGCGTACTTAAGTCGTGGCTTGGTGGCGTTTCCATCTACGGTGAACTCGGAATCTTCTTGGGATCTGTGCTCTGGACCTTTCCCCATGCCCTCATGATCCTCATGGCCAGTCTCACCGTGCGAGATGGCCGGCTGCCCGAGGCTGCGAGAAGCCTTGGCGCGAGTGAATGGCGGGTCTTTCGAACCGTAACGCTACCTCAGGCCCGTTATGGACTCTGGATGTCATTGATCCTGGTGTTCGTCCTGGTCATCACCGACTTCGGGGTTGCAAAGGTGATTGGTGGACAGGCCAACGTGCTGGCCACCGACCTCTACAAACAGGTCATTGGGCAGCAGAATTTCTCGATGGGTGCGGTGGTGGGTGTGATCCTCCTGATGCCTGCGCTGGCTGCATTCTGGTTGGAACGTTATGTCAGGGCTCGACAGGCGGCAGCACTCTCAGCGAGGGCCGTGCTGGCCACACCCTCTAACAGCCGCCTGCTGGCGCTTGTGGCCACGCTGTTCTGTGGCCTGATCAGTCTGGTGTTTCTGGCGATGATTGGAATGGCGATCTTTGCGGCCTTCGCCACCTACTGGCCCTATAACTTGGAGCCGTCTCTGAAGAACTTTCGTTTCGATGACATGGATGGTGGCGGCTGGCAGACCTATTGGAACTCCACTCAAATGGCAGCCGGAACAGCGCTCATTGGTGGGAGTCTGGCCTTCATGACCGCTTGGATCGTTGAGAAATCGAGGGTTCCAAGGGCAGTTCGCGAGGCGACGAATCTGCTGGCGACCATGCCCATGGCCATTCCGGGGCTTGTGCTGGGGCTGGGATACATTCTCTTTTTTAATCATCCAGCCCAGCCACTCGGATTTCTCTATGGCTCGATCTGGATCCTCATGCTTTGCACGGTGGCTCATTTTTTTTCAACTGCACACCTCACCATGCTCGCGAGCCTTCGCCAGCTCGACAAAGAGTTCGAGTATGTCTCTGAGTCTCTTGGGCAGCCATTCTGGAGGACACTCAGGCGAGTGACCCTGCCTGTCTGTCTGCCAGCCACACTAGAGGTTTCGGGCTATTTTTTTGTCAACGCCCTCACGACGGTGTCCGCCGTGGTGTTTCTCTATAGCCCTGCGACGCAGTTGGCATCGGTGGCCGTGTTGAACATGGATGATGCCGGTGATGTGGCTCCCGCTGCGGCGATGGCTGTGCTGATCTTTCTCACGGCCTCAGTGGGGCGGTTACTCTTCGGGGCCTGCTCTTGGTTACTACTGCATCAGACTCAGCGTTGGAGGATGACTTGAGACGGATTCATTCAGATCTGTTGGTGATTGGCAGCGGCATTGTTGGCCTGGCCCATGCCTGGGCAGCGGCGTCTCGAGGCATGTCGGTCACCGTTCTTGAGAAGAACGATCGCTGCACGGGTGCATCCATTCGAAACTTTGGCTTTGTAACGGTCACAGGCCAGCGGGCCGGCACCACCTGGCAGAGGGCTCGTCGATCGCGAGAGATCTGGGCCGAGATTGCTCCGCAGGCCAAGATTCCCGTCTGTCAGACGGGCCTATGGGTGCTCGGAAGGCGACCCGAGACGGGCCCGGTGCTAGAGGCGTTTGCAGCCTCGGACATGGGGGAAGGCTGCCGGCTCTACTCTGCGGCCGAGCTCTCAGAGCGTGCGCCTTATCTTCGTTCCCAGACGGCATGGGGGGGGCTTTACTCACCCCATGAGCTTCGCGTGGAGTCGGTCACGGCAATCCCCCAGCTTGCAAAGTGGTTGAGTGACCAACTCGGTGTTCGCTTCTTCTTTGGCCAGGAGGCACTCGAGCTCGATGTGGGGCGAGTGAACTGTGCAAATGCATCCTTTGGGGCCGAGCGTGTCGTGCTGTGTCCTGGCACCGAATTGGCAGGACTGGCAGCTTCCTACTTGGCAGGCCATGGTCTGGGGCTGACGCAATTGCAGATGATGCGGCTTGTCCCCCGCAACAATGCGCGGCTGCCGAGCGCTGTGATGTCTGATCTGAGTCTTGCTCGCTATGCAGGGTACACCGGGCTTGGGGTGCACCAGCCGCTGCTCGCCCGACTGCAGGAGGAGCAGCCAGAAGCACTGGCCGCGGGTGTGCACCTGATTGTGGTGCAGGGCCTGGACGGTTCATTGGTGGTGGGAGATTCTCACCATCCTGCCCAGGATGTGCTGCCCTTTGTTGATTCAGACATCAACGCCATCATCCTGCGGGAGATGGGCGAGACCTTGGACATCGGTGAGTGTGAGCTGGCCGCCATGTGGCTGGGCTGGTATCCCGTTGGGGGCACAGACGACGCACTGGTGCTCGCACCGCATCCGAGTCTTCGGGTGGTCACTGTGACCAGTGGAACGGGTGCAAGCACCGCTTTTGGATTGGCAGAGGAGGTCATTGAGAGATGGATCGGCAACCTTTAAGGGCAGTGGTCTTTGACTGGGCAGGGACCCTCATTGATTTTGGGAGCCATGCGCCCATGGGCGCCTTCGTGGAGCTCTTTCACAGGCATGGCGTGGAAATCAGCATCGAGGATGCCCGTGGGCCGATGGGCTTGCCGAAGTGGGATCACATACAGGCTCTGGGACAACTCGCCCACGTGCAGCACCAATGGGAGAGTCGCTACGGTCGTTCGCTCGGTGACGCCGATGTGGACGCGCTCTACGAGGTCTTTGTTCCAATGAATCTCGAGACGGTGCGACACCATGCAACGCTTGTTCCTGGGGCTCTTGACACCATCGCATGGCTGCGGGATCGGGGCATCAAGATTGGCACCACGACTGGCTACAACCGCGCCATCATGGAGGTGGTCTTGCCACTGGTTGCGCAACAGGGCTTCGAGCCAGACAGCCTTCTGTGTGCTGGCGACCTTCCAGTGACACGTCCCACACCCCTGGGCATGTATCAGACCCTCATCGATCTTCAGGCATGGCCAGCCCAGGCGGTTGTGAAGGTGGATGACACCGTGCCAGGGCTTCTCGAGGGGCGATTTGCGGGCTGCATGACGGTCGGCATACTTGCCAGCGGGAATGAGGCGGGCCTGACTGCGAATGCCTGGGGTTCCATGGATCGCGATGCCCGCCAGGCCGTTCGCATTCGGGTGGCAGAGCGACTGGTCGAGGCACGTCCCGACCATCTTATCGATACGGTGGCCGACTTGCCTGACCTGCTGGAGAAAACCCATGACATCGCTTGACGATCTGCTGTCGATTTATGAGGCCCGAGGGGAACGGCAGTATGCAGGTGAGCCAGTGGATCAACTGGCTCACGCCTGGCAGTCCCTTCGATTGGCAAGAGATGCAAAGGCCGGTCCCGCCCTGCAATTAGCCGCCTTCTTTCATGACATCGGTCATCTATTTGATGATACGGATGTTCCGCATGAGCGGGTGGGTGCCGCGGTGCTTGCGGGGCTCCTCGGGCCAACGGTGGCACAGGTGGTTGCCCTTCATGTCGATGCCAAACGGTACCTGGTCGCCACCGAACCAGACTATGCTGCGCTGCTGTCAGAGGACTCTGTCCGAAGTCTGGCTCGGCAGGGAGGGCCGATGACACACAGCGAGACCTTGGACTTTCGGCGCAAGCCCGGGGCCGATCAGGCCATTCGGCTGCGGCGATGGGACGAGGCGGCGAAGGACGGGTCTATCTGCTCCCCTCCATTTGAGCGCGTTCGGGAGGCTGTACACGGCATTCTGGCTAGATAAGGCGCTTTCGTGCTGAAGCGGAGACCCACTCGCTCACAATGACCGTGACCAAGATGGCCAATAGGATAAGCGTCACCTCTGGCCATGCCAACCGACTCATGGCGCTCTCGAGCAGAAGCCCGATTCCGCCAGCACCGACCAGCCCCAGCACTGTCGACTCGCGGATATTGATGTCCCAGCGGAAGAGACTAATGGCCACGAGGGTAGGCATGACCTGTGGAAGCACGCCATAGTCGATGACCTGCAGCTTGGATGCGCCTGTGGCTTGAAGTGCCTCGATGGGCTTGATGCTCACCTCTTCAATGCCCTCATAGAGCAGTTTCCCAATGAACCCGATGGAGCGCAGGGCGATGGCAAGGATGCCGGCCAGCGGACCGGGGCCAACGATGGTTACCAGTAGCAACCCCCAAATGAGAGAGTTGATGGAACGTGAGGAAACAATCAGCAGCAGTGCAATGGGCTGAATGAATCGCCGGCTGGGCGTGGTGTTGCTTGCAGCCAGAAAGGCCAGGGGAACTGCAATGAGAAGCGCCAGGGCTGTGCCGAGGGTGGCGATGTGAATGGTTTCAATCAAGGGCTGCCAGAGACGGTCGAGTAGCTCCCAGCGCGGAGGCCACATCCGCGCCCCGATGTCGGCGGCCTGACGTGGGGCATCCAAGACAAAACCCCAGAGGGTCTGCTCGGTCATGACTTGCCAGCAGAAGACGACCAGAATCACCAACAAGAAGTAGGCGAAGAACCGAATCCACTCCTGTCCAGATGTCCTTCGGTGCCAGCTGGAAGGACCGTCCTTTGTCTGAATAAGTGGCATGGTGACGCGCCTCCTGGCCCTACTGAATCCGTCGGCGAATGAAGCCCGAGCTGTACTCGGTGGTCAAGACAATGAGGATGATGATGATCAAAATGGCTGCAGCAGAGTCGTACTCGTAGCGATCCATCGCGGTATTCAGCGTCCCACCGATGCCGCCTGCACCAACAATTCCCACCACAGCCGACTCTCGAAAGTTAATGTCAAAACGGTAGGCCGAGAGACCGGCAAGTCTTTGGAAGATCTGAGGCCAGACGGCATAGTTCACCACCTGCCACCAGCCGGCACCGGTGGATCGAATGGCCTCAAGGGGGGCGGCATCAATCTCCTCGATGTCCTCCGCCAGTAACTTTCCGAGAAAACCAACCGTGGAGAGGGTGAGGGTGAGAAAGCCTGCGAAGGTTCCGAACCCGAAGAGGGCCACAAAGAAAATGGCAATGAGAACCTCTTGGAATGTTCGGGAGAATGCAATGACGCCCCTGCAGAAGAAGTAGACCGGTGCTGGCGCTATGTTTCGGGCGGCTCCGAGCCCAAACGGCACCGAGAGAAGCACCCCGGCCACAGTCGACGTGACCGTCATCGTGAGGCTTTCTTGAAGACCAATCCAGATATCGGCACCGCGTGAGGTGAAGTCCGGCCTCATGAAGCCCTCGAGAAACCTCACTGCTCGACCAAGACCCTCGGCCACCCGTTCCCAGTTCACATTCACCGAGTCGGTTGCCCAGACCATGTAGGCGAGTATGACTAACAGGGTGCCCCATTTCTGCCAGGCGTGAGCAAAGAGTGGTGGTCGCCGCCAGGTTGGCGCAGACCTCGATGCGGCTGCGCCCATCGGGCTGTAGACCAGCGGCATCAGTCGCCCGTGCCTTCGGTCACGTGTCCCCAGTCCTCTTGACCATAAATGTCGCTGAGCACAGATGGGCTCAATCCTTCCGGAGGACCGTCATAGACCTTCCGACCAGCCTTCAGTCCGACAATCCTGGATGCGAATGAGGTTGCCAAGGGCACATCATGAATATTGATGATGCTTGGGAGTTTCCGCTCCCCGCAGATTTCAACAATGAGTCGCATGATCTGCCGAGAGGTCTTTGGGTCTAGGCTGGCTGTGGGCTCATCAACGAGGAGCAGGCTGGGGGTCTGCTGTAAGGCGCGCGCAATGCCCACCCGTTGTCGCTGGCCACCAGAGAGCTGGTCGGCACGTTTGTCCATGTGTTCGGAGAGACCGACCCGTTCAAGGAGAGACAGCGCGCGCGAGACGTCCTCCGCAGAGAAGCGTCGAAGGAGTGATCGCCAGAAAGAGACATAGCCAAGCCGCCCTGAGAGCACGTTCTCCATCACGGTCAGGCGCTCGACCAGCGCAAACTCCTGAAAGATCATGCCAATGCTGCGACGAACGGTGTGGAGGCGCTTTGCCGGCGTCTGAGTGATGTCGAGGCCATCGAGCAGGATCTGCCCACTGGTGGGTTCAACCAGGCGATTGACACATCGAATGAGTGTTGACTTCCCCGCTCCGGATGGCCCGATCAACGCCACAACCTCTCCGGGGCGAACCGTAAGCTCCACTCCGGATAGCGCCAAATCACCGCGGGCGTAACGCTTTGTCAGATTCCGAATTTCAAGCATCCGAGGCCGCTCTAAAAACCCTTGACCTCGGATGGTGCTGCAGGATCACTTACAGGTGTACTTCACATCCATGGCGGTGTCGATCTTGCGAACAACATCCCAATGCTGCTTGTAGGTGATGGGAATGAACTTGGCCTCGCCCGACTTCTCGAACTCTTTCTGCAGATCGGAGCCAGCCCATGGAAAGCTAAAGAAAGCGTCCTTCACCTTCTGAGCCAACTCGGGTTTGAGGTTGTAGACATGGCCATACCCGGTGGTGGGAAACGTCTGTGATTTATAGATGGTTTTGATCTGGGTTGGCTTGACGACATCTCTGGCGATCATGCGCTGGAGGACGGAGTTCGCGATGGCTGCAGCATCGTAGTCCTTGTTGGCCACCCCGAGAATGGAGTTGTCGTGCTTGCCCGAGAAGGCCGGGGTGAAGTCCTTTCCTGCTTCCATCTTGAACTCGGATTTCAGCAGGGCCGAGGGGGCCTTATATCCAGAGTTAGAGGTCTCTGAGGTAAACGCCATGCGCTTGCCCTTGATATCTTCTACCTTGTTGATGCCACTTGTTGGATGGGTGATGATCTCCATCTCGTAGCCAAACGAATTGTCGGCGCTCGCCATCATTGCAAATGGCACAAAGCCTGCGCAATTTACGGCCAGTGGGTTAGAGCCAGTGTTAAAGCCGGCCACGTGGAGTCGGCCTGCACGCATGGCCTCCAGTTGAGCTGCGTTGGACTGGACTGGAAAGAATTGGACTTTCTTGCCAGTTGTTTTTTCCATGTGCTTGATAAAGCCATCCCAGACCTTCGCATAAACGGCGGGGTCTTCTACTGGTGTGTATGCGAAGACCAGGGTGGCGGGATCGACCCAATCTTTGGGATTTGTGGGGGCATCGGCCACAAGGTCGCCATTGGTGTCTTTGAATCGGGCGTCCATGGCAAGTGCCATTGGGGCGGTGGCGAGCAATACGGGTGCAAGCGTGAGGGTCAGTAGGCGGTGCATGAATTGAACTCCTGGCGTGAGGGGTTAGACGGCTCGGTCGAATTCTGGGGTGGGGAGATGACAAACTTGTGAAGCAGCCGGGGGCTGAAACTACTTGAGCACCTGTGCGGCAAGTAACCCGCTTGCATCATGCGCAGCCGGCTCAATTCCCAAGAGCCTGCAGAGCAGGGGGTAGACCTCTCGATTGGGCATTCGCGCCAGGGACACTGGCTTGATGGTTGGCCCGTGGGCAATCAGGAAGCCCTGCATCTCCGGGTGCTCAGGGTCAAAGCCGTGCTGCCCTGGTATGGGAAAGGCTAGCCGCCGGTCGCTGAGTGACCATCCCAGCCTCGCCAGACAGACGACATCCGGAACGCGTCGGTGTTCGAGTGGACCGAGCCGCTCTGGTGCCAGGGCCTTGGTCCAACACTGCAGGTTTGGCTCTCTGGAGAGAGCAGCCAGAACAGCCTCTTGTGATTCACCGCCCAAGCGCAACGCGGGGGCCGGGCCCGTCCATTCCCAGCGCGCATTGGGGAAACTCCGAAGCAGTGCAAATCCATCGATGGACTGGCCCAAGGGCACATGGCTCATGCCATGGTCCGAGACAATGACGAGTGTGGTCTTGTCCCAGAGGCCTGCGTTCCGTAACCCGTCGATCAGCAGTCCTATGGCGGCGTCCACCCGTTCCATGGCCTGATTGACCTGTGCACTGTCTGGGCCATGGGCGTGCCCCTCGGAGTCCACGTCGGAGAAATAAAGTGTGGCGAAGTCGGCCTGTGGCCGATCTGGACGAATGTCGGTCAGCCAAGTGAGCAGTCGCTCTGCACGCTCCTTGGAGCTGAGGTCGTGCTGGTAGGGCAGCCAGTCTCTCGGCTGTATGCCGTTGATCAATACCTCAGACCCCGGCCAGAACAGGGTTGAACTGATGCGCCCCTGCCTGCCGGCGGTGACCCAGATGGGTTCGGCCTCTGACCACCAGGCCGGGTTCGTGACCGCTGCACGATCTCGCAGGCGAAAGACCTGATGGGTGATGGTGGGGTCGACCATGGCGTTGTTCAAAATGCCGTGTCGCCCCGGGTATCGGCCGGTCACGATGCTCACATGGTTGGGGAAGGTCACGGAGGGAAAGACGGGCGTGAGTTCCTCAACCCGAGCCCCGCCTGCTGCCAGCCGTTGCAGGTTTGGCGCATGGCCACGCGCAAGGTAGTCGGCCCGAAAGCCATCAATGCCGATGAGAATCACCATGGGCTTGGGCACCGCGCGTTGGTCAGCCGCCTGAACGGCGAGGCCGATCAGCCCAGTCAGCAGGGCCACAACAGCCCGACGGTAGAGATTGATCATTTGTTGGGTCCCGACATTTGCTTCGCCGCATGTTAACAACGGGGCGAGATATTACTGGCCTGCTGCGCGCGTCACTGAACTGTCATGTTCATCGTTCAATCTTTCTGAAACATTTCTAAAACAGTGTCAGCGGGAGGCTCAGTATTCATGGCAACCAACTCCATTGCAGTCGATGCCGTTCTTGGCGATTCACCTTCTGACCAAGGGCTGCGGCTCTCGGATCGCTTCTTTGCCTCCCTGTTCAACCATCTTGTCTACCCCCAGATCTGGGAAGACCCGGAGGTGGATCTCGAAGCCCTCGGCCTCCGAGACGGTGAGCATGTTCTTGCGATTGCCTCGGGAGGCTGCAATCTTCTCAATATGCTCACGGCCGCAGATGTTCACATCTCTGCGCTGGACCTCAGCCGTGCACACATTGCGCTCAATAGACTCAAGCATGCATCCGTCAGGGCGTTTGAGTCGCATGACGAGTTCTTCAACTTCTTCGGCCATGCAGACCAGCAGGATAATCTGAGGCTTTACAGGGACAAGGTGGCCCCGCACCTGGATGGGGCCAGTCGAGCCTACTGGGAGAAGCGGGCACCTCTGCGGCCCCGGATCCATGCGTTTACCCGCAATTTCTATGCCAATGGGGTGCTTGGTCGTTTCATCGGCGTGAGTCACTTCTTTGCGCGGCTTTTCGGGGTGAATCCGCAAGACATCCTCTCGGCCAAGAATCGGCAGGAGCAGGTGGAAATATTTGATGCCACCATGGGTCGGGTGCTCAAGCGTCCCATGGTTCGTCGGGCACTTCAAACACCGTTGGCCCTCTACGGGCTTGGCATTCCGGCGGCCCAGTTCGAAAAGCTCCAGGGTGATGCCCCGTCGATGGCACATGTCGTGCACGATCGTTTGCGCAGGCTTGCCTGTGACTTCGACCTGGCCACCAACTACTTTGCCTGGCAGGCGTTCGGAAGACGCTACGACACCGAGGCACGGCAGGCGGTACCGCGCTACCTAAAGCGGCAGCACTATGCGCACCTGCGAGATCGCATCGACAACGTGGCCATCCATCGGAAGATCGCCACCACCTTCATGGCCGAGCAGCCCCAGGAATCGATTGACGCCTTTGTCTTGCTCGATGCCCAAGACTGGATGAACGATCAGCAGCTCAATGCCCTGTGGTCAGAGATTGACCGAACGGCAAGCTCGGGTGCAAGGGTCATTTTCCGGACAGCAGGAGAAGAGAACATTCTCCTGGGCCGTGTGAATCCAGCCGTTCTTCAGCACTGGCACTACGAGGAGCAGTTGTCCAAACAACTGCATCAGCAGGATCGGTCCGCCATCTACGGGGGCTTTCACCTCATGCGACGCATGCCAGCCTGATGGCGTTTCAGGGCTTAGAGCAGCATGGTGAGAAAATGGATGGGGTCTACCGCTGGACCCGATACGTGTATGACTGGACCAGGCCCTTTTTCCTATTTGGTCGAGATGCATTGGTCGATGGATTGAATCCGCCCCAAGGGGGCAGGGTCTGTGAACTGGGCTGCGGCACCGCGCACAACTTGATTCGTCTGGCCCGACGCCGACCAGACTTGCAGATCATCGGAGTCGATGCGTCTGGCGCCATGCTGGAAGTGGCTCAACGAAACATTCGGCAGGCTGGGCTGCAAGATCAGGTGGTGTTGGTCCGTGGCTATGCGGAGTCCTACAAGCCGCCGGAGGCAGTGGATGCGGTTTTGTTTCCGTATTCGCTCTCCATGATGCCCGAGCCAGCGCTGGCCATGCAGAACGCAAGTGGCTGGCTGAGAGACGGCGGGGCGATCCATGTGGTGGACTTCGGAGATCTGCAGGGCTGGCCAGGCGTTGCCCGAGAGGCACTGCTGTGGTTCCTCAACCGTTTCGAGGTCTATCCGAGGCCAGAGCTCTTTGAATCGATGCCCGGCTCCATGCGAGTAACGGCCTCGTGGAGGCTTGGGCGGTACTGTGTGAGCGCCATGCTTCAGCAGGCCAGTGGCGTTGTTGGCGATACTTCAGCAAAGGCAGTTGCAACCTAAGAGATCTTCGCCAGAAGGGTTATGCGACCCGTTCGAGCAGCAGTTGGAGCGCAGCCGAACTTTGTGCGTCGTTGGCCTGTTCGAGGGCATCCAGCAGCACCTCACGGATGTCTTCTTGCCCGACCAATTCCATGTCCCAGTTCGGAAAAATGCGCTCTCGAACCTCCTCACTGGTACTCAGTATGACAACAGTCTCATGTCGAGGGTCTGACGTGATCAGTTCCATTAGTCGGGTCACATGTGCCTTGGGTCCTTCGATCCACTGAAAGAAAACGCCGCCGCCAAAAACCAGCAGCCCTGTAATTCCCAAGGGCGGGTTTCGGCGGCGAGACGTGGCCACAATGGCTTCTACAGCCATGTCATCAACGCCTACCGACGCATGACTGCAGTACACGAGGTTGTAGAGCAGGTCGTCTTGCAGACCCTTGAGCGGCTCGTCCCTTTGAAGCTCTTCTGGCGATGTCATGGCTTTTTACCTGTTACGTTCGAGCTAGCGGTCTTAGCTGACCTGTGGCGATGACAACCAGGCCTTGAGAGCCGAGACGAGCCCGGAGGAGCGCGATAGCGGTCCTCCAGAGGTTCGTCCGGCATCTATGTCGGTTGGCTTGTTCCTTTGAAGGACCAGGCCCTGCCGAGATTCTGAATTACGCCTTTGCCCAGGCGGAGCACCATCCTGTTGCGGCAACTTGTTTACCCGCGAAAATCGTACATCCGCCGGCCTTGTCCGAGGCTTTCTTGTAGAGGGCGCAGTTGGCGCAGTTCTGGCTGGCCTGGTGCTTTGGGTACTTCTTGTTGTCGACCTTGGTCGTGTCGGCCTTGTAGCCAAGTGCAGTCGCCTGAGGATCTGTTTCTGCAACCATGGCTTGAGCCTGAACTGCCAGTCCTGAGCCCAGTAGTCCGAGTCCAACAGCCGAGTGGATAACAAAAGTGCGTCGTGAATTCATGTCGAGCTCCAAATGAGTAGGTGGATGGGTGGAAATGCGCCTGCCTAGACTCAAATGATATTCCCAAAACCACCGCGGCCGTATCCTGACTCGCCAACCTGCCGCTACGCGTAGGCGTTTTGTGACGCCTTTACTTTAAATAGTGGGTTTGAGAGTCTCCGCGTTAATGATGCAAGTCCCATTCCCACAGCAACCCTCGTCTTCCATCTCAACTCCTTCGAAAAGTTGTTGTCAATTTAAGCAGCATAATGCGCTATGCCGCTCATCCCCGTTGCTTTGTGCATCGACAAAACGTTGAAGGCATCGGTTTCCGGCTGGATTCCTAGCCCTTAGGCGCTGCTACTTCTCCGCTACCAAGTCTACGGAGCCTATGTATTCCTTAAATTGCTTGCACCAGATGAGCACGCTCCTCACATCGTCGATGCTCTGGGTTTTGAGCGGGTAGTAGGCCGCTCCGTTTGGCTTGGTTAAACGAGCGACTTCTATCTGCTTGTCGTTGAACTCTGGGTTATCCTTGATCGCCGGACCACTGCTGATATAGACGTGGTAGTCGGGGCCTGGACTGGATCGAAAGTCTTCTCCCGACTGCAGGTATAGCTGGTTGTCGGACCTGACCAGTGACCAAGTTCCAGACGAGCTGTGCAGCATGTCTTGGCCCTTGGCCTTGGTGTCGATCTCGCCTCGCTTTACGACCTCGCCATCGATCTTCTTGTGATCGCTGAATCGAGCCTTGAGATCTTGGGCATGCCCCCGAATGGCATCGAGCACTTGAGCGTTAGCGATGGTAGGAATCCAGATCGCAAGAACCAGGAAGAGGATTGGCTTTGCCGAAATGCTGAGACGCTCCATGAAGTTTCGCACCTATGGTTTGAGGTACGCAAAGCCTTCACGAACCTGCAGTTGCGTCACGCGTGCGACTCCAGACGGGGTGAACTCAGCATCTAAGTTGAACTGATCACGCTTGAGATTTCTGTTCTTGAGGGTGATCTCGCAGACTTCGAACCGCACACCTCGGGCCTTAAGAGCAGAGACCAAAGCCCCGTAGTCAACGTTGGGGTTCTTAGAGTCTTTCGCGCCATCAAAGAGGAAGTCGACTCCTTCTGCGTGTGTAACCACCACGACCTTGGTGCTCGGGGCAGTATCTAGATGGTTACGGATGTTCCTCAGTGCCTTGGTGGCCTGAACGGCTGCGTTATCGATGTGATAGACCGCCTTTTCGCTGTCTGCTGCAGAGACACCCAGGCCAGAGAGGCCGAGGCAGAGGGACAGCGCCAGACTGCTTAGCCAACGATTGCTTGTCTTCATTTCGCTACTCCTGTGATGAATTTGAACTTCTTCTTGGTTTACGTCTTCGGCCCATATTGCATGTCACCGTTACCAAAGGACCAGTTTTCTTTGTCAACCTCAACGAGACTGATGAAGATGTCTTGAATGCGCAGACCCAACTCCGTTGAGACGTCCCGAGCAATTCGCCGATAGAGCCGTTTCTTGAGCTCTGTGGTTCGACCCTGATTGAGGGTGATCTGAATAAAGACCAGCCCATCCGAGTACTCAACCCCCAGATATTGAGCTGGTCTTACCAGCTCGTCTGCCTCATGCGTCGAGAGAATCTGGAAGTGGTCATTTTCGGGAACATTGATCTCTTCGTGCATGGCCCGATAAACCCGCTCGCCGATTGCTCGAGCAAGGCCTGCCGGCGAGGACTTCGAAACATCAATTCGTACAAGTGGCATCTTTCTGCTCCATGTGAGATGAAGGCCGAGTCTAGAGTCTCCCGGTGACCGATGGTTATAAGGAAAACTCATTAACAAATAACTAGCGGTCAGACCTCTCCTGTGTACTCGCCGCGAGCAGGGTAGTTCTTGTCGATCGCAAAATCGATTGCTGCCAGCAACTCATCAAAATGCGGTCGAGCAAATGGCATGGTCTGCACGGCGCCGTAGTAGAGCGTGCCGTCAGGGCGAACAAGGAAGACACCGGGTTCGGAGAACAGTGCGGGCTCTTCAATTCCGATCGAGGTCGTTCCCCGAGAAGTCGAAATGTAGAGGCCCCAGGCTCTCGCGTCCGATAGCGCCAGACCGTACCCAAACGGAAGATCAGGCGAATTCACCTTTTTCGCCATTTCCTGTGCGCGAGCTTCTTCATCACTGCTGATGGCGATGACTCGGACCCCCCGCTTTTCGAACTCTGGCTGAAGGCGGCCCAACTCAAGCAGGTACTTTGCGCAGATGGGGCAATGTAAGCCACGGTAAAACGAGATCAACGTGAATTGGGTGGGTGAATCCACCGAGAGATCGAAGTCACCGTGTGCAAGCGTGGGGACTTTCAGTGCTGGAACGGCATGACGGGGCATCAACATTTGAATGACTCCTGGTAGGGATGAGATTAGGATTATCGAGTACGATTGGGATCACAAAGTCTACTTAACACAACAAATCGTCTAAAAATGGATCGACTCACGCCCATCCTCGAACGTTTCCCGCCCAAGGTCCGCCTTTTGTTCTCAGGAGATATCCAAGACGCCGTTTCCATGGAGAAGACCCCGATACTGGGCCATCTGCACTGGATTGAGGCGGGTCGAGTACACCTGGAGGGCGGCCATCAAGAATGCGTGAAGATTGATGCGCCGAGCATTGTGTTCTCGCCGCATGGTGAGCCTCACAGACTCATCCCACATCCACAGGCCCGAATCGTCTCGGCCGAGTTTGATTTCGGCCAGCGTTACCAGAACCCACTCACGCTCATCGATCCCAAGATCTTGACTATTCCAATCGCTGAGGGCTCCGCCTTGAGATCAGCGAGCAGCCTCATTCTCGAGGAGGCCTTTGCGGATCGATGTGGGAGGGGATTTGCGACCAGCCAACTTCTCCAGTACTTTTTACTCGTCCTCTTTCGTCATCTCATCGCGACTGGAGCGCTGCCGATGGGTGTGACCAAGGCGCTGGGTGACGATCGGCTCCTGAAATCAGTTACCGCGATTCATCGAGAGCCTCAGAAGAACTGGTCGCTCGAACACTTGGCACAGGTCGCAGGAATGTCCCGAGCGAGCTTCGCGGCCCAGTTCAAGGCAGCAATGGGAACAACGCCCCTTGGCTACCTCACAGACTGGCGGGTATCACTCGCCCAATCACTGATTGCACAGGGCGTTGGACTCAAGTCAGTCGCGAGTCAGGTGGGTTATCAGAGCGCAGCCGCCCTGAGCCG
>CAMAXF010000010.1 GCA_945862305.1 Bordetella parapertussis | reverse complement strand
CCGATTGGACAGTTCATGGCCTCTGCGATTTCCTCATAACTCAGCCCTTCAATTTCACGAAGCATGATGGCCGTCCGGAGGTCCGGTGCCAAGGCCTGCATCGCCTTGTCTACCGTTTGTGCAACCTGCCGGGAGGACAACATGGCTTCTGGCGTCTGACTGTCGATGCCGGCCTCGGGAATCCAGGGCTCTGCATCACCGTCGTCGTCAGACCTAGTGAGGTCAGACAACGGAACTGGGCGCCGGTTCGATGCGACCAGCGCATTTTTTGCCGTGTTCACCGCAATCCGATACAGCCAGGTGTAGAAGGCGCTGTCGCCTCGGAACTGAGACATCGAGCGATAGGCCTTGATAAAGGCCTCTTGCGCAATGTCCTCAACCTCAGCGGGGTCTCTCACCAGCCGGGAGATCAGGCGGATGACTTTTCGATGGTACTTGGATACGAGTAAGTCGAAGGCCTTCTTGTCACCGGCCTGAACCCGCTCGACCAGCAGTTGGTCGGTGTCGCGCTCAGACACGATCAGATCCGCGCAAAGACCAGGGTGCCGTTGGTGCCGCCAAACCCAAAATTATTCTTCACCGCCACGTCAATGGCCATGTCGCGGCCTTGGTTTGCGCAGTAGTCGAGGTCGCACTCTGGGTCTTGTTCGAAGATGTTGATGGTGGGTGGGCTGGCCTGATGGTGAATGGCCAAGACAGTGAAGACGGCCTCCACGCCACCTGCTCCGCCCAAGAGGTGGCCTGTCATGGATTTGGTGGAGTTAACCACGAGACGATCGGCGTGGGCGCCAAAGGCGGCCTTGATGGCATCTGTCTCGTTCTTGTCTCCCAGCGGCGTCGAGGTTCCATGCGCGTTGATGTATCCCACCGCATCGGGGTTGACACCGGCATCTCGAAGGGCTGCCAGCATGCAGCGTCGGGGGCCGTCCATGTTGGGTGCCGTCATGTGGAAGGCATCGCCCGAGAAGCCCACGCCGGTGAGCTCTGCGTAGATCTTGGCGCCCCGAGCCTTGGCATGCTCGTATTCCTCCAGCACCATGACCCCAGCACCCTCCCCCAGTACGAAGCCGTCCCGACCCCTGTCCCACGGGCGAGACGCCGTGGCGGGGTCGTCATTGCGGGTTGAGAGCGCCCTCGCCGCAGCAAATCCACCGACACCCAGCGGCGAGATGGTGGACTCGGCCCCGCCCGCCACCATGACATCGGCATCACCATATTGGATCAGGCGAGCGGCCAGCCCGAGGCTGTGCAACCCCGTGGTGCAGGCCGTCACGGCCGCCAAATTGGGGCCCTTGAGCCCCCGAAGAATGCTGATGTGGCCCGAGATCATGTTGATGATCGAGCCGGGTACAAAGAATGGCGAGATGCGCCGGGCTCCGCGGTTGGTGTATTCCGTGTGTGTGTCTTCGATCATCGGAAGGCCACCGATGCCCGAGCCCACCATCACACCAAGACGCTCTGCGTTTTCCTCTGTGACCTCTAGGCCGGAGTCATCGAGGGCCTGAAGGCCTGCGGCAATGCCGTAATGGATGAACACATCCATGTGGCGAGCCTCTTTGGCTGCCACATAGTCTTCCATATTGAAGCCCTTGACTTCCCCCGCGAAGTGGACCGAGAGGCCCGAGGCATCAAAGCGCGTGATATTGGCAATGCCAGTCCGCCCCGACATGAGTGACTGCCAGGACTCGGCGACGGAATTGCCAACAGGAGAGACGCAACCGAGGCCGGTAACCACCACCCGGCGCCGTTGCGAATGAGGAGACGACACGGCGGGGGAACGAACCTACTTCTTGAGGTTGTTGTTGATGTAGTCGATGGCCTGCTGAACGGTCGTGATCTTCTCGGCCTCTTCGTCGGGAATCTCACACTCGAACGCGTCTTCCAGCGCCATCACCAGCTCAACGGTGTCGAGGGAATCGGCCCCAAGGTCGTCGACGAATTTGGACTCGGTCTTGATGTCTTCAAGTTTGACGCCAAGCTGCTCCGAGACGATTGCTTTGACGCGCTTCTCGATGTCTTCCATGTTCTTCTTTCCTGTGGTGAACCAAGGGGTGTACAGCGACGAGATTGTATCAGGACATGGCCATGCCACCGTTGACGCTGAGCGTCTCGCCGGTGATGTAGCCAGCGCCCTCTGAGGCCAAAAAGACGACAGAAGACGAAATATCGATGACATTTCCGAGACGTTGAAGCGGAATCTGGGCGGTGAGTGCAGCAACCTGCTCTGGGGACAACCCTCGGGTCATGTCGGTGTCGATGAACCCGGGCGCCACCGCATTGACGGTGATGCCGCGACTGCCCACCTCACGGGCCAGGGCCCTCGTCATTCCAGCCACCCCAGCCTTGGCCGCAGCGTAATTGGCCTGACCGGCGTTCCCGATCTCACCCACGACCGAGGTGATGTTGATGATGCGACCCCAACGGGCCTTCATCATGGGCCGAAGCACCGCTCTGCAGAGCCTGAAGACACTGCTGAGGTTGGTCTCGATGACCGCGTCCCACTCCTCATCCTTCATGCGCATGGCCAGGTTGTCTCGCGTGATGCCGGCATTGTTCACAAGGATGTCGAGACTGCCATGGTCGACCGACACCTTGGCGACGATGGCCTCAATCGCACCAGGCTCGTTGACCTGCAGCCGCTCACCATGGATGGTGAGCCCTTTGGCCAAGGCCTGCGCCGAGATGGCCTTCGCACCGTCATCAGTGGTGGCAGTCCCCACCACAATGTGGCCCGCCTGGGCCAGGCCCTCTGCAATGGCCTGACCAATTCCCCGACTCGCGCCGGTCACCAATGCAACTCGCGTCATGCTGTGGCCTCCAGAGTCTGTTCAAGGCTGGCCTGATCCAGGATGTTGAGCATGCGCACCTCTGGGGCAATGCGCTTGACCAGGCCCGACAGCACCTTGCCTGGGCCGCACTCGACCATGGTCTGAACACCCTGGGCCGCCATGGCCTCGATGGTCTCCACCCAACGAACCGGTCGCATGGCCTGCAGCGCAAGGGCCTGCCGAATGTCTTGGGCGGCTGCATGGGGCTGGACATCGACGTTATGGAGCACCGTGAATGCTGGGCTGCCAAGCGACAGCGCCGCGAGCCGCTGCTCCAGGGCCTGGGCCGCAGGGGCGAGAAGGCTGGCGTGAAAGGGTGCGGACACCGGAAGCAAGATGGCCCGCTTGGCCCCCGCCGCCTTCAGAGCATCGCAGGCGGCCTGGACCGCAGGCAGATGGCCTGCGATCACGGTCTGATCGGGGGCGTTGAAGTTCACCGCCTCAACGATGGCACCGTCACGGCTATGCGTACGGCAGTGCTGATCGACCTCGGATGCAGACAGCCCGAGAATGGCGGCCATGCCGCCAGTGCCCACCGGCACTGCCGCCTGCATCTGCTCGGCACGAAATCGAACCGTTCGCACCGCATCGGCCAGGGAGAACACGCCTGCAGCCGTGAGCGCAGCGTACTCGCCAAGGCTGTGGCCGGCCGCGTGTGTGGGCATCCGCCCCCCGGCCGCACGATAGGCCTCAAAGAAGGCCACGCTGCAGGCCAGCATCACGGGCTGGGTGTTCACGGTCAGGCCGAGTGACTCTGCGGGGCCATTGGCCACCATGGCGGCGAGGTCTTCGCCCAATGCGGCCGAGGCTGTCTCCATCACCGAGGCAACGGTGGGATTGTCAGAGAAGCCCCCGAGCATGCCCACGGTCTGGGAGCCTTGGCCTGGAAATAGAAAAGCGATCGAGGCGGACATCCAAAATTCCTTACGCTGATGACATTGAATCGTGTGTGAGTCGGGCGAGCACAGCCCCCCAGGTAAAGCCGCCACCCACACCCTGCATGAGCACCGTCTGGCCCTTGCGAAGGCGGCCATCTCGCCGCGCAGTGTCGAAGGCCAAGGGCACAGATGCGGCCGACGTGTTGGCGTGTCGGGCCACGGTGGCAATCACCCGCTCGAAGGGAAGGCCCATTCGGCGCGCAGTGAACTGAAGAATTCGAATATTGGCCTGATGGGGAATGAGCCAGTCGATTTGATCCGCGGTCATGTTGGCATCGGCCAGGACCTCCCGAGCCGAAGACTCCAGGACCTCGACGGCCAGCTTGAAGACCGCCTGACCATCCATGGTGAGGAAGGGATGGCCCATGGCCGCACCGTGCTGAAGGGAGCCAGCCGTTCGAAGAATGTCGGCATGCTGCCCCTTGGCGTGCAGGCGGTGGGCCAGAATGCCCGGTGTATCGCCAGCCCGCAGAAGCATGGCCCCTGCGCCATCGCCAAAGAGCACGCAGGTGCCTCGGTCGTTCCAGTCAAGAATTCTCGAAAAGACCTCTGCGCCGATGACCAGGGCCGTCTTGGCCTTGCCCATGCGAATGTAGAGGTCGGCGGTGGCCAGGGCGTAGACAAACCCACTGCAGACCGCCTGCACATCGAACGCCATCCCCTGCGAGATGCCGAGCTTTTGCTGAACCAGGCAGGCGGTGGACGGGAAGATCATGTCGGGCGTGGAGGTGGCCACGATGAGGAGGTCGATCTCGGAGGGCGCAACACCTGCGTCATCCATGGCCTGACGGGCCGCCTGGGCTGCAAGGTCGCTCGAGAAAACGCCATCTGGTGCGATGTAACGCTGGGCAATGCCCGTGCGCTCTTGAATCCACTGGTCGGATGTCTCAATGCCACGAGCTGCAAGCCTGTCGGCCAGCTGGGCATTCGAGACCGGCTCACCCGGCAGGGCCTGCCCCGAGCCGATGATCTGCGAATAAGGCATGGGCGTTGTCATGGGGTGATCAGCCAGCGAGAAGTGCCTGGGCAATGCGCTGATTCAGACCATGGCTGGCCGCCTCTGCTGCCCGATCGAGTGCATGCCGAAAGGCGTAGGCATCGGCTGAGCCATGGCTCTTGAAGACAATTCCACGCAGGCCCAGCAGTGCCGCTCCGTTGTAGCGCCGGTGGTCGACCCGCCTTGCAAAGCGCTTGAGGACGGGACGTGCAGCCAGCGCCAGCAGCCTCGTGAACCAGCTCTGGGTGAACTCCTTCTTCAGAAACCCGCCCATCATCTGGGCCAGACCCTCGGAGGTCTTGAGGGCCACGTTGCCCACAAAGCCATCGCAGACGATGACATCCACTGTGCCTTTGAAAATATCGTTGCCCTCCACGTTGCCCACGAAATTCAGGCTGGTGGCGCGGAGCAGTTCGCCCGCCTGCTTGACCGTCTCGTTCCCCTTGATAATCTCCTCGCCCACATTGAGCAGACCAATCGAGGGGCGTGACTCGCCACCCAGGGATGTGACAAGGGCCGCACCCATCATGGCGAACTGAACCAGATGCTCGGGGGAGCAATCGACATTGGCGCCGAGGTCGAGCATGAGGGTGGCGCCGCCCGTTCGATTGGGTAGCGATGTTGCAATGGCTGGGCGATCGATGCCTTCGAGGGTCTTGAGCACGTAGCGCGAGATGGCCATGAGTGCCCCCGTGTTGCCCGCGCTCACAGCCGCTTGGGCTTCTCCGTCGGAGACCGCCTCGAGGGCGAGGCGCATCGATGAGCGACGCTTCCCCTTGAGCGCGACGGCGGGCGGGTCATCCATGGCCACCACCTCATCGGTGTGGCGAATCTGAATACGAGACTGGAGCCGGGGGAAGGCGGACTGCTGACCCAAGGCCGCCTCGATGCGTGGCGCCTGGCCGACCAGCAGCACGCTGGCGCCGGGATTGCGTTCGAGGAACTCGACCGCAGCAGGGATGGTGACCACCAGGCCATGGTCCCCTCCCATGGCATCGATGGCCACGCGAATGGCCGGGGGAGACTCGACGGACAAGCCTAAACGGGGCCTAAGCCGACGCCCTGGGTTTAAACCTCAGCAACCGATGTCTTGACGACCTTCTTGCCTCGGTAATAGCCCGATGGGCTGATGTGATGCCGACGGTGCACTTCGCCCGTGGTGGGTTCAACCGCCAGGGGTGGGTTGGTGAGGAAGTCGTGCGCGCGGTGCATGCCCCGCTTTGAGGGCGATTTCTTATTCTGTTGAACGGCCATGGTTCTTTCTCCGGAGGAGCCTTCAAAACCCTCAAGTATACCCGAATGGCTTACTTCTTTTGCAGGAGTTTTTCGAGGCCGGCGAACGGTCGAAGCCGTTCCCTGTCGCCAGGATCTTGCGCCGTGGGTAGCATGGAGCAGTCCGGATGCAAGGGGGTCTCGCCCACAGCCAGGAGCACCTCGTCCTCACAGAGTGAGACGAGGCTCGCGCCGTCCTGACTGGACAGGGTCTCGAGTGCGTCCTCCTCCACATCGAGCGCCTCATCGGCCTCGGCTGCGGTCTCAAAACAAAGGAAGCGCTTGTCAGCCTGGAGCAGAAAACGAACTGGCTGAAGGCAGCGGCCACAGGGGGCCAAGACCGTGACGGACACAGACAGCACCAGGGTGTCCTCAGAGAAGCGTGCCGACCAGCGCATCTCGCCATCCAGCCGCAGGCCAGACGCATACAGACGGGGCAAATCGGCCTCGCCGAAGCATCCCTCAAATGCGCCCCCCCCGGGAAAGCGTGCCCGAAATAGATGCAGTTGAAACGGTTCGTTGGGGTCGAGGTTGGCCGTGGGTCTCATGAAGGCCATCATAATGCCGCCATGACCCTCATCCTCGCCTCCACGAGTCGATACCGCGCAGCGCTGCTCGCCCGCCTTGGTGTGCCGTTCGAGGTTGCTGCACCGGGCGTTGAGGAGGCCGCGCAAGACGGCGAGCCTGCAGACACCATGGCCAAACGCCTGGCCCGGGAAAAGGCCCTGGCGGTGTCAGCGCGATTCCCCGATGCGGTCGTGATTGGCTCAGACCAGGTGGCCATTTGTGCAGCACGGCGGCTCGGCAAGCCGGGCACGGCCGAGGCCGCCTTGGCACAGCTTCAGCATCAACGCGGCCAGATCACCGAATTTTTCACTGCAGTCTGCTTCGCTCGGGGGCCGGAGGTCTTGTGGGAAGACACCGTGACCACACGGGTACGCTGGCGCGAAGCATCCGAGCTGACCGATGCGGTGCTCGCCCGCTACGTGGAGATCGAAGAGCCGCTCGACTGCGCTGGCGCCGCGAAGTCAGAAGGCTTGGGTCTGGCGCTCGTCGCCGGAATCGACAGCGATGACCCCACAGCCCTCATTGGGCTGCCACTCATCAGCTGCCAAACCGCCCTCACCAGATTGGGCTTGAGCCCCCTCCACCTGCGCGCATAGCGCGCATCACGGTCTCACCGGCTGCCGCACCGAACCGCTTGGCCACGCGCTCGGCCACGGAGGGCTCAAAGCTGTAGTCCACGATCTCTTCGGCCTTGAAGATGTCTCGTGCGACCGAGGCCACCGATCCAATGCCGTCGGCCAGGCCCAGTTCAATGCTTCGGGTGCCGGTGTAGACCATGCCACTGAAGATGTCCGGATCGGCCTTGAGCCGATCTTTCCGGCCAGCCTGCACAGCGGAGATGAACTGCTGGTGAACATCATCGAGCATCTGTTGGGTGGCCCGCTGGTGCTTCGGGTCCTGGGGAAGAAATGGGTCGAGCATGGCCTTGTTCGAGCCCGCCGTGTAGAGCCGACGCTCAATGCCCATTTTTTTGATGGCCTCGGTCAGTCCAAAGCCATCGAGCCGAACACCGATCGAGCCCACAAGGCTGGCCTGGTTGACATAGATGGAGTCGGCTGCTGCCGCCACGTAGTAGCCGCCGGATGCGCAGACATCCTCCACCACCGCCACCACCTGCTTGTCGGGGTAGAGCGCCTTGAGCCGACGGATCTCGTCATAGATGATTCCGGACTGAACGGGGCTGCCACCCGGAGAGTTCATGCGCAGCAGCACACCCGCGGCATCCGGTGACTCAAAGGCCGCCCGCAGTGCATCGTTGACCAAGAGCGCATCGACCTCACCATCGGCCTCAATCACTCCAGAGAGCGAGACCAGGGCCGTATGGCGTCCGATCGGTCCCGGGCCGTCGTCCCAGCGACTCCCGATGAAACTCGCCAATGCAAGGATGAGCACCAGGGTGGTGGCGCGGCGAGCCATGGCCCAGCGGCGAGCCGCCCGCTGCTCGCGCAGGGTCTCGAAAAGCAGCCGCTCCATCACGGTCTGAGCCGTCCGGTCTGTCTGCGCAACCTCCTCTCGGCCCTGGTCTTGATCGTTCATGTCTCTGAATCCTTTGTCTGCGTTGGTTGCACCACGAGGCCCATTTGTCGAAGCTGCGACACCAGGGTGCGGTTGGGCTCCGCCACGATCTCCTGACGGTTTGATTCTGCGCCAGGGCCTGGGCTGTGAAAGGCAAGGCGCCAGGCGTGCAAAAAGAGCCGCTTGAGTCCGGCCTTCGCTGCGGCCGCGTTGGCGGTGGCCAGCCCATATTTTGGGTCGCCCACGATGGGGAAACCCGCATGCTGAAGATGGACACGAATCTGATGGGTTCTTCCGGTGAGGGGCTCCGCCTGAACCAGGGTGACGGGGCCAAAGCCAGGGAGGTCACCGTCCAGCAGACGACGGACCCGCGTCATGGACGCCTGCCCATCGGCAGAGACAGACACCATGCGCTCACCATTGCCACCGACACGCTTGCGCAGCGGGGCCTTGATCAGGCTCGTGGGCCCATCCTTGCCTTGCGGCCAGGTGCCCGCCACGACCGCGAGGTAGCGCTTGCGCATATGACCATCTCGCAACTGCCGATGGAGGTCGAGCAGCGCGGGACGAGACTTGGCCAGCAGCAGAAGGCCAGAGGTGTCGCGGTCGAGCCGATGAACGAGTTCAAGCGACTCGGCTGGTCGAACCTCTCGAAGTGCCTCGATCACCCCCAAAGAGACGCCGCTGCCACCGTGCACGGCCAGCCCGGCGGGCTTGTCGATCGCCAGCAGGCTTGGCGTCTCCAAGAGCACCTGAATTTGTGAGACGGCACGCTGCGCCTTGGCCGACAACTGCCAAGTCGCCTCCGCATCCGGCGCTGCCAACGAGGCCATCCGGACCGGTGGCAGGCGAAGCATCTGCCCTGCCACCAAGCGGGTGTCGGCCTTGACCCGACGACCATCCATCCGCACCTCGCCGGCGCGCAGCATCCGATAGATGCGGGTCTTTGGAACCCCTTTCAGATGGCCAATCAAGAAGTTATCGATTCTCTGACCGTCCTGGCCGGGCTCGATGGACAGGTGTTGCACCTGCCCAGAAGGGGTATACTCCATGCGTTCGTATTGAGCCTGAGCCTTAGATTTCCGGAATCCGACGTGTCTAAGTGCCAGATTGTAAGTGACCACGGAGCGCCCTGGGGGTGTGACATGGCCCGAAAGACAACACAGCAGAATCAATGAATCGCGTGGATGTTCCCGTGACGAATCCCTCCGAGGCCCGGCCCATCGCCCAGTCTCGTTCGAAAACGCTCACCCTTCCCTCTTTCTTGATCCACAGCCCATTCGCTGGGCCTGACCCTGCTCGTCCGGAGCCACCACACCGTCAGACACGCTCCAGCTGCGCCTAGTGCGCGAAGGAGAAGTTTGAATGAAACGCATGCTGTTTAACGCCACGCACGCAGAAGAGCTGCGCGTGGCGATCGTCGATGGCCAACGGCTTGTCGACCTCGACATCGAAGTGGCGGGCCGCGAGCAACGCAAGAGCAACATCTACAAGGGTGTTGTAACCCGTGTAGAGCCTAGCCTTGAGGCCTGCTTTGTGAGCTACGGCGAAGACCGCCATGGCTTTCTGCCCTTTAAGGAAATCGCCCGGGAGTACTTCAAGCCGGGGGTCGATGCCGGAAAGGCCCGAATCCAAGACGCCATCGCCGATGGCACAGAGCTCCTGGTTCAGGTCGAGAAGGAAGAACGCGGTAACAAAGGCGCGGCCCTGACGACCTTCGTGTCCCTGGCTGGCCGCTACCTCGTGCTCATGCCCAATAACCCCCGCGGTGGTGGTGTGTCACGCCGCATCGAGGGTGAGGATCGCCAAGAACTCAAAGAGGCCATGGATCAGCTCGAACTGCCCAACGGCATGAGCATGATTGCCCGCACCGCAGGCATTGGCCGCAATGTCGATGAACTCCAGTGGGACTTGAACTACCTGCTGCAACTCTGGAAGGCCGTCGATGACGCCCGGAGCCTGCAGGCTGGTGCCTACCTGATCTACCAAGAATCCAGCCTCGTCATTCGAGCCATTCGAGACTACTTCCACCCGGACATCGGTGAGATCCTCATCGACACCGACGACATTTACGAGCAAGCACGCCAGTTCATGCTGCACGTCATGCCGGACATGGCTGGGCGGGTCAAGCGCTACCGGGACGATGTACCCCTCTTCTCGCGCTTTCAGATCGAACACCAGATTGAAACGGCTTACTCACGCACGGTGCAGCTCCCCTCAGGTGGCGCACTGGTCATCGACCACACAGAGGCATTGGTGGCGGTAGACGTCAACTCCGCCAAGTCCACCCGCGGTTCTGACATCGAGGAGACAGCCCTTCGCACCAACCTAGAGGCTGCCGACGAGGTCGGCCGGCAACTGCGTCTGCGAGACCTCGGCGGCCTGATCGTCATCGACTTCATTGATATGGAATCCAGCAGGGCCCAGCGCGATGTCGAGCAGCGCCTGCGGGATGCGCTCCACCACGACCGAGCCCGGGTGCAGATGGGCAAGATCTCACGATTCGGCCTGATGGAGCTCTCTCGGCAGCGCCTGCGGCCAGCCCTCAACGAGGGCTCGCACATCACCTGCCCCCGTTGCAACGGCACAGGCGTGATCCGCGACATCGACTCCAGTGCACTCCACATCCTGCGCATCCTTCAGGAGGAGGCCATGAAGGACAACACCGCCTCTGTTCATGTCCAGGTGCCCGTGGAGGTGGCGAGCTTCCTTCTCAACGAGAAGCGCACAGACATCGCCAAGCTCGAGGCGCGACTGAAGGTCACGATTGTTCTGATTCCCAACAAGTTCCTCGAGACGCCCAACTACACCATTGAGCGACTGCGGCACGACGACCCTCGCCTCGAGGACGTCAAGGCCAGCTATGCCATGGCCGATCAGCCCTCCACCGACTCCCCCTACCAGCTCGCCAAGGAAGAGGCCGCCGGCAAGCCCCGCCAGGAGGCCGTGGTCAAGGGCATCACGCCCAGTTCGCCGGCACCCGTCTCGGTTCGTGCATCCCCGGTGGCAGCGAGCCCATCGATCTGGGGTCGGCTGATGTCCTTCTTTACTGGGTCGGCCGACAATGACCGCCCCACTTCCGCCGACCGACGCAAGCCCGAGGGTCGATCTGGTCGCGATGCGCGAGGACGCGGACAGGATGCCGCTCGTGGCAATGGACGCCGTGGCCAAGGCCGCAACGGTGAGCGCGGTGATGCCAAAGGCGAGCGGTCCGACCGCCCAGCCCGCGGCCGCGACAACAAGCCAGAGCGGGAGGCCCGAGAGCCCCGCGAGGCCAAGGAACCCCGTGAGCCCAAAGAGCCCCGTGAAGCCAAGGAGCCTCGCGAGCCGAGGGAGCCCCGAACCCGCGAGGGTCGTAAGCCCCGGGATCCAAGGCCAGAGGGCTCCGACCAGCAGTCGCTTCCAGAGATGTCGGGCGCACCCGATGGCTCCGGCATTCCAGACTCAGACCTGAGGGAGGATGGTCGCCCGCGTCGCAGACGTCGGCGCAGCAACCGGCGTGAAGATGGCACATCGGCCGACGAAGGCCAAAACCGCCAACTTCTTCCCACATCAGACGCCGAGGAGTCCTCATCAGGCGCCGAATTGCCAGCACCTGTGCATGCTGCGGTCTCCGACGCGGCCGCCCCAGCTGAGACCATCACCCCAACGCAGACTGCCACATCCGTAAGAGCCGAGGCAGCGCCCGTCTCCTCGACGCCGGCACCTGCTGCACCTGTGCCTGTGCCTGTGCCCCTGGCTGCTGCACCCGCTACTGCTCCCGCCGCGCCTGTGGTGAGGCTGCCAGACCCGGAGCAGCTTAAGGCAGAACTCAATCAGGCAGGCCTTGAGTGGGTTCAGACGGTCGCTGCACCCTCAGCAGCCGCAGAGTCGGCGGCAGAACCGCCACCACCGGTGGGCCGAAAGCCCCGCAAGACTGCGGTGGCATCCGAGGCAGAGCCGCTCACCATGGTGGAAACCCGCTCACCGGAGCAGCCACCGGCAGGCTAATCTCTGGGGATGTCAGAGAGCCAGCGTTATATCCCGATCGCGGACGAGGCCCTTCACAGGCTTCGTCCCGTTCTGCTCGACGAGGGCTGGTCCCTGCCCGATGGGCGCATGCTCGACACGAGAGGCAGGGGCCTGCGAGACCTGCGCATCTCGGTCATCGACCAATGCAACATGCGGTGCGGCTACTGCATGCCTCGGGAGATCTTCGACAAAGACTACGTCTATCTCTCGCGCCAGGAACTGCTCGGATTCGACGAAATTGAACGCCTGGCCCGGGCATTCGTGGCCCTGGGTGTTCAGAAGATCCGCATCACTGGTGGGGAGCCGCTGCTCCGAAAAGACCTCGAGCATCTGGTGGCCATGCTCGCCGCGCTCAAAACGCTCGAAGGCCAACCAGTGGAACTGGCGCTCACCACCAACGGCCTGCTCCTGGGGAAAAAGGCCAAGGCCCTGGCCGATGCGGGGCTGCATCGGGTCACTGTCAGCCTGGATGCACTCGACCCAGACATCTTCCAACAGATGGCAGACATCTCGGAAGCCGGCCCTCAGGATGTGATCGCGGGCATGCGGCAGGCACAGGAGGCTGGGCTGCGAGTCAAGGCCAACATGGTGGTGCAACGGGGCGTGAACGAGTCGCAGATCCTTCCCATGGCCGAACAGTTCCGAGACATGGGTGCCACCCTCCGATTCATCGAGTTCATGGATGTTGGAAGCTCCAATGGCTGGAAACTCGATCAGGTCGTGTCATCCCAAGACATCATCTCGCGCATTCACGCCCGTTTCCCACTGGAGAGGGTTGGTCGTGGCACACCCAGCGAGGTGTCCGACCGCTGGCGTTACCTCGATGGCCGGGGTGAAATCGGTCTCATCTCCTCGGTGACCGAACCGTTCTGCGGAGCCTGCTCTCGGGCCCGCATCTCGGCCGAAGGCGGTCTCTACACCTGCCTCTTTGCCACGCAAGGGTCCGACCTCCGTGGCCTGGTGCGGCAGGAATCAGACGATCAACGCCTGCTCAGGGCCATTGCCCAGATCTGGGCCCGTCGTGCAGACCGATACTCGGAATTGCGCGCACAAATGAAAAAGGGCCCAGAGGGCCCCAAAGTGGAGATGAGCTATATCGGCGGTTAACGCTTCACAAACGTTAAGGGACCAGGCAGAGAACTGTAGTAAGCCGCCAGGTCGGCAATTTCTTCTTTCGTGAGTGCTGCCGCCATGCCCGCCATGATTGCGTTCTTGCGGCTGCCCGACTTGTAGTCGGTGAGCGCCTTGACCAGGAAGTCTTCGTACTGGCCAGCAAGCATCGGATAGCTGCCGTCAATGGTCTTGACGCCATCGGCGCCATGGCAGGCCGCACAGGCCTGGTCAGCCTTCACCTTGCCAAGCGCGGCATTGCCAGCCTGGGCAGAGATCCAGCCCGTGGCCAGCAAGGCTGCTACCGTTGATTTCAGAAACACAGATGTCTTCATGTGGTGCCCTCGCCTTGCTTAGCGGGACCGGCGGGCATAAAAGGCCGCCAGGTCTGCCATGTCTTGATCGGTTAACGACGCGCTGATGGCCTTCATGCTGGGATGGCTGCGATCGCCACTCTTGTACGCCTGGAGAGACGCCACCAAATAAGCCTCATTTTGCCCGGCAATTTTGGGAACGCGATACAAGACCGGAAACGCCGTTTTGTACTCCGGAATGCCATGGCAGCCAATGCACATGGAGTTCTTACGAGCACCGGCCGCGGGATCGCCCTTGAGGCCTCCTGCTGGTGCCTGCGCCATGACGGGCTGGGCGGCCATGAGCAGGCCGACCATCCCAACTGAGAGTGCTGCACCCGCACACAACCGACCAAACGACGCTTGGAACATTGTTGTTTCCCCCAAATCACAAACCGGTGCAGTTTAGCATCGTTAGGGGGTTGCCGGCGGGTGTGCAAGCCCTTTGAGGAGAAAGCCATTGAGCCTGCGAACAAAGCCCGCGGGGTCCTCCGGCTGGCCTCCTTCAGCAAGCAATGCCTGATCGAACAACAGCCATACGAGGTCTCGAAGCGTGTCTGAGATGCCCTCGGAGACCTGGCTGCCGTCGGCCCCCAGGATCTGACCACCGGACTGATCGGATTCGGCCACCAGCGCCTGGACCAGTGGGTGATTGGGATTGAGCTCCAGTATGGGCTTGCGCTCTGGGGCCTTCTGGCCGGTGGCCTTCAGGATGCGCTCAAGGTGGCCGCTGACATCCTGCGCATCCGACACCAGGCAGCAGGCGGAGTCGGTCAGACGTTGCGTGAGTCGAACCTCCTTGACCTTCTCGCCAAGAATCTTCTGGGCCTTCTCGATGACTGGCTTGGCCTTCTTTTCTTCCTCCTTTGGCGTGTCGTCGGACTTGTCCTTGAGCTTGCCGAGGTCGAGTTCACCCTTGGCCACAGACTGCAGGTGCTTTCCGTCGAACTCATTGAGAAAGTTCAGGACCCATTCGTCGATCCGATCGGTCAGCAGCAGGACCTCGATGCCCTTCTTCTTGAAAATCTCGATGTGCGGGCTGGAACGTGCGGCCGAGAGGTTGTCGGCCGTGATCACGTAGATCTTCTCCTGCCCCTCTTTCATGCGGCCAATGTAGTCCTTCAAGGACACATCGGGCTCGTCGGCCTCGCTGACTGTGCTCACGAAGCGCATGAGCCCAGCGAGCCGATCCTTGTTTGAGAAGTCCTCGCCGAAACCCTCCTTCAGGCACTGGCCAAACTCGGTCCAGAAGGTCTTGTAGTCCTCGGGCTTGTTCTCGGCCATGTCCTCCAGAAGGCCAAGAATTCGTTTGGCACAGCCCTCACGAATGGCCTTGATGTCGCGGCTTTCTTGGAGAATCTCCCGCGAGACATTGAGTGGCAGGTCGGCGGAGTCCACCACACCGCGCACAAAGCGCAAATAATTTGGCAGGAGCTGCTCGGCGTCTTCCATGATAAAGACCCGCTTGATGTAGAGCTTGAGCCCATGCCGCTGCTGACGATCGTAGAGGTCGAAGGGTGCCTTGCCGGGAATGAAGAGCAGTTGTGTGTACTCGGTTCGGCCTTCCACACGATTGTGGGTATAGGCCAGGGGGTCATCCATGCCATGGGCAATGCCCTTGTAGAACTCCTTGTACTGCTCGTCGGTAATTTCAGCCTTGGGCCTGGTCCAGAGGGCGGAGGCCTGGTTCACGGTCTCCCAGTCGTCATGCTCGACATACTCAGACTTCTTTTCATCCCACTCGCGCTTCTTCATCTGAATGGGGATGCCAATGTGATCGGAGTAGCGCTTGAGAATCTCCTTGATGGACCAGTGGGAGAGCAGGTCGTCATGGCTCTTCTTGTCCTCGCCCTCCCCTTCAGCCTCTCGAAGGTGAAGGATGATCTCGGTGCCCCGCTCGGCCCGCTCAACGGGCTCGATGCTGAAGTCACCCGTGCCCTCAGACTCCCAACGAACCGCATCACTGGCGGGCAGTCCCGCCCGGCGACTGATGACCGTGACATGGTCGGCCACGATGAAGGCGGAGTAGAAGCCGACGCCGAATTGACCGATGAGCGCGGAATCACGGGCGGAGTCTCCAGACAGCCGGCCAAAGAACTCCTTGGTGCCAGAGCGGGCGATGGTGCCCAGGTTGGCGATCACCTCCTCTCGGCTCATGCCCACCCCATTGTCTGAGATCGTGATGGTTCGGGCCTTGGCATCAAAGCCCACCCGGATGCGAAGGTCGGGATCACCCTCAAAGAGCTTGTCGTCGGCCAGGGCCTCCAGTCGTAGCTTGTCGCAGGCATCCGAGGCATTCGAGACCAGCTCGCGCAAGAAGATGTCGCGGTTGCTGTAGAGCGAGTGAATCATGAGGTGCAGCAGTTGCTTGACCTCGGTCTGGAATGAGAGCGTCTCTTTGGACATGAATCGTGGTCTCCGTGAAGAAGAGGGTTAGGACTGTGTTCAGGGAGAGGTGGGGACGCCACCCCACCTTTTCAACCCCCTTCAGACCGGGGCTGTCTAGGACCCCATCGGGGCGGGTGTCTGCAGCCGGCGGGGCTTGAACTTGAGCTCCAGGGCCTTGCCCTTGCGGGCACGCTTGCCAATGAATGCCTTGAGGCTCGAGAGTCCAAGGGGTTCCTGGCCGGGCTTGCCCGCGCGTCCCTCGCCATGGATGACCAGACCGGTGGCCCCCACCGCAGCCACATCCAGCAGCCTGTCGCCTTTGGGCTCCAGTTCCATGAGGCCCACTCCTCGACCGCCGGTGGCGAGCACCTTGATCTCATCGAGTCCGAAGACCAACAGCCGGCCCGAGGCCGACAGGCAGGCCACCGCGCCTTGGTCTGAGGGAAGTGCACGCAGCACACAAGGTGCGTCGCCCGCATCGAGGGTCATGAACTGCTTGCCGCTGCGGTTACGGCCGATGAGGCCGTCGACCTTGGTGAGGAACCCTTGGCCCTGCACGGTGGCCACCAGGACCGTGGTGCCCGCGGCAGCGGCCAGGAAATGAACCAATTGGCCACCGGCCTCCATGTCGATGAGCGAGGTCAGGGGTGCGCCGTCGCCTCGGGCGCCCGGCAGGCTGAGCACCGGCACACTGAAGCTGCGGCCTGAGTTCGACAAGGCCACCAGGGCATCGACCGTTCGACACTCAAACGTCGCATACAGGGCGTCTCCGGTTTTGAACTGAAAGAGCGCGGGGTCGTGCCCATGGCCTTGTCGGGAGCGCACCCAGCCGTTGACCGAGACCACCACTGTCACGGGCTCATCAAGCACCGGCGTCTCGACCGTGGCCTTGGCCTCTGCCTTGATCAGGGTTCTGCGGTCGTCTCCAAAGGCCTTGGCATCGTCCTGCACCTCCTTGGCCACCGCCTTTCGAAGCGCCTTCTCGTTCTCCAGCAGTGTTCGTAGCTTTCCGGCCTGCTCACGGAGCTCAGAGAGTTCCCGCTCGATCTTGATGGCCTCGAGCCGGGCCAGTTGCCGGAGCCGAATCTCGAGGATGTCCTCGGCCTGAACCTCGGTGAGTCCAAACCGATCGATGAGAGCAGGCTTCGGCTCGTCGCTCTCACGAATCACTGCAATGACCTCATCGATCCTGAGCAGGGCAATAGAACGGCCCTCAAGAATATGGATGCGGCGCTCGGCCTGTTGCAGCCGGTGCGCGCTTCGGCGACGAACAGTTTCCGTCCGGAACTCCACCCATTGCGAGAGCACCTCGAGGACAGCCAGGGAGCGTGGCCGGCCGTGGAGGTCGACCGCCACCAGGTTCATCGAGACAGAACTCTGCAACGATGTGTTCGCAAGCAAGAGCCTGGCGAACTCGTCTCGATCGATCTTGGCGGTGCGAGGCTCAAAGACCAGCCGAACATCTGCGTCCTTACCAGACTCATCTCGAACCGACTCAAGCTGGCTCAACACCAGCTGCTTGGTCTGTTGCTGCTCAGGCGAGAGCGACTTCTTGCCGGCCTTGACCTTGGGATTGGTGAGCTCCTCGATCTCCTCGAGCACTCGCTGGGAGGACACACCATGCGGCAGCTCCTCGACCACCAGTTGCCACTGGCCTCGGGCAAGATCTTCAAAAGACCAGCGGGCTCGCATCCGAATGGAGCCGCGTCCGGCTGCATAAATGGCCGCAAGCTCCTCGGGGCCGGAGATCACCTGCCCGCCGCCTGGGAAGTCAGGGCCCGGCAGGCAGGCCATGAGCGCCTCCTGCGAGAGCTTCGGATTGTCGAGGAGCGCGAGCACGGCGGCCGCCACCTCACGCAGGTTGTGGGACGGAATCTCGGTGGCCATGCCCACCGCAATGCCAGAGGCGCCATTGAGGAGGCAGACTGGCAGCCTGGCAGGCAGTCGAAGCGGCTCCTGAAAGGCACCGTCGTAGTTCGGCCCAAAGTCGACAGTACCCTCGTCGATCTCAGAGAGCAGCAGCTCAGAAAACTTGGTGAGCCGAGCCTCGGTGTAGCGCATGGCTGCAGCACCATCACCATCGCGCGAGCCGAAGTTGCCCTGGCCGTCGATCAGGGGATACCGCACCGTGAAGCCCTGGGCCAGGCGAACCAGCGCATCGTAGGCAGACTGGTCTCCATGCGGGTGGAACTTGCCCAGCACATCGCCCACCACCCGGGCAGACTTCACCGGCTTGGCTGCAGCGGAGAGCGACATGCGGTCCATGGCGAAGAGGATTCGACGCTGCACGGGCTTCATGCCATCGCAGAGGTCGGGCAAGGCACGGCCCTTGACCACCGAGACCGCGTAATCAAGGTAGGCCCGCTCTGCGAAGTCGGCCAGCGACAGGTCTCCGTCATTACCCCCGAAGGCGGCATTCATGCCACTGGGCGGCGGGAGGTTCGAGCCGTCATCGGCGGGTAGATCCTCGAAGAGGTCTCCTGTTTCACGCGAGCCCATTAAATATCCACCTCCACTTCATGCCCCTTTTCTTCAAGCCAGGCCCGACGCGCCGATGCCTCACCTCGGCCCATCAGAAGATTGAATCTGGCCATGGTGTCCTCGACCCCATGAAAGCCCAGGGCCACAGGCATGAGGCGACGCGTGTCTGGATTCAGCGTTGTCTCCCAGAGCTGCTCTGCACTCATCTCACCCAGACCCTTGAAGCGAGAGATTCCCCAGGCTGTTTCTTTGAGTCCCTCCTGGCGAAGCTTGTCGAGCACATGGGTGAGCTCCCCTTCATCCAGGGCATAAATTTTTCGGGCGGGCTTCTTCGCACGCGCCTCGACATCCACACGGAAGAGGGGTGGGCGGGCCACGAAGACATGTCCACGGTCGATGAGCTGCGGAAAGTGCCGGAAGAAGAGTGTGAGCAGCAGCACCTGAATGTGTGAGCCATCGACATCGGCGTCGGACAGGATGCAGACCTTTCCATACCGCAGACCCGTGAAGTCGACGGTGTCATGGGGGCCGTGTGGGTCCACGCCCAGCGCCACCGCAATGTCATGCACCTCGGCATTTGCAAAGAGCCGGTCGCGTTCGGCCTCCCAGGTGTTGAGCACCTTCCCCCGCAGCGGGAGAATGGCCTGAGACTCTTTGTCTCGGCCCATTTTGGCCGAGCCGCCCGCCGAATCTCCCTCCACCAGGAAGATCTCGTTACGGGCAAGATCGGTGGACTCGCAGTCGGTGAGTTTGCCCGGCAGCACCGCCACACCAGAGCTCTTTCGCTTCTCCACCTTCTGGGCTGAGCGCTGCCGCGATTGGGCCGCTCGGATCGCCAGGTCTGCAATCTTCTTGCCCGACTCCACATCCCGGTGAAGCCAAATCTCCAGGGGGCCGCGCACCTGCGAGGCGATCAGTCGCAGTGCGTCTCGACTGGTGAGCTTCTCTTTCGTCTGGCCCTGGAACTGGGGGTCTAACACCTTGGCAGACAGCACAAAGCTGGCTCGAGAGAAGACATCTTCCGGGAGCAACTTCACGCCCTTGGGCAGCAGACCGTGCTGCTCGACAAAGCCCTTGACCGCCTGAAACAAGCCCTCCCGTAGCCCAGCCTCGTGGGTGCCGCCCGCCGATGTGGGAATCAGGTTCACAAACGACTCCCGAACCACCGGGCCCTCGGCCGTGTAAGCCAAGACCCACTGGCCGCCCTCGCCCTCGGCGAAGGTGTCATCGCCCGGGCCCACATGGCCCTCCTGGGCCCACAAGGGCACCACGAGATCCTGGGCCTCCAGTGACTCCATGAGGTAAGCACCCAGCCCACCGTCGTAGCGCCACTCTTGGCGTTGTCCAGACTTCTCTTGAACCAGCACCGTGGTGACCCCTGGCAGAAGAACAGCCCGGGCCTTGAGGCTTCGAGCGAGTTCTGCCAGCGGAATGTTGCGATCGTCGAAATACTTGGGGTCGGGCCAGACCTGAACGCGCGTGCCAGTGGCCCCCTTGGCCGGCCCCACCTTGCGAAGCGGAGAAACCCGCTCACCGCCCTGAAACTCGATCTCCCACTGGGCATCATCGCGCCAGACCGAGACCTGAAGCCGGGTGGAGAGCGCATTGGTCACAGAGACGCCCACACCGTGCAGTCCGCCGGAGAAGGCGTAGGCACCGCCCGCCCCCTTGTCGAACTTTCCGCCCGCATGCAGCCGAGTGTAGACAATCTCTACAACCGGAATTTTCTCCTCCGGGTGGGGCCCCACCGGAATGCCGCGGCCGTCGTCGGCCACGCTGATGCTGCTGTCGAGGTGTTGGGTCACCAAAATGGTGCGCGCATGTCCGGCCAAGGCCTCATCTGCAGCGTTGTCGATGACCTCTTGCACGATGTGCAATGGGTTCTCGGTTCGGGTGTACATGCCGGGCCGCTGCCGCACGGGCTCGAGCCCTTTGAGAACCCGTATGGATGATTCGTCGTACTGCTGTTTGCCTGTTGCCATGTTTAAAAAAAAAGTTATCCCCAGGGGGTGTGGACAAGGGTCAGTGCAATGACACTTTCGTTGCAATTCATTGGGCTTGCGCTGGTGTGATCAAAAACTGACCATGCGGCTTCCCGCGACTTGACAAGCCAATTCAGAGTGGTTTGTCGCAGATCAAAATGCCATCTGGATCTGCAAAACACCACTCCCCAGGCCGCACCAGCACGCCGGCCATGTCGATGACGACATCTCGCAGCCCCTGGTCCTGCTTGTGACTCTTGCGGGGGTGTGTGGCAATCGCCCAAACCCCGACACCCGCGTCGATGAGTTCGCCAACGTCTCGGACACAGCCATTCACGACGATGCCCGCCCAACGATTCCGCTCGGCCGTGAGCGCCAGGTTGCCCCCCACGAGGGCGCAGCGGTCGCTTCCCCCACCGTCGATCATGAGCACGCGGCCCTCACCGGGCGTTTCCAGGGCGGCCCGAACCAGGCCGTTGTCTTCGAAGCACTTGAGGGTGACCACGCGGCCGGCCATCTGCTCGGCGCCACCGTAGTTTTGAAAGACAGGTGGCAGGACACGCAGGGCGCCCGAGTCGAGAAGGCCCTCATGGGCGTCGCAGAGGTCGGTGCTGGTTTTTTGGGCAGCCGGTTTGGGGCGGCGGTCGTTTGGTCGATTCATTTATTTAGTATGCCCTCAAAGATGTGGATGTCCTCAGAACGAAGCAGCACCTCGGTTTGACGCCCAGGCTCCAGGTGCAGCTCTTCGCAGAGCCGGGCTGTGAGCCTCAGCCGCAGGGGTGCGGAGAAGCCCTCCACCAGGCCTGTGAGTAGCACCTCTTGGCCCAGCGGGACCATGCTCACCACCCGCAGCCCGATGCGGTTTGGCGCATCGGGCAGGGCCTGCTTGAACATCGCACGCAGGCGCACACCATTGGACGGGATCATCCAACGCACGGGGCCGTCCGCGGACTGTCCGTGGGATGGCGGCCGGCCGACCTCCAGGGCATGGCTCCCCACACAGAGTCGGCCCGCTCGCCAGACCCCATCAAAGATATTCTGCTGGCCGAGCATGGCTGCAGCCCGCTCATCGGATGGTCTCGCCAGGAGTGCCTGGGGCTCGCCTGTCTGCAGGATCTCACCGTCGGCCATGAGGCTCATCTGCTGGGACAACATGGTGGCCTCCTGCAGATCGTGGGTGACCAGCACAATTGGAATCTGCAGCCGCTCGCGAAGCTCAACAAGCTCTGCATAGAGAGATTCGCGAGTTACGCGATCCACTGAGGCAAAGGGCTCATCGAGCAGCAAGGCGCCTGGCGATCGGGCCAGCGCGCGGGCCAGGGCGACCCGCTGTCGCTGGCCCCCAGAAAGCGCCGACGGCCTACGGGCATCCAGTCCGGAGAGGCCCACGCGCTCGAGCCACTGCAGCGCCTGATGGGCCCGACGCTCGGCCGGCATATCCATGAGTCCCGCCATGACGTTGCCCAAGGCCGTGAGGTGCGGAAAGAGGCCGTGGAACTGCGACACATAACCGATGCGTCGAACCTGCGGTGGCAGGTGAATGGACCGGCTGGCGTCGAACCAGACACGATCACCCAGAGACACCTGGCCGGCCTGCGGCCGCAGAAGACCGGCCAGTAGCCTCAACAGGGTGGACTTGCCACAGCCCGAGGGGCCCACCACCGCATGAATGGCTCCCGCAGCACAAGAGAACGCCGCGCGAATCGGAACAGGTCGGGTGGTCTGAATGTCGACCGTGAGGTCAGCCACGGCCGCCACCTGGAAGCAGCCTGCCCAGTCGGCTCCAGCGGCCGAGTTGGCCCAAAAGCCCAAGGCAGACCAGCGAGATGAGCAAGAGCATGAGGGCCATGTGGCCTGCCGCCTCAAACTCAAATGCCTGAACCTGATCGTAGATGGCGATGGAGAGGGTCTTGGTCTCTCCAGGGATGCTGCCACCCACCATCAGAATGACCCCAAACTCACCGAGCGTGTGCGCGAAGACCAGCACCACCGCCATGAGCATGCCCGGCCAGGCCAGCGGCAACTCGACAAGCCAGAGCTTCTGAAAGAACCGCAGGCCACAACAATCGGCTGCATCTCGACACTCCGGGTCAATGGCCTCGAAGGCCCGTTGAATGGGCTGGACCGCAAACGGAATGTTCACCAGCACCGAGGCAATGAGCAGCCCGCTAAAGTGAAAGACCAGGCCAGATTCAAAGGTTCTCTCATACCAGGCGCCCAGCGGTGACTGGCCACTGAGCCCCACCAACAGGTAATAACCGATGACCGTGGGCGGCAGGACCAATGGAAGGTTCAGTGCAGCCTCGAGCCAGACCTTGCCTGCAAAATCTCGATAGGCCAAGACCCTCCCCAGGCCGATGGCCAGCGGAATGAGCACCAGGACCGTGGCTGCGGCCAGCTCGAGCGACAGCCAGAGCGCCTGCATGTCCATCAGCCCAGCCCCTCGGGCGAGCCGAATCCAAAACGCGAGAAAACCTCTCGCACCTGCGCCGTTTGCAGATACTGGAAGAAGCGCTCAGCTGCTGGGCTCGCACGCGGTGTGAGCGCCATGCGCTGGATCAATGGCGAGTGGAAGGCCCCAGACACCACGACAGCCCGACCGCGGGCTGCAAAACCCGGCACCCGGGCATGCGACTCTGCGATGAGCCCACCATCGGTGGAGCCTGACAACGCAAACTGCGCAGCCTGTGCAACGTTCTCACCCAAGACCAGCCGCCCCTTGAGAGGCGCCCACAGGCGCAGGTGCTCGAGCACCTCGCGCGCACGGCGGCCATAGGGCGCATGCTCGGGGTTGGCGATGGCAAAGCGCCGAATCAGGCCCGCCGAAACGGCGGCACGAAGGCCATTTAAATTCGAGTCGAGTTGAATGCGCGACGACCGCGGAACCGCGAGCGCCAGGTGGCCGACGGCGTAGACCACACCAACATCGCGCACCAAGGCCTGAGCGGCAAGTCCCCGAATGTAAGACTCGTCGGCCGACATGAAGAGTTCAAAGGGCGCACCCTGCCGAAGCTGGGTGGTGAGCAATCCAGATGCGCCGAAGACGAGCCGCAGTGGCTGCCCAGTGGCTTTGCTGAAGGACTCGGCCAGGGTCTCGAGAACAAACTTGAGGTCGGAGGCGGCTGCAATGATCGGCGCTTCCTCTCCTGAGGACTGGGCCAAGGCAGCAGGGGCCGCCATGAGCAGCCCGGCCGACCAACCAGCTTTGAGGACCCGACGGCGCCCGTCCAATGCGTAAGCAGACATGGTCGCAAACTATAGACAAGTTCTGTCATGCGCACTCGCTACACTGAAGACTTCCCCACTTTAAAAAGGACAAACGATGAAAAACGTCACTCTTTCACTCGCCATGGCCGGGCTCCTTGCGGCACCCCTCGCGGCCCAGGCCGTTACGTTCAAGAAGGCCGAAGACGCCATCAAGTACCGCCAGAGCACCTTCTCGGTCATGGCCACTCACTTCTCAGACATTGGCGCCATGGTCAAGGGCGACACGGCCTTCGATGCCAAGGCAGCCCAGGCCAACGCCGATGTCGTGCTGATGCTGTCTGCGCTGCCATGGGCGGGCTTTGGCCCAGGCACCGAGGGCGGAAAGGCCAAGCCGGTCATTTGGAAAGAAATGGACAAGGTGAAGGCCGGCGCCCAAGACTTCCAGAAGGCCGCAGCCGACCTGAAGACCGCCACGGCCTCTGGCCAGCTCGAGAACATCAAGAAGGCTTTTGCAGCCACTCAAAAGACCTGCAAGGCCTGTCACGACGCTTACAAAGACAAATAAGCGTTTGCGATCAGCACCGTGGCGAGGGCCATCAAATAGGTGAGAAGCCCTCGCCAGCGAAGGCCTGCATCATCTCGAGCAGCACTGCCAGACAGGAACTCGCCAGCCGTTGGCTCCTTGTCGCCATGGATCATCGGCGGCAGCAGCGCCTCCTTCTTCAGCACCCGATACACCACGATGGCCAGCACATGAAGGGCCACGAGGCCATAGAGCAGTGGCTCGGTTGCGGTGTGGATCCATCCCAGGCGATCCACCCAGTCATCCGATAAATGGGCCACCAATGGTCCATCGAAAAAAATGTCGTCAGAGGTGCCCAAGCCTGTGAAGGCCTGAAGCGAGAAAAGCCCGAGCAAGGCGAGCACCGACCACGCCCCCAGCGGGTTGTGACCCAGAGAAGGCCACGGCGAGCGCAGGTAACGCAGGGTGGTGCCAGGCGAGACCAAGAAGGATCGGAACCGAGAGGTCTCAGACCCCCAGAAGCCCCAGAAGACTCGAAAGATCAGCAGCGAGAGCGCAAAAAGCCCAAGCCATCCATGGATCTCCATCTCACCGAGCTTCACACTCAGCAGACTGCCCAGCACCGAAGCCGCCAATGACCAATGGAACGCACGAAGCGGGAGATCCCAGACGCGAATCCGCATGCCAGACTGGGGGTTACTTGGCGATGCCTTGGCCCACGCCCCTGGGTGGCAATGCAGAGCGGCCCTCGCGCAGGTCGGAGGTGCATTCGAGGTTGAACTTCGAATCGATGTTCTCTCGGGCTGCGACCATGGCCTCTTTGCAGGAGCGCTCCGTTGGGTAACGATCGAGCACCTGCAGGTTGGTAGTGGTGCCAAACCAGAGGATGAGTAGCCATTCCTTCATATGCTTGAGTCTACAATCTCCACGGTTTCTAAGACAAAGGAAATTTCAAATGGTTTTCGTAAAGAAAAAGACGGCCCTGGCAGCACTGCTGGCTTTATTTCTCTCACCCCTGCTGGTCATGGGCCGGCCCGCCTTGGCCCATGAATTCAAAGTGGGGAGCATTGAGATCGAGCACCCCCATGCAGCCCCCACCCGCGATGGTCAGCCCAATGGGTCGATTTATTTTCACGCCATCGAGAACAAGGGCAGCCAAGACGACATGCTGGTCTCGGCCACCACCAAGCGGGCCAAGCGCATGGAAGTCCACGAGATGTCGATGAGCAACAACATGATGACGATGCGCGAGATTTCCGGCATCCCGCTGCCAGCGAAGACCGAAGTGCCCCTCATGCGCGGCAATCCAAAGGGGTATCACCTGATGCTCATGGGCCTTGACAAGCCCCTGACCACCGGCGAGACCTTCGATGTGGTCTTGCGCTTCAAGCAGGCCGGTGAGGTGACCGTCAAGGTGGAGGTCCACGCCGCCAAGAATTCCAAAGACCATGACCAGCATCACGGCCATGGACACGGCAAGAAGCACTCAGGGCATTAAGCGGCCTGTATCAGGGCCACCAGCACGACATATCGGCCCACTTTGGCGACCGTCACCAGGGCAAGAAAGACCCAGATCGACTCCCGGAGCACACCCGCCACAACCGTGATGGGGTCCCCAATGATGGGGACCCAACTGAGCAGCAGCGACCAACGGCCGTGTCGTTTGTAGTGTCCTTCGGCGCGTGCCAATGCTGCTGGCGAGGCCGGAAACCATGGTTTGTCGCGAAAGGTGACAAGCCCGCGGCCCAGCAGCCAATTGATGACAGACCCCAAGACATTGCCCACGGAGGCCACGAGCACCAATGCCCAGATGGGCTGCTCATTCGCCAGCACCAGCGCAGCCAGAACCGCTTCAGACTGAGCGGGCAGCACGGTGGCCGCCACGAGCGCGGACAGAAACAGACCGCTGTAGGCGATCAAATCAGCCAGCGCGCTCTTTGTATGTGGTGAAACGAAGGGCCGTGCCCTCGGCCTCGATGCGACGCCAGACCTCGTCCTTCTGGTCCTGGTTCATGAAGACCCAGTTGCTCACCTCCTCAAAGGTGCGGCCACAGCCCCGGCAGAGGTCGTCGCCCTGGGCGGTGGAACAAATTGCAATGCAAGGGGAATCGGGACGCATGGCCCCGATTATTTCAGGTGCGCCAGCGATTGACCAGATAAACCAGCGAGAGCATGACAGGAACCTCGACCAGCACCCCCACCACTGTGGCCAGGGCGGCCGCAGACTGCATGCCAAAGAGCGAGATGGCCACGGCCACGGCCAGCTCAAAGAAGTTGGAGGTGCCGATCAGGCAGGCAGGCCCTGCAATCGGGTGAGAGAGCTTCATGGCCCGGGCCAGTCCCCATGACAAAAAGAAGATGCCGTAGGTTTGAAGGATGAGGGGAATGGCAATGAGCAGCATCAGCATGGGCTGCTCAACGATGGTGCCCGCCTGCAGTCCAAAAAGAATGACCACGGTGGCGATCAGGCCAATGATCGAGAACGGCTTGACCTTCGCGAGAAAGAGTTCCACCGCAATGCCACTCTGTTTGCGCAAAGCCCTGCGCGTCAGCACCCCGGCCAGGAGTGGCGCAGCCACATACAGCAGCGTGGCCAGTACCAGCGTCTCCCAAGGCACCTCAATGTCGGTCACACCCAGTAGGAATGCCGCCAGAGGCGCAAAGGCAAAGATCAGAATGACATCGTTGATGGAGACCTGGATGACGGTGTAGGCCGCATGGCCACGCACCAACTGGCTCCAGACAAAAACCATGGCGGTGCAGGGCGCCACGCCCAGCAGAATCATTCCAGCAATGACTTCCTCTGCTGTTTGAGGGTCGACCAGGTCGGCCCAGACGTACTGAAAAAAGAGGACGCCAATGGCCGCCATGCTCGCAGGCTTGATGAGCCAATTGACCACCAGGGTGAGGGCCAGACCGCGCGGCTGTCGGCCAGCATCCTGAATAGACGCCCAGTCGACCTGCACCATCATGGGGTAGATCATGGCCCAAATCAGCACGGCCACGACCAGGTTCACCTGGGCAATGGTTTGATCAGCCACCCATTCAAAAGCGCCGGGCAGCCAAAGGCCCAACAGCATGCCCAGCAGCATGCCAAGGCCCACCCACACACTCAGCCATCGCTCAAAGAGGCCCAAGCCTCAGAGCTCCTTGCGGCAGACGGTCACAGGCGTCGACAACACACAAGGCGAGCCATCGCAACAATTTTCAGACAAGAACCCAATGAGGGCATTCATAAACTCGAAGGCAGGCGAGTAAATGAGGTGCCGGCCATCTCGCCTCGCATGGATGAGCCCCGCATGACTCAGTTCCTTGAGATGAAAGGACAGCGTGGCCGCGGGAATGCCAAGAAGCTCCACCAGTTCAGAGGGCGTTACGCCCTGGCCGGCCCGCTGAACAATCAGTCGAAACACATTGAGCCGAAGCTCATGGCCGAGTGCATTGAAGGCTGCGGTGGCATCTTGGTTTTGCATCTCAGCGAGTTTGCCCGATTTCGGCCAACGACTTTTGCAGGGCCAGTCGGTCGAGCTTGTCGATGGGCAACGCAAGCAGCAGCTCAATGCGCCGGCGCAGGACGGTCGCGGCCTCCAGGTACTTCTGCTCAACCGTCTTGTTCTCGCCCGGCTTCACAGTTGGCTCTTCCACACCCCAATGGGCCGTGAGCGGCTGGCCTGGCCAGACGGGGCAGACCTCTCCCGCGGCTTTGTCGCACACGGTGAACACAAAGTCGAGCGAGGGGGCGTTGAGCCCAGCAAACTCGCTCCAGTCTTTGCTGCGAAGTCCGTCGGTGGGGTGGCCATTTTCTCGAAGAATCTTGATGGCATTGGGGCTGACCTCTCCCTTGGGGTGACTGCCTGCGGAATAAGCCCTGAACTGATGGTTGCGCATGCCATTGAGAATGGCCTCCGCGAGAATGGAACGCGATGAATTGCTGGTGCAAACAAACAGCACATTGAAGATGCGCTGGTCGCTCATGAGGCTCTCCCGTCGGTTTTGATGAGGAGCCTTCATTTTATGATTCGAATATTATGGAATTATTACGGGCCCGTGACATCAACGAAGCTGACGGTCCTGCAGCCTTGAGAAGACCAAAAGTCCGATGATTGCGCCCACCCAGGCCATGAGCATGTCGGACTGCGCATCCCAGACATCGCCCTGGACCCCGAGGAAATCGATCGCACCATCGCCCCAGCCCACTGCAATCCACCATTCCAGCAGTTCATACACAGCACTCACCCCTAGGGCCACGAAGACACAAAGGAACGACAGCATGCCCCCGCGAGCGATATCGCGGCGACGCAGCAGCACCTCCCGGGCCAGCAAGGCTGGCACCAGCCCTTGGAAAAAATGCCCCAGCTTGTCGTATGGATTGCGGGACCAGCCCATCCACTCGGCAAACTCCCACCCCATGGGCACCCGTGCATAGGTGTAATGACCGCCCACAACGAGGATGAGGCCGTGCACAAGAATAAGCCCGTAGAGCAACGGCGTGAGTGGGAATCGTTTGGCCGTGGCCCAGAGCACGGGCCACGCCAGAAAGACCGGCGCAAGCTCCATGGCCCAGATCTGCCAGCTGTGGGGGCGTACCGCGGAGAGCCCCACTGCGACAGCCCAAACAATCGTGAGAAGGCGAACATTCAACATCATGAACTCCACCATACCCGCCTAACGTCCCGCCGCCATTGAATTAAGTTCTCATCAATGAGTGCCATTGATTTTTAGTATTAGATTTTGATTTTTTTATAGTCATACTCTATAGCGTCACAACCCCCATAGGAGAAGACCATGAACACACGCGACCCAAATCTGGGCCAGTGCCCTGTCATGCACGGTGGAAACACCTCCGGCACGACCACGAACATGGAGTGGTGGCCCACCACTCTGAACCTGGACATCCTGCACCAGCACGACACCAAGACCAATCCGCTCAAGGGCTTCAACTACCGCCAAGAGGTGAAGAAACTGGACGTGGCGGCCGTGAAGAAGGACCTCACCGCACTCATGACCGACAGCCAAGAGTGGTGGCCTGCCGACTGGGGTCATTACGGCGGCCTCATGGTTCGCCTGGCCTGGCACGCAGCCGGCACCTACCGAATCGCTGACGGCCGCGGCGGCGCAGGCACCGGCGCCCAGCGCTTCGCCCCCCTGAACTCATGGCCCGACAACGGCAACCTCGACAAAGGCCGTCGCCTGCTGTGGCCCATCAAGAAGAAATACGGCAACAAGCTCTCCTGGGCCGACCTCTTCATCCTCGCTGGCAATGTGGCCTACGAGTCCATGGGCCTGAAGACCTACGGCTTTAGCTTCGGCCGCGAGGACATTTGGCACCCCGAGAAGGACATCTACTGGGGCTCTGAGAAGGAGTGGCTCGCCTCCGAGCGCTACGACGGTGCTGGTGAAGTCCGTGAGTCGCTGGACAACCCGCTTGCAGCCGTTCAAATGGGTCTGATCTACGTGAACCCTGAGGGTGTGATGGGCCAACCCGACCCGCAGCGCACGGCTCACGATGTGCGCCTGACCTTCGCCCGTATGGCCATGAACGACGAAGAGACTGTTGCACTGACGGCCGGTGGCCACACCGTTGGAAAGTCCCATGGCAATGGCAGCGCCGCCGACCTGGGCCCCAACCCCGAAGGCGAGGACCTGGAGGCGCAGGGCTTTGGCTGGCTCAACAAGAAGGGCCGTGGCCTTGGCCGAAATACTGTGACCAGCGGCATCGAAGGTGCATGGACGACCCACCCCACCAAGTGGGACAACGGCTACTTCCACCTGTTGCTGAACTACGAGTGGCAGCTCACCAAGAGCCCGGCCGGCGCCAACCAGTGGGAGCCCATCAACATCAAGTCGGAGGACATGCCGGTTGACGTCGAGGATCCCTCCATCAAGGTCAAGCCCATGATGACCGACGCCGATATGGCGATGAAGGTCGACCCTGAGTACCGCAAGATCTCTGAGAAGTTCTACAAAGATCCTGCCTACTTCTCGGATGTCTTTGCGCGCGCCTGGTTCAAGCTGACCCACCGCGACATGGGACCGAAGACCCGTTACATCGGGCCTGAAGTTCCGAAAGAGGACCTCGTCTGGCAAGACCCAGTCCCTGCCGGCAGCACGAAGTACGACGTCAACGCTGTAAAGGCCAAGATTGCCGCCAGCGGCCTGTCAACTGCTGACATGGTTGCCACCGCCTGGGATAGCGCCCGCACCTTCCGTGGCTCCGATTTCCGTGGCGGCGCCAACGGTGCCCGCATTCGCCTGGCCCCCCAGAAGGATTGGGAAGGCAACGAGCCTGCACGCCTGACCAAGGTGTTGGCTGTGCTCGAGGGCATTGCCAAGGATGCCGGTGCAAGCGTGGCCGATGTGATTGTTCTGGCGGGCAACGTGGGCATTGAGCAGGCCGCAAAGGCCGGTGGTTTCAACATCACCGTTCCCTTCGCACCTGGTCGTGGCGATGCCAGCCAAGCGCACACGGATGTCGAGTCGTTTGCGGTGCTCGAGCCCCTGGCCGACGGCTTCCGCAACTGGCAGAAGAAACATTACGTGGTCAAGCCCGAAGAAATGCTGCTCGACCGTGCACAGCTCATGGGCCTCTCCGCCCACGAGATGACTGCGCTGATCGGTGGCATGCGCGTGCTGGGCACCAACTACGGCGGCACCAAGCATGGCGTGTTCACCAGCCGTGTGGGCGTGTTGAGCAATGACTTCTTCGTCACGCTCACCGACATGTCTTACAGCTGGAAGCCCACGGGCCGTAACAGCTACGAGATCGTGGAGCGCAAGAGCGGTCAGGCCAAGTTCACGGCCACGCGCGTGGACCTGGTGTTCGGATCGAACTCCATCCTGCGCTCATACGCCGAGCTCTATGCCCAGGACGACAACAAAGAAAAGTTTGTGCAAGACTTTGTTGCAGCCTGGGTCAAGGTGATGAACGCAGATCGGTACGACCTGAACGGCTGATCTCTCAAGCATCTGCTGTAAGAGACAATCGCCCCGGGCTTGCTCGGGGCGATTTTTTTTCGATCACGCCTGCGAGCATCTCGGCAGTTCCCGCGGAGAGCGTCCATCCCAGATGGCCATGGCCCGTGTTGTAAAACACATTGGGCTTTGTGCCCGGCCCAACACGGGGCATCATGTTGGGCAGCATTGGGCGCAAGCCCGCCCACGGCACCACCGAACGGGTGTTCACCCCCGGGAAGCAGCCATGAACCCAGTCGATCAAAGGACGGATGCGATCGGCACGGATGTCCTTGTTCAGCCCATTGAACTCCGCAGTGCCTGCCACACGGAACCGGCTCAGGCCGAGTCGGCTTGTGACAAGCTTGGTCTCATCATCCAGCAAGCTCACGCTGGGTGCGGCCTGCTGACTGGCTGGGTCGTCTAGGTTGACCGTTATCGAGTAGCCCTTGACCGGATACACATTGAGCCGGTCTCCAAGCTGCGCGGCAAGACTTCTGCTCCCCACACCCGCACAGACGACAATGTTGTCAAACGACTGTGTTTCAGTTTGCTCACCATGGCGCATGGTTACCACTGCACGCTGACCGTCTGATGCAACCTGCAGAACCTCTCGGTCGTACAAGACGTTGACACCGCGCCGCGCCGCTGCCAAAGCCAGGCCGTGCGTGAACTTGTGAATGTCTCCCGTGGCGTCACTCTCAGTGAAGTAGCCGCCGTAGTAGCTGCCATTGAGAGTGGGCTCGATGGCCTTCATCTCCGATGGCGTCACCGCCCGACGGGGCAGACCGCCCTTCGCAAGCAGAGCCGACACCCATCCCGCATGCTCAAAGCCAGCCTTGTCACGGTAAATGTGAAGAATGCCCTCTGTCTTGAGGTCGAAGTCAATGGCCTCGTCTCGCGCCCAGCCAAACAAGTGCTCACGTGCAGCGATGGCCATCTTGGCTGTGGCAATGGTATTGCGCTCGTAGCTCGGGATGGCGGCCATGAACTCGGCAAACCAAGAGAACTTGTGCCAACTGGGTGCGGGATTCACGAGGAGCGGCGCATCCCTCTTGAAGAGCCACTTCATGCCCTTCCAGACGGTGGCCCAGCTGTTCCAGACCTCAGCATTCGAGGCGGACAACTGACCACCATTTGCAAAGGACGTTTCCATGGCCGCGTAGCGATTGCGCTCAAGCAATGTGACATTGTGCCCATGCCTGGCCAACGCATAGGCCGTGGTGACACCCGTGATGCCACCGCCAACAACGACAAATGACTTTCTCATTTGAAGGTCTCCAAAACGTCGAGGGTCGTGGTCGATTCGCAACATGCGATTCGAACGCCCCCTCTGTTTTGGACCTGAGAGATTCACGGGCTGCTGGCCCGCTTGCTCCTGCGGTGCTCTGGCGGACGCACGCCAGAGGCTCTTCAGAGTGATGGTGGGTACCGGTCCTTTTGCCTGAGAGTTTCCGGGGCGGTTGCTCCTTCGGCGTCACGGGGTTGCAGTGATCTCTCCCGATACCTGTACAAAGTGTAGGGAGTTACTTGCCTTTGGTCAACTGCCGGAAGCCACCACTGAACCAGTTAGGGGTTCGCCTCAAAATCGACGAACACCCGGTTCATGTTGGCCCGGTGGAGCTCCGCAAAATTCTCCAAGTGCATGAACTCTTTGGGCTTTTCGAACTTGTCCAAGGTCTCGCCGATGGAATCCATGTTGCGGGCGGCTGCGCCCACTCGATCGATCAGAAACCGGTAGTAATCGCCCGTGTCGCGGCGGGCCTGCGAGAGATCGGTAACCCGGCCGTGACCCGGCACCAGACGCACCGGATTGAGACCAACCAGCCGCTCGAATGCCGCCTGCGCCTTGCGCACATCCGACTGTGGAAGCACCCCAAGAATTCGGTCGACATAGACCAAATCCCCGGTGAATGTCACCGAGGCCTGCGGCAGATGAATCATCGTGTCTCCCGGATAGTGGGCATTCGTCTCGATCCACTGTATCGTCAGACCGTCAATCACCAAGGTCGCCTCAGGCCCGCTCACGCGCTTGCTGGCATGGGCTGCCACCGTTCCAGACAACTGGGCACCCAGAAACCGTTGAAGCCCCTCCATCTGCTGGACTGCAAAGCGCTGCTGGGTCTTGACCGTGCCCTCCATGGCGTGAACCTCGCCACCCCGCTTCGCAAAATAATCGTTGCCAAGCCAGCGGTGATCCTGAGCGCCCGTGTTGAGCACCCACCGAATGGGCTTCGTTGTGACTTCCCGAACCGCTTTCTCTAGCAGCGCAGCACCATGCGCACTGGCACCACTGTCGATCAGAACGACCCCGCTGCCTGTCACGATGAACCCGTAATTGGCATTGAGACCCGCATTGGCCTGACTGCGCTGCCCAAGTGGACCCACGATTGCATAGACATTTTCGGAGACCTGGACAGCCTTGGGCACATAGGTCTGTTCACCAGCCATCGCTGCAATGCCAAGCCCTGCAAATACCAAGCCAGCCGTATGTTTAAGCAGTGGGTTCATTGAATATCCTCATAGTCTGCGTTGTAAGTTCAATGCCGGGTTACACAGCAACATCTTGGTTGTCGATCAACTCGGGCTGAAGTGTGATGTGGTCTACGCCCATGTCCGAGAGCACCGCAACAGTCTGTTCCAAGATGCTTGGCCATTGGTGAAGGTCCGACAAATCTAGATGAGCAGACAGAGCAACCTGACCGGGCGCCAACTCCCAAACGTGAAGATTGTGTACACCCCGCACACCACTGACAGCAGCCATTGCAGAGAAAATCTTCATGAGATCTAGGTGCTCAGGAACGCGCTCCATGAGCACACCCAGTGCGGCTCGACAGACCGCCAAGGCCGAGCGAACAATCAGAATACAAATGAGCAGAGAAAGTAAAGAATCCACCCAATAGGGCGCCCCGAACAAGATTGCAACACCAGCAATGAGTGCGGCCAGTGAGCCGAGAAGGTCGCCCCAGACATGTGAGAGCGCGGCGCGTGTATTCAAGTCGTGCCGATCCCGAGACAGTACCCAGGCCACCGACAGGTTCACAAGGAGCCCAATACCTGCGACAACCAACAAGGTGGTGCTGTCGATGCTGGTTGGCGAGCGCAGCCTTGCAAATGCCTCAAGGATAATCCACCCAGTAAGACCCAGGAGCACGAGGCCGTTTACAAACGCTGCCAACGCTTCAATACGCCCATATCCATAGGTGTGTGTTGCCGTGGCTGGACGCCTTGCGACCACCTGAGCAACCAGCGCAATCATCAATGCTGTTGCGTCTGTGGCCATATGCCCAGCGTCAGAGACCAGGGCGAGCGAGCCGGAGAGGATGCCGCCAATCAACTCCACAACTGCATAACCGCCTGTCAGCAATATGGCAATGCCCAGCGTGCGGACGCCGACGGGCCGAAGACGCTGATGGCCAAAGGTGCCGTCATAGGCACTGTGATGATGCGGCCCCCTCACACGCGCTTCTTTAAAAACGCCTGCTGAACGGATAGTCTCCGAGGCCCTGGCCTTACGTCGATCTGAGAATCAGCGGCCAGAACCCCGGGGGTAACGACAGACAAATACCAGCCGCAACATCCCTGCTGCGCCATGGCCTTTGCTGCACCAGACCAACCAACCGCTGCGTTGAACTTGTAGCAGGGCTCTCTCGGCTCGGTCACGCGGAGAACCACCTCTCCGATTGCCCACTCGTCGCCCAAATAAACGATGTCCTCAGAGAGCCCCTCGACAGAGAGATTCTCCCCCACCGCACCTGGCGCTGAGAATCGATCTACTCGGCCACCATGCTGTTCAAGGGCCTGTGTCCAGAACGCGTAATGGTTATGTGGATAGGCGTACACCGCCTTCGAGATGCCGCCGTGGACGGTGAGATCGCACTGCTCATCCCCCTCAAGACCCAGGGCGCCTACGAAATGCAAAGAGGGGTTGGCGGCGTCCGAAACAACTGCCTTCCGAATGCCAGAGAGAACGCGTTTGGGGGCCGCCTGCTCACTTGCGCGCACGAGGAGTGGCGCGACCTGGCCAATACAAACCGCCAAGAGCCGCGGGCGGGGTGTCGGAAGATGGCCCTTCACGCGCAGCGGGAGCCAGCTGGAAAACGCTTCATGATCCCGCCATTACAGCACAGCGGGATTTATTGGGCGGGACAGCCTACATGCGAGGGTGCCCTAAAGGGATACACCACCTCTAAATAGGTTCCATGAACCTCAAAGGGGGAGCTCGTCAACTCGCCCAGAGGCGATTACGTCGGTGCCAGATCAAACACCAAGACCTCCGCATCCCGCCCGTGTGAGACCTGGAGTCTTGGTTCGTCCGAAAGCATCAAGGCGTCGCCTGCCAACATGGCGTGGCCGTTGATGGTCAGCTCACCCCGAACGAGATGGGCGTAAGCCTTGCGCCCTTGAGAGAGTTGGATCTCCGCCTGTTCACCAGGGTCAAACAGGCCTGCGTAAATCGTTGCGTCGGCATTCATGCTCACCAGTCCTCCCGCACCAGGCGGCGAGGCAACCTTTAATAACCTTCCCCGCTTGTCTTGTTCATGAATGGAACGCTGCTCGTAACCCGGCGGGACGCCCATCTTGCTGGGGCGAATCCAAATCTGAAGAAAGTGAGTCTGCTTCTCCTTGGCATGGTTGAACTCACTGTGTGTGACGCCGGTGCCAGCCGACATGCGCTGAATGTCTCCAGGAGGAATGGTCTCAATATTTCCAAGACTGTCTCTGTGTGCAAGTTCGCCAGACAGGACGTAACTGATGATCTCCATGTCGCGATGGCTATGGGTTCCGAAGCCCATGCCTGGGGCCACTCGGTCTTCGTTGATGACCCTCAGATTCCCCCAGCCCATGAATTCAGGATCGTAGTAATCCGCAAACGAGAAGGAATGGAAGCTCTTGAGCCAGCCATGGCCCGCATGGCCCCGATCACTAGACTTTCGAAGCTGATGCATCTTCTCCCTCCGAGATCAAGACGCCATGATGCTAACAGCCTCTCGATGGAAGAAGAGATCGAGTTTGCGATCCCAACTCCTTAACGGGTCCTGGCTGGCAAACTCGGATGGCTGAAACACTGGAATACTCAGACGCCTGCCATGAGGATGTCAACAGCACGGATGATGCGGTCGCCTTGGTCTGCAACACTGCCCACGCGACGCACCTGAGTTCGCCGAACCGCCGCAATAAGTCGGGTTGCAAGGACAAGGCGCTGACCCTCGTGGAGGATCTCCGGATTGAGGTCCTTCACGATCGGATAATTCGCCAGAAGCGGAATGACAACCACCGAGGAATCGGGCGGCAAGAGATCACTCTCAACAACGACCATCCTCACTCCGTTGTAGTCGGCTACATCAAAGCGAGTTAGGTGCGCCAAGAGGCTCCTCCAGGAGCGCTAATGATGTCGGCCAAAGGGTGACCATGTCGCTCATGCCAAGCCGATTGGGCAGCGAATGCTGCTTCGTTGTCTTTCAGCCATTGAAGCCTGCGGGCATTTGACACGGCCACCTTGAGCGCTGTCTCGGCGATGGACGAGACGTTCAGATCGAGGGCCTTTGCAGAGTCGAGCGTCTCTGCATCGAGTGTTAGCGAGGTTTTACGTTTTGTCGTTGCGACCAT
>CAMAXF010000009.1 GCA_945862305.1 Bordetella parapertussis | reverse complement strand
TCAGCTGTCTTTGGAGGTGAAGAAATCGTAGGCGGCCAAAGCCAGCCCGAGCAGCAGAATGAGCGTGATGTCGATCTGCGGCAGCTTCAGGATGTAAGGCGTGAGGAATGCGGCCAACAGAACAAGGCCAATCAGCCCCGTGATGTTCTCAACACGTTTCATGACTCGTTTCTCCGTAGAAATTCACTGACCAGCCAACGGGCGGACCGAAGCAACCGGGCGTCGTGCTTGTGGCGACCCACGAGCTGCACGCCCAAGGGCAGCCCGTTCGAGAGGTTCATGAGCGGCAGGTTCAGTGTGGGCAGCCCTGCAAAGCTCCAGACCGTGGACATGATGGGGTCTCCGGTGGCGGCCAAACCCGCGGGCGCCGTCCCCAAGGCCGACGGGCACAGGATGCCATCGTACTCATCGAAGTACTCATCGAAGGCCGACATCACGTGGGACATGCGGTCCTTGGCGAGCAGGTAATCCATCACGGGCACCTGCATGCCCTCGGCCACCCGCGACTGCAGCGCCGGGCTCAGTTGATCGCGGTTGTGGTTCCACTCCTTTTGCAGGCAGAAGGCAAGCTCCACCTCGTTGACCTGCTTGTGCCAAACCGCGGCCTGGGACACCACCTCCGGCAGGCCAGACATCTCTACGCAGCCCTCCAAGTGGGCCACCAGCGCCTCGTAGGCCTCTTGGGCCTCGGGGTCGATCTGGCCCCACCAGGGTGTCTTCACAAAACAGAATTTGGGCGGCAGCGGTGGTTCGGCCGTGGCCACATCCAAGAGGCGCATGGGGGCCTGCGCGCGCGTGGCGGTGTCATGACCGTCATCGCCCACCAGAACCTGCGTCACCAGCGCAATGTCATCGATGTTCCGGGCAAACACACCGACCTGATCGAGCGAGGGCGACTGCTCCAGCAGGCCGGTACGCGGGATCAGGCCCATGGAGGGCTTAAAGCCGTAGACACCGCAATAGGAGGCCGGGCGAATTACAGAGCCATTGGTCTGGCTGCCGATGGCCACGGGCACCATGCCTGCGGCCACTGCTGCCGCTGAGCCACTGGAGGAGCCCCCGGGCGTGTGCTCTAGGTTGTGTGGATTACGCGTGGGGCCCGGCACGAAGGTGGCGAACTCGGTGGTGACGGTCTTGCCAAAGATCACGGCGCCGGCCGCGCGAAGGCGTTGCACCACGGTGGCATCGCCCACCGAATAGCGACCCTTGTGAATGGCGCTGCCATATTCAGTGGGAAAGTCTTGGGTGTCGATGATGTCCTTGATGCCGATGGGCACGCCAAACAAGGGGCCCGGCAACTCACCCGCAGTTCGAGCCTTCTGCAGGTATTCCGCCTGAAGGTCCACCACGCGGTCATCCAGATGGGCAAAGGCCTTCACCTTCTCATCGGCCGCTGCCACAAAGGCAGACACCTGCTTCATGAGGCCGACGACATCGGCCTGCCCAGCCACCAACAACTCACGGGCCTCGTGGGCCGTGAGCTCATGGATGGGACGTTGAACGGCCTCGGCCATTACATGCTCTTGAAGATGTTGGGGTCGACCACGGACTCATCCGTCGGGTCGTACTCGATTTCTACCGCCTGATTGAAGAACTGGTCGGGCAGGTAGGTGACCATGCTCGGGTAGATGTAGGTGAGCGCCAGCGTGAGGATGACCATGCCCACGAACGGCATACAGCCCTTGAAGATGGTGACCAGCTGAAGGCTCTTCGGCGCCACCCCCTTCAAGTAATAGGCCGACATGGCCATGGGGGGCGTGAGGAAGGATGTCTGCAGATTAATGGCAATCAGGATGCCAAAAAGGATTGGATCGACGCCGTAGAGCGGCAGCAACGGCAAGAAGATGGGAACGAAGATGATGATGATCTCGCTCCACTCGAGCGGCCAGCCCAGAATGAAGATGATGAGCTGCGCGAGCAGCAGGAACTGCACCGGGGTGAGGTCCATGGCGAGCAGCGCATCCTTCACGATGTGCTCACCGCCCAGGTATGAGAAGACCGATGAGAAGGTGGCCGCACCCACAAACAGGAAGCAGACCATGGCCGAGGTGCGGGCCGTGAGGTACACCGCCTCACGAAGGCGATCCCAGGTGAAGGCGCGGTAGATCACCGCAAGAATGATGCCGCCCAGTGCACCCATGGCGGCTGCCTCGCTGGGGGTGGCCAAGCCAAAGAGAATGGAACCGAGCACGGCCAAGATGAGCGCGGCCAGCGGCACAAAGGCCTGGAACACGAGCACCAAGCTTTTCCAAACACCGTACTCCCCGCCGTCCTTGATCCTCGGGCAGAGCGATGGATTGATCGTGGCACGCGTGATGACGTAGCACACATAAAGCCCCGCGAGCACGAAGCCCGGAATGAGGGCAGCCGCATAGAGCTTGACCACCGACACACTGGCCGTGGCCGCGTACACAATGAGCAGAATGGAGGGCGGAATCAGAATGCCGAGCGTGCCACCGGCCGTGATGACGCCACTCGAGAGTTTCTCATCGTAGCCGGCCTTGAGCATGGCGGGCAGGGCAATGAGGCCCATGAGGGTGACCACCGCGCCCACAATGCCCGTGGCCGTGGCGAACAAGGCGCAGGTGACCAGTGCAGCCACCGCCATGGAGCCCGGCAGGAAACGAAGGCCCACCTGCAAGGAATGGAAGAGTCGATCGAGGATGTTGGCCCGCTCGATGATGTAGCCCATGAACAAGAAGAGCGGAATGGAGATCAGCACATCGTTATTCATCACGCTGAAGGTGTTCTGCGTGAAGAGGTAGAAGATGCGGTTGTCCCAGAAGGCTTGGTCGGCCACGAAGTAGGCGTAGTAGCCAAAGCCGATGCCCATGGCCATGAGCGTGAAGGCAATGGGAAAGCCCAGAAAGATCACACAAATAAACAGGCCCAGCATCAGCAGGGCCACCATTGGATCACTCATGATGGGGCTTTCTCAGCATGTTGTTTGATCAAGACGTCTTCCAGTTCTTCCACATCACCACTGCGTGAGAGCCAGGCCCCCGTTCGGATGCAAATGAGGCAGCGCATGACTTCTGCAATGCCCGCGATGAGCAGGGTAAGACCTGCAACGAAGATGACAAGTTTCAGCGGCCAGACCGGAACACCAGCGGGACTGTTCACACTGCTCTCAAGGATGCTCGCAGACTGGAAGGAGTACTGCGCCCCGGTGAACACCATGGCGAATACGGCCGGAAAAAAGAAAATGAAATAGAGCACCAGGTCGACCTTGGCCTGGGTGCGGGGAGCCCACTTGCGGTAGATGAAGTCACCACGAACGTGGGAGTTCCGGGACATGGCGTAGGCGCCAGACATCATGAAGAGCGCACCGTACATCATGTAGCTCATGTCGAAGGCCCAGGCCGTTGGGGCATTGAGCACATAACGCATGAAGACTTCGTAGCAGGTGCTCGCAGTGAGAACCAATACGCACCAGGCAAAGGCATGTCCGACGGACTTGCTGAAGGTGTCGATTCGGCGAATCCAGGTTTCCATTGCAGGCAATCCTCCTAGAACTTAAAAATAAGGGCCGCCGGGAGACCCGACAGCCCTTATTCAGACAAAGACCAACTTAGCGCGGCAGTTTTGTCTTCTGCACGTGCTCAAAGGCGAGGCGGTAGTCTGCCTCATTGGTGAAGTGGTAGAAGCCCACCCGCTTAGACCAGGCCTTGAAGGAGTCGTTGATCTCTTTGAACATGTCGACTTCTTTCTCGAGCTTGGGCGTGACCTTGTCCCAGGCGGCCAACTGACCCTTGTAGATGTCTTGCGTGGTGCGCGAGACACGAACCTTGTGCTTGACGATCAGCTCTTGCAGGTCTTTGGAGTAGTTGGCATGGGCCAGGGCCGTGGAGGCCGTGGAGGCCGCTTCAGCCGCGTACTTCAGGATGGCCTTCAGATCGGCGGGCAGGGCATCGTACTTGGTCTTGTTCCAGATGATCTCGAAGAACTCCTGAGCCTGGTGGAACGAACCCATCGAGTAGTACTTGGCCACGTCCTGTGCACCAAAGCGCATGTCGGCAGTGGGGTTGTTGAACTCGAAGGCATCGATCACGCCGCGCTGCATGGCGGGAACGATCTCGCCGCCGGGCAACTGGGCCACGGCCATGCCCATTTCCTGGAGCATGTCTGCGGCCAGGCCGATGGTGCGGTACTTGAAGCCCTTGAGGTCTGCCGCCTTCTTGGGGGGCACTTTCTTGAACCAGCCCAGGGGCTGTGAAGGCATGGGGAAGGAGAAGAAGCCCACGACATTCAGGCCCATCTTGGCAGTGAGCTTGTTCCAGAGCTCCTGGCCGCCGCCGGCATGAATCCAGGACAGGCCAATCTCGGGTGTGGCGCCGCTCACGGGGCCGGTGCCGAAGAGCGAGGCGCTCTTGTTCTTGCCGTACCAGTAGCCGGACACATGGTGGCCACCATCGAGCACGCCCTTGCTGACGGCGTCGATGATTTCAAAAGGCTTGACCACGGCACCTGCAGGCAGGTACTCCACTTTGAGGCGGCCGCCGGCCATTTCGTTGACGCGGGCGACGTACTGCTGGGCCATTTCCGAGAAGATCTCGTTGGCACCCCAGGAGCCCTGCATCTTGAGGACGATGGGAGCCTGTGCCACAGCGATGGAGGGGAAGCCAGCAACCACGGGGGCTGCCACAGCAGCCGTTGCAGCCTTGCCAAAAAACTTACGACGGCCGACTTGAGCCTGTTCGGCGGTGGCTTTGACTTCGGCCACTTCGGTCTGGGAATGCTTCATGTCATCTCCTTGGAAAATTCGAAAGGTCCAACCAATCGACAGCCGACTGCCATGGACAACGTGGAGTGTACCCAAAAGACTTAGACGGGACGGCGGGGACAACACTAGTGTTTACCCCAGCCGGCTAGTGGAGCACCCGGCCCCATCGGCCAACCAGCGCCACGAGGGCCGGGAGAGACAGCAGCGTGAGGGCCGTGGCCACAATGAGCCCGCCCATGATGGCCACCGCCATGGGGCCCCAAAAGACCGAGCCCTGGAGGGGGATCATGGCCAGAATGGCCGCCGCCGCCGTGAGCACAATGGGGCGAAACCGGCCCATGGTGGCCTCGACAATGGCCGCCTGCAGGCCCAGGCCCTTGGCCCGTTCCTTGTCAATCTGGTCAATCAGGATGACCGAGTTGCGCATGATCATGCCCATGAGGGCGATCACGCCCAGCATGGCCACAAATCCAAATGGGCGGTCGAGCAAAAGCAGGGCCCCAGCCACCCCCGCCAGGCCCAGCGGGGCCGTGGCCAGCACCATGAGGCTCTTGGGCGTGCTCTTCAATTGCACCACCAGCAGCGTGAACGTGAGGAAGAACATGATGGGCATGCCTGCAAAAATGGAGGCCTGCCCCTTGCTGCTCTCCTCCACCTCGCCACTCAATTGAAGGCGGGTTCCAGCCGGGAATGTGCTCGCCAAGGGCTGCAGCGCTCGCATCAGCTCCGCACTCACACTGGCCGCCTGACGCTCGGTTGCCATGGCCGCCTGCACCGTGACCGCGTACTCGCGATCCCGACGCCAGACCAGACCGGGCTCCCACACCATTTCCACGCGGGCCACCTTGTCGAGCGGCACCTGCTCGCCCGAGAGGGCCGGCAACAACAGGCCCCGCAGACCGGCAAGGCCGTCATCGCGCTCTGGCTGCGGCAGCCGCAGCAGCAGGGGGATGCGCTTGTCGTTCTCTCGGAACTCGCCGACCGTCACCCCGGCAAACCGGGCCTCCAGGGTTCGTGCAATGACGGCTGGCGGCACGCCGAGCTCGCGGGCCCGGGCGAGGTCGACCTGCACCTGCGCCACCGGCCGCTGGCCCTGCCAATTTAAGTGAACAATGTGCAGGTCTGGGTGCTTGCGCATCTGGGCCTGCACCTGCTCGGCCGCCGCCATGGCCGCCTCTGGGCGATCGGCCACCAGGCGAAAGGCCACGGGATACGGCACCGGCGGGCCATTGGGCAGGCGCTTGATGCGAAGCCTGGCCTCGGGTGCAATGTCTGGCAGACGGGCCGCAAGGGCTGCGAGGATGGCCTCCCGGTCGGCGCCCTGGGCGGGCTGAATGACGAGCTGCGCCACATGCGAGTCTGGAAAGATGATGTCCAGTGGCAGAAAAAAGCGCGGCGCACCGGCACCCACCCAACTCGACACGGTTCCGACCCCAGGCGTCTCGAGCACAGACACCTCCAAGGCCTCCACCACCTGGTCGGTGGCCCGACGGCTGCTGCCCTGGGCCAGGGTGACATCCACCAGAATCTCCGGCCGAGAAGAGTCTGCAAAGAACTGCTGCTCCACCTGGCCCATGCCGACCAAGCCCGCCAGAAACAGGAGAACGGTGAGCGCCAAGGTGGTGAGCGGTCGCTCTACGCAGAGCGTGACGAGTCTGCGAAAGCGCTGCGCGAGAGCCGCGTCCTGGTGCCCGCCCTGACCCACCGCCTGCGGGCCAGCGGCCATTGCGGATGCATGCGCCGCATGTGTCGGCGAGCGCAGCAGCCAGTAGCCCAGGGCCGGTACGAAAAAGACCGAGACCAGCCAAGAGACCATGAGCGCAGCCGCCGTGACCGCAAAAATGGCAAAGGTGTACTCACCCACCACCGACTTGGCAATGCCAATGGGCAGAAAACCAATGGCCGTGATGAGGGTGCCCGTGAGCATGGGCATGGCGGTGAGTTCGAAGGCCGCCGTGGCTGCCTGAAGGCGATCCGCACCCTCCTCGAGCTTGCGCACCATCATCTCCACCACAATGATGGCGTCGTCGACCAAGAGGCCCAGGGCGATGATCAGCGAGCCCACGGAGATCTTGTGCAGGCCCACGCCCCAGAGGTGCATGATGAGGAAGGTCACGGCCAAGACCAACGGAATGCTGATGGCCACAATCAGCCCGGGCCGAGGGTCCACTCGCAGTGGACGTCGGTGAAGCCCCAAGGCCAGCAGGCTGACCGCCAGCACAATGGCAATCGCCTCGCCCAGCACGATGAGAAACTCCTGCACCGAGTCCTGCACAACGCTGGGCTGGTCTTGGATTTGCACGAGGTCTACGCCCACAGGCAGGTCGGCCCTGATCACAGCCAACGCACTGGCCAATGACCGGCCCAGGGCCACAATGTCGCCGCCTTTTTGCATCGAGACGCCCAGGCCAATGGCGGGCACCCCATTGACCCGCAGCCCAGGGCCGGCTGGGTCCTGCGGGCCACGCTGCACCTGGGCCACATCGCCCAGCTTGAGGAGCAGTCCACCCGCCCGGATGGGCATGCTGCGGATGTCTTCAAGCGAGGCAAACTGGGCCTGCACCTCCAGGGGAATCTGCCAACGGCCGGCCTCAAGCTCCCCGGCCGAGACCACTGCGTTCTGCTCACCCACCTGCTGGGCCACAGCGGCGGCCGTGAGTCCGTGGCGCGTCAGCGCTGCGCGGCTCAGTTCAATGAAGACGCGCTCCTCCTGCAGGCCGAAGAGGTCGACCTTGCCCACGTCAGGCACGCGCATCAGGGCGGAGCGCGCCTGCCGCGCGAGGTCTGCCTGGTCGGCCAATGCGTAGCCCGGCGCCTGCAAGGCATAGATCACCCCGAAGGTGTCACCAAAGTCATCGTTGAAGAAGGGGCCCCGCACTCCGGACGGCAGGCTGGCGGCCTGGTCGGTGACCTTCTTGCGCACCTGGTAGAAACGGTCGGGCACCTCGGCCGGATCGAAGTCATCTTTAACCTGCACGATCACCGTGGTCTCACCGGGCTTGGAAAAGCTCGTGACCATGTCGATGTTGGGCACGTCCTGAATCATTCGCTCCAGGCGATCGGCCACCTGGTCGGCCATCTGAAGCGCGGTGGCGCCCGGCCACTGGGCCTGCACCACCATCACTCGAAAGTTAAAGGGCGGGTCTTCGTCTTGGCCCAACTTGAAATAACTGCCCACGCCCAAAAGCAGGAAGGCCACCATGAGGTAGCGGACCAGTGCGGGATGCGCAATGGCCCAGGCCGACAGGTTGATCACCGCCTCACCCGAACCGCATCACCATCGGCCAGGCGCTGCGCGCCCGCCGCCACCACCAGATCGCCGGCCGCGAGGCCCTGCGTCACCAGCACCTGGGTAGCGTCGGCATCGCCAAGCACCACCTCCACACGCTGGACGCGAAACCCACCCTCGGCCTCCCGCACACGAAAGACCCAACGTCCATCGACCACGGCACCCGTGGGCAGGATGAACCCCTGCGGGGGCCCAGCCGCCATCGTGGCATTGGCGCCTTCGGCCTGCATCTTGACCAACACGAATCCGGCAGCCACCGTCTGGCCTGGCCGCACCAACACGGCCTTCACCGTACCGGCCCGTGCCGCGCGCAGGGTGTAGAGGCCAAGCCGGTCGAGGGTGGCCTCAAAATCGGCCCGCACCAAGGCCAGGGCTGCGCGGCGGCGATCCCACTCGGCCGCAGAGATAAAAGACTGATCACGCAGTTCGGTGTAGCGGCGGAAGTCGGCCTCGGATGCCGCCAGTTGGGCCCTGGCCGCTTCGATCTGCACCCGCGCAGCGGAGTCCGCGAGGCGGGCATCAATGGGATCTACGCGAACAAGGGCCTGGCCGGCCTGCACCCGCTCACCCGGCTTGACGAGCACTTCGAGCACCTCGCCCGCGAGCTCCGACTTGGCCTCGCCAGAGGCTGGAATGGTTGGCAGGTTTGTGGAAGCGCCTGCAGCAGTGGCAGTGGCCACGGCCACCAGGGGTGGCCGTGGCGGCGCGGGTGTCTCAGATGAGCAGGCGAGCAGCCCGAGACAGCTCAGCAGAGGGAGCAGCCGGCGGGGCCACACCGGCGAGCCGCTCCTCGGGGAATGCGGCATCGAGCAGCTGCTGGGTGTAGGGCTGGCGCGGCTGACCAAGCACATCATCGGTGGCACCAAATTCCACAATGCTGCCCTGGCGCATGACAAGCGTGCGATGGGCAATCGCGCGAATAACAGAGAGGTCATGGGAGATGAATATATAGGTTAAGCCCTTGGCTTGCTGCAACTGCACAAGCAGCGTGAGGATCTGCTGCTGGACCGAGAGGTCCAATGCGCTGGTGGGCTCATCGAGCAGCAGCAAGGCGGGCTCGAAGATGATGGCCCGCGCAATGGCAATGCGTTGACGCTGGCCGCCGGAGAACTCATGCGGATACCGGCCAATGGCATCGGTGGGCAGGCCCACCTCTTCAAGGCAGGCCTCGCAGCGTGCGAGCCGCTCAGCAGGAGTCATGGCTGGACGGTGCAGCCGCAGGCCCTCCTCCAGAATTTGCCCCACGGTCAGGCGCGGTGAGAGTGCGCTGTAGGGGTCTTGGAAGACCGCCTGCAATGCAGCGCGGCGGCTGCGCATCTCGGCGCCCGACAGGGTGAGCAGGTCCACCCCATCGAAACGCACCTCGCCCGAGACCCTCGCGGCCGAGAGCCGCAACAAGGAGAGGCCCAGCGTGGTCTTGCCCGATCCCGACTCGCCCACAATGCCCAGGGTTTCACCACGGGTGGCGATGAAGCTCTCGCGGTTCACGGCCGTGTGAAAGCGGCTCTTGAAGAGACTGCCGCCCACGGCAAACTGACACGAGAGGCGACGCACCTCGAGCATGACCTGCCGGGGGCCCGGTACCCCCACCATTTTCTTGGGCTGGGCATCCAGAAGGGCCTTGGTGTAGGGCGCCTGTGGCTTGGTGAAGACAGCCTCCACCGAGCCCGACTCCACCAGCCGGCCCGACTGCATGACACCCACCGACTGGGCAAAACGCCGAACCATGGGCAGGTCGTGGGTGATGAGCAGAATGCCCATGCCCGTCTCTTCTTGCAGGGCCATCAAGAGATCCAACACCTGCTGACGCAGGGTCATGTCCAGTGCGGTGGTGGGCTCATCGGCAATGAGCAAGGCCGGCCGACAGGCCAGGGCCATGGCAATCAGTGCGCGCTGGCGCTGACCGCCGGAGAGCTGATGCGGGTAAGCCACGGCGCGACGCTGTGGGTCATCGATGCCCACGCGGTCGAGCAGGCCGACCGCCCGCTCGTGGGCTTCCTGGCGGGACAACCCTTCATGCAACTCCAGCACCTCGCCAATCTGACGGCCAATGGTGAGCAGGGGGTTAAGCGCCGTCATGGGCTCTTGGAACACCATGGCGATCTCGCGGCCACGCAGGGCCCGACGCCGCGTCTCGGAGGCGTCGAGCAAAGACTCCCCACGCCAGAGCACCGCTCCCGAACAATGCGCCTCGGGCAGCAGGCCCAGGATGCTGAGCGCAGAGACCGTCTTGCCCGATCCAGACTCGCCCACCAGGGCCACCCGCTCACCCTTATGAATGCGAAGGTCCAGGCCCGAGACAGCCTCTCGATGCTGGCCATCGGCTGAGTGGAATGCGGTCGTGAGGCCCCGCACCTCGAGCAGGACCTCGGCGGTGTCGGTCGGAATGGTCTCAGCCACGGCGTGTGTCGAGGGCATCGCGAAGCGCCTCGCCAATGAAGATCAGGAGCAGCAGCAGTCCCACGAGCACCCCGAAGGTGGAGACGGTGATCCACCATGCATCAAGGTTGTCCTTGCCCTGGGCGAGCAACTCACCAAGGCTGGGGGTAGAGGCCGGCACGCCCAGGCCCAAGAAATCAAGGCTCGTGAGCGCAAGGATGGAGGCCGACATGCGGAAGGGCAGGAATGCAATGACCGGCGTGAGGCTGTTGGGCAACAGGTGACGCGTGATGATTCGAAAGTGCGACAGGCCCATGGCCCGCGCCGCTGTGACGTAATCCAGGCTGCGGTTACGCAGGAACTCCGCCCGCACGTAGTCCGAGAGGCCCATCCATCCAAAGACCGACAGAATCACCAGCAGCACCAGGAGGCCAGGCTCAAACATCGAGGCCAGAATGATCAACAAGTAGAGCTCGGGCACCGAGCCCCAGACCTCGATGAACCGTTGAAAGAAGAGGTCCGTTCGGCCGGCAAAGTAGCCCTGGATGGCGCCAAAGACAATGCCCAGCAGCACACCAATGGCCGTGAGGGCCAGGCCAAAGAGCACCGACACCCGAAAGCCATAGATGAGCCGGGCCAGCACATCGCGGCCACGGTCGTCGGTGCCCAGCCAGTTGTCTGCCGAGGGTGCCGCCGGGTTGGGCGCGTTCGAGAAGTAATTGATGGTCTGGTGCTGATAGCGATTGATTGCATACAGGGCCCAATTGCCCGGCTCCTCAAACCTCGCCTGAATGAACGGATCGAGGTAATCGGTGTTGGTGCTGAAGTCGCCCCCGAAGGTGGTCTCCGGAATGTCCTGCACGATCGGGACATGCAGCTGCCCATTGAAGGAGACGACGAGCGGACGATCGTTCGAGATGAGCTCGGCCACGAGGCTCAGGCCAAAGAGCGCAAGGAAAATCCACAGGCTCCAGATGCCCCTGCGGTTGGCCCGAAAGCGAGCCCAGGCGCGGGCGGTCGGCGACTGGTGGTTCATCGGCTGGTCGCCCCGAACTGAACCCGCGGATCGACCCAGACATAGAGCAGGTCGTTGATGAGTTTGGCCACCAGGCCCAGCAGCGAGAAGAAGAAGAGCGTGCCCATGACCACCGGGTAGTCGCGCTTCATGACCGCCTCATACGAGAGCAGGCCCAGGCCATCGAGCGAGAAGAGGGTCTCGATGAGCAGGGAGCCCGTGAAAAAGGCTCCCACGAAGGCGGCCGGAAAGCCGGTCACAATCGGAATGAGCGCATTGCGCAGCACATGGCGCCAGAGCACGACATCCTCCGAGAGGCCCTTGGCCCTGGCCGTGAGCACATATTGGCGCCGAATCTCTTCGAGCATGGTGTTCTTGGTGAGCATGGTCACCACGGCAAAGCTGCCAAGCACCAGGCAGGTGAGCGGCAGCACCAGGTGCCAGAGGTAGTCCAAGACCTGACCAATCAGGCTGAGCTCAGCGAAGTCGTCGCTGGTGAGGCCTCGCAAGGGGAAGAGCTGCAGAAAACTGCCCCCACCGAAGAAGACCAGCATGATCACCCCGAGCACAAAGCCGGGAATGGCGTAGCCCACGAGAATGACCAGGCTCGTGTAGAAGTCGAACGGGGTGCCGTGGCGCACGGCCTTGGCAATGCCCAGCGGCAGCGAGACGGCGTAGGTGATGAGAAAGGCCCAGAGCCCCAGGCTGATGGACACCGGCAGCTTCTCGACAATCAGTTCCCAGACCGTCTTGTTGTAGAAGAAGCTTCGGCCGAGGTCGAACTGCATGAAGCCCACCACCATCTCGAAGAATCGTTCGTGCACGGGCTTGTCAAAGCCATAGAGAGCCTTGATCTCTTCAAGCTGCTTGGGGTCGATGCCCGTGCGCCCGCGGTAGACGCCCCCGGCGGTCTGGCCCATGTCGGCACCTGCAGTCATGCCCGGCACCGAAGGGCCTGCACCTCCATGGCCGGCCTGCTGCCCTTCTAGGGCCTGCACCATCTGCTCGACCGGGCCGCCCGGCACGAACTGAATAAGGGCGAAGGTGACCAGCAAAATGCCCAGCAGGGTGGGCACCATGAAGAGCACCCGCTTGACCACATACCGGGCCAGGGCGGCGTTCAACGAGACCCCCACCACCAGGCCGTCATGGCCCAGTCTTCCGAGTGGTAATAGAGAGGACGGGTGGGCGGCGACATGAGGCCCTGACGATACGCCACCCGGTGCACATTGTTGTGCCAGTTGGCCACGGCGTAGTGCTCCACCCGCAGCAGGCGATCGAGCACACGGGCCGCAGTCACAAGCCCCTCGCGGGAGCCCGCACCCACCACGCGATCGATGGCGGCATCCACCAGCGGACTGCGCACACCGATGAAGTTGTCTGCGCCCGGCTCATTGGCCGAGCGGCTGGTGAATCGAAAGAGGAGTTCATTGCCGGGGTTCTGGCTTGAGAGATACCAGTGCACGATCATGTCGAAGTCGTAGTCATCCACGCGCTTCTTGTAGACCGAGGCATCGGTCATGCGGGTCTCCACCCGAATGCCCAGGGTCTGAAGGTTTCGGGCAAAGGGCGCCACCACCCGCTCCCAGCTGCGCTGGTTGATGAGAATCTCGAAGGCGAAGGGCTCACCCTTGTCATTGCGCAGCACGCCGTCTTGGATGGTCCAGCCCGCCTCGGCCAAGAGCCGTTTGGCTCGGCGCAGGTTCTCCCTCAGGCTGCCCGGGGGGCTGGTGGTGGGCGGCTCGGGCACGGCCTCAAGCACGCCGGGTGGCAGTGGCACGCCGGTCTGCAGCGCCAGGCTGCGAAGCACCGCCTCCTCGCGGGCTGAGGGGCGGCCGGTGGCCGCCATGTCGGTGTTGGTGAAGTAAGAGTTCGACCGCTTGTACTGACCATAGAAGAGCTGCCGGTTCATCCACTCGAAGTCCATGGCCAGCTCAATGGCGCCGCGCACCCGACGGTCGGCAAACTGGGGCCGACGCACATTGAAGAAGAAGGCCTGCAGGCCTGCGGGGTTCGCATTGGGCAGCTCGGTCTTGATGAGCTCCTCGTTGTCGAAGGCACGGCCCTGGTAGGAACGGGCCCAGTTCTTGGCCGCGTTCTCGTGAATGAAATCGAACTCGCCGGCCTTCAAGGCCTCCAGCCGGGCAAAGACATCCTTGTAGTAGCGAAAGCTGATGCGGTCGAAGTTGAACTGATTGGCCCGCACGGGAAGGCCGGCGGCCCAGTAGTCCTTGCGCCGCTCATAGGTGATGTTGCGTCCGAGGTCGACCCGACCCACGGCATAGGGGCCGCTGCCGATGGGCACCTGCTGAACCCACTGGTCAAACGGCAGCGCGCCGCCCCAGTTCTTCGAGAAGACGGGCACGCTCGCCACAATCATGTGCAGCTCGCGGTTGCGACGACGAAAGTCAAAGCGGATGGTGCGGGCATCGACCACCACGGCCTCTCGCACATCGGCCCAGTAGTTGCGCCAAATGGGGCTTGCGGCCTTGCTGCGCAGGGTGTCGAAGGAGAACTTCACATCGGCCGCCAGCACGGGGCTGCCATCGGAGAACTTGGCCTCGGGATGAAGCCGAAAGGACATCGACAGGCCGTCCTCGGCCAGCATCATGTCGCGGGCGAGCAGGCCATACATGGTCATGGGCTCATCGAGGCTGCCAATGGCCAGTGGCTCAAAGACCAGCTCCATGAGGCCACGGGCGTGCATGCCCTTGAGCGTGAAGGGGTTGAGCTTGTCGAAGCTGCCCATTGCGGCCAGGCGAAGGTCGCCCCCCTTCTTGGCGGCCGGGTCGGTGTACCCGAAATGGGTGAAGCCGCGGCTGTGCTTGGGGCTACCCCCCAGGGCCATGGACGGCACCCAGGACTGCGCGGCAGCGGAAAGCCATGTGCCGACACCAATCAGCATGATCAGGGCCTGGATCGAACGCCTGCAGGTGCGGCTTGCTTCCATGATACGAGAGTGTACCCAAGGGCCAAGGCTCTGGACGCCAAGCGTTGCGGACCAAACCCGCGAACCTCAAGGGGAGCGGCCGAGAAACGTAGAATGCAACGAATTCATCTGTCCAAACGGAGTTCTCGCCCATGTCCTTCCTTCACGGAAAGCGCATTCTCGTCACCGGCCTGTTGTCGAACCGATCCATCGCCTACGGCATTGCCAAGGCCTGCCACGCCCAGGGGGCCGAGCTCGCCTTCACCTACCAGGGCGAGCGCTTCGAGGGCCGGGTGCGCGAAATGGCTGCGGAGTTCAACAGCACGCTGTGCTTTTCGCTCGATGTGGCCGAGGATGCCCAGATCAATGCCCTGCCCGGCGCCCTGGCGGCCCACTGGCCTCACCTGGATGGCCTGGTGCACGCCATCGCCTTTGCACCCCGCGAGGCGATTGCCGGCGACTTTCTCGAGGGCTTCTCCCGCGAGGGCTTCCAGACCGCCCACGACATCAGCGCCTACAGCTTTGGCGCCCTGGCCAAGGCCCTGCTGCCACTCATGGAAGGCCGGCCCTCGGCCATGATCACCCTCACCTACCTGGGGGCCGAGCGCATGGTGCCCGCCTACAACACCATGGGACTGGCCAAGGCAAGCCTGGAGGCCTCGGTGCGGTACCTGGCCTCGAGCGTGGGGCCCAAGGGCATTCGGGTCAATGGCGTGTCGGCCGGGCCCATCAAAACCCTGGCCGCCAGTGGCATCAAGGGCTTTGGAAATATTTTGTCGGTGGTGGAAAAGAACGCACCCCTGCGACGCAATGTGACCATCGACGATGTGGGCAACGTCTGCGCCTTCTTGCTCTCGGACCTCGCCGCCGGCGTCACAGGTGAGATCACCTATGTGGACGCAGGCTTCTCCACGGTGGCCTCTGGGCTCATTGAGGGTTAAGGGCTCGGGTTGAAGGCCTACCTCGACCTCATGCGCCACGTGCTGGCGCACGGCACAGAGAAGACGGACCGAACCGGCACGGGCACCCGCTCGGTCTTTGGCTGGCAGATGCGGTTCAACCTGGCCGATGGCTTCCCCATGGTCACCACCAAGAAGCTGCACACCAAGAGCATCATTCATGAGCTGCTCTGGTTTCTGCGCGGCGAGACGAATGTGAAGAGCCTGCAGGCCGCCGGCGTGAGCATTTGGGATGAGTGGGCTCGGCCCGATGGCGAGCTCGGGCCCATCTACGGCAAGCAGTGGCGGGCATGGCCAGCCCCCCAGCCAGACAACCCGCATCATGTGATTGATCAGCTCGCCGATGTCGTGCGCGACATTCGGCAGAGCCCAGATTCGCGCCGGCTGATTGTGAGCGCCTGGAACGTGGGCCAACTGCCCGAGATGGCCCTCGCCCCCTGCCACGCCTTCTTCCAGTTCTATGTGGCCGATGGCCGGCTCTCGTGCCAGTTGTATCAGCGCAGTGCCGACATCTTCCTGGGTGTGCCCTTCAACATCGCCAGCTATGCCCTGCTCACCCACATGGTGGCCCAGCAGACAGACCTCGCCGCGGGCGACTTCATCTGGACGGGCGGCGACTGCCACCTCTACAACAACCACCTGGAGCAGGCGCAGCTGCAGCTCCAGCGCGAGCCCCTGCCGCTGCCGCAGCTGCGCATCCTGCGCAGGCCGGCCAGTTTGTTTGAGTATGCGTTCGAGGACTTTGTGATCGAGGGCTACGAGTCGCACCCGGCGATCAAGGCGCCGGTGGCCGTCTGATGAGGCTGGTGGCCGTGGTGGCGATGGGCCAGAACCATTGCATTGGGCTCGACAACCGCATGCCCTGGCACATTCCCGAGGACCTGGCCCACTTCAAAGCCCTGACCATGGGCAAGACGGTGCTCATGGGCCGCAGGACCTTCGAATCAATTTTGGCCACACTCGGTCGGCCACTGCCAGGCCGCCCTCAGATGGTGCTGACACGGTCATCAGCCTGGGCGCCGGAGGTGGTAGGGGCCGACCCCATCACACGTGCGAGCAGCCTGGCTGACGCCCTTGAGATGGCCCGGGCGCGCGGCCTGGATGAACTGATGGTGATTGGTGGTGCCGAGGTCTACAGCCAGTGCATGGCGCAGTTGGATGTGATCGAGGCCACCGAGATCGAGGCCTCGCCCGAGGGCGATGCATTCTTCCCGCCACTGGACCCGACCCAGTGGGTGCGTACGGCGGGTGAGCGAGGAGAGTCGAAGGGCCTTGCCTACACGTTCGTGCGCTACGAGCGACGTGCCTAGCGGCGCAGACCGCGCTAAAGGCCTCCTGAGAGGGACATCATGATCGGGATCGTGAGGCCCTGAGCAGGGCCGAGGTGATGGCCTAGGTCTTGGGCAGGGTGACGCCGGTCTGGCCTTGGTACTTGCCGCCACGGTCTTTGTAAGACGTGCCACAGACCTCATCGCTCTCGAAGAAGAGCATCTGGGCGCAGCCCTCACCGGCGTAGATCTTGGCCGGCAGTGGCGTGGTGTTGGAGAACTCCAGCGTGACGTGGCCCTCCCACTCTGGCTCCAAGGGCGTTACGTTCACGATGATGCCGCAGTTGTGGGTGAAGACGCCGCTCTCCAGGGCGAAATTCCCTGCCTCGGGCACGGTCAGGCAATAGACATCTTGCTCCCCGCCCAGCGAGCGCACCGACCTCACCTTGTGGTTCAGGTACACGCCTGCGCCCGATCCTCGCGATGCGGCGTCTTCCACCTTCCATGGCTTCGTGGGATGTCCGCGAAACAGCGCGAGCACGTCTGGAAACCGACGAAAGGCCGATCGATCGCAATTCAAGAGGCGGGCAGCGCCTCGGATGGAGCCCGTTCGATGCAAGGCCGCGTAGACGGACTCTGCCGTGATGTCTGGGCGAAGCCGAATGGCGCGTGCAACATCAGCCTGCTGGAGCCTGCGCTCCATGGAACTTTTGAGCCAAACTTGCCGCATCAGCTCAGAGTGCTGCGCTCGCGCCGCCTCGGAGGAATATCGGGCCAACTGCGCAGCCCTCATTCGTTCTCTGCTGAGGGTTGACACGTGCTGGCGCCGCCTGAGCAACTCCTCGCGGCGCTCTTTGTACTCCTCTTCGTTCCAGAAGGCCTGGGCTTTGGCCCGCTGCCCCTCTGAAAAGGCGGCCGACCATTCGGGATCGGCCTTGCGCAACGCAATGGCCGCACGAACCGCCTCGCCATGCGCGATTGGGTCGAAATCGTCCCCATAGTTGTCTGAGTTATGAAGCGCCAGGTGCGCCTTCGCCTCCATTCGCTCGATGTTCCACGGGTTGTTGTTGAGGCGGTCGTGATCGATGTGGTGTCGATGCTGACCCGGCAGGTCGGCATAAACGCCGTGGCGCAGATTCCATTCATCCGACAACCGGTGCGTTGCCAACATATGCCCATTGATGGGCTGGTAGACCACCTCGTAACCCCTGGCGAACGTGCGGTACAGGGGCATTAGGGATGTATTGGGGGTCAGCTCCGCAGCGGGAAGCCAGCGGCCGTCTCTCAACATGAACAAATGATCTGGCGTGGCGTGAATGACCTGGTCATTGTCGAGGGTGATCTCAACCAGATTGTCCCGGCCCACATACCGTGGCGCCTCGAGTTGGGACACGATCACTCGCCCATTGGCGCCAACCGAATAACCAAAGAACATCTCCCCAGACTCACTGCGCCGGGCCATCTCTTCGAGCGTAGGCGCAGAGCCATCGACCAGCGCGACGCGGGTATCCCCGCGGAAACAGCGTGCATACGTGCTTTTTCCGAGGCAGACCGTCAGCACGCTCCGGGGAATGCGGAAGTACTCCACGGTTCGGGCCAGCGCAAAGGAGTTGGGCGGAATGATGCAGACATCGCCTTTGAAATCAACGAAGGAGCCCGGGTCGAAGGCCTTCGGATCCACGATGGTGCTGTTGATGTTGGTGAAGATCTTGAATTCGTTGGCACAGCGCACGTCGTAGCCATAGCTCGAGGTGCCATAGGACACGATGCGCTGGCCGTTGGCCTCGCGAACCTGCCCCGCCTCGAAGGGTTCGATCATGCCGTGGTCGGCCGCCATGCGGCGGATCCAGTGGTCGCTCTTAATCGCCATGCCCAATTATGACCGAACCAGTAAAATGACTGGTTATGCCCAAACGCTCGATTTTTCTCACCTCTGCCCTGCCCTATGCCAACGGGGCTATCCACATTGGGCACCTGGTGGAATACATCCAGACCGACATCTGGGCGCGCTATCAGCGGCTTCGCGGCCACGAGGTGATCTACGCCTGTGCCGATGACACCCATGGCACCCCCATCATGCTTCGGGCCCAGAAGGAAGGCATCACACCCGAGGCGTTGATCGAGCGGGTCTGGCACGAGCACCGCCGAGATTTTGAATCCTTCGGGGTGGGCTTTGACATCTACCACTCCACCCACTCGCCCGAGAACAAGGCCCTCTCCGAGCGCATCTACGGTGCCCTGAAAGAGGCTGGCCTCATCGAGGTGCGCACCATCGAGCAGCTCTACGACCCGGTCGAGAAGATGTTCCTGCCCGACCGGTTCATCCGAGGCGAGTGCCCCAAGTGCCACGCCAAAGACCAGTATGGCGACTCCTGCGAGGCCTGCGGCGCCACCTACGCGCCCACCGACCTGATCAACCCCACCTCGGCCGTGAGCGGCGCCACCCCCGAGACCCGTGAGAGCGACCACCACTTCTTCCGCCTCTCCGACCCCCGCTGCGTGAACTTCCTGCGCGACTGGGCGCTGAACTCTGGCCGGCTTCAGCCCGAGGCCGCCAACAAATTGCGCGAATGGCTCAGCGCAGACACACCACTCAACGACTGGGACATCTCTCGCGATGCCCCCTACTTTGGCTTTGAGATTCCGGGCGCCCCCGGCAAGTACTTCTATGTCTGGCTCGATGCCCCCGTGGGCTATTACGCAGCACTCGCCCGCTGGTGCGAGCTCCACGGCGACACGCTCGAGCGCTTCACTGGCCCGGACTCCGCCGTGGAGCAGGTGCACTTCATTGGCAAGGACATCCTCTACTTCCACACCCTCTTCTGGCCCGCCATGCTGCACTTTGCGGGCATGCGAACCCCCACCCGCGTCTATGCCCACGGCTTTCTCACGGTCGATGGCGCCAAGATGAGCAAGTCGCGCGGCACGTTCATCACCGCCCAGAGTTACATCGAGCAGGGGCTCAACCCCGAGTGGCTGCGCTACTACTTCGCCTCCAAGCTCAACGGGTCGATGGAAGACCTCGACCTCAACTTCAACGACTTCATCGCGAAGGTGAACAGCGACCTGGTTGGAAAATTCGTGAACATTGCCAGCCGCTCGGCCGGCTTCATCAACAAACGTTTCGATGGCCACCTGCTTGCAGATGCCCGAACAGCCGCTCCTGGCACCGATCATGCCGCCTTGGAGCAACTGCTCGTGGATGCGGACCGCTCACTGGCCGAGGGCTATGAGAACCGGGACACCGCACGCGTGGTGCGCGAGCTCGTGGGCCTGATGGATGCCGTCAATGAGTATGTCGACCGCCACAAGCCTTGGGAGATGGCCAAGCGCGAGACCGACCCCGACGTCCTTCACCGTGTGCTCTCCACCACACTGCGCTGCTTTGCCCGCCTGAGCATTCTCTTGAAGCCCATCTGCCCGGCCACGGTGGCCCGGGTGGAGGCCGAGGTCTTCCAGACCACAGCCTGGGGCTGGGATGACCTCGATGCACCCGAGCTGCCACGGCTCACCACCTTTGCCCACCTCATGACCCGCGTCGACCGCGATGCGGTCGACCGTCTGATCGACGCCAACCGCTAAGGAAGCTCCATGCCCATCGTCTTTCGTTTCGCCCGCCCACACTATGTGTCGGAGGCCACCAGCTTCATTGAGAACCTCAAGCTGGAGCGGCCCGAACTCGAACAGAAACAGCAGGCTGGCCGCTCGCTGCTCTGGGACAAGCCCCCCAAGTCGCCGGACCAGCTCGCGCGTGAACGCTCGGCCAAGGTGCCCCAGCAGCCCTATGTGTACAACGGGCCAGCGCGCCCAGGCCCCAATGTCTGACACCCTCACCCCGAGGCTCTACGGCGAGCCCATTGGCTCGCTGCCGCAAGACCTCTACATCCCACCCGATGCCCTCGAGATCATTCTCGATGCCTTCGAGGGCCCGCTCGACCTACTGCTCTACCTCATCCGGCGTCAGAACTTCAACATCCTCGACATTCCCATGGCCGAGGTCACACAGCAGTACCTGCGCTACATCGACGAAGTGCGCCAGCACAACCTGGAACTCGCCGCCGAGTACCTGCTCATGGCGGCCATGCTGATCGAGATCAAATCGCGCATGCTCCTGCCGGTGCGTGTGCAGGCCGGAGAGGAAGAGCCCGAAGACCCGCGGGCCGAGCTGGTTCGACGGCTCGTGGAGTACGAGCGCATGAAGATGGCCGCCCTGCAGATCGACCAGCTCCCGCAGGTGGGCCGAGACATCGCGGTGGCCCAGGTCTTCCTCGAGCAGTCCATCGCGCCGCGCCTTCCAGATGTCAACGCCCTGGACCTTCAAGCCGCCTGGCGTGAGATTCTGAAGAAGGCCAAGCTCGTCGAGCATCACCAGGTCTCGCGAGAGTCTCTCTCGGTGCGCGAGCACATGTCGAAGATTCTTCGGCAGTTGCAGGCCGCCCAGTTCGTGGAATTCAGCGACCTCTTCATGGCTGCCCTGCGCGAGGGCGGCGGCATTCCAGTGATCGTGGTGCACTTTTTGGCGCTTCTGGAACTGGCCCGAGAAGGCCTCGTGGACATCACGCAGGCCGCACCGTTTGCGCCCATCTACATTCGGCTCGGCCACCAGACCCACTGATGTCCGTTGCATTCGGGCACCTCACCAGCTTGGGGCTCCCGAGCCATGCAGACGACCTGGTCTGCCTGACCGACTCGCTTCAACTGCCCGACCTCTCGGTTCGGCTGGCCGATGCCCCCAGGCTCATTCTGGGCGGTGGCAGCAACCTGGTGGTGCGGGCCGATGCAAAGGCGCCGCTCAAGGCCACGGTCATTCACAACCAGTTGACCGGCATTGTTCGGCTGCCTGCACAGGACGACCGCGTTGTGATTCGCTGCGCGGCCGGCGAGGGCTGGCATCGGTTCGTGATGTGGACCCTGGCCCAAGGACTGGGCGGCCTGGAGAACCTAAGCCTCATTCCGGGCACGGTGGGTGCGGCCCCCATTCAAAACATTGGCGCCTATGGGGTCGAGCTGTGTGACCGCATCCTCGCCGTGCATGCCTGGGATTTTCAAGCCCATGGGCACTGCGTTTTTCAAGCCAATGAATGCGGCTTTGGCTACCGACACAGCCAGTTCAAAGACCCCGCTGTGCAAGGCCCCTGGGACCACCCCCGCTTCCTCATCACCGCGGTGGACTTCGGCCTGTGGCCCGCGCACAAGGCGCCCTTGGTGGTGGGCTATGCGGGCCTGGAGGGGCTCGACGCGCCTGGCCCGGAAGCCCCGATGCGCCTGGCCCACACCGTGATGGCCCTGCGGCGCCAGAAGCTGCCCGACCCGGAGCAGTTGGGCAATGTGGGCAGCTTTTTTCAGAACCCGGCGGTGCCCGAGGCGGTGGCCAGCGCGCTGGCCGAGCACCACCCCCGCATGCCGCAGTATGCAAGCGCGCAAGGGGTGAAGCTCTCGGCGGCCTGGCTCATCGAGGCCGCAGGCCTCAAGGGCCATCGGCATGGCGCGGCAGGCGTTTACAACCATCATGCCTTGGTGCTGGTGAACCACGGGACGGCCACCGCAGAGGACATCATGGGCCTGGCCCATGAGGTTCAGCAGCGGGTGTTGGAGCGCTTTGGCATTTGGCTCGAGCCCGAGCCTACGATTGTTCCACCCGTCGAAAGACGGGCTTGAGTGGGGCCGAGGCCTCAGCATCGAAGGCATAGCCCTCGGCTGCAAAGCCCAGGAGATCATCGGGGTGTGAAACCCGCTGCTCGATGGCATAGCGGGCCATGAGACCCCGGGCCCGTTTGGCATAAAAGCTGATGACCTTGTAGCGGCCCGCCTTCTCATCCTGAAAGACCGGGCTGATGATGGGCGCAGCAACCCGCTTGGCATCGACCACCTTGAAGTATTCATCGGAGGCGAGGTTCAAGAGCCAGGGCGCCTCGGACTGCATGGCCTCACTCTGTGTGATGGCCGCTGTGACCTGGTCGGACCAGTACCGATAGAGGTTCGCGCCCCGCGGGTTGGTCAAGGACGTGCCCATTTCCAGGCGATACGGCTGCAGGGCATCGAGCGGACGCAGCACGCCGTAGAGGCCCGACAAAATGATGAGGTGCGACTGCGCCCAGGCCAGCGAGGCTGCATCAAGGCTTCGCGCATCCAGGCCCTCGTAGACATCGCCATTGAAGGCGAGCACCGCAGCACGGGTGGCATCCTTGGGGGGCTTGGTGGACCAGGCCTGGTAGCGGGCCTGGTTGAGATCGGCCAGCTTGGGGCTGATGTCCATCAGCGCAGAGATCTCCGCGGAGGACTTCTGTCGCAGCGTCTCGATGAGCACGGCCGCCTCGGACATGAGCGGCGGCACAGAGGCCGGCGCAACAGCCACGGGCGACTCATAGTCGAGTGTTTTGGCGGGTGAGAGCAGCATCAGCATGAGAAAGATCATGCCATACTGGGCGTATGAAGAACTGGCGTCTCACATGGCTTCTGGCCCCATTCCTGCTCATCGTTGGCTGCGCTGGCCCGGCCGGCGTGAGCATCAAGCCCACCATCGAGGCCGTGGACATGCGGGTGGGTCAGTTCGACCGCGAGGGCGCACAGGTCACCGTCACCCTTCGTGTCTACAACCCCAACAAGGTGAGCATTCCGCTCGAGAACCTGGCGGCCGACCTTCAAATTCAGGGCGAGACCGTGCTCAACCTCAAGGCCATGCAGCCGGTGCACCAGCTGGCTGCGCAGTCGTCGGTGAGCATTCCGCTGAGTGGCCGCGTGGAATTCAAGACCCTGCCCAGCAGCCTGTCTCGGGTGGCACTCTCGCTGGTGAGTGGACTGCTCGAGGTGCGCCTGGTGGGCACCGGCACCACCGGCAACGGCCTGATTCCCCTGCGCTACGAGAAATCAGGCCGCCTCGAAGCACCGCGGCGCTAACCGCCCTCGCCAAACACCCTCGCTGGCGCCCCTTTGAGGAGGAAGGGCGAGGGCTACTGATCCACCGAGCGAATCATTCGCTCAAAGACCGGCCTTGAATCCTCCGTGCCCATGGCGTCCCAGTTCGGCGATGGCAGATCCGCAAAGGCCTCCCGAATGAGTCGGCCCCAGGCCTGGTGAATGAGGTCGAAGTACGGATTCTTCTCGGTGATGGACACAAACCGACTCACCTTGAGCTCGTCGGTTCGATAGACCAAGAGATCCAACGGCAGGCCCACCGAGATGTTGGACTTCAACGTCGAGTCCATGGAGATCAGGACACACTTCATGGCGTCGTCGAGGTCGGTCTCGGGCGTGATCACCCGATCGAGAATGGGCTTGCCATACTTGGATTCCCCGATCTGAAGGTAAGGCGACTCGGCCTGGGCCTCGATGTAATTGCCTGCTGCATAGACCTGGAACAGTCGGCAGGCCTCGCCGCGAATCTGCCCGCCCAGAATAAAGCTGCAGTTGAACTCGATGCCGAACTCCGTGAGTGCGGCGTGGTCACGCGCATGGACCTTTCGGACGGCCGCACCCACACGGGCGGCCGCCTCGGCCATGGTGGCTGCCGACCAGAGCGATTCCGACTCGGGCGCACTCTGAAGAATGTCTCGCACACTCTGGGTAATGGCCAGGTTGCCCGCACTCATGAGCACCAAGACCCGGTCACCCGGCCGCTCATAGACGGTCATTTTGCGAAAGGTGGAGACCTGGTCCATGCCCGCATTGGTGCGGGAATCCGAGAGGAACACCAGGCCCTGCTGAAGATTGGTGGCAACGCAGTAGGTCATGGGTGAGAGTCTAAATCAGCGTTAGGAATCAGCCTTGGTGCACCGACACCACCACGCGCATGGACTCCACGCCCCCGCCGCGGCGAACACCCCGCACCGGAGACACGGCCTCGTAGTCGGCCCCCACGGCCAGCCTCAGCCAGCGGTCTCCCACACCACACCGATGGGTGGCGTCGATGCCCTGCCACTGGCCTTCCACCCAGCACTCCATCCAGGCATGGGTGGCCTCGCTTGCGCGGGCCTCACCCGCCAAATAGCCGCTCACATAACGGGCGGGCAGGCCCATGCTGCGGCAGATGGCGATCATCACATGGGCATGGTCCTGACAGACACCGGCGCCGCGGGCCCAGGCCTCCAGGGCGGTGCTGCCCACGTCGGTCGCGCCGGGCGTGTAGGTGAGCTTGTCTTCAATGGCGCTGGCCAGTGCAATCAGGCCCTCACGGGTCTGGGAATGCAGATGTGTGCGGCCAAACTCCAAAAGGTCGTCTGAGGCGTCGGTGAGCGGCGTTGAGCGAAGAAAATAGGCCACTGGCACGGCGCTCACCTCATCCGGGTTCGAGAGCCCGAGGCGGGCATCCGGCCGCATCACATCCACCTCGCCACTCACCCGAATGCTGATGAGTTGCGTGGGCTTGTCCACGACCATGAGGGACATGGTGTTGCCATGGGCGTCGGGCTGGGACCAGACCTCACCGGTTCCCGAGAGTGACCAGCGCACCACCCGCTGGGCGGCACCCTCGATGGGCTGCAGATAAATGCGCTGAATCGCATGGCGCACCATTTCGGAATACTCGTACTGGGTCTGGTGCTCGACGATGAGTCGCATCAGGCCGTGGCCGCGATGGGCACCAAGAACTCTTCGCTGATCTGAAGGCCCAGCCGGTGCGTCTCGGCAAGAAAGTTCGTGAGAAATAGGTGAATGGTGGGCGCAAACTCGGCATCAATGGAGAGGTACTGCAGCTCGGCCTGCATGCGGCCCGCGATGCGAAGCGACTGGCCACGCTGGCCACCCGATACGGCATCGAGGTTCACCATGAGCTCGTTGAGACAGGCCAGCAGTGAGCGCGGCATGTCGGCACGCTGAATCAACAGCTCCGCAATGCGCAGCGGCGTGACCACATCCCGATAGACCTTTCGATAGATCTCGAAGGCCGAGACCGACCGCAGCACCGAGGCCCAGAAATAGAACTCGGTTCGGCCCACCGCGGCACTCGCACCCCCCGTGGCGTGCGACACATACTTGATGTCGAGAATTCGAGCGGTGTTGTCGGCCCGCTCCAGGAAAGTCCCAATGCGCGAAAAGAAGAAGGCCTCATCCTTGAGCATGGTGCCAATCATCACGCCACGGCAGAGGTGAGACCGCAGCTTCACCCACTCGAAGAATCGGCTCGGGTCACGGATCCAGCCCGGGGTTCGCAGCAGCGACTGTGACTCCAGCCAGCTGCTGTTAACCGCCTCCCAGAGGTCAGGTGCAAGCACCACCCGCACTGCACGCGCATTCTCGCGCGCGGCCCGCAGGCAGCTGGCAATGCTCGATGGGTTGGTGGTATCGGCCACCATGAAGTTCAATACGCGCTCGGGCGTGACCCGGTCGTGGGTGGCCCAGTACTGGGCATCGAGCTCCGAGAGTGTGAGCACGGCGCGCCACCCCTCATGGGCGAGGTCTTGGCCACCGGGCAGCATGGACGACTGGTGCTGGACATCGAGCAGGCGCGCAGTATTCTCGGCCCGCTCGATGTAGCGAGACATCCAGAAGAGGTGGTCGGCCAGCCTACTGAGCATCGTCGAGAACCCAGGTGTCTTTGGTGCCGCCACCCTGCGAGGAATTCACCACCAGCGAGCCCTTCTTCAAGGCCACGCGGGTGAGGCCGCCCGGCACCATGGAGGTCTTGCGACCACTGAGCACAAAGGGGCGCAGGTCGACATGCCGGGGTGCAATGCCCTCGGAGACCATGGTGGGGCAGGTGGACAAGGCCAGCGTGGGCTGGGCGATGTAAGTCTGCGGCGAGGCAATGATCCGCTGGCGGAAGGCCTCGATCTCGGCCTGGCTCGCAGCCGGACCAATGAGCATGCCGTAGCCACCGGCGCCATGGGTTTCCTTGACCACGAGGTCTTTGAGATTGGCCAGCACATGTTCACACTCATCGGGCCGACGGCACAGAAAGGTGGGCACATTCGAGAGCACGGGGTCTTCATCCAGATAGAAGCGAATCATGTCGGGCACGAACGGATAAACCGCCTTGTCATCGGCAATGCCGGTGCCAATGGCGTTGCAGATCGAGACCCGGCCCGCCCGAAAGACCGAGACCAGGCCCGGCACCCCCAGCACCGAGTCGGCACGAAAGACGAGTGGGTCAAGGAAGTCGTCATCGATGCGCCGGTAGATCACATCGATGCGTTGTGGCCCCCGCGTGGTCTTGGCAAACACACGCCCTTCCGACACAAAGAGGTCCGGGCCCTCCACGAGCTCCACGCCCATCTGCTGGGCCAGATAGGCATGCTCAAAATAGGCGCTGTTAAAGACACCAGGCGTGAGGATGACCACCGTGGGGTCATCGACCCCGGGCGGGGCCACCGAGCGAAGGTGCTCGAGCAGCAGGTCGGGGTAATGCTCCACCGGTGCGACCGCATGCTGGGCGAAGAGCTCCGGGAAGAGCCGCATCATCACCCGACGGTCTTCGATCATGTAGGACACGCCCGAGGGCACCCGCAGGTTGTCCTCGAGCACAAAGAACTCGCCCTCCCCGGCCCGTACGATGTCCACCCCACTGATGTGGGCCCAGACCTTGTGGGGCAGCCGGATGCCTGCAATCTCGGGGCGGTACTGTGGGTTCTGGTAGATGAGCTCGGCGGGCACGATGCCCTCCTGAATGATGCGTCCACCCTCGCAGTAAACGTCTTCTAAAAACGCGTTGAGTGCCTGCACCCGTTGCTGCAGGCCGCGCTCCAGGGTGGCCCACTCCGAGCCCGACAGCACTCGTGGGATGAGGTCGAAGGGAATGAGCCGCTCGGCCCCGGCTTCATCCCCATAAACATTGAAGGTGATGCCCACGCGACGAAAAAGAAGGTCTGCATCTTGTCGGGCCCGCTCCAAGGACTCGGTGGGCTGGCTGGCCAGCCATGTCCAAAAGCCCTCGAGGTGCGCACGCGGGATTGCCCCGGCCGCATCGGCCCCGTAGGCGAGAAGAAGTTCGTCAAAGGGCGTGGCGGACGTCACGGCCATGTCAGCGCCTCAGAATGCCGCAACAGCACCGTTGGAGCGCGGGTCGAAGCCACCCGACAGCAGGCCATTGGCCTGACGAACGATGGCACCCGCATGGCCCACGGATTCATCCCAGGCCCCGATGGACTCCACCCAATGGCCCTTGGCCCGAAGCGCCTCCACCACATCCGCACCGAAGCGAGACTCGAGCTTGAGGCTGTCGCTCGCCTGCCCCCAGGTGCGGCCCAGCAACCATCGCGGTGCCTCAATGGCGGCCTGTGGATCCATGCCGAAGTGGTGAATGCGCGTGAAGACCGTGGCCTGGGTCTGCGGCTGTCCATCACCGCCCATGGTGCCGTAGACCATGGTGCCACCGCCATCAAGTTCGGCCAGGCCGGCATTGAGGGTGTGAAACGGGCGCTTGCGCGGTGCCAGGCAATTGATGTGGGATGGGTCGAGGCTGAAGCCGCAGCCCCGGTTCTGCCAGTTCACGCCAGTCTCGGGCAGCACCAGGCCCGAGCCAAACTCGTGATAGATGCTCTGAATGAAAGATACAGCCACACCGTGCTGGTCGACCACGCCCATCCACACGGTGTCGCCCGGCTGTGTGGGCGTGCCCCAGGGCGCAGCGCGATCGAGCTGAAGCTGCGAGGCCAGTGCATCGAGGTGCTCGTCCGACAACAGCGACTGCGCTGGCACCTTCATGAAGGCCGGGTCGGTGAGCTGCTGGTCGCGAACCTTGAAGGCCAGCTTGGTGGCCTCGACCTGCACATGCACGAAGTTGGCGGAGGTGGGCCCGCCCAAGCACTTGGGGTGCTTGCGCATCACGCGATCCATGATGCCGAGGATCATCATCGAGACCACGCCTTGCGAGGGCGGCTGCATGTTGCGAAGGCCTGCGCCATGCACCTTGCTCGTGAGCGGGTTCACCAGACGGGCCTCATAGGCCGCGAGGTCGTTGGCCCGAATGGGGCTGCCCAATTGCTCGAGCTCGGCCGCCAGTTGTTTGGCGAGACCGCCACGATAAAAATCGTCGGTGCCCCGCTGGGCCAGCCTGCGCAACGTGGCCGCCATGCGCGGCTGTTTGAAGAGGCTGCCCGCCACTGGGGGCGCCCCTTTCACCAGAAAGGTGTCGGAAAAGCCCGCCACCGGTGCAAGCTCCGAGAGCTTGGCCTGCGTGCTCATGGCCTGGCTGGCTGTCACGGGAACACCATGCTCCGCATACCAAATGGCATCGGCCAGCAGGCGCGAAAGCGGCAGCCGACCCCCGATGCTGCGCGAGACGTCGTGGGCCAAGCCCCAGCCCCCCACGGTTCCCGCCACGGTGAGCGCGGCCGGGCCACCACGAAATGGAATGCGGTCGCGCATGCCCTGGTCTTGATACGCCTGCAGGCTTGCAGCCGCGGCACTGTGTCCACTGGCGTCGATGCCACCGGGCACCCCGTTGGGCCCACGCATCACCCAGAAGGAGTCCCCGCCAATGCCATTCATGTGTGGATAAACCACCGCGATGGTGGCCGCGGCCGAGACCATGGCCTCGATGGCATTGCCCCCCTCTCGCAGCACCGCCACCGCGGACTCCGCCGCCAGGCTGTGTGGGGCCACGGCCATGCCCCTGCGTCCCCAGAATGACTGTGTCATGGCATCACCACCCAATGTATTCCGGCAGCCACAGGGCAATGCTTGGAATCGAGAACACGATGGCAATCGCCACGATCTGCATCGCGATGAATGGAATCACACCCTTGTAGATGTCGATGGTGCGAACCTCGGGTGGGGCCACACCCTTCAGGAAGAACAGCGCCCAGCCAAATGGTGGCGTAAGGAAAGAGGACTGAAGGTTCAAGCAGATGAGCATGGCCAGCCATACAAGGTTGACATCCTGGGCAATGAAGACGGGAAGGAACAGCGGCACCGCAATGTAGCTGATCTCAATCCACTCCAGAAAGAAGCCCAGTACGAAGATCAGCACCATTAAGAAGATGATGTCGGCCGTCACGCCTCCGGGGATGAACTCAAAGAGGTCGTGGATCAGGTCTTCGCCATTGAGGCCTCGGAAGGCCAGGGCAAAGATCTGGGCACAGACCAGGATGAAGAGCATGACCGCCGTGATCTTGGCGGTGCCCTCGGTGGCCTCGCGAAGGGCCTTGAAGGAGAAACGCCCGGCACCAATGGTGACCAGCATGGCACCAATCGCGCCCATGGCGGCAGCCTCCGTGGGCGCCGCCACACCACCGATGATCGAGCCCAGCACGGCCACCACCAGCAGCAGCGGTGGCACCACCACCTTGAAGAATCGGGTCCAGAGTTCTCTCACTGAGACGGCATCGCGCTCGTCTTTGGGCAGCGGTGGCACCTTGTCCGGATAGATCATGCCAAACACGATGATGTAGATGCAGTAGACCGCGGCCAGCAGCATGCCGGGCCCCACGGCCGCGGCAAAGAGGGTGCCCACCGACAGCTGCATGATGTCGGAGAGCACAATCAAAATGAGGCTTGGGGGGATGATCTGGCCCAGCGTGCCCGAGGCACAGATGGTGCCGCAGGCAATGGCGGGGTCATAGCCCCGCCGCAGCAGCGTGGGCAGTGTAAGCATGCCCAGCGTGATGATGGTAGCCCCCACAATGCCCGTGGTGGCCCCCAAGAGCACACCCACCAGCACAATGCCAATGGCCATGCCACCCCGGATGCCTCCGGCGATGTGGCCAACAACATCGAGGAGGTCGTCGGCGAGCCGAGACTTCTCGAGCATGACGCCCATGAAGACAAAGAGTGGGATGGCCAGCCATTGATAGTTCGCCACCACGCCGAAGATGCGGGCCGGCACCAGGTTGAAGAGCATGGGACCAAAGCCCACCAGGCCAAAGACGAAGCCAGACACCGCCAGACTGATGGCAATCGGAACGCCCAGCATGAGCAGGCTGAAGAAGCCGGCCAGCATGGCCAGCGCCATCCATTCATTGAAACTCATTGTGTTTTGTCCAGTGCCTGGTAGCGGTGCAGGGTTCTGAAGAAGGCAGCGAAGGCCTGTAAGAAGAGCATGGCAAAGCCAATGGGGATGAGCGCCTTGATGACCCAGCGATACGGAATGCCACCCGGGTCCGGCGAGCCCTCCATGATGGAGAACGACTGCATGACATAGGCCACGGAGAGCCAGGCCACGGTGAGCGCCACGGCCATGGTCAGCAGCTCCGCGAACAGGTCGACTTGGAGCTTCTTGCGGGGTGCATAACCGGCATACAGCACATCAATGCGGGGGCTCTCGCCCGACTGAATCCCCCAGCTCATCACCAGAAGAATGAGTGGCACCAGCAGGTGCCACTCCAACTCCTGCGCCCAAACACTTCCCACACTCATGGTGTAACGGAGCAATACATTGGTGGCCATGAGCACCACAATCACCAGAACCAGCCAAGAGCAGATGCGGCCGGTTCTGGCAATCCACGACTCAATGCGCTGCAGGACGTGTTCGGACATAAAACGGCTTAGCCTTTGACCTTGTTGTGATAATGCGCCTCGCTGACCTTGGTCCAGGAGTCGTACTTTGCCTTGAAGGCGAAGTAAGAATCATGCACCTTCTTCGTGAGGGGGTCCTTGGCGATGGCCTCTTTGAGCACCTTGTCGGTTTCTTTGCGAAGGGCCGCAATGACGACATCGGGCAGCGGACGTGCGTTGACCTTGTCCTTCTTGATGAGCTCGTCCATGGCCTCGGCATTGTTCTTCTGGCACCAGCCTTCGCTGATGACATTGCAGGCTGCAGAGGCGCTGCGAACAATGGCCTGCAGGTCTTTGGGAAGCTTGTCCCAGGCGGCCTTGTTGATGAGCAGCTCAGAGACCGTTGCGGGCTCATGCCAGCCGGTGGTGTAGTAGAACTTGGCAGCCTTTTGCAGGCCAAGACGACGGTCTTGGAAGGGGCCAACGAACTCGGCCGCATCAATCACACCGCGCTCCAATGCGGGGAAAATCTCTCCGCCCGGCAGCACCTTCACGTCTACGCCAAGGCTTGCATAGACCTTGCCTGCCAGGCCGGGAATGCGCATCTTCAGGCCTTTCAGGTCGGCCACCGTCTTGATTTCTTTCTTGAACCAGCCCGTCATCTGCACGCCCGTGTTGCCGCAGGGCATGGCCACCATGCCAAAGGGTGCGTAGACCTCGTTCCAGAGGTCGATGCCGCCACCATCGTAGAACCAGCCATTCATGCCCTGGAAGTTCATGCCAAAGGGCACGGCCGTGAAGTACTGGGCCGCAAAGGTCTTGCCTGTCCAGAAGTAGCTGTTGGCGTGGTTCATCTCCACCGTGCCCGCGCGCACGGCGTCGAACCCCTCGAATGCAGGAATGAGCTCACCCGCGCCGTAGACCTGAATGTTCAGGCGGCCATCGGACATGTCCGAGATCATCTTGGCGAGGTCGGTGGCGCTGCCCGGGCCGGCCATGTAGAAGGGTGAGCCCTTCGGATAGGCACTGGTCATCTTCCAGTTGAACTTCTGTTGGGCCTTGGCAATCATAGGGAAGGCCAATGCACCGGCTGCGACGCCTGTGGTGGCGCCGGCACGTAGGAAATGTCTTCTTTGGGTGGTCATGGGGAAAGGCTCCTGAATCAAGTTCTGTTGGTGGGAAACCTCGCGAGCGCCGAAGCGGTGTGGGCTGCAAGGCCTGGTGCAGCCCTTCCCTCAGCAACACATGTGCCAGCCTGTGCAGGCCGCGTGTTCTGTTGCAAATGATGCCCAGGCCTGCGTGGATGCGCCCTGCTGGTGCGTTCAGTTGCACGCGAAACGGGCCTGACTCACCAGCTTGGTGCGATGGGAGTCCTGTAGAGTGCGGGCATGCTCGCCTACCGCCACGCGTTCCATGCTGGGAACCACGCTGACGTTCTGAAACACGCGGTCATGCTGGCCTGCTTGTCTCACCTGCAGCAAAAGCCAGGCCCCGTGCTGGTGGTGGACACCCATGCCGGCGCAGGCGCCTACACCCCCGACGGCCCACTGACCCGCCAGAAATCGGAATGGCACACGGGGCTTGGTCGGCTGTGGCCCATGCGTGAAGACAACATGCCCAGCCTGGTGCGGCAGTATGTGCAGGCGGTTCGCGCGGCCCAGCCCGGCCCCGCACCGGATCAGCCCCTGGTCTTGCCGGGCTCGCCCTGGCTCATCACGCATCAGATGCGCAGCCAAGATGCCATTCGCTGCTGCGAGGCTCACCCCACCGACTTCCCATTGCTCAAGGACATGCTGGCCCCCCTGGGCCGCCGGGCGCAGGCGCTTCAGAAGGATGGCTTTGAGTCACTCAAGGCCTGGCTGCCGCCCGCGAGCCGCCGGGGCCTGGTGCTCATGGACCCATCCTATGAGCTGAAGTCGGACTACCCGCAGGCCTTGAAGTCGCTGCGCGATGCGATGACGCGTTTCGCCACGGGCTGCTATGTGATCTGGGTGCCCATGGTGGCCCGACTCGAGGTCGACCGCTTCGTGCGCCAGACCATGGCCCTGCCCGCGAGCAGCCGCCTGTTGGTGAGCCTGAAAGTGCGCAGCCCCGTGAAGGATGGCCTTGGGCTGATGGGCAGCCATTTGATTATTCTGAATCCGCCGTTCGGACTTCAGGCGAGCCTCGAAGAGGCCCTGCCCTGGCTGGTGAAGCAGCTCGGCCAAGATGGCTCGGCCCGCTTCGAACTCTCCCAACAAGAAACAGGGGGGCCGAAGCCCCCCCGTCCGACAACACCGCGCAGCCCAGGCCGCGCGGCTCCCTCCCGCCCTGGCTCGCTTAAGCGACTCTCTTGATGGCTGGCTTTGGATCTTCGAAAAACTGCTCGTCCTCGGTGGACCCACGCAGTGCTGCTGTGGAGGAGTCCGCCTCGATGGTGGTGGTCACCGCGTCGAAGTAGCCGGTGCCCACCTCACGCTGATGCTTCACCGCGGTGAACCCGCGCTCGGCGGCGGCGAACTCGGCCTCTTGTAGCTCCACGAAAGCAGACATGTTGTTCTGGGCATAGCCATGCGCCAGGTTGAACATGGAGTAGTTCAGGCTGTGGAAGCCCGCCAGCGTGATGAACTGGAACTTGTAGCCCATGGCGCCGAGCTCTCGCTGGAACTTCGCAATCGTGGCGTCGTCGAGGTTCTTCTTCCAATTGAAGGACGGTGAGCAGTTGTAGGCGAGCATCTTGCCGGGGAACTGCTTCTGAATGGCCTCGGCATACTTCTTCGCGAACTCGAGGTCCGGCGTGCCGGTCTCGCACCAGAGCATGTCGACATACGGTGCATAGGCCAGGCCACGGGCCACGGCCTGGTCGAAGCCATTGCGGCAACGGTAGAAGCCCTCGACCGTGCGCTCGCCTGTGAGGAAGGGCTTGTCGGTCTCATCGACATCGGAGGTGACGAGATCGGCGGCCTCGGCATCCGTGCGAGCCAGCAGCACGGTGGGCACACCCATGACATCGGCCGCAAGGCGCGCAGCCACGAGCTTGGAGACCGCATCGCGGGTCGGCACCAGCACCTTGCCGCCCATGTGGCCGCACTTCTTGACCGAGGCGAGCTGGTCTTCAAAGTGCACGCCCGCTGCGCCGGCCTCGATCATGGCCTTCATCAGCTCAAAGGCATTGAGCACGCCGCCGAAGCCTGCCTCGGCATCGGCCACGATGGGCACGAAGTAGTCGATGTAATCGGGGTCGGTCGGCTCCTTGCCTTCCATCCACTGAATCTGATCGCAACGGGTGAAGGTGTTGTTGATGCCCTTGACCACACGTGGCACAGAATTGACGGGATAGAGCGACTGATCGGGGTACATCTCACCGGCCAGGTTGGCATCGCCCGCCACCTGCCAGCCCGAGAGGTAGATGGCCTTCAACCCTGCCTTGGCCTGCTGCATGGCCTGGTTGCCGGTGAGGGCGCCCAGGCTGTTGACGAAGGGCTCCGCGTTGACATCCTGCCAGAGGCGGTCTGCGCCGCGCTTGGCCAGGGTGTACTCCGGCTGAACCGAGCCCCGAAGACGAACCACATCGTCTGCGGTGTAGCCCCGCTTGATGCCTCTCCAACGGGGGTTCTCTGCCCAATCCTTCTGAAGCTGCTGCGCCTGCTCTTGCCGTGTTGCCATGGTGAATCTCCTTGAGATGAAAATTTGGTGAGTTCATCCTAGGGGCGCACACGGCGAATTGGCGGCACCGCAAACAGAAACTTTTAAAAAATTTAAACCATATAAATCAGTTATTTAAATGGCAAATTTTGTATGAAGAAACGCTCAATCAAGCCTTGAAAAGCGGTTCTGATGCTCCGCAACAGGGTTGTTTTGGATCGTGAAATGTCAATTTCACATGACAAAACCAACCGTGCCGCCGGACGTGCTGCCGAAACCTAACCGTGCTGCCGAAGCGCCGCGATCGCCGGCTGGGTCAGCACGGCCCGCAGCGCCAGTCGGCCCGCGAGCAGCGCGATGCCACTGCCCAGCACCAGCCCAATCAGCACGGGCGCCCAGCGCCAGTCCACCGCCAGGGCAAAGAACTGCTGGGCCACCACCATGCCCACCCCCTGCGCCAGCAGGGCTGAGAGCCCACCGGCCAGGCCGCCCACCACGATGAGCTCCATGCGCTGCGCCCGCCAGAGGGCCTGCCGACTCGCACCCAGGGCGCGAAGCAATGCCGCCTCACGCATGCGCTCCTCGCGGGTGGCCAGCAATGCGGCCACGAGAACCAGCCCGCCTGAAAACAGGCTAAAGACAAAGAGCGCCTGAATGGCGGCCACCACCTGGTTCACGATGCGACGCACCTGGCTCAGCAGGCTGTCGAGGTCCACCATGGTGAGGCTTGGAAAACTCGGCAGCAGTGCCTGTTCGAGCGTGGCCGATTCCGCGGCGTCCCAGTAGAAAGACGTGATGAAGGTCTTGGGCATCTCCTGCAGGGCGCTCGGGGTGAGGATCATGAAGAAGTTCACGGCCATGGAGTCCCAGCGCAGGCTTCGAATGCTCGTGACCTTGGCCTCGACGATCTCACCGGAGATGTCAAAGCGAAGCGTATCGCCCAGGCCGATGCCGAGTGTTTGGCCAATGCCCTGCTCCACCGAGACCTCCGGCAGTGCAGGATTGAGCGGGCGGCCCTCCACCAGCCGATTGTGCGGGGGGAGCTGCGTGCCATACGAGAGGTTGAGCTCGCGGTCGAGCAGGCGGCGGGCGCGCTCGTCTTCCGCCTGCTCCGGACCAATGGGATTGCCGTTGATGCCGATGAGCCGGCCACGCACCATGGGCGAGAGCTCCACAGGCGACTTCAACAGGCCATTGAGGCGTGCGGCCACGGCCTCCTCTTCACCGGGAATGATGTTGAGCAGAAAGCGGTTGGGGGCATCCTCGGGAATGCTTCGGCCCCAGGCCTGCACCAGGTCGGTTCGAACGAAGGAGAGCATGAAGAGCGCCGAGAGGGCCAGGCCCAGCCCGAGCACCTGCGCCACCATGCTGGCCGTGCGCCGGCGGCAGGCCCGTCGAAGGCTCATCCATTCCCAGCCCGACCAGCTGCGTGGCAGCAATTCACCAAGGCCTCGAAAGCCCGACCAGAGCAGCAGGCCGATCAGCAGGCCCGAGACCCCGAAGAGCACGACCACGAGCGCGGCCATCAGGAGATCGCCGCTGCCCAGCCAGAGCAGGCCCGCCAGGCCAAGCGCCGCAACTGCCAGCCACAGGCGCGAGGCCTTGCCCACACCCGCACCCTGCTCCCGCAGCGCCTCGACCGGAGAGGCCTCGGTGGCCATCACCAGGGCCGGCCAGACGAAGACCAGGGTCATGAGAAAGGACATGCCCGCGGCCTGCAGCAGGACCCATGTGGCAGCCATGCTCAATGCAGGCAGCGGCACCGTGAGCAGCGAGGCAAGCATCGCCGCCAGACCCAGCTGAACCAGCCAGCCAGCCAACAGGCCCAAGAGCGTGGCCCCACCGGCCATGACCATGAGCGTGAAGAACCAGTAACGCCGAAGCGTGCTGCGCGTGGCCCCGAGCACCTTCATGACTGCCAGCCTGGAACGATACAAACGCCCCATGCGCCGGGCCGCCAGGCCCATGGCCGCACAGGCCGTGAGCACGGAGACCATGCCCGTGAGCGCAAGAAAACCATTGGCCCGATCGAGTGCCTCACGCAATTCCGGTCGCGCATTGTCGATGGTCTCGATGCGCTGCCCGGCGCCCATGGTGTCGGCCACCAGGCGATCAAAGGTGGCAAGCGCCGCCGGCTGATCGGCGGCCACCCAGAAGCGGCGACTCACACGACTGCCCGGGCCAAGGAGGTCTGTCTCGCCGATGTCCTCGATGCGCACCATCACCCGGGGCGAGAGGTTCACAAAGTTCACACCACGGTCGGGCTCATACAGAATGGCGGCCGAGATGCGAAAGGCCTTGCCACCGAGTTCCATGGTGTCGCCCACCTTGAGCGACAGACGCGACAACAGGCTTGGGTCCACCCAAGCCTCCCCGCGTTCGAGTGTGGCCTGGGTGGTGCGGCCCTCGGTGGTGCCCAGTTCCAATTGGCCACGCAAGGGGTAGCCCACGCCCACGGCCTTCAGGGCCGAGAGCTGTGCGCGCCCGTTGGCCAAGACCATGGTGGGAAACTGAATGCCCTCGACCGACTGCACGCCCGCGGTGGCGGCCGCATCTCGCCAGCCCGAGGGAATGGCACGGTCTGCCACCAGAAGCCTGTCAGCCCCAAGGCTCGACTGGGCATCGCGCAGCAGGGCCTGCTCCACCCGACTGGCCAGCAGGCCCACCGCTGTGACCGCCGAGACCGAAATGAGAATGGCCACAGCCATGAGGGCCATGGCGCCCGAGCGCAGATCACGACGGGCCATGGACCAAAAGAAACGATGACTACGCTGCACGAAGTGCCTCCACAATGGTGACCCGAGATGCGCGCCAGGCGGGCAGCATGCCCCCCAGCACACCCATGGCCATCGAAAAGCCCAGGGCCTGCATCACAATGCCGGGCGTGAGCACAAATCCAAACGAGAGCTCTGAGAAGCTCTGAAAATTGGTGGTCGAGAATTCAAAGGCCTGCATGAGACTGGCCATGGCCAGCCCGATCACGCCCCCCACCAAGGACAAGAACACCGACTCGGCCAGAAAGGCCAACAAGATGGCACGGCGCTGAAAGCCAATGGCCCGCAGGGTGCCGATCTCGGCCACCCGCGTGGCCACCGCCGACTGCATGGTGATGGTGGCGCCAATCACAGCACCAATCGAAAAGATCACCGTGAGCGTGAGGCCCAGGATTTTGATGAAACGCGAAAGAGTCTCGGACTGGTCTTCGTAATAGCGGCGCTCTGTCTTGGCCTGCAGGGGCAGCCGGGGGTCATCGAGCACACGCTGCCGAAAGACATCGGCCGCGGCGGGGTCCATGAGCCGAACGATCAGAGACGAGTAGGTGGTGCGCCGAAAGGACTGTCGAAGGATTTCGCCATCGGCCCAGACCTCGCTGTCAAAGCCACTTCGGCCCGCATCGAAGTAGCCCACCACCCGCCAGCCCCGGCCGCCGAACCGCACCGTCTCGCCCAGGCCCAGGCCTTGAAATTGCCTGGCCGTGGCAATGCCCACCACAATCTCCTCTGAGCCTGGTCGAAAGGCACGGCCCTCCACGATGCGGATCTGCCGCCGAAGGGCAATGCCGGTTTGGTCAAGGCCTCGGACCACCACATTCGAGGCCTTGCCCGTGATCCGCTTCTTCAGGTTCACGAGCACCACCGTCTCGCGCGAGGCCAGTGGCTCCAGTGCACTGGCCACCTCTGGGAACTGGGCGACGATGGCGGCCTGGCCCCGATCGATCGAGCTCTGTACCTCGGTGACCGAGCCCTGCCGAGTGACCACCATGTTGTCGGGCTCACCGGTGCTCACCAGCGTGTTGCGCAGGCCTGCATCGAGCATGAGCACCGCCGCAAAGACATAGACCACCAGGGCCATGCCCATGGCCGTGAGGAAGGTCGTCATGCGACGAACCCAGAGGTTTCGCAGGCTGTAGCTCAGGGGAATGGCAAAGGGGTTCATCGCACCGTGGGCCTAAATGGCGCGCAGGCCCTCGACGATGCGAATGCGATAGACCTTGAGCATGGGGAAGACGGCCGCCACCAGGCCCGTGAGCAGTGCAGCGGCCAGCTGCCAGGCGTTGGTCTCGAGCGTGACAAAGAAACTTCGGAACAGCGTGCCCGTGGCCTCATGGAAGGCTGCGGCCACCGGATAGGTGAGCAGCAGGCCACTCACGCCACCCAACAGGGCGAGCAGCATGGACTCTCCAAGCACCATGCCCGAGACCTGCCAGGGCGGAAAGCCCAGGGCCTTCAGCGTGGCGTACTCCGAGGTTCGCTCGCGGGCCGTCATGGACATGGTGTTGGCGAGCACGGCCATGATGATGAGAATCACCACAAACGACACGGCACGAATGGCCACCACGATGGCCTCAGTCATGGCCACAAAGCCCAACTGAAAGGCCTGCTCTGTCTCGGTGTGGGTTTCCTTGGCGGAGTTGGCAAACAGGCCATCGATGGCCATGCTCACCTCGGCCGCACGCTCCGGGTCGGAGAGGCTGGTGATGAAGACGCCCACCGAATTGGCATCACGGGCGATGTTGCGACGCTTGACCTCTTCATTGAGGTAGACCCAATGGAAGTACATCTTTCCAGTGTCGGTCTTCTCTTCCTTGCCGTCGTAGATGCCCGCGATGAGGAACTCCCACTGGCCCGGAAAGATCTGGCCCTTCAAGGTGACCATGTCGCCCACCTGAAAGCCGTGCTCCTGTGCCAGCCGGCGGCCCACAATGGCGCTGCGTCGGTCTCGATAAAACCGGTCGCGGGCCTCTTCGGTGAGGATGTACTCCGGGTAGATCTCAAAGTAAGACACCGGCTCGACCGCAAACTGCGGAAAGAAATTTCGGCTGTCTTTGTAGACCCCCCCAAACCAGCGCGAGACGGTCATGCTCTCCACGCCATCGACCTGACGAATGCGCTCTCCATGCGAGATGGGCAAGGGGAAGATGAGCGAGATGGCGCTTCGGGTGATGAGCCGTGCCTGGCTGGCCGACTCGGCCCCCGAGTACCAGGCCTCGACCACCGTGGAGAGCAGGCCAAAGGCCAGCACCGAGATGGTGAGCCCCAAATACGTGAGCATGGCCCGGCCACGGTTGCGCCAGATGTTCAGAAACAAAAGCCGGGCAATGAGCATTTAGGCCAGCTGCCCCTTCTCGAGGTGGATCACCGCCTTGGCATGGTCTGCGGCCTTGGGGTCGTGGGTGACCATGATGATGGTCTTGCCCTGCTCTCGGTTGAGGCGCTGGAGCATCTCGAGGATCTCGGAGGCCGACTGCCGATCGAGGTCGCCGGTGGGCTCATCGGCCACGATGAGGCTGGGGTTGGTGATGAGGGCTCGGGCAATCGCCACCCGCTGCTGCTGGCCACCCGAGAGCTCATTGGGGGTGTGGTGCATGCGATCGGCCAGGCCCACCGAGGCCAGGGCCTCGGTCACACGGCGCTTGCGCGTGGCCCGATCGAGCGAGGTGAGCTGCAATGGAAGCTCCACATTCTCGAAGGCCGTGAGCACGGGAATGAGGTTGTAGAACTGGAAGACAAAGCCCACATGGGCGGCACGCCAGCGGGCCAGCTCTGCATCGTCGAGGCTGGAGATGTCGATGCCATTGATCTCGATGACGCCCGAGGTGGGGCGGTCGATGCCAGCGATCAGATTGAGCAGCGTGCTCTTGCCAGACCCCGAAGGGCCCATGAGGGCGAGGAAGTCGCCCTGGGCCACTTGGAGGTTGAGGTTGTCGAGCACCAGAACCTCCTGACCACCACGCTGATACGCCTTTCGAAGCCCCTGGATCCGGATCACGGTGCAACCACCTTCACCCGGCCTCCTTCGCGAAGGGATGTCGTCGGGCGAAGGACCACGCGGGCACCGGGCTTGAGGCCAGGCGTGAGGACCAGGTCGGAGGCGCCGGGAGGTGCCGCCAAGGCAATGGCACGCAGGCTGCCATCTTCAATGGCCCAGACCCGCCAGCCTTTGTCGGTCTCGATGGCGGCCGCGCGGTTCACGCCCACCACGGGCTTGCGCTCCTCGGCCGAGAGGGGCCGCTCCAGGAAGGACACCTTGGCCGACATGTCGGGCAGGATGCGCGGGTCGATCTGGTCGAACTCGAGCTTGACCAGGCGTGTGGCCTTGGCTCGGTCGATGGTGGGCACCATGCGGGCGACCCGACCTGGAAAACGTTCATTGGGAATGGCATCGAGGCCAATCTCGACCGGCTGGCCCACGCTGATCTTGGCCATGCTCGACTCGGAGACATCGGCCTCCACCTCGAGGGTGGACATGTCGGCCATGGTGACCACTGCGCCCTTGGAGTCGGCCGCCGAGGAGAAGGGGGTGATGTTGTCGCCAATGTTGGCGTTCTTGGTGAGCACCACGCCATCGAAGGGCGCACGAATCTCGGCCTGCGAGAGGGCTGCACGGGCCACCTTTGCAGCCGCCTGGGTCGAACGCAGCTGGGCTGCGGCCTTCTCGAAGCGGGCGCGGGAGGCATCGAATGCCGCCTGTGAAATGTAGTTGCGCGCCAGCAGGCTCTGGGCCCGCTCGTACTCACGGCGAGCGTCGTCTCGCTCGGCCGTGGAGAGACCCACCTGGGCCTCAGCCTGCAGGAGCTGGGCCGCCAGCTCATCGCTCTCAATGCGGGCGAGCAGCTGGCCCTTCTTCACGCGAGAACCCTCGGTGACATCGAGCATTTCGAGCCGGCCACTGGCCTTGGTGGAGATGGCCGCCTTGCGCTGGGCCACCACATAGCCACTGGCATTGAGCAGCGAGAGTGTCTGCGATGGGAAGACCGACACCACCGGGGTGGACTGCACCTCGGTGGGCGATGAGGCGCGCACGATCAGCCAGATGACCAGCAATGGAACGAGGACCAGCGAAACCCGGGCCCAACGCGAGGTGGGAAGGCGAATGTTCATCAGAGGGATTTAGCGCTTGAGGGCGACGGCATCACGAACACAACGAAATCCAATATACGCCACCCGTGTGTCTTTTGGCTTGGTGGCCACGTCAGACTCCACCTGCCGCTCAGGGCCATACCACCAGGATGCGCCACGGGTGATTCGCTCCTGGCCCGAGCCCGTGTCGACCCACTCCCAGACATTGCCCCCCATGTCGAAGAGGCCATTGACGCCAGGCACGGTGGTGCCTGCTGCAACGTGGCCCAGGCCGCGGGTGAGGCGGCCCGCGGGCGCGAGGCCTGCATGGTTGGCGCAGCCCTCCAGGCAATGGCTGCCCTGGGCCGAGGCACCATTTGGATACTTGTAGCGGGTGCCCCGAGCAAAGCCTGGCGCTGGGCTGCTGCGCTGCTCTAGGTAGGCCGCATCGCGCCATTCCGCATCGGTGGGCAGTCGGCCACCCGACCATCGGCAGATTTGTGCGGCCTCATCGAAGGTGATGTGCACGGCCGGCTCGGCATCCTTGGCCGGTGAACCAAATGGCGCCTGCCAGGTCCATCCAGGCTTATGGGTCCAGCCCATTTCATAAATGGTGCCGCCCCCCTCGCGCTCGGCTCGGCTCACAAACCCATGCTGCTTGGCCAGCGGCCGCAACTGCCCCACGGTGAATTCATGACGATCCCATTCCAGCGACCCAATCCGAACCCGCTCCCCGAGCGTGAGGGCCTGCGCCGACGAGACGGCGGCCAGGACCATCAACAGCCCCGCCAGGGCCGTGGCCACGGGGCGCCGCAGCCCACGCGGGGCAGCGAGCCAGCCCTGCCCCGCATACACCGATGGGTTCGGCGCCTTGAGGTGCGCAGCAGGCGAAAAGGCTGCATCTAGAAGTGAAACGCGTTGCATGACAGAATTCCTCTGAAAGGGAGGTCAGACACCATGGACAGTGAGTGGATCCTTGTGACCAGTGCCGACGGGCAGCAGTTCGATGCCTATGTGAGTCATCCCCCTGCGGGTCGCGGCCCTGGACTGTTGATTATCCAAGAGATTTTTGGCGTCAACGAGCACATTCGGGCGGTGGCCGACCAGTATGCCGCCGATGGCTTTGTGGTCATTGCACCCGACATCTTCTGGCGCGAAGGCCGCCGAATCGACCTGGCCTACGACACTGAAGGCTTTGAGCGTGGCCTGGGCCTCATGGGCCGCATCCACCTGCCACTGACCGCCAGCGACCTTCAACGCACGGTCGAGGCGGTCAAGCACCTCGACAACTGCACGGGCCTGGTGGGCTCGGTGGGCTTTTGCATGGGAGGCATGCTCTCTTACGTGGCGGCAGCCCGGGCGGGCGTGGACACCGCTGTTTGTTACTACGGCGGTGGCATCGACCAGCACCTGGACTTGGCCGAAGACATTACATGCCCCATCTTGTTCCATTTTGCAGAAAAAGACAGCTATATTCCGTCAAAATCGGTGAACAAGATTCAAGAGGCCATGGCAGGTCACTCGGCCACGCGCATCATCACCCACCCCCAGGTCGACCACGGCTTTAACTGCTGGCGCAGGCCCGCCTGGCACCAGCAAACCGCTGCCCGGGCCCGTGGGCAGACTCTGGTACATTTGGCCGAGACGTTGAGCTGAGGCGCGAGCGCGCCAAAAAGGAATCTTCATGAACATGATTGAACTGGGCCTGATTCTTCTGGTGATTCTGGGATGTGCCCACTGGATCTTTATGCAGTCGGTCACCAACGGGATTCCCTTCATGGCCGATTTGGCCGAGCGCCTGCGCGCGCGCCGCACCCTCAGCAGGGCTCTTTAAGAGCGATTCCCCAAGGCCCAGCGCCACAGGCGTGCTGGGTCGTACGGCAGCATCAGCATGAGGTGCTCCAGCATGGCCAGCGCAAGCATGGCCCCCACCAGCGTGAATCCCACCACCACGAAGTCATCGGCCTCGGGCTCAAAGGCCAGGCCCAAAATCCAGACCAACGCTGCACTCGCACAGACCATGCTGGCCAAGAAAAAGTAACTAAAGCGCCGGCGCCGGAAGTAGGTGAGCAAGTAGTGCAGCCGGCTGGGCAGGAAGGACTCATAGAAGTTCTTCACGCCCACATAAATGTTGAGCTTGGCACTCATGCGCATGAGCCAGAGCACCAGGTAGGTGCCAGCGGCCGTTTGGTTTGGCGCATCCCATGCGGGCAGCACCACGGCCACGGCCAAGACCAGAAGCGCCATCTCTTGATAGGCCACCGTCTTGAAGGCGAGCCAGAAGCGTGGCCAGCCCTTCACACTGGGGCAAGGCTGTCGGTTGGGGCCCGTCACCACGCCCAGAAGAAACGCCACCTCCTGCCAGGCCCAGATGAGCAGGGCCGAGCCGAACCCCAGGTAGGCACCCGCCACACTCGACATCTGCGTGGTGACCGTTGCCCCATACAGGCCCAAGAACAGCCCCAGGGTGGCAAACGAAAAGACCCATCGCTCGCCGGCCTTGGAGGTGGCCACCGCACGCAGAATGAGGCCGGTGGAAAGCCACCAGACCAGCAAACTCACCGCGATGGCCAGGGCCACATGCATTACCAGCTCGGGACCATGCGAATCTGCTTGGGCAGTGGCGCGCGCTTGACTGGGAGCAGGAAGAGCCGACCAAAGACCACGGCTGCATTGGCTGCGGCCCAGGCCTGCTGGAGCCGGCCCACCACACCGCCAGCAGCCTTGCCTGCATCCACCGCATCCTGCAGTTTGCGCAGCCGCTGAAGGCCTGCGAGAAAGTCGGGGTGATCCCAGGACAGCGTGACCGGGAAGACCTGTTTGCAGATCTCGGAGGTGATCTCAAAAACACGCAGGTCGTAGGTGGTTGGGTCCAGGCCCAGGGCCTTGTGCATCTCGGGCCGGGTGTGGTCGCGCACGAACATGGTGGCAAACACCGCCAGCTGGAAGAAGCGAATCCAGAGCAGGTTGCGACCCTCGAGCAGCTTGGGATTGGCCCGCATGATCAGGGCAAAGGCCTCGCCATGGCGGAATTCATCGTTGCACCACTTCTCGAACCACAGAAAGATGGGGTGAAAGCGAAACTCGGGGTGCTTCTCGATCTGACGATAGATGGCGATGTATCGGGCATAGCCGATCTTCTCGGAGAGGTAGGTGGCGTAGTAGATGAACTTGGGCTTGAAGAAGGTGTACTTCTTGGCCTTGGTGAGAAAGCCCAAGTCCACCCCCACGCCGAAGTCCTTGAGCCACTGGTTGATAAAGCCTGCATGCCGAGATTCATCCCGGGCCATGTAGCCGAAGACATCCTTCATGTCCTTGTTCTTCACCTTCTTCTTGAGTTCGGCGTAGAGCACGCAGCCGGAGAACTCGGAGGTGATGGAGCTGATGAGGAATTCGTTGAACTCCTCGTAGAGGGCGGGGGGCAGTTCGGAGACCTTGCTCGCCATGTCGGGCGGGCGGGTGAAGTGGTCGTCGTTGTTGTCGGCCGCAAACTCCGCCATGAGGGCATCCCACTCCTCGCGCACGGAATCGACCGAGGCGGCATCGATGGCAGCATGGTCGGTCGTGTAGAAGCGCGGCGTGAGCAGGGTGTCGGCCTGCGCCTTCTGCGTGGCCTCGTTGGGGCTGCGATCACGAACAGGCGTCTGCTGACGGTTCAGTGTGGCAGCGGCCTCGGCCGTGGCAAATGTCTCTTCAAACTCTCTCATTGGGTACTCCTCTCAACAGTTGCTTTCAACAGGTACGGCAGGAAAACCTTGGCGGGGTCCGGACCAAACGCGCCGAGGTCCAGGCGCACCCCCGTGATGGGGTCGAGCAACTCCAGGGCGTCACCCGGCGTTCGCGACAACTGAAACGGCTCAGACGGCGAACCCCCTTGGCGCATGCGTGCATGGGCCAGGGTGCGCAGCACACTGCGCGCGAAGCCCGCCTCCCCGGAGATGGGCCGCAGACGCTCGCCCGTGGTGGCATCGATTACATCAACATCGCCGGCCTCGCCGTCTTTGAAAATGAGCAGACGGGCTGCAAGGGGCTTGGCCTCTTTCATCTGCGCCTGCTCCTGCCGGGCCGCCTCGCGCTTCTGATGCGCGGTGACGCCGGCCAGCACCAGGGTGGCCACCATGAGCAGGCCAATCCCAATGAGCGGAAAGCCTTCTACCTTGGGCTGGGAGATCAGGCGATCACTCACGAGGCGAGCTCTCCAACGGCACCGTGTGGCATGTCTTGCACGGAGGCCCCCTGCCCCTGCGAGGCAGACGCTTGTGCCTGTGCACTGGCCGGCTGATTGGCCCGCCAAGCCGCCTCAAAGAGGCTTGCGACCGGTGCCACTTTCGGCAGGCCGCGCAGCATGGGCTGCGGGTTGCTCAAATGCCAAGGGCGCGCATGCGGCCACAGGTGCGGGTAGGCGATCTTGTCATCGGGATGCAGCGAGATGGCGATCTCACCGGTGCCATTGGCCAGGCGCCTGACATCCGCTGCCTGGATGCGGCGCAGCGGAATGTTGAAGCTCAGGTTCAGCACGATGCCGATGCGCATCACCAGCCGCTTGTCGGTGAGCGTGTAGACCGTGGTCTTGGCCATGAGCAGCGACAGCCAGCCAAAGAGCCCCAAGGCCACCAGGAAGAGCAGGCCAAGCCAGCTCACGGCAGCCGCGGTCTGCGCCACCGAGCCTGTGTCGGTGTACATGAAGCTGCCTCGCAGCAGCAGCATGAGGCCGAAATAGGCCAGCAGCAGACGGCCTCGGAAGACCGACCAGAAGATCAGTGGTGCCGACGGGCTTGCCTGCCAGAGGATGCGCTCGCCCGGTGGAAGCTGCTCGGGCAAGCCATATTCGGGCTCGAACTCATGCTCGTGGCCATGGTGATGAACGCTGCTCATGGGAAATCCTTAGGCCAAGGGTTCGCGACGGTCTGGTGTGGCAAACAAGGTGCCCGCACCGTAATAGGCCATCACCTTCTCTTCTTCAAAGAGCGTGATCTCGTTGGCCGACTTGATGGCGGGAACGCCCTCGAACTGGCCACCGAGGATGGACTCCACCGTGACGCGGTTGCCACGAATGCGGTCTTTGCGCACCCGGCAGAAGTTCATGGGCAGCAGCACCTGACGGCCGCCAGTGGTGGTGACCTCGAGGTAGCGAATGAGGTGCTCGGAACGATCCACCCAGACCTCGGAGACCTTCCCGCCCACCTGACCATCGGCACCAATCACCGACAGGCCGCGCGGGTCGAGGTCTTGCTTGGCCACGCCAAAGCCCTCAGGCGCAGCCACACGAAGCGGCACGATGCGTGCGGCGCCATCGACGGTGCGGTCGGGCGTGTCGGAGCGACGGGTAAATGCGCCCGGCCCGATGCCATCGATCATGGGGTTGCCCGTGGGCTCCAGGGGCATGCCCGCAATGTTCACCAAGGGGCGCCCGGCGACTGCCTGGTCGGCGTAGTCACGGTCGTGTGGGGCCAGAAAATCGCCGTGGTAGGCGGTCTTGTAGACCTTGGGCTTGGGCATCTCCGTGACCCCCGTGTCGTAGCGAACGGAGCCATCGCGGCGCTCCGTGATGAGAGGGAAGCCCTCGCGCTTGCTCTCGACGGTGAGGTAGTAGACCAGGCCAAAGAAGAAGACCCAGAAGAGATACAGCACCAGTTGTGCAACGTCGATGTACGACGTGATTGCTCCAGTTCCCATTTTTTTCTCCTTTTCAGGTTGATGAATCAGCTGGGGAAGTCAGCCAATCCAAATTTCTCTGTAGGGCGGCCCTTGAGCTGCCGCCGATACACCAAGGGGCCCATGGCCACCATCGTTACAAACAACATCAAGAGCTCGAGGTGGTAAACCACCCCATAGCCCACTGCAGCGTTGTCGAGTGCGGGCCCCAAGGCGCCGCCCACGGCCAGTCCGGTGAAGACGTCTCGCAGGCCACCGCCCAGGGCAATGGCAATGCCGGTGCTCGTGGCATAGACCGCACCCCAGGCACCAATGGCCAGACCCGTGAGGCCGCCCTCTTCGAGTTGAAGGGCTGCGGTCAGCGTGCCGATCGAAAAGAGACCACCGCCAAAGCCAATGAACACGGTGCCCACGCGAAAGAGCAGCTCTGACTGGAATGGGTTGGCGAAGATGACCAGCGAGAAGGCCAACACGCCCACCAGGGCCCCCACCGAGGCCACCAAGGTGGAGGAGAGGCCACGTTGAATAAGGGCTGCTGCACTCAAGAAGGCCGCGAGTGCGCCACCGGCCATCAGGGCTGTGAGGGACGTGGTCTCTGCCACGCTCAAGCCCAGCACCTCGCCGCCATAGGGCTCGAGGATGATGTCTTGCATGGCAAAGGCCATGGTGCCCAGGGCCAAGGCCACCAGAAAACGAAGGTTCCCGGGTGCGCCCATGAAGACCCGCCAGGCGGCCCAGAAGACCGGCCGCTCATCGGTGCGGCGCGTGGCCGACGGCCGACGGGCCTCTTGCTTCCAGAGGGCCACCAGGTTGAGCAGCAGGCCCACGAAGGCTGCGGCCTGAACCACTTGAATGAGACGGAACTTGGAGAAGTCTTGGAGAAACACACTGAAGACCAAGGCCGAGACCAGCATGCCCACGAGCAGCATGGTGTACATGAGGGCGACCATGCGCGGCCGCTTCTCTTTGGAGACGAGGTCGGAGGCAAGTGCCAGGCCTGCGGTTTGAACCGTCTGCATGCCCAGGCCCACCAGCAGGAATGCGAAGGCCGCGCTGGCCGGGCCAATCCAGGCAGGCCAATGGGTGTCACCCGAGAGCAGGATGAGCGAGAAGGGCATGATGGCCAGGCCACCAAACTGCAGCAGGCTGCCCATCCAGATGTAGGGCACGCGCCGCCAGCCAATGGCCGAGCGATGGGTGTCGGATCGAAAGCCCACCAGGGCCCGGAAGGGGGCCACCAGCACCGGTAAGGCCACCATGCTGGCCACCAGCCATGCGGCCACGCCGAGCTCGACAATGAGCACCCGGTTGAGCGTGCCGACCAAGAGCGCCGTGGCCAGGCCCACGGACACCTGAAAGAGAGACAGGCGCAGCAGCTTGAAGAATGGCAGGTCTGCACTGGTGAGGTCTGCAAACGGCAGGTAGCGCGGGTCGATCTGAGACCACTTGCGCGGTGAGAGCAGGCGAAGCCAGATCATGTGCGCACGAGCTCCAAGGCCTGTGAGGTGTAGAAGCCACGCGAGACCCGATGGGTACGACCAATGCGCCAGCCCTCTTGGGCGAGGGATGAGGCCGCAATCTTGCGCATCAGCCACTGCGGGCGCACCGGCACGATGGCCGGTGAACGATCACCTCGAGGGAAGAGCCGGCCGGCCCACATCATGGCCATGAGCAGTGGGCTGCTCGGCGCGAAGGTGACCACCATGGAGCGGCGCACACGTGGGCCGATGGCCTCGAGCGCACGAAGGGCCTCGGTGGGGCCGTAATGAATGAGGGAGTCCATGGCCACGAGGTGATCGAAGCTGCCCAGGCTCGGCTCGAGCATGTCGCCCGCGAAATAGTTGATGCGGCCTGGCAGGTCCGCGGGCATGCGCTCGCGGGCCAAGGCCACCAGTGTGGGTGAGAGGTCGACCGCCGTGACGACCGCACCGGCGCGGGCCAGGTCGGTGGCAAGCAGGCCCGTGCCACAGCCGGCATCCAAGACCGAGGCACCCGCCTGCGCACCCACCCACTGGCCGATGAGTGCGCGCATGGTCTCGCGGCCCTCACGAACCGTCTTGCGGATGCCACTGACCGGTGCATCGGAGGTGAGCCGCGCCCATGCGTCGGCCGCGGTGCGATCGAAATACTCCTCGATCTCTCCGCGCCGCGTGAGATAGGCTGCGTCTCGCACCGAGGTGTTCATCAATCAAACCCCAGCAGATCAAAAATTTCACGGTCCTTGAGCGCCTCGGGCGCCAAGGGGTCGGTGCCGGCCCAGAGTGAGGCGGCCAGGCGGAGGTATTCCTGCTGAACCGCCTCGAGTTCGGGCGACGGCTCCATCTCAAAGAGCGTGGCCTTCTTCAGACGGCTGCGCCGAATGACATCGAGGTCGGGGAAGTGGGCCAGGCGATTGAGGCCCACCCGGTCTGCGAAGCGATCGATCTGATCGGTCTGGGCGCTGCGGTTGGCAATCACGCCGCCCAGTCGCACCTTGTAATTCTTGGCCTTGGCATTGATGGCCTGCACGATGCGGTTCATGGCAAAGATGGAGTCGAAGTCGTTGGCCGCCACGATGAGGGCGCGGTCGGCGTGCTGCAGGGGCGCCGCAAAGCCGCCACAGACCACATCGCCCAGCACATCGAAGATGACCACATCGCTCTCATCGAGCAGGTGATGCTCCTTGAGCAGCTTGACCGTCTGGCCCACCACATAGCCACCACAGCCCGTGCCGGCCGGCGGGCCGCCCGCCTCCACACACATCACGCCGTTGTAGCCCTCATAGACGAAGTCTTCAATGCGCAGCTCTTCGGTGTGAAAGTCGACCGACTCCAGGACATCGATGACCGTGGGCATGAGCGACTTGGTGAGGGTGAAGGTGGAGTCGTGCTTGGGGTCGCAGCCAATCTGAATGACACGCTTTCCGAGTTTGGAGAAGGCCACCGAGAGGTTCGAGGAGGTGGTGCTCTTGCCAATGCCCCCCTTGCCGTACACGGCGAAGACCTTGGCATTTCCAATCTTCATGTTGGGGTCGAGCTGGACCTGCACACTGCCCTCGCCATCGGGCGGGCCGGGGCGTCGAATCTCTGCAAATGGCACGGTAACCGTGTTCATACGGGTGCTCCTTGGTAGATGCCCTCAATGCGGTCCTCAAATGCCTCGCCCGCTTCACGCAGGGCATTCAAGGTCTGTTCGTCTGGTGTCCAGTAGGACCGATCTGACGCTTCCAATAGCCGGCCGGCAAGCTTGGCCGATGCGGCGGGATTGAGCTCTGCGAGTCGTTCCCGCATGACGGGGTCGAGCAGGAATGTCTGGGTGAGCTGCTGGTAGACCCAGGGCTGCACCTGGCCCGTGGTGGCGCTCCAGCCCATGGTGTTGGTGAGGTGGGCCTCGATCTGGCGAACCCCCTCATAGCCGTGTTCGAGCATGGACTCATACCACTTGGGGTTGAGCATCCGGGTGCGGGTCTCCAGACCCACCTGCTCGGAGAGGGTGCGCACCACGCCGCTGCCGGTGGTCTGATCGCCGATGTAGACCATCGGGTCTTGACCACCGCGGGCCTTGCGCACGGCGCGGCTCACACCACCCAGGGTGTCGAAGTAGGTGTCCACCGTGGTGACGCCCACCTCCATGCTCTCGAGGTTTTGATAGGCCAGGGTCACATGGCCGAGTGCGGCCTGGAGCAACTCGGGCTGGCTGCTCGGCCGGCCATTGCGGCCATAGGCAAAGCCTTTGCGCTTGGCATAGCAGTCGGCGAGTTCGTCTTCGTCTTGCCAGCAGCCCTGCTCGATGAGGTGGTTCACATTGGCCCCGTAGGCGCCGTCTGCGTTGCCAAAGACGCGCAGTGCAGACGTTTCGAGGTCTGCGCCGGTGGCCTGCATGTGGGCGAGCACGTGCTTGCGCACGAAATTCATCTCGGTGGGCTCATCGGCCGAAGCCGCGAGAAAGGCCGCCTCGGCCAGCATGCGGATCTGCAGCGGGAGCAGGTCGCGGAAGATGCCCGAAAGGGTGAGCACGACATCGATGCGAGGCCGGCCGAGCGCCTCCAGGGACATGAGGCTGGCACCGGCCAGCCGCCCAAAGCCATCGAAGCGGGGCTCGGCGCCCATGAGGGCCATGGCCTGCGCGAGCGGGCTGCCCTCGGTCTTGAGGTTGTCGGTGCCCCAGAGCACCATGGCAATCGACTCTGGCATGGGATGGCCCAGCTCCTGGTGCCGCGCCAAAAGCTTCTCGGCCTGCTGCTGGCCATCGACCCAGGCATAACGGCTGGGCATGCGGAAGGGGTCGAAGCCATGCACATTGCGGCCTGTGGGCAGCACCTCGGGGGTTCGCAGCAGATCGCCGCCCGGGGCGGGCCGAACGAAGTTGCCATTCAAGGCCTCGAGCAGGGCCGCAACCTCTTGGTTGTGCTGCAGGGCGATGTTGATCTGAATGAGCTGCTCGAGCAGGCTGCGATCGGTGTCGCGGCTGCCCACGTGCGCGAGCGCGGCCGAGAGGGCCTGGTCGGCGGGCTGCTCGAGAATGGCGGCCACGGCATCGGACCAGCCCTCCATGGGCTCTAAGGGCCGATGGGCTCGGGCCATGGCGAGCAAGACATCGGCCCGCTGGCCTGGGTTCATGGCACGGCCCAATACATGCAGGCCCTGAGGGATGAGCGTGTGCTCGAGTTCGTGGAGTTGCTCGGTGAGCCGAAGCACGGCTGCCGCGGTGGCCTCACCCTCAGAGCTGAACTCAAACTCCAAGGCCCTGGCCTGCTCTGCGATGACCGGCATCAGGCGCGCACGCTCTTGGTCTTCGGTGGGTGAGAGGCTGCGCCAACGATCGAGGCTCTGCTTGAGCTCGGAGAGGCCACGGTAGAGGCCCGCCTCGGTGATGGCGGGTGTGAGATAGCTCACCAGCGTGGCCGACGAGCGGCGCTTGGCAATCGTGCCCTCGGACGGATTGTTCGAGGCATAGATGTAGAAGTTGGGCAGGTCTGCAATGAGGCGATCGGGCCAGCACCGGCCTGAACTACCCGCCTGCTTTCCGGGCATGAATTCGAGGGCACCATGGGTGCCGAAGTGCACCACGGCGTGGGCCTGGAGGTCTTCACGCAGATGGCGATAGAAGGCGGCAAAGGCATGGGTGGGCGTCATGTCGTGCTCAAAGAGCAGGCGCATGGGGTCGCCTTCCACACCAAAGCCAGGCTGCACCAGCACCGAGACATTCCCAAAGTTCACACCCAGCACAAAGAGGCTCTTGCCATTGGTGAGCTGCCGACCAGGCGCAGGCCCCCAGCAGGCCTCGATGTCCTTGAGCCAGACTTCTTTCTTGAGATGGTCTTGCACCGAGATGCTCGCCAAGACATTGGCATCGGTGCCATGGGCTGCGCGATTGCCATTCAAGAGCTGCTCACGAATGGCATCGCCCGAGGCGGGAAGATCGACCTGATAGCCCTGCCCCGCCATGCCCTTTAGGGTTTCATAGACCGACTCAAAGACCGAGAGGTGGGCGGCCGTGCCGACGCTGCCGCCATTGGGCGGGAAGTTAAAGAGCACCAGGGCCACACGGCGGTCTTCGACCGGGGTCTTGCGCAGCGTGATGAGGCGAGCCACGCGGGCGGCGAGCATCTCTGCCCGCTCTGGGCAGGACACCATGTCTTGTGGGGTGGTGATGTCGTTGAACTCACAGCCGCGGTGGCAGCCCTGACAGGCCTGGCCACGAACACCGGGGCGACCCCCGAAGACCATGGGGCTGGTGGCCCCATCGAGCTCGGGAATGGCCACCATGATGGTGGTCTCCACGGGCATGAGCCCACGGTTGGAGCCACCCCAGTCGGCCAACGACTGGAACTCCAAGGGATGGGCTGCCAGGTAGGGCACATTGAGCGTGGTGAGGATGTCCTCGGCGGCCTGCGCATCGTTGTAGGCCGGGCCACCCACCAATGAAAAGCCGGTGAGCGAGACCACGGCATCGACCACCACACGGCCGTCGCGCATGAAGAAGGCCTCGATGGCCGGGCGTGCATCCAGGCCCATGGCAAAGGCGGGCACCACGGTGAGGCCCTTGGCCTCGAGCGCGGCAATCATGCCGTCGTAGTGGGCAGTGTTGCCGGCCAACAGGTAGGAGCGCAGCATGAGCAGGCCCACGCGTGGCTTGGCCGTGGCGCGCATGCCGGGCAGGCGATCGGCCTGGTCTGCAATGCGGCCCGCCATTTTCGGGTGATAGACGCCGAGGTCGGGGTATTCGATGGGCTCGGCCACCGGCAGCCGGCCCTGCCAGACCTGGCGTGGCCCTGCCGCATAACGGTTCACGAGCATGCCGGCCAGGCTCTCCATGTTGGCATCGGACCCACCGAGCCAGTACTGCAGCGAGAGGAAGTAGAGGCGAATGTCTTGGGCCGTGCCCGGAATGAAGCGAAGAATCTTGGGCAGCCGGCGCAGCATCTTCATCTGCGAGGCACCCGAGCCCGAGGTTTCACTGCGGCCACCCTTGGCGCCTTGGTTCTCACCAGGCCGCTTGCCGCGAAGGCGCTTGAGCAGGGCCATGGGGCCCGAGGCGGGCTTGGACATGTCGAAGCGGCCCATGCGGGTGAGCTTGACGACATCCGGCGCCGACATGATGCAGATCAAGGCATCGAGGTCATCGCGACGACGCTTGAGGTCATCGAGCACCGGCAGGAAGTGGTCTTCGAGAAAGAGCATGGAGACCAGCACCACATGGGCCGACCCAATGGCCGCCTTCACGCGGGCCAAGGCAGCCGGGTCTGCGGAGTACTCGGATGCGGCATGCATGTCCAGGTGCAGGCCAGGGTACTGACGGGCCAGCCGCGTAGCGGCCATCGCAGTGGCCGAACTGAGATGGGTGTCCATGGTGACGATCACCAGACGCATCTCATCTCGCATAGTGGGCCTTTGCCTCGTAGAGGGTGTCTTTGGTGATGCGCGCCAGGCCTTGCTCGCTGGCGAAGGCCTCGGTGTTGCGCTTGGCCTTGCCACGAACGAAGAAGGGAATCTTTCCGAGTTCACGCTCGGCCTCTGGATCCCACTGAACCGAAATGGGGCCAGACGCAGGGGCCTCAGATGGCTGCGCCAGGATAGCCTCGGCCGCACGGGCTGCACCACCTGCCGCACCCAAGTGCGACGCTGTGGCCGACTCGTGGAATTCGAAGTCGTCCTTGAACATGCCGAGCAGGTGCTCCTCCAGGCCCATCATGAGCGGATGAACCCAGGTGTCGAAGAGCACATTGGCGCCCTCGTAGCCCATTTGTGGGGCGTAGCGGGCTGGGAAATCTTGGACATGCACGGGGGCGGAGATGACCGCGCACGGCATGCCAAGCCGCTTGGCAATGTGCCGCTCCATTTGCGTGCCGAGCACCAGGTCGGGTGCGAGCGCGGTGATGGTGGCCTCCACCTCGAGGTAGTCGTCGGTGATGAGGGCCTCCAGGCCATGGGATGCGGCGGCGGCGCGAACCTCGCGGGCCAGTTCGCGTGAGTAGGTGCCCAGGCCCACCACCTCAAAGCCCATCTCGTGGGCCGCGAAGTCGGCTGCGGCCATGGCATGCGTGGCATCACCAAAGATGAAGACTCGCTTGCCCGTGAGGTAGGTGGAGTCGACCGAGCCGCAGTACCAGTCGGCACGGCCCCGTTGTGAGGCACGCGCCTTGGCCACCCAGGACTCGGCCTGCTCGGGCACGCCGGCCAGGCCTGCGAGCTCCCGAATGAAGGCCTCGGTGCCACGCATGCCAATGGGGATGCAACTGGTGTGCGGCTGGCCGAAGCTGCGCTTTAAGTAGCTCGCCACCGACATCGCGGTTTCCGGGTAGAGCACCACATTGAAGTCGGCCATCGGCAGGCGGCGAATGTCGTCGGGCGAGGCCTCCCAGGGGGCCACCACCTGCACACGGATGCCGAGCATCTCGATGAGCCCGCGCACCTCGGTGAGGTCGTCGCGGTGACGAAAGCCCAGGCCTGTGGGCCCCAAAATATTGCAGGTGGGTGCCGCTGCATGGGCCGGCCGGCTCGGTGCAGGCTGGCCTGCGAGCAGCTGACGAACAATTTGGTAGAAGGTCTCGGCCGCGCCCCAGTTCTCTTTCTTCTGATACGACGGAAGCTCCAGGGGCACCACGGGGATGTCGAGGTTCAGGGCGGCCGACAGGCCACCCGGATCGTCTTGAATGAGCTCGGCCGTGCAGGAGGCTCCCACCAGCAGGGCCTTGGGTGCATGGCGTTCCACGGCATCGCGAACGGCGGTTTGAAAGAGCTGGGCGGTGTCCTTGCCGAGGTCGCGGGCCTGGAAGGTGGTGTAGGTGACCGGCGGGCGCTTGCTGCGACGCTCGATCATGGTGAAGAGCAGGTCGGCGTAGGTGTCGCCCTGAGGTGCATGGAGCACGTAGTGGACATCGCGCATGGCGGTGGCAATGCGCATGGCCCCCACATGGGGCGGCCCTTCGTACGTCCAGAGGGTGAGTTTCATGCGAGAAGCCCTCCAAGGCGGCGACGGCGATCGAACGGGCGAGCAAAGAGTGCGGCGAGGTCTGCGGCCTGATCAAATCCATGCACGGGGCTGAAGACCAATTCAATGGACCACTTCGTGGTGATGCCCTCGGCCTCTAAGGGATTGGCCAGGCCCAGGCCACAGACCACCATGTCGGGCGCAGCGGCGCGGCATCGGTCGAGCTGGCGATCCACGTCCTGGCCCTCGGAGAGCTGCACCGCAGGCCCCAAGGCGGCCAACTCGGCCGCCATGATCTGGCGGTTCAAGTAGGGCACACCCACCTCGACAATCACCATGCCGAGCTCCTCTTGGAGAAAGCGGGCCAGCGGGATCTCCAACTGGGAATCGGGGAAAAAGAAGATGCGCTTGCCAGCCAGCACCTCACGGTGGTGCACCAGGCTCTTGCGGGCCCGTGCGAGACCTGGTGCGATGGCGGCCTCGACCTTCTCGGTGGGGCAAGCGAATTCAGCGCCAATGTCGCGCAGCCAGCGCGCCGTGCCCTCGCCCCCGAAGGGAAAGCCGGTGGCCACACGACCAAGCCCGCGGCCTTCGAGCACCCGGGCGGTGTCATTCAGAAAGGGCTGGGCGAGCACAAACTTTGTGTGGGGCCCCACCACCGGCATGCGGTTGGAGCGCCGCGGGGGCAGGCAGGCCACCGATCCCAGGCCCATGGCCTGACAGCACTCGGTGAGCTGGTCTTCCACGACATCGGGCAGGCTGCCCACGATGAGCAGGTCGGCTGCTGCCTCGCCTGCGGAGGCCAACGACATGTCGGCTGCCAGCCCTGCGAGGCAGGCGTCTTCGCCCTGGGTGAAGGTGGTCTCGATGCCACTGCCCGAGTAGTGCATGACCTTGGTCTGCCCACGATGGGTGAGATCGAGCCGCTGGGCCGCGCGCTCGAGGTCGAGCTTGATGACCTCGGAGGGGCAGGAGCCCACCAGAAAGAGCAGCTTGATGTCGGGCCGACGCGAGAGCAGCTGGGCCACCACGCGGTCGAGCTCTTCGTTGGCGTCGGCCAGGCCGGCCAGGTCGCGGTCGTCGATGATGGCGGTTGCAAAGCGCGGCTCGGCAAAGATCATCACGCCAGCAGCCGACTGAATGAGGTGTGCGCAGGTGCGTGAGCCCACCACGAGAAAGAAGGCGTCTTGTATTTTTCGGTGCAGCCAAATGATGCTGGTGAGGCCACAAAAGACCTCGTGCTGCCCGCGCTCACGCAAGACCTCGAGCGGCAGCAGGGGCGCGTTCATCCCATGACCTCAGTGCCCATGTGCATGGACTGCTCGCGCCGGGCCAGGCGCAGCTTGTAGAGGAACTGCGCAGCGTTGATCACGTAGGCGGCGTAGGCGGCCAGGGCCAGCCAGAGCTGCTCCTCGAGGCTCAGCCACTGCTCACCGAGGAACCAGGCCACCACGGCGGCGGTGTGCAGGCCGATGACCAGCATGCTCACCATGTCTTCCCAAAAGAAGGGGCGTGCGAAGAGGTACTGGCCGAAGACCACCTTCTCCCAGATGGCGCCCGTGACCATGATGGCGTAGAGGGTGAGGGTTTTGATGACCACGGACCAGCCGGCCCATTCGGCGCCTTCGGATGTGATGAGGGTTCGCAGCACCAAGACCAGACTGACCAGGAAGACCACAAATTGAATGGGCGCGAGAAGGCCTTGAACGAGTGTCCATGGGGTTGCATCGCGCCGGGCCCGCTCCTCGCGGTTATAGACAAGGCCCGTCTGTTCCACGACCCAATCCGACATATCTGGTGCTCCTGTCAACGACTTGCACTGCTACAGAAATGCACTCTAGGACGGCCCCCAGAGAATGTCAATTTTATTTGACATCAATTAAAATTGACAAAGACAAAACGACCGCGCATAGTCCGTCCAGGCCCTTCAGAGGCCCATCGAGCCGATCACAGGGGAAGGAGCCCCCATGTCATCTAAAACATCTGTTCAAACCGAGCCCGAGACCTTCCTGACCCTGCTCACCCAGGAGGTCATCCCCCGCCTGGTGCTGCTGGAGCAGCCACCCGCAAAGGCGGCGCCCATGTCGCAGGGAAGCCTCGGGGTCGCCGCAATGCCCTCGCCTGTCGATGGCCCCCTTCGCGACCAGGCCGATGCCCTGGCCAGCCTGGCCGCCGCGGGCGATCTGGCCGGCTGTGAGGCACTTGTTCAGGGTGAGATGGTCCAAGGCCTTCGCACCGACGCCGTGTTCCTGTCTTTGATTCAGCCCGCAGCCCGACTCCTCGGCGAGCGGTGGGTGAAGGACACCTCTGCTTTTACCGATGTCACCATTGGGCTCTGGACGCTACAACATGTGTTCTCACAACTGCTTGACCAATTTCATGCCGAGGCCGCCGCAACCGATCAGGGGCCGCGCCTCTTTCTCTGCACGGCCCCGGGCGCGCATCACCGCCTGGGCCTGCGAATGGTCGGCGCCTTCTTTGCCCGCGCGGGCTGGTCGGTCATCACCCATGAGTCCGGCGAAGAGCCCGACCTCCTCGAGGCCGCCGCCGCATCTGGTGCCGACATGATCGGCCTGTCCTTGGCCACCGAGCACGACATGCGGCTGGCACCGGCGCTCATTGCTCGGCTTCGGCAGGTCTGTCGTAAACAGCAGCCAGCCATCATGATTGGCGGGCCTGCCATTGAGGTCTTTGCTGCCCAGGCCGCTGCCTGCGGTGCCGACCTCGTGTCGGGCGACGCGCCCGAGGCCGTGGCCGCCGCCCAACAGTTTCTCAGCCAGCGAGGTCACCATGGGACGCATTGAAGGCGCACGCGGCGAGATGGTCGGCCTGGACGCCCAGGCCACCGCCGCACTGGTCGAGGCCGCCGCCGATGTCGCGCTCATCCTCGATGCAGACGGCACCGTGCGCGATGTGGCCGCCAGTGCCGAGGCCTGGACGGCCAATGCCTTTCGGGCCTGGATTGGCCAGCCGTGGGAGAGCCTGGTCACCTCCGAGAGCCGGCCCAAAGTGCGCGAGATGTTGTCGCTGGTGGGCGCCGGCGAGCCCAACGCACGCTGGCGTCACATCAACCAGCTGCAGCCAGACGGTGTCGAGGTGCCCATTTTGTTTTCACTGGTGCGCATCGCGCCCGACGGCCGCATGGTGGCCATTGGCCGAGACCTGCGCCCCCTTGCAGCCTTGCAGGGCCGCCTCATGGAGGCCCAGCAGCTCATGGAGCGCGACTACAGCCGACTGCGTCGCCTCGAGAACGAGTACCGCACCCTCTTCGATCTCATCCGCGACCCGATCCTGATCGTTCGCGCACGCGACCACGTGGTCATGGAGTGCAACCGCGCTGCGGGCTTCTTCTTTGGCCAGGATGTCGCCTCGCTCAAACAGACCGTCTTCGATCAGCTCATTGCACCGGCGGCTGCCAGCGCCACCACCATGCTGCTGCAGCAGGTCAGCGGCTCGGGCCGTGCCAGCGAGACCGAGCTCACCTTTGCCAATGGCCAGGTTCGTGCGCGCACGGCCGTCTCCTGCCTGCGGCAGGAATCGGACACCGTCTTCCTGGTTCGCATCGAACCGCCCAATGGCCTGCCCTCCTCGCCCGAGGATGCCTCTGTCTTGGAGGCCCTGCGCCGTGTGAGCGATGGCCTGGTCATCACCGACAGCAAGGGTGTCATTCGGCATGCCAACCCCGCCTTCCTGGATCAAATCCAGGCTGCACACACAGGCCAGATCATCGGCGAGTCGCTCAACCGATGGCTCGGCCGTGCCAACACCGATTTGCTGGTCATGATCAACAGCCTGGCCCAGGGTGGCAGCGTGCGGCTCTTCTCCACGCAACTGATCAGTGAGTCTGGCCTGAGCGTGCCGGTGGAACTCTCCGGCGTGAGCTTCACCCTGGGGCCCGAAACCTTGCTCGGCTTCATGGTGAGAGATGTCAACCGCCGACTCGAGAGCACGCCCGAAACCTCGAGCCCCGTGGGCCGCAGCGGGGCCGACCTGGCCGCGCTCGTGGGCCGGCTGCCGCTCAAGGAAATTGTGGGCGAGACGGTCGACCTCATCGAGAAACTCTGCATCGAGGCCGCCCTTCGCCTCACCAAGAACAACCGGGCATCGGCCGCTGAGATGCTCGGGCTGTCTCGCCAAAGCCTGTACGTGAAGCTGCGTCGCTTTGGGATTGATGGGCCCGACGCAGACGCGGACGACTGACCCTCACCACGGTGGCCGGCCGCGAGACCCTCGTACTGGCCCTCGCCAAGTGGCAGACGACTGCCAAAGGCTGGGGCCTGGCCCGACTGGTCCTCGGCGCCCTGCCCCATCACAAGCCCAACGGCCTTCGCTTTGAACGCTTCCTCGGCAGTGGCCACGAGGGCGGCTTTGGCCTCTCACCCGGCTGGGATCGTTTCGGCTACCTGGGCCTCTTCGAGACCGAGTCACAGGCCCACGACTTCATCGACCACTCACCACAACTGCAGTCCTACCGCGACCATGCCGATGCACTTCGCGTGCTGAGCCTGCAGGCCTTTTCCAGCCGTGGCCAATGGGGCGGTGTGCCCATTCCGGTGTCGGCCGAGGCCCCCGAGGCCAACAGCCGAATGGCCTCCATGACCCGCGCATCCATTCGCTGGCATCGGGCACTGGCCTTTTGGTCGAAGTCGCCTGCGGCCGAGGCCGACCTCGCGCAGGCCGAGGGCTGCGAGCTCGCCGTGGGCCTGGGCGAAGCGCCCTTGGTGCGGCAGGCCACCTTCAGCATTTGGTCGAGCCAGGACGCCATGACCCGGTACGCGCATTCTGGCGGGCATCAGGCCGCCATCGCGGCCGCCTATGGCGAGCGCTACTTTTCAGAGTCGGCCTTCATTCGGTTTCGAATCCTGCGTGACATCGGGCAGCTGAGCACCGCCCACACCCCCGCATGAGCGCACGTTCGGTGATCATTGTTGGGGCCGGCATGGGTGGGCTCGCGGCTGCCGTGGACCTCGCCCGCCAGGGTGTGCAGGTCACGGTGCTCGAGGCTCACGCCCAGCCCGGCGGAAAAATTCACCAGCGCCAGGCCGGCAGCAAGTGGATCGATTCCGGCCCCACGGTCATCACCATGTCGTGGGTCTTCGAGGACCTGCTCGCGGCCGCGGGCCTTCGCCTCTCGGATGTTGTCACGCTCTCGCCCCTGCCGATCCTCGCGCGGCATGCCTGGTCGGCCTCTGAGTGGCTCGACCTGCACGCTCACCCCAAGGCCAGTGAACAGGCCATTGCAGAATTCTCCGGTGGCGCAGCCGCCGCCCAGTTCCAGCGCTTCATGACTGAGACGCGCGCGCTCTACCTCCAGATGGAGCAGGCCTACATGCGCAGCAGTCGGCCCAGCCTGATGTCGATGGGCTCGGCGCTCGGCCCACG
>CAMAXF010000008.1 GCA_945862305.1 Bordetella parapertussis | reverse complement strand
GGTGTGGGCTCGCACCTCTGGCTGGTCGATCCGCTGGGCAACCTCATGATGCGGTTCCCAGCCGACCCCGATCCTGCGAAAATCAAGTCTGACCTCATGAAGTTGCTCAAAGCATCCCGGATCGGCTAACTCCATGTCCTCCTCCACCGCCGCCTCGCCACTGTCGCTCGCCGCACTGAGCCGACAGTACTTGGCGCTCACCAAGCCGCGCGTCAATCTGCTCATCAGTTTTTGCGCGGTGATTGGCATGTTTCTCTCGGTGCCAGGCATGGTGCCGTGGCAGCCGTTGCTGGCGGGCACCGCCGGCATCACCTTTGTGGCCTTTGCCGCCGCGGCGATCAACTGCCTCGTGGAGTCGCACATCGATGCCAAGATGGCGCGCACGGCCTGGCGGCCGCTGCCCTCTGGAACCCTCACGGTGTCTCAGACCTTGGTCTTCTCGGGGCTCCTGGGCGGCCTGGGCCTTTACATTCTTTTCGTGTTTGTGAATGCGCTGACGGCCTGGCTCACCCTGGCCACCTTCGTGGGCTACGCCATCATCTACACGCTCATTCTCAAGCCACTCACGCCGCAAAACATTGTGATTGGTGGTGCCTCGGGCGCCATGCCACCCGTGCTCGGCTGGGCCGCAGTCACCGGTGAGACACCGCCAGAGGCATGGATTCTCTTTCTCATCATCTTTGTCTGGACCCCGCCCCATTTCTGGGCGCTCGCCCTCTACCGCACCGATGACTACGCCCGTTCGGGCCTGCCCATGCTGCCCGTCACGCATGGTCCGAAGTACACGCGACTGCACATCCTGCTCTACACGGTGTTGTTGTTGGCGGTGAGCCTTTTGCCCACGGCCATGGGCCTGTCAGGCTGGCTCTACCTGGTGGCAGCCATTGCACTCGGCCTGCGATTCCTGGCCCTGGCCTGGCAGCTCTATCAGGCCTACAGCGAGGCCCTGGCCCGCAAGACCTTCAAGTATTCCATTGCTTACTTGGCCTGGCTCTTTGGGGCCCTCTTGGCCGACCACTACTTGGTGCTGCCCTGATCCTGTAGTTTCTTGGTGAGCCAGGCCTCGACCGACGGGAACACGAACTTGCTCACGTCGCCACCCAGGGTGGCGATCTCCCGAACGATGGAGCCGGAAATGAACTGGTACTGGTCTGAGGGTGTGAGGAACATGGTCTCCACGTCTGGCATGAGGTATCGGTTCATGCCGGCCATCTGAAACTCATACTCAAAATCGGACACAGCCCTCAGCCCACGAATGATCACGTTGGCATCGAGCTCACGGACAAAGTCTTTCAGCAGGCCTTCAAACGGGCGCACCTCAACATTCGGGTAGTGGCTCAGAATTTCCTGGGCAATCTCACAGCGCTCGCTCAGGCTAAAGAACGGGTGCTTGGATCGGCTGTCGGCCACACCCACCACCAGGCGGTCGAAGAGCTTGGCACCGCGGCGCACCAAATCCTCGTGGCCACGGGTGAAGGGATCGAAGGTCCCTGGGTAGACGGCTGTCTGCATCGCACAAGGATAACCCTTATGCGATGCGCCTTCAGAAAAACTTAAGTGAGTGCCTGCTTGAGCTTTTTCATCGCTGCAGCCTCGATCTGACGAACCCGCTCCGCAGAGATGCCGTGGGCACTGGCGAGCTCGTGCAGCGTGGCGGGCTTGTCGTCCTCGTCGTGAAGCCACCGGGCCACCAGAATGTCGCGGCTGCGGTCGTCCAGCGTGGACAGTGCCGCGGCCACGCGGGCGCGCCCGAGCGCCTCCTCTTGGGCCTCGGCCACGATCTCAGAGGGGTCGGCGCGCTCGGCGGCCAGTGTGGCAATGGGGCCACTGCGCTCCTCGCCATCGACCACCTGCCCCTCCAGGGGGGTGTCGCCGCCATTGAGCCGCTGGTCCATCTCCAACACCTCTTCGGGGGCCACCTGCAGGGTCTGGGCGATCTCCTGGGCCTGCTCGGCTGTGACGCCCGCATTTGCACCCAGGCTACGCTTGAGTGAGCGGAGGTTGAAGAAGAGCTTGCGTTGGGCCTTGGTGGTGGCCACCTTCACCATCTGCCAGTTGCGCAGAATGTACTCGTGGATCTCGGCCTTGATCCAATGCAGGGCAAAGGACACCAGCCGAACGCCCCGAGTTGGATCAAAGCGGCGCACGGCCTTCATGAGGCCCAGGTTTCCTTCCTGAATGAGGTCTGCATGCGGCAGCCCATAGCCGAGGTACTGTCGGGACACGGCCACCACGAGGCGTAGGTGCGAGAGCACCAGCTCGCGGGCGGCCTCGAGGTCTTGAAGGGTGCGAAAGCGCAGGGCAAGTTCTTGCTCGCGCTGGGCCGTGAGCAAGGGCATGGTCTGCACCGTGCGCAAGTAGGCCTCCAGGTTGGCACCTGGACTCAGTGGCAGGACGGTCAGAGCGGAATGGGTCATGTGTCTTGTCTCCCCCTGGGTTGACGCCATTTTAGCACTCGACACATGAGAGTGCTAGTCTCATGAGGCCCGCGTTTTTGCCCTAAGATCAGCCACCGTCTGTGGAAAGGCCCCCACCATGAAGTTTCGTTTCCCCATCGTCATCATCGACGAGGACTTTCGCTCCGAGAACACCTCTGGACTGGGCATTCGTGCGCTGGCCGATGCCCTGGAAAAAGAGGGCATGGAGGTGCTGGGTGTCACCAGCTACGGCGACCTCGCCCAGTTTGCGCAGCAACAGTCGCGGGCCTCTGCCTTTGTGCTGTCCATCGATGACGAAGAGTTTGGCGCCGGAAGCAAAGAAGAGGTCACCCACGCCCTCCGCAACTTGCGGGCCTTCGTGAGTGAGATTCGATTCCGCAATGCCGAGATCCCCATCTACCTCTATGGAGAGACCAGAACCTCGCGCCACATTCCCAACGATGTGCTGCGCGAACTGCATGGCTTCATTCACATGTTTGAGGACACGCCAGAGTTCGTGGCCCGGCACATCATCCGCGAGGCCAAGTCTTATCTCGATTCCCTCGCGCCCCCATTCTTTCGGGCCCTGCTGCACTACGCGCAGGATGGCTCCTATTCCTGGCACTGCCCCGGCCACTCCGGTGGCGTCGCCTTCCTCAAGGCGCCTGTGGGCCAGATGTTCCACCAGTTCTTTGGCGAGAACATGCTGCGGGCCGATGTCTGCAATGCCGTCGACGAGCTCGGCCAACTGCTCGACCACACGGGGCCGGTGGCCGAGTCTGAAAAAAACGCCGCCCGAATCTTCAGCGCAGACCACTGCTTCTTTGTGACCAATGGCACCTCGACATCCAACAAGATTGTCTGGCATGCCGCAGTCGCCCCGGGCGACATCGTGGTGGTCGACCGCAATTGCCACAAGAGCGTGCTGCATGCCATCACGATGACGGGTGCCATCCCGGTCTTTCTCATGCCCACCCGCAATCACCTGGGCATCATCGGCCCCATTCCGCTCAGCGAGTTCGAGCCTGCAGCCATCGAGGCCAAGATTCAGAACAACCCATTTGCCAAGGAGGCCTGGGCCAAGGCCAAGGCCAACGGCCAGCCCAAGCCACGCATCCTCACCATCACGCAGAGCACCTACGACGGTGTGCTCTACAACGTGGAGATGCTCAAGGAGGTGCTCGGCAACACCATTGACACCCTGCATTTCGATGAGGCCTGGCTGCCGCATGCGGCCTTTCATGACTTCTACAGAGACATGCATGCGATTGGCAAGGATCGCCCCCGCCCGCATGACCCCATGATCTTCTCGACCCAGTCGACCCACAAACTGCTTGCGGGACTCTCCCAGGCCTCACAAATTCTGGTGCAGGAGTCGGACACGCGGCAGCTCGACCGAGACCTCTTCAACGAGGCCTACCTGATGCACACCTCCACCAGCCCGCAGTACGCCATCATTGCCTCGCTGGATGTGGCGGCGGCCATGATGGAGCCTCCCGGGGGAACCGCACTGGTTGAAGAGAGCATCGTCGAGGCCCTGGACTTTCGACGGGCCATGCGCAAGGTGGAGGACGAGTTCGGTGACAAGGACTGGTGGTTCAAGGTCTGGGGACCGGCCGAGTTTCAGGCCGACAGCGATGGCATGGCCCACCGCGAGCAGTGGGAGCTCAAGCCCAACGATGAATGGCACGGCTTTGAGAACCTCGTGCCGGGCTTCAACATGCTCGACCCGATCAAGGCCACCATCGTCACGCCAGGCCTGAACATCAAGGGCGAGTTCGACGCCCAGGGCATTCCGGCCTCGGTCGTCACCAAGTACCTGGCCGAACACGGCGTGATCGTCGAGAAGACAGGCCTCTACTCGTTCTTCATCATGTTCACGATTGGCATCACCAAGGGCCGCTGGAACACGCTGCTCACGGCCCTTCAGCAGTTCAAGGACGACTACGACAAGAACCAGCCCATGTGGCGGGTGATCCCCGAGTTCTGTGCGGCCCAGCCCAAGTACGAACGCGTGGGCCTTCGAGACCTCTGTCAGCAGCTACACGACACCTACAAGTCTTATGACATCGCCCGGCTCACCACCGAGATGTACACCTCCAACATGGAGCCGGCCATGAAGCCTGCAGATGCCTTTGCATCGGTGGCCCATCGCAAGACCGAGCGTGTGCCCATCGATGACCTCGAGGGCCGCATCACGACGAGCCTGCTCACGCCCTATCCGCCGGGCATTCCATTGCTCATTCCAGGAGAGCGATTCAATCGAACCATCGTGCGTTATTTGCAGTTTGCGCGTGAGTTCAATGCCGCCTTCCCAGGCTTTGAGGCGGACATCCACGGGCTGGTGGAACAAGACCGCAACGGCGAGCGCGCTTACTTCGTGGACTGCGTGCCGCAGTCTTAAGGCTGGACCAGTGCGGCCGCGAAGGCCTTGGGGTCAAAGGGCTGCAGATCTTCAATGCCTTCCCCCACGCCCACGAACTGCACGGGAATGGGCCGCTCCTGGGCCAGGGCCAGCAGCACACCGCCCTTGGCCGTGCCATCGAGCTTGGTGACCATGAGGCCGGTCAGCCCCAGCGCATCATCGAAGGCCTTGGTCTGTGCCACGGCGTTCTGACCGGTACCGCCATCGACGACCAGCCAGGTCTCGTGGGGCGCGCCGGCCATGGCCTTGCCCATCACCCGCTTCACCTTTTTAAGTTCCTCCATGAGATGCAGTTGGGTGGGCAGCCGGCCAGCGGTGTCGACCATCACCAGGCTCGCGCCGCGAGCCTCACCGGCCTTGATGGCATCGAAGGCCACGGCCGCGGGGTCGCCCTGGGCCTGTGCAATGACGTCCACGCCATTGCGACTTCCCCAGGCCTGGAGCTGCTCTTGGGCTGCTGCCCGGAAGGTGTCTCCGGCCGCCAGCAGCACTTTTTCGCCTTGGGCCTGGAAGTGGTGGGCCAGCTTGCCGATGGAGGTGGTCTTTCCTGCACCGTTGACACCAACCACCATGAGCACCCGGGGCCCGGCTGCGGGGCCGGGCTGCCTCACAGATGACAGGCTGGCCAGCCGAGATGCGAGCAGTTCAATGAGTCGATCGGCCAATGCCTCAGGGTTGGCTGTGGGGTCGACGGGCGAGGACCGCAGGCTTTGGCGCAGACTTGCGACAAGGTCTTGGCTGGTGCGGGCCCCCGCATCTGCCATGATCAGGGCTGATTCAACCTCTTCAAACCAGTCGTCGTCGACCACCGGCCGCCCGATGAGACGGCCGAGCGCGGCGCGGGTCTTGGAGAGGCCCGACTTGAGTCGGGAGAAACCGCCGGTGTTGAGGAACCCAATCATGGATGGAGTGGTCTTTTTCGAGATGAGAACAAGCAGACGAGCCGTTGCGGCCATTGTAGGCGCCTTGATCACCCTGATGCTGCCGGCTGCGGCGCGCAGCATGCAGTCCACACCAAGCCTCGACCAGACCCTTGCCAATGGTCTGCGGGTGGTGGTCTTTGAAGACCGTCGTGCGCCGACTGCCCTGCACATGGTCTGGATCAAGGCGGGCTCCATGGACGAGCAGCCCGGCAAGACGGGCCTGGCCCACGTGCTCGAGCACATGATGTTCAAGGGCACCAAGACCTTGGCTGCTGGTGAGTTCAGCCGCCGCGTGGCCGCCCTGGGTGGCCGCGAGAATGCCTTCACATCTCGGGAGTACACCGGCTACTTTCAGCAGGTGCATCGCGATGCCCTCTTCGATGTCATGGCCCTCGAGGCCGACCGCATGCAGAACCTGCAGTTCACCAACGAGGAGTTCGCCAAGGAGATCCTGGTGGTGATGGAGGAGCGGCGCCTTCGCACCGACGACAGCCCATCAGGCCTGGCCTATGAGGCCCTGATGTCGCGGGCGTTTGTGGCCTCGCCGGTGCGACACCCCATCATTGGCTGGATGGCAGACTTGAAGGCCCTCACACCCGATGATGCCCGTGGCTGGTACGACCAGTGGTATGCCCCCAACAATGCCACCGTGGTGGTTGCGGGCGATGTCGATGCGCAGGCGGTCTTGGCCGAGGTGGAGCGCCTCTACAAAAATTGGTCTCCGAAAACCCTTCCCACAGGCTCGGCCGTGGTCGAGCCCAAGCAGTTGGGCGCGCGTGAGGCGCAGGTCTCTGCGCCGGCTGAGAATGCCTTCTTCTTTAAAGCCTGGCGGGCGCCCACCCTGGGCCCGGGAGATGGCCCAGTCTCCCCGGACAACCCCGTGGCCCGGGATGTCGTGGCGCTCGGGGTCTTGTCGACCCTGCTTGACCATCCTGATTTTGGGCGGCTACAGCGTGGGCTCGTGCGCGAGAGTCGGCGCGCCGTGAGCGTGGGCACACAGGCCGACGCCGTGTCTCGAGGACCAGGACTGTTCTTGGTGGAAGCCACGCCCGCCAAAGGTGTCGGTGTGAGGGAGGTCCTTCGCGATGTCGAGGCTGAACTGGCCAAGATCGCCTCCCAGGGGGTGTCTCAGGACGAGCTCAATCTCATTCGCAGGCAGGCCAAGGCCTCGCAGGTCTACAAGCAAGACTCGCTCTTCTCAAAGGCGATGGAGGTGGGCCGCCTGGTCACTGCGGGCCGGCCCCTGGCCGATGCCACCGACTGGCTGCAGCTGCTCGATGCCATCACGCCAGAGGATGTGCAACGCGTGGCCAAGACCATCTTCCAGGACGACCAGTCCACGCTCATCGAACTGCTGCCGCAGCCACTGGACACCGCCAGCCGTCGGGGCTTTGCAGCCCCCGTGCTGCGGCACTGAGGAGAGACCATGCGCAATCTTTTGTCCGTCAAGGTGCTGGCTGCTGTGGTCATGGTCACGGCCATGGGCTCGGTGCGGGCTGAAGTGAAAACCGTCGATGTGGGGGTGGCCGCCGCTGAGAAGGCCTCGAACCGCATCCAGTCATTTCGATCCGCGCAGGGCGTGGAGGTGCTCTTTGTTCCTGCGCGTGGCATCCCCATGGTCGACCTCGCCATCGAGATCGATGCAGGCAGTCGCTGGGATCCCGTGGGCCTGGAAGGCCTGGCGGGCCTGACGGCGAGCCTGTCCAACCGGGGCCTGGCGGCCGTCGCGGACCGGCCTGCGAGGTCGGAAGAAGAGGTGGGCCAGGCCATGGCCGCGCTGGCCATCCAGCGTTCTGAATCGGTCTCGCAGGATCGGGTGGGCATCCGATACCGGTTTCTCTCGGATTCCGCCGTTCGCAACGAGGCCGTCGCCTGGGCAGCGCGTCAGCTGTCCGACCCGGCCTATGACGCTGCGGTCGTGGCACGCGAGCGAGACCGCTCGGTGGCGGGCCTTCTAGAGTCCCTCACCCGGCCCCAGGCCTTGGCCACCCGGGCCTTGTGGTCTTCCATGTACGGAGACCATCCCTACGGGCGGCAGTCCACACAGGCCTCTTTGCAGGCCATCGCAGCCGACCACCTCGCCGCCTTTCATGCGCGCTTCTGGCGGCCTGAGCGCATGTCGGTGGCTCTCGTGGGAGACCTCAGCCTGGCCGATGCCAAGGCCCTGGCCGACGCACTGCTTGCGCCCTTGACCCAGCGCGTTCAGGACCCATCTCACCAGGCCCTGGCCATTCGATCGGATGTGGCCTGGCTCTCGCTTTTGCCGGCCGTGCCACCGGCCAAGGCCACTGAGATTCGTCAGCCCCACCCCGCCAACCAGAGCCACATCTGGCTGGGCCTGCCCATGATGAGCCGATCCGACCGCCTGGATTTCTTCCCCATGCTGGTGGCCAATCACATCCTGGGTGGCGGCGGCTTCACGGCCCGCCTCACCCACGAGGTGCGTGAGAAGCGGGGGCTTTCCTACAGCGTGTTCTCTGCCGTTCAGCCACTGGCCCAGCCGGGCCCGTTCTTCATTGGGCTACAGACCCAGCGCGATCGCTCGGCAGAGGCGCTCACGGTGGTGCGGTCTGTGCTGACCGATTTTGTGCAGAAGGGGGCCACCGAGGCGGAGCTGGAGGCGGCCAAGAAGAACCTGCTGGGTGGCTTTGCGCTGCGCCTGGATTCCAACCGCAAGCTGCTCGACAACCTGGCCCAGATGGCCTTCTACCGCCTGCCACTCGACTACCTCGACACCTGGTCTGAGCGCGTGGCTGCCGTGAATCAGGAGGACATCGCAGATGTCCTGGCCCGGCGACTGGTCCTCGATGCCATGACCGTGGTGGTGGTTGGTGGGGAGCCGGCGCCTTCTCCCGCAGCCGTGCCGTCTCCCGCACCCGTGCCATCCCCGTGACGCCACGGCGCAGTCTGGCGCAGCCAGGTTCGGTGCGCATCATCGCGGGCCAGTGGCGGCGCAGCCTGCTGCCCGTGCCCGATCGGCCCGACCTTCGCCCCACACCAGACCGGGTTCGCGAGACCGTCTTCAACTGGCTCGTCACCTGGATGCCCGTGCCCATGTCGGCTGCGCGTGTGCTCGACCCATTTGCTGGTTCGGGAGCCTTGGGCTTTGAGGCCGCCTCGCGTGGGGCCGCCAGTGTGACCCTGCTCGACCACGACCCGCAGGTGGTCTCTGCCCTGTCGACCACCAAGGCTCGGCTCGACGCCACTGCAGTGACGGTGCTTCGGGCCGATGCAGCCAGCTGGCTTGCCCAGCGGGCCGGTGAGCCGCAGGCGACGCCCTATGAACTCATTTTTCTAGACCCACCGTTCTCGGAGCATCGGCTGCCCAGCATGGTGGTGCTCACCGTGCCGCACCTGGCCGATGGCGGCTGCCTGTACTTGGAATCGGATGAGCCCATTGCGGGGGCCTTTGAAACCCACCTGCAGGCCCATGGCCTGGAACTGGTCCGCTCCGATCGTGCAGGGCAGGTTTACTTCGGCCTGGCCCGGCTCACACGTTAAAGCGAAAGTGCATGACGTCGCCATCCTTGACGACGTAGTCTTTTCCCTCGAGCCGCATCTTGCCGGACTCTTTGGCACCCTGCTCGCCCTTGCAGGCCACGTAATCCTCAAAGCCAATCACCTCGGCCCGAATGAAGCCTCGTTCGAAATCGGTGTGGATCACACCGGCGGCCTGCGGTGCCGTGGCGCCCACGCGCACCGTCCAGGCCCGAACCTCTTTGACGCCGGCGGTGAAGTAGGTCTGTAGTCCAAGGAGCCCGAATGCCGCCCGAATCAGGCGGTCAAGGCCTGGCTCCGTCATGCCCATGTCCGCCAGGAACACAGACTTGTCCTCGTCGGCCATGTCTGCAATCTCGGCCTCGACGGCTGCACAGATGGCCACCACCGGCGCACGTTGCTCAGCTGCATAGGCCTCGAGTGCGGCCAGGTGCGGGTTCTGCGCAAAGCCACCCTCCTTCACATTGGCCACAAACATCGCGGGCTTGGCCGTGATGAAAAAGAGGGGCCGGATCAGTGCGCGTTCGTCGGCGTCCAGGCCCAGGCCCCGAATGGGCTTGGCCTTGTCGAGCTGCACCTGGCATTTCTCAAGAACGGCCACGAGCTTGGCGGCCTCCTTGTCGCCCGAGCGAGCGAGCTTCTGCGCCTTGACGAGCTGCTTCTCAAGGCCGGCCAGGTCGGCCAGGGCCAGCTCGGTCTCGATGGTCTCGATGTCCGCCAATGGGTCCACCCGCCCATTCACGTGCACCACGTTCTCGTCTTCGAAGCAGCGCACCACATTCACAATCGCATCGGTCTCACGAATGTTGGCCAGGAATTGGTTGCCAAGGCCTTCGCCTTTGCTGGCACCGGCCACCAGTCCTGCAATGTCGACAAACTCGACGGTGGCCGGCATGACACGTTCGGGCGACACGATGGCAGCGAGCTGGTGTAGGCGTGGGTCGGGCAGCTCCACGATGCCGGTGTTGGGCTCAATGGTGCAGAAGGGATAGTTCTCTGCAGCGATGCCCGCCTTGGTCAGTGCATTGAAGAGGGTGCTCTTGCCAACATTGGGCAGGCCGACGATGCCGCATTGAAGTGCCATGGGTGTCCTTTCAGGGGTTGGGCTGTGCGGGAGGGTCGACGTGGAGCAGCCGTTGCGCTGCAGCCGCATCCCCCCGAAGAAGCGCAGGCAAGGCCTGCAGTGCACGATCGATGGCCTGGCCCAGCGCAGTGGATTCGTCTGGCCGCGGCCGCTGCAGGACGAAGTCCGCCACGGCCTGCTCCAGCCCGAGGGTTCGGGGGTGGCCAATGCCCAGGCGCAGCCGCCAGAAATTGGCATCGCCCAGGGCGGTCGCAATGTCTCGAATGCCGTTGTGGCCGCCGTGGCCACCGCCTTGTTTGAGCCGAATCTGTCCGGGTGGCAGGTCGAGCTCATCGTGAACCACCAGCAGTTCTTGTGGTTCGATTTGGTAGAAGTGGCGCATGGGCTGCACAGCCGCCCCGGAGCGGTTCATGAAGGTGTCTGGCTTGAGCAGCCAGAGGCCACCAGCGACCAAACCCGGGGCCGCGACCTTCGCAGCATGACCCTTGAATCGGGACTCGGAGGACCAACTGGCGGGGCCGGCGCCCAGGCCGCGGGCGGCCAGGGCATCCACAAACCAGAAACCCGCGTTGTGGCGGGTTTCAGAGTAGCCGGCCCCAGGGTTTCCGAGGCCGGCGATCAGGCGAATGGTCATGGCGCGGTGCGGCCGGCGCGCAGACCGCGCTGCTTAGCCTGCAGTGGCGTCAGCCGGGGCAGCGTCGTCCTTGCCGCCAGGCTTGCTGGCCGTGGCAACAACGGGGTTGTCCTGGCCGTGTGCCACGAGGGTCACGCCTGCGGGCAGGCTGATGTCCTTGACGTGAACCGAGTGGCCAACCGCAAGCTTGGAGAGGTCGACCTCGATGAACTCCGGCAGGTCTTTGGGCAGGCAGCTGATCTCGAGCTCGTTGAGCACATGGCTGACGATGGCGGCATCGAGCTTGACGGCGGGGGAGACATCCTGACCCACAAAGTGCAAAGGCACCTTCTTGTGCAGAAGCTGATCGGCCTCGACACGTTGGAAGTCGATGTGCAGCACCTGGGCCTTGAACGGGTGCATTTGGAAGTCGCGCAGGAGCACCTGCTCGCTCTTGCCGTCGAGCTCGAGCTTCAGGATGGACGCATGGAAGGACTCAACCTTCAGCGCGAGAAAAATGGGGTTGTGATCCATTTCAATGGCGATGGGCTCGCCCTTGCCGCCATACACAATGCCTGGCAGCTTGCCATCCCGACGAAGGCGGCGGCTCGCACGCGATCCTTCAGCAGAACGGCGGGTTGCAACCACGGTGGACGTGGAAAATTTCATAATGCACTCCGCTTCTAAATGTGGTGAACAGGCCCCTGGGCCGCGACCAGCCTCAGAGGGAAAGCCCGCTAGTGTAGCAGTGGGCTCAATGGGCCGCCAAGTTCGGGGAGCTAGGCCAGGAAGAGCGAACTGACCGAATCGGACTTTGCGATTCGAATCATGGTCTCGGCCATGAGGCCTGCGCAGGTGATTGCGCGAATGCGGCCGCACTGGGCTGCCTCTTGGCTGAGCGGAATGGTGTCGGTGACCACCAGTTCATCGAGCGAGGACTCGGTGATGCGCTTGACCGCCCCGCCGGACAAGACGGGGTGGGTGCAATAGGCAATGACCTTGAGCGCGCCCTCGGCCTTCAGGGCATCTGCAGCCTTGGTGAGGGTGCCGGCGGTGTCGACCATGTCGTCCATGATCAGGCAGGTTCGACCACTGACATCGCCGATGATGTTCATCACCTCGGAGACATTGGCCTTGGGGCGGCGCTTGTCAATGATGGCCAGGTCGGTGTCGAGCTCCTTGGCAAAGGCGCGGGCCCGCACCACACCACCCACATCGGGCGAGACCACCATGGGGCTCGGGTAGTCGTGCTTCCAGACATCGGCCAGGATGATGGGCGCCGCGTAGATGTTGTCCACGGGGATGTCAAAGAAGCCCTGGATCTGGTCAGAGTGGAGGTCCATGGTGAGCAGGCGATCCACGCCCACCGACTGCAGCATGTTGGCGATCACCTTGGCACTGATGGGCACGCGCGCCGACCGAACACGGCGATCCTGACGGGCGTATCCGAAATAAGGAATGGCTGCGGTGATTCGGCTGGCCGAGGCGCGCCGAAGAGCGTCGGCCATCAGCATCACTTCCATGAGGTGGTCGTTTGCGGGCGAGCAGGTGGGCTGAAGAATGAAGACGTCGCGGCCACGCACATGCTCGAGAATCTCAACGGTGGCCTCACCGTCTGAGAAGCGTCCGATGGCCGAGCGGCCCAGTGGGATGGAGAGGTGGCGCGCCACCTCTGCTGCAAGCCGGGGGTTTGCATTGCCCGTGAACAGCATGATGCCGTCGGGTGATCCGTTTCCAACCGGGAGTCGATCCGCCATGCTCAGTGTGGTTCCAATCAAGCGGCCGCCGAAGGCCAGTGGCTGGGGAGGAAGGACTCGAACCCTCGCATGCCGGAATCAAAATCCGGTGCCTTGACCAACTTGGCGACTCCCCAGCGTTTGCAACAAGCCATTATGGTAACTGTTCAGACGCCGGATGCCGAGCCAGGGCCCTGCAGACGCGAACCCGATCCGCTGCCAAGCCTTGTGTCACCAGGGTTTGGGCCAAGGTCTGGGCCTCCTCGTGATGCCGGCAACTCACGAAGCAGGCCCCCCCGCTGCCGCTCATGCGCACGGCGGCCGGGGGCAGTCCGAGGCCCGTGGCGACGCGCGCCAGCTGGTCTCGCCACTGGGCCACCGCAGGGAACTGGCGACAGGCCACGGGCTCGAGGTCGTTCCGACCCTCAGTCCAGCGCGCATCCTTGCAGGCCAGCTGAAGCTCGCTTGGTGGCATGGGCACCGTGTCTCGAACCAGGCTGGGGTCGCGGAAAATCAGGGCCGTGGGCACCACCTGCAGTGGCACGACCACGACAAACCATTGGGCTGCGGGCTGCAGGCTCTGCATCGATTCACCGATCCCACCCACCAAGGCTGCCTGGCCGTGCAGGAAGAAGGGCACATCCGCCCCAAGGGTGAGGCCAATCTCGGCGAGGGTCTCGCGGGGGAGGTGGAGGCCCCAGAGGGCGTTGAGTGCCATCAGCGTGGTGGCCGCATCGGAGCTGCCGCCACCAAGGCCCGCCCCGTTGGGGATCGCCTTTCGGATGGAGACCTCTGCGCCAGCAGCCTCAGAGAGCAGGCCACATGCCTTGCTGTGGGCCTTGAGGGCCCGGGCGGCCCGGATGGCGAGGTCGTCATCTTCGGCCCAGTCCAGTGATTCGGCTCGATGAATCTGCCCCCGCTCATGGGTCGTGATGCGAATTTCGTCACACCAGTCGATGAGGCAGAAGACGCTCTGCAGGAGGTGGTAGCCATCGGCACGCCGCCCCACCACATGCAGAAAGAGGTTGAGCTTGGCCGGGGCGAGCCAGGTCTGCATCAGGGCTGCAGCCGGTCGGGCACGATGCGAATGGCCAGGGGGCCTCGGCTGCTGGGCAGCGAGGCCTCGATGCGCCGGGATGTCGCCGCCTCGGGGGGTGACAACTGCTGCGCAACGGCATCGAGCAGCGCACCGAGGGTCTGCAGTTGGTCGCCCTGTAGACCCAGTGCATCAAGTGCCCATTGGCGGGCCCGCTCCGTGGACACCGACTCACCGCGTGGCCCAGCCAGCGACCAGCCCTGCCAGTCTTGCGGCAGACGGGTCTGGCGCAGCAGGCCCTGTGGCTGACCCCAGGGATCTGTGATCGCGAGCCTGGCCTCGCGCCCGGCGGGGCCTTCGCGCGCAGGCCACCACTCAAATCTGCCCTGGATGGGGCTCTCGAGGCCTGGCCCGAACAGCACGAAGCGGCCCACCGATGCGGGCAGGTCGTCGGCCGAGGTCGTGGCCTGTTGCGCGGGGGGCAGGCTTGCACATGCCTGCAACAGCACCAGCCCCAGACCCAAGGCCACACGCCGCATCACTCGATGCGAACCCCAAGGCGTTCAAGGGTCTGGGCGAGCACCTTATTGTGTGGGTCACTGGCCAGTCCAATGCGCCAGATCGCCTTGGCCCGGTCGGCCTGGCCAAGCGTCCAGAGCACTTCGCCCAGGTGGGCAGAGATCTCTGCGTCGGGCTGCTGTCGGTGGGCGCGCTCCAGCCACGTGAGCGCCTCCTTGGGCTGGCCCATGCGGAAGAGCACCCAGCCCATGCTGTCGAGAATGTGTGGGTCCTCCGGCGCAAGGCTCACCGCTTTTCGAATCAGTTCGTTGGCCTCGGTGAGGCGCTCGCCACGGTCTGCCAGGCTGTAGCCCAGGGCATTGAGCGCATGCGCATGCGTGGGCTCGCGGGCAATCAGGCTCCGGAGCAGGCGCTCCATGTCATCGAGCCGGCCGAGTTGCTCGTGCAGCATGGCCCGGGTGTAACTCAGCGATGCAAGCTGCAGGTCCGGGGCGCCAATGGTCTCCAGCAGGGCAAGGGCCTGGGCCCGGTTTGGCGTGCGGCTGAGCAGGCCCGTGAGCCGCTCGTAAAACGGTTCGAGCTGCCCGGCGCGCCGGGCTTGTTCGCGTCGCGCCAGCAGCGACTGGGTGAGGTCGCCCGTGAATCCGAGCATGAGCTCGAGTGTGTCGACCGTGTCCTGGGCCTCAAGCCGTCCATTGCTCGCCTTGGTCCAGACCCTCGCCGCGCGCAGGGCCTGGGCCGGTGCCCGCGCACTCAGGGCCACCTGGGTGGCACGCTCTGCGATGTTGGCCTGCTGCGTCTCTTCGGCCAAGGAGACATAGGTGGCCGCGGCCAGGGCGAGTTCACCCTCTTGGATGGCCAGTTCGCTCACCAGAATCTGGAAGACCATGCGGGGCTCTTGCGGACCGGCCGAGCTCCCCTTGGCCAGGGCGGGCCAGGAGATCGACGCAGCCATTGCAAGGGCGGCCAGGCGAATGAAATAACGCATCATCATGGTCTCGCAACAGTAACCCAGAATGAAGGGGGCCATGGCCATGCCCGAACTGCCAGAGGTGGAAGTGATTGCCCGCGGGCTGGTGCCAGTCTTGGTGGGCCAGCGGCTGCATCGCCTGGCCGTGAGCGGCAAGCCTCTGCGAAGCTTTGCCGGCCGCATCACGCCGCTCAAGCCCCTCGAAGGCCAACGGCTCGTGGGGTTGTCTCGCCGGGCCAAGACACTCATCTGGACATTCGAGCAGCATTGGCTGGCGATTCACCTTGGAATGTCGGGCATGCTGCGTTGGCAGCCATCGCCCGTGGAGAATGCGCCGCCGGCGCACTGCCACCTGCGATGCTGGTGGGAGCACGGTGAGCTTTGGTTCGTCGACCCTCGCCGATTCGGCGACATCCGACTGGCCCGCCGTCCGCAGGGTGTCCACACGCCCCATGACAGTCCCTTGCCAGCCAGCCTCGTGGGACAAGCGGGCCAAGGATGGGAGCCCCTGTCGGCCACACTGACGCCGCAGGCCTTCGCAGGTTCGGCCAAGGGCGTGCGGCAGGCCATCAAGGTCTGGCTCATGAAGGGTGATCCTCTCGTGGGCGTGGGCAACATTTACGCAAGTGAGGTCCTCCATCGGGCGGGCATTCACCCAGCCCGGCCCGCGGGTCGGGTCTCTGCGGCCCGACTTCACCAGCTGCTGCAGGCCATCCGGGCGGTGCTTGAAGAGGCCATTGCGGCTGGTGGCAGCACCCTGCGCGACTACCGACATGCCGATGGCGGCACCGGGCAGTATGCGGGTGCACATCGCGTCTACGACCGGGCCGGCGAGCCCTGCCCATCCTGCGGGCAAGCCATCCGACGCATGGTCCAAGCCCAGCGGGCCAGCTTCTACTGCCCTGCCTGTCAGCGATGAGCCGTCGGTCGGTCTCGCGCTTTTCCAGCCAGCTCATGGCCTGGGCTGCCCAGCATGGGCGCGCCGGCCTGCCCTGGCACCCGGCACCGGGTCAGTCGCCGGACCCCTATCGAGTCTGGCTCTCCGAGATCATGCTTCAGCAGACGCAGCTGGCCACCATGCGTCCTTACTTCGATCGTTTCCTGGCGAGGTTCCCAGACTGCGCGGCACTCGCGGCAGCCCCGTTGGATGACGTGCTCTCGGCCTGGAGTGGGCTGGGCTATTACGCCCGTGCACGCAATCTGCATCGGGCGGCCCAGCAGCTCGTGGAGGCCGGTGGCTTTCCCGCCCATGCAGAGGCATGGCAGCAGCTGCCCGGGGTGGGCCGCTCCACGGCTGCAGCCATTTGCGCAGTGGTGTTTGGGGAGCGGGTGGCGATTCTCGATGGCAATGTTCGTCGGGTCCTTGCGCGGCAAGTCTGCGCGCCCCAGCCCTGGGCCAGTCAGGCTCTGGCCAATCACCTCTGGCAGGAGGCCGAGGCTCGCCTGCCAGAGGCCGACATGCCCGCCTACACCCAGGCCATCATGGACCTCGGGGCACTGGTCTGCCTGCCGCGACAGCCGCGCTGTGAGGCCTGCCCCGTGTCGGGGCACTGTGAGAGCCATCGCCGGGGGCGAGTCTCCGACTTCCCCGTGCCGCGGCTGGCCCGTGTCCGGCCGGTGCGCCAGGCCCGCTGGCTGGTGGTTTGGCGCAAGGGCTGCGTGGGCCTGGTTCGGCAGCCCGAGGAAGGCCTCTGGGGTGGGCTTTGGGTGCTGCCCGAGTGGCCGCTGGACACGGCATGGCCTCAAGGCTGTCATGCACCCCTCTCTCTCAGCCACGACTTCACGCACTTTCGCCTGGAGATTCAATGGGCGGGCTTGTCGCTGTCGGCCAAGGCAAGGCCTCCGTGCGCGGGTCTGCAGTGGGTGCCTGTGGCCGAGGCGCTGACACGCGGGCTGCCCACGCCGGTGCGGCGTGTGTTGGGCCTTAGTCGAGACCGCGTCGAATCAGGGAGCGGTGTCGAACCATGACCGGCCAGGCCCCCGAGAAGTGCTTCGCCAAGGCTTCGGCACAGTAGACCGACCGGTGTTGCCCCCCGGTGCAGCCGAGTGCGACCGTCAGGTAACTGCGGTGCTCGGTCTGATAATGCGGCAGCCAGCGCTCCAGAAAGCCCTGGATGTCGGTGACCATCATGCCCACGCTCGGCTTGTCCTCTAAGAATCGGATGACCTTCGTGTCCTTGCCCGTGAGGCCGCGCAGGGCGTTGTCATAGAAGGGGTTGGGCAGGCAGCGCACATCGAAGACCAGGTCGGCATCCAGGGGCACACCCTCCTTGTAGGCGAATGACTGGAACAGGAGTGTCAAGGGGGAGGCCTTGAGTGAGAGCAGTTCCCGCACCCAGGCCCGCAGCCCCGAAGGACCGAGGTCGCTCGTGTCGAAGGCCGTGCCAAGGGTTGCATAGTCGGCGAGCAGTTCCCGCTCGGCCTCAATGCACTCTGCTAGCGAGCGGCCGTCGGTGAGGCCCTGGTCGGCGGTGAGGCTCAGTGGATGTCGTCGCCGGGTCTCTGAGTAGCGCTGCACGAGAATGTCCGACCGTGCGGTGAGAAAGAGCACGGTGAGATCAACCCCCGATGCACGAATGGCGTCGAGCGTGCCGCCCAGTGCACCCGCATCCACCGCACCACGGGCGTCGGCGGCCACGGCCATGCGCTGGTGGCCTTGCCCACGAAGGGTCTGCACCAGGCCCTCGAGCAGTCCGATGGGCAGGTTGTCCACGCAGAAGTAGCCGGTGTCCTCGAGGGCCTTCAGGACAACAGACTTCCCCGAGCCCGAAAGCCCTGTCAGCAGCACGAGCTTGGAGGATGGACTGGTCGTGGTCATGGGGCGGCCTGCCGCATGGCAGCCTGCTGACGCTCCGTGAATTCCTTTAGGGTGTCGACACCCCGCAGCTGAAGCACCGTGTTGCGAACGGCGGCCTCGACCAGCACCGCCAGGTTGCGGCCCGCTGCAACCGGAATGACCACCTTGCGGATGGGCAGCCCGAGCACCTCCTCATTGAGGGCCTCCAGCGGCAGCCGCTCGTATTCGTCGATGGCAGACCGGCGCACAAGCTGCACAATCAGCCGCAGACGAAGGCGTCGTCGAACGCTGGTCTCACCAAAAATGGCCTTGATGTCGAGCAGGCCCAGGCCACGAACCTCGAGCAGGTTCTGCAGCAGCGCAGGGCACTTGCCTTCAACGGTGTCGGGGGCGATGCGTGCGAACTCCACCACATCGTCGGCCACCAGGCCATGGCCGCGGGTGATGAGTTCCAAGGCCAGCTCGCTTTTGCCCAGACCCGATTCCCCGCAGATAAGGACGCCAATGCTCAGCACATCCATGAAGACCCCGTGCAGGGACGTGCTCGGTGCAAGGGTCTTGCTCAACTGAATGCGGGTGAGGTCGATGAGTCGAGCCGCCTTTAGGCTGCTTCGCATCAGCGGTGTGCCATCACGATCGCAGGCATCGAAGAGTTGGGCCGGCGGCACTTGGCCGTCTGCGATGACCAGTGCGGGCGGGCGCCCCGAGAGCAGTTCGGCGGTGAGGTAGGAGCGGCGCTGTGGATCGAGCCGGTTGTAGTAGTCGACCTCGGCTGCGCCGAGCACCTGAATGCGATTGGGGTGAATCAGGTTGAGGTGCCCAACCAGGTCGGCACTCTCAAATGATGGGCCGGAGATGTGGCGGTCTGCGCCCACGCTGCCCGTGACCCAGGTCAGCCGCAGGAGTTCTCGGTAGGACTCGAAGAACGCTGCGACGTTGAGCATGGCTGGGGCCTGTCAGCCCCCGGCCGAACGCCAGGCGCACAGGGCCTGGTGAAGTGCCTGCGGATCTTGGCTGCTGAGCAGGGCCTCTCGCAGGCCGGTGTCCGAGAGCATCTCGGCCACCTCGGAGAGGAGTTCCAGGTGCTGCTGGGTGGCCTGCTCTGGCACGAGCAGGAAGATCAGCACCGAGACAGGCTGACCATCGGGTGCATCGAAGGGGATGGGGCTGGCCAGCCGGAACACGGCCGCCACGGCATCTTCCAGGCCCTTGATGCGGCCATGTGGAATGGCGATGCCGTCGCCAAGCCCGGTGGAACCAAGGCGTTCGCGGGCGAACAAGGAGTCGAAGACCTTGCTGCGCGCGATGCCCTGGTGCTCTTCAAACAGCAGACCCGCCTGTTCAAAGACGCGCTTCTTGCTAGAGGCGTCGACATCCAGTTGGATGTTGTCGACGGCGAGGAGCTTGCAGATCCGGTTCATGAGGCCAAATTATAGGCCGGTTTCACCAGATTTGCTGCGCTGCGGCAATCAGAGCGCGCTGGCCCCCCGCGTCTGGTGGACCCCCTTTTGGTGCAGTTCCTTGTAACGCACGACCTGGCGGTCGAGTTTGTCGGCCAGCAGGTCGATGGCGGCGTAGAGGTCGCTGTGGGTGGACTCCGCATGCAGGTCCTTGCCTTGTAAGTGCACGGTTACTTCAGCCTTCTGGTCCAACCGCTCCACCGAGAGCACCACGTGGGCCTGAATGCCGTGGTCGAAGTGTCGCCAGGCCTTGGCCAGCTTCTGTTCGACGTAGCTGTGGATGGCGTCGGTGACGGGCAGGTGGTGGCCGGTGATCGTGACTTGCATGGTGCGTCTCCTGTGATTGGATTAAACCCGCTTGCGAAGGCTGGCACTGGGGATTCGAAGCCCCTCTCGATACTTTGCCACTGTTCGACGCGCCACGACCACGCCCTGTTCCGCAAATCGGTCGGCAATGGCCTGATCCGACAAGGGTTTTTCGGCGGGTTCGGCCTTGATCCAGTCTTGAATTTGGGCGCGCAAGGCCGTGGCCGAGGCCGCGCCGCCGTCATCCGTGCCCACGTGGCTGCTGAAAAAGTATTTCAATTCAAAGCAGCCCAAGGGGGTGAGCATGAACTTCTGGGTGGTCACCCGCGAGACGGTCGACTCGTGCAGTTCGCAGGCCTCGGCGATGTCCCGCAGCACCATGGGCCGCATGGATTTGGGCCCCTCCTCGAAGAACTTCTGTTGGGCGGCCACAATCGCCTGCGAGACCCGAAGAATGGTGTCGGAGCGCTGCTGAATGTTCTTCATCATCCACCGGGCCTCTTGCAGCTTCTGCTGCAGGCCCCCGTCGCCTCCGTTGTCCTTGATGAGCTTGGCGTACTCTGAATTGATGCTCAGGCGCGGCAGGGCATGCCGTGCGAGCCGAACACTCCATCGGCCGCGGCGGTCGCGTTGGACCAGCACATCGGGAATGAGGTAGGTGGCCTGCTGAGACTGGAAGGTGGCGGCGGGCTTGGGCTCGAGGCCTCGAATGAGGGCCAGCGCCTGGGAGACATCCTCCTTGCCCTCGCCGCAGGCCTTGGCCAGGCTGGTCACGGGCAGGCTGCCGAGGTCGGCCAGGTGACCTTGAATCAGGCGCTGGGCGAGGCGGCCGCAGGCCTGCTCCTCCGGTGCGTCTTCGTGGTGGGCCAGGAAGTCCTCGATCTGAAGCAGCAGGCACTCCTCCAAGGAGCGGGCGCCCACGCCAACTGGGTCGAGGGACTGCAGCAGGCGCAGGCCCACGGCCTGCTCGTCCTCCTCCAGGGGCCCACCCAGGTGCGACTCAAAGACGCTTGCAAAGCCTTCGGCCAGGTCTGCGGGGTCGTCCCGCAGGTAGCCGTCCTCGTCGAGCCCCTCGATGAGAATCTCCAGCCAGGCCCGGTCGCGCTCACTCAGGTGCAGGCCCGCGGCCTGTTCGCGAAGGTGGTCGGCCAGGCTCGTGGGCTTGGCATCTCCGGGCTCGTAGTCGGTGTCCTCACCGCCGCCACTGCCGCGCCAGTCGGTCAGGCCATCGCCCTCCATGGCGGGCCAATCGTCCGGGCCATCGGCCCCGGACTCGGGCCCGTCACTCGACTCGGACGTGGCCACCTCCTGCTGCTCGGTCGGGGTCTCGCTGCTGCTCTCGCCATCGGGGCGAAGGTCGTCGATCTCGAGCAGCGGGTTGTCCTGGGTGAAGCGTTCGAGTTCCTGGCGCAGCTCCAGGTTCGAGAGCGCCAGCAGGCGAATGGCCTGCTGAAGCTGCGGTGTGAGGCTCAGCTGCTGGCCAAGCTTGGTGGTGAGCGAGATCTTCATGGCTACATGCGGAAATGTTCGCCGAGGTAGACCTCCCGCACACGGGGGTCGTCCACGATGCTGGCCGGGTCGCCATGGGCCAGCACCTGTCCTTCATTGATGATGGTGGCATGGTCGCAGATGCCGAGCGTCTCTCTCACGTTGTGGTCGGTGATGAGCACGCCGATGCCCCGGTCTTTGAGGTAACGGATGATGCGCTGAATCTCGATCACCGCAATGGGGTCCACGCCGGCAAAGGGCTCGTCCAAGAGAATGAACCGCGGGGATGTGGCCAGTGCCCGGGCAATTTCCACCCGACGGCGCTCACCACCCGACAAGGCCTGGCCCATGCTCTGGGCGATGCCACTGATCTGGAGTTCCTCCAGCAGGGCCTGTAGGCGTGTCTCGATCTCGTTGGGGGCCAAAGGCTGGCCATTCCCATCGACCTGCAGTTCGAGCACCGCTCGAATGTTGTCCGACACGCTCAGGCGACGAAAGACGGAGGCCTCCTGGGGAAGGTAGGAGAGCCCGGCACGGGCCCGTCGGTGAATGGGCTGGTGGGTGAGGTCTTGGCCATCGAGCACAATCGAGCCCGCATCGGCGGGCACCAGGCCCACGATCATGTAGAAGCAGGTGGTCTTGCCCGCCCCGTTGGGGCCGAGCAGCCCGGTGACTTCCCCACTGGAGACCGACATCGACACTTCTTTCACCACCAGCCGACCTTGGTAGCCCTTTCGCAGGCTACTGACCTCGAGGCTGCTCACGCGGCGGGCGTTATCGCCAACTTGCGTCATTGCGTGGGCTGGTTCGACCTGGGAATAAGCGTCATGCGGGCACGGGTCTGGCCGGGCTTGACCTCCACCCCATAGACCTCGGTGACATTGTTGTAGGCCACACGATCACCGGCGACCTCGTCCATGGCCGACTCGCCCGCCAGGCGTCGCATGACAGCCTGTTCAGAAAGGATCGCAATCTCGGTCTTGCTGTCGTAGTCGATCTGAAGGCTCTGCCCCACCATCCATTCGTCGACCCCCTCTCGCTTCTGCCGGAACCGGGCCGGCTGGCCCGTGACCACGCCTTGGGAGGTGCCATCGGGCTGCTGCCGCAGCTCGAGCCGGTCGCCGCGCAGCACCAGGCTTCCCTTGGTGAGGACCACGTTGCCCGTGAAGACCGTCACGAGCCTCCGCTCGTCATGGTCGAGGCGGTCTGCATCGATCTTGGTGGGGGCCTCTCGGTCGGCCTTGGCGGCCTGCGCAGTGGACACAAGGCCACCGACCATCATGAGGGCCAGCACGAATTGAGAGAGAACGAGGCCATCTCGCATGGGCAAGCTCATTTCTGTTTGGGCAACACCATTCTGCTGTCAGCCAGAATCGTCACCTGATCTGTTTTCTGATTCAAGGTCATGCCCACACCATACAGGGTTGAGGCACCGCGGTAGATCATCACGGGGTCTGCCGTTCGGGCCAGATCTTCGTTGACCAGGAAGGTCAGGCTCTCGGTCTCGACCCGAATCGCAGGGTCTGCTCCGTAGGCCTGTCGGCTCACCACCACGGTCTTTTTTAAGGTCACCACCGACTGGTCTGAACTCACCTCACCGCGCAAGGCCGTGGCCATCACGGGCGGCCGATCCGGCCGCAGGGTCACCACGACGGGCTCGCTAAAGAAGGACTGCCCATCGGCCCACTGCTCGATCTCTGGGGTCTGAATGCGTTGCGCTGGGAGGCCTTCTGAATTGCTGCGCACGATGGTGGCCCCATAGACATGAGCCGTGGGCCCCGTTCGGGTGGCAGACGCCTTTTGCCAGTCTGGCTGCAGGGCCCACTCTGAGAGCAGGTAGGAGGCCGCGGCCAGTGCCCCCAGAAGAACCACCGAGAGCAGGGTGCCGATGCGGTCGGACCAGCGGTTCATCTGGCTCGGGCCTTCAAGATGAAGTCGCAGAGCTCTCGCACGGCTCCCTCGCCGCCCGGTCGGGTGGAAACCCAGTCGGCCTGGGCCAATACATCTGCATGGCCATTGCAGACGCTGGCGGCCAGACCCACCTCGGCCATCACCGGCAGGTCTGCAACGTCATCACCCATGTGGCCGCATTCGCTGGCCGACAGGCCACTGGTGGCGAGCCATTGGTGGAAGGCTGCGCGCTTGTCGTCACAGCCGAGCAGCACCTGTGTGATGCCCAGCTCGCGGGCCCGGTGCAGCACCGAGGGGTGGCTGCGGCCACTCAAAATGCCAACCCCCACGCCAGCCGCCTGCAGTGCCTTCAGGCCGTGCCCATCGAGCACATGAAAACGCTTGAGGGCCTCGCCGGCCGCATCGTAATAGAGGCCGCCATCGGTCATCACGCCGTCGACATCGAAGAACATGAAGGCCAGCGCGCGGGCGGCCGCTGCGGGGTCTCGACGCAGGCTGCGGCCAGTCATCAGAGGATCTTCGCCTCAAGCAAGTCGTGCAGGCCGACGGCGCCCACCAACTGGCCCGCCTCGTTGACCACCAGCAGGTGGTTGATCCGGCTGGTGTCCATCAGGTGGGCCGCCTCGGTGGCCAGCGCATCGGCAGAAATGGTGCGTCCGCCCGGGGTCATGGCCTGTGACACGGGCTGGTCTGGGCTCAGCCGACCCTCACCCAACAGGCGACGCAGGTCGCCGTCGGTGAAGAGCCCGAGCAGCTTGTTCTGGTCGTCCACTACGCAGGTCATGCCCATGCGTTTGGCACTCATCTCGGCCAAGGCATCGGTCAGTCGCACGCTGCTTCGCACCGCAGGAAGCTGGTCGCCGGTTCGCATGACATCGGCCACCCGCACCAGCAGCCGCCGACCAAGGCTCCCGCCGGGGTGCGAACGCGCGAAGTCGTCGGGCCCGAAGTTGCGCCGCTCGAGCACCGCCACCGCGAGGGCATCGCCCAGCACCAGGGCTGCGGTGGTGCTCGATGTCGGGGCCAGGTTGTGGGGGCAGGCTTCCTCTGAAACGGCGGCCAACAGGTGAATGTCGGCGAGCTGGGCCAGGGTCGACTGGGCGTGACCCGTGATGGCAATGAGTCGGGCACCCATGCGCCGAAGGTGTGGGGCAATGAATCGAAGCTCATCCGTCTCGCCCGAGTAGGAGAGGGCGAGCACGAGGTCTTGGGCCTGAACCATGCCCAGGTCGCCATGCTGTGCCTCTGCGGGGTGCACAAAGAAGGCGGGTGTTCCAGTGGAGGCAAAGGTGGCGGCAAGCTTGCGGGCCACGTGGCCACTCTTTCCCATGCCGGTGACCACCAGACGGCCTTCGAGTCCCACGATCCAGTCCACGGCCTGGGCCGCCGCGGGTGTCAACTGCGCCGCCAGGCCCGCAATGGCCTCGGCCTCCATTTGGATCACGCGCCGAAGGCGCTCGAGCACGGCCTCTGGTGAGGAGTCTGTTGACATGCGAGAAGTGTAAGGGAAGCCAATCGCTACAATGCCCAGACATGTCTCCACACCAACCTTCGCTTGCATCAGAGCCCACGCTCGTCTTTCAGAATGTGCGCTTTGCCTACGGCGCACGCACCATTATTGATGACCTGAGCTTTGAGGTCGCCCGCGGGGAAGTGCTCGCCCTCATGGGAGGCTCCGGCGTTGGGAAGACCACCCTGCTGCGCCTGATGGCCGGCCTCGTGCGGCCCAGTCGCGGACAGGTTCGGGTCTTTGGCCGCGTGGTTCAGACCCAGGATCGCGCCGCGCTCTATGAGATTCGCCGTCGCATGGGCCTGCTCTTTCAGTTTGGTGCCCTCTTCACCGATTTATCCTGCTTTGAGAATGTCGCCTTCCCGTTGCGCGAGCATGCGGAGTTGCCCGAGCCCATGCTTCGAGAGCTGGTGCTGCTCAAACTCGAGTCGGTGGGCCTGCGGGGTGCGGCAGACCTGATGCCCAGCGAAATCTCCGGTGGCATGGCCCGCCGAGTCGCCTTGGCCCGGGCCATTGCCCTGGACCCAGAACTCATCCTGTATGACGAGCCCTTCGCAGGCCTCGATCCCATCTCGCTCGGGGTGACGGCCCGCCTCATTCGCCGGCTCAATCGCGCCCTGGGCGCCAGTTCGGTGGTGGTGACCCATGACGTGGCCGAGACCTTTGAGATTGCCGATCGGGTGGCCGTACTGGCCCCTTCTGCAAAGGGTGCACACCTCGTGGCCTTGGGCACGCCGGCCGAACTGCGAGCCTCGAGCGATCCTTACGTGCGGCAGTTCCTGGCTGGCGATGAAGACGGCCCGGTCGCCTTTCACATGCCGGCGCGACCTGCGGCGGAGGAGTTCTTGCGTGGCCCGCGCGCCTAACCCACTGGACCGCATTGCGCGGCTCGGCGCTGGGGTGCTGGGCGTGCTCGAGGGCCTCGGTGGCTTCATGCGACTGGTGTTCCAACTGCTGGCCCGTCTGCCGGCCATCCTGCGCAGGCCAGGGCTGGTGGCCGGCCAGGTGCACTTTCTGGGCAACCATTCCTTGGCCATCATCCTCGTCTCCGGGCTCTTTGTGGGCCTGGTCTTGGGGCTCCAGGGCTACTACACGCTGCGCCGCTACGGCTCCGAGGAGGCCTTGGGCCTTCTGGTGGCGCTCTCCTTGGTGCGCGAACTGGGCCCGGTGATCACGGCATTGCTCTTTGCAGGCCGGGCGGGCACCTCACTCACGGCCGAGATCGGGCTCATGAAGGCCGGCGAGCAGCTCTCCGCCTTGGAGGCCATGGCCGTCGACCCCGTGGCGCGCATCCTTGGGCCACGTTTTGCTGGGGGAGTCATCGCGATGCCCTTGCTCGCGGCGATGTTTTCGGCCGTGGGGGTGCTGGGTGGCTGGCTGGTGGGGGTCGTGCTCATCGGCGTGGACCCAGGTGCCTTCTGGTCACAGATGTCCGAGGGGGTCGACTTTTCTGGGGACATCGTCAATGGCGTGATCAAGAGCGTGGTCTTTGGCTTCACCGTCACGCTTGTGGCCCTCTACATGGGCTACTCCTGTCGACCAACCCCCGAGGGCGTGTCCCGGGCCACCACCCAGACGGTGGTTGTCGGTTCCTTGGCCATCCTCGGCCTGGACTTCATGCTCACCGCCCTGATGTTCGGCGCGCTCTGATAGGCTTTCAACATGCAAAGAACCATCAATGTGCTGGTCGGCCTCTTTGTTCTGATTGGCCTGGCCGCACTCCTCTTTTTGTCGCTCAAGGTGAGCAACCTCACGAGCATGGCCTCGGGGCCGAGTTACACCGTGGTGGCTTTTTTCGATGACATCGGTGGCCTCAAGCCACGGGCGGCGGTGCGCAGTGCCGGCGTGGTGGTGGGCCGGGTGCGCAGCATCGACTTTGACGACCAACGCTACCAGGCCAGGGTCTTGCTGGACATTGATTCCAGCGTGGACTTCCCCAAAGACAGCTCGGCCCAAATCCTCACGGCAGGCCTCTTGGGTGAGAAATACATTGGCCTGCTGCCAGGGGCCGACGACCAAATGCTCAAGGACAACGATCGCATCACCCTCACCCAGTCGGCAGTCGTGCTCGAGAACATCATTTCCCAGTTTCTCTATAACCGGGACATCGGTGGGGCTGCCGATGACAAGTCTGGGGGCCTGAAATGACACCTCGCATCTGTCTGGCTCTGCCGGCTGCCCTGGTGCAATGGATGCGCCTGGCTTGCCTGGGTACCTTTCTGGCCTTGGTCGCGGGCTGTGCAAGCCTGCCAGAGGGCCATCAGTCCGACCCGCGCGACCCATTCGAGCGCTACAACCGGGCCATGTTCGACTTCAACACCGAGGTCGACGAGGCCATCCTCAAGCCCGTGGCCCAGGGCTATCGCAACCATGTCCCCGACCCTATTCAAAAGGGGGTGGGCAATTTCTTCGGCAACCTTTCAGACATGGTCACCACGATCCATCATTTGTTGCAGGGAGAGGGAACCAAGGCGGGCCAGACGGCAGGGCGCGTGCTGGTGAACACCACCATCGGCATTCTTGGCCTTGCGGATCCCGCCAGTGACATGGGCCTTCCCAAGACCAAGGAAGATTTCGGCCAGACCTTTGGCCGCTGGGGTGCCGAGCCTGGGGCCTACATCGTGCTGCCACTGCTGGGCCCGAGCACGGCCCGTGACACCGTGGGCACGGTGGCCGACTTTGCCACCGACCCCTTCGATCAGATTTTCTCGGTAGACACCGCCACTGCTTGGGGCGTTCGTGGCACACGCGTGATCGACACTCGCGCGGGCCTTTTAAGAACGGAGTCCACGCTCGACGTGATCTCCTTCGACCGATACCTCTCAGTGCGTGACGCCTATTTGGCAAGACGGGCCCAGCAGGTTTCTAATGGTGAGATTGCTCCCTCAAAGGCCTCGCCATGATGTCCCTCACCTTCATTCGTCCCCGCGTTGCGTCCTGCGCGCTGACGCTTGCGGCCCTGATGGCCTTGGCCCCGGGCCTTGCCAATGCGCAGTCGCGAGCGGCCTCGCCCGATGACCTCATCAAGGTGGTCACCCAAGACATCCTCGACACGGTTCGCGCCGATCGAAGCCTCCAGCAGGGCGACCTCAATCGGATGAATGTGCTTGTCGACCAGCGGGTCATGCCGGTGGTCGACTTCTCCAAGATGACAGCACTCACCGTGGGCATCCACTGGCGCCGTGCCTCGCCGGCCCAGCAGGAACAGCTCATGGCCGCCTTTCGCGAACTTCTCCTCTACACCTACGCCGATGCCCTGCGTCAGGTGCAAGACACCACGGTTCAGGTCAGGCCCGCCCGTTACGCGCCCGAAGACCAAGATGTCGTGGTGCGCACCTTTGTGCTGCGAACGGGCAAGGAGCCGATCCAGCTCGATTACCGCCTGCACAAGACGCCTGCCGGCTGGAAGATCTACGACTTCAATGTGCTGGGCCTGTGGCTGGTCGACCATTACCGCAGCCAGTTCTCTCAATTGGTGGGCACCCGCGGCATCGATGGGCTCATCGCCGCACTTCAGTCGAAGAACAAGTCCCTGCGGCAGTCGTCCGTCGCCCGTGGCTCCTGAATCCATGTCCGTCGGGCCCCGTGCATTCACGGGGCCGCTCACGCTGCAGTTGGCGCCCGCGGTGCTTCAAATGGCTGCGGCTGAACTCGAGGAGGCCATCCGAGGCACCTCGGCCGGCCAGACCGTGGTCATGAATCTCGCGGCCCTTGGCAAGGTCGACACCTCTGCCCTCACGGTGCTTCTGGCACTCACGCGGCAGGCGCAGCAGCGTGGCATTCGGCTGGTCTGGTCGGGCATGCCGCCCGCACTAATGGAACTGGCCAAGCTCTCCTCCGTCGACGCGCTGCTGCCCACGGCATGACGCCTGCCGTCTGCCTGCAGGGGGTGACCAAGGTCTACGGTCACCCAGACACCGGCTTTTGCGCCCTGCGTGATGTCAGCCTTCAGATCGAGCAGGGCGACTTCTTTGGCCTGCTCGGCCCCAACGGTGCCGGAAAGACCACCCTCATTCAGATCATGGCGGGGCTCACCCGCCCAAGCGCTGGCCGCGCCGAGGTCATGGGCTTTGATGTGGCCACGCACCCGTCTGAGGCTCGGCGGCGGCTCGGTGTGGTGCCCCAAGAACTGGTCTTCGACCCGTTCTTTACGGTGCGCGAGACCCTGCGCATTCAGTCAGGCTTCTTTGGTCTGCTGCGCAACGACGACTGGATCGATGAACTGCTCGTGGCGCTCGGCCTCTCCGACAAGGCCGACACCAACCTTCGCGCCCTGTCCGGTGGCATGAAGCGTCGGGTGCTGGTGGCCCAGGCCTTGGTCCACCGTCCCGCAGTGATCGTGCTCGATGAGCCCACCGCCGGCGTGGACATCCAACTGCGCGAAAGCCTTTGGCAGTTCATTCGCGGCCTCAATGACAAGGGCCACACCATTCTGCTCACCACCCACTACCTCGAGGAGGCCGAGCAGCTCTGCCGTCGGCTCGCCTTCCTGCGGCGGGGTGAATTGGCCCTGGAGGGGCAGACGGCAGACCTCTTGTCGCAGACCCAAGGGGTGAACCGCCTGGAGCAGGTCTTCCGTCGAGTCTTCCAAGGGGTCGCCGTAGAATAGCGGCATGGTGACACCCAAAAACATTGAGCAGTACATCCGCGAGGGCCTGGCCTGCGAGCACCTTGCAGTCGACGGCGATGGCCATCACTTCGAGGCTGTGATTGTCAGTGCGGCCTTTGAGGGCAAGCGTCTGATCGCCCGGCATCAACTCGTCTACGGCGCCCTGGGCGATCGCATGCGCCAGGAGATCCACGCCCTGTCGATGAAGACCCTCACGCCGGCCGAATGGGCCGAGCAGTCCGGCGCCTAAGGCCCCTCCATGGATCGTTTTCAGATTCAAGGGGGCCAGCCCCTTCATGGCCGCGTCCGAATTTCCGGGGCCAAGAATGCCGCCCTGCCCATTCTCTGCGCGGGCCTGCTCACCGATGCACCCCTGGTCTTGCACAACGTGCCGCCCCTGCGGGATGTGGCCACCATGCGCAAGCTCCTGGAAGGCATGGGCCTGCGCTGTGAACGGCATGCCCAGTCCGTCGACGGCCAAGAGACCCTCACCCTGCAGGCCGACCGCATCAATCGGCTTGAGGCGCCCTATGAATTGGTCAAGACCATGCGCGCCTCGGTGCTCGTGCTCGGCCCCATGCTCGCCCGATTTGGCGAGGCCTTGGTGAGCCTGCCCGGGGGCTGCGCGATTGGTCAGCGCCCCGTGGACCAGCACATCAAGGGCCTCACCGCCATGGGGGCGCAGATCGAGATCGACCATGGCTACATCAAGGCACGCGCGGGCCGCCTCAAGGGTGCCCGCATTTCCACCGACATGGTCACGGTCACCGGCACCGAGAACCTCATGATGGCGGCCTGCTTGGCCGAGGGCACCACCGTCATCGAGAACGCAGCCTGCGAGCCCGAGGTGGTCGACCTGGCCGTGGTGCTTCAGTCCATGGGTGCACAGATTGAGGGTGCGGGCACAGACCGCATCACCATTCGTGGTGTGGAGGCGCTAAACGGGGCCGAGCACACCGTCATGCCCGACCGCATCGAGGCGGGCACCTTCCTGTGCGCGGTCATGGCCACGGGCGGAGAACTCACCGCCCTGGGGGCGCGGGCCGACCAGATGGGCGCCACACTCGACAAACTCCAAGAGGCTGGGCTCGACTGGCAGTCGACCGACGAAGGCATTCTGGCCCGGGCCAGCGGCCGTCCGCGGCCCGTCAATGTTCGTACGGCCCCATACCCGGGCTTTGCCACCGACATGCAGGCCCAACTCATGGCGGTCAACGCCATTGCAAATGGCACGGGCATGGTGGTGGAGACCATCTTCGAGAACCGGTTCATGCATGTCCAAGAGATGCGTAGGCTCGGTGCGCAGATCGAGATCGATGGCCACACGGCCGTGGTCAAGGGTGTCTCCCGACTCACCGGCGCAAGGGTCATGGCCACCGACCTGCGCGCCTCTGCAGGCCTGGTCATTGCGGGCCTGGTGGCCGAAGGCACCACCGACATCGACCGCATCTACCACCTCGACCGCGGCTACGATCGGATGGAACAGAAACTCGTGGGCCTCGGGGCTCGCGTGACCAGGGTGTCGGCATGATCACACTGGCTTTGTCCAAGGGCCGCCTCTTTGAGGAGGCCCTTCCCATGCTCCAGGGCATGGGCATTCGTCCTGCTGAAGACCCTGACACATCCCGAAGGCTCATCCTGCAGACCAATCGCCCCGACCTGCGCCTGCTCATCGTGCGTGCCAGTGACGTGCCCACCTATGTGCAGTTCGGCGCGGCCGACCTGGGCATTGCCGGTTCGGATGTCCTGGTGGAGCACGGTGGCAATGGCCTCTACCAGCCGGTCGATCTGGGCATTGGCCGCTGCCGCATGAGCCTTGCTGCGCCCGTGGGTATGGATGTGGCCGACAAGCTTCGCCGCGGCGCTCGCGTGCGGGTGGCCACCAAATACCTGCAGACGGCCCGGCAGTTCTTTGAGTCGCGTGGGGTGCATGCAGACCTCATCAAGCTCTATGGCTCGATGGAGCTCGCCCCCTTGGTGGGCCTTGCAGATGTCATCGTCGACCTGGTCTCCACCGGTGCCACCTTGGCGGCCAATGGCCTGGTCGAGGTGGAGGCCATTGCCCAGGTGAGCTCGCGGCTGATCGTGAACCAGACCGCCTTGAAGACCCAGCATGCGGCCCTTGCACCCATCATTGAAGACTTCGCCCGACAATCCAAGGCCTGACCATGTCCACGCCATTGCCCATCGCTCGCCTCGCCACCACCCAGCCGGATTTTCAGCCGAAGCTGCTCAAGATGCTGGCCCATGAGGCGGGTCAGGACGACGCCATCTCGGCCACGGTCAAGGGCATTCTGGCCGAGGTGCGCCGTCGTGGTGACGAGGCTGTGATGGAGTACACCGCAGCCTTTGATCGGCTCAAGGTCTCATCGGCCCAGGCCCTGGAGCTTCCTGCCTCGGCGCTCAAGGCGGCCCACGAGGGCCTGTCGGCGGAGCATCGAGAGGCGCTGGCCGTGGCCGCCGATCGGATTCGTGTCTTTCATGAGGCCCAGCGTCAGGCGTCCTGGTCCATCACCGATGCCTACGGCTCTACCTTGGGCCAGCGCGTCTCCCCCCTGGACCGGGCAGGCCTCTATGTGCCCGGTGGCAAGGCTGCCTATCCATCCTCCGTGCTCATGAATGCGCTGCCCGCGAAGGTGGCGGGGGTGCCCGAGATTGTCATGGTGGTGCCCACACCCGATGGCGAGCGCAATCCCCTGGTGCTGGCGGCTGCGCACCTCGCGGGTGTGGACCGGGTCTTCACGGTGGGCGGCGCCCAGGCCGTGGCCGCCTTGGCCTATGGCACGCAGACCATTCCCGCGGTGGACAAGATCGTGGGCCCCGGCAACGCCTATGTGGCCGAGGCCAAGCGTCAGGTCTTTGGCAAGGTGGGCATCGACATGATCGCGGGCCCCTCCGAAATTCTGGTGATCTGCGACGGCAAGACCGACCCCGACTGGGTCGCCATGGATCTCTTCTCCCAGGCCGAGCACGATGAGCTGGCCCAGTCCATTCTGCTCACGCCCGACGCCGCCTACATCGACGAGGTTCAGGCCTCGATCGACCGCCTCCTGCCGGACATGCCCCGGCGCGCGGTCATTGAGACGTCTCTGCGCAATCGGGGTCTCTTCATCCTCACCCGAAGTCTTGAGGAGGCCTGTGAACTCGCCTCGCAAATCGCGCCCGAGCACCTCGAGGTCTCCACAGACGAGCCGGAGCGCTGGGCCGACAAAATTCGACATGCCGGCGCAATCTTCATGGGCCGCTACGCATCTGAATCCATTGGCGATTACTGCGCAGGGCCCAATCATGTGCTGCCGACCATGCAGACCGCCCGCTTCTCATCGCCCTTGGGGGTCTATGACTTTCAGAAGCGCACCTCACTCATTCACGTCACCGAGGCGGGCGCCCAGGTTCTGGGGCGTGTGGCCTCCACGCTCGCCTGGGGTGAGCACCTGCCGGCGCATGCCCGGGCCGCGGAACTTCGCCTCAAAAGTTAGTCTGACGTGTTGGCCGCGCACGCGAGTTGCGTGCGTTCGGCTCGCCATCTATCGGGGTGGATGAGCGCTCGTGAGCGACTCCACGGCGTCGGCCAGTGCCTCACACTGCGCGCGGGTGCCCACAGTGATCCGCAGCCATTCTTGGGTGCGGGGCCTGTCGAAATGCCGAACCAGAATCTTCCGGGCCCGCAGGTCCGTGGCCAACCCTGCGGCCACGACCCGAGGGTGTCTCGCAAAAACAAAATTCGCCATTGAGGGCAACACCTGGAAGCCGTAGTACTGAAGGGCACCCGTGAGCCAGTCGCGATCGGCGATGATTTTCTGACGGTTCTCGTCGAACCACTGCGTGTCCTTAAGGGCTGCCACTCCTGCAGCACTGGCCAGACGATCCAAGGGGTAGGAGTTGAAGCTGTCCTTGATGCGAATGAGCGCCTCTAAGAGTCCAGGCGGACCAAACGCCAGGCCCACCCGCATACCGGCCAGTGCGCGTGACTTTGAGAGCGACTGTGTCACCAGGAGGTTCGCATGGGAGGCCACCAAGGGCACGCACGACTCGGCACCGAAGTCCACATAGGCCTCATCGACCACCACCAAGGTCTGTGGCCGATCGCGCAAGAATCGTTCGATCCAATCACGTCGGAGGGCTTTGCCGGTGGGCGCGTTGGGGTTTGGGAAGATGACTGCGCCGGCTGTTGAGGGGATCGTGGCGAGGTCGATCTCGTAGGCGTCGTTGATCTCGAAGACCTCGTGCCGAATCCCATAGAGCCGGCAGTAACTGGGATAAAAGCTGTAGGTGATGTCGGGAAACACCAGGGGCTCGCTGTGGTGGAGCAGGCCCTGAAAGACAAAAGCGAGCACCTCATCGGAGCCATTGCCGGCGAAGACATGGTCGGCCGTGAGGCCATGCAAGGCGGCAGCAGCCGTGCGAAGCGCAAGCGATTGAGGGTCTGGGTAGAGGCGAAGCCGATCGCCGTCGGCCCCGAGCACGGCACGAATGGCCTCGACCACCTTGAGTGAGGGCGGATACGGATTCTCGTTGGTGTTGAGCTTGATGAGCCCATCGACCTGGGGCTGCTCACCTGGAATGTAGGGGGCCAACTGCCCCACCACAGGGCTCCAAAACGGGTTCATCGCGCGACTGTATCATTTGGCCTATGAGAACCGCTGACGTCCAACGAAACACCGCAGAGACCCAGATTTACGTGAAGATCGGCCTGGATGGCACAGGCGCTCGTGAACTGGATTCCGGCATTCCATTCCTCGACCACATGCTCGATCAAATCGCTCGGCATGGGCTGGTGGACCTCACCATTCGCGCCAAGGGCGACCTAGACATCGACGCCCATCACACCGTGGAAGACATCGGCATCACCTTGGGTCAAGCCTTTGCCAAGGCCATTGGAAACAAGCAGGGTGTCGTTCGTTATGGCCACTCTTATGTTCCTTTGGATGAAGCCCTCTCCCGAGTGGTGGTGGACCTCTCTGGCCGGCCTGGCCTGGAGTTCAATTGCGTATGGAAGCGGCAGTTTGTCGGCCAGTTCGACCTCGACCTCATCCATGAATTTTTTCAAGGCTTTGTGAACCACGCACAGGTCACCCTGCACTTTGACAACCTCAAGGGTGAGAACGCGCACCACCAGTGTGAAACCCTCTTCAAGGCGTTTGGTCGGGCCTTGCGAATGGCCGTGGCACTGGACCCTCGGCTCGACGCCAACGCCATTCCGTCGACCAAGGGCAGCCTCTAAACCCGCGCCCGGCCAGGCCGATGATCGCGATCGTCGATTACGGTGGTGGCAATGTGCGCAGCGTGCTGCGGGCTGTGTTGGCAGCCAACGCACATGAGCCCGGTGCTGGCGACGTTGCCCTGGTTCGAGATCCAGACCTTCTGCGGCGCGCCGACCGCGTCATCTTTCCAGGACAGGGGGCCATGCCCGACTGCATGGAGAGCCTGTCCCGGTCGGGCCTGGCCGAGGCACTGCGAGAGGTCATTGCACAAAAACCCTTCTTCGGCATTTGTGTGGGCCAGCAAATGCTCTTTGACCACAGTGAAGAGGGCGACACGACGGGCCTGGGCATCATTGCGGGCCAGGTGATTCGATTCACCCCCGCCCGTGGTGCGGTGGGCCCAGATGGCCGTCCACTCAAGGTGCCCCACATGGGCTGGAATCGCGTGACCTTTCGCCGGCCGCATCCGGTGTTGGAAAGCCTCGACACCATGGCGCAGGGCGACTGGTTTTACTTCGTGCACAGCTTTCATGCGGAGCCCGCCTTGCCAGCAGACATCCTCGGTGAGACCGACTACGGGCGTCGGTTTGTTTGTGCCGTGGCCCGAGACAACATCATTGCCACTCAGTTTCATCCGGAGAAGAGCGCCGCCGCAGGACAGCGCCTGCTAGTAAACTTTTGCCAGTGGAAGCCGTCCTAACCCCTTATGTCACTCTTACTCATTCCAGCCATTGATCTCAAAGACGGCCAGTGTGTCCGTCTGCGCCAGGGCGATCTTCAAGACGCCACCATCTTCTCCGACCACCCCGGCCAGATGGCCGCCCAGTGGATTGGCCAGGGTGCACGCCGCATTCATGTCGTGGACCTCAACGGCGCTGTGGCGGGTCGGCCCAAGAACGAGGCGGCGGTGCGGGCCATCATCGAGGCGGCCGGGCCCGACGTGCCGGTTCAGATTGGCGGTGGCATTCGAGACCTCGAGACCATCGAGCGTTACCTCGACGATGGCGCGAGCTTCGTGGTCATTGGCACGGCTGCCGTGAAGAACCCCGGCCTTTTGAAGGACGCCTGTGCAGCCTTCCCAGGTCAGATCATCGTGTCCATCGATGCCAAAGATGGCAAGGTCGCCACCGATGGCTGGAGCAAGCTCTCGGGACACGAGGTCATCGATCTCGCGCGGAAGTTTGAGAACGATGGCGTCTCGGCCATTCTCTACACCGACATTGGCCGCGACGGCATGCTTTCGGGCGTGAACGTCGAGGCCACGGTGCGCCTAGCCCAGGCGGTGAACATTCCCATCTTGGCCTCCGGTGGCATTGCGGGCATGGCGGATATTCGTGCGCTCTGCGAGGTCGAGTCCGAAGGCGTCATGGGTGCGATTCTGGGCCGTGCCCTCTACGAGGGCCAGCTCGACCTCGGACAGGCGCAGGCCTACGCCGACGAGCAGGGCTGAGCCGTGCTCGCCAAGCGCATCATCCCGTGTCTGGATGTGGACGCAGGCCGGGTGGTGAAGGGCACCAACTTTGTCTCGCTGCGTGATGCCGGCGACCCCGTGGAGGTGGCCAAACGCTACGACGACCAAGGCGCCGACGAGATCACCTTCCTCGACATCACCGCCTCCTCGGATGCACGTGGCCTCATCCTCCCCATGATCGAGGCGGTGGCCAATCAGGTTTTCATTCCACTCACTGTGGGTGGCGGTGTGCGTGCGGTCGATGATGTGAGTCGGCTCCTGCAGGCCGGGGCCGACAAGGTCAGCATCAACACGGCCGCCGTGCAGAACCCTCAGCTCATTGCCGACTGCCACGACAAGTTTGGTGCCCAGTGCATCGTGGTGGCCATTGATGCCAAGCGCAATCCCGACGGCTCGGGCTGGTCGGTCTTCACCCATGGTGGACGAACCGCCACCGGCCGTGATGCAGTGGCCTGGGCGCAGGAGGTTGCGGCATTGGGGGCGGGCGAGATTCTGCTCACCAGCATGGACCGAGACGGCACCAAGCAGGGCTTCGACCTTGGCCTCACCCGGGCAGTGTCGCGGGCGGTCAACATCCCGGTGATTGCCTCGGGTGGCGTGGGCTGTCTGCAAGACTTGGTCGACGGCGTCACCGAAGGCGAGGCCGATGCGGTCTTGGCGGCCAGCATTTTTCACTTTGGGCAACACACCGTGGGCGAGGCCAAGGCCCACCTGCGCGACAGGGGGGTCTGTGTCCGACTGGCTTGATCAGGTGCGCTTTGATGCCAACGGGCTGGTCACGGCCGTGGCCCAAGATGCCGACTCCGGCCGCGTGCTCATGGTGGCCTTCATGAACCGCGAGGCGCTTGAAGAGACTGCACAGACCGGCCGGGCTGTCTACTTCTCGCGCTCACGACAGAGGCTTTGGCGCAAGGGAGAGGAGTCTGGCCATGTGCAGCAGGTGCGTGAACTGCGCCTTGACTGCGATGGCGATGTTGTTCTCTTGCAGGTCGCTCAGGCGGGCGGCATTGCCTGCCACACCGGCCGAGCATCTTGCTTTTATTCCGTGCTGTCCGATGGTCGTTGGGCACCAGTGGACCCCATCCTCAAAGACCCGGAGGCCATCTATGGCAAGTGAAGACCTGCTGGCACGCCTGGCAGACACCATTGAATCCAGGCGTGGGCTGGACCCAGACAAGAGCTATGTGGCCAGGCTTCTGGCACAGGCGCCGGATGCGGCCTTGAAGAAGATCGGCGAGGAGGCCACCGAGACCGTCATGGCCGCCAAGGACAATCAGCCCGAGCGCATCGTCTCGGAAATGGCAGACCTCTGGTTTCACAGCCTGGTCGTGCTCGTGCAGCACGGCCTTCGGCCGGAGCAGGTCTTGGCCGAGCTCGAGCGACGCGAGGGCCTCTCGGGTCTGGATGAAAAAGCCGCACGCAAGGCAAGGAGCCGTCAAACATGAACTGTATTTTTTGCAAGATCGTCGCCGGGGAGATCCCCGCTCAGAAGGTGTTTGAGGATGAAGACCTTTTGGCCTTTCGGGACATTCATCCCAAGGCCCCGCTGCACCTGCTCGTCATCCCCAAGAAGCACATCGAGTCCATGGCCAGCCTGGCCGAGGCCGACACCCAGGTCATGGGTCGAATGATGGTTCTCGCAGGCCGGCTCGCAGCTGAAAATGGCTCACCAGATGGCTTTCGCACCGTGGTCAACACCGGTCGGGTGGGGCGGCAGGAGGTGTATCATCTTCACATGCACCTGCTGGGCGGGCCGGAACCGCTCGGCAGTTCTGCGGCCTTTTAATCCATCGGAGCACGCAAATGGGTACGTTCAGTGTCTGGCACTGGTTGATCGTTCTGCTGATCATTCTGCTCGTCTTTGGCACGAAGAAGCTTCGTAACATTGGCTCAGACCTTGGCGGCGCTGTGAAGGGCTTCAAAGATGGCATGAAGGAAGGCGGCGCGAGCGCAGAAGACAAGCCCGGAGAGCCGGTCACGGCCAAGGTCGAGGCTCGCACCATCGACGTCGAGGCCAAAGACAAAACCAACACAGGCGCCTGAGCCCCCTAGGGGCTTGCAGGCAGCGAGTCAACCGTGCTGGACATTGGCTTTACCGAACTCGCCCTCATTGCTGGCGTGGGTCTGGTGGTTCTGGGGCCACAGCGCCTGCCCGTGGTCACCCGAACCGTGGGGGCCTTGCTGGGCCGAGCCCAACGCTACGTGTCCGATGTCAAGAACGACATCCAACGCCAGATGGACCTCGAAGAACTCCGCAAGGCGCAGCGGGCCGTGTCTGACATCGGGCAGTCCATCCAGAGCAGTGTCTCGAGCGTGGAGCAAGAGGTCCAAGGGGTCACCCAGGGCCTCTCCGACGATGTCAATCAAGGCTCTGACTTTTCCTCGCCCTTCGATCGCCGCGCAGGCCTCTTCATCGGCGCGCCTGAGCGCACCTGGAGCGAGGAGCAGAACGACCAACGGGTGCGTGACCGTGTTCGCAATCGGCTGCGCAAGCGCTACCTGACCAAGAAGCCTCGGTATGACTGATCCACAGAACAGCTCGCCCCCCGAAGAGGGCTTCATGACCCACCTGGTGGAGCTGCGCGATCGCCTGATCAAGGCGGCCCTCTCCGTGCTGGTGGTCTTCTTGGGCCTGGTCTACTGGGCCCCGCAGATCTATTCCATTTTTGCAGAGCCTCTCATTGCCACCCTGCCGGCCGGCTCGAGCATGATCGCCACCGATGTCACGGCGCCCTTCTTCGTGCCCATGAAGGTGACCATGCTAGTGGCCTTTGTGCTGGCGCTGCCTTACGTGCTCTATCAGGCCTGGGCCTTCGTGGCCCCGGGCCTCTACACCCACGAGAAGCGGCTGGCCATGCCAATCATCGTCACCAGTTTCTTGCTCTTTCTCGTGGGCATGGCCTTCGCGTACTTCTTTGTGTTCCCTGCGGTGTTCGGATTTGTGGCGGCCTACACGCCAGAGGGCGTTCAGATGGCCACCGACATCGACAAGTACCTGAGCTTTGCCTTGAGCCTCTTCCTGGTCTTTGGCCTGTCCTTCGAGACCCCCGTGGTGCAGATGGTGCTCATTCGGATGGGGGTGGTGTCGCTGCAGAAGATGATTGATTTCAGGCCGTATTTCATCGTGGCCGCCTTTGTGGTGGCCGCCATCGTGACCCCGCCCGACGTGATCTCGCAGCTCATGCTGGCCATCCCGCTGTGCCTGCTCTACCAGCTGGGCATTTGGTTGTCTGGCTGGATCAAACCCACCGACCGCGCTGCCGCAGCCCAGGATTCCTCCAGCTAAACGTTTTGCTGTTTGGCGGCTTCTATGAACGAGATGGGCCTGCCCCGCACCCCAAGAGTGACTGAGGGATGGGCTTACTGCGGTCGTGGCATCCGCGGTGCGGGCCGCTCGGCCACGGTGATCACCAGCTCGGCGGGCTTGCCTTGGCGAATCACCTTGAAGGTGGCCTTGTTGCCCGGCGCAATCGCGGCCACATTCGAGAGCAGGTCAGCCTGGTTGCGCACCTTCTCGGCATTCACGCCCACCACCACATCGCCCACCTTCATGCCGCCCCGGTCGGCAGGCCCACCGCGCACCACACCCGCAATGATGCTGCCCTCGGCACTGGGCAGTTGGAAGCTCTCGGCGATGTCGGCATTTACATCCTGCAGCTCAACCCCAATGAAACCGCGGCTCACTCGGCCAGAGCGGATCAGGCTTTCCATGACGTCCTTGGCCATGTCGGCCGAGATGGCAAAGCCAATGCCCATGCTGCCGCCTGAGCGGGAGTAGATGGCCGTGTTGATGCCGATGAGGTTTCCATTGGCATCGACCAAGGCACCACCAGAGTTGCCGGGGTTGATGGCGGCATCGGTCTGAATGAAGTTCTCGAAGGTGCTGAGCCGCAACTGTTTGCGGCCCACAGCGCTCACGATGCCCTGGGTCACGGTCAGCCCCACGCCGAAGGGGTTTCCAATGGCCAGCACGGTGTCGCCCACCCGCATTTCCGCGGGTTTGCCAAAGCGAATCACGGGCAGGTTGTCGAGCCGAATGCGCAGCACGGCCAGGTCGGTCTCGGGGTCGGTGCCCACCACACGGGCCTGGGCGCGCCGGCCATCGGCCAGGGCCACCTCAATCTGTTCAGCCGTCTCGATCACATGGTGGTTGGTGAGCACATAGCCCTCGGGGCTGACGATCACGCCGGAGCCCAGGCCCACCTGCTCCTGGCCTTGCCCCCGGGGCTCCCCGAACTGGTCCCCAAAGAACCGCCGGAACAAAGGGTCATTCAGGAAGGGGTGAGGGGCCTGGGCCTGGCGCTGGGTGGTGAAGACATAGACCACCGCCGGCATGGCCCGGGCCGCCGCCTCCCGCAGGCTGCTGGCCGGCGGGGTGGCCTCGCTCTGGAGCACGCTGGCGGGTTGGGAGGCGTCGCCACGCAGGCTCACCTGCTGGTCCGACATGCCCAGGCCCGAGAGGCTGGGCAGCCAATGGGGCTTGAGCGTGCTGAGGACGAACAGGACCGCCAAGGCCAGGGTGGTGGCCTGCGCGAAGAGCAGCCAGAGACGTTTGATCATGTGAAAAGGCATTATGGCTGGAACCCAGGGGCTTGGTTGGGCTAAAATAAGAGGTTCCCTTGAATCGAAGTTTGAAACCAAGTCGCCCAAGGCCGGGCCGAGGAGTCTTTCGAATGTCTGAGCAGAATGCCGCCAAGCCGCCACTCGGCCTGGCTTCCGAGATCACGTCTGGTGCCTCTTTCTCCATGCCGCAAGGGCCCGAGCCCAACCGCCGCAACTGGATGATCACCTGCGGTGCCGCGGGTGGTGTGGTGGGTGCAGCCGTTGGCCTGCCCTTCCTCATCTCGATGGCCCCGTCTGAGAAGGCCAAGTCGGCCGGCGCTCCCGTCGAGGTCGACATCGCCGACATCGCCCCCGGCGGCGTGAAGATCGTCGAATGGCGTGGCAAACCGGTCTGGATCGTTCGTCGCACCTCCGAGATGCTCGCCAGCCTGAAGGGCACCGAGAGCCAGCTCGCCGACCCAAACTCCGATCGCAAGGATTACCCCGTTCCGGATTACGCCAAAAACGAGCACCGCTCCATCAAGCCTGAGTTCCTCATCACGGTGGGCATTTGCACTCACCTGGGCTGCTCGCCCGTGCCCAAGTTCGAGGGTGGCTCGGCCTCTGGCATCTCGGCCGACTGGAAAACAGGCTTCTTCTGCCCCTGCCACGGCTCCACCTTCGACATCTCCGGCCGCGTGTTTGCCAACAAGCCCGCGCCAGACAATCTCGAGGTGCCCCGGCACATGTATCTCTCAGATTCCCGTGTGGTCATCGGGAAAGACGAGCAGGGCGAAGCTTAAATTTAGATTTTTCAACAAAGGACATCTGTCATGGCAGCGGAAAAAGTTGTGCAGGCCACGGGCTTACTCGGCTGGGTCGATCGCCGGTTCCCCCTGATCTCCCTCTACAAGACGCACCTCTCTGAGTACTACGCGCCCAAGAACTTCAACTTCTGGTACTTCTTCGGCAGCCTGGCCATGCTTGTGCTGGTGCTTCAAATTGTCACCGGCATCTTTTTGGTCATGCACTACAAGCCCGACGCCTCCCTCAATGCGGCCGGCATTCCAGTGGCCTTTGCCAGTGTGGAATACATCATGCGAGAGGTGCCCTTTGGCTGGCTCATTCGCTACATGCACTCCACCGGCGCCTCGGCCTTCTTTGTCGTGGTCTTCCTGCACATGTTCCGCGGCCTCATGTACGGCTCCTACCGTGAGCCACGCGAACTCATCTGGATCTTCGGCTGCCTCATCTTCTTGGTCCTCATGGCGGAAGCCTTCTTTGGCTACCTGCTTCCCTGGGGTCAGATGTCGTACTGGGGTGCCCAGGTCATCGTGAACCTGTTCGCCGCCATTCCCCTCATCGGGCCCGACCTCGCCGTCTGGGTGCGTGGTGACTTTGTGGTGGGCGACGCCACCCTGAACCGCTTCTTTGCCTTCCACGTGATTGCGCTGCCCTTGGTGCTGGTGGGTCTCGTGGCTGCCCACATCATTGCGCTGCACGAGGTGGGCTCGAACAACCCCGATGGCGTGGAGATCAAGGCCAAGAAGGATTCCAACGGCATTCCCTTGGATGGCATTCCCTTCCATCCCTATTACACCGTGCACGACATCGTGGGCTTTGCGGGCTTTGCCTTCATCTTTGCCGCGGTGGTCTTTTTCGCGCCGGAATTGGGCGGCTATTTCCTGGAGTACAACAACTTCATTCCGGCCGACCCCTTGGTCACGCCGCCACACATTGCGCCCGTCTGGTACTTCACGCCGTATTACTCCATGCTGCGGGCCGTGACCGATGTCTTCACCTGGGTCTTCGTGGCAGCGGCCCTCATCGGTGCCTATGGCTTTTGGCGCTTCAAGCCGGGCAGCCTGGTGGCCTTCGGCGGCGTGGGCGCCATGCTGGTTCTGGCCATTCTCTTTCGTCTGCTCGATGCCAAGTTCTGGGGCGTGGCCGTCATGGGTGGCGCGGTGATCATCATGTTCTTCCTGCCCTGGCTCGACAAATCCCCAGTGAAGTCCATTCGGTATCGGCCGAGCTGGCAGAAGTGGCTCTACGGCATCTTCGTGGCGAACTTCTTCGTGCTCGGCTACCTGGGCGTGCTGCCACCAACCCCGGTGGGCCAGATCGTGTCGCAGCTTGGCACCATCTATTACTTCGCCTTCTTCATGCTCATGCCGCTCTGGACGCCCTTGGGTGAGTTCAAGCAGGTGCCCGAGCGCGTTGTATTCCAGCCCCATTGATTCTTGAGCGACTCTCGACCATGACCACTTCCAACTTTCTGCGTCGACTGGCCGTGATGGCCACGGCTTTGTCCGGCCTGGTGTCCGCGCCAGTTGTCCTGGCCGCTGGCCCCTCGGTGGCGCTCGACACCTTCCCTGTCACCAAGGTCAACGATGTGGCGGCCCTTCAAAATGGCGCCAAGGTCTTCATGAATTACTGCCTGGGCTGCCACAGCATCTCGCAGGTGCGCTACAACAAGCTGCGCGACCTCGGTCTCTCGGAAGAGCAGATCAAGGGCAACCTCATGCTCACCCAGGCCAAGTTCGGAGACCCCATCCTCACCACCCTGCCACTCAAGGGTGCCAAGGAATGGTTCGGAAAGGCCCCGCCCGACCTCTCGCTGACGGCCCGTTCGCGTTCATCCGGCGCGGGCACTGGTGGCGACTGGATCTACACCTACATGCGCACGTACTACGAAGACACTGCCCGCCCCACGGGCTGGAATAACAAGGTGTATCCGGCGGTCGGCATGCCGCACGTGTTATGGGAATTGCAAAAGACACTGCCCAAATCGGATTACGACAACCTGGTGGCAGACCTCACCGGCTTCCTGGTCTGGGTGGCTGAACCCGTGGCCCAGACCCGCAAACAGGTGGGTGTCTGGGTGTTGCTCTTCCTCGCCCTCTTCTTCGTCTTTGCCTGGCGCCTGAATGCCGCGTTCTGGAAAGACATCAAGTAAGCACGGCGACAAACGGCTTGGCCACATTCAACGGGCGGGCCCCTTCGGGGGTCTGCCCAAATTTTTTTGAGGAGACTCCTACATGATGGTTCTTTACTCCGGCACCACCTGCCCCTTTAGCCAGCGCTGTCGGTTCGTGCTCTTTGAGAAGGGCATGGATTTCGAGATCCGCGATGTAGACCTCTTCAACAAGCCCGAAGACATCAATGTCATGAACCCCTATGGGCAGGTGCCCATCCTCGTCGAGCGCGACCTCATCCTCTACGAGTCCAACATCATCAACGAGTACATCGACGAGCGCTTTCCCCACCCCCAGCTCATGCCCGCCGACCCGGTCCAGCGGGCTCGGGCCCGCCTGCTGCTGCTCAACTTTGAGCGCGAGGTCTTCATTCACGTCGACACCCTCGAGCGCCAGGATGCCAAGAAGGTGGACAAAGCCCGTGCCACCGTTCGCGATCGTCTCTCGCAATTGGCCCCCGTGGTGGCGAAGTCCAAGTTCATGATGGGCGAAGACTTTTCGATGATCGACGTGGCGCTTGCGCCATTGCTCTGGCGCCTGGATCACTACGGCATCGACCTGCCCAAGGCAGCTGCCCCCGTGCTCAAGTACGCCGAGCGCATCTTTGCGCGGCCGGCCTTCTTCGAGGCGCTCACGCCGTCTGAAAAGGTCATGCGCCGCTGATTCAGCGTTCGAACCCATCGCATGTCAGAGCAGACGTCTACCAAGCCTTACCTCATTCGGGCCCTCTATGAGTGGTGCACCGACAACGGCCTCACGCCCTACCTGGCCGTCTCGGTGGACGAGCACACCCGCGTGCCACGGGCCCATGTTCGCAACGGCGAGATCGTGCTCAACATCAGCGCCCTGGCCACCCACCGGCTGCAGCTCACCAACACCGAGGTCAGCTTCACGGCGCGCTTCTCTGGTGTGGCCGAAGAGATCTGGGTGCCCATTGCGCAGGTCACGGCCATCTATGCCAAGGAAACAGGCCATGGCATGGCCTTCGAGGTGAGCAAACCGCCTGCAGAACTGGTGTCAGTGTCTTCTGAGACCTTGGCCCCGAGCAGCGTGGGTGACGCAGACGACGAGCCTCCCTCGCCGCCTGCACCGCCCGCGGGCGGGCCCTCGCCCAGTGGCCGTCCCACCCTTCGCCGGGTGAAATAAGCGACAATTCAGGTTGTGGTCGGGCCGACTTAGCTCAGTTGGTAGAGCAACCGCCTTGTAAGCGGTAGGTCATCTGTTCGAGTCAGATAGTCGGCACCAAGCCTTTTTGGTTAGGCCTTCGTCACCACCCCAGCATCGGTGAGCAGCTGCTGCAGCTCTCCAGATTCAAACATCTCGTTCATGATGTCGCTGCCACCGATGAACTCACCCTTCACATAGAGCTGAGGAATCGTCGGCCAGTTGGCATGTTCCTTCACGGCCTGGCGCACCGACTCATCCTCGAGCACATTCACTGTGGCCACTTGGGTGACGCCACAACTCTTGAGCAGGGAAATCGCCTTCCCTGAGAAGCCACACTGCGGAAACTGGGCAGAGCCCTTCATGAAGAGCACCACCGGGTTGTCATTGACGGTTTGTTCCACAAAGCCCTTAGCATCCATCTCGCACAGTTCCTTTCGTTGAAAGCATCATCATAGTTGAGCCCGGACCAGTCTGGGCACCCCTGCGAGGTCTGCCAGCCCTTCCACTCGGGCAAAGCCTCCAGCATGGGCGAGGTCCATCACCGCCTGCTGCTGGTCATGGCCGTGTTCGACCACCAGCCACCCATCGGGTTTCAGCCGGGCCGGTGCCCCCGAGACAATCTCGGAGAGGTCATCGAGCCCGGTGGGGTTTGGCCGCAGGCCTGCCAAGGCCGCCATGGGCTCGTAGGGGAGGTCTCCCTGGCGCAGGTGGGGGTCATCCTTGGCCACATACGGGGGGTTGGACACAATCAGGTCGAACCGCTCGTCTGTGGGCAGCGCCTCAAACCAAGAACCCACACAGCAGCGCACTGGCGCCCCCAGGCAGGCGGCGTTGAGCCGCGCCACCGAGAGGGCGTGCGGTGATTGGTCGGTGAGGGTCACCACCGTGCCAGGCGCCTCGAGTGCCAGGCTGATGCCCACGCAGCCCGAGCCCGTGCCGAGGTCGAGCACTCTGCCGCCCCCCGCATGCAATGTGCCGAGGCAGGCCAGCCCCTGGGCCACCAGGCCCTCGGTCTCGGCCCTTGGAATCAGCACCGCGGGGTTGACCCAGAATCGACGGCCGTAGAACTCCCGCCAGCCGAGCACCTGGGCCAAGGGCCTGCCAGCCCGACGGGCCTCGGCAAGTCGCATCAGAAGCGCCTGCTCGCCTGCCAAGAGGCTGGGCCACCAATCTGGTGGTGTGCGCGCCAGGAACCAACTGCGCGGTCGGCCGGTGACCCACTCGAGCAGGGCCCACTGCTCATGGGTGGGCAACGCCAGCAGGGGGTGGGCCATGGTGGGCAGGACCATGCGAGGCGCGAGCCTTAGTCGTCGGCCAGGCTCGAGAGCAGCTCCGCCTGGTGCTCGGCCACCAGCGCATTGGTGAGCTCGGCCAAGTCCCCGTCCATGATCTGGTCGATCTTGTAGAGCGTGAGGTTGATGCGGTGGTCGGTGATGCGGCCCTGCGGGAAATTGTAGGTGCGGATGCGCTCAGACCGATCCCCCGAGCCGATCATCAGCTTTCGTGCCGAGGCCTCCTGGGCCTGCTGTGCCGCCACCTCGCGGTCCCGCACGCGGGCGGCCAGGACCTTCATGGCCTTCTCTTTGTTCTTGTGCTGGCTGCGGTCGTCCTGGCACTCGGCCACGATGCCTGTGGGCAGGTGTGTGATGCGAACGGCCGACTCGGTCTTGTTCACGTGCTGGCCCCCCGCACCACTGGCCCGGAAGACGTCGATGCGCAGTTCATCGGGCGAGAAGTTCACCTCGCCCACCTCATCGACCTCGGGCAGCACGGCCACGGTGCAGGCCGAGGTGTGGATGCGGCCCTGGGTCTCAGTGGCCGGCACGCGCTGCACGCGGTGCCCACCCGATTCAAATTTCATGCGCGAATACACCCGCTGGCCTGCGAGCCGAACAATCACCTCCCGATAGCCGCCGAGGTCTGAGGCATTGGCCGAGAGCATCTCGGTATGCCAGCGGTTGCGCTCGGCATACCGCAGGTACATGCGCAGCAGGTCGCCGGCGAACAGGGCGGACTCATCGCCGCCGGTGCCGGCCCGAATCTCCAGGATGATGTCGCGCTCGTCGTTGGGATCCTTGGGCAGCAGCAGCCGCTGCAGGTCGTCGCCCGCCTGGACCATGGCCTCGCGCAGCCGCCCGGTCTCATCGTGGGCGAAGGCCTTGAGCTCTGGGTCAGAGAGCCAGCTCTGCGCGGCCTCCAGGTCCTGTTCGAGCTGCAGGTAGGACTCGTACTGGGCCACCACCTCGACCAGGTCCGCCCGTTCCTTCGAGAGTCGACGAAAGTCGTCCATGCGCTTGGCCAGGTCGGGGTTGGAGAGCTCGGCCTCCACCAGCGCAAAGCGAGTCTGGATCTGCTGCAGCTTGGCCAGCAGGCTGGGCTTCATCATGTGGGCCTACTCGCTCGGGTGGTTGGGGTCGAGCTGAAAGAGCCGCCGCACCACGGTGGCGGCCTCGTCTCGCGCCTGGGCATCGGGGCTGGAGAGCCCCGCATAGGCGCCGTGCAGCAGTTTCTGCGAGAGGGCATGGGCCAGGCCCTGCAGCACGGCCTCGGCCGGCTCACCCTTGGCCAGTCGGCGCTGGGCGGCGGCAAGCTCCTGGGCCTGAATGGTTTCGAGCTGGCCCGTGAGGGCCTTGATCAGCGGCACCTGTTCCCGGGTTTCTTTCCATTGCAAGAAGGTGCGCACACCGTTCTCGATGATGGCCTCTGCATGCACCACGGCACCCTGGCGTGCCTCCACGCCCTCGCGCACCAGGCCACCAAGGTCATCCACGGTGTAGAGGAATGCATCATCAAGATCGGCCACCTCGGCCTCGATGTCGCGTGGCACCGCGAGGTCCACCAGGAACATGGGCCGGTGACGGCGCTTCTTCAAGGCACTCTCGATCGAGCCCATGCCGAGGATGGGCAGGGTGCTGGCCGTGCAACTCACCACGATGTCGAACTGGTGGAGCTGGTCGGGCAGGCCCGACAGGGCCATGGCCTGGCCCCCGTATTTGCGGGCCAAGGCCTCGCCGCGGGCCACGGTTCGATTGGCCACCATGATGCGCTGGGGCTGCTGGGCCCCGAAGTGCGACAGGCAGAGGTCGATCATTTCGCCTGCGCCGATGAACAACATGGTGGTCTTGGAGAGGTCACCAAAAATCTTCTGGGCGAGCTTCACCCCGGCCGCCGCCATCGAGACCGAGTGGGCACCAATCTCCGTGGTGGTGCGCACCTCCTTGGCCACCGAGAAGGCGCGTTGGAAGAGGTGGTGCAGGTGCACGCCCAGGCTGCCCGCCTCATGGGCCTCGCGGGCGGCTTGTTTCAACTGGCCGAGAATCTGCGGCTCACCGAGCACCATGGAGTCCAGGCCACTGGCCACGCGAAAGACATGCCGCACGGCCTGGGGCTCTGCATGCTGGTAGAGGTGATGAATCAATTCCCCGGGCTGCACCTGGGAGCGTTGGGCGAGCCAGGCCAGGGCCTGCTCGCGCGCTTCCTCTGGCCGAGGCGTGGCCAGGTAGAGCTCGGTGCGGTTGCAGGTGGAGACCAAGGCCTGTTCGGGTGCCGAGCCCGAGAGCACGCCGCGCAAGGCATGCAGGTTCTCCCGCAGCGCGTCGCCGGGGAAGGCAAGCCGTTCCCGAATCGACAGGGGCGCGGACTGGTGGTTGAGGCCAAAGGCAAACAGCTGCATAAGGCCTTGATTCTACGAGAAGTGGTCGAGTCGGTAGCCGATGCCGTACACGGGAGAGAGTCGAAAGCCTTGGTCGGGGGTGAGGCCGAGTTTTTGGCGCACGCGAGAGATGTGGGTGTCGATGGTGCGGGTCTGCACGTGCTCGTTGTGCCGCCAGACCTGAAGCCGAATCTCATTGCGAGACACGGTCTGACCGAGTTGGCCCAGCAGCATCTGGGCGCACTGGAATTCCTTGTCGGTGAGCGCCACGGCCTGCCCATTGCGGTGGGCCTGCGGGCCGTTCTCGCCATGGGGGTCGAGCCGAATGGGCCCAATGGTCTGGCCGCGCTCGATGGGGTCGCTGCGCCTGCGACGAACGCTCGCGCACAGGCGTGCCTGCAACTCGGCTGCGCGAAAGGGCTTGTGCACGTAGTCGTGCGCACCAAGGGCGAAGGCCTGCACCAGGCTCGCCTCATCGGTGGCGCCCGTGAGCATGATCATGGCCGGCCCCTGGGCCCGATGCTGGCTGGCGCGGGCCCGGTGGGCTGCAAGCACATCCAGCCCCGTCATGTCCGGCAGGCGCAGGTCACACAGAACCGCATCGAAGTGCTGGCGGTCCAGGGCATCGAGCAGCAGCTGGCCGCGTGCGTAGCGCCGCACCTGCCAGCCCTTGAGCTGCAGCAGTGCACAGAGCTGTGAGGCCAGTTGGTCGTCGTCTTCGAGAATGGCCACATGGCCCAGGCATGGGCCTGCGGGAATGCCCGGCACGGCGGCGTCCGGGTCGGTGGGGTGATGCTGTTTCAAGGTGGGCTGCCTGTCCAAAAAAGCTGGCAGGGTAGCCCGCCTGGGTTCACTCGCCCTGTGGGCTTTCCTGACACCCCAAGAAAAGTTGATAGGCCGGGTGCTTGGACTCGTCCCAGTGGGGATAACCCAGCTGCGAGAGAAAGTTCTGGAAGTCGGCTTCATCGGCCTTGGGCACCTGAAGGCCCACCAGGATGCGGCCGTAGTCCGCCCCGTGGTTGCGGTAATGAAAGAGCGAGATGTTCCAGCTCGGGTTCATGGCCGAGAGGAATCGCATCAGCGCACCCGGCCGCTCGGGAAACTCAAACCGATAGAGTCGCTCCTCCCGGGCGAGGTCGGAGTGCCCGCCCACCAGGTGCCGCAGGTGGGCCTTGGCCACCTCGTCATTTGAGAGGTCCAGGGCATCAAAGCCAGCAGCCTGCAATTGGCTGGCAATGGCCTGCGCCTGCGCGGGCTCGGAGAGCTGCAGGCCCAGAAAAATGTGGGCCTGTTTTGCATCGGCGATGCGGTAGTTGAACTCGGTGACATTGTGCTGACCCAGTAGGCCGCAGAAACGCTTGAAGCTGCCGCGGGCCTCTGGAATGGTCACGGCGAAAATGGCCTCACGGCCCTCACCGATCTCACTGCGCTCACTCACAAAGCGCAGCCGGTCGAAGTTCATGTTCGCCCCGCAGGTGATCGCCACCAGGGTGCGTGGTGTGCCATCGGGCCGCAGGGCGCCCGCACGGCCCACCCAGGCCTTCAAGCCCGCCACGGCCAAGGCCCCCGCGGGCTCCTGAATGGCCCGGGTGTCTTCATACACATCTTTAATCGCGGCGCAGACAGCATCGGTGTCCACCCGCACCATCTCATCGACCAGGTCTTTGGCGAGCCGGAAGGTCTCCTCGCCCACACGCTTGACTGCCGTGCCGTCGGAAAACAGGCCCACCTCGGAGAGCGTCACCCGTTGGCCCTGCTCGAGCGACTGGGCCATGGCGTCCGAGTCTTCGGTCTGCACACCAATGACGAGCGTGTCTGGCCGAAGGGCCTTGATGAAGGCGGCCACGCCGGCCACCAGCCCGCCGCCGCCCACGGCCACAAAGACGGCATCGATGGGGTCGGGGTGCTGTCGCAGGATTTCCATGCCCACCGTGCCCTGGCCGGCGATCACATCGGGGTCATCGAAGGGGTGAACAAAGGTCAGGCCCTGGGCCTGCTGCAGGGTGAGGGCATGGTCGTGGGCATCGGAGTAGGAGTCGCCGTGCAGGATGATTTCTGCCCCGCGGTTGCGCACGGCCTGCACCTTCACGCTCGGGGTGGTCACTGGCATCACGATGACCGCTCGGCAGCCCAGTGTTTGCGCAGCGAGGGCCACACCCTGGGCATGGTTGCCGGCTGAGGCCGCGATCACCCCCCGGGCCCGCTGCTCCACCGAGAGGTGGGCCATTTTGTTGTAAGCCCCTCTGAGCTTGAAGGAAAAGACGGGCTGGGTATCCTCGCGCTTGAAGAGCACCCGGCAGCCCAGCCGGCGGCTCAGGCTGGGCGCATCCTCCAAGGGGGTCTCGTCGGCCACATCGTAGACACGGGCATTCAGAATGTTCAGCAGGTAATTCGTGGTCATGCCAGCAGTGTAAAGGGTCCTCGGAAGGGCATCTGGGCCGTAGAATCGGGGTTCCATGAATGCGCCCCTGCCTCCTGCCTTACTGGCCACCACCCTTGCGGCCGATGACCCCTCGGCCACCCGGCTGCGGGAGATTCCGTACAACTACACCTCGTTCTCCGACCGAGAGATCGTCTGTCGTGTGCTGGGCGATGAGGGCTGGGCCTTGGTGTCGGAACTGCGCCAAGAGCGGCGTACGGGACGCTCGGCCAAGATGCTCTATGAGGTGATTGGCGACATCTGGGTGGTGGAGCGCAACCCCTACCTACAAGACGACCTGCTGCAAAACCCCCGCAGGCGAGCGCAGCTCATCGGTGCCCTTCACCATCGCCTCTCCGAGATCGACCAGCGCCGCTCGCGCGACGCCACCGACCCCGAGGCTGCCCAGCGAGACCGCCGGGTGCATGGGCTACTGGCGCTGGCCCGCACCGCCGTGACACGCTTTGCCAACGCTTTTGATGAGACGGCCAGCCTTCGCCGGCGCGTGGCCAAGCGCCTGGCCCGCCACACCGCTGCCGACAACATCCGATTCGACGGCCTCTCGCGGGTCTCGCATGTCACGGACGCCACCGACTGGCGCGTGGAGTACCCCTTTGTGGTGCTGGTGCCTGACACCGAGGCCGAGATGGCGCCCCTGGTGAAGGCCTGCATTGAGCTTGGCCTCACCATCATTCCGCGTGGCGGTGGCACGGGCTACACGGGTGGTGCCATTCCCCTCACACCGCGATCGGTCGTGATCAACACCGAGAAACTCGAGCGGCTCGGGCCCGTGGAGTCTCGCACCCTTCCAGGCCTGCAGGCTCCTGTGGCCACCATTTTTTCGGGCGCGGGCGTGGTCACCCGTCGGGTCTCCGATGCCGCCGATGCCGCAGGCCTGGTCTTCGCGGTCGACCCCACGTCTGCAGATGCTTCTTGCGTGGGCGGCAACATCGCCATGAATGCGGGTGGCAAGAAGGCCGTGCTCTGGGGCACGGCGATTGACAATCTGGCCTCCTGGCGCATGGTGGACCCCGACGGCCAATGGCTCGAGGTCACTCGCATCGGCCACAACATGGGCAAGATCCACGATGCCGACTGGGCCGAGTTTGAGATTGCGCGCTATGGCGCCAATCAACTCACCCAGGCCATTGGGGCCCAGGGCGACACCGCCCGCTTCGTGGGCAATCCCATCTCGGTGGAGCGCCTTCGCATCGAGGGCCATCGTTTTCGTCGGCTTGGCCTGGGCAAGGACGTCACCGACAAGGTGCTCGGCGGCCTGCCCGGCATTCAGAAGGAAGGCTGCGATGGCCTGATCACGAGCTGCCGTTGGGTCTTGCATCGCATGCCCAAGCACATTCGAACCGTCTGCCTGGAATTCTTTGGCAATGCCCAAGATGCGGTGCCGTCCATCGTGGAGATCAAGCGGCACCTGGATGCACGGCCCGGCGGCACGCAGCTCGCAGGCCTGGAGCACCTCGATGAGCGTTACCTGCGCGCCGTGGGCTACAGCACCAAGAGCAAGCGGGCCCAACTGCCGAAAATGGTGCTCATTGGCGACATCGTGGGCGACGATGACCAGGCCGTGGCCCATGCTGCTTCCGAGGTGGTGCGCCTGGCGAACGCCCGATCGGGCGAGGGCTTTGTGGCGGTCTCGCCCGAGTCGCGCAAGGCCTTCTGGGCCGACCGAAGCCGCACCGCGGCCATTGCCCGCCACACCAATGCATTCAAGATCAATGAAGACGTGGTCATTCCGTTGGAGCGCATGGGCGAGTACACCAACGCCATCGAGCGCATCAACATCGAACTCTCGGTCTCCAACAAGCTCAAGCTCACCCGCGCCCTGCGACAGGTGCTCAACGACACGGTGGTCGATGACGATCAGCCCACCGACCTGGCCCAGCGCCTGGAGGAGGCCGGCAGCCTGCTGAAGTCGGTGGAGGCCCGTTGGGCGTTTCTGCTGGCCCACCTCGATGCCACGCCCGCCGACGATCCCGAGGCGGCCCGACGCCATGGCCTCGACGCCGTGCCCGCAGACCAGCCCAACCAAGGTCCTCGAGCCCATCGAACCTACGGTGAACTGCTGCAAGACCACACCATTCGTGTCTCTTGGAAGCAGGAGCTGCGCGCACCGTTTCGTCAACTCTTCTCGGGCCTGGCCTTTGCGCCCATTTTGGAGCGCCTGGAGGCTGCGCATCGCAAGGTCTTGCGCGGCCGGGTTTTCGTGGCCCTGCACATGCATGCCGGCGATGGCAATGTGCACACCAACCTGCCGGTGAACTCCGACGACTACGAGATGCTGCAGGAGGCGCATGCCACGGTGGCCCGCATCATGAAGATCGCCACCGACCTCGATGGGGTGATCTCGGGCGAGCATGGCATTGGCATCACCAAGCTCGAGTTCCTCACCCCGGGTGAGCGCCAGGCCTTTGCAGACTACAAGCAGAAGGTGGACCCGCACCAGCACTTCAATGCCGGCAAGCTGCTCGAGGGCGCCGACCTTCGCAATGCCTACACGCCGTCCTTTGGGCTCATGGGGTCTGAGAGCCTGATCATGCAGCAGAGCGCCATTGGCTCCATTGCAGACTCGTTTGCCAATTGTCTGCGCTGTGGGAAGTGCAAGCCTGTCTGTGCCACCCACTCGCCGCGGGCCAACCTACTCTATTCACCCCGCAACAAGATCCTCGCCACCTCACTGCTCATTGAGGCCTTCCTCTACGAGGAGCAGACCCGTCGCGGGGTGTCGATTGCCCACTGGGAAGAATTTGGCGATGTGGCCGACCACTGCACGGTCTGCCACAAGTGCCTGGCCCCCTGCCCGGTGAACATCGACTTTGGCGAGGTCTCCATGCACATGCGCGACCTCCTGCGCCGCATGGGCAAGAAGCGGTTCAACCCGGGCACTGCGGCCTCCATGTTCTTTCTGAATGCCTCGCGGCCGCAGACCATCGCCCTCATGCGCACCGTCATGATCGAGTGGGGCTACAAGGCCCAGCGCCTGGCCCACGACCTCTTAAAGCGCCTGGCCAAGGCGCAGACGGCCAAGCCCCCTGCCACCACTGGCCGTGCACCGCTGCGCGAGCAGGTCATTCACTTTGTGAACAAGAAGATGCCGGGCAACCTGCCCAAGAAGACGGCCCGGGCCTTGCTGGACATCGAGGACGCCCACTACGTGCCGATTATTCGAGACCCCGTTCGCACGGCGAGCGACTCCGAGGCGGTCTTCTACTTCCCGGGTTGTGGCTCTGAGCGACTCTTCTCTCAGGTGGGCCTGGCCACCCAGGCCATGCTCTGGCAGGTGGGGGTGCAGACGGTGCTGCCACCAGGCTACCTGTGCTGTGGGTATCCGCAGCGTGGCAGCGGCCAGTTCGACAAGGCCGACAAGATCATCACCGACAACCGGGTGCTCTTTCACCGCGTGGCCAACACGCTCAATTACCTGGACATCAAGACCGTGGTGGTCTCGTGTGGCACCTGCTACGACCAGCTCGCGGGCTATGAATTCGAGAAGATCTTTCCGGGCTGCCGCATCCTGGACATCCATGAGTACCTGCTGGAAAAAGGCGTTCGCCTGGAGCAGGCCACGGGCGTGCGCTACATGTACCACGACCCCTGCCACTCACCCATGAAGCAGCACAACCCGCTCAAGCTGGTCAACAGCCTCATGAATGCCGAGCAGAACGGCGACATTCAGAAGAACGACCGTTGCTGTGGGGAGTCGGGCACCCTGGCGGTGAGCCGTCCGGACATCTCCACCCAGGTGCGCTTTCGCAAAGAAGAAGAGATGCGAAAGGGTGCGGACCAGCTGCGCGAGTCTGCCACTGCAAGCGGTCAGGCGGCCCCGCCCGTCAAGGTGCTCACGGCCTGCCCGTCATGCCTGCAGGGCCTCAATCGGTTCTCGGACGACACGGGCGTGGAGGCCGACTACATTGTGGTCGAGATGGCCCGGCACCTGCTGGGCCCCGACTGGATGACCGACTACGTGCGTCAGGCCAACAACGGCGGCATCGAGCGCGTGCTGGTCTGAGGCTGGCAGCGGGTGGCCGGAAAGACCAGTGAGAACTGGCTGCCCTGGCCCACCGTGCTTTGAATGTCGAGGGTGGCCCCGTGTCGGGCACCAATGTGTTTCACGATGGCCAAGCCCAGGCCCGTGCCGCCCGTGTCGCGTGAGCGGCCTTTGTCCACCCGATAAAAGCGCTCGGCCAGCCGCCCGAGGTGGTGGGCCTCGATCCCCGGGCCGGAATCCTCCACGCTGAAGATGCCCTGTCCGTGGGCGTCTTCGGCCCAACGAATGCGAATGCGGCCGCCCTCAGGGGTGTAGCGAATGGCGTTGGTCACCAGGTTTCCGAAGGCACTGGTGAGTTCAATGGCATCGCCCTGCAGCCGGGTGGTGCTGGCCGCATCGGTGTCGATCTGGTGCTGGCCTCGGCTCAACAGGGCTGCGTCGTTGGCCAGTTGGGCCAAGATGCTCGGCATTTCAAGCCAACTCTCTTGCAGGGGCTTCTGGGCAGACTCGAGCCGCGAGAGGGTGAGCAGGTCGTCGATCAGGCGCTGCATGCGCTGGGTCTGTCCGGCCATGGTTCCCAGGACTTCTGCCGTTTGGGCCGCAGACAAGGGCAGCTCCTGCATGGTCTCCAGAAAACCCGCCAGCACGGTCAGGGGCGTCTTCAACTCATGGGAGACATTGGCGACGAAGTCGCGCCGGGTGGTTTCCAAGCGCTCGATGGCCGTGACATCTCGGGTGAGCAGCAGCCGCTCCTCGGCGCCATAGGGCACGAGCTGCACCTGCAGCACGCGGTCGGTCGTGGGCACGCCTTGCAGAACCACAGGGGTGTCCCAGGCTTGGCGCTCGAGGTAGTCGGCAAAGGCCGGGTGGCGCAGCAGGTTCAGAATGCTGCGGCCGTGGTCGGTGGGCAGGCGCAGGCTCAGGTGCTGCGCGGCCCTCCTGCTCGCATAGTTAATTTGGTTGTGGGCATCGAGCGCGACCACGCCATCGGGCATGGCCTCGGTGGCGCTTCGAAAGCTGGTGAGCGCAGCCGAGAGCTGGCTCTGCTGACGCTCATACGACTTCGCAAGCCGGTAAATGGCGGAATACAAAACATCCCAGGTGCCCAGCCCGTTGGGGGTCTTGTTGAGCTTGAAGTCATCAAGCCATCGGGTCATCTTGTGCAGGTGCCAGAGCTGAAAGCCGATCCAAATGATCAGGCTCACCACGAAGCTCGTCAGGGCGGCGTTCGGGCCGGCCAACAGCCAGGCGCAGAAGCAGAGCAGGCCAATCAGGCCCAGGGTCATGCCCACGCGAATCCAGAGGCTTGTCATCCCGTCATTCTGCCTGCCTGTAAAGACAAGTAACTTGGGTCCGTGAAGGTGATGGGCCCACCGTACGGGGAGACTCTTGGGGTCACTGCGGGATTCACTGCTGGATGGGCGGGGGTTGGCCGCCCGCGTCGCTGTCTAGGCTGCGCTCGGCTTGGCCGTGAATCGGTAGCCGCTGCCGCGCACCGTTTCCACATGCCGATCATGGCCGGTGGGGGAGAGCGACTGCCGAAGGCGCCGGATGTGCACATCCACCGTGCGCTCCTCCACAAACACGTGGTCGCCCCAGACCTGATCCAGCAGCTGGCCGCGGCTGTGCACCCGCTCGGGGTGGGTCATGAAAAAGTGCAGCAGCCGAAACTCGGTGGGGCCCAGGTCCAGGGCCTGCTCATGGCCGGCCACCCGATGGGTCAGGGGGTCGAGCGAGAGACCGCAGATGTTCACCGTCTCTTCAGCCAGCTGGGGTGCCCGCCGCCGCATCACGGCCTTAATGCGGGCCATGAGCTCCTTTGGCGAGAAGGGCTTGGTCATGTAGTCGTCTGCGCCGCTCTCCAGACCCTCGACCTTGTCGCCCTCTTCGGATCGGGCCGTGAGCATGATGATGGGCACATCCCGGGTGCGCTCGTCGCTGCGCAGTTTCTTGGCGAATTGCACGCCACTCGAGCCCGGCAACATCCAGTCGAGCAGAATCAAATCCGGCTGCTCAGCCCGAATTAGGGTTTCCGCTTGAATGGAGTCCGCCGCCCGTAAAACCTTATACCCTGCAAAGCTTAGGTTTACTGCCACCAGCTCTGCAATGGCGGGCTCATCCTCCACGACTAGAATGGTTGTGGCCATTGTGGCCATGAATGTATTCCCAAAAGATGACAAGTCAATGACAACACAAGTGCCCCCCTACGACAGCCGTCTCGCGGTGGAGCCCCCATCCTCGATCATCGTCCATGCCCAGTCCAAGCAATTGGAACTGGTCTTTGCGGGCACGTCGCACCGCATCAGTTTTGAGCTCATGCGGGTCTTCAGCCCCTCCGCCGAGGTGCAGGGCCACGGGCCCGGCCAGGAAGTGCTCCAGGTCGGCAAGCGGGATGTGGGCATCAAGGCGCTCGAGCCCGTGGGCCTTTATGCGGTCAAGCCCATGTTCACCGATGGCCATGAGTCGGGCATTTTTTCGTGGGGCTACCTGCAGTGGCTCTGCAGCCACCAGGATGGTCTCTGGGCAGACTACCTGGGTCGGCTCGAAGCCGCAGGGGCATCCCGAGACCCCGACCCCAATGCCTCGCCCACGCCATCGGCCTCTGGCTGTGCGAGCAAGTCGGCTGCATCAACTGGCGCCGCGGCCCCCAAGGCGCCTGCGACTGCGGGTACCCAGGTCAAGATCGAGACCCTCTGATGTCGAGCACCCACTTCGGCTTTCGAACCGTGCCCGAGGCCGACAAGGCGCGGCATGTCCGCCAGGTCTTCGACTCCGTGGCCGAGCGCTACGACCTCATGAACGACCTCATGTCGATGGGCCTGCACCGGCTCTGGAAGGCCTGGACCATCGCCCAGGCCCACCTGCGCGAGGGGCATCAGGTGCTTGACGTTGCGAGTGGCACGGGCGATCTCGCCTTGGCCATGGCGCCCAAGGTGGGCCTCACCGGCCGGGTGGTCATGACCGACATCAACGCCGAAATGCTCGGCCGTGGCCGCGACCGCCTCCTCAACGCGGGCCATCGCGTGCAGGCCATGGTCTGTGATGCCGAGGCCCTGCCATTCCCAGACGGGCAGTTCGACCGCGTGACCCTGGCCTTTGGCCTTCGCAACATGACCCACAAAGAGCAAGCACTCGCTCAGATTCTTCGGGTGCTCAAGCCCGGCGGCAAGCTGCTGGTCTTGGAGTTTTCCCATGTGGCCAAGCCGCTTGAAAGGGCCTACGATTTTTATTCGTTCAAGGTCTTGCCCTGGCTGGGTGCCAAGATCACCCACGACGCCGACAGTTATCGGTATCTTGCGGAATCTATTCGCATGCATCCGGGTCCAATGCAACTCGCCGAGATGATGCGCGGCGTTGGGTTTGGGGTGGTGCGCCACAGCCAGCACACCGGTGGTGTGGTGGCCCTGCACCAGGCCGTGAAGGTGTAACGAGGTTCAACGAGGTTTCGCGACGAAAAAAGATTCACGAAATTCAAGGAGGAGTGACGAAATGGTTGTATCCATGCAGCAAGCAGTGAGCAAGGGCCTTCAGCGCCTGTCGGCCGTGGGCCTTTCGGTGGTCATGGCATTTGCCCTTCTGGGTGTTGCGCCCATGGCCGAGGCCAAGCGCATGGGCGGCGGTGGCTCCATCGGTCGCCAGGCCATGCCGCCCTCCAAGCCCGCACCCGCTCAGGCCACGCCTGCGCCGGCCCAGGCATCGCCCACCAAGGCCGGTGCCGCCCCCGCAGGCGCAGCCGCCGCGCCGGCTCGCAGCAGCTGGATGGGCCCCTTGGCCGGTCTGGCCGCAGGCCTTGGCCTGGCTGCCCTGGCCTCTCACCTGGGCCTGGGCGAGGAACTCATGAGCATGATGCTCATGGTGCTGCTCGCCGTGGTGGCCTTCGTGGTCATTCGCATGCTCTTCTTCCGTCGCCCAGCCCAGCCCGTGCCAGCCGGTGCGGGCGCAGGCATGGGCCAGGGTGGCAACGCCATGTTCCGCGGTGGCTTTGACCAGTCCAATACGTCCAACGCAGGTGCGCCCGCCAGTGCACCCAACAGTGGTCTGGGCGGCTGGGGTCAGCCCGTGGCGGCGCCCCCCGAAGTGGAGCAGCCCAGTGCGGCCGAGGTCGAGCAGTTTCTTTCAGTGGCCAAGGGTCAGTTCACGAGCCTTCAAAAGCTCTGGGACACCGGCGACATCGCGCAGATCCAAGGCTTCTGCACCCCGGCCATGGCGGCTGAACTCGCCAAGCAGCTCGGCGATCGGGCCGACGCGGCCAATCAGACTAGCGTGGTCAACCTCGAAGCCGAGTGGCTGGGCCTCTCGCACACCACCGACGACGATGGCCACGCGGTCGAAGAAGTACTCATCGGCTTTGGTGGCCTCATTCGTGAGTCCGCCGATGGCGCAGCCGAGCCCTTCCATGAGGTCTGGACGCTGCACAAGCGCCGCGACAACAGCACGGGCTGGCTGCTCGCGGGCATCACGCAGCAGTAAGTTCGGGGCGCATGGATCTCCTCACCGGCCTCAATTTCGCCATCGAGCGAGATGAGGTCCTCCATGAGCAGCTCAAAGGTCTGGCGGGCCGCCGTGTGGCGGTTCGTTTCATGGTGCCAGGCCCTTGGGATGGTCAAACCTTGGAGTGGGTCTTTGCTGCCGATGGCCTGTTGGAATCGGTGGCCCGCGCCCGATCGGCCGAGGGCCTCGCGGTGGCACGGGATGTCACCCTGGGTCTCACCTCTGAATTCTTTGGCTCGGCCATCACCCAGGTGGTCTCGGGCAGGCCCACCGCTGCGAGCAGCTTTAAAGGAGTGCGCATCGAGGGCGATGCCGCCGTGGCCGAACAACTCGGCCCCCTGCTGGCCGTGTTCAAGGAACGCCTGGACCCCGTGCGCCTATTGATTGCCCGCTCACCGGCCGCGAGCATGGCCAAGCAGGCCATCGACTACGCCATTCACGATGCAGGCTGGGTGCTCACCCGCGAGGAGTTCGAGCCACACACCAAGGCGGTTCGCAGCCTGCGAGACGCCATCGACCGCCTCGAGAAAAGACTAGACGCCGTCGGCCACTAGGCCTTTGTAGGCGCGCCAGGTGGCATGGCCCACCCAGGGCGCCGTGATCACCAGCAGCGGCATGAAGACGAATAGGCTCGTGCCAACGAGGGCCACAATCAGCAGGCCCCAGACCAGGCAGGTCATGGGGTTGGCCCACAGGGCCCGCGCACTCGTGAAAACGGCCTCGAGGGTATCCGCCCCGCGGTCGAGCAGCAGTGGCATCGAGACCACCGACATTGCAAAAACCAGGCTTGCAAACACGGCCCCCACACCGAGCCACACCAGCAAGAATTCCAGATTCCGCTCCGACACAATCTGGCTCAGCATGCTCTGAAGGGTGGGGTAGTCGTGTGCGGCAAACAGGGCGAAAAGCACCACCGACACCCGAGCCCAGACCACCATGAAGAAGGTCAGCATGGCGGCAAAGAAGGCAATCGATTTCCAGTTCCGAAACCAGGCCGTCCAGCTCTTGATCAGGCTCAAGGGCTCGCCACGCTCCCGCTGGCGCGAGAGCTCATAAATGCCCGTGCAGATGAAGGGGCCCATCAGGAAGAAGCCTGCGGTCAGCCCCATTGTGGCCTGCCACAAGGTGCCGTAGACCATCACGATCGCGAATCCCATCACGGCAAAGCAGGCCCCGTAATAAGTGCCCCGCATGCCGGTCTGCAGGAAGTCTCGCCAGCCTTGGGCCAGCCACTGAAACGCGCTGCCCATGGGCACATTGGAACGAATCTCGGTCATCTCAGCCCCCCTTTTTTTATGGTGTGTTCTTATTTTTTGAGTGCGTCCTGCTCGGCATGCAAATACGCGCCGTGGGCGTTGAGTCGATTGGCGGCCGAGAAAGCGGGCAGGTCTTTGAAGGCCGACCAGTCAATGCTGTCGTAGGCCTCTTCGAAGCTCTGCAGGTTGGCCACCGCCTGGGCCATCTGCTTGGAGAGGAAGTCGAGGTAGCGGCGCGTGAGGTCGAGGTCTTTCTGCGGCTGATGTGAGATGGCCCCATGGCCTGGGATGGCCACCTTCGGCGGCTGCTCTGCCATGCGATCGAGCGCAGCAAGCCAGACACGCGGGTTGGCGCTGCCCACAAAGGGCACGCGGCCGGTGAAGAAGAGGTCGCCCGCGAAGACCACGCCTAAGTTGTCGACGCGCATCATGAGGTCGTCGGGTGCATGGGCCCCCAGACCATCGATGAGCGTGAAGCGATGCCGGCCGAGTTGGAAGGTCTCGTTCTGACCCGGAGCCACCTTGGCCTTGCGAGCGGCGAGCACCAGTCGGGTGTCTTCACTCACCCAGGGGAAGAGGTCTTGTTGGCGCTGCGCGAGCCGGTTCTGTGTGTTGGCATCTTTGAAGACCTGCTCGGCGTTGGGGTGGGCGATGATCTCCACACCGGGGCCCTGGAAGGCCTGAATGCCGTAGAAGTGGTCGGCATGGTAGTGGGAGACCACGACCAGTTTCACCTTCTCGCCGCTGGCCTCCTCCAATAGCTTGCGCATCTTGGCGCCAAGGGCGGGCGTGCCCAGGGTGTCGAAGACCACCAGGCCCTTGCCTGTGGCGACGGCCCCTGCATTGGAGATGAAGCCCGCGTTCGCAGCGCTCGCCTGGCCTGCCTGGCCGCGCACCACGTAGACATCCTGGCCGACCTTCTCGATGGCCATTGGGGGGAGGCCGTCGCTGGCGATGGCGCTCCCGATCAGCGCAGTGGCTGTGAGGAGGGTGACGAGGGCGTGTGTGATGTGGTGAACCATGTTGTCTGTTGGCCGTTAATGTCCATTTGTGTGGTCAGGACATTCTGTGCCTTTATCTGGATCGATGCATGTTGCGGTGCACAGACCCGAAGGGGGCTGATGTCCGAAACTCACCGTGGTCGCTGCGCTCCAACACGGCTCGTTCTCGAACATCACCCCCTTGATCACCGCTCGGGCTTTGCATCAAACGGACTGGGAGCGCTCGCGCCCGATGGCGAGGCATGTCGGAGCGAAGCGACCATGCAGAGCCACGGGCGCAGCGCGACACCCTGCCTCATGACTTAAGCCCGGTGATACGGGTGCCCGCTCCCAATCGACCACGCTCGGTATAACTGCTCCGCCAGCAGCACCCGCGCCATGCCATGCGGCAGCGTGAAGTCTGACAATCGCAAGAGCAGGCGCGCCTCCTTCTTCAGGCTCGCATCCAGCCCATCAGGCCCGCCAATCAAGAACACCACCGGGTCCATTTGCGTCCTCCAGTCCGAGAGCTGCTCGGCCAAGTCCTCGCTGGCCAGTCGCTGGCCATGCTCATCAAGTGCCACCATGCGCGCATGGGCAGGCATGGCGGCCCGCAGGCGTTGCGCCTCGGCCGCCATCATCACGGGTGCACTTTTTCCGGTGGTACGCGATTCCGCCTTCACCTCCTTCACGGCCAGGGCCAGGTCGGGCGGCATTCGGCGACAGTAGTCGGCCACCGCCGCATCGACCCACGCGGGCTGTCGCGTGCCCACGGCAAGAATCGTCATCTGCATGGACCAAGCATAATCAATGCATGGACAAACCCCTCATTCTGTTTCTCGATGATTACGAGCACCTCTTCGCGCATTCGCCAGAGGTCATGGCCTTCGCAGACCGCGCACGACTGGAGATTCACACCGAACCCCTTCGTGGTGAGGCCCTTGCTCAAGCGCTGCATCGGGCCACCGGCCTTGTGCTCATGCGAGACCGCACACCCGTGGGTGAACGCGAACTCGACATGGCTCCCCACCTGCAGTTCGTCATCTACACCGGCCTGCGCAACGCGCTGCTCGACGAAGCCGCCTGCAAGACCCGCAACATCCCGGTCTTCAACACCGAGTTTGGTCCCACGAAGGCCAGCACCTGTGAGCTGACCTGGGCCCTCATTCTTGCGGCCACCAAGCGATTGGAGCCGGGTTTTCTTGCCCTTCGCAACCCCGAGGCCGGCTGGCGGGCAGGCCTGCACTACCCCGGTCTGTGCGACGTCTTGGAGGGCGAGACCTTGGGCCTCATTGGTCTGGGGCAGATTGGTGCCCGTGTGGCCAAGGTTGGTCAGGCCTTTGGAATGAAGGTGGTGACATGGAGCCCGAACATGACGCCCGCCCGCGCGGCCGAGCACGGTGCCACCGCCGTCTCACTCGATGAACTGCTGGCCACTTCCAAGGTGGTGTCTTTGCACCTGGTGCTCTCGGCCGCCACCCAGCATCTGCTGCAGGCCAAGAACCTCTCTCAGATGCGACCCGACGCCGTGTTGGTGAACACCTCTCGCTCGGGACTGATCCATGAACAAGACCTCGCAGCAGCCTTGAAGGCGGGCCGTCCAGGCATGGCCGCGCTCGATGTCTTCGATGAGGAACCGCTGCCCGCGGATCACCCCTTCCGGCACATGCGCCAGGTCACGTTAAGCCCACACCTGGGCTTTGTGGCCAACCCGGTCTATGACATTTTTGCCAAGACCGTGGCCCAACACCTCGAAGGCCTGCTCTCTTCAGCAGCAGCATCAAGGGGGTGAGAGCCCCTCTGGCGTGGGGCCTGCTGGCAATGGCCGCCGCTCCATCAGAATTTCTCTGGACAACTGTCGGGCCAGCCACGCGGCGAAGCCGGCCTTGAGCAGGTCGCCTGGCAGAAAGGCCAGGCTCACCATGGCGGCAGCCTCAAGGGTCATGTCAGCGCGCCACGCCAGCCAGGGAATGCCAATGCAATAGATGCCGGGCACACCACCGATCAGGCAGGCGACAAACGCCTTCTTTGCAAGGTGTGGGTGACTCATCTGGGCCGAGAGGCCGGGCGGGTTTGAGGACGGAACCGGCGGCGATGGCTGTCGGCCGAGCAGCAGCCCAATGATCACGCTCACAAGCCAGGCGCCAATCACCCAGCCAAATAAAAATCCCGCACTGGGGCCGAACAACACGCCAAGGCCACCGCGGCCACCCGACAAGAAGGGCGCGCCCAGGCACACCACAAACAGAAAGAGCAGCACGGCATAGGCCGCCTGCTTCGGCTTGAGAAAAAGACCGGCCAGCATCACGCCGAGCGTCTGTAGCGTGATGGGCACGCCTGCCAGAAAAGGCAGGTCGAGTCGGGGTACCAGCCCAAAGACCGCGATCATCGCGGCAAAGAGCGAGATGCGAACCAGGTCTCGGTGAGAGGCCATCGACGACGACTGTGGGGTCATGTGCGCCTGGGGTGCATGGATGGCAGGTGCGCTAGGCAGCCCTCGGTGCTCCGCTCGTCTCGGCCACCATGTGAATGTAAGCAGCCGTGATCAGCGGCGCATCGATCCCTTTGGCTGTGGCCCGCCGGGCCATGTCACCCAGAATGTGCTCGTGCTCCGTGCGCTGATTGCCAAGCAGGTCGCGCAGCATGGAGGCCGTGAAGTCTGATCCGGGCGCCATGAGGATGCCCCGTGCCTTTTCCTGTGCGGCCTCGCCCACGGGCTGTCCGAAGGCGGTGGCCACGGCCAGGCACTCACCGTACATGCGGGTCATCAGCGCGGCGCCCTCGGGTTTGGCGGTGACTGCGCCCACGCCGCTGCGAAAGAGCGTGGTGGAGCCTGCGAGGGTGGCCAGGAAGGTCCACTTGTCCCAGAGGGTCTGCGTGATGTCCTCGGAATAAATTGCATCGAAGCTGGCAGCCGTGCAGGCCTCGAAAAAGGCCCGGGCAAGTGGTGCCTGCGCGGGCTCGCGGTGGCCCACGGTCAGGATGTGCAGTGGATTCAACTGCCGCACGACGCCTGCTTTGCTGAGCGTGGCTGCAATGTGAGCCACACCGCCCAACACCCGGGGTGCTCCGAAGGTGGCATCGAGTTGGTCCATGTGGGCCACACCATTGAGCAAGGGCAGCAGGCAAGCCTTCTGCGCCATGGCCGGCCGCAGGGTCTCGATGGCGTCATCGAGGTCGTAGGCCTTGGGCGAGAGCACGATGAGGTCCCATTCGCCATGCAGTTGTTCGGCTGTGATCGACTTGGCCGCCACTCGGAAGTGGCCATGTGGGCTCTCCACCTGAAGGCCATCGGCCGCCAGCTGCGCGGCCCGGCCTGGGCGCACCAGAAAGCTCACATCTGAGCCCGATTGAATCAGCCGGCCACCAAAGTAGCCACCCACACCACCTGCGCCAAGAATCAGAATTTTCATGCCGTACATTGTGCCTGCCTTAAAATGAACCTTCTTAAGCCAAGCCGTGTCGATTTCACTTGAAAGGAGATGTTCATGACCTCACGCCTACCGATTTATTTCAGCCTTCTCGTGGCCGCCGCCTTCGTGGTTGCTCCCATGGCCGCCTCGGCCAAAAAAACCGTTTGGTGCGCAGTGGAAAAGAAGAGCGGCGACTACACGGCCGACTGCTTCAAGACCAAGTCTGAGTGCAACACCTTTGTGCAGAAAAAGGGCGCCAGCAAGTTTGAATGCGGCGCAAACAACGGCTAAACCGTTGA
>CAMAXF010000007.1 GCA_945862305.1 Bordetella parapertussis | reverse complement strand
ATCGAGGCCTTGTCCGACTCCACCGTGATCACACTCTGCTCAGGCCTCAATACATCTCCAGCCTTCACCAACACCTCAATAACCTCCACCTCCTTGAAATCCCCAATGTCCGGTACCCGCAACTCCATCGTGGCCATGGTCTGTGTCCTCTCTTAGGCGAATGCAGGGTTGATTCGATCAGCCTGGATGCCCAGGCTCGTGATGGCATCCTGCACCTGCTTGGGCTTGATCTTGCCGTCTTGCATGAGGCTGTACAAAGCAGCCACGGCCACGTAACGACGGTCGACTTCAAAGAACTCCCGCAGCTTTGCGCGGCTGTCGGAACGGCCAAAGCCGTCGGTGCCCAAGACCGTGTAGCGCCGCCCCTCGGGCATGAAGGGACGAATCTGGTCCGCAAAGGTCTTCATGTAGTCGGTGGCGGCCACCACCGGGCCTTCGTGGCCCTGAAGCTGCTGGCTCACAAAGGGCACCCTCGGCGTGTCGGTCGGGTGGAGGAGGTTGTGGCGCGCCACATCCAGCCCCTCTCGACGCAGTTCATTGAAGCTCGGGCAACTCCAGACATCCGAGGCAATGCCGAACTGCTCCGCAAGAATGCGCGCGCCCGCCTGGACTTCACGCAGGATCGTGCCGCTGCCCAGGAGTTGAACGCGGTGCTTGGCCTTGGCCTCGCCCACCTGCTCCAGCAGGTACATCCCCTTGAGAATCTCTTGCTCCGTGCCCTTGCGCAGGCCCGGGTGTGCATAGTTCTCATTCATGAGGGTGATGTAGAAAAAGACATCCTCCTGGTTCTGAACCATGCGCTCCAAACCGTTATGCAGGATCACCGCCACCTCATGGGAGAAGGTGGGGTCGTAAGAGACGCAATTCGGAATGGCTGATGCAAAGATCTGGCTATGCCCATCCTCGTGCTGGAGTCCCTCGCCATTGAGGGTGGTGCGGCCAGCCGTGCCTCCAAGCAGAAACCCTCTTGCCCGCATGTCGCCGGCAGCCCAGGCCAAGTCACCCACCCGCTGCAGGCCAAACATGGAGTAATAAATGAAGAAGGGAATCATGATGCGGTTGTTGGTGGAGTACGACGTGGCCGCCGCAATCCAGGAGCTCATGCCTCCGGCCTCATTGATGCCCTCTTGGAGAATCTGGCCCTTGATGTCTTCGCGGTAGTACATGACCTGGTCGCGGTCGACCGGCTCGTACTTCTGCCCTTCGATGGAGTAGATACCAATCTGGCGAAAGAGCCCTTCCATGCCAAAGGTGCGGGCCTCATCGACCAGAATTGGCACGATCCGTGGGCCCAGGCCCTTGTCGCGCAGGAGCTGCGTCAGGCAGCGCACATAGGCCTGCGTGGTGGAGATCTCCCGGCCCTCGGCCGTGGCCTCAAGCACCGGAGCAAAGACATCCAGCCCAGGCACCTCCAGCGACTCATCGGCCTTCATACGACGGTGCGGCAGCGGGCCACCCAGCGCTTCGCGGCGCTCCTTCATGTAGCGCATCTCGGGCGAATCATCAGAAGGCTTGAGCAACGGCACCTCAGGCAGTTGCTCGTCCGAGATTGGGATGCCAAAGCGGTCCCGGAACTCCCGAATCGACTGGTCATCCAGCTTCTTAGTTTGGTGGGCCGTGTTGCGGCCCTCCATCACCTTGCCCATGCCAAAGCCTTTGATGGTCTTGACCAGGATGACCGTGGGCTGACCCTTGTGGCGCACGGCCGCCGAAAAGGCTGAATAGATCTTGTGTGGGTCGTGGCCGCCACGGTTTAAACGCCAGATGTCGTCGTCGGACATCTTGGAGACCATCTCGAGCAGTTTGGGATGCTTGCCAAAGAAGTGCTTGCGCACGTAGGCGCCGTCGTTGGCCTTGTAGTTCTGATACTCGCCATCGACCGTGTCCATCATGACCTTCTTGAGGATGCCGTCGTGATCGACCGCCAGGAGGGGATCCCAGTAGCCACCCCAGATGACCTTGATCACATTCCAGCCGGCCCCACGGAAATCGCTCTCGAGTTCCTGAATGATCTTGCCGTTGCCACGAACGGGGCCATCGAGCCTCTGCAGATTGCAGTTGACCACGAAGATGAGGTTGTCGAGCTGCTCACGGGCGGCCAGGCCAATGGCGCCCATCGACTCTGGCTCATCCATCTCGCCATCGCCACAGAAGGCCCAGACCTTGCGCTCAGCCGTGTCGGAGAGATCGCGCGCATGGAGGTACTTCAGGAAGCGTGCCTGATAGATGGCCATGATCGGACCCAGGCCCATCGAGACGGTGGGGAACTGCCAGAACTCCGGCATGAGCTTGGGATGTGGATAGCTCGAGAGCCCCCCACCATCGACCTCACGACGAAAGCGATTGATCTGGTCCTCGGTGAGGCGCCCTTCGAGGAAGGCCCTGGCATAGATGCCGGGGGAGGAGTGCCCTTGAATGAACAGGAGATCTTGGCCCTTGGGATGCTGGGGACCTTTCCAGAAGTGGTTAAAGCCAATGCCCAGCATGTTGGCCAGCGATGCAAAGCTTGAGATGTGGCCGCCGAGGTCGCCATCGGCGCGATTGGCCCGCACCACCATGGCCATGGCATTCCAACGCATCCATGAGCGAAGGCGCTCCTCGTGCTCCAGGTTGCCCGGGCAGTGTTCTTCCAGTGCCGTTGGAATGGTGTTGACGTAGGCCGTTGCGCCAGAGAAGGGCACCAGTCCGCCGGAGCGACGGGTCTTGTCGATCAGGGCCTCCAACAAGAACTGCGCCCGATCGGGCCCCTCGGCCTGGATCACAGCCTCGAGTGCGGAGAGCCATTCCTGCGTCTCTTGAGGGTCGGTGTCGGCTGTGGTGTTGATCAGTTGGCTGACATGCGGGGGCAGCGTGGACATGGCAATCGACTCCTTGACGTAGACAACGCATTCTTGACCCAGTCGCAACGGTTTGCAATGGATTTTCCGCTATGCGGCATAGCATTCCGTATTAAGAAATTAGGACCAGAGAGGGCCTCGTACACTTCAACGATGTTCAAGCGCCGAACCAGCACCCAGGAGGAGCTCTCTCGGGAAATTGCCTTTCGCCGGGCCATGGAGAACTCCATGCCCACCGGCATGCGGGTGATCGACATGACAGGCCGCATCAGCTACGTGAACCCCGCCTTCTGCCGCATCGTGGGACTGACCCAGGACGAGCTTCTTGGGCAGGTGCCGCCCTACAGTTACTGGCCACCCGAGGAGACAGAGCTCCACCGGCTCAACATCAAGAAGCTGCTGGCTGGCGAGATTGCCGGCCTCAATAGCCAGATCAACGTCATGCACCGAGACGGCACGCGGCTCATCTGCCGCATGTACACCTCTCCCCTGCAAGACGCAGCGGGCAACCAGGTGGGCTGGATGAGCTCCATCACGGACATCACGGAGCCAAGCCGCATTCGCGCCGAGCTGGCCCTGGCCCAGGAGCGCTTCATCACGGTGCTGCAGTCCCTGGATGCGGCAGTGTCCGTGGCGCCGGCCGAGCCCTCCGAAGAACTCCTCTTTGCCAATGAGGCCTACCGCAAATGGTTTGGAGACGAGCTTGGAACGGGACACCGGCCATTCACCCGCGCCTCACGCTCCCCTTGGGCCGACAGCCGTGAGCTCTTCAATGCGATCGTGCAGCGTTGGTTCGATGTGCGGGTTCGCAGCATCCAGTGGGTCGATGGGCGCGTGGTGCAGATGGTGGTCGCCACCGACATCACGCAGCGTCGCCTGGCCGAGGAGAACCAACGCCTTCAGTACCAACGGATTCAGCAGACATCACGCCTGATCAACATGGGCGAGATGGCCTCTTCACTGGCCCACGAACTGAATCAGCCCCTGACCGCCATTGCAAACTACACCATGGGTGCCTCGGCCCGCATTCGTGCTGCGCAGTCCCGTGGGGAGGTCCTGAGCCCGGATGAGCTCATGGAAATGCTCTCCAAGACCGCCCAGCAGGCCGAACGGGCGGGCAAGGTCATTCGGCGAATACGTGGCTTCGTCAAGCGTAGCGACCCCATTCGGAAGCTCGTCGACCCCTCCGCCATCCTGACCGAGGCACTGGGCTTGGCAGAGATTGATGCGCGTGGCCTTGGCGTGGAGATCCAACAACATGTCTCGCAAGACCTGCCGCAGATTTATGTCGATCCCATTCTCATCGAGCAGGTCTTGATCAACCTGCTCAAGAACGGGGTTGAATCGATGCGTGACACGGATGAGCGCCTTCTCGAGGTGACCGTGGAGCAGACGGGCAGCATGATCGTTTTTGTGGTGGCCGACCGAGGCTCCGGCGTGGCCGATGAGATACGCGAACGGCTCTTCGATTCTTTCTACACCACCAAGACCGAAGGCATGGGCATGGGCTTGAACATCTGCCGGTCTATCATTGAGGGGCACCGTGGCCGACTCTGGTTTGAAGACCGGCCCGATGGTGGGAGTCGGTTTTGTTTTTCAATTCCCCTCGACGTGGCCCAGGCCCTCGACGAGTCGGACCAGGAGGAACTGGAATGAATGAGTTGGTCTACGTGGTCGACGACGATGAAGCCGTGCGAGATTCGCTGCGCTGGCTTTTGGAGGGGCATGGCTTTCGGGTGACCAGCTTTGAGTCCGGCGAGCGTGTGCTCGACCACCTCAGCAAGGGCAACAGCAGCCAACGTGCAGTCATGATCGTGGACGTTCGCATGCCCGGCATGACCGGAACCGAGCTCCACGAGGCCCTCCTCAAGAAGGGCCTTCACCTGCCCATCATCTTCATCACCGGTCATGGCAATGTGCCCATGGCCGTCGACAGCATGAAGAAGGGCGCCATGGATTTCCTGGAAAAGCCGTTTAATGATGAGCAGCTCTGTGCCCTGGTGGCCAAGGCCTTTGAGCGGCTCAAGGACTCGGGGGAGCGGGAGGATGAGGCCCGTCGTGCCAAGGAGCTGCTTGAGCGGCTCACCCCCCGAGAGGCCCAGGTGCTCGATCGAATCGTGGCTGGCCGTCTCAACAAGCAGATCGCAGACGACCTCAACATCAGCATCAAAACGGTGGAGGCCCACCGGGCCAACATCATGGACAAGATCGAGGCCCGCACGATGGCAGACCTCATGAAGACGGCGCTTCAGGCGCAGGCCTCCTGATCCGAGTGCTATACTCGCGCTCTTGTTTTGAAGCGTGCGGCTGTAGCTCAGTTGGATAGAGTACCTGGCTACGAACCAGGGGGTCGTGGGTTCGAATCCTGCCAGCCGCGCCAACCCTGCCCCAGTTAACTCTCTCAAACGGGTGTCAGGCTTGAACACTCCCATTCAAATTGTTGGTGCCGGCATTGCCGGCCTGGCCTTTGCCATTGCATGTCGGCAGTTGGGCCTGCCAGTGAACGTCTTCGAACAGGCCGATGGGCCGCGACCCGAGGGTGCCGGCATCCAACTGAGCCCCAATGCCGTCCGGATTCTGAACAACCTTGGACTCGCAGCAGGCCTAAACGACTTTGCCGTGGCGCCCAGGGCCATTCGCCTTCGAGACCTGCGCACCGGGGCCAGCCTGGCATGCCTTCCAGCCGGGCCAGACTTTGTCGCACGTTTTGGCCAGCCCACGCTCACCATTCGCCGTGCCGACCTGCAGGCTGTGCTGCTAGATCGGGCCAAGGCCTTGGACATTCCGGTTGTTTGGGACCAACACATGCGGGCCGATGCGGCCACACACGCCTCAGGCACAGGCGTCTGGGTTGGCGCCGATGGGCTGTGGAGCCAGTTGAGATCCGCGGTGCCACAGGCGCAAGCCCCACGGGCGACGGGTCAGGCAGCCATTCGTGGCCTGCTGCACATCTGCCCCAACCCGAGGTCTGAAATGGGGCGCGAGATCACCGTCTGGTGTGGGCAAGGCGCCCACCTGGTCGGCTATCCGCTGGGCCGACACGAATCGTACGGCTTCGTCTTGATCCACCCTGCACTGCCCGACATGGCCCACGGCTGGTCGAGTGCCGTATCACCCGCCGAACTCGCCCCCATTTTCTCAGCCTGCCACGGCATGCTGAGGGACATTCTCGGCTCCGTTGATGACTGGCGAGGATGGGTACTTCATGCCACACCACCACTGCCGGGCCCAGAGGCCTTGCATCACGGCAGGCTGGCCCTCATTGGGGATGCCGGTCACGCAATGCGGCCCCACTTGGCGCAAGGCGCCGCCATGGGGCTCGAGGATGCATGGACCCTCGCACGGTGCCTACACGATGCAGGGCCCAACCGGCTAGAGCTGGCCCTGGCCCGATACGGCACCGCTCGTTGGCAACGGGTTCGACAAGTGCAATTGCGGGCCGCACGCAGCGGAAGAATCTTTCAACTCGGTGGGCCGATGAGCCTGGCTCGAAACATGGCCTTGCGGCTCATGGGCCCACGGCTCATGGACCAGGCCTGGCTGTGGGCTTCCTAGTTCAGCTTTCGGCAGACATGGGTCTGGAGGTGGGCCATGAGGCCATTGGGGGCCGCCGCAAGCCACTTGGTAAAGGTGTCGTCAAAGGACAATATCTTCCCCTCGCCCATGGGCTCTTGAAAGGCCCGCTGACTCAGGTAGCGGTAACGGCTCTTGGTGCAATCGAACTGGACCAAGAAGCGATAGGACGAGGCCTCTTTTTCATCGGGGGCTGACAAATTCTTTACAATCCAGAAGGTGCGCATGCCACCCTCGCGCTTCAAGAACGGCTCTTCATAGAACCAGGTATGGTTCTCGCCTTGGGCGTACTGAACCCAATCGGCCGCGGCCGGCCCGCTCACCAGCAGGAGCGCAATCAGCCAGTTCCAACGAATGCTTTTCATGGTGCTCCTCGACAAAAGGCGGCCTCCAGCGCGTGCAGAAGGCCGAGAACGCGAGTATCGGTGATTCTGTAGAACACGAATTTTCCCTCACGACGCGGCTGAATCAAGCCCTCGGCCCGCAGCACCCCAAGCTGCTGAGAGAGACTGGGCTGCTGAATGCCCGTGAGCTGCTCGAGCTCACCCACGGAGCGCTCTCCCTCCGTGAGCTGACACAACAAGACCAGGCGGTCCTCATTGGCCATGGACTTCAGAAAGGCAGCCGCAAATCCAGCAGACTGCCGAACGGACTGGATGTCGAGGGTTTCAGAGGGCATTGATCGGAATCTTTACATATGCCGTTCCATTGGACTCTTTCGGCGGCAGATGTCCGGCACGAATGTTGATCTGGACCGCCGGCAGAATCAGCACTGGCATCTCGAGGGTTGCATCTCGCTTTTTACGCATCTCGACAAACTGCGCCTTGCTGATGCCTTCATGCACATGAATGTTCTTGGCCCGCTGCTCGGCCACGGTCGTCTGAAAGGCGATCGGGCGATCGGTGGGTGGATAGTCATGGCAGACAAAGAGGCGCGTTTCCGCCGGCAGGCTCAAGAGCTTTGATACGGAATCATAGAGGGTCTCTGCGTCGCCACCGGGGAAGTCACAACGAGCCGTTCCCACATCTGGCATGAACAAGGTATCGCCCACGAAGACGGCATCACCAACCTTGTAAGCCACGCAGGCGGGTGTGTGGCCGGGAACGGAGATCACCTGCGCATGTAAGTCCCCAATGGTGAAGACTTCCTCGTTCTTGAGCAGCACATTGAACTGCGAACCATCCGTTTGGAACTCGGGCTCCAGGTTGAAAATGCCCTTGAAGATCTTCTGCACGTTGGTGATCTGGCTGCCGATGCCAATCTTGCCGCCCAGCGTCTGCCTGAGATAAGGAGCAGCGCTCAGATGGTCTGCATGGGCATGGGTCTCCAGAATCCATTCCACCTGAAGTGCGTTGGCTCTGACGTACTCAATGACCTTGTCTGCTGATTCGGTCTTGGTGCGCCCCGACTTGGGGTCGTAGTCGAGCACGGAGTCGATGATCGCGGCAGAGGTTCCGCGGCCAGCATGAACGACATAAGTGACCGTCCAGGTTGCGGGATCGAAGATGCCATGCACGTGCGGGTTTTGCGGGGTGCTGCTCATGACTTGCTCCTTTTCATTTAAGACATACATAGTTTATTGACAAATATATTATATATCAATAGAATGTTTTCTAGCGCTTTAAACAACCAAATTCAACAGAGGACCAAATCATGACGATTGACTGGATTCACTTCACACCCTGGACGTCTCTGGCTGGTGGAATCCTGCTGGGCGTTGCATCCGCAGCGCTCATTCTGGCGAGCGGTCGCGTGCTAGGCATCAGCGGCATTCTGGGCGGACTACTCGCCCCCAAACGCGGCGACACCAGTTGGCGGGTGTTCCTGCTACTCGGAATGCTCCTGGCACCCGTCACGCTGGGCCTCATTGCACCCGAATTGGTCAGCGCGCCCCGCATCGAAGCCGGTGGCGCTGCCATCGTGGCCGCCGGTCTCTTGGTGGGCCTGGGTACACGGTACGGTGCAGGCTGCACCAGCGGCCACGGCGTCTGCGGCCTATCGAGGCTCTCGCCGCGTTCACTCGTGGCCACACTGGCCTTTATGGCAGCAGGCTTTGCCACCGTCTACGTCGCACGCCACATCCTCTAACCTCCGGGAGACTCTATGAACCGCGTCATTGAATTTTTCATCGGCCTTCTTTTTGGCTGGGGGCTCCTGATTTCCGGCATGACAGACCCTGCAAAGGTCATTGGATTTCTCGACCTTGCGGGCAACTGGAATCCGTCGCTCGCATTTGTGATGGGCGGCGCCATCCTGGTGGGGCTGTTCGGCTTTGCCGCAGCCAAGAAACGCACACAAAGCCTGCTGGGAGGGGCCATGCAACTGCCGTCCTCGCGCGACATTGATCGCCGCCTGGTGCTGGGCTCCCTCGCCTTTGGCGCCGGCTGGGGCATTGCCGGGTTTTGCCCGGGCCCCGGCATCGTCTCGATGGGCGCCGGCGAATCCAAGGCTGCACTGTTCGTCTTGTCCATGGTGGCCGGTATGTTGGTATTCGAACTTCTAAACCGCCGACCCAGAGCATCTACCGCGACTGGCACCGGGGCATGACATGGGCCTTGGGCCAGCGCGATCGCCCATGATCGAGTGGGCACGCGGCTACGACCGCACCACCTTGTCGAGTGACCTCACGGCCGCGGTCATCGTCACGGTCATGCTGATTCCGCAGAGTCTCGCCTATGCCGCATTGGCTGGCCTTCCACCCCAGGTTGGCCTGTACGCCAGCATCGCCCCGCTCCTGCTCTATGCCGTGTTCGGCAGCAGCCGCGTGCTGGCCGTGGGGCCCGTGGCGGTGGTCTCCCTCATGACGGCGACCGCCATCGGCGACTTGGCGCGGACCGGCACGGAGGCTTACTGGACGATGGCCATCACGCTGGCCTTTATGTCGGGTTTGATGCTGCTGCTCATGGGCATTCTGCGGCTCGGCTTCTTGGCAAACTTCCTGAGCCATCCGGTCATCTCAGGCTTTATCACCGCCTCGGCGCTCCTCATTGCAGCCGGCCAGCTCAAGGTCATCCTTGGTCTCACCGTGGAGGGCCATCAGTTCACGGAACTGGCCATCGGGCTGCTCCAACAAGCATCAGAGGCACACCTGCTGTCTGCAGCCATCGGTGTGGCCACGATTGCCTTCCTCATCTGGGCGCGGCGCGGCGCCAAGCCATTGCTAAAACGCCTGGGCCTGGGCCCGAGGCTCTCAGATGGCCTTTCAAAAGCCGCGCCCGTGGCCAGCATTGCGGCAACGGCCTTGTTTGCATGGGCCAATCAATGGCAAGACCAGGGTGTCCGGATTGTCGGCGCCGTGCCGCAGGGCCTACCTCCCTTCACTTTACCGTCACTCGACTGGTCAATCTGGCAACAACTGGCGCTTCCGGCCTTGCTCATCAGCGTGGTGGGCTTCGTGGAATCGGTCTCAGTAGGGCAGACCCTCGCAGCCAAGCGTCGTCAGCGGGTTGTACCCAACCGAGAACTGGTTGCATTGGGTGCGAGCAATCTTGGGGCTGGCGTGACTGGCGGATTCCCCGTCACAGGAGGTTTCGCGCGCTCCGTGGTGAACTTTGAGGCGGGGGCACAGACCCCGGCTGCCGGCATCTTCACGGCCATGGGCATCTTGCTGGTCACCCTGCTGCTCACACCTGCCCTCTATTACGTGCCCCAGGCGGTGCTCTCTGCCACCATCGTGGTTGCTGTGCTGTCCCTGGTGGACCTGCGGACATTGCGCAGCACATGGACCTACTCGCGCGCAGACTTCTCAGCCGTCGCCTTCACGATCTTCACGACCCTGGCCGCTGGAGTGGAGGCAGGCTTGATGGCCGGCGTCCTGCTCTCACTGCTCCTTCACCTCTACAAGACAAGCCGTCCGCACATTGCCGAGGTGGGTCTGGTTCCCGGGACTGAATATTTTCGGAATGTCTTGCGTCACCAGGTGCACACAAGCCCGTACCTCACGAGCCTGCGAGTCGATGAGAGCCTGTATTTTGCGAATGCTCGAATACTGGAAGACAAGGTCAATGCAGTGGTCGCAGAACGCCCTCTGCTCAAAGACCTGGTCTTGCAGTGTTCAGCGATCAACGACATCGACGCCAGCGCGCTCGAGAGCCTCGAGGCAATCGACCAGCGGCTTCGCGAGGCAGGCATCAGGCTTCACCTCAGCGAGATCAAGGGCCCGGTCATGGACAGACTCCAGCGCACCGGCTTCCTCGGCCATCTGAGTGGTCAGGTGTATCTCACCCACTATCAGGCCGTTGCCGATCTGGCTCCAGACATTCTGCTTCTCTCCAAGAACGGCACGCCCAACCGCTAGGCGTATGCGCCAAATACATTTGGCGACGGATGCGTCAAACTGTCTCCATGTCTCAACTGCCATTGCCCCAAGAAATTCGCCGCCGCCGCACCTTTGCCATCATCTCCCACCCAGACGCCGGCAAGACCACACTCACCGAGAAGCTCCTGCTCTACGCAGGTGCTATTCACATCGCCGGCAGCGTCAAGGCCCGGAAGGCCTCCCGACACGCCACATCCGACTGGATGGAGATCGAGAAGCAGCGTGGCATTTCGGTTGCGAGCTCGGTCATGCAGATGGAGTACCGGGATCACGTCATCAACCTGCTCGACACACCGGGGCACAGAGACTTCTCCGAGGACACCTATCGGGTGCTCACGGCCGTGGATGCAGCCCTGATGGTCATCGATGCGGCCAATGGTGTGGAAGAGCAAACCCTTCGCCTCCTGCAGGTCTGCCGGGCTCGGAACACACCCATCCTGACCTTCGTCAACAAGATGGACCGAGAGGTGCGCGAGCCCATTGCCCTGATGGACGAGCTTGAGCAAACCCTGGGCATGGCCGTGGTTCCCTTTACATGGCCTGTGGGCATGGGCAAGCGCTTTCACGGTGTCATGGACCTCCGAGCAGACCAGATGCGGGTCTTTCAGGCGGGGGAAGACCGCGCACGCGAGATCGACGATGTGATCGATGGCCTACACAACCCCGTGCTGCTCGAGCGCTTCGGGGCTGAGTATCGTCAGGCCCGCGAGGAGATCGACCTGGTGCAGGGTGCCTCCGCGCCCTTTGATCAGGCCGCATTCCTGGCAGGCCAGCAGACGCCTGTGTTTTTTGGATCCGCGGTGAACAACTTTGGGGTGCGTGAGATCCTCGATGCGCTGGTCGAACTGGCACCTGCTCCCCAGCCGCGGGTGACACTTCAGCGGCCCGTTCAGGCCGACGAGCCCAAATTCAGCGGCGTGGTGTTCAAGATCCAAGCCAACATGGATCCCGCGCACCGCGACCGCATTGCGTTTCTGCGCATCTGCTCGGGGCGCTTCGAGCGTGGCATGCCGCTCAAGGTGTGTCGGAATAACAAGGAGATTCGTCCACGCACTGTGGTCTCCTTCCTGTCCCAGCGCCGCGACCTGCTGGAAGAAGCCTATTCGGGCGACATCATCGGAATTCCCAACCACGGCCTTTTGCAACTGGGCGACACCCTCACCGAGGGTGAATCACTTCAGTTCACGGGACTGCCCTTCTTCGCCCCCGAGCTCTTCCGAGTGGTGGAGGTGGCCGACCCCATGCGCAGCAAGCAACTGCGGGCGGGACTCACCCAGCTCGGTGAGGAGGGCGCCATTCAAGTCTTTCAACCGCACGACGGCGGCCAGCTGCTCCTTGGTGCTGTGGGCATGCTGCAGTTCGAGGTGGTGGCCCACCGCCTAAAGACGGAATACAACGTCGAGGCTCGCATGATGGGCTCCAAGTTCGCGCTTGCCCGATGGGTCACGGCCGACGATGAGCGCGCCCTCAAGGGGTTCATCGAATCCAACGCACACCGAATCGCCTACGATGCCGTGGGCGCCCCAACCTTCTTGGCCTCCTACCAGTCTGAGATCAGTGTGGCCCAAGAGCATTGGAAGGACATCCGATTCCACAGCATGCGCGAGCATGCAGGCCTGGTCTTCCAGAACCAGTAGGCTCCGCCCCTAGCGCAAGGGAATGTTTGTTGATGTCGGGGTTCGCCGAACCGAGGACTGACGGCCATCGACCACGAGGCTCACCTCGAGCTGCTTGAGCCGCTTGTGGCTGGCGAAAACGGGCAGACCAAGGCTCGTGAGTTGATCAGGCTTGGCACAACGCCATTCAAATGAATAAGCCAGCTCACTGTGGCCACCCTTGACGGCGCCGGTGAACATCGACGATTCCGCAACCACTGAAGTGGGCTGACAGCCCGCAGCGGTGGGCGGCGCCACCAGGTTGCTCGGGTCTTCGAGACGCTTGCGCAGATCCGCCACCTGTGCGCGTTGGGCATCTGTCTTGGGCGCGCGCTCAAAGCCAAGCAGGCTCTCCATGGGCACGCGAAGCATGCCCTGAATGCGTCCTTTTTCGATCGACAGCTCGAGCTCCCCTTGACCGTGGGCATGGGCGTGATGGTGAGCATGTGGCTTGCTCTGGGCAGCTGCGACTGAGACAACCAGGCCAAGCATAAGGCCCAATGTGCAATGAAGTGATTTAGATTGCATGGAAGTGCTCCTTTCCATTCCAAGCTAGCACAGCTGTCAAGGGGTCTCGTGCAGCTCGTAGGCGTGGGTGATCTCGGCCGTGGCGCCAAGCATCTTGGTGGCCGAGCAGTACTTGCTGTGCGAGAGGGAAATGGCGCGCTCCACCAGATTGGCCTTGAGGTCTTTTCCAGTGATGCGAAACAAGAGGTGAATCTTGGTGAAGACCTTTGGATCGGTCTCAGCCCGTTCAGAGGTGGTGATCACCTCACAGCCCACAATGTGCAGGCCACTCTTGCGCAGGATGAGCACGACATCGTAGGCCGTGCAGGCGGCCGCACCCGACAAAACGGTCTCCATGGGCCGGGGGCCAAGGTTTCGTCCCCCACCCTCGGGCGCGCCGTCCATCACGAAGCTGTGCCCCGAGCCTGTCTCGGCAATGAAGCTCATGGTGTCGCCGCCAGCCCAACGAATGGTGCAGTTCAATGGAATCTCCTTGGTCAGTGAGATGAGTATGACAAAGACCGGCAGGCCTTGCGATGCTGATCCGCCTGGGCCTGAATCTCGGCTCGCCGCTCCTCAGTGAGCCGGTCTAGATTCTTGAGTTGCATGACCATGCGCTGATTTCTGCGCAACGACTCCTGGTGCCGAAGGAGAAAATCCCAGTACAGGGTGGTGAAAGGGCAGGCCCGTTCACCCACGGACTCATCGGGCCGAAATCGGCAGGAGCCACAGTAATTGCTCATTCGAGAGATGTACTTTCCAGTGGCCACATAGGGCTTGCTGGCCATCAGCCCACCATCGGCGTACTGGCTCATGCCCACAACATTCGGCAGCTCAACCCACTCCACAGCATCGACATACACACTCAGGTACCAGGCATGTACCTGCCGGGGATCTACACCGAACATGAGCGTGTAGAGGCCCGTCACCATCAGCCGTTGAATGTGATGGGCATAGCCGGTTTCCAGCGTTTGAGAAATCGCCTGAGACAGGCAATTCATCTCGGTCTCTCCCGTCCAGAAGAAATCTGGCAATGGATGCACTGCAGCCAAGGCATTCATCTCGGCATAGTCGGGCATCTGCGTCCAGTAAATGCCACGGACATACTCGCGCCAGCCCAAGACCTGACGAATAAAGCCTTCGGCTGACTCAATCGGAACATCACCCCTGCGCCAGGCCTCCTCCACCGCCGAGACCACCTCCCGTGCCGAGAGAAGCTTGAGATTCAGAGCACTGGCGATATGGGAGTGGTAAAGCCACGGCTCATCGGTCCACATGGCATCTTGATAGAGGCCGAACTGCGGCAGCCGGTGCGCAATGAAATCTGACAAGAGGGACAGCGCTTCTCGCCTTGTCACTGGCCATCCAAACCCTTGTGCGCTGGGCGTCACAGTGCCGGGATGCTCCGCCAAGGCAGCATTGACCCAGGCAATCACGCTGCAAGTGACCTCGTCTGGCTCGAATCTCAGTGGAGGCCGCCGCTCCGGTGGCCCCGACTTCGGGAAGGACGCCCGGTTCTCATGGTCGAAGTTCCATTTCCCGCCGGCGGGCTCATCTCCATCCATCAAAACGCCATGCCGCTGCCGAGACTCTCGGTACCAATACTCCAGGCGAAGTTGCTTGCGCCCTTTGGCATGGGCTCGGAAGTCCGCCACCGTCGAGAAGAAATGGGCATCCTCATGAATCTGCAGGGGCACACCACGGGTCTGGCAGGCCGACCGGATCGATGCCAAGACCCGCCAGTCACCCGGCGCTGTCATGACCACCTGATCGGGCTTATACGCCCCAATGGCAGCCTCGAGTTCCGCAGCGAGCGACTGCCGGTTATCGGGATCATCAATCTGTCGGTAGGACACCGTCAGGCCCTTGCTGCGGAGTGTTTGGGCGAAATGCCTCATGGCGGAGAGAAAAAGCGCCACACGCTGCTTGGAGCACCAGACGTGGGTGGACTCCTCCATGACCTCCGCCATCCAGACCACATCACGCTGCGGATCGAGCGAGGCAAGCACCGGGGCGGCCTCGTCCAACTGATCACCGAGGATGAGCAAGAGGTTTTTAATCGGATGTTCCATGACGAGCCATTATGCTTGTGACTCAACACAGTTAAGAGCCATGCCCTTCTCTTCCTTCCCGTCCCGTAGCGGTGACCGTCTCTGATCTGCTGCGTGCCCTGCCGGGTGTGAACCTGCGCCTCTCAGTGAGCAATCTCACAGCACCAAAACGAACCAGCGTCAGTGAACGCCATGCCTCTGGAACCCTCTATACCCGCGATACCAGCACTACCGATGGCGTTCGCATGGTGATGCTCACCCTCGAGAAGAAGTGGTGATTAGCCGGCGGCTTGCGAGGCGAGATAATCTCTGGGAGATATGATCTCTAGGCCGTGGCTTGCGCGAAATGACTCTGCGAGTTCCAAGAGGTCCCGATCCCCAGTAACCAAAAACCTTGCTTCTCCATTGAGCGCAAGTTGCAGGAGTATGTCGTCTTTGGGATCTCTGCAGGCTTGAATCCGGTGCTGGATGCCTACCCTCTGAGCAATGCTGCAAAACAGCTCGAGAAACTGGCGTCTCTCCTCAAGTGAGACGTATGCGTCGAATTTGCTGCGCGACAAAACCGCAGCCAGCTCCCCAAGGAGGTCCTCCGAGACAAGCACGACACCCTCCACGAGGGCTTTGTCGACTGCCCTCGCCGCAACGCCAGAAGGAACCAACAGTCGGCTGATAATCGTGTTGGTGTCAAGCACCAAGCGGCATTCGGACACGTCGCGCCGGCTGCCCTAATCTTTAGAGGAGAGAAGTTTCATAAGACCCTTCTCCGTGAGCCCATTGCTCTGGGCACGCTGCCCGATTTGGTCGCAAAAGCGCTGGAACTCAGAAATATTAATTCTCGTCAGTCGCTCGTACTCGGCCACGGAGAGAACCACTGCAACCCCGCGCTTCTGGCGCTGAATAACTACGGGTTCCCTGCCAGCCATATCAATTAAGTTGGCGAAACTCTGCTTGGCTTCGCTTGCACTGATGGTGCGCATACCGATCCTTTGCAATGTCCAATATGTACATTTTGTACAAAATAGACGTAAAAGGCAATACCGCCCCTACTTCGGATCCGTCACAAATCCAATCCGAGTGAGCCCCACCTTGGAAGCCTCGCTCATGAGTTCAGCCACCTTCTTGTAAGCCGTGTTCTCATCGGCCCGAATATGCAACTCGGGCTGAGGCGCTTGTGTAGAGGCCGTCTGCATACGGAGTGGAAGGTCGCTCCAACTGAGTTTCTCTTTGTTCCAATAGAGATCACCCTTTGCATCGATCGAGACAGAGATGGTTTCTGGCTTGACCTCATTGCGCTGGCTATTCGCCTTGGGCAGATCCACCTTCACCGCATGGGTCATCAGCGGCGCAGTGACCATGAAGATGATCACGAGCACCAGCATCACATCGATGAGCGGGACCATGTTGATCTCGGGGTTGGGCTGGTTGCGCCCAGTCTTTGAGGAGAGATGAAAGGCCATTATCGAGGCTTGCTCCCCGTGGAAATCAGCACGAAGAGGTCGTGAGAAAAGCGCTCAAGCTGACCGCTGTAGAGCCGAGCCTGGCGCTGAAAGGCGTTGTAGGCCAATGCCGCAGGAATCGCCACGGCCAGCCCGAGGGCCGTCATGATGAGCGCCTCTCCGACGGGCCCAGCCACTTGGTCGAGCGAACTCTGCCCACTCATGCCAATGCTGATGAGCGCGTGGTAGATGCCCCAGACCGTTCCGAAGAGCCCCACAAAAGGTGCGCTGGATGCCACCGAGGCCAAGAGCGTCTGCCCGTACTCTTGCCGTGCCGCCTCCTCATCGATGGCCTGCTGCAGAGCACGGCTGACCAGCTCACTCGGGCTTTCGGAATCGATCAGCCCTGAGCCCGGCGCAATGCGACTGTAGGCAGCCGCCGAGAGCGCATGGGCAGCAATCTGGGAGCGGGCATCGGGATGGTCTGCAATGAGGGCCTGGAGGTCGTCGATCGAGCTGGAGCTTTGGAAACGAGCGGCAAATTCTGCGCCGGTTTGCGCGGCCTTTCGGGCCCGGAGAATCTTGCTCACGATCACCGTCCAGCTCGCCACCGACATGGCCAGGAGAATGATGAAGAGCGTCATGCCCACGGCATCGGTCTGCTCAAGGAAGTGACCAAGGCCCATGGCCTGAGTGGTTGACATGCGCTATCTCCGCAACTGAAATGAAACTGGAACCTGAACCCATGCCGTGGTGGCCATACTGCCCACCTTGGCTGGAACAAAACGCCATCTGGCCACCGCCTCTGCTGCCGCCTCATCGAGCCTGGAAAAGCCGCTGCTGCGAACCAGTTGTACCTGCTCGGCGCTGCCCTGACTGCTCACCAACACACGCAAGAGTACCTGCCCTTCTTCACCCAAACGCTTTGACATCATGGGATAACCGGGCTTGGGATTGTTGAGATAGTCTGCATCAAACCGGGGCTGAACAACCTCTGCCGACGCGGTCGCCTCCTTGGCCTGGTCCTTGTGCTCGACATCCACTGCTGGGGCTGACTGCTCACGCGGCTGGTCCTTCTCTTGGGCGGCCTCCGGGGGGGAAGGTCGATTCGACTCGGCTGCCACGATGCGTTTGGTCTGCTGAGGCTCGAGCCGCTTGGCGGCAGGTGGTGCCGGCTTAACGGCGGCCTCTTGTTGGGGCGCAATGATGCTGGCCATCATGGGCCGGGCACTCGAGACCTGAAGATCCACCTGACCGATCTCCATCCAGACCCAAAACAAGGCAGCACCGTGAAGGCCCAACACAATGCCAAAGGCACGGCCGTTCAGCCAGACCAAGGGCGGCTGAATGCGGGGGGTGGTTGGCGGGGCCAGCGTCGACATGACAATCTATTTTGTCAGAATAGGCCCCTACAACCGCTTCAAATTTAAGGACCTACCATCATGCCCAGCATCCAAGCGAAGAGTTATTCCCTCTGCCCGGCCACACGGGTTGCATTCATTGGCCTTGGCGTCATGGGCTTTCCCATGGCGGGCCATCTGGCCAAAGCGGGGCACAAGGTCACCGTCTACAACCGGTCAGCAGAGAAGGCCAAGGCATGGGCAGCCGAGTTCGGCGGTTCCACGGCAACCACGCCCAAGGAGGCCGCCGCGAACGCAGACATCGTGCTCTGCTGCGTCGGCAACGACAATGATCTGCGAAGCGTGACCACCGGGCCCAACGGTGCGTTTGAATCCATGGCCACAGGCGCTCTTTTCGTGGATCACACCACCGCCTCGGCCGAGGTTGCTCGGGAACTCAACGCCAGGGCCAACGAGCTTGGCATTGGATTTATGGATGCACCGGTCTCGGGTGGGCAGGCGGGCGCCGTCAATGGCCAACTCACCGTGATGGTGGGCGGAACACAGGCACACTTTGACGCTGCCAAGGCTGTGGCCATGGCCTACTCAAAGGCCTTCACGCGCATTGGAGACTCGGGCAGCGGGCAGCTCGCGAAGATGGTCAATCAAATTTGTGTGGCGGGGCTGCTGCAGGGCCTGGCCGAGGCCATTGCATTTGGAAAACGTGCTGGGCTGGATATGTCGCTCGTGCTTGAATCCATCAGCAAGGGTGCGGCGCAGTCGTGGCAGATGGAAAACCGGGGCCCCACCATGATTGAGGGAAAATTCGACTTTGGATTTGCTGTTGACTGGATGCGCAAAGATCTTGAACTCTGCCTGAGCGAAGCCCGCCGCAACCACGCCAAACTCCCCGTGACCGCACTGGTGGATCAGTTCTACGCGGACATCCAAAGCCAGGGTGGCCGACGGCTCGACATTTCAAGCCTGATCACCAGACTTGACCCTGCCTAGTGCTTGGGCTGCGCTCCAAGCGCCCGTGCGTTGGCATCGAGGCCGCCCTTGGCCTTCCACTCCTCGAAACCACCCTGAAGAATCCGCACGTTGTCGTGGCCGGCAACCCTCAAGGCAAACCCAGCCTGAGCTGACAGGCTTCCGGTGTTGCAGTAGATCAAAACCATCTTGTCGCGGGGAAGCTTCTCACGTTGCTCCAGCACCTTGCGCCACTCGATATTGACCGCCCCCGGAATGTGGCCCTTGGCGAACTGGCCGGCGTCACGCGCGTCAATGACCATGATCTTCGAATACTCAGCCTTCGGAATCTGCTCTGCAAAGATGACCCCGCCCCCGTAATCGACAAACTCGAGGTAGCCCTGCATCTCATCGATCAGGGCTGCCTTTGGGTTGGCGTGGGACACCGAGCCAAGCGCGAAGAGCGCCAAGCAGGCTATGGCTGAACGAATAATCATGATGGCAACCTCAAACGTCAAGAAGACTTCGCAGCATCCACGCGGTCTTCTCATGAACATCGATTCGCTGTGTGAGTAGATCTGCGGTTGGCTGGTCGTTGGCCTTTTCAACGATGGGGAATAAACCCCTTGCGGTGCGGGCGGTAGCCTCCTGGGCCTCCACCAACACCCTGACCATCTCGAGCGCCTTCGGTACGCCAGCCACCTCCTTGATGGATGCCAGCTTTGCATACTCTGCGTACGTTCCCGGCGCGGGATGGCCCAGCGCACGAATGCGCTCAGCGATGAGATCAAGTGCCTGCCATTGCTCCGTGTACTGCACCATGAACATGTTGTGCAGGGCATTGAACATGGGGCCCGTGACATTCCAATGAAAATTGTGGGTCTGAAGATACAGGGTGTAGCTGTCAGCCAGGAATCGAGATAGCCCCTTGGCAATCTTCGCCCGATCAGCATCCGCAATGCCAATGTTCACCTTTGGAACACCTGCTCCCTTTCGCGACCCACTTACCGAAGCCCTCGATTTCATTCTCACCTCCGATCAACCAAAACTCGTATCGAGCCACATCATGGTGGCAAAACCAATCATGAGCCCTATGGTGGCACGCTGTTCATGGCCGCGCCGATGCGTCTCGGGAATCACTTCATGAGACACCACGAAAATCATGGCACCTGCGGCCAAGCCCATTCCCAGAGGGTACGCCAAATCAAATCCCCAGTGAGCACCCAGCCGAGCATCGCGCCAGCCGGCTCCAAAAGGCCAGTTGCCACGGAGATCAGAAAAGCTGCCAAGGGCCGCAAGCCAATGGCGCGAAGGCTCAGGGCAACTGCCAAGCCCTCCGGGATGTCCTGAATCGCAATGGCAAGTGCCAATGGAAGCCCGGCCTGGAGGCCTCCCGAGAAGGCTACCCCAACAGCCATTCCCTCAGGAAAATTGTGAATGGCGATCGCAAATACAAAAAGCCAAACCCGACTCACTCGCGCATGCCCCGGTCCGCAAGGGCCGCCGTGGCAGTGGGCGTGGGGAGTGAGTCGATCGAGGCCCACCATCAAGAGGGCTCCGAGCGCGAGCCCCGCAATGACCACGAATGAGGCTCCAACATGGGTTCCCAGGATCTCCTCTGCCGCATCCAAGCCCGGCAACAAGAGCGAAAAGAAGGCGGCCGCGAGCATCATCCCTGCAGCAAAGCCCAGCGAGGTGTCCTCGAGGCGTTCCGTCCAGTGGCGCACGAGCCAGATCCCTGATGCACCAATCGCCGTGCCAAACAATCCTGCGCTTCCACCGAGCAGGGCGTGTCGGGCATGCTCTGGAAGTGACCAGCCTGCATTCGCGGAGCTTAAGATCAGCAGGAGCATGAACAGCAGGGCACAAAAAAGCCCAATGGCGGCCAGGGGCTGAGACTGAACCTCTTGGAGCCAATCATCGCGGAAGCGGCGTGCAGCCAACTGAATTTGCGTCATGGCTCAAAGTCTCCGCCCCGAAGACAGATAGATCAAGACAATTAACTTAATTAATACGATAGCTTTTATAAAACATAAGAGCGCGCAGCACTGTACGCATACAAGGTAAATGCTCCAACGAACTTCAAAAAGAGTTACCCTCTTCTCCTCATGAAAAGTGTTCGCAGCCTCATCATGTCTCTATTGTTGATGGCCCTGCCGCTTCAGGGTCAGGCAGCCGCGGCCATGACCTGCCACGGATCGACCCCAGCCATCGCAGGCTCGCACACCAACGCAACGAAGGCTCCAGAGCACCACACGCACACACACGCTGCCCACGCATCGCATGTGGCCGAGGCCGCGGACCCCGTCAGCAACAGCTCGCATTCAGCCCATGCCGGGGCCTGCGCCCTCTGCGCCGCGACCTGCTTCATGGCTTACGGGCTGCCGGCCCAAGCCTCTCTCACGTTCACCGAAGCAGCATTCCACCGCCCAAGCCCAGGGCCCACCGCAGACTTTGCCAGCGTGGTGCTAGAAGGCTTGCTACGACCTCCTCGCATCTAAAAGACAACCTCATAGGGCTCCCCGTGCCCCTCACGGGGAGCAGTTCTCTGATGTCTTGAGGAGTGACCATGAAACACTTGCTTGTATGGATGTTGTTCGCCCTGCTTGGGTCTGGTCGGGTTGCCTTGGCCGATCCCGTGGAGGATTGGCGCCAGGCAAATGAACGAGTTGATCAGGCTGGCGGCTGGAAGGCCTATGCCCGGGAGATTGCGGCGGATGCGGCCAAGCCAGCCACTGACAGTTCTTCACCCAAGAACCTGCTCTCGCTGCAGATGGCGATTTCACGTGCACTCGCACTGGATCCCGGCCTTGAGCAATCCCTTGCGAGCATCTCGCGCAACCCAGCCGACTACCTTGCGCTTCGTGATCAAGACCGGTCGGCACTTAGCCGTGAGGCCCGACTCATCGCCCAGGTGAGTGGGCTCTACCACGCGGCTGTGGCCGCCCAGGAGCGCGTTGCCCACCGGCAGCAGGTGGCCGAAGTGGCCTCTGTTGCTGCAGAGCTGGCCACGCGCATGCGCAAGGTTGGAAACCTCAATCTGCTGCATCAGGCGGAGGAGCAATTGTCTGCTGCTCAGACACAGAAGTCGCTCTCGGAGGTGCGGGTGGCAGCTGGTGCCGCACGGGAGGCCCTGATTCGACGCCTTCAACTCGATGCTCAAGCAACAGGCTTCACGCTCCCAAGCCGGCTGCCCGATGCGCCACCGCAACCAGCCCTTCCCTCGCCCACAGATGCAGCCCTCCTGCGGGTGCAGGTCAGCCACCCCGAGACCATCGCATTGCAATCTGCTGTGTGGGAATCAATGCTCGTTCGCGACGAAGCCTTCTCCCAGGTTCAGCATCACCGCCAGGAGATTCTGCCTTTGCAAAAACGCATCTCTGAGGAGCACCTGCTGCATTACAACGGCATGATCATCGGCGTATTCGAACTGCTCAAGGATGCCAAGCACCAGACCGAAGCGGTCGAAGGCTACCTTCGGGCGCTCTCCTCTTATTGGCAGGCCGAACACGCCCTCACCCCCAAGATCTTCGCGCTGCGAGAGCAACTCGCACAGACCAGGAGAGACGCATGGAAATGACAAGACGACGTGCACTGCTCACCGGCGCGGCCGCCTCTGCCACGCTCGCAGCCACCGCAGTGAGCCGGGTGGCGATGGCCGCCTTGCCCGAACCAGTGTTGCAAACCAGCCCACAGACACAGGCACCCCTGGTGCCCAATTCAGGGCGGCCCTATAACCCGGTGGTCACCCTCAACGGATGGACGCTCCCCTGGCGCATGAACAACGGCGTCAAGGAGTTCCACCTGGTGGCCGAGCCGGTGGTTCGGGAGATGGCGCCTGGCTTCAAGGCTCACCTGTGGGGCTACAACGGACAATCCCCTGGCCCCACCATTGAGGTGGTCGAGGGTGACAAGGTGCGGATCTTCGTGACCAATCGCCTTCCCGAACACACCTCCATTCACTGGCATGGGCAGCGCCTTCCCAACGGCATGGATGGCGTCACCGGCCTGAACCAGCCGGGCATTCCTGCAGGCAAGACCTTTGTCTACGAGTTCACCGCCAGACGGCCGGGCACCTTCATGTATCACCCCCATGCCGATGAGATGACCCAGATGGCCATGGGAATGATGGGCTTCTGGGTGACACATCCGAAGACCAAGCATCCCCTCATCGAGAACGTGGACCGAGACTTCTGCTTCCTGCTCAATGCCTACGACATCGACCCGGGCAGCTACACGCCCAAGATCATGACCATGCTGGACTTCAATATCTGGTCTTGGAACAGCCGAGTCTTCCCGGGCATCGACTCACTTCATGTTCGGCTCAATGACCGCGTTCGGATCCGGTTTGGCAACCTCACCATGACCAATCACCCCATCCACCTGCACGGCCATGAGTTTGAGATCACAGGCACCGATGGAGGGCCCCGACCAAAGGCCATGCGCAGCCCAGAGGTCACCACAGACGTTGCAGTGGGCCAGATGCGACAGATCGAGTTCATTGCAAACGAGGAGGGAGACTGGGCCTTTCATTGCCACAAGTCACACCACACCATGAACGCCATGGGCCACGACGTGCCCACACTGATTGGTGTGGATCACACAGGGCTGGCCAAGCGCATCGGGCGACTCATTCCGGATTACATGGTGATGGGTGAGCGGGGAATGGCCGACATGGCCGAGATGGAGATGCCACTGCCCGAGAACACAGCACCCATGATGACTGGTGAGGGGCCGTACGGCTCGGTGGAGATGGGGGGCATGTTCAGCGTCGTCAAGGTTCGACGAGACCAGAAGCCCGGCGACTACAGCAACCCAGGTTGGTACAAGCAGCCGCCCGGGACCCAGGCCTTCGAGTGGAAGGGCAGCCCCCTCGCAACTCCAGCCCGCTCCGGCCATGCAGGCCAGGGCGCCATGCCCCGGCGGGACACCCAAGAGATCGAGGTCAAGGTTCAGAAGCCGGGTAAATCCGCCAGTGCCCATGGCCACCAGCACTAGGCAACCAACACAAAGGACATCCACATGAAAAAAATCAACACCATTTTGACGCTCACCCTGACATCCGGCGCGCTGCTTGCAAGTGTCTCCCCCAAGGCCTTTGCACACGGCAACGCCCACCATGGTTCACCGGCGAGGTCATCTGCTCAAGTTGCACCGGCCGAGCAGACGGCCTGGGGGATTGCGGGTGACCCGGCCAAGGTGAGCCGGGTGATCAAGGTCGACATGAGCGATGCGATGCGATTCGCACCAGAGCTCATCCAAATCAAAAAGAGCGAGACCATTCGCTTTGAAGTGAGCAACAACGGCAAGGTGATGCACGAAATGGTCATCGGTACGCAAAAGGAGCTTGATGCCCATGCTGAGATGATGAAGAAGCATCCGAACATGGAACACGACGAGGCCTATATGGCGCACGTCGGCCCGGGAGAGAAAGGCACGATGGTCTGGCACTTCAACCGCGAGGGTGAATTCGACTTTGCCTGCCTCGTGGCAGGGCATTACGATGCAGGCATGCGCGGAAAGATTCGGGTGAGCCGATGAGCAGCCAACTGGAAAGACGCCGACTGGTCACAGCCCTGGGCCTGGCCTGCCTGGGTGCCACGGCAATGCCGGCCGCGGGCCTCGCCCGATTCAACAAGCCGCTGGTCGAGGTCTGGAAGTCGCCCACCTGTGGCTGCTGCGCGGAGTGGATGAAGCACCTGGAGGTCAATGGCTTTGGGGTGAAAGGCTACGACGTGGGGAACAATGCAAAGCGCATTGAGGTTGGCATGCCCAAGGAGTACGCCTCCTGCCACACAGCCCTCGTCAACGGCTATGTGATCGAGGGGCATGTGCCCGCCAGAGAGATTCATCGCCTTCTGAAGGAGCGGCCCAAGGCCATTGGGCTGTCTGTTCCAGAGATGCCAATTGGGTCACCCGGCATGGACGGACCAGAATACGGCGGCCAGGTCGACCCGTATGACGTGCTGCTTGTCAGAGGCGCCGGGCGGGCAACCGTCTTTGCCGCCTACCGACCCAAGAAAGGAGCTTGATCGTGAAGACCCTTGCAAAGGCCATGACCAGTCTGCTGCTGGCTGGCGTCTGTTCCTCGGCCATCGCGGAATGGGCCACCGGAGAGATTCGTCGGCTCGACCCGGAGAACAAGCGGCTCACCATCAAACATGGGGAGATCCCATCCTTGGACATGCCGCCGATGACCATGGTCTTCTATGTCTCGGATGCCGCCCTCCTCAATGGCCTGCAGGTGACCGATCAGATTGAATTCCAGGCAGCGGTGGAAGGGAAGAGAAACATGGTCACAGCCATCCGCAGGAAGTGATACCGTCGCGTTCACGCATGGCATCCCAACTCCTCCCCCTCCTTTTCATTGCATTGGGCCTGGCTTCGGCGCCGGTGCTCGCCCAGCCTTCGTCTCCGAATGCGCCACCGCCCATACCGCTTGAGATCGGAAAAGCGACGGTACTGCCCGACATCCAACTCATGGATGGACGTGTCTGGAAGCAGTCGGAGGCTGTCGGCAAGGTCGTCATCATTGAGATCTGGCACACCCGCTGCCCCTTCTGTGCGAAACAGAATCCTCTGCTCAATGCCTTCTATTTGAAACATCGGCACCGCGGGCTTGAGGTCATTGCGGTCAGCACGGACAAGTCGCGCGACGATGTACTGGCCTATATGAAGAAGAACGGCTACGCCTTCGACGTGGCCATGGCGAACCCCGTCTGGATGTCGACCTACAAGGCCCGTCGGGGTCTGCCCCAGCTGTTCGTCCTGGATCGTGGTTCAGTGGTCAGGGCCATTGAGCTGCGGGAGATGTTCCCCGACGACATCGAGGACCTCGTTCGCTTCCTTTAAAGGCCCATTTTTATTTTGGCGGGGCAGAACGCACCTCTCTGTAAACCGCCTGCACTTTTGCTGGGCAAACAAATCAGACACTTCCTGATATTTCAGTTATTTCTGAAAATTAAGAATTTTTTGGTTAAAATGGGGCCATGCCTAACCCAGATCAAATTCCGTCCTTGAATCGCGAGTTCATCGCCCATTTCGGTGAAATGGGCAGCAAGTGGGGCATCAACCGCACGGTGGGTCAAATATACGCGCTGCTCTATGTGTCGCCGCAGGCTCTGAATGCCGATGAGATTGCCGAAGCGTTAGCATTCTCGCGCTCCAATGTCAGCATGGGCCTCAAAGAGTTGCAGGCCTGGCACCTGGTGCGTTTACGTCACCAAGCGGGAGACCGGAGGGAGTACTTTGAGACACCGGCGGATGTGTGGGAAATTTTTCGGGTGCTGGCCGAAGAACGCCGCCGCCGCGAAATTGAGCCCACGCTGTCCATGCTGCGAGCCGCCTTGCTCGAGACGCCCACCACCGACGCAGAGCGACATGCCCAGCAGCGGATGCGCGAAATGCACGACCTGATTGATCGCCTCATGACCTGGTTTGACGACGTGCAAAAGCTCGCGCCCGAGACCGCCATGCAGCTCATGGGCATGGGCGCCACGGTGACCAAAGTGCTCGAATTCAAAGATCGTCTGACCGGTCGATTTCCCAAAGCAACGAGCGCTGGCCCCAAAAGTCAAACCCTGTGAATTTATAAGAAAGCCATCATGGACATCGACGCACTCATCCTTTCTCGTATCCAGTTTGCTGCGAACATCAGCTTCCACATCCTATTCCCAACCATCACCATCGCGCTGTGCTGGTTCTTGTTGTTCTTCCGACTGCGATTCGCCCGCACTCGGGATGTGGCTTGGGAAGAGGCCTATTATTTCTGGACCAAAGTGTTCGCGCTCACCTTTGCGCTGGGGGTGGTCTCAGGCATTGTGATGAGCTTCCAGTTCGGCACCAATTGGCCAGGCTTCATGGAACGCACAGGCAATATTTCAGGACCACTGCTGGGCTATGAGGTGCTAACAGCGTTCTTCCTAGAGGCCAGCTTCCTGGGCATCATGCTGTTCGGTCGAGGCAGGGTGAGCGAGCGGGTGCACCTGGTGGCCACTTTTTTAGTCGCGTTTGGTACCACCATGTCGGCCTTCTGGATCCTGAGCCTGAACTCCTGGATGCACACCCCGGCAGGTTTCGAAATCGTCAACGGTCAGTTCATCCCCACCGATTGGCTGGCGGTGGTCTTCAACCCCTCATTTCCCTACCGGTTTTCCCACAAGTTGCTTGCCTCAGCGCTGACCGCATCGTTTTTGATCGCTGGGTTGTGTGCTTGGCAACTGCTCAAAGGCAGCGCGACGCGCGGCACCCACAAAGCCATGCGTGCCGCCATTTTCACCGCTACGTGCGTGATGCCGATGCAATTCCTCGTGGGAGACATGCACGGCCTCAACACACTGGAGCACCAGCCGGCCAAGGTCGCTGCCATGGAGGGCATCTGGGACACCGAGCGCGGCGCACCTCTGACGCTGTTTGGCATTCCGGACCACGAAGCACGCACCACCCACTACGCAGTCAAGATTCCCAAAGGCGCCAGCCTGATCTTGACCCATGAGTTGGACGGCGAGGTGAAAGGAATAAACGAATTTGAGGGTGCGCACCCACCCGTGGCGCCAGTCTTTTATGCATTTCGCGTGATGGTGGGCGTGGGCTCTTTGATGCTGTCGGTCGCCGGTTTCACCGCTTGGCGCTTGTGGCGCCAACGCAGGCAATCGGAAGTGGTGCTGCCGAGGCCCCTGCTATGGGTGCTGTCGGGCATGGCGTTTTCTGGCTGGATCGCCACGCTGGCAGGCTGGTACGTGACCGAGATCGGCCGCCAACCCTTCCTGGTGCAAGGCTTCATGCGCACCAGCGAAGCCGCCACCACTTTGCCGCCGCCATACATTGCGCTCACCTTAACGGCCTATCTGGTGATCTACGGCTTGCTGCTGGTCACTTACGTCGGCGTCTTGAAGTACATGGCCGAGAACCCCAAAGAACACAAACGTGAAGCGCCCACGGGTGCCTTGTTGGGCAAAGCAGGGGTGTGACGCACCGCTACCTGGTGCTCGACACCTGAAAGTGAAATGAACTTGAAAGGCGAACATGACTTGGGCTGAATTTCTGCCACTGTTTTTCTTGGCGGTGATGGGGTTATCCCTGCTGGCTTATGTAATTTTGGACGGTTATGACCTGGGTGTTGGCTTGCTGCTCTTGCAAGCGACCGACGCTGAGAAGGACACCATGATCGCCAGCATCGGCCCCTTTTGGGACGCCAACGAGACTTGGCTGGTACTGGGCGTGGGCGTGTTGTTGACCGCCTTTCCGATGGCCCATGGCTTGGTGCTGCAAGCGCTTTACCTGCCGGTGGCAGTGATGCTGATCGGGTTGATTCTGCGCGGTGTAGCGTTTGATTTCAGGGTGAAGGCACCACTGCGCTACAAGTCGTTCTGGAACCGCGCCTTTTTCGCTGGCTCGCTCATGGCCAGTGCGTCGCAAGGGTGGATGCTGGGCAGCTACGTCACCGGCTTTGCAAATGGATCTCTGGGTTGGGCATTTAGCCTGGGCATCGCCATTACATTGCCCGCCGCTTATGTGTTGCTGGGCGCGGGCTGGTTGATCATGAAAACCGAAGGCGATCTCCAGCAAAAAGCAGTGCGCTGGGCTCAGCGCGTACTCTGGCCCATGGCAGGTGCCTTGCTGGCCATATCAGCGGCCACGCCGCTGGTGAAGGAAAGCGTATTGGAAAAATGGTTTGGTGTGCCGCAGGTATTTGCCCTGCTGCCAGTCCCCCTCATGTGCGCCCTGGCGTTCTTTGCCATGCGTTGGGTGCTCATGCGTCCGAACCTAGTGAACGCGGGTTACGGCTGGTTGGTGATTGCCAATACCGTTCTTATTTTTGTGTTGGCCTTCTTCGGCTTGGCCTACAGCATCTTTCCCGACATTGTGATTGGCCGCATGACGGTGTGGGAGGCTGCCATCAGCACCGCGTCGCTGAATGTGCTTTTTGTGGGTGTGGCCATCACGCTGCCGGTAATCATCGCTTACACGGTCTTCATGTACCGCGTGTTTTGGGGCAAGGCGGCCGCGCTGAAGTACGGCTGAACATGAGACGCAATGACGGTGGGATTGGCTCCGGCCTAACTTTGCTTTGCAAAGTGAGCGTCCATCGAACTCGCCACGGGCTCGTTTCGAACCCAGGTGGGTTCTCATTAACCACACATCTCCGAGAATAAAAACGGGCCCGAATGGGCCCATTTTTATTTTGGCGGAGACGGTGGGATTCGAACCCACGATGCGCTTTTGGCACATACTCCCTTAGCAGGGGAGCACCTTCGGCCTCTCGGTCACGTCTCCGTTATCGCGATTCTATCCCACCATCTGGCCAGAATCAGGCCGCCTGCCCCTCCAGCCCAAAAGCCTTGTGAAGGGCTCGAACGGCAAGCTCCATGTATTTATCGGCAATCACCACCGAGATCTTGATCTCGCTGGTGGAGATCATCTGAATGTTGATGCCCTCGGCCGAGAGGGTTTGGAACATGTCACTGGCCACGCCAACATGTGAGCGCATGCCAATGCCCACCACACTCACCTTACAGATCTGATTGTCGCTGGTGATCTCACGCGCCTGGATCTGCGGCTGCACCTTGGACTCAATCACCTCGAGGGCCTTGGCCAGTTCGTTGCGATGCACGGTGAAGGAGAAATCGGTCATGCCATCGTGGCTGGCATTCTGAATGATCATGTCCACATCGATGTTGGCCTCGGCCACAGGTCCAAGAATCTTGTATGCAATGCCGGGTTTGTCGGGCACGCCAGCAATGGTGATCTTGGCCTCGTCGCGGTTAAAGGCAATGCCTGAAATAACAGCCTGCTCCATGGTCTTGTCTTCCTCGTAGGTGATCAGTGTTCCAGACTGGGCCTCGGTGGCGAGGTCCATCTCGGGGTCGGTCAGGCTCGAGAGCACTCGGGTCTTGACCTTGTATTTGCCGGCGAACTCCACCGACCGAATCTGCAAGACCTTCGAGCCCAGGCTGGCCATCTCGAGCATCTCCTCGAAGGTGATTCGCTCAAGCCGACGCGCCTCGGCCACGATTCGTGGATCGGTGGTGTAGACGCCGTCCACATCGGTGTATATAAGGCACTCCTCAGCATTCAAGGCCGCTGCAACCGCCACGGCAGACGTGTCGGATCCGCCGCGGCCCAGCGTGGTGATGGAGCCTTCGCCATCGATGCCCTGAAAGCCGGTGATCACCACCACACAGCCCGCATCAAGGTCCGCGCGAACGCGGGCGTCATCAATCGACTCGATCCGCGCCTTGGTGTGGGCCGAATCGGTTCGGATGGGCACCTGCCATCCTGCGTAACTCTTTGCCTGTATGCCTTGTTTCTGAAGGGCCAGTGCCAGCAGGCCCACCGAGACCTGCTCGCCCGTCGCTGCAATCTGATCCAATTCACGCGGGTCTGGCCGATCCGTGATTTCCTTGGCCAGGCCCAACAGGCGATTGGTCTCGCCAGACATGGCCGAGGGCACCACCACCATCTGATGACCGGCGCGATGCCACTTGGCAATGCGACGCGCGACGTTTTGAATCCGCTCGGTGGAACCCATGGAGGTGCCGCCGTACTTGTGAACGATAAGGGCCATGATTAGTCTTGTGAGAGACGCTCAATCTGGAGCGTGTGAGCCCGCAAACATACCCGAAAGGGCGCCCCGCCGGCAAACGCCGTGTCAGAGACTTCAAGCGTGGCGCGGCTTTCAGGGCCAGCCAGCTCGAGCTGCCGATCAAACTCCTCCAGGCGGCGATACGGTGGCATGCGAAGGCCAGCCTTGCGCAGCCAGGCCCTCACCACCGCCATTCGACGCGCGCTCGAGAGTCGCTGAAGCGGGGCCAGTGCAATCGCACCACTGGCATCCACCACGGCGAACAGGTCTGCCTCGGCCTGCTCCGACAGCAGATGCTGCGCGCGCTGCACATGCTCGACACTGCGGGCCATGGCCTCGAGCACCCCGGCGCGCATCTCCTTGAGCACCGGGATCACATCCCGACGAAGCCGGTTGCGGTCGTGACGGTCACTCAGATTGGTGGGATCCTCGACCCAACGCAGGCCCACCGAGACGGCCCAATCCCGAAGGGTCTCCTTGCTCACCCCCAGCAGGGGTCGCCAGACCCAGACCGCCTGGTCATCTTGGCCCATGCGGTAAAGGGCTGGCATGGCCGAGAGGCCCTCCAGTCCGGCGCCGCGCATCCACTGTAGGAGCGCTGTCTCGATCTGGTCGTCAAGATGATGGGCAAGCACCAGTGCAGCCCCCTTGCTGCGCGCCAACGCCATCAGGGACGCCCATCGAACTGTTCTGGCGGCCGCCTCGATGCCGATTTCTTTGCAGGCCTGATCATCCGGCTTGGCATGCTCCACGACCAGCGGCACCTGCCAGGCCTCGCAGATGCGGCGGCAGTGCGCCTCAAAGACATCCGCAGCAGGCTGCAAGCCATGGTGGAGGTGAACCGCCTCAATCTCGACACCGGCCCAGTCCGCCGACGCATCGGGGCCCTGGCGCCAACTCTGGAGCCATTTCAACAGGACAGTGGAATCAAGCCCCCCAGAGAAGGCCACCAGCAGCCTTGGGGGAATCTGCGAGGGAGGCTTAGGCGGATTCTTTAAATCGACCATAGGCCCGCAGCCGAGCCTGGCGCTGGGCCAGCATCTCCTCGGTTGACATGGCACCGACCGTGGCCAGGCTGTCTGCAATGGCCTTGCGCAGCGTCTCGGCCATGTCTTGAGGTGCGCGATGCGCGCCACCATGGGGCTCCATGACGATGCGGTCGATGAGGCCGAGTGTCTTGAGTCGCTGCGCAGTGATGCCAAGGGTTTCTGCAGCATCGGGGGCCTTGCTGGCACTCTTCCAGAGGATCGAGGCACAGCCCTCTGGCGAGATCACCGAGTAAGTGGCGAACTGCAGCATCAGGACCTGGTCGGCCACCGCAATGGCCAGGGCTCCGCCGGAGCCGCCCTCACCAATCACCGTGGCAATGAAGGGCACCCTGAGGCCCGCCATGACAAACAGGTTTCTGCCAATGGCCTCTGACTGGCCGCGCTCTTCGGCACCAATGCCCGGGTAGGCACCCGGCGTGTCGATGAAACTCAGGATCGGAAGCTTGAACTTCTCGGCCAGCAGCATCAGGCGCTCTGCCTTGCGATAGCCCTCGGGGCGTGGCATGCCGAAATTTCGGTGGGTGCGCTCTTTGAGATCCCGCCCCTTCTGATGGCCCATGACCATGACCGACTGGCCATTGAATCGAGCCAGCCCGGCCACAATGGCAGGGTCGTCTCCAAAGCCGCGATCGCCATGCAGTTCATGGAAATCGGTGCAGAGCATCTGAATGAAATCGAGGGTGTAGGGGCGCTGCGGATGCCGGGCCACCTGAGAGATCTGCCAGGGGGTGAGCTTGGTGTAGATCTCGCGGATCTGGGCGTCGGCCTTCTCCTTCAGGCGGGCCACTTCATCGGAGATGTCCATGGCGGTGTCGCTCTGAACAAACCGAAGCTCTTCAATTTTCGCCTCGAGCTCTGCAACCGACTGCTCGAAGTCTAGGTAGGTCAATGCCATGCCGTGATTGTCCTACAAATGACGCCAGCTCGTTCCCTGGGGGCCGTCCTCAAGAACGATGCCTTGGTCGGTGAGCGCACGACGAATGGCATCGGCCTTGGTGAAATCTCGGGCGGCCTTGGCCGCGGCCCGCTCCGCAATCTGCGCTTGAATCCAAGCCTCGTCAAGCCCGGCTGCTGCGCCCACCTCGCGAATCGCACGGGCAGACGCATCAAAGAAGCCCATGACCCTTCCAAGCCCGAACAAGACTTGCCCCAAACCCTGGGCTGCAGCACGGCCGCCCTCCTGAACTTGACGGTTGACCTCGGTGGCCAGACCAAACAAGGCCGCAATGGCCTCTGGCGAATTGAAGTCATCCGACATGGCCTCACGATGGGCCTCGACCATCGGGTGGTCCGCCGACAGCACACCCGACAGCAAGCCATCCGCCGGCTCGGTCCGCCAGCGGGCCAGGTCGTCTGGGTCGCAGGCCAACTCGAGTGCCGTGTAGAGCCGAATCAGCCCGGCGCGGGCCTCGTCCAAGGCGGCATCGGAATAGTTCAGCGGGCTGCGGTAGTGAGCCCGAAGGATGAAAAATCGGAGCACCTCGGGGTGGTAGCGGGCCAGCACCTCCCGGATCGTGAAGAAGTTGCCCAAGGACTTCGACATCTTCTCGTCATCAATTCGAACAAAGCCGTTGTGCATCCAGACCCGTGCCATTGGGTTCGACTCGTCTGCACCCATGGCCCCCTCCGACTGGGCAATCTCGTTCTCGTGATGCGGAAACTGAAGGTCTGCGCCACCGCCGTGGATGTCGAAATGCTCACCCAACAAACGGCAGCTCATGGCGGAGCACTCGATGTGCCAGCCCGGCCGGCCAGGGCCGTAGGCCGATGCCCAGACCGCCTCCTCTGGCTCGTTGGCCTTGGCCCGCTTCCAGAGCACAAAGTCGAGCGGATCGCGCTTGCCATCGGCCACAGACACCCGCTCACCGGCGCGCAGTTCATCAAGAGACTTACCAGAGAGCCGGCCATAGCGGGGGAACGACCGAACCGCAAAATGCACGTCGCCGGGGCTGCCATCGGGCATGGGATCCTGGTAGGCCAGTCCGCGCTGGGTGAGGGCATCGATCATGCTGAGCATGTCTTGCACGTGGGCGGTGGCGCGAGGCTCATGGGTGGGCGGCAGCACCCCAAGGGCAGCTGCATCCGCCTGCATGGCCTGTGTGAACCGCTCGGTGAGACTGGCCATGGTCTCGTTGTTCTCAACGGCCCGGGCAATGATCTTGTCGTCGATGTCGGTGACATTGCGCACGTAAGTCACCCGATGGCCTGTGGCCTCAAGCCAACGGCGCACCAGGTCGAAGACCACCAGCACACGCGCATGGCCAATGTGGCAAAAGTCGTAGACCGTCATGCCACAGACATACATGCGGACATGGCCCGGTTCCATGGGCTCAAAATCGACCTTGCTACGTGTTAAGGTGTTGAAAATCTTCAAGAATTCACCGTGCTAGACTGCCAGCAGTTATGTCAGAGACTCCGCATTCTATGGCCAACCCTCTTCACGTGGCGCATCAATTCCTTCGGCACCTCCTGATCTCGCTGCTGCTGGTGGCCCCGATGGCCGTCGCCCAAACCCTCTCGAACACCACGAGTGGCGGCCTGCCCCGAACCGCCCCCGTGGTCGTGCCCGACCTCACACGCACGATCGAACTCATTGAACTGCGCCGGTTCGATGAGGCCCGCGAAAAGATCACCAATGCGCTGTCGTCAAAGCCACGTGACGCCCAATGGCGCTTCCTCGAGGCCGTGCTGCTGAGCGAGACCAACCAAGACCGTGAGGCCATTGATGCCTTCGAGGCCCTCACAGAGGAGTTCCCAGAGCTGGCCGAGCCCTACAACAATCTGGCTGTGCTCTACCTGCGTTGCAATGAGCCGCTTCGGGCTCAACAGGCCTTGGAGCGGGCCATCCTGAACCGGCCCGGCTATGCGCTGGCCTATGAGAACCTCGGCGACCTGCATGCCAAGCTCGCCTTGGATGCCTACCAAAAAGGACTCAAGGCCCGTGGGCCCTCCCCTTTTTTGTCTGCCAAACGGCGGCACCTGCTCGAGCTGCCTTCACCCGCACCGCTTGGGCTTCAGACCAGACCACCCGCGGGCGCCCGCCCGTCCTCCCCCGCCAATTAAGCAAAGGAATCACCATGGTTGAACTCCAGACCAGCATGGGTCGCATCACCCTTCGGCTCGATGCCGAGAAGGCCCCCAAGACCGTTGAGAACTTCATCACCTACGTGAAGGATGGCCACTTCGACGGCACCATTTTTCATCGGGTGATCAATGGCTTCATGATTCAAGGCGGTGGCTTCGATGCCAAGATGGTTCAGAAGCCCACCCGCGACACCATTGAGAACGAGGCCGACAACGGCCTGCAGAACAAGGCCTACACCATTGCCATGGCCCGCACGAGCGAGCCCCATTCGGCCAGTGCCCAGTTCTTCATCAACGTGGCCGACAACGAATTCCTCAATTTCAAGGCACCCACCGGCAATGGCTGGGGCTACGCCGTTTTTGGCGAAGTGGTCGAGGGCAAGGATGTCGTCGATCAGATCAAGGCCGTGAAGACCAGCAACAGTGGCTTTCATCAAGATGTGCCGGTCGAAGCCGTGCTGATCGAAAAGGCCACGGTCATCGACTAAGGCCAAGCAGTAGGCCCAAGGCCCCATGGCCCTCACCCTGAGCCTGCCACAAGAGGGGCGGGTGCTCTTGGCCTCAGACGTTCATCTGTCCCCGGAGCAGTCAGACCTCACGGCCTGCTTCCTTCAATGGCTGGTAGCGGCCCAGTCACTTCGGCCCGATTGGCTCATTCTGCTGGGCGACCTCATGGATGCCTGGGTCGGCGATGATCAAATGCAGGTGGCCGGGCCAGAAGGCCAACTCTGGGCGAGCCTTGCAGAGGCCCTGCAGGCGCACGCAGCCCAGGGCACCCAGATTGGGCTGGTGGTGGGCAACCGAGATTTCCTCATGGGCGAGCTCGCAGCCAAAAGCCTCGGAGCTCAATTGCTGGGCGACTGGGTGCGAATAGAGCACCCCAGCATCGGCACGGCCCTGCTCTGCCATGGCGACCAACTCTGCCTCGACGACACCGACTACCAGGCCTTTCGCAGTCTGGTGCGCGCCAAGGATTGGCAAGAGGCGTTCCTCGCAAGAAGCCTGGCCGACCGCATGGCGCAGGCCCGGGCGCTGCGATCGCAGAGTGAGCACGAAAAGCAACTCAAAGCGCCCGAGATCATGGACATCCAGCCGCAGGCGGCCATGGAAGCACTGGAGACGCACGCCTGCGATCTGCTGATTCATGGCCACACGCACCGACCCGGCTGCGATGCCCTGCCCGATGGCCGGGCCCGTTGGGTGCTGCCCGACTGGGCCGCGCCACCCTCAGGACGGGGTGGAGGACTCCTGATCGACCCTCGTGGCGTTGTTGTTCAGCCGCTGTTCTAAGGCCGAAATCAGGCGTTGCTGCTCGGCCACCGCATGGGCGAGCATGGCCAACTGTGCATCGCGCGGGTCTTGGGCGTCTTCGGTGACCCCATAGGCCGCAAAGGCGCGGCTTCCAACGCGTTGTTCACTGAGTGAGTCGGCCTTGCCGTCTTCCACCGGGCGCGCCGGAATGCCCACCACGGTGGCCCCTTCAGGCACTGCAGCCACGACGACTGCATTGGAGCCCACCTTCGCACCTTCCCCAACGGTAAACGGACCCAGCACCTTTGCACCGGCACCAACGACCACGCGCGGGCCCAGGGTGGGGTGACGCTTCTCTCCCTTGGTGAGCGAGGTGCCGCCGAGGGTCACGCCCTGATAAATGGTGCAGTCATCACCCAGTTCTGCCGTCTCTCCAATGACCACGCCCATGCCATGGTCGATGAAGACCCGCCGACCGATTCGCGCACCGGGATGAATCTCAATGCCGGTGATCCAGCGCGAGAGCATGGCCAGGAATCGGGCCAGCCAACGAAAAGGGCCCAGGTTGCTCTGCCAGAGGCCATGGGAGAGCCGGTGAAACCAAATGGCATGTAAGCCGGGGTAACACGTGAGCACCTCGAACCACGTGCGCGCGGCCGGGTCTCGACTCAGGATGGCCTCGATGTCTTCGGAGAATCGTTGAAAGGGCATCGGGCAAGACTATCAGAGGTTCTTCTCGAGGTCTGAGCACAGGCCTCGAAGCATCTGCACCTCGTCCTCGAGCAGGCCTGCCCGCGCAAAGAGGCGGCGCAATCGCTCATCCATGCGCCCCGGGGCTGTGGGCGACAAGGTGCCCACACGCTCGGCCACCGACATGAGATGTGCATGCAAGCCTTCCACTGCGCCCTGCGAGGCTGCAATGGCCGTGGGGCGGCCCGCACCCGGGGTGGTGGGCGGGACCAGCGGCACATTGATTTGAGCCCGGGCTGCACGGCGCACGGCATGGGCCACCACCTGCACCGCCTGGGACAGATTGAGCGAGCCAAACCGTGGGCTGACATCCAGGCTGCAGACACGCTGGCACTTGAGCACATGGGCATTGGAGAGCCCAGAGCGCTCCGGCCCAAAGACGAGGCTGGCCGATTCCGTGGGATGGGCTGCAAGCCATGCCAGCATCTCCTCGATGCCCTCGTCGAGGGTCACACGCGGTGGCTCAAACTCGCGCGGCCGTGCGGTGAGTGCCATGCTCCAGCGCACGTCCGACTGAAGCTCATCAAAGGGCGCATAGACCACGGGCTGCATCACCGCATCTGCACCAGCAGCCATCGCCACGGCCTGCGGATCGAGGTGCATGTCCACCGCCACGGGGTCGGCCACCTGACAATGGGCAAGGCCCATGGTGGCCATGGCCCGAAGGCTCGCACCCACATTGCCAGGATGGGTGGGCGAGACGAGCGTGACACGAACGCGGCCCAGGAGGCCTTCGAGTGGATCGGGCAAGGATGCAGTCAAATTCACGGCAGAGGACTCCGAGAAGGGGGGACGCAGGCAGTAAACTAGTGGACTGCTCTTTCTACAGCCTATTGTCATGCATCCGATGCTCAACACCGCGGTCAAAGCCGCTCGTCGCGCCGGCGCGATCATCAACCGCGCCAGTCTCGACATCGACCGCCTTCGGGTGTCTCGAAAAGATCAAAACGATTTCGTCACCGAGGTCGATCAGGCCTGCGAGGCGGCTATCATCGAGATCCTCTCGACCGCCTATCCAGGCCACGGCTTCCTGGGCGAAGAGACCGGCCTCACCCTCGGTGGCAAGCCCATCGAGGATCGGCCCGACAACCTCTGGATCATCGACCCCCTCGACGGCACCACCAACTTCATTCATGGCATGCCGGTCTATGGGGTGTCCATCGCCCTCATGCAAAAAGAACAGATCACCCAGGCGGTGGTCTACGACCCAAGCCGCGATGAACTCTTCGTGGCCTCCAAAGGCAAAGGCGCCTACCTCAACGATCGTCGCCTGCGGGTCTCCAAGCGTGACCGGCTCGATGAGTCGCTGATTGGCACTGGATTCCCCTTCAAACGACAAGAGCAGATCGATGCCTACTTGTCCATGTTCAAGCAAGTCAGCAGCAGGGCTGCGGGCCTGCGCAGGCCCGGCGCTGCCGCCATCGACCTGGCCTATGTGGCGGCTGGCCGATACGACGGCTTCTTCGAGATGGGACTCATGCCCTGGGATGCTGCAGCAGGCAGCCTTCTGGTGACAGAGGCCGGCGGCTACGTTGGAAATTTCCAGGGCGAGGGCGACTTCCTCTTTCACGAAAACATCATCGCGGCCAATCCGAAGGTCTTCGCAGCCTTGGTCTCCATTCTGTCCGCCTACCGGACAACATGACAGACCTCGGCGCCCACACGCCGATGATGCAGCAGTTCCTGCGCATCAAGGCCACGGTGCCCGATGCCCTGCTCTTCTATCGGATGGGCGACTTCTACGAGCTCTTTTTCGAGGATGCGGAACAGGCCGCACGACTGCTGGGCATCACCCTCACCCAGCGCGGCCAGAGCGCAGGCCAGCCGGTGGTGATGGCCGGTGTCCCGGTGCATGCCTCTGAGGCCTATCTGGCCAAGCTGCTCAAGGCCGGACACACCGTGGCCATCTGCGAGCAGGTGGGCGAAGTCGGCAGCGGGAAAGGACCAGTCGCACGGGAAGTGGTGCGAATCGCCACACCAGGCACCCTTTCCGAAGAGGGGCTGTTGCCCGAGCGCTCCACAGCATGGCTTGCAGGCATCTCCCCCTGCGGCGGTGCCCTGGTCTGGTTCGATGTCTCCACCGGCGCGCTGCACTGGGCGCTGGTCACCGATTCCAACCGCGACGAACTGCTCGATCGGCTCGAGCCCGTGGAGCTGCTGCTCCCCGATCGGGGCCCCCGCCATCAATCGCTCTTTGCACGCTGGACAGCCCGCGAGCACCCCCCATGGCTTTTTGATGCAGAGATGGGTCGACAACTGCTCATGCAGCGGCTGGCCGTGCGCTCGCTTCATGCCTTTGAACTCGATGCTCACCCCCAGGCCCTGGCCTGCATGGCGGCGGTGCTGGGCTATGCAGAGCGCAGTCTGGGACGGCCACTGCTGCACCTGCAGGCCCCCAGGCGCGAATCGCCCTCCTCTCAGGTCGAACTCGACAGCGTGGCCAGGCGCACCCTCGAGCTCACACAGACCGTGATCTCGTCGGGCGAGGATGCAAGCCTGCTGGCGGCCATTGACAAGACCGTGACCTCGGCCGGCGGTCGTCAATTGCGTGAGTGGCTGCTGGCCCCGAGCCGAGACAATGCAATGCTCATGACGCGGCAAGAGGCCCTGCGCTGGCTCTGCGGTCAGACCCCAGGGCAGGCTGAGCAATCGGCCCCAGCACCACTGGAAGCCGTGCGAACCCATCTGCGGCCCATCTTCGACATCGGACGACTCGCCGCCCGCATTGCCCTTCGTCAGGCCAAGCCAAGAGACCTCACCAGCCTGGCCCAATCACTGCGCGGCCTGGCACCACTGGCCCGTGCACTCTCAGGCACCTCGTCAGGGCTGTTAGGCCAGCTGGCATCGCAGCTCAGCAGCGCCACCGCAGCATCCACCGCAGCCACCATCGAGGCCACGCTGGCCGACAGCCCATCGGTGCAACTGCGAGACGGTGGCGTCATTCGTGCGGGCGTGGATGCAGAACTCGATGGCCTTCGCGCCATTCAGACCGATGGCAGCAGCCAACTGCTCGCCCTTGAGGCCCAGGAGCGAGCGGAGAGCGGCATTGCCAACCTCCGGGTGGGCTTTTCCAGCGTGCATGGCTATTACTTCGAGGTGACTGCTGGCCAGCTGGAAAAGGTACCTGCCCACTTTCAAAGACGACAGACACTCAAGAACGCCGAGCGTTTCATCACGCCGGCGCTCAAGGCCTATGAGGACAAGGCACTCTCTGCCCAAGAGCGGGCGCTGGCCATGGAGAAGCTGCTCTATGAGCGGCTGCTCGATGAGCTGGTGCCTTCGGTTGCAGACTTACAAGCCGTGGCCCAGGCCACTGCAACACTCGATGCCCTGGCCAGCATGGCCATGCTCGTGCACGACCTCCACTGGGTGCTTCCCACCCTCACAGAAGCCGCAGAGGTCGAGATTCAGGCCGGACGTCACCCCGTGCTCTGCCAGCGCATGTCCGACTTTGTGGCCAACGACACCAGGCTCTCGGCCGAGCGACGCCTGCTGCTGATCACCGGACCGAACATGGGCGGGAAGTCGACCTACATGCGGCAGACCGCCCTGGCGGTGATCCTCGCCCGCATGGGTGCGCCCATTCCCGCCAGCGAGGCACGCATTGGTCAAATCGATCGCATCTTCACCCGCATTGGGGCTGCAGACGACCTGGCCGGTGGCCGCTCCACCTTCATGGTGGAGATGACCGAGGCCGCGCTCATCCTTCACCGCTCCGGCCCAAACAGCCTGGTGCTCATGGATGAGATCGGGCGTGGCACCTCCACCGTCGATGGCCTGGCCCTGGCACATGCCATTGCCACAAGCCTGGCCAAGGACAATCGCTGCCTGTGCCTCTTTGCAACCCATTACTTTGAACTCACGGGTCTGCCCCAGCAGGTGCAGGGTGCTGTGAACCTGCATGTTCGTGCCATGGAACACGAGGACAAGATCATCTTTCTTCACCGCATCGAGGAAGGCCCAGCAAGTCAGAGCTTCGGGCTGGAGGTGGCCCGCCTGGCCGGCCTGCCCGAGGCTGTGATTCGTCGAGCCAAACAACTTCAGAACCAGCCCTCGCAGCTGGGGCTCTTTTGAAGATTCACCGCCCCCTGCCCTGGCTGGGCGGCCTCACCGCCAGCGAGTTCATGCGAAGGCACTGGCAGCGCAAGCCCTTGTTTGTGAAGGCTGCCTTCCCACACTGGCGCACCGAGCAGCCACCGGTCAGCGCAGACCGGCTGCTCAAGCTCTTTGACGAGGGCGCACTGCCCAGCCGCCTGCTCTTGCCCGACGGCCGACTGCTGCAAGGGCCCCTGCCCGCCAGCCGCCTGCCCAAACCCTCGCGACGCAATTGGACGATTCTCGTGCAGCAGATCAATACGGCCGACCAGGCCGCGGACGAGTTTCTCAACGCCTTCCGATTCATTCCAGAGGCGCGGCTTGACGATCTGATGATCAGCCTGGCCTCCGAGGGGGGCGGCATTGGCGCCCATGTCGATTCCTACGATGTCTTCCTGATCCAGGCCCAAGGCGTTCGACAATGGGAGATCGCCCGCGCGTTCGACCCCACGCTCGATCCATCTGCAAGCATGCGCGTGCTTCAACACTTCGAGGCGGAGCAGTCATGGGCCTGCGAGCCTGGCGACTTGCTCTACCTGCCACCCGGTGTTGCCCATCGGGGCACCGCACGCACACCGGGGTGCATGACCTACTCGGTTGGCTTTCGCACCGTGGATCCGCTGCAGGTGGCCGATGAGGCCTTTGCCCAGCGGGCCGATGTGCAGTCCAGCGCATCGTCTGCGGCAGCACCAGACCCTTGGCTCAAGGCCACCAGCCGGCCAGGTGAGATCCCAGAGACCCTGATGGAGAGCCTGTTGACGCAGGCGCAGGCCCAACTGCCCACGCGGTCGGACCTTCAACGGGCCCTGCTCATCAAGCTCTCGGAGCCACATCCCGAGGTGTTCTGGGACCCCCCACGGCCCATCAGCCTGACAACATTCCGCAAGCGACTGGCAGGCGGCCAGCGGCTCGCGCTTCGGCCCGGTGTCCGACTGCTCGTCTGGAAGCGCCAGGCGGCGGCCAATGGCGAACTGCTTGCACTCGACACGCTGGGCAAGGCAGCGCGAACCGTTGCCCGCCGGCAGCTCATGGCGCTGGCCAACGACCGTGAACTAAACCCTGATTGCTGCCTCGCAATAAGTGAAAACGAAACAATTGCTCAAATATTTTTGTCGTTGTTTCTAGATGCAATCATCGAATTTCGCCGGCGTTCATCCCCCAAGCGGCCAGTAGACACGCTATGATATGCGTCGGATGTTGCAGAAATGCTGTTGCGCAACACCACTGTCCATAACCTCACTCATTGATCCAAGGAAATAAAAATGACCAAGTCGATCCTCGTGGCCGCCCTGTTTGCTGTTGGCCTGGCCGCATGTGGCAAAAAAGAAGAAGCTGCTCCTGCCGCTGCTCCCGCACCCGCTCCTGCCGCTGCTCCTGCAGCCACCGAGCAGAAGCCTGCTGACGCTGCTGCGCCTGCTGCTGCTCCCGCTGCCGCGCCTGCTGCTGCTCCAGCCAAGTAATTCATCGCTGTTCATCAAAAAAGGCAAGGGTGACCTTGCCTTTTTTGTTGCCCAATCGAGTGGTGACCCGATCAGGACAGCGTCACCCAGTCGAGCCCCTCGTGCTGAGACGCGCACCGGAAATGCGCCTGCTGCAGGTCCAGCCCTGCCACGCTCTCGAACACCAGTTCAGGGCTGTTGTTCTGTCGACTGAGGTGCGCAGCAATGACATGCTGCAGGCGGGACGAGCAGACCACTGACAAGACCTCGGCCGAGGCTCGGTTCGACAAATGCCCGTAAGGCCCATCGATTCGGCTCTTGAGACTCGCAGGATAGTTGCCCTCCCGCAGCAGGGTCTCGTCGTAGTTAAATTCCAAGAAGATGGCATCGAGGCCCTCCAAGGCGGCCGTCAGGTGAGGGGTTTGGTGGCCGAGGTCCGTCACGATGGCCATGCGATGCTGCGCATCCTCAAGCACCAAGGCCACAGGCTCTCTCGCATCGTGCGGGACCGGAATGGGATTGATCGAGATGCCGTCAACCTGCAAAGACCGATGCGAGGACACACAGGCCACCGACACACCCGACCAAAAGTCGGGGCCCGCGGCTGTCACGGTGCCATGCGTGGCCAAGACAGGAATGTTGTGGGCCCGAGCCAACTTGGCGACCCCACCAATATGGTCGCCGTGCTCATGGGTCACATAAATAAAATCGAGTTCGGCTGGAGAGAGGCCACGTTGTGCGAGCCTTGCCTCTGCCTCCCGAAGACCCAGCCCGCAGTCAACGAGAAAGCGCACCGTTGCAGCGCCGCTGGCCTGCGCCTCTACCAGCAGGGCATTGCCCTCGCTGCCGCTGCTCAGGCTACAGAAACGCACGCGGCCTACTTCAACTGCTCGAACAGAACCGTGAGCACCCGCTGGGCATTGGCGTCGTTGATGGGCTGGCCGGTCTTGTTTAGCACCCGAATGACCGACTGATTGGCCTGACCGGTCACAGAGACCTGGTATTGCACAGGATCGGTCGACGCGCTGGAGGAAAAGAGGCGTCCAAAAAAACCCTTCTTGTCGTCCACCTGGGCGGTCGGATCTCGGTAGCGAACATAGAAGATGCCCTTGGCACGGTCTCGGTCTTCCACCGTGAAGCCGAGTCGATCGATGGCCACGCCCACACGGCGCCAGGCGCGATCGAAGGATTCCGCCAGATCGATCTGGCTGCCTGCCGCTGTTTTAGAGATGTTGGCTGCTGCCACCGCAGGAGCTGCCTCGGCCAACAGGCTCTTGGCGCGATTCTCGTCGGCACCAAGGCGGAGCATGATTCTCCGCAGGAAGTCTGCCTCGAGCTGGCGGTCGGACGGTCGATTCGTCCAGGTGGTCTTGCTGTCGCTCGCCGAGGTGCTTGCAATCTCCAGCAGGCCACGGTGGCTCACAGAAATTTCGGATTCCCCGCTGCCGAGGCGATCCACCCGCATGCGAAATTTGTCTCGCTCGCCCGTGTCGTAGAGGCGATCAAAGACCTTGCCCAGGGTTCGGCGAAGGAAGTCCTCGGGGATCTTGGCGCGATCTTCGGCCCAGTCCGTCTCGAGCAGGCCCGTCTCGGGGCTCTCGGTGGCAATCGCAAAGCCGGCATCGAGCCAGAACTGGCGCAGCACCGGCCAGAGCTTCTCGGGGGCCTGATTCACGATGAGCACACGCTGCTCGCCCATGCGCTCAATGCGCATGCCGCTCACAGCTGGGAGCACCGGTGCGGCTGCAGCCGGGCGAGGGCCGCCACTCTGTTGGCGCTCGAACTCCGCGCGGCTGGCCACGCCCGAAGCGGGAAGCGCAAAGCGTTCATCCTTGGCCGGCCGCACCAGATCGGGCGGCACCTCGAGGGGCGTCTCTCGCTTGGCAGCGGACTGGTAATCCATGTCTTTGCCGCCGAGCACACCGCAGCCCGTCAGCAGAGCAAGGCTGCAGAAGGACACAACCGACAGACGAAAACGATTCATGAACAAACTCCATGCGCGCGCAGCGCTGACAAAATGATTTCTTGGGCGCCCGCGGATGGCGCCACCAAGGGCAGACGAACCCCCGCCTCCATGCGGCCCATGCGATACAGGGCCCACTTCACGGGGATGGGGTTGGCCTCACAGAACATGGCCCGGTGGACCGGCATGAGGGCGAGGTTCTGTTTTGCGACAGCACGGGCATCGCCGGCCAAGGCCGCCTCGCAGAGCGTGGCCATCTCTTTGGGCAGCACATTGGCCGTGACCGAGATGTTGCCCTTGCCCCCCATGAGCATGAGCAGCGGTGCGGTGGGGTCGTCTCCGCTGTAGACACTGAAATGCGCGGGCGCCTCACGGATGAGCCACTGGCCTCGCTCAAGATTGCCTGTGGCGTCCTTGATGCCCACGATGTTGGGGATCTGGGCCAGCCGAATGGTGGTGTCGTGGGCGAGGTCGGCCACCGTGCGGCCAGGCACGTTGTAGAGAATGTGCGGCATCGGCACGGCCTCGGCCACCGCTCGGAAGTGCTGGTAGAGGCCTTCCTGGGTGGGCTTGTTGTAGTAGGGCACCACCTGCAGGGAGGCCTGGGCCCCAAGGCGATGGGCCTCTCGAGTCAGTTCGATGGCCTCGGCAGTGGCATTGGCCCCCGTGCCCGCAATCACAGGAATGCGACCCGCGGCCTGCTCCACGGCGACCTGAATGAGCTTCAGGTGTTCGTCGACATCCACCGTGGGAGACTCGCCCGTCGTGCCCACGGCCACAATGCCATGCGTGCCGCTGGCCACATGCCAATCGATCAGGGCCCGAAAGGCAGCCAGATCAAGGCTTCCATCGGCCTTCATCGGGGTCACGATGGCCACCAGGCTACCGACGATGGGGTTCATGAGACACGCACTCCTTGCACGCTATGAGAAATCGAGGCCCATGGCCTCACGGACATCTCGCATGGTCTGGCGGGCCAAATCTCGTGCCCGCTCACAGCCATCCGCAACAATATTCTTCACCAGGTCGAGGTCGTCCTCATAGGGCTTGGCCCGCGCCAAAAAAATGGCCTGTTCCTTGAGTACGGCATCGATGAGGGGCTGCTTGCAGTCGAGGCAGCCGATGCCTGCCGACTCACAGCCCTCGCGAATCCACTTCTGTTGCTCATCGTCGGAATAGACCTGATGAAAGGCCCAGACGGGGCAACGATCGGGCTGACCAGGGTCGTGCCGACGAACCCGTGCCGGGTCGGTGGGCATGGTTCGAATGCGTTTCACCACCTGGTCTGGGTCTTCACGCATGGCGATGGTGTTGCCGTAACTCTTGGACATCTTCTGGCCATCGAGACCAGGCATGCGCGAGGCCTCGGTGAGCAGCGCCTGCGGCTCCACCAGAATGAGACGCCGCGCCCCCTCGAGGTAGCCAAACAGGCGCTCACGATCGTCAACCGTGAGGTTTTGGGTGTCTTGCAGAATGGAGCGTGCCTGGGCCAAGGCTTCTTCATCGCCCTGCTCCTGGAAACGGGTTCGGAGCTCGAGCAATAGTTTGGCCCGCTTGCCTCCGAGCTTCTTGGCCGCCTGCTCGGCCTTTTCCTCAAAGCCTGGCTCGCGGCCGTAGAGGTGGTTAAAGCGCCGGGCCACCTCTCGGGTGAGTTCGATGTGGGGGACCTGATCTTCTCCCACGGGCACCTGGCCTGCGCGGTAGATCAGGATGTCGGCCGACTGCAGCAGCGGGTAGCCCAGAAAGCCGTAGGTGGAGAGGTCTTTCTCCGAGAGGCGTTCCTGCTGGTCTTTGTAGGTGGGCACACGCTCGAGCCATCCCAGGGGGGTGCACATCGAGAGCAAGAGATGCAGCTCGGCATGCTCGGGCACGCGGGACTGAATGAAGAGCGTGGACTGGGACGGATCCACCCCCGCGGCCAGCCAGTCGATGACCATCTCCCAGACACTCTCGCCAATGACGGATGGGTCTTCATAGTGGGTGGTGAGGGCATGCCAGTCGGCCACGAAAAACAGGCATTCGTACTCTGCCTGCAGCCGAACCCAGTTCTTCAACACCCCATGGTAGTGGCCCAGGTGCAAGGCACCTGTGGGCCTCATGCCCGAGAGGACGCGTTGGGGATACATAGAGCCCCGATTCTATCAGGGCAGCCAGTCTGCCCAGAGCGGCGCGGTGCCGTCTGGCAGGGCTGGTGCACGGCCTACATCGCACCGGCTCTCGGTGGGGCAATGAAAGTCGCTGCCACGCGAGGCCTTCAGGCCCAGTTCGATCGACAGCCGCTGGTAGCGACGGATCTCCTCCTGGCCATGGCTGCCTGTGGCGACCTCGATGGCCTGTCCGCCAAGGCCAATGAATTCCTGCATGAGGGCCCAGTGGGCGGTGGCCGAGAGTTTGTAGCGCGCGGGGTGCGCGAGCACCGGCGTTCCCCCTGCAGCCTGTATCCAGCCCATGGCATCGCCCAGGCCAGCCCACTGATGGGGCACATAGCCTGGCTTGTTGGGGGTGAGGTAGCGGTCGAAGACATCCTGCATGTGGGTGCAGACCCCACGGGCCACCAAGGCCCGGGCGAAATGTGCGCGGCTCAGCAGGTTCGGCTTTCCAGCCAGGGCCAGCGCATCCTCGAGCACCGAGGGGATGCCCTTGGCCACAAGGCCGGCATCCATGCGCTGGGCCCGCTCAAAGCGAGTGTCCTGCATGGCACGCAGGTTTCCAGCCAGGGCCGGATGGGTCTCATCAAAGCCCAAGCCCACCAGGTGGAGGGTCTCGCCACCCCAAGTGACGGAGATTTCCACGCCCGAGACAAAGCCAATGCCGTGGTCGAGCGCAGAGGCCTTGGCCTCGGCCAGGCCATCCAAGGTGTCGTGGTCGGTGAGCGCCATGAGGCTCAGGCCATTGGCCCGCCCGCGGGCGGCCAGTTCGGAGGGTGCCACCACACCGTCGGAGGCGGTGGAGTGCATGTGGAGATCGACATTGATATCGTGAGGAACCATCTTGCTATTGTCTCGGATTCCGCCCCCATCGTCTAAGGCGATTCACCATGCCCATTCACTGCCTCGGGGCAGACCGCCCCCAGATTCACGAAACCACCTACATTGCGCCGGGCGCCCAGGTCGTGGGCCACGTGGCCCTTGCGGCCAACACCACCGTCTGGTTCAACGCCGTGCTGCGCGGAGACAACGACCTGCTCCAGATTGGTGCGGGCACCAACATTCAAGATGGCGCAGTTCTGCATGCCGACCCCGGATTTCCCATCACGGTGGGTGAGCGCGTCACGATTGGCCACCAGGCCATGGTCCACGGCTGCACCATCGAGGATGAAAGCCTTATTGGCATCCAGGCCATCATCCTCAACGGCGCCCAGATCGGCACCCACTGCATCATCGGGGCGGGTGCCCTCATCACGGCTGGTACCGTGATTCCGCCCGGCAGCATGGTCCTGGGCAGCCCTGGCAAGGTCGTGCGCAGCCTGCGCCCGGATGAAATCGAGATGATTCAAGCCATTGCGAGGGGCTATGTCGAGCGCGGCGAACGATTCCGATCGGCCTGCGAGGAGATCTCCCCATGACCAGCACACCAAGGCCCGAGCACGACCAGCTGGTGCGCCTGCTGATCCCCGCGGCCAACGCCCGCGTGCACGCGGTTCGGCTCCACCACAGTTGGCGTGACATCTGTGTTCGGCATCCGCAGGAGAAGGCGCCCGTGCTCGCACTGCTCGGTGAGATGACGGCGGCCAGCGCGCTGCTGAGCGCCTCACTGAAGTACGAGGGCTCCGTCACCCTGCAAATTCATGGAGATGGGCCCGTGCGGCTCGCAGTGGCGGAGTGCAATGCCGGCATGGGCCTTCGAAGCACCGTGAAGCTTGCAAGCGATGCGGCCATCGGGGCCTCGGCCTCGCTGCGGGAGCTCATCAACCAGTCAGGGCTGGGCCGCTTCAGCCTCATCCTCGACCCGATGCAGCCGCACCAGCAGCCCTACCAGGGCATTGTGTCTTTTGTGGGTGAGTCCCTCTCGGCCGCCATGGAGTCGTACATGATGCAGTCGGAACAACTGCCCTCTCGGCTCTGGCTTTTTGCACAGGCAGACGGAGTGGCCGGCCTGCTTCTGCAGCAGATGCCCCAAGAGGGGGGCAGTGGCGCCGGGGCGGCATCCGACCGGGACGAGACCTGGCGACGACTGGGCCTGCTGGCCGACACCTTGCGTGCGGAGGAACTGATTCAGGAAGACCTGCTCACGGTCATGCACAGGCTCTTTTGGGATGAATCGGCCCGGCTTCTCGAGGAGCGTCAGCCCAAATTCGAATGCCCCTGTAACCGAGCCCGCGTGGGACGCATGCTCACCATGCTCGGAACCGAAGAGGTTGCCTCCCTTCTCTCGGAGCAGCCCTCGGTGACCGTCACCTGCGACTTCTGCAACACGCCCTACCAGTTCGACGCAGTGGACTGCGCCAGGCTCTTTAACGATCCTTTGCCGGCGGAGCAGTCGACGCGGCCGGGGCCCCAGACCCCGCAGTAGTCGCCAGGCGGTCCGAGACCTGCACGAAGCGCTCCCCGGGGCGCATCAGGCCCATCTCATAGCGGGCGCGCTCCTCGGCAGCAACCAGTCCCGACTGAAGGTCTCGCACCTCGGCCTCCAACTCCTGAATCTCTGACCGCTGGGCGGCAATGCGCTCAAGCCGCTCGTCGTGGTCGGCCTGCATCTTCCAGACCTGAATCCAACCACCCTGCCCAAACCACAAGGGAAACTGCAGGGACAACACCCCCAAGAACAACCAGCCCGACACGCTTGGCCAACGCAGGCCACGGGGCAGTTTGATCATTGGTGATCAGCCCCGCGAACGCAGCTGGTAGAAGGCCTCTCGGCCGGGATAGCTGGCTGCATCGCCAAGGTCTTCCTCGATGCGCAGCAGCTGGTTGTACTTGGCCATGCGATCGGAGCGGGACAAGGAGCCTGTTTTAATCTGCAGGGCGTTTGTGCCCACGGCGATGTCGGCAATCGTGGCGTCTTCCGACTCGCCCGACCGGTGAGAGACCACGGCGGTGTAGCCCGCACGCTTGGACATCTCGATGGCTGCGAAGGTCTCGCTCAGGGTGCCGATCTGGTTGATCTTGATCAGGATGGAATTGGCAATGCCCTCGTCGATGCCCCGCTTGAGGATCTTGGTGTTGGTGACAAAGAGGTCGTCGCCCACGAGCTGAACCTTCTTGCCCAGCACCTCGGTGAGCCTGGCCCAGCCCGCCCAGTCATCCTCGGCACAGCCATCCTCGATCGACAGGATGGGGTACTTGTCGCACCAAGTGGCCAGAACATCCACAAAGCCTTCGGCTGGCAGCGACAAGCCCTCTGCACCCAGCTCGTACTTGCCATGCTTGAAGAACTCCGAGCTCGCGCAGTCCAGACCAAGGGCAATCTGGCGGCCAGGCTCGTAGCCGGCCTTCTCGATGGCTTTTAAGATGAGCTGAATGGCGGCCTCGTGGTCCTTCACGCTGGGGGCAAAGCCGCCCTCATCGCCCACGGCGGTGGACATGCCCTGGTCGTGAAGAAGAGCCTTCAAGGCATGAAAGACCTCGGCACCGTAACGCAGGGCCTCCCGAAAGCTGGGGGCGCCCACGGGGATGATCATGAGCTCTTGAAGGTCGAGGTTGTTGTTGGCATGGGCCCCGCCATTGATGACATTCATCATGGGCACGGGCAATGCCATGGGACCGGAGCCACCAAAGTAGCGGTACAAGGGCAGGCCCGTCTCCTCGGCCGCAGCCCGGGCCGTGGCCATCGAAACAGCCAGGAGGGCATTGGCCCCAAGGCGCGACTTGTTCTCCGTGCCATCGAGGTCGATGAGGGTCTTGTCGATGAAGGCCTGCTCGGCGGCGTCCAGGCCCATGAGGGCCTCGCCAATTTCGGTGTTGATGTGGCCCACGGCCTTGAGCACGCCCTTGCCCAGGTAGCGCGACTTATCGCCGTCTCGCAGTTCGATGGCCTCGCGGGATCCGGTGGAGGCCCCGCTGGGCACAATGGCGCGGCCCATCACACCCGACTCCAGCAGCACATCGCATTCCACAGTCGGGTTGCCTCGGCTGTCGAGCACCTCGCGGCCAATCAGATCAACAATCGCACTCACGGCATCACCTCCGGGTTAGGAAAACTGGGCTTCAAGAAAGGGCCTGGACTTCACCAGTCGATCGATCTCCACCAGCTGCTCGAGCAGCGGCTGCATGAGGTGAAGCGGCACGGCATTGGGGCCATCCGACAGGGCCTTGGCCGGGTTGGGGTGGGTCTCCATGAAGAGGCCCGCCACCCCCACGCCCACGGCCGCACGGGCCAGGACCGGGACAAACTCTCGCTGGCCACCGCTGCTCGTGCCCTGCCCGCCAGGCAGCTGCACAGAGTGGGTGGCATCGAAGACCACCGGGCAGTCGGTCTCACGCATGATCGAGAGGCTTCGCATGTCGCTCACGAGGTTGTTGTAGCCAAAGCTCACACCACGCTCGCAGGCCAAAAATTTATCGGTCTCTTGCCCAGCCTCGGCGGCGGCCTCACGGGCCTTGTCGATGACATTCTTCATGTCATGGGGTGCGAGGAACTGGCCCTTCTTGATGTTCACCGGCCGGCCCGCCTGGGCCACGGCGCGAATGAAATCCGTCTGCCGACACAAGAAGGCTGGGGTCTGAATGACATCGGCCACTGCACAGGCCTCTGGCAGTTCTTCGATGGCATGCACATCGGTGAGGATGGGCAGGCCGAGCTGGTCTTTCACGGTCTGCAGAATGCGCAGGCCCTCGGCCATGCCGGGGCCTCGAAAGGACTTGCCCGAGGAGCGGTTGGCCTTGTCGTAGCTCGACTTGAAGATGAGGTGAATGCCCAGGGGCTTGCAGATCTCCTGGAGACGGCCGGCCGTCTCGATCTGAAGGGCCTCCGACTCCACCACACAGGGCCCTGAAATCAGGAAGAAGGGATGGGCCAGGCCCACCTCGACGCCAACCAGTTTCATGCTGCACCTCCGGATTGTTTGGCCAGGGCCGCCTCGATGTAAGACCGAAAGAGCGGGTGGCCATGGCGCGGTGTGGACGTGAACTCGGGATGGAACTGAACCGCCACAAACCAAGGGTGCACCGATTCGGGCAACTCCACCATCTCCACCAGAGATTCATGCGGCGTTTCAGAACTAATAACCAGGCCCGCCTGCGCAATCTGGGGCTTGAGTGCATTGTTCACCTCGTAGCGGTGGCGATGCCGCTCAAAGACCTCGGGGCCATAAATTTGATGGGCCTTCGTGCCCGGCCGAATGGCGCAGCGTTGTGCGCCCAGGCGCATGGTGCCGCCGAGGTCGGAGGCCTCTGATCGGCTCTGGGTGCTGCCATCGGCCGAGACCCACTCGGTGATGAGTGCAATCACGGGATGAGGCGTGTCGGGCGCGAACTCAGTGGAATTGGCCTGCGCCAGGCCCGCCACATGCCGGGCGTACTCCACCACCGCAAGCTGCATGCCCAGGCAAATGCCGAGATACGGCACCTTGTTCACCCGCGCAAACTCAATGGCCTTGATCTTTCCCTCCACCCCACGCTTGCCAAAGCCTCCGGGCACCAGAATGGCATCGAAGCCCTCCAGCAGCGCCGTGCCCTGCTGCTCGATGGATTCGGAGTCGATGTACTCGATCTGGACCTTGGAGCGGGTGTGCAGGCCCGCGTGGTGCAGGGCCTCGGTGAGTGACTTGTAAGACTCGGTGAGGTCGACATACTTGCCCACCATCGCCACGCGAACCGTTTTCAGCGGATTGTCCAGGCGCTCGACGAGGTCGTCCCAGACCGAAAGATCGGGGGGGCGGGCCTGCAGGCCGAGCATCTCGCAGATCTGATCGTCCACACCCTGCTCAAAGAGCATGCGCGGAATGCGATAGATGCTGTCGACATCGGCCACGGAGATCACGGCCTCGGTGGGCACATTGGAGAAGAGAGAGATCTTGTCGCGCTCATCGTCGGGAATCGAGCGGTCGGCACGACAAAAAAGCAGGTTCGGGCTGATGCCAATTTCGCGCAGCTTCTGAACCGAGTGCTGGGTGGGCTTGGTCTTGAGTTCACCGGCCGACGGAATATAGGGCACCAGGGTGAGGTGCACGAAGCAACTGCTGTTGCGGCCCTGCCGAAGACTGAGCTGACGAATGGCCTCGAGGAAGGGCAGCGACTCGATGTCGCCCACCGTGCCGCCAACCTCCACAATGGCCACATCGGGCGCATCGGGGGCATCCACACGGGCGCCCTTGAGAATAAAGGACTGGATCTCGTTGGTGATGTGCGGAATGACCTGCACGGTCTTGCCGAGGTACTCACCCCGGCGCTCCTTGCGCAGCACTGTGTCGTAGATCTGGCCCGTGGTGAAGTTGTTGTGCTTGCGGGTGCGGGAGTCGGTGAAGCGCTCGTAGTGGCCGAGGTCGAGGTCGGTCTCCGCGCCATCTTCTGTAACAAAGACCTCGCCGTGCTGGAAGGGGCTCATGGTGCCCGGGTCGACGTTGAGGTAAGGGTCCATCTTGATGATGGTGACCGACAGGCCGCGGGATTCCAGCAGCGCGCCCATGGATGCGGCGGCGATGCCCTTGCCCAGTGAGGACACCACACCTCCAGTGACAAAAACAAACTTGGGCATCAGTACATCCGAGAGTGGAAAGCCAGATTATACCGATGGCGACCACCGACAACCCGCAAAGCGCGCCTCGTCAGTGAATCAGCGTGCAGCCCGTCTTCTCTTGGAGCACCGACACGGAGACATCGGGGGCACGCTCCAGGACCCGAAGGCCCTCTGCGCTCACCGCCATCACGGCCAGGTCGGTGATGATGAGATCCACAGCCTGCACGGCCGTGACCGGCAATGTGCACGACTCGAGGATTTTGATGTCTTCGCCGCCATCCTTGCGTTTGGCCGTGTGCTCCATGAGCACGATGACCTTGGGCACGCCGGCCACCAGGTCCATGGCCCCGCCCATGCCCTTGACCATCTTGCCCGGGATCATCCAGTTGGCAAGGTCGCCCCGGGCCGAGACCTGCATGGCGCCCAGGATGGCCAGGTTGATGTGCCCGCCACGAATCATGGCAAAGGAATCGGCGCTCGAGAAAATGGCCGAACCCGGCAAGGTGGTGACGGTCTGCTTGCTGGCATTGATCAGGTCGGCATCGACCTCATGATCGCGGGGGTAGGGGCCAATGCCCAGCAGCCCGTTCTCCGACTGCAGCCAGACCTCGATGCCCGGTGGCACGTGGTTGGCCACCATAGTGGGAATGCCAATGCCCAGGTTCACATAAAAGCCGTCTTGCAATTCCTGGGCCGCACGGGCGGCCATCTGATCTCGGGTCCAAGGCATGGTCTTGCGTCTCTCGTGTGGGGTGGTCAGGCTGGGCGTGTGGTGCGCTGCTCGATGGCCTTCTCGGGCTGCGGATTGCAGACCACCCGCTTCACGAAAATGCCCGGGGTGTGAATCTCATCGGGATCGAGCATGCCGTTCTCCACAATCTCCTCGACCTCTGCGATGGTCATGTGACTGGCCATGGCCACATTCGGATTGAAGTTGCGTGCCGTGAGCCGATAGACCAGGTTGCCTGCGCGGTCGGCCTTCCAGGCCTTCACCAGGGAAATGTCTGCAAAGAGGCTGCGCTCCATCACATACGACTGCCCATCGAACTCGCGCACCTCCTTGCCTTCGGAGACCACGGTGCCCACGCCAGTCTTTGTGTAAAAGGCCGGAATGCCGGCACCACCCGCGCGCAGCTTCTCGGCCAATGTGCCCTGCGGGGTGAATTCAATCTCCAGTTCACCGGCCAGAAACTGCTGCTCGAGGATCTTGTTCTCGCCCACATAGGACGAGGCCAGCCTGCGCACCTGGCGGGTCTGCAGGAGCTGGCCCAGCCCACGGTCATCGGTGCCCGCGGTGCCACAAATGACCGTAAGGTCTTTGGCGCCGAGGTCTCGAACCGCAGCAATGAGGGCCTCCGGAATGCCGCAGATGCCAAAGCCGCCCATGGCCAAGGTCATGCCGTCTGCCAGTACATCTTGTAGGGCTGCTCTCGCATCCGGATAAATCTTGTTCATCGTTCGCCCATAAAATGTGGTCGTGCTTAGAGTATCAGCCTCCTCATGACCCGCGAGTCCATGTCGTTTGATGTGGTGATCGTTGGCGCGGGCCCTGCGGGTCTCGCCGCAGCCATTCGTCTCAAGCAGGCGGGACTCGCCCAAGGCCGGGAGCCCTCGGTCTGCGTGATCGACAAATCAGCCAGCATCGGTGGCCATACCCTCTCGGGCGCAGTCATGGACCCGCGCGCCCTCACCGCGTTGCTGCCCGACTGGCAGGCCCGCGGTGCCCCCATGGGCGTTCCCGTCTCGGAGGATCAGTTCTGGTTTTTGTCGGCCCAGGCACACCGCGAGGTCCCACAGTGGCTGCTGCCCGCCTGTTTCAAGAACCATGGCAACCATGTGGTTCGGCTGTCTGCCGTGGTGGCCTGGCTGGGCGAGCAGGCCGAGGCACTGGGCGTGGAAGTCTATCCAGGCTTTGCAGCCACCGAGGTGCTCTACGACAACACAGGCCGCGTCACGGGTTTGGCCACGGGCGACATGGGCCTGGATGCCCAAGGCCAGCCCACGGCATCGCACCAGCCCGGCATGGAACTGCACGGCCAGTACACCCTGTTTGCCGAAGGCTCTCGGGGCCAACTGGGCCGCGAACTCATTGCACGCTTTGGCCTTGATGCAAAGGCCGACCCTCAGACCTACGGCATTGGCCTCAAGGAAGTCTGGTCGGTCCGCCCAGAGGTCTCTCGGCCCGGCCGCGTGCTGCACACCGCAGGCTGGCCACTCGATGCCCAGACCTACGGGGGCGCCTTTGTCTACCACCTGGATCAGCACCAGGTGGCCATTGGAATGGTGGTGGGCCTGGGCTATCGGAACCCCTGGCTCTCCCCCTTTGAAGAGCTCCAGCGGCTCAAGCACCACCCCTCGCTGCGGCCGCTCTTTGAAGGCGGCGAGCGCATTGGCTATGGGGCTCGCAGCATCACGGCCGGTGGCCTCAATAGCCTGCCCGAACTCTGCTTTCCAGGCGGTGCCCTGATTGGCTGCGAGGCGGGCTTCCTCAACCCAGCACGTATCAAGGGCAGCCATGCGGCCATTCACAGCGGCATGCTCGCTGCAGATGCCTGCCTTGAAGCCTTGGCACAGCCAAGCCCGCCTGCCCTGCTCGGGGCCTATCCAAAGGCCTTTCGAGCATCTTGGCTGCACGATGAACTCCAGCGCGGGCGCAACTTCAAGCCCGCCATGGCCAAAGGCCTGTGGCTGGGCAGCCTGCTCTTTGGCATCGACCAGACCCTCTTTCGCGGTCGCGCACCCATCACCCTGCACCAACGCGCGCCAGACCACACCAAATTAGAGCCGGCCAGTGACCATGCACCCGTGGCCTACCCCAAGCCCGATGGAAAGATCAGTTTTGATCGGCCCTCATCGGTCTTTCTCACGGGCACGGCCCATGCCGACGGGCAGCCCTGCCACCTCACCCTGAAAGACGCCACAGTGCCGGTGTCGGTGAACCTGGCCCGCTACGCCGGGCCAGAGGCGCGGTATTGCCCAGCCGGCGTGTATGAATACCTCGATGCCCAAGGCCATCCGGTGACCACGCCCGTGGCCGGTGCGCGGCTTCAGATCAATGCCCAGAACTGCATTCACTGCAAGACCTGTGACATCAAAGACCCCACCCAGAACATCGTCTGGGTGGCACCCGAGGGCGGTGGTGGGCCGAACTACAACGGCCTTTAAAAAAACCTAATCGATGAGCTGCGGCTCATGGCGAACGACAGCTACCACCGTGCGCACCAAGAGCCAGAGAATGAGGGCCGTGGAGAAGACCACCATGAACACGGCCAGGCCTTGAATGATGGGCAGGGGCACGAAGTCGCTGTAGACGAGGCAGGCCGCGGTAAAGGCCGCCACGGGAAATGAGAAGGCCCACCAAGACAGGTAGAACGGCAGCCGAAGGAAGCGCGGCACCTGCGAGACCAGGAACACCGCAAAAAAGAGTGCCAGGCCAAAGAGGGCATGGCCCATCCAGTCGATGCTGCGGCCATCGGCATGCTGGCCGGTGAGCAGCATCCAGGACAAGAAGCCCACGGCCGGCGGGGCCAAGAAAATACACAGGGTGGGCATGAGTCGCTCGGGCAACGGGGGCTGCACAAAGAGCAGTCGGCCCATGACCAGGGTGAGCATGACCACCCAAAAGAGCAGGCCCACGGCAAAGAACCACCAAGAGACCTCCAACAGGCCCAGCCGGACACCCCCCAAGGGCATGACCACATTGGCCACCGCAGGAATGAACCAGGCCGGATTGGCATGCCAAGGCTGCAGACCCTCTCGGTGCACCCAGGCATTGAGCACCATGACCATCACCACCACCTGCAAGACCGCCCCCACCGCCCAGAGCGGCAAGGCCAAGGGCGCAAAGAGGGCCAGGGCCACCGTGCCCATGAGGGCAAAGGACACCGAGACCGCGGCAAAGAACGCCGACTTCACTGGGTGGTGCCACTCGGCCCGAATCTGCTCGGCATCGGTGACCCAGCGAGAGAGGTAGCGAACCAGCAGCAGCAGAAACACCACCCCGGCCAGCAGGCCCAGGCCACTGGCCATGGCCGGGGCCACATTGGGCAGCCAGCCCATGACCGAGACCCGCCCCCAGACCAAGGCCAGGCCTGAGAGGCCCATCACCATCGCAAACGACGACACCGGCAAATGCACGAGCAACGGGGAGGCAAACAGGGGCATGGCTTGAACCTTTTGAAAGACAAGAGTACTGTATAAATATTCAGGTATTGCAAAGGAAGGCCATGAAGCACCTTACCGATCGGCAGCAAGAGATTCTCTCATTCATCGAGGCCCACATTGCCCAAACCGGCTACCCGCCCACCCGGGCCGAGATCTGCCAGGCCCTGGGCTTTCGTTCGCCCAATGCCGCCGAAGAACACCTGAAGGCCTTGGTGCGCAAGGGGGCCATCTCCATGGTGGCCGGGGCCTCTCGAAGCATTCGGCTGCTCCAAGACCATGGCCAGCCCAGCCCAGGGTCCACCACCAGGCCCACCACCAAATCCAGTACCGGGTCTGCCATGGGTGCGGCCAGCACAGTGGCCCGTCAACTCCTCGAGTCCCTCAGCCTCCCCTTGGTGGGCCGAGTGGCCGCGGGCGCGCCCATCCTGGCCACCGAGCACATCGAATCCCACCACAGCCTCGACCCTTCCCTGTTCAAACAGCGCCCAGACTACCTTCTGAAGGTGCGCGGCATGAGCATGCGAGACGCCGGCATCCTCGATGGCGACCTCCTTGCCGTGAAGCGGCTTCAAGGGGGCATGGGCCAGGTTCGCAATGGCCAGTTGGTGGTCGCCCGCCTGGAAGACGAGGTCACCGTGAAGTGGTTCCAGCACAAAGGGCACATGGTCGAACTGCTGCCAGACAACCCCGATTTCCAGCCCATCGTGGTCGACACCCGTCACCAAGCCCTGGCCATCGAAGGCCTCGGGGTCGGTGTCATTCGGAGCGTTTAAATGAACCCCATTGTGGAAGACCTCGTGCAACGCCACCCAAGCCTGTGGCGGGCGGCTGGCCATGTGCCGCACCAAGGCCCCGCCTCTGTTCCCAGCGGGCATGCACGGCTCGATGCCCAACTCCCTGGCGGGGGCTGGCCACCGGGCTGCCTCACCGAACTCATGGTCCGCGCCCTGGGCGTGGGTGAATGGCGGCTCTTGGCACCAGCCCTGCAGCGCCTGGCCCAAACAGGCCGGCACATTCTTTTGCTGGCGCCGCCACACATTCCTTATGCCCCTGCCTTGGCGGCGCTGGGCCTGCCCACCGAACAATTCCTGGTCGTGCGTGCCCGCCATGCCGCAGACCGTCTCTGGGCCCTGGAGCAAAGCCTGCGCAGCAACCGGTTCGGCGCCCTGGTGGCCTGGCTCGATGCCACCACCAAGCCAGAGGCCCTGCGTCGTTTTCAGCTCGCAGCCCGCGCAGCCCAAGGGCCGGTCTTTCTGTTTCGGCCCTTTGAAGCCCAGGAACAGCCTTCGCCCGCACCCCTGCGGCTGGCCCTGCTACCCCGCCATTACCCGGGCCTGGCCGTTCAACTGCTCAAGCGTCGGGGCCCCGTTTCAGCCGAGCCCATCTTGGTGAATGTGCCCATGGCCAGCCGAGCCCTTCGCCCCCTGGAAGAGGCCCATGCTCTGGATCGCCTGCCAATTCCCGAACGCCAGCCCCTCCTGCGGCCTCACACCACCAGCCTGCGTTCGCCTGCATCCCACTGAGTCGTTTTCGGCCGTGCGCATGCGCATGGCCCAGTGGGCATTGCAGTTCACGCCAGACGTCTGTTTGGGCCAATGGCCCGATGTCATCCTGCTCGAGGTTGCCCCCAGCCTTCGCCTGTGGGGTGGCTGTGGCCGCCTGCTGCAGGCACTCGAAACCGGTGCCACCCGCCTGGGCTGGCCCAGCCTACACCTGGCCCAGGCCCCCACCCCGCGGCTGGCCGAATGGCATGTGTGCGCACCCGGCCGGCCGCTCCAAGACCTCCCGCTCTCTGTGGTGCCCGAGGCCATGGCCCACCAAGAACGCTTCTCCCAGATGGGGCTCAGCACACTGGGGGCCCTGCTCAGCCTGCCCCGTGCAGGGCTGCGCCGGCGATTTGGAAAGGCTTTTGTCGAAGCGCTAGAAGCCGCCCTGGGGGAACGGCCCGACCCTCGCCTGCCCATCGAGCCACCAGCCACATTTGAAGAAGGCCTCGAATTTGCGCTGCCCACCGACGCCAAGGCCATCTTGGAGTCTGCCTGCCAGCGGCTGCTGGAGGCGGGGCTGGCCTGGCTGGCGGCCAAACACTCTGGCGTGGAGTTACTCTGCTTTCGTTTCCACCAAGGGCGTCGGCGCCACCAAGACCTTCTCATTCGGCTCTCGGGCGCAAGCCGAGACCATGAACGCATTGGGCGGCTGTTGTCTGAACGGCTTGGCCAGACCAGCCTGGCCGCACCGGTCAGTGGGGTGGCCCTGCTGCTCGACACTCCTGTGCCGCTTGAGAACCCAATACCCGATCTCTTCCCCCAGACACACCCCACCGAGACACACGAGGGGCTGCAGGCCTTGTGCGAAAGGCTCTCTGCACGGCTGGGCAACCACCAGGTCTCACGGCTGGTGGTCTGCAACAGCCACCGCCCCGAATCGGCCAGCAGCTTGGAAGACTGGTCTGCCCAGCGGCCGTCTGCATCCAAGGCATTGCCGTCATCGGTGCCCATGGCGGCCCTGCCCCCTCGGCCAGTCTGGCTCTTGCAGGACCCCTTGGCCTTGGGGCTCTCGAAGGATCGTCCCCTCTACGAAGGCCCCTTGCGCCTGCGGGCGGGCCCCGAGCGCATTGAGGCCGAATGGTGGTCGAGCCCCATCGCACGCGATTACTTCGTGGCCGAAACCCAGGACCACCGACTGGTCTGGGTCTTTCGCACCCCGGCCCACGAGTGGTTTCTGCACGGCCTCTTTGGCTGAGCACATCCACCCCCATGGACTACGCCGAGCTCATCTGCGCGAGTAATTTCTCCTTTCAGTCAGGAGCCTCCCACCCCGAAGACCTGGTGGCGCGTGCCAAGGCCTTGGGCTATGCCGCACTGGCCCTCACCGATGAAGCCAGTGTCTCGGGCAGCGTTCGGGCCCACCTGGCTGGCCAGGCCACCGGCCTGCCCATCATTCATGGCGCGCAGTTCGTGCTCGAACAAGGCCCGCGCCTGGCCTTCTTGGCCCAGAACAAACAGGGCTGGCAGCAGCTGTGTCGGTTCATCACACTGGGCCGACGCCGGGTGGGCAAGGGCCACTACCAGGTCTGCCAAGACGACCTCACCCACCAGCCGCTTGAGAACTGCTGGGCCATTTGGCTGCCCAGCCCCACTGGCCCCGAGACCAGCCTGCATGCCACCGGGCAATGGCTCAAGGCCTGCCTGGGCGATCGCCTCTGGATGGGCGTAAGCCTGCAGCTTCGAGCAGACGACCGCGCCTGGCTGCAGCAGCTGCAGGCCCTGGGCGGCCTCTTGCGCGTGGGCCTGGTGGCCGTGGGCGATGTGCGAATGGCCCGTCGCCGAGACAAGCCCCTGGCCGACCTGGTCGCGGCCATCGGCCATGGCCAGCCACTGCCAGACTGTGGCCAGCACCTGCTGGCCAACGCCGAGGCCTACCTGCGGCCACGGCTGCGGCTCGCACGCCTCTACCCTGCATCGCTCATGCACAACAGCCTGTGGATTGCAGAGCGCTGCCGATTCTCACTCGATGAACTGCGCTATGAGTACCCCGACGAAATCGTGCCCGAGGGCCTCAACCCCACGCAGTGGCTGCGCCACCTCACCGAGGAAGGTGCCCGCAGACGCTTTCCACTGGGCCAGTACCCAGAGGGCATGCCTGCCAATGTTCGGCAACAGATCGAGCATGAGCTCCAGCTCATTCATGAGCTGCACTACGAGCCTTACTTCCTCACGGTCTACGACATCGTGGCCTTCGCACGGGCCCAGGGCATTCTCTGCCAAGGCCGTGGCTCTGCAGCCAACTCCGCAGTCTGCTATTGCCTGGGCATCACCGAGGTCGATCCCTCCCGCATGAGCATGCTCTTTGAGCGTTTCATCTCGAAGGAGCGCAATGAACCACCCGACATCGATGTCGACTTCGAACACCAACGCCGCGAAGAGGTCATCCAGTACATCTACACCAAGTATGGCCGCCACCGTGCGGCCCTGGCGGCGGCCATCATTCGGTACCGACCACGGTCCGCCCTTCGAGACACTGGCAAGGCCTTGGGCATCGACCCCATCTTGATCGATGCAGCCGCCAAGGGCCACAGCTGGTGGGATGGCAAGGCCATCTCCACCGAGGGCCTGTCTGAGACCATCGGCCAGGGCCTTGCACGCCGCGCCGCCCTGCCGCTGGAGTCTCCGCTGCCCTCCATGCCCCCCGACAAGCTGCTGGGCCGGTGGGCCCAACTGGCCACCGACCTCGTGGGCTTTCCGCGCCATCTCTCTCAGCATGTGGGCGGCTTTGTGATTGCACGCCACCAGCTCAGCGACCTCGTGCCAGTGGAGAACGCGGCCATGGCCGATCGCACGGTGCTGCAGTGGGACAAGGACGACATCGATGCCCTGGGCCTGCTCAAGGTGGACGTGCTGGCCCTGGGCATGCTGAGCGCCATTCGGCTGGCCCTGGCCTGCGTGGGCGAGAAACTGGGCCTGCGCGACGACCAAGGCCAGCCCCGTTCCCTCTGGATGCAAGAGGTGCCTGCCGAAGATGGCCGCACCTACCGCATGATTCAGGCGGCCGACACCATTGGCGTGTTTCAGATCGAGTCGCGTGCCCAGATGAGCATGCTGCCGCGGCTCAAGCCCGCCTGCTTTTACGACCTCGTCATCGAGGTGGCGATTGTTCGGCCCGGGCCCATTCAAGGGGGCATGGTGCATCCCTACCTGCGGCGACGCCAGGGCTTGGAGCCCATCGACTATCCAAGCCCAGCCGTGAAGACGGCCCTTGCACGAACCCTGGGCGTGCCCATCTTTCAAGAGCAGGTTATGCAGCTGGCCATTCTGGCTGCAGGCTTCACACCGGGCGAGGCCGATCAGCTCCGGCGGGCCATGGCCGCCTGGCGACGGCGTGGCAGCCTGGGGCCATTCCACGACAAGGTCATCAACGGCATGCTCATGCGCGGCTACACCCGTGAGTTTGCCCAACGGGTCTTTGCCCAGATTGAAGGCTTTGGTGAGTACGGCTTTCCGGAGTCACATGCCGCCAGTTTTGCGCTGCTTGTTTATGTGAGCTGCTGGCTCAAGTGCCACCATCCCGATGCCTTTCTGGTGGCCCTGCTCAATGCCCAGCCCATGGGCTTTTATGCACCAGCCCAGCTCGTGCGAGATGCACAAGACCATGGTGTTACCGTGCGTCCGGTGGATGTTCAGGCCAGTGGCGTGGGCGCCATGCTCGAGGCCAACAACGACCAAAACAACGACCCAAACAACGACCCTAAGCAGCCGTGCCGGCCTGTGCGGCTTGGCCTTCAGATGGTGGGGCAGCTTCCTGCCGATGCTGCCAGGCGAATCGTACTGGCCCGTCAGCAAGGCCCGTTTGAATCCATTCAAGCGCTCGCACAACGCGCAGGCCTGATGCGATCCGACCTTCAGGCCTTGGCCGCCGCACAGGCCCTTCGATCGTTGTCCGCCCACCGGCACGAGGCTGCCTGGCAGGCTGCAGGCCATGAGCGGCCCACTGCATTCCTGGCCCCGGCCCAGGTGGCCGAGCCCAGCCTGAACGAAGGCCTGCTGCTGCCACCCACCGAGGCCGACGATGTGGCACACGACTACGCCAGCATGGGGCTGAGCCTGGGTCGTCACCCCGTGGCGTTCCTGCGGCCCATTCTTGCGGCGCGCTTTCAGAGCAGGCCCTTCTCAGAGCTCAGACACCATCCCCACGGGCGGCTTGCGCGGGCCAGCGGGCTGGTGACCCATCGTCAGCGGCCGAGCACCGCCAAGGGCATCCTGTTCCTCACCCTCGAAGATGAAACCGGCCGCATCAATGTGGTGGTCTGGCCCGATGTGCTCGAGCGGCATCGAGATGCCACCCTGCATGGCCAGCTCATCACCGCCTATGGCCGTTGGCAGCGCGATGAAAATATTCCCACCGATGCACCCGGCCAGGTCTTGAACCTCTTGGCCCTTCGAGTGGAGGACCACACACACCTGCTGGCCGAGGCCCTGGGCCGCCTGCCCAGCGAGTCGAGGGATTTTCGTTAGCGGGGCAAATCAGTGGGCCTGACCACCGCGTTTAAGGTCTCGGTAGAAATTTTCATGCGGACCGACCATCAAGAGCTTGAGTGTGGTCTCGTCTAACACGCGATAAGCAAGCAGGCACCAGAGGTTTCCCATGCGGAACTTGTAGACCTGCACACCGGCAAGATCACCGACCTTGGCCTCACCGACATTCGGTTGGTTGGCAATCGTTCGGACCGCCTCGTCAAGCGCTGCCTTTTGCTGCTGGTGCAACTTCTTGGCAGTGCGCTCGAAGGTGGGGGTAACAAGGATTCGCATCAGCCAAACTGATACTCACCGACCGGCGCTTCTTGATCCGCAATCAGAATGTCTCGGATGACGCTGAAGGGTAGATCTGGGTTCTCGGCAGCGATCTTGCCGATTTGGGACCAGTATTCGATTTGCTTGGGTACCGAGCGATGCTCGATGGCGCCGTGGCGCTTGGCGGTCTCCACCAAGGACTCGGACAACTTCACGTTGATGGCCATATGAACCTCCTTTGCGTAGCGCCATGATAGGCCATAAAGGAACAAAATGGAACCTATGTGCATGCACGGTCTGACCATGCGCACAATTCGTCTTCCCGAGACAATGCGATATGACATCTACCATTAAGCGACGCCGGCTGCTCCTGCTCATCGCCGCGTCCTCCCCGCTGCTTGTCTCCGGCTGCGCGGGGCTTGGGGGAACCACCGGCTCGGGTGCGGCCCCGGTGTCTGGAACGCGCCGCAGCGCCCTTCCACCCGCGCGCCTGGAGGCCACGGAGAAAGGCTTTGCCGAGCCCGCATTGCATGCCTTCTCGTTGGTGGGCATTCCCTACCGATGGGGAGGCAATACGCCTGCGGGTGGGTTCGATTGCAGCGGCCTGGTGGTCTATGTGATGCGCCGCGCCACAGGCAAAACGCTGCCGCGCACGGTGGAGAAGATGTGGTCAGCTGGCCGCGAGGTGCCCGCCGAGGACCGACTCCCAGGAGACCTGGTCTTCTTCAACACCACCGGCAAGGAGTATTCCCATGTCGGCATTTACATCGGTCAAAACCGCTTTGTGCATGCGCCCAATGAAGGGGGAACGGTTCGACTTGAGAGCCTGGTGAGCAGTTATTGGGGCCCGAGGATCACCGGCTTTCGGCGCATTCACGGCTGATGTCGACTAACCGCCCAGGCCCTGCTCCAGGTCGCGCTGCAGGTCTGCCACATCCTCCAGGCCCACCGCCAGGCGGATGAGCCCTTGGGTAATGCCCGCCCGCTGACGAGCCTCTTCACTGATGCGGCCATGCGTGGTGGAGCCCGGGTGGGTGATGATGCTGCGCGTGTCACCAAGGTTGCCTGTGCGCGAGAAGACCTTCACCGCATTGACCAGACCAAAGGCCTTTTGCTGCATGGCCTGTGCGGAGTCACCCTTGAGCTCAAAGGACACAATGGCGCCGCCCGCCGACTGCTGACGCATGGCCAGTGCATGCTGGGGGTGCGACGAGAGGCCGGGATACAAAACCTGGCCCACGGCGGGCTGCGTGGAGAGCCAAGTGGCCAAGGCCATGGCATTCTCGGAGTGAGCGCGCATGCGAATCTGCAGGGTCTCGAGTGACTTGTGCAGCACCCAGGCATTGAAGGGTGAGAGCGAGGGCCCACAGGTGCGCACCACCTGGCGCACCTCGTGTACGAGCTTGCTGGGCCCGGCCACCGCACCACCGAGCACACGGCCCTGGCCGTCGATGTACTTCGTGGCCGAGTGCAGCACCAGGTCGATGGGGTAACGAAGGGGCTGCTGCAGGGCGGGGGTGCAGAAGCAGTTGTCCACCACCGTGATCACGCCCGCCTCACGCGCAATCTTCCCAATGGCCTCGAGGTCTGCAATCTCGGTGAGCGGATTCGACGGCGTCTCCAGGTAGAAGAGCCTGGTCTGTGGTGTGATGGCCGCCTTCCAGGCCGACGGGTCGGTGAGCGAGACATAGCGCACGCCCACACCAAACTTCTTGATGAAGTTGTCAAAGAGCTGAATGGTGGCGCCAAAGAGGCTTCCCGTGGTCACGATCTCATCGCCGGCCTTGAGCAGGCCCAGGCATACCGAGAGAATGGCCGACATGCCAGTGGCTGTGGCCACGCAGTCCTCGGCCCCTTCGAGCGACGCCAGTCGCTCTTCGAACATCTGAACAGACGGGTTGGTGAACCGCGAGTAGACCGGCCCAGGCTCCTGGTTCTGAAAACGGCGCGCGGCCTGCTCGGCATCCTCAAAGACAAAGCTCGAGGTCAGGTACATGGCCTCGGAGTGCTCGCCAAACTGAGACCGGGCCGTGCCCGCCCTCACCGCCCGAGTGCCAAAGCCCATGCCCTCAAGATCCTCGTGGCCCTCGGCCTTCGGTGGGTTCACACCTTTGGAATCAGCCATGTCGTTGCTCCTCAAGCTGGTCTAGCCAGGCGGCAGTGACATCGCCTGTGATGTAGTGGCCATCGAAGCACGATGCCTCCAGCCCGGTCACGGCCGCATTGAACCCGCGCACATCGGCCTTCATGGCATCGATCCCCTGGTAGACGAGCGCATCGGCCCCAATGGCCTCGCAGATCTCATCATCGCTGCGGCCATGGGCAATGAGTTCGCGACGAGTGGGCATGTCAATGCCGTAGACATTCGGAAAACGCACGGGCGGGGCTGCCGAGGCGAAGACCACGCCCCGCGCACCCGACTCTCGGGCCATGCTCACAATCTCTCGACTGGTGGTGCCACGAACAATGGAGTCATCGACGATGAGCACCCGCTTGCCCTTGAACTCCGAGGCCATGGCGTTGAGCTTTTGCCGAACCGACCGCTTGCGCACCTCCTGACCGGGCATGATGAAGGTGCGGCCCACGTAGCGGTTCTTGATGAAGCCCTCTCGATAAGGCACGTTGAGGTGCATGGCCAACTGAAGGGCCGCAGGCCGGCTGGAATCAGGAATGGGCATGACCACATCGATGTCGCCACCTGGAAAGGCCTTGGCCACCTGGGCGGCCAGGGTCTCACCCATCTTGAGTCGGGCGTCGTACACGGAGATGCCATCGATCTGCGAGTCGGGCCGTGCGAAGTAGACGAACTCGAACACACAGGGGTTCAGGCTTGAATGCTGGCCGCACTGCTTGGAGAAGACCTCTCGGTCTTCCGTGATCACAATGCACTCACCCGGGGCGATGTCGCGCACCAGACGAAATCCCAGGCCCTCCAAGGCCACCGACTCCGAGGCGAGGATGTAATCCTTGCCCGTGCCTTCATCGCGCTCGCCCAAGACCAGCGGACGAATGCCATAAGGGTCACGGAACCCGATGACGCCAAAGCCCGGAATCATGGTCACGCAGGCATAGGCCCCCTTGGCCCTGCGCTGCAGAACGCTCACCGCTGCAAAGACCGCATCTGGGTCGAGCGTGAGGCCACTGACGGCCTGCTGCAGCTCATGGGCAAAGACATTGAGCAGCACCTCGGAGTCCGACTCGGTGTTGATGTGACGCCGATCACGGCGGTACATGTCGTCTTGGAGTTCACCCGCGTTGGTGAGGTTGCCGTTGTGCCCGAGCACGATGCCAAAGGGCGCGTTCACATAGAAGGGCTGGGCCTCCTCAGCACTCATGGCACTGCCGGCCGTCGGGTACCGAACATGTCCGATGCCCATGTTGCCGTAGAGGTTGCGCATGTCACGGGTGCGAAAGACATCTCGCACCAGGCCCGTGCCCCTCGACAAATGAATGCGCTTGCCCTGGGCCGTGGCGATGCCCGCCGCATCCTGGCCACGATGCTGCATCAGCAGCAGCGCATCGTAGAGCGACTGATTCACCGGATGGGCTGCAACAATTCCAACGACACCACACATGGCTAGGGCCTTTTCAAAGAATCGAGTTGAACGCGGGACGACACGGCATCTGGAAGCCACGGTGCAGCCACACGAATGGACCACTCCAGAACCGGACGACTGTCTGCAGTCTGCCAAGCCGGCTGACCAATGAGCGGGGTCATGGCGGCGAGCACCGCCAAGACCGTGAGAATCACCCATCCGCGGGCCAGGCCAAAGGCCACGCCCATCAGGCGATCCAGAAAGCCACCGCCCACGGCCTGAACCAATTCCTTGAGGGCGAGCGTGAGCAGGCGGCCCAACAACAAGATCAGCACGAAGATGAGGGCAAAGGCGACGGTCATGGCCATGGCGGGTGGCAGCCACTCCTGTAAGGGCTCGGCACCGTAAATGGCAAGGCGACTGGCCCCCACGAGGGCGAGGATCCACACGGCCAAAGACGCCACCTCCTGCACCAGGCCCCGGAGCATGGAAAGCAGCACCGAGGCCACCACCACCACGGCGCAGACAATGTCAATCCAGCTTGTGGCCTCAGTCACGCGTGGCCTCTGGGCGTATCAGTGTGGCCTCAACACCCTCGAGCTTTAAGCGTGCGCGAGCCGCATCGGCCTCGCGCTCGGATGCAAACGGGCCCATCCGAAGGCGATGGCGCGGCCCGGATTGGCCTGAAAGCGACACAACCACAAGACGCCGACCAGGTGCCTCGAGCTTCTTGCGGGCAGCCTCTGCAGACGACTTCTGAGAGTAGGCACCCAACTGCAAGAAGTAAGGCTTGGTCTTCGCATTGGCGGACTTGGGTGCAGCGGGCGTGGGTGCCGATGCCGCCGAGGTTGCCGGGGTAGCGGGCGCTGGAGTTGCAGCGGGCTCAGCCACGGCCGACGCTGGTGGAGCAGCCTCGGGGGTTTTATTGGTCGCGGGCTCAGGCGGGCTCTGCTCGGGCGCAGACGGGGATGCGACTGACGGCGCGTCTGAAGGTGCGGGCCACTTCAGAATGAAGTCTTGCTGCAGGCTGCGCGGCGTGTCTTCAAAGAGCATCAAGACCACGGCCGCGGTGGCGGTGGAGAACAGAACGGCGCCAAGGAGCCGCCAGCGGGCTCGGCGCTTATGCTCTGCCATGGGGTCGGCGAAATCAGCGGGCATCGGGGGCGCGAGGGGCGTGAGGAGCCTGACCTATCTGTTGTGCCGCGGGCCATACGGCTGCGACGGTGACAAAGGACCCAAACACCACGAGTCTATCACTCGGGTCGGCCTGCTCTGCCGCGGCGGCAAAGGCCTGCACTGGTGAATCCAGGCAATGCACCGCGATGGCAGGGAGCCCATCCTTGGCCCTTGCAGCCTGCACAGGGATCAGCAGCGGGGCGAGTTGCTCGGCCAAGGCCTGGGCCCTCTGGGCTCGCGCGCCCAAGCCTTCACCCTCGAGGCTCGCCAAAAACCAGGCGTCCACCTTGGAGACCAATGGTGTAAACACGCCCGGGGCATCCTTGTCGGCGAGCATGCCCACCACGGCCAAGGTCTTCGGAAAGAATCCCATCTGATCCAAATTGCTCGCGAGCACACCGGCCGCATGGGGGTTGTGGCCCACATCGAGGACCACCGCGGGCTGACCGGGCAGCACCTGGAATCGGCCGGGCAGTGACACGAGCCCCAGGCCCGCGCGCACCGCCCCCTGATTGACGGGCAGCTGCTCCTGCAGTGCCGCCAGCGCAGCCAGTGCGGCCGATGCATTGAGCAGCTGGTTCATGCCCCGAAGCGCCGGATAGGCCATGGCATGGCGGGCCTGTCCGCGGCCGCGCCAGCTCCACTGTTGCCGATCGCCCTGGTAGTTGAAGTCCACCCCGAACTGCCACAGGTCTGCCCCAATGGTCTGCGCCACCACTGCAACCGTGGGCGGGGGTACGGGGTCGCCCACAATCAGGGGCCGGCCAGGCCGGGCAATGTGGGCCTTCTCCCATCCAATTTGCTCACGGGTTCCGCCAAGAAAGGCCTGGTGGTCGAGGTCGATCGAGGTGAGCACAGCCACGTCGTTGGCCAGCAAGTTCACGGCATCGAGTCGGCCGCCCATGCCAATCTCAAAAATGGCCAAGTCCAAGGGCTGTCGGCGCACCATGTCGAAGGCGGCCAGGGTCACCCACTCAAAGTAGGTGAGCGATGCGCCGGCCTTCTCGGTGGCCCGGCCCACCGCCTCGAAGGCGGCTACCCAGTCCGAGGCCTCGCTGTCCTGGCCTTGAAGCCGCAGCCGCTCCTCAAAGCGCAACAGGTGTGGGGATGAATAGACCGCCGTTCGGTAGCCTGCCTGACTGGCCATGGCCTCGAGAAAGGCGCAGGTCGAGCCCTTTCCGTTGGTGCCACCCACCACAATCACACGACAGGCGAGCCGAAGGCCCGTGGCATCGAAGTCGAAGGACATGGCCTGGGCCACTGCGCGAACATCGTCCAAGGCCATGCGCATGCCGGGCCTCGACACGCCAGGCATGGAGGCGGACTCGAGTCTTTGAAGCCATTGGGCCAAGGCCAGGGAAGCGGCCGTGGCATCGCCCATGGGCATACGCGTTACGCGCGTGCGGGCTGCATCAAAAGAGAGATCATCTCGGCCAGTTCATCTGGCAGCTTGCGACGATCCACGATGCGGTCGATGGCACCCTTTTGCAGCAGGAACTCTGCGCGCTGGAAGCCCTCTGGGAGCCTCTCTCGAACGGTCTGCTCGATCACACGCGGGCCAGCGAATCCGATGAGCGCCTTGGGCTCCGCAATGACGATGTCGGCCACGAATGCGAAGCTGGCCGACACACCACCCATGGTGGGATCGGTGAGGACCGAGACATACGGCAGCCGTGCCTGGGCCAATTGTTGAAGGGCTGCAGTGGTCTTGGCCATCTGCATGAGCGAGAGCAGGCCCTCTTGCATGCGTGCACCACCGCTGGCACTGATCGAGACAAAGGCTGCACCGGTGGCCATGGCGCGCTCCACGCCGCGAACAAAACGCTCGCCCACCACCGAGCCCATGGAGCCGCCCATGAACTCAAACTCAAAGCAGGCCACCACCACGGGCACTCCACGCACCGCGCCTGACATGACCACCATTGCATCGGTCTCACCGGTCTCCGACTGCGCCTCCGAGAGGCGCTCGGGATACTTGCGACTGTCTTTGAACTTCAGGCTGTCGAGGGGCAGCACCTCCTGGCCAATCTCTTCACGGCCCTCGGCATCGAGGAGCTGGTCGAGCCGGGTGCGCGCCTTGATCCGCATGTGATGGGCGCACGAGGGGCAGACCTGGAGGTTCTTCTCGAGGTCGTCCCGGTAGAGCACGGCATCGCAGGAGGGGCACTTGAGCCAGACACCCTCGGGCACACTGCGGCGGCGGCCCTCCGTGGGCTGGATGCGGGGGGGCAGAATCTTTTCAATCCAGCTCATGCGGCCTGCCCCAGTTTTGAGTGTTCATCCAGTGCACTGCGAATGTCCGTCATGAATGCTCGAAGATCGGCCACCGGATTGCCATCCCGTGCCACCGATGCCTCCATCGTCTTGATGAGCGCACTGCCAATGACCACGGCATCGGCATGCTGGGCCACGGCCTTGGCCGAGGCTGCATCGGAGATGCCAAAGCCCACGCCAATGGGCATGGTGGTGTGCCTGCGGATCACGGCCACGCGGTCGGCCACCGCCTGGGTGTCGAGGGTCGCGGCGCCCGTCACCCCCTTGAGCGACACGTAGTAGAGGTAGCCCGAGCCCAGGCGCGCGACCTGGTCCATCCGTGTTTCGGTGGAGGTGGGGGCCAGCAGAAAAATGACATCGAGCCCGCCCTCATGACAGGCCTGGCTGAAGGCCTCGCACTCCTCAGGGGGGTAATCCACCACCAGCACGCCATCCACACCCGAGGCCACCGCCGCCTTCACAAAGGCAGCCGTTCCGTATTGCTCCACCGGGTTGGCATAGCCCATGAGCACCACAGGCGTTTTCTGATTGGTCTTGCGAAATGCGGCCACCCAATCGAGGCAGTCTTGCAGACGCACCCCCCGGGCGAGCGCGCGCTCGCTGGAGCGCTGAATGACAGGACCATCGGCCATGGGGTCGGAAAACGGCACGCCAAGCTCGATGACATCGGCCCCGCCCTCGACCAGCGCATGCATGACCTCGAGGGTCTGCTCCCGGGACGGATCGCCAGCCGTGAAGTACGGAATGAGCGCCGTGCGACCGGCCTGCGCCAACTCCTCAAAAACAGTCGACAGACGGCCCATGCTTAGAGCGCGAGGCCGCTGGCCTGGGCCACCGTGTGCATGTCTTTGTCGCCGCGGCCAGACAAGTTCACCAGAATGACCTTGTCCTTGGGCAGGCTCGGGGCCACCTTGGCGGCATAGGCCAGCGCATGGCTGGTCTCGAGCGCGGGGATGATGCCCTCGGTGCGGCAACACGTGTGAAAGGCCGCCAGGGCTTCGTCATCGTTGATGGGCACGTACTGCGCACGGCCGGAATCCTTGAGCCAGGCATGCTCGGGCCCCACGCCGGGGTAGTCCAGGCCCGCAGAGACCGAATGGGTCTCTTGAATCTGGCCATTGGCATCTTGGAGCAGATAGGTGCGGTTGCCATGCAGCACGCCCGGCGTGCCGGCCGAGAGCGAGGCCGCATGGTGGCCCGAGTTCACACCATGGCCACCAGCCTCGACCCCGATCAGGGCCACATTGGGCTCATTGATGTAGTCGTAGAAAATGCCCATGGCATTGCTGCCACCGCCCACGCAGGCCACGACCATGTCGGGCTGCCGGCCCACCATCTCGGGCATCTGCCAGAGGCACTCCTTGCCCACCACCGAATTGAAATCGCGCACCATCATTGGGTAGGGGTGCGGGCCCGCCACGGTGCCAATGATGTAAAAGGTGTCTTCGACATTCGTGACCCAGTCGCGCATGGCCTCATTCAGTGCATCTTTCAGTGTCTTGGAGCCGCTCTCAACAGGCACCACCTCGGCACCCAGCAGCTTCATGCGATAGACGTTTGCCGCCTGACGGGCCACATCGGTAGACCCCATGTAGACGGTGCATCGCATGCCAAACCGAGCGGCCACAGTGGCGGTGGCCACGCCATGCTGACCG
>CAMAXF010000006.1 GCA_945862305.1 Bordetella parapertussis | reverse complement strand
CCGGTATACTTCACCGCTTCGGTCGGGGCGTAGCGCAGCCTGGTAGCGCACTTGCATGGGGTGCAAGGGGTCGGATGTTCGAATCATCTCGCCCCGACCAACTTCTTCCTCTCCAGTTTGAAATCTCCACTCAGGCGTTCTACACTCGGCGTGTCTAACTCATTAGACACCGTCTGATGGTGCCCGCTTAACACGGGTTAAACGGGAAGCTGGTGTGAATCCAGCGCTTCCCCCGAAACAGTCAGCGTGCGTGTCTTGTTCCAGCAGGCCGGCCCCCACCGGTCTGACCCACTGAGGCAGTTGCCTTGGGAAGGGGGAGCAGGAAGCGGGTGCCTCGGCAACCCAGCACGTGAGCCTGGATACCGGCCGCAGACGTGGACATTGTCTGTCGCTTCGGGGTTGGGGCGGCCGGGAAGGGTTTTCTGTGAAGACAACACGCACGGTGTTGGCTATTGCCATGGCAACAGCCTTTGGTTGCGCGCATGCGCAAAGTATTCAAACGTTGGATCCAGTGGTGGTGAGCGCTGCTCGATACGAGCAGCAGCTTAGCGAGGTTATTCCCTCTGTCAGCGTGATTGGCCGAGACCAAATTGAGCAGTCCCAGGCGCAAGATCTGGCAAGCCTTCTCATGAGTGAGCCCGGGTTCGAGATCGGTCGAAACGGAGGGCCCGGATCGACCACGAGCATCTTCTTGCGAGGAATGTCGAGCGTCAACTCGGCCGTGTTCATCGATGGTGTGCGTGTTCAAACCGATAGGCTGGGTGCCTTTAATTTCGCCGATATTCCACTGGACATGATTGACCGTGTAGAGATCGTCCGGGGAAATCTCGGTGCACTGTATGGCGAGGCAGCCATTGGAGGCACTGTTCATGTCTTTACTCGGCGTGGGTCTGGAACGCCAAATGGTTCGGCATCCATCACGCTGGGCGCGCGAAACACGAGGGGATTTTCCGCGAATTACGGCGGGGAGGTATCCGATCATCGCTTCCAGATCGATGCAACAACAGTGGATACCGATGGATTTTCATCCAGGGTGGCCAATGGCTTTAACCCAGACGCTGATGGTTACAGGAATCGCACGCTCAATCTGCGAGTTTCACGGCGTCTATCATCAGCAATGGAGCTGGGTGTTTTTACAAGCGCCATGCTTGGCGAGTCGGAATCGGACAATTTATCGGCGAATGTAGAGGCAAGCGATCACCACTTACTTCAGCGAAGCAATGAGGCGTTTGGCGCCCATCTTGCCATGTCTCATGGGACCAACGCTCGTTCTCGATTAGAGATTCTGCGGTCCAACCTAAAGATTGAACAGTTTCTGAATAGTGTGCAACGCTCCTTTCTAGCGGAGGGGCTCAGCGAGGGGAATCAGTCGACTATTCGGATCAGTTCGGAAGGCACTTTTGCATCAAGCACAAGGTTGCAGGGTGGGGCTGAGACATCAAAGGCTGATTTCCTTGGGGTTTACTACCCGGCCTCAAGTGGCTTCGCCGCAACGCGGTCGGACACCACACGAGACACCCGCGCCATTTATGCGGGAGCCATGCACAGCATGAATCGATGGTCATTTCAGACCAATCTTCGTCGGGACATCCTTGAAGCCCGGGAGCGTGGGGCCTCTGAGATTGTCGTGGCCAAGAACTCATGGCTTCTGGGTGTCGGATATCTGTTGAGTAACAACCTGCGAATGACCGCTAGCCGAGCTACCGCTTTTCGAGCGCCAGCACCAGACGAGTTTTCCAGTGCGCCAACGATTCGCCCGGAGCAACATCAGACAGACGAGATTGGACTAAGTTATCAATCGAAGTCCATGTCGACTCGCGTGGTTCGGTTTCGGAGTGAGTCGACTGATGCGATCGTCTATCGGTCAGACAGCTTCGACTATCAGAATATCAATGTTAAGAATCAGGGCTGGGAGCTAACCGCACGCGTTAACGCGGGAATGATAGAGGCCAAAGTAAGCTTGACGGCCCAGGACCCACGTAACGTCACGGTGGCAAACACTCGACTGGCACGTCGGGCCCGTGCATACGGCGCCATCGATCTCACGGTTAATGAAGGACGCTTGTCGTATGGCGGCAGACTGTACTCCGCCGGCTCCAGGAAGGACTCCGACTTCAATGCAGTTGTGCTGAACCCTTACACCACGCTTGATCTATTTGGACGCCTCAGGCTCGCACCGGAGTGGTTCCTCGGCGCTCGACTTGAAAACGCTGGCGGTGCGACCTACCAATTGGCCAATACATACGCCACACCGCCCCGAGGGCTCCTCTTAACGCTTCAGTACAAGCCCAAGGATCGTTAACTACGCCATGACCTGGTCGCCGCTCAGTGCAAATGCTGGGCGGCGGGCTCGTCGGTCTCGGGCAGTTCGGCATGCACCAGTTCGCCATCGGCGTTGGGGTACATGGGGGCTCCGCAGTCTTCGCAGTACTCCATGGGCATGCGCTGTCGCAGCACTTCAATCTTCTGAATGCCTGACTCGCGCAGGGTGGTCTCAATCTCCTCCACCACATCGCTCATCTCATCCTCAGCGCCAAGCAGCGGCCAGACAATCCCGTGAATGACTGCCTCATCGTCGGTGACTTGGAATCCGATGCGGTACTCCTCGAGGGTGCGGTTGTAGCAGCCCGCAATCACGGCCTCGAGGTGGGTGGGAGGCACATTGAGCGTGGTCGACAAAAACGCCACGGACGCCGTGATGGAGAACGGACGCGCGGATCGGTCGGCATCGCGGCAGGCCACGTAATAAGCACGCGGCAGCATGGGCTCAAAGCCGCAGGCCGGCAGCAGGGTGGTGAAGGCCTCTTGCGAGGCGGTTCGCCAGGCGGCCAGCACTTCGTCACGGGTGAGCATGCCTTCCTGCCAACGAAAGAGAGCCTCGCCTTGAGGTGCGGAGACCACGCCAATGAGGTAGCGCTGGTCGGCCAGGAACTGGGCGGTCTCGTTCAATGAGCCGGTGTCCACCGGCAGGCGGCCATCGGTCAGGTGGGTGGTGAGCGCCTGTCGCATCTCGGCGGTCTCGCCAAAGCTCTCGGGAAGCTGGTCGGGCGAGAAGAAGTAGTCGGCCAGTGCAACATCGGCTTGCTCAGAGAAGACATGCTCCTGCAGGTGCTTGCGCAGGAGCTGCAGGGTGGTGGTGCCCAGGGCCCGGGTGGGCAGGGGCATCCGAGACCAAGCCAGCACGGGCGCGGCAAAGAGCAGAACATCTCGCGTGCCATCAGAGGCCTTGACCAGGGTGTGCTCCACCCGGCCTTCAATGGCATCGGCCAGCTCCTCGTAGGCCCGAGACTCCCGGTCCGCGAGGCGATCGAGCGCCGTGTTGAGCGAGGCCTCATCGGCTCCGCTGAGCAGCGCATCGATCTCGGTGTCGAGCCGCGATTCCCAGAAATGATCTTCCGCCCGGCTGCCTGAGTGCGCAAGGCCTTCGGCCAGTTCAACCAGGCGATCGGCCTCGCGAGAGGCGCGACCGCGACGAGAGGAGGGGGAGGTTTTCATCAGGCCGCCATCAATTCACGAAGAACATACGGAAGGATACCTCCATGCTGGTAGTAATCGACCTCGATGGGGGTGTCGATCCGGCACAGGGTGGTGATGGTCTGCTTGCTGCCGTCCTTGCGGGTGACGACCACCTGAAGGTCTTGCTGAGGCGCAAGGCTCGTGGGCACCTCAATGTCAAAGACCTCGGTACCGTCCAAACCCAATGTCTGGGCCGACTCGCCCGCCTTGAACTGCAGCGGAAGCACACCCATGCCCACCAGGTTGGAGCGGTGAATCCGCTCGTAGGAGCGCGCAATCACGGCCCGCACACCCAGCAATTGGGTGCCCTTGGCCGCCCAGTCGCGGGAGGAGCCCGTGCCGTATTCCTCGCCGCCAATCACCACGGTGGGCGTGCCACTCTTTTGGTAGGCCATGGCCGCGTCGTAAATGAAGGCGCGCTCGCCGGAGGGCTGCATGATGGTGAGACCACCCTCTTCACGGCTGCCGTCGGCCTTGGGGGGCAGCATCAGGTTCTTGATGCGCACGTTGGCAAAGGTGCCACGCATCATCACCTCGTGGTTGCCACGGCGAGAGCCATAACTGTTGAAGTCGGCCTTGCCCACCTTGTTCTCAACCAAGTACTGCCCGCCCGGTGAGGCCTCCTTGATGGAGCCGGCTGGCGAGATGTGGTCGGTGGTGACGGAATCCCCAAGAATGGCCAATGCGCGGGCGCCCTTGATGCTCGTGGTGGCCGAGGGCGTCATCGAGAAGCCATCGAAGAAGGGCGGCTTGGCAATGTAAGTGGACGTGGGCCAGTCGTAGACCTGGCCCGTGGTGCCCTTGATGTTGTTCCAGAGGTGGTGGTCTTTGGTGAGATCGCCGTAGAGGGTCTGGAAGGTCTTCGGGTCGCGGGCATAGCCCATCACAGCCGCAACCTCTTGGCTCGTGGGCCAGATGTCCTTCAGATACACCGGCCCGTTTTTGCCCTGGCCCAGCGGTTCGGTCTGGAGATCCTTCTGCACCGAGCCGGCAATGGCATAGGCCACCACCAGCGGCGGCGAAGCCAGGAAATTGGCCCGCAGGTTCGGGTGGATGCGCGCCTCGAAGTTTCGGTTTCCAGAGAGCACGGCCGCGCAGACGAGGTCGTTGGAGACAATCGATTCATTGAAGGGCGGTGAGAGGTCTCCCGCATTGCCAATGCAGGTGGTGCAGCCGTAGGCCGCCACATGGAAGCCCAACTTCTCCAAGTAGGGCAGCAGGCCAGCCTTGGTGAGGTAGTCGGTCACCACGCGGCTGCCGGGCGCAAGCGAGGTCTTCACGCGTGGGTTGGCGGTAAGCCCCGCCTCCACGGCCTTCTTGGCCACAAGGCCCGCCGCGAGCAGCACGCCGGGGTTGGAGGTGTTCGTGCAGGAGGTGATGGCGGCGATCAAGACATCGCCATGGCCCAGGTCGGTCTCACCGGCGGGAACGCGCTCGGAGAGTTCGGCTGCGGGCTTGGCAAAACCATTCTCAGCCACGGGCTTGGAGAAGAGTTCTGCAAAGGTCTTTTTCATGCTGGCGAGTTCGATGCGGTCTTGGGGACGTTTGGGGCCGGCCAGTGAGGGCTTGATGCTGCTCAGGTCCAGGCTGACCACCTTGGTGTAGTCGATCTCGCCGTGGCGTGGAATGCCGAAGAGGCCCTGGGCCTTGAAGTAGGCCTCGAAGGCTTCGACCTCTTCTTGGGTGCGGCCGGTGGCCTTCATGAAGTCCACGGTCACCGCATCGACCGGGAAGAAGCCCATGGTGGCGCCGTACTCCGGGGCCATGTTGGCAATGGTGGCGCGGTCGGGCAGGGCCAGGGTCTCGGTGCCCTCGCCAAAGAACTCCACAAACTTTCCAACCACCTTCTCCTTGCGCAGCATCTCGGTGATGGTGAGCACAAGGTCGGTGGCCGTGGTGCCCTCGGGCAGCTTGCCCGTGAGGTTCACACCAATGACATCGGGGGTCAGGAAGTACAAGGGCTGGCCGAGCATGGCTGCCTCAGCCTCAATGCCGCCCACGCCCCAGCCCACCACACCAATGCCATTGATCATGGTCGTGTGGCTGTCGGTTCCCACCAGGGTGTCGGGGTAGCTGATGCCGTTCTTGGTGTGCACACCGCGGGCGAGGTACTCGAGGTTGACCTGGTGCACGATGCCAATGCCAGGGGGCACCACCTTGAAGGTGTCGAAGGCCTGCATGCCCCACTTCATAAACTGGTAGCGCTCTTCGTTGCGCTGAAACTCAAGCTTCATGTTGAGGTCGAGCGCATCGCTGCTGCCGAAGTGGTCGATCATCACAGAGTGGTCGACGACCAGGTCGACCGGCACCAGGGGCTCGATGCGCTTGGGGTTCTTGCCGAGCTTATCGGCCACATTGCGCATGGCGGCCAGGTCTGCCAGCAGGGGCACGCCGGTGAAGTCTTGCAGCACCACGCGGGCGAGCACGAAGGGAATCTCGTCGGTGCGGTTGTCATTGGGCTTCCAGCCTGCGAGCTCCCGAATGTGGGCCTCGGTCACCTTCTTGCCATCGCAGTTGCGCAGCACCGACTCGAGCACGATGCGAATGGACACTGGCAGGCGAGACACCTTCGCCAGGCCAGCCTGTTCGAGCGCCGGCAGGGCATAGAACTGCCGTGTCACGCCACTGGCGGTCTTGTAAGACTGAAGGCTGTTGAAGAGGTTGTGAGACATGGTGTTGCTCCTTGGATTGCGATTGAATTCGATTAGAAAAATGCGGTCTGGGCCTGAGTGGGAATGGGGCAGTCGGCTGCCCGTGCAGCCTTGAGGACATCCCAAAAATATCGGTAACTGGCGCGGTCGTGGAGCTTGCCCTCATGGGCAATGGGGCCCCAGTCTGCGGCATGGGCCTTTAACAAGATGGCCGAGGCCTCCTCCACATCGGGCGCGGCCGGGGCGAAGCCCTCGAGCACGGGCCCGATCTGCGCCGGATGAATGCTCATCATGCGCGCAAAGCCGAACCATTTGGCCATGCGGGCATCGGCCAGGGTCTGGGCGGCGTCGTTGTAGTGGAGGGTGGGGTTGTGAACCGGTGTCTTGCCGGCTGCATGGCATGCGGCCACCATCTCGAGCTTGGCCCTGCGAAGCAAAGGGTGTTCGAATTGTCCAGGGCTCGCCATGGCTTCTGCGGGAATGGCACCTCGGTGGGCGCTCGTGAAATCCATCTGCCCAAAGGTGAGGTGACAGACCTCGGGCAGGGCCGCAATGTTGAATACATCTCGCAGGGCCTCGTGGGTCTCGACAAAGAACTGCACCTTCGGTGGCCTGCGTTTTTCGGTGGAAAAGGTCTGGGCTAGCTGAGCAATGGCCGCCTTGGCGCTGGCCAGGTCACCCACCTTTGGAATGGTGAGGTAGGCGAGATCCAGCGGAAGCGCCTGGGCAAGCAGGCGCAGGTCGTCTTGAAAGCTGGGGTGATCGGGTGGGTGAACGCGAAAGCCCACCCCGGGACGCTGCAAGGACGCCGCAGGCCATTCCTTCAGGCTGGCTGCAAGGCATGCAACCAGGGCCCGCGCCGCCTCGGCCTCTTGGCCCACGGGTGCGCCGTCTTCGAAGTCGATGGTGATGTCGTAGGAGAACGGGCCCGCGAACCGGTGGGCCAGCGTCTTTTCCAACTTCTTTGTATCGCCCGCGTAATGCTCGCAGGCGCAGGGCAGGTGGCCTTCACCTGCCCCGGTTGACAACAAGACCTCCTCGGGATGACGGGAGGACACGGTGAACTCAGCCCAGGAGGTGCTTGACGCCGTCTTGCTCCTCGAGCAGCTCGTTGAGCGTGTGATTCATGCGCTCACGCGAGAATGCATCGATCTCGAGGCCCTGAACAATCGTGTACTCGCCGTTCTGGCAGGTCACGGGGTAGCCATAGATCACGTCCTTCGGAATGTCGTAGCTGCCATCGGAGGGAATGCCCATGGTGACCCAGCGCCCGTTGGTGCCAAGCACCCAGTCGCGCATGTGGTCGATGGCTGCGTTGGCTGCCGAGGCGGCCGAGGACAAGCCCCGGGCCTCGATGATGGCTGCGCCGCGCTTGCCCACGGTGGGCAAGAAGGTGTCGCGGTTCCAGGCGTCGTCGTTGATGAGTGCCTTGACCGGCTGGCCGTCGATGCTCGCAAAGCGGTAGTCGGGGTACATGGTGGGGGAATGGTTTCCCCAGACACAGAGCTTCTCGAGCGAGGCCACGCTCTTGCCGGTTTTCGTGGCGAGTTGTGAGGCCGCACGGTTGTGGTCGAGCCGCAGCATGGCCGTGAAGTTCTTCTTGGGCAGGTCTGGCGCCGACTTCATGGCGATGTAAGCATTGGTGTTGGCGGGGTTTCCGACCACCAGAACGCGCGCCGAGCGGCTGGCCACCGCATTGAGCGCCTTGCCCTGGGCTGTGAAGATTTGAGCATTGGCCGAGAGCAGGTCCTTGCGCTCCATGCCCGGGCCACGGGGGCGGGCACCGACGAGCAGTGCGACATCAATGTCTTTGAACGCGGTGTTGGGGTCTTGGTGGGCCGTCATGCCGGCCAAAAGTGGGAACGCGCAGTCGTCCAACTCCATCATGACGCCGGAGAGGGCCTTTTGTGCCTTTTCATCGGGGATTTCAAGGAGTTGAAGGATGACAGGCTGGTCTGGGCCCAGCATGGCGCCGCTGGCGATTCGAAAGAGCAGGCTGTAACCAATTTGACCGGCCGCGCCGGTGACTGCAACTCGAACAGGGGGCTTTTTTGACATAGACAAACACTCCTAATTTGTGCAACGCAAACGCGTCAAGGTGTGATTCCAGATTTGAATGTCATGGCAGTTTAGGGTTGCCCCTAGCCCATGTCAAAACCAGCGCCTTATAATCGATGGACTCAAATTCTATCGAGGTTTCGCATGACCGAGATCGCTCGAAGGCGTCGTCCGCAGTACCGCAACATTCACGTCAGTCAAATTCTTCAGTACCGCCTGCCCATCGCGGGAATCATGTCTATATTGCACCGCATCAGTGGTGCCGGCATGTTCCTCACGCTCCCCCTCATCGTCTGGCTGTTCGACATGAGCATCACCTCGGAGCTCAGTTACGCGCAGCTCATGGAAGTGACCGAGTCTGTGCCGGCCAAGCTGGTGCTCTGTGGTCTGGCCTGGGCCTTTATTCATCACTTCATGGGTGGCATCCGTCACCTCGTCAACGACATGCACATCGGCATCACCAAAGAGGCGAGCCCCCTGATGGCCAAAGGCTTCCTGGCCGCAAGCCTGCTGGTCTCGCTGGTGGCCTGGCTGGCGATCTTCGGAGCGCTCTCATGAACGGTGACATGAACGCTGAAAGCATCGGCCGCAAGCGCATTGTGGTGGGCGCCCATTACGGCCTGCGCGATTGGCTCTCGCAGCGGGTGACCGCCATCATTTTGGCGAGCTACAGCCTGGTGCTGCTGGTGGCTGCGCTCTTGGCCTCCGAGCCCGGCTACTACGGTTGGTCGGGGCTCTTTGCCCAGACCTGGATGAAGGTGTTCACCCTGGTGGGCTTTCTGGCCTTTGTTTATCACGCCTGGGTGGGTGTGCGCGACATCTGGATGGATTACGTCAAGCCGGTTGGAATCCGCCTGGCCTTGCAGGTTTTCACCATTGTCTGGCTCCTCGGGTGCAGCATCTGGGCCATTGACGTTCTCTGGAGGGTCTGATGGCATCGTTTCTTTCCAACCAAGCTGGTTCCGTTGCGCGGCGCCGTTTTGACGCAGTGATCGTCGGAGCCGGCGGCTCTGGCATGCGGTGCTCTCTGCAGCTGGCCGAGGCGGGCCTCAATGTGGCCGTGCTCTCGAAGGTCTTCCCAACCCGCTCACACACGGTGGCGGCCCAAGGCGGCATTGGTGCATCCCTGGGCAACATGAGCGAGGACAACTGGTACTGGCACATGTTCGACACCATCAAGGGCTCCGACTACCTCGGAGACCAAGATGCCATCGAGTTCATGTGCAAGGAAGCGCCCAATGTGGTCTATGAGCTCGAGCATTTCGGCATGCCCTTCGATCGCAACGCGGATGGCACGATCTACCAGCGGCCCTTCGGCGGCCACACGGCCAACCTCGGTGAAAAGCCCGTACAGCGGGCCTGCGCGGCCGCAGACCGCACGGGTCACGCCCTGCTGCACACCTTGTACCAGCGCAATGTGCGCGCCCGAACCCAGTTTTTTGTGGAGTGGATGGCGCTCGACATCCTGATGGATGACGAGGGTGCTTGCGTGGGTGTGGTGGCCCTCGAGATGGAAACCGGCGAGCTGCTCATTCTGGAGGCCAAGACGACCGTCTTCGCCACGGGCGGAGCGGGCCGCATCTGGGCTGCATCCACCAATGCCTTCATCAACACGGGCGATGGCATGGGCATGGCTGCCCGTGCCGGCATTCCACTCGAAGACATGGAGTTCTGGCAGTTCCACCCCACGGGCGTGGCAGGTGCCGGTGTGCTCATCACCGAAGGCGTGCGCGGGGAGGGCGGCATCCTGCTCAACTCCGAGGGCGAACGCTTCATGGAGCGCTATGCGCCCACCCTCAAAGATTTGGCCCCACGCGATTTCATCTCGCGCTCCATGGACCAAGAGATCAAAGAGGGCCGGGGCTGCGGGCCCAACAAGGACCACGTGCTCCTGAAGCTCGACCACCTCGGGGCCGAGAAGATCCTGAAGAAGCTTCCGTCGATCCGCGAGATCGCCCTGAAGTTTGCCAACGTCGACCCCATCAAAGAGCCCATTCCTGTGGTGCCCACCATCCATTACCAGATGGGCGGCATTCCCACCAACGTCTATGGTCAGGTGGTCACGCCCAAGCATGGCAATCCGAACACCATCGTTCCGGGGCTTTACGCCATTGGTGAATGTGCCTGCGTCTCGGTGCACGGGGCGAACCGGCTTGGCACGAACTCACTGCTCGACCTGGTCGTGTTCGGTCGGGCCGCTGGCAATCACATCGTGGGCCAGAACCTGCAGCAGCAGGAGCACCGGGCCTTCTCATCCAAGTGGGCCGACCCCACGCTCGCACGCTTGGCCAAGCTTGAGGGCTCCACGGGCGGGGAGCGGGTGCAGAACGTGGCCCAAGACCTGCGCAACACCATGCAGAACTACTGCGGCGTGTTCAGAACTGCCGACCTGCTGAACCAGGGCGTGCAGAAGGTCATGGACATCGCAGCACGGGCCGAGTCGGTCCAGATCGATGACAAGTCCAAGGTCTTCAACACGGCCCGCATCGAGGCCTTGGAGCTGGCCAACCTCATCGAGACCGCAAAGGCCACGATTGTCTCGGCCGAGGCACGCCAGGAGAGCCGAGGGGCCCACGCCCACCGCGACTTCCCCGAGCGTAACGATGCCGACTGGATGCGCCACACACTCTGGTTCTCCGAGGGCAACCGCCTCGACTACAAGCCGGTCAATCTCAAGCCGCTCACGGTTGAGACCTTCCAGCCCAAGAAACGCACCTATTGAACGCCTTCAAGGACACGAACATGACGAGCCGAACCATGCGGTTTTCCATTTACCGATACGACCCGGACAAGGACGCCAAGCCCTACATGCAAGACCTCACGGTGACCCTTGAGGCCACCGACAAGATGCTGCTCGATGCACTCATGCGCATCAAAATGGACAACGACGATTCCTTGTCGTTTCGGCGCTCCTGTCGCGAGGGGGTCTGTGGCTCGGATGCCATGAACATCAATGGCAAGAATGGCCTGGCCTGCATCACGAACCTGCGGGAGCTCAAGGAGCCGGTGGTGTTGAAGCCCCTGCCTGGCCTGCCCGTGGTGCGCGACCTCATCGTCGACATGACCCAGTTTTTCAAGCAGTACCACTCCATCAAGCCCTTTCTCATCAACGAGAATCCGCCGCCCGAGCGTGAGCGGCTTCAGTCGCCGGAGGAGCGCGAGGAGCTCGATGGCCTCTACGAGTGCATTCTCTGCGCATGCTGCTCCACGAGCTGCCCGTCCTTCTGGTGGAACCCCGACAAGTTCGTGGGCCCTGCGGGCCTGCTGCAGGCCTACCGATTCATTGCCGACAGCCGCGACCAGGCCACCAGCGAGCGCCTGGACAACCTGGAAGACCCATATCGGCTCTTCCGATGCCACACCATCATGAACTGTGTCGATGTCTGTCCGAAGGGGCTCAATCCGACAAAGGCCATCGGCAAGATCAAGGAGCTCATGGTCCGACGGGCCGTGTAAGCACGCCATGCTCGCAGATCCATTCAGCCAGTCGCACAACGGTGCGCTGGCCCCAGAGGATCAAGTGCGTCGTCTGCGGTGGCGGGCCCGCAGGGGGTTGCTTGAGAACGACATCATCATCGACCGCTTTTTTGCGAAGTGGTCGACCCAGCTCACAGAGGCGGACCACGATGGCCTGGCCCTCCTGCTCGACCTCACCGACAACGACCTCATGGATCTCCTGCTCGCCCGCTGCGAGCCCGAAGACCACCTCAATACGCCCGAGGTGACGGGCGTTCTCATGAAGCTTCGCGAGGTCTAGTCCACACCGTATTCAAAACCAAGAAGGGAGCAGTCGAATGACCACAGAACACAAAGCCACACTCTCATTTAGCGACGGAACGCCCTCCGTCGATTTCCCTGTAATGAAGGGGAGCATCGGCCCAGACGTCATCGACATACGCAAGCTCTACGCCAGCACGGGCAAGTTCACCTACGACACGGGCTTTCTCTCGACGGCCTCGTGCAACTCCACCATCACCTATATCGACGGCGACGCCGGGCAACTGCTCTACCGTGGCTATCCCATTGAGCAGCTTGCGGTTCATTGCGACTTCCTAGAAGTCTGCTACCTGCTCTACTACGGCGAGCTGCCCACACCCTCGCAGCACGAGGAATTCAAGAGCCTGGTGGCCCACCACACCATGGTGCATGAGCAGATGCAGTTCGCCATTCGAGGCTTTCGTCGCGACTCACATCCCATGGCCATCCTCACGGGGCTTGTGGGCGGCATGGCGGCCTTCTACCCCGACAGCCTCGACATCAACTCGCCTGAGCAGCAAGACATCTCTTTTGTACGCCTGATTGCCAAGATGCCCACCATGGTGGCCATGGCCTACAAGTACTCGATTGGCCAGCCCTACATCTATCCCGTGAACAAGCTGGGCTATGCCGCCAACTTCATGCACATGATGTTTGCCACGCCCTGCGAGGACTACGAGCCCAATCCCGTGCTCGTGCGTGCCATGGACCGCATCTTCACCCTGCATGCAGACCATGAGCAGAATGCCTCCACCTCGACGGTTCGGCTCTGCGGATCCTCGGGCACCAGCCCCTTCTCGGCCATAGCAGCCGGTGTGGCCTGCCTCTGGGGCCCTGCCCATGGCGGTGCCAACCAGGCCTGCCTGGAAATGCTCGAGCAGATTCAGGCCGAGGGGGGCCTCGCCAAGGTTGGTGAGTTTATGGAACGCGTGAAGGACAAGAACTCCTCTGCCCGCCTCATGGGCTTTGGCCACCGTGTGTACAAGAACTTCGACCCGCGGGCCAAGCTCATGCAGGAAACCTGCAAAGAGGTGCTCACCGAGCTCGGGCTGGAGAACGACCCCATCTTTAAGCTCGCCATGGCCCTGGAGAAGATCGCCCTGGAGGACAAGTATTTCGTGGAGCGCAAGCTCTATCCGAATGTGGACTTCTACTCCGGCATCGTGCAGCGGGCGCTCGGCATCCCAACCTCCATGTTCACCTGCATTTTTGCCCTGGCCCGAACGATTGGCTGGGTGGCCCAGTGGAAGGAGATGATCACCGACCCCGAATACAAGATTGGCCGGCCGCGTCAGCTCTACACCGGCGAGGTCGCTCGCACTGTTCAGCCCGCAAAGAGTCGTGCATAATCGCGCCATCCAAGGAGCGGTGTAGCCGCAAGTTGGAAGGGAAACCCTGCATCGTTTCAGGCCGTCGGCCAAGAAAGGTGAGTCAGCATGATGAAGAGCCAACAGCTCAATTCCTACCTCTTTGGTGGGAACGCCCCCTATGTTGAGGAACTCTACGAGGCCTACCTCGACAACCCGGGCTCCGTCGCCGACAACTGGCGTCGTTACTTCGACCAACTTCAAAATGTGCCGGCCGCCGATGGCTCCCTCGAGGGTCGAGACCATGCCCACGCGCCTGTGGTCTCCTCCTTTGCCCAGCGCGCCAAGGCCAACCAGTTTCTTCCAAGGGTTGCCGAGCGCGACCTCTCCGTGGCCCGAAAGCAGGTGCATGTTCAGTCATTGATTGCGGCCTACCGAAATCTTGGCAACCAGTGGGCAGACCTCGACCCTCTCAAGCTGCGCGAGCGGCCCAGCATCCCGGAGCTTGAGCCCGCCTTCTACGACTTCACCGACGCCGACCTCGACACGGTCTTCCGTGCCGACAATCTCTACTTTGGCCAGGAGCAGATGACGCTTCGGGAGATTCTCGAGGCGCTCAAAGAAACCTATTGCGGCAAGGTGGGAGCCGAATTCATGTACGTGATGGATCCGGCCGAGAAGCGCTGGATTCAAGAGCGATTGGAATCCACCCGCACCAACCCCCAGTTCAACGCCGAGAGCAAGAAAGCCATCCTTCAACAGATCACTGCGGCAGAGGGGCTTGAGCGTTTTCTGCACACCAAGTATGTCGGCCAGAAGCGCTTCTCTCTCGAGGGCGGTGAGAGTTTCATTGCCTGCATGGATGAACTCATTCAGCTTGCGGGTGTGGCTGGCGTTGAAGAGGTGGTCATTGGCATGGCCCACCGCGGCCGCCTGAATGTGCTGGTCAACACCCTGGGCAAGATGCCCACCGACCTCTTTGCCGAGTTTGAAGGCAAGCATGCAGACGACCTCCCGGCCGGCGATGTGAAGTACCACCAAGGCTTTTCGAGCGATGTGTCCACACCGGGAGGCCCGGTGCACCTGTCGTTGTCCTTCAACCCCTCGCACTTGGAGATCGTCAACCCTGTGGTGGAGGGCTCGGTGCGCGCCCGTCAAGACCGCCGTGGTGACATTCAGGGCAAAAAGATTCTTCCCGTGCTGGTGCACGGCGATGCCGCCTTTGCCGGCCAGGGCGTGGTCATGGAGACCTTAAATCTGGCCCAGACTCGTGGCTACAGCACGGGCGGCACGATGCACATTGTCATCAACAACCAGATTGGCTTTACCACCTCCGACCCGCGCGACACCCGCTCCACCCTCTACTGCTCCGACGTCGTCAAGATGATCGAGGCGCCTGTGTTCCACGTGAATAGCGACGACCCAGAGGCCGTGCTCTTTGCCACCAAGGTGGCCATGGACTATCGCTCCACCTTCGGCAAGGACGTGGTCATCGATATCGTCTGCTTCCGAAAGCTCGGCCACAACGAGCAAGACACGCCGGCCATGACACAGCCCATGATGTACCGGCGCATTGGTCAGCATCCCGGCACCCGCCAGCTCTACGCAGACCGGCTTCTCGCCCAAGGCGTGCTTGCGGAGGGCGAGGCTGATCAAATGGTGGCGGACTTCCGTGCCGCCATGGAGGAGGGTCGTCAGACCCGAGAGCCTGTTCTCACCAATTACAAGAGCCGCTTCGCAGTCGACTGGGCGGCCTACCTCGACAAGAAATGGACAGACGAGGCCGATACGGCCCTGCCGGAAGCCGAGCTGGCCCGCCTGGCCGAGCGCATCACCACGGTGCCCGATGGCTTCACCCTGCATCCACTGGTGGAGAAGGTGGTCAACGACCGCCGTGCCATGGGCAAGGGCGAGATTAACCTCGACTGGGGCATGGGCGAGCACCTGGCCTTTGCCAGCCTTGTGGCCAGTGGCTTTCCGGTTCGCTTGAGTGGCCAAGACTGTGGCCGCGGCACCTTCACCCATCGGCACTCGGTGCTCCACGACCAGAATCGGGAGCGCTCCGACACTGGCTTCTATGTGCCGCTGGAGAACATCGCCCCGGGTCAGGCCAGCTTCACAGTCATCGATTCCGTGCTCTCGGAGGAGGCCGTGCTGGGCTTTGAGTACGGCTACTCCACCGCATCGCCTGACACCCTGGTCATCTGGGAAGGTCAGTTCGGCGACTTTGTGAACGGCGCCCAGGTGGTCATCGACCAGTTCATTTCATCGGGCGAAGTGAAGTGGGGCCGCCAGAGCGGCTTGGTTCTCTTTTTGCCCCACGGCCACGAAGGGCAGGGCCCGGAGCACTCGTCAGCGCGTCCTGAGCGCTTCTTGCAGCTTTGCGCAGACACCAACATGCAGCTGGTCCAGCCCACCACGGCGGCCCAGATTTTCCATCTGCTGCGCCGGCAGATGATTCGTCCGTTCCGCAAGCCACTCATCGTCTTTACGCCGAAGTCCCTGCTTCGCAACAAGGATGCCGCCTCTCCGCTGGAGCAGTTCACCAAGGGCGGATTTCAGACCGTCATTGGTGAATCCGCACCGGGCATCGATGCGAAGAAGGTCAAGCGCATTCTCATTTGCAGTGGCAAGGTCTATTACGACCTGGTCTCGCAGCGCCGAGAGCGCAGCCGAGACGATGTGGCCGTGCTGCGACTGGAGCAGGTCTATCCCTTCCCACACAAGGCATTCGGCGCCGAGGTGAAGAAGTATCCGAATGCCACCGAGGTGGTCTGGGTGCAGGACGAGCCTCAGAACCAAGGCTTCTGGTTCCAGATTCAGCAGAACTTCCGTGAGCACCTGGCCGAGGGCATGAAGCTTGGCTACGCCGGTCGCCCCGCATCGGCCTCACCGGCCTCCGGCTACATGGAGCGGCATCACATGCGCCAGAAGGAACTGCTCGAGGCGGCCTTTGCGCGTCTCAAGAACCCACAGGTCATCTGATCCCAATTCATTCCTTATTCCAACGAGTCGAACATGTCCATCCAAGAAGTGAAGGTCCCGCAGCTGTCTGAATCCGTTGCCGAGGCAACGTTGTTGCAGTGGAAGAAAAAGCCCGGTGAGGCGGTGAAGGCTGATGAAATCCTCATCGAGATCGAGACCGACAAGGTGGTGCTCGAGGTGCCGGCCCCGGCGGCCGGTGTGCTCACCGAGGTGCTCAAGGGCGACGGCGGCACCGTGGTCTCTGGGGAGGTGATTGCGCGGGTCGATACCGACGCAAAGACAGCCACACAGGTCACCAGTGCGCCCGCTGCAGCCCCTGCTGCTGCTGCACCGGCTGCAGCGCCGGCGGCGTCCAACCAGTCGACGGGCGTGGCCATGCCAGCAGCCGCCAAGCTCATGGCCGAAACCGGCGTGAGCCTCTCGAGTGGCTCCGGCAAGGACGGCCGCATCACCAAGGGTGATGTACTCGCAGCTGCTGCAGCCCCTTCGGCCGCACCCGCCCGGGCCGCAAGCCCAGCACCGGCCCCTGCGGCCAATACAAGTGTGAGCGCTCTGCCGGCAGTCATTCCGCAGTTTGGTCCAGAGGCCATGCTCAATGAGCGACCCGAGCAGCGTGTGCCCATGAGCCGCCTGCGCGCTCGGGTGGCGGAGCGACTGGTGCAGTCCCAGTCCACCAATGCCATTCTCACCACCTTCAACGAGGTGAACATGGCGCCTGTCATGGCGCTGCGCAAACAGTATGTGGAGCGCTTCGAGAAGGAACACGGCGTGAAGCTGGGCTTCATGTCTTTCTTTGTGAAGGCGGCCGTGGCGGCCCTGAAGAAGTACCCCATCCTCAATGCCTCGGTCGATGGCAACGACATCGTCTACCACGGCTACTTCGACATCGGCATCGCTGTTGGCTCGCCGCGTGGCCTGGTGGTGCCCATCATTCGCAATGCAGACCAGCTCACCTTTGCCGAAATTGAGAAGACCATTGCCGACTTCGGCGCCAAGGCCAAGGACGGCAAGCTCACCATCGAAGAGCTGACGGGTGGCACCTTCTCGATTTCCAATGGTGGCGTCTTCGGCTCCATGCTGTCCACACCCATCATCAATCCACCCCAGTCGGCCATTCTGGGCATTCATGCCACCAAAGAACGGGCCGTGGTGGAGAACGGCCAGGTCGTGGTGCGGCCCATCAATTACCTGGCCATGTCCTACGACCACCGCATCATCGATGGCCGAGAGGCGGTGCTGGGCCTGGTCACCATGAAGGAGGCGCTCGAAGACCCCTCACGGCTGTTGCTGGAAATTTAAGGAGACGCCATGTCACAGGTCTACGACGTTCTGGTCATTGGAGCCGGGCCAGCCGGATACATTGCGGCCATCCGGGCAGCACAACTTGGCCTGAAGACCGCCTGCGCCGAGAAGTGGATTGGTCCCACTGGCCCAGTGCTCGGCGGCACCTGCCTCAATGTGGGCTGCATCCCTTCGAAGGCGCTGCTCGCCTCGAGCGAGGCCTTTGAACAGGTGGCCCACCATGTGGATGTGCACGGCATTGAGGTGGCCGCGCCCAAGATCAATGTGCCCAAGATGCTCGCCCGCAAGGACGAGATCGTCAGCAAGATGACCAAGGGCATCGAGTTCCTTTTTCGCAAGAATAAAATCACGTGGCTCAAGGGCCACGCCACCATTGTGGACAAGACGGCCGATGGCATTCAGGTGGTCGTCGAGGGCGACACCGTCCTGGCCAAGAACCTCATCATCGCCACGGGCTCCAAGGCTCGGCACCTTCCGGGTTTGGCCGTCGACAACGTCACCGTCTGCGACAACGAGGGCGCACTGCAGTTTTCTGAGACGCCGAAGCGACTCGGTGTCATTGGCGCGGGTGTGATTGGCCTGGAGCTGGGCTCGGTCTGGCGCCGCCTGGGCTCGGAGGTCACGGTCTTGGAGGCGGCACCCCAGTTTCTGGCCGCCTGCGATGAAGCTGTCAGCAAGGAGGCCTTCAAGCTCTTCACCAATCAGGGCCTCACCATTCACATGGGCGTCTCCATCGGCGAGATCAACGCAACCAAGAAGGGCGTGAAGGTGCCTTACACCGACGCCCATGGCAAGGCGCAGACCTTGGAGTGCGATCGACTGATTGTGTCCGTGGGACGTCAGCCCAACACCGAAGGCCTCGGCCTCGAGAAACTCGGCCTGGCTGTCGATGCCCGTGGCTTCATTCCCGTGGACGACCACTGTCAAACCAGCGTGCCCGGGGTCTGGGCGGTGGGAGATGTCGTGCGCGGCCCGATGCTCGCACACAAGGGCGAGGATGAGGGCGTCATGGTGGCCGAGCGCATTGCCGGCCAGAAGACCCACATCGATTACAACTGCATTCCTTGGGTGATCTACACCGCGCCCGAGATCGCCTGGGTGGGCCAGACCGAGCAGGCCTTGAAGGCGGCGGGCCGGGCTTACAAGGCAGGGAGCTTTCCCTTCGCGGCCAACGGCCGTGCCCTGGGCATGAATGAAGCCGACGGCTTTGTGAAGGTCCTGGCCGATGCACATACCGACGAGATCCTCGGGGTGCACATCATCTCCGCTGCGGCCTCAGACCTCATCGCAGAGGCGGCTGTGGCCATGGAGTTCAAGGCCTCGGCCGAGGACATCGCCAGGGTCTGTCATCCCCATCCATCGCTGTCCGAGGTTGTGCGCGAGGCTGCCCTTGCCACGGACAAGCGCGCCCTGAATATGTGAGTCTGCATGGGGCTCCTCCGGTGAGGGTCTCCGACTTCTACCTGGCCGAAGTGGCGCGCAGGGGTTACGAGCCCCTGGCCCAGCAGGCGCCAGGCCTTCTGGCACTCGACCGTTGCTGTGATGAATGGGTGCATTACAAGCAGCGGCGAGGCGGCCGGCTCTCCAAGATGCTCATCCACCCGCCATTGCCCCGGGGCGTTTACCTCTGGGGGGGTGTGGGCGTGGGAAAGAGCTTCCTCATGGACTGCTTCTTTCGAGTGGTGCCACTGGAGCGCAAACTTCGAATTCATTTCCATGAGTTCATGCGGGCCACCCATCGGGAGATGGCCGACCTGAAGATGGTCGAAGACCCGCTCGGGGAGGTCGCCGAGCGCATCGCCCGTCGATACCGGCTCATTTGCTTCGATGAGTTTCACATTTCAGACATTGCCGACGCCATGATTCTGGAGCGGCTGTTTGGTGCCCTCGTGCGGGCGCGGGTGGCCTTTGTCATGACCTCGAACTATCATCCCGACACCTTGTATCCCGATGGCCTGCAGCGGGAGCAGCTGCTGCCAGCCATCGAACTCATCAAGGCCCAGCTCGAGGTGGTGAGCCTCGACGCCGGGCAAGACCTTCGCCGCCTCCAAGAAGCGCCAGCCGACCTCGATGAAAGCCTCTATCGAACGCCCCTGGGCGCAGCCGCCGAGCGCGGCCTGGCGGGCGTGTTTCGGCGTTGGTGCGACGGTCCCATTCAGGAGCGTGAAACGCTCACCATTGAAAGCCGGCCAATTCCCACCATTCGCACGGCCGGTGGGGTGGCCTGGTTTAGCTTTGAGACCCTCTGTGCGGGCCCGCGTTCACAGAACGATTACCTGGCCCTGGCCGATCGATTTCACAGCATCCTGCTCTCAGACGTGCCCAAGATGCCAGTCTCCATGGCGTCAGAGGCCAGACGCTTCACATGGCTGGTTGATGTGCTCTACGACCACGGGGTTCGCCTGGCGCTGAGCGCTGAGGTGCCCCCCGACGGCCTCTACACCCAGGGCACCCTGGCCCAGGAGTTCAAGCGCACCGCGAGCCGGCTGATCGACATGCAGTCGGCCAACTATTTCAAGTCAGAGCGTCGTCAGAGCGTCGCGCGCCTGGCCTAGGTGCGATAATCCGGCCATGCGTCGTCTCTCCTGCGCCATTCCCTTTCTTCTGGCCTTTTTGGCAGGGCCACTCGTGGCCGCCGAGCTCGAGCCCCACGAGAAGGCCGCCATTGAGAAGGCGCGTCAGGCGCTGCTCGTCCTCGAGAGGGACCATCAGGCCCTCATGGCCGATGCACACCTCAAGGAAAAGGCCTGCCTGGCCCGGTTTGTCTCGGCATCCTGCCTGGAAGACCTTCGCCAGGAGGTGACCAAGGCCAGCCGCGACATCGATCTGGCCGCCGAGACCTTGCGAGAGTCGATTCGACAGGTGCAGGCCGATGCCCGCCAGCGTGCTCGAGATGCGCGTGTGGCGACCCAGCCGAAGTCATAGTTCATGCCGTTGTCCGACATTCGAACGCTCCAGATGCAGATGCTCGAACTCGAGGGTGAGCATCGAGAGCTCGACCACCTCATCGAAACCCTCGAGCAAGGCCCGGTGCTCGATGAGCTGGCCATTCGCCGGCTCAAGAAGCGAAAGCTCGCCCTCAAAGACCGTCTGAACCAGCTCGCAGAGCAGTTGCGGCCCAACGAGCCCGCCTAGACCGGGGGTGTCTGCACGCGAACTCCTCGGGCCAGAGGGGCCCCTGGCGAGCGGGCTGCCGGGCTACCGCGCCCGAGATGGCCAGATTGCGCTGGCCCAGGCCATTGAGGCCGCACTCTCAGGCGAATCCCCCTTGCTGGCCGAGGCGGGCACCGGCATTGGGAAGACCTTCGCCTACCTCGTTCCCCTGATGTCCTCCGGCCGCCGGGCCATGGTGTCCACGGCCACGCGCTCGCTACAAGACCAGCTCTTCAACCGCGACATTCCTCGACTGCGCGAGCTGCTGCGGGCCGACCTTCAGGTGGCAAGGCTCAAAGGCCGCTCGAACTATTTGTGCGTGCACCGGCTGGGTTTGGCCCAGTCCGATGCGCGCCTGGCCACGCCTCGGGATGCGCAGGCGCTGCGCACCGTGGAGCAGTTCGCACAGGTCTCCACCGACGGCGACATTGCGGGCTGTGAAGGGGTTCCAGAGTCTTCGAGCATTTGGCCCTTGGTGACCTCGAACACCGAGAATTGCCTGGGTCAGAACTGCCCCAGCATTGGGTCCTGCCACGTCATCAAGGCCCGAGAGAAGGCGGCGGCTGCAGACCTCATTGTGGTGAACCATCACCTGCTCTGCGCCGACATGGCGCTTCGGCAGCAGGGCAGCGGGGACCTTCTGCCCGCGGTGGAGGCCGTGGTGATCGACGAGGCCCATGCCCTGCCGGACATTGCCACCCAGTTCTTTGGGGCGGTGGTCTCCTCCCATGGCCTGAGCACGCTGTGCCGAGAGAGCCTGACTGCGGGGCTCATGCACGCCCGCGATGGCGCCGACTGGGCGGGGCTATGCGGCGCTGTGGAGCTGGCCACCTTGAAACTGCGCGCGGCGTTGGAGCTGCCCCAGCAACAGGCCAGGCGCCGCTGGACAGATCTCACCGGTGCACAGCGGCTTGCCCTCGATGCCGCATGGGCGGGCCTGACCGACGCCCTGGAGGCCCTTCGCGCAGCGCAGTCTGAGAACGCACCGCGCCACGCAGAGCTGGAGCGCCTCAACGATCGCAGTGCTCTGGTTCTCGAGCGTATGTCGCAGGTGCTCCCAGACGAGACCCCGCCTGCGGGCTCGCCCGAGGGCGTTCATTGGATCGAGATCTCCAAGCAAGGCATCAGCCTTCATTGGGCACCGATCGACATTGCCAGCATCCTGGCGCCGCTCATGGCCGAGCCCTTGGCGCGCCACTGGGTTTTTGTATCGGCCACGCTGGCCCTGAAGGATTTCTCTTATTTCTCGAGCCGACTGGGCCTGGTGCCGGAGCAGTCGCTGCAGTTGCCAAGCCCTTTTCAGTACCACGAGCAGGCCCTGCTCGTGGTGCCGGAGGACCTGCCGGACCCCAAGGCGGCCGACCTGATGGACCAACTGCTGGCCCACCCAGGCCTGGAGGGCCTGATGGCCGCCTCGCCTGGTGGCATCTTCGTGCTTTGCACAAGTTTGCGTGCGGTCGAGCAGGCCCGGGTGCGGCTGGAGGCTTGGCGCAAGGCCGGTCGGCTGCAGCGAACGGTCTATGTGCAAGGGGAGGCCGCCCGCGACAAGTTACTTGCGGCTTTTCGTGCCGACGGCCAGGGCATTCTGGTGGGCAGTGCGAGTTTTTGGGAGGGCGTGGATGTGCCAGGCACGGCCTTGTCCTTGGTGATCATCGACAAGCTGCCATTTGCCTCACCCGATGACCCCATTCTGGAGGCACGCATGGCGGCCTGCCGAGCCCGCGGTGGCGACCCCTTTCGAGAGATTCAACTGCCTGAGGCCACGCTGGCCCTCAAGCAGGGTGCAGGTCGTCTGATCCGGACGGAAACAGACCGTGGGGTGCTCGTGGTGGGAGACCGACGCCTGGCGGAGTCGGCCTATGGCAGGCAGATGCTCAAAAGCCTGCCCGCCTTTCGGCGGACAAGAAAACTAGAAGAGGCTCGGGAGTTTTTCCCAGACCTTCAGCTTGGACCAGACCCCACCTGATTCAGACGCGCCATCAATGCCACCCCGTTTGCGGGGGTCGTAGGCCTGGGTGAGGTAGGCGCTCTTGGGATAGTTGGTCTCCAGAACGCGGCGCGCGTCTTTGCTGAGCTTCTCCAAGCCCAGGGCCTCATAGCCATGCACCATCTGCGCAAGCGCCTCCTCCACGGCTGGGGCATCCTGGAACTGCTTGACCACCGTCTGGGCCCGATTCACAGCCGCCAAGTGCGCCCCACGGCGCAGGTAGTAGCGCGCCACGTGCACGTCGTTCTGAGCCAGCACATTGATGAGAAACCGGGAGCGTGCGGCGGCATCCTCGGCATACTTGCTGTTCGGAAAGCGGGCCACCAATTCTTTGAATGTGTCGAAGGCCTCGCGTGCAGCCTTGGGATCCCGCTCGGCCATGTCTTCGCCACTGACCGACGTGAACAGGGTGGCGCGGTCGTTAAAGTTGATCAGGCCCTTGAGATAGAGGACGTAATCCACCGACTCATGGTTCGGATAGAGCCGCAGGAAGCGATCGAGCGCTGCAAGGGCCAGGCCAAGTTCGTTGTCCTTCCAATGGGCATAGGCCGTGTCGATCTGGGCCTGCTGGGCGTAACGCCCGAAGGGGAACCTTGACTCGAGCTTCTGGAGCAGTGTGATGGCCTGGGCCCAGTTGCCTGCAGACATTTCGTCCTTGGCCTCGGCGTAGAGGCGATCGGCTGTCCAATTGATGGTTTCATCGCGGGCGGCCATGTCTGCAGCGCAGCCGGTCATGAGCACCGCGAGGAAGACGAGTGATAGATTGCGAAGCTTGAGCAGCATGTGATTCATTGGAGAGCAGTCCTGTTGCAGCCAGATGATTATTCAGCGTCGGACAATTCCACCGACCTCGATGGTGAGCCGTCTGATGATATCAGTCCGCTGCGCATGCAGGTCGACGCGAATGCGGCTGGCCAGCGGCTTGACCGACTCCTGTCGGTCTGGCTCAGCATGCATTCTCGGGCGCGCCTGCAGGGCTGGATCGAGGAGGGTGCGGTGCTGGTCAACGGCCAGGTGGTTCGGCCCAGTCGTGTGCTTCGGGCACTGGACTGGATCGATGTCAACCCGCCTGCGCCCGCGCCTCAGGGCGAGTGGCTGGCCGAGCCCATGCCCTTGGTCATTCTTCATGAGGACGACGCTGTTCTCGTGGTCAACAAGCCCGCTGGTCTGGTGGTGCACCCGGCCGCCGGACACGCCCATGGCACCCTGTTGAACGGCCTGCTGCATCACTGTCCAGCACTGCGAGAGGTGCCGCGGGCTGGCATCGTGCACCGGCTCGACCAGGACACGACTGGCCTGATGGTGGTGGCCAAGACCCTGGAAGCCCAGACCGAACTGGTTCGGCAGTTGCAGGCGCGCACGGTGCAGCGGCGGTACCTGGCCTTGGCCTGGGGGGCGATGCGTCAGAACCGCAGCGTGATCGGTCAACTGGGCCGAGACCCGCGTGATCGCCAACGCATGGCCGTGCTGCCCGAGCCCCAGGGCAAGCCCGCCACGACCCACCTGCGACCCAGGGCCGAGGGCCAGTGGGAGGGCAGGGCGGTGTCTCTCATTGAATGCCGGCTCGAGACGGGACGCACACACCAAATTCGGGTGCACCTGCAGTCGATTGGCCTGCCGATTCTGGGCGATCAGACCTATCGTCAGGCCGCGCCAAGGCTCTCACTGCCGCAGGGTTGGGCGCGGCAGGCCCTGCACGCTGCACGCCTGAGCTTTGACCACCCCGTCACGGGGACGCCCGTGCTGGTCCAGGCAGCGCCACCCCCCGATTTTCAGGGCCTGGTGGCCGCTGTGGGCATCTCCGCGGACCACCTGGTGCTGGTCCATGATTGATTCCATCGCCGGATTTCCACCGGGTGTGCGTGCGGCCTTGAGCCAACGGGGAGAGGGGCCCATGGGCCTGAACCTGGGCAGCCATGTGGGCGACGATCCCGTAGCCGTTGGGCGAAACCGTCACTCCTTTGCGCAGGCCATCGGGGCTCGGCCCGTGTGGCTTCGTCAGGTGCATGGACATCGCGTGGTGGCCCTCACGGGCGATGAGCCCAATGACCAACTGGAATGCGATGCCGTCTGGACCCAGCAGGCTGGACTGGCCTGCACCATCATGACGGCCGACTGCATTCCCGTGCTGGTGAGCCACGAGCAGCTTGCCCTGGTGGGCGCTGCCCATGCAGGCTGGCGGGGGCTGGCCGCCGGCGTGATCGAGAACCTCTTGGACGCCATGTGGCAGGCTGCAGCGCAGCAGTCCTCGGGCGCTCACGGCTTTCGAGTGTGGCTGGGCCCAGCAATCGGCCCCTCCGCATTTGAGGTGGGGCCGGACGTGCTGGCCGCATTTTCCAAAGACGCTGGCCGCTTTGTTGCGGGCCGCCCAGGGCACTTCTTTGCGGACCTTCATGGCCTGGCTCAAGACCGCCTGGGACGATGGGAGAGGGCGACCGGGGTGTCCCTCGACATCGTCGCCGATGGGCGATGCACCGCGTCAAACCCGGACCGTTTTTTCTCCTTCCGACGGCAGCCACAGTGCGGCCGTTTCGCTGCTGCGATCTGGTGCACAGGCATTTGATTTCTGCCGCAGTGCCGCGCACAATGGCTGCACATAAGGAAAAGGTGAACCCCAGTCACCCATCAGAGGGAGAGAAGTGCGCATGAACGAGCCCGCCTTCAAGCCGATCAACGATCGCCTGCAAGCCATCCAACAAGACTATTTTCAGCGGCTCTCGGCCCTGATGACCTCCCCAGAAGAAGCTGGCAAGGTCGCCGCCACCGACCGCCGTTTCGCGGGCAATGCATGGCTCAACAGCCCTCCGTTTTCGGCCATGGCGGCGCTCTATCTGCTGAATTCAGAGGCGCTCATGGCCATGACCGATGCCCTCGACATGGAGCCCAAGGCGCAGCAAAAGCTCAAGTTCATGGTGCAGCAGTGGGTGGATGCCACCTCGCCAGCCAATTACCTGGCCACCAACCCTGAGGCCCAGCAGAAGATACTCGACACGAAGGGCGAGAGCCTGCGCGCAGGCATCGAGCACCTGCTGCGCGACATGAACAAGGGCCGTATCTCCCAGACCGATGAATCGGTCTTCGAACTCGGCAAGAATCTGGCCACCACACCCGGCTCGGTGGTCTTCGAGAACGAGGTCTTCCAGCTCATTCAGTACGCCCCCAGCACACCGAAGGTGGGCAGCCGCCCCCTGCTGCTGGTGCCCCCGTCGATCAACAAGTTCTACATCATGGACCTCCAGCCCGAGAGCTCCTTGGTGAAATTCGCAGTCGACCAGGGCAACACGGTCTTCCTCATCTCTTGGCGCAACCCAGGTCCAGACCAGGGCCAGCTGCGCTGGGACGACTATGTGGAGAACGGCATTCTGAAGGCCATCGAGGCCTCCAACGAGATCGCTGGCAGCGAGGACCTCAATGTGCTGGGCTTCTGTGTGGGCGGCACCATGACGGTCACCGCCCTGGCCGTGCTGGCCGCCCGGGGGGAGAGCCCGGTTCACTCGCTCACCCTCATGACCACCCTGGTCGATTTTGACAACACCGGCGTGCTCGACATCTTCATTAATGAAGAGCATGTCCGCTCGCGCGAGGCCTCCCTGGGCAAGGGCGGCATTCTGCCCGGCCAGGAGTTGGCCACGACCTTCTCGTTCCTGCGACCCAACGACCTCGTCTGGAACTACGTGGTCAAGAATTACTTGAAGGGCGAGAGCCCACCACCCTTTGACATCCTCTATTGGAACTCGGACAGCACCAACCTGCCTGGGCCGTTCTTCACCTGGTACCTGCGCAACACCTACCTGGAGAACAACCTCATCAAGCCCAACAAGGTCAGCATCTCCGGGGAGAGGATCGACCTGCGCAAGGTGAAGCTTCCTGTGTATGCCATGGGCGTACGCGAAGACCACATCGTGCCCTGGGAGTCGGCCTGGTCGAGCGCCACCCAGTTCGGGCCCAAGACCCGATTTGTGCTGGGCGCCAGTGGCCATGTGGCGGGCAGCATCAACCCGGCCTCAAAGAACAAGCGGTCTCACTGGGTGGCGGAAGGCCTTGGGAAGTCGGCCGACGACTGGTTCTCGAAGGCCAAGGAAATTCCAGGCAGCTGGTGGAACGACTGGGCCGCATGGCTCTCCAAACACCAGGGTCCGGCTGCGGCCCCGCCGAAGAAGGCGGGCAAGGCACCCCGTTACAAGGTCATCGAGCCGGCCCCGGGCCGTTACGTGGGAGTTCGACACGGCAAATAAACCCGCTCGCAGGCCCCCATAAAAAATAACAAGGAGACAACACATGAGCCAAAAAATCGCATACGTCACGGGGGGCATGGGAGGCATCGGCACATCGATCTGTCGTCGACTGCATGCCGCAGGCTTCAAAGTCATTGCAGGCTGCGGGCCTAGCCGAGACCACGCCAAGTGGCTGGCTGAACAAAAGGCAGATGGCTTCACCTTCCACGCCTCCGTGGGCAATGTGGGCGACTGGCAGTCCACCGTCGATGCCTTCGACAAGGTCAAGGCGGAGCACGGCAACCCCGACGTGCTTGTGAACAACGCCGGCATCACCCGCGATGGCCTCTTCATCAAGATGTCTCGGGAGCAGTGGGATGCCGTGATTGAGACCAACCTCACCAGCCTCTTCAACGTCACCAAGCAGGTGGTGGAGGGCATGGTGGGCAAGGGCTGGGGCCGCATCATCAATATTTCGTCGGTCAATGGGCAGAAGGGGCAGTTTGGCCAGACCAACTACTCCACGGCCAAGGCTGGCATTCATGGTTTCACCATGGCACTGGCCCAAGAGCTCGCCGCCAAAGGCGTCACCGTGAACACGGTCTCACCGGGCTACATTGGCACCGACATGGTGCGCGCCATCAAGCCCGAGGTGCTGGAAAAAATCGTGGGCACGATTCCGGTCAAGCGGCTGGGCGAGCCCGAGGAAATCGGCTCCATCGTGTCCTGGATTGCATCGGATGACAGTGGCTTTGCCACTGGCGCAGACTTCTCACTCAACGGTGGTCTGCACATGAGCTGAGGCTCAAAGGAGGGCAGAGATGGCCAAGCAAGATCAGCAACGACTCATCAAGAAGTACCCCAACCGGCGGCTGTACGACACGCGCACCAGCACCTACATCACGCTGGCCGATGTCAAAGAGCTGGTGCTGTCCCACGAAGACTTCTCCGTGATCGATGCCAAGAGCAACGAAGACCTCACCCGCAGCATCCTGCTGCAGATCATTCTCGAGGAGGAGTCGGCCGGGGCGCCCATCTTCTCGGCCCAGGTCTTGGCCAATGTCATTCGCTTCTATGGCAATGCCATGCAGGGCATGATGGGCAGCTATCTCGAGAAGAACATTCAGGCCTTCACCGACATCCAGACCAAGCTCAAAGAGCAGTCGAGTGCCTTTGTGAGCGGCAAGGGTGCTGCAGGCCAGGAGGCCTGGACACAGTTCATGGCCGGCCAGGCCCCGATGATGCAAAACCTCATGACCAACTACATCGAGCAGAGCAAGAAGGTCTTCATGCAGATGGAAGAGCAGATGCAGAACAACGCCAAGAACATGATGGCGGGCTTTCCCTTCCCCCCCAAAGACAAGGACAGCAAGTAGCGCATGTCCGAGCCGACGGTTGGGTTTGTTTCACTGGGGTGCCCCAAGGCACTGGTTGATTCCGAGCGCATCCTGACCCAATTGCGGGCAGAGGGCTACGGCATTTCGTCAGGCTACGACCAGGCCGATCTGGTCGTGGTGAACACCTGTGGCTTCATTGATGAGGCGGTTCAAGAGAGCCTGGATGCCATTGGCGAGGCCCTGGCTGAAAACGGCAAGGTCATCGTGACGGGCTGCCTGGGCAATAAGCCTGGCGCCGGCGGAAAAGACCTCATCCGAAGCGTGCATCCCAAGGTCTTGGCAGTCACAGGGCCGCATGCCACGGCCGAGGTCATGGCCGCAATCCATGCGCACCTGCCCAAGCCTCACGACCCTTTCATCGACCTCGTGCCGGAGCAGGGCATTCGGCTCACCCCGGCCCATTACGCTTACCTGAAGATCTCGGAGGGCTGCAATCATCGGTGCAGCTTCTGCATCATTCCGTCGATGCGTGGCGATCTGGTCTCCAGGCCCATTGGCGAGGTGATGCGAGAGGCCGAGGCCCTTGTGAAATCGGGCGTGAAGGAGATTCTGGTGATCTCCCAGGACACCAGCGCCTATGGTGTGGATCTTCGGCACCGCACAGATTTCGTAGATGGCCGGCCCGTCAAGACACACATGACTGAACTGGTGAAGGAACTCGGCCAGCTCGGCGTCTGGGTGCGGCTTCATTATGTCTACCCATACCCGCATGTGGATGACGTCCTGCCACTCATGGCCAAGGGCATGGTGCTGCCCTACCTGGACATCCCGTTTCAGCATGGCCACCCAGACACCTTGAAGCGCATGAAGCGCCCGGCCTCGGCAGAAAAGGTGTTGGAGCGCATCGCGGCCTGGCGCCGTCTCTGCCCCGACCTCACCATCCGAAGCACCTTCATTGCTGGCTTTCCCGGCGAGACCGAGGCGGAGTTCCAAGGCCTGCTCGACTTCCTCACCGAGGCCCAGCTCGATCGGGTGGGCTGCTTTGCCTATAGCCCCGTGGAAGGGGCCACGGCCAATGCACTGGCCAACCCCGTGCCCGATGAAGTCCGCAAGGCACGGCAGGAGCAGGTCATGGCCCACCAGGCCGACATTTCCGCCGCGCGGCTCTCGCGCTGGGTTGGTCGGCGGGTGGTGGCCCTCATCGACGATGTCGACGAGGAGGAGGGCTGCCTGATCGGTCGCACCGCAGCTGACGCCCCAGAGATTGACGGCGTCATTCGCATTCACCGCGCCCCCGACAGCCGGCATCCGGTGTCGGTGGAGATTGGTTCATTTGTGGAGGTCGAGGTCACCGACAGCGATGACTACGACCTCGATGGTTTTTATCGGCATTCAATCAAGGAGACAGCAAATGCGTGATGTCGTGGTCCTTAGTGCAGTGCGTTCCGCCATCGGCGGATTCAATGGCAGCCTCTCAAGCCTCGAGCCCTCAGAGTTGGGTGGAATGGTCATGAAGGAGGCGATTGCGCGTTCTGGCGCCGACCCCGCGCTCATGAACTATGTGGTGGTGGGCAACTGCGTGCCCACCGAGTCGCGATCGCCCTATGTCTCGCGCGTGGCCTCGATCCAGGCTGGCCTGCCCATGAGCTCTGTGGCGCTCACCATCAATCGGCTCTGCGGCTCGGCCCTGCAGGCCGTGGTCTCGAGCAGCCAGAACATCTTGCTCGGTGACAGCGATTACGGCATTGGGGGAGGGGTGGAGGTGATGAGCCGCGGCGGCTACCTGAGCCAGGCCATGCGCAACGGGGCCCGCATGGGTGACACCAAGCTCATCGACATGATGGTGGCGGTTCTCACAGACCCCTTTGGCGTGGGCCACATGGGCATCACGGCCGAGAACCTGGCCACCAAGCACAACCTGTCGCGCGAGGACCAAGACGCCTTTGCCTTGGAATCCCAGAACCGGGCCGCCAAGGCCATTGCAGAGGGCCGATTCAAGGACCAGATCGTGCCGATCACCATCTCGACCCGCAAAGGGGACGTGACCTTCGACACCGACGAGCATCCTCGCGCCACCACCATGGAGGCGCTGGCCAAGATGAAGCCCGCCTTCAAGAAGGATGGCTCCGTGACGGCTGGAAACGCCTCTGGCATCAATGATGCGGCCGCCTTTCTGGTGCTGGCTGAAGCCGGTGTGGCCGCCAAGAACGGCCAGAAGCCATTGGCCCGTGTGGCCGGCTATGCGGTCGCTGGTGTTCCCAACGAAATCATGGGTGAGGGCCCGATTCCGGCCACCAAGATTGCCCTGGAGCGCGCCGGGCTCAAGCTCGACCAGATCGACGTGATCGAGTCCAACGAGGCCTTTGCCGCCCAGGCCTTGGCAGTGACCAAGGTACTGGGCTTTGACCCGGCCAAGGTGAATGTGAATGGGGGTGCGATTGCGCTGGGCCATCCCGTGGGCGCCACCGGGGCGATCATCGCCACCAAGTGCATCCACGAACTCCATCGCACCGGCAAGCGCTATGGCCTCGCCACGATGTGCATCGGTGGTGGTCAGGGCATTGCGGTGGTGTTTGAGCGGCTGTAAGCCAGACCGATAGAGACACCCTGGGGCCGGTCTCGGCCCAGGGTGGGGTGCGATGCGGAGGGACGCTCAGAGCAGATCGTCGGACGCTCAACGGTGCACCCCACAAGCCCACGCTAGAGTTTACATAATAAACATTATGCGACAGAAGCAAACCGCTCGAAGTTGACCATCGTGGCCTTGGCCACGGCCTCGAGCGGCATTCCCTTCAGGTCTGCGATGCGCTGGGCCACATGAACCACCCAGGCCGGCTCATTGGTCTTGCCCCGATGCGGCACCGGCGCCAGGAACGGCGAATCGGTCTCAATCATCAGTCGATCAATGGGTGTTTTCTCTGCAACTTCATGAACTTGCGTGGCATTCTTAAACGTGACAATGCCGCTCAATGAAATGAGAAAGTTGAGCTCCATGGCCCGCTGGGCCACCTCCCAAGACTCCGTAAAACAATGCATGACGCCGCCCACCTCGTGCGCGTTCTCTTCTCGGAGGATGCGCAGCGTGTCCTCGGCGGCCTCTCGGGTGTGAATGATGAGCGGCTTGCCCAGGGTTCGGGCCGCTCGAATGTGAACGCGAAAGCGCTCGCGCTGCCAGTCCAGGTTGCCCTTGAGCCGAAAGTAATCCAGCCCGGTCTCTCCAATGGCAGCAATCTTGGGGTCTGCACCACGGCGCACCAGTTCCTCCACCGTGGCCTCCTGGCCCACCGCCTCGTAGTCCGGGTGCACACCCACCGAGGCCACCAGATGGTCGTGCGGGCGAACCATGCCCACCACCTGATCGGCCTCCTCCAGGGTGGTGCACACGTTTAACGCCCTTCTCACGCCCGCCTGGGCCATGCGCTGCAAGACCTCATCCGTGCGCCCAGCCAGCCCCTCATAGTTCAGGTGGCAGTGCGAGTCGGCAAAGGCCAGCTCAGCGTTGGCTGGCATCGGCGGTTCGGGGCGCAATGGCGCAGCAGAATTCATCAAAAACAGTCTCCATGAAAAGCCGGGGGTTGAGCGGATGACGCGCCTGGCGCGACCGCTGCAGCAGCAAAGCCTGCCCGTCTGAGAGGCTCGCCAGGCTCTGCTGGGCAGAAGCCTTTGCATGGGCGGTCAGCGCAGGCTGCGATGCAGGAAAGTGTTGCACAGGAAGGCCCAGCCGCAGCCGAATGACATCACTGAGCCAGAGCTGCAAGAGACCAATCACCGCGGGCGCATCACCGGCCGTAGCAGCACGTTCAGCCCAGGCCATGGGTGCAAGGCGTGGTTCCGAGAGCAGGCCCACCAGCCACGCGAGTTGCTCGGCCTGCGAAGCCCGATGTGCTGCCACCACGGCCGGCGGCGCAGACAGGTTCAGGCGACGGCAACGCGACAGAATGGTGGCTGGAACGCCCTGCAGCCGCTCGCCATACAAGATGTAGTGCAGACCCTCCGTGGGCTCCTCCAGGCTTTTGAGCAAGGCATTTGCAGCAGCATGGTTGAGCCGCTCGACTGGGCCAATGACTGCAACCCGGTGGCCGCCGCGGTGGGCACTGGTCTGCACGAAGGTGGCCAGGCCACGAATTTGGTCAATGCGAATCTCATCGCTCGCGGCCGGCTGTGAGGCATCAGAATCGGAGCCGCCCTCCTCCTCGGCCTGCTGCTCCGATGCCGGGCGAATCCAACGAAAATCGGGGTGCTGGCCCTCCTCCACCCATTTGCAGCTTGGGCATGTGCCGCAGGGCGCTGCGTTTGGCTGCGGCTGATGGCAAAGTAAGCCGGCCGCCACGGTCACCGAAAACTCGGCCACCCCAAGGCCAGGCGGGGCCACCAACAGGGCGGCACCGAAGTCTCGATCCCGCAGCGACTGAGCCGCTGCCCACCAGGTCTCAAAAAGAATATTTTCTTTCATATTCAATGACTAAATATTCTTTCTTCAAGTATCTTCTGTATCTCGGGGATGGGCTGTGTGCCGTCGATCCAGAGCGCCTTCGCCCCCCGGCGGGCTGCGGCCCGCCGATAGCCCTCGCGCACCCGATCAAAAAACGCAGTGCCCTCGGCATCGAATCGATCGGGCACCATGGGCGCCTGGCCCTGAGCGGCGTGGGCACGCTGCGCGCGTCGAGCCGCAGCCACCTCCGAGGGACAGTCGAAATAAACAACCAAATCCGGGCCCTGCCAGTCGCCCTCGACCAGGCGCGTCAACGCAAAAATCTCGTCTTCCGCAAGCCCTCTTCCCGCGCCCTGATAGGCCAGGCTCGAGTCCACGTAGCGGTCGGAAATCACCCAGGCGCCTCGCGCCAAGGCGGGCCAGACGGTCTCCTCCAAATGGGCTCGCCGTGCTGCAAAGACCAGCAATAGCTCGGCGATCGGATCCATGGGCGTTTGGAGAATCTCTGTGCGCAGTCGCTCAGCCAGGGGGCTGCCGCCAGGCTCACGGGTCATGACCACCTCTGAAGCCCGACGCCGGGCGCAGGCCTGCAGGAAATCCAGGTGGGTGCTCTTGCCCGACCCATCGATGCCTTCCAAGACGATCATCATGGCGCATCCTCCGGTGGGGGCGGTGGCCCGCGCTGCCGCTGGAAGTGATTCACCGCATGGTTGTGGCGGGCCAGGGTTTCGCTGAAGTACGAGTGGCCGTTGCCCTTGGCCACAAAGTAAAGCGCCTTGATGGGCTCCGGGCTCATCGCAGCCACCAGGGCCGCCCGGCCCGGATTGGCAATGGGCGTTGGGGGCAGGCCACGAACGTAGTAGGTGTTGAACTCAGACTTCAACCGCAGGTCGTTGCGGCGCAGGTTGCCATCGAAGGCGGGCCCGAGCGCATAGATCACGGTCGGGTCTGACTGGAGTGGCATGTTGATGCGAAGGCGGTTGTGGAAGACGGCAGAGACGCGATTGCGATCGGCCTCAACCTGAGTCTCCTTCTCAATCATTGAGGCCACGATGAGTGCCTCATAGGGAGAGGCCACCGCCACCCGGACGTTTCGGGCCTCCCAGGCCTCGGCCAACACCCGTTGCTGAAGCCGAACGCTGCGCACCAGAATGGCCAGGTCGCTGCTGCCACGGTCGAACAAGTACGTGTCCGGAAAGATCCAGCCCTCTGGGCTGGGCAGCGGCAGTCCCGCTGCCCGGGCGAGCATGGGTGCTGCGGCCGCCGGGTCGGGCGGCAGGGTCACCCGCACACCAGGGTGCGACTGCACCTGGCGCAGGACCTGGGCAAAGGTCCACCCCTCAATGATCGTCACCGACTCTTGCAGCGCCTGGCCACGGGACACCCGTTGCAGCACCACCCACAGCGAGTCGCCGGGCTTGAGCAGATACACGCCCGCACGAAGTTTGGTGTGAAGGTTCAGGACCCTGGCCGTTCGCGCAAAGGCCGCTGGCGTGATGTCCAGGCCGGCATCGGCGAGCAGAAAACCGATGGCGGGGGCGGCACTGCCCGAGGGAATCACCAACTCAATGCCGCCGGTGCGCGAAGGCCCGGGCGGCACCAATGGCCGGGACAACCAAAACCAGGCCGCCGCCGCAGCCAATGCCAGGCAGAACAACCCCAGCAAAAATAGGGCAAGGGTCCATCGCAGGGCGCTCGAGGCTCTCATCTCCTCTATATTAAAGGGGCATGAACCTTCAACGCCTCAGCTCCTCCATGGCTTTCCAAGTTCTGGAATTCAAGGGGCCAGACGCGGCCAGTTTTCTGCTGAGCCAACTCACGAATCAGTTGCCCGAGGCCGGCCAGCATCAGTTGCAAGGCTACTGCTCGGCCAAGGGAAGGCTGCTGGCCATCCTTCGGCTTTGGTCGCCGGCCCCGGAGCGATTTCTGGCCCTGCTGCCCCAGGCCCTGGCCGAGCAAACCGCCAAGCGGCTGCGCATGTTTGTGCTCCGGGCCAAGGTGGTCATCACCCCGCTGCCGCACGAAGTGCATGGCGCATGGCTTCACACAGCGCAGCCCGCACCGGGGGAGGTGTTGAGCCTCGACGAGGACGGCTTTGCCCTTGGCGTCTCGGCCGGCCCATCGGGCGCCGCGCGCGCCTGGATCATCACGCAAGCCCCCACGCCCCCCGCGGCCACGGAGCCCGCCGCAGCCAGCCAGGACGACTGGCTGGCCGAGGACATGGCCTGTGGCCAGGCCTGGATCTGGCCCGAGACGGTGGAGCAGTTCGTTCCACAAATGGTGAACCTCGAACTCGTGGGCGGGGTGAGCTTCACCAAGGGCTGTTACCCCGGACAAGAAGTGGTGGCCCGAAGCCACTACCTGGGCAAGCTCAAGACCCGGATGTTCTTGGTGCGGTGGCAGGGTGCAGCAGCCAGCCCCGGCCAGACGGTCTGCGATGGCGCTGGTGAGGTGCAGGGCGATGTGGTGATGTCTGCCCAGCAAGGCGATCACAGCCTGGCCCTGATCAGCACGCAGCTCGATGCCTGGAAGGCCGGAGGCCTCATGCTTTGCGGCTCCGGCACCCGGCTTGAGCCCGGCAGCCTGCCCTATGAGGTGCCGCTCTCACCACCCGCGCCGAACCGCCCGCTAATCTGATCGAATCTCAGACTGCGGCCTGGACACCCGGGCCTGGTCGCGCATGCGTCGGAAGGTGCCCATCGACTGGGCCAGCAGCCGGCCGGCGGTGTCGCGCACCTCTCCACGACAAAATGCCATGCCCGTGGAATGGTGGTCGCAATACCCAAATGCCGAGAGCACGCCCTTGGCCGGGCGCAGGAAACTGGTCTTCATCTCAATGGTGACCACCCCATGGCCATCTGGGTCCTTGGCCCGAGCGGCCGCGGCCATGGCCGCATCCAAGAGCGTCATGAGAAGGCCGCCGTGGGCCACGCCCAGGCCATTGAGGTGCCGGTCTTCGAGCACCAGTCGAATCTCGCTGTGGTCTGCATCGGCATGCACCATCTCCACACCAAGCTGGGCCACAAACGGGGTAAAGCGATAAGGGATTGAGGTCTTCATGGGCCCAAACCATACCAAGACTTAAGATGCCGCATGTCCTTCATGCCGCCGCTGCCTCCCCTTGCGCCCCACCGACCCAGCCGCAGCGCCCCCGTGGTGAGCGCAGCCGAGCTCGGTGTCGCCGTCACCCCTGGCTTTGCGGCGTTGCCCGTGACCGATGACCCACTCTGGTTTGCATGCGACCCCACACCGCTGGCAGATGCGCGGCTCGTGAGCGTCTCGCCTGCGGCCTGTGCGGAGGCTGGCCTGAGCCCAGACTGTGTGATGGCCTCGCCCGCCTGGCGCGCCCTGCTCTGCGCAGAGGCCACGCTTGCCGAACAGGCCAGTTACGCCACCGTCTACGCAGGCCATCAGTTCGGCGTGTTCGTGCCCCGACTCGGCGATGGCCGCGCCCTGTGCCTTGGCCAGATCAACGGCCGTGAGTTTCAGCTCAAAGGCGCGGGCAGCACGCCGTATGCACGGCATGCCGATGGCCGGGCCGTGCTGAGGTCCTCGGTGCGGGAATACCTGTGCTCAGAGGCCATGGCAGCACTGGGCATACCCACGACCCGTGCGCTCTCCTTGGCGGTCTCCACCACGCCGGTCTTTCGCGAGCAGCCAGAGCCTGCCGCCGTGGTCTGCAGAACCGCGGCAAGCTTCATTCGGTTTGGGCATTTCGAGTACTTTGCGAGCCGCGGCCAGACCGAGACCCTTCGGCTGCTGCTCGATCACCTCACGGCACTCGACCCCCTGCTCATGAACGGTGCAAGGCCCGGTGAGCCCGCGCAGCAGGTCGAGGCCTTGGTGATGAACCTCGCCCAACGCACCGCCCGACTCATGGCCGACTGGACGGCGGTGGGCTTTATGCATGGGGTCATGAACACCGACAACTTCTCTATTTTGGGTCTGACCATCGACTACGGCCCATTCGGATTCATGGAGGCCTTCGAGCCCCAGCACATCTGCAACCACAGCGATGACCTTGGCCGCTACGCCTTCGACCAGCAGCCGAGCATCGGCCTGTGGAACCTGCAGCGGCTCCTGCTGGCGTTGTGGCCCGCGGTGTCGAGCCCCCCGCCCGACCGGGCCGCCTTCGATGCCCTGCATGAGCGCATGGTGAATGCATATCGGGCCACCTTCGATGAGGCCTTTCAGTCGCATTTCAAGGCCAAGCTCGGCCTGGATGCCCAGGGGCTTGCCCCGAAGGAGGTCGACCGGCTGCTCGGCACCCTCTTCGAGTTCATGGCGCAGCAGCGCGCCGACTTCACCCGATTCTTTCGGGGCACATCCCACATCGAGCCCGGCCAGGGCCTCTCACATGGGGGCTGGCAGCCCTTGCTCAACAGCCTTGGGCTGCCCGGCGAGAATCACGTCTGGCTGGAGCAGTATGCTGCCCTGCTTGCCCGTCCCGAGGCCTTGGCCGGCCATGGCGTGGGGCACTGGCAGCAGGCGCGTCGAACCAAGAACCCTGCCTATGTGCTGCGCAATTGGATGGCCGAGACGATCATTCGTGCGCTGGAGGACCATGGCGATGCCGCCCCGCTGCAGGCTGCCCTTGGCGTGCTCTCGTCTCCCTTCGAGGACCATCCCGCCCATGCCGCGTGGCGCGAGGACACGCCCGACTGGGCCCAGGCGCTCTGTGTGAGCTGTTCCAGTTAGCATAGAACCATGAAAACGGACGACGACTACAAACGAGAGCTCACCGACATGCAGTACGCGGTGACACGGCTCAAACACACCGAGCCACCCTTCACGGGGGTCTACTGGAACCACTTCGAGCCCGGCCAATACAACTGTGTCTGCTGCGGCACGCCCCTCTATGCCTCCGAAGACAAGTTCGACGCTGGCTGTGGCTGGCCCAGTTACAGCCGGGCCATTGAGGACGACCGAATTGCCGAGCATCGTGACACCAGCCATGGCATGGTTCGCACCGAGATCGTGTGCAAGGCCTGCGGTGCCCACCTGGGTCATGTCTTTCCCGATGGGCCCGCGCCCACAGGCATGCGCCATTGCGTGAACGCGGCCTCCCTCACCTTTGAGCCGAAACAGAAATGACCAAGCTGCTGGCCGACTGGCTGCCCATCATTCTGTTCTTTGTGGCCTACAAACTCGCGGACCTCTATGTGGCCACTGCGGTGGCCATTGTGGCCAGCGCCCTGCTCATGGGTTGGATGCGAATCCGTGGCATGCCCATCGACAAGATGCAGTGGCTGAGCCTTGGGCTCATTGTGGTCTTTGGCGGCGCCACCCTGCTCCTTCAGGACGAGCGCTTCATCAAGCTCAAGCCCAGCCTGCTCTACGGGCTGTTTGGGCTGGGCCTGCTCATTCCGCAGCTCTTCATGGGAACCCGGCTCATCGAGAAGCTCCTGGCCGACAAGGTGCAACTGCCGGAGGCCGCCTGGGCGCGACTCAATGCCGCATGGGGGCTCTTTTTCCTGTTCATGGCGGGGCTCAACCTCTACGTGGCAGCAGCCTTCTCCACCGACACCTGGGTCGACTTCAAGCTCTTTGGCACGATTGGCCTGATGCTGGTCTTTGTTCTCGCCCAAGGGGTCTACATCAGTCGATTCCAGCCGCAAGACCCGCCATGAGCCTGTCGGAAGAAATTGAGCAGTGCCTTCGGGCCGCCCTTGCACCCAGCACCATGGAGCTCTGGGACGAGTCGGAGGCGCACAAAGGTCATGCCGGTGCGGCTGGCGGCGGTGGCCATTTTCACCTCATCATTGTGAGCCAAGCCTTCGATGGCCAGGCCAAAATTGGCCGCCATCGGCTTGTGTATGATGCCGTCAAACACCTGATGCCCCACCGCATCCACGCCTTGTCCATCGACGCGAAAACCCCCTCGGAGTCCCTATGATTCACGCCCTCAAGCTCATGCTGGTCACCACCGGTCTGGCGGCCTCTGGCCTTGTGCTGGCCCAGAACATTGCCGTGGTCAACGGCCGCCCCATTCCCAAGGAGCGCGCCGATCTCTTCGTGCAGGAGCTGGAAAAGCAGGGCCAACAGGCCACACCTGAGCTCGCCACGCTCGTGCGTCAGGAGCTTGTAGACCGCGAGATTCTCATGCAAGAGGCCGAGCGTCGAGGCCTGCCGGCCCTGCCGCAGACCAAGTTCCAAATCGACTCCTCACGGCAGCAGATTCTCATTCAGGCCCTGGTGCAGGATGAACTCTCGCGCAACCCACTGACCGAGGCGGCGGTTCAGGCGGAGTACAAGCGACTCACGGCGGAACCCATTGTGGAATATCGCGCACGTCACATCCTGACGGAGACCGAGGCCGAGGCCAAAGCAGTCATTGAAAAGCTGCGTGCCGGCGCTTCGTTCCAGGCCCTGGCCAAGCAGTCCAAAGACCCAGGCTCGGCGGCCCAGGGCGGCGACCTGGACTGGGCCACACCCCAGAGCTTTGTAAAGCCCTTTTCGGACGCCATGGTCGCCCTGAAGAAAGGTGAAGTGACCAAGGCCCCGGTTCAGTCACAGTTTGGCTGGCATGTGATTCGCCTGGATGACACCCGCGAGAATGCCCACCCGGCATTCGAGGCCGTCCGGGATCAGCTCACCGAGAGCCTTCAGCGCCAACGCCTGAGCGAATTTCAGCAAAGCCTGAAGGCCAAGGCCAAGATTCAATAAACCGGCCTCCCCTGGAGGAAGCCCCGGGGAGGTACGTTAAAGGTGGAGGTGGACGGTGGTGCCCGCCTCGACCGCATCAAAGAGGGCGATGATGTCTTCGCCTGAAATGCGCACACAACCAATCGAGCCCGGCTCCCCCATCTGAGCGGTGGGCGGACTGCCGTGCAGGTAGATGTAGCGGCGCATGGTGTCGCAGGCGCCAAACCGGTTGTGGCCGGGCTCCATGCCGCAGAGCCAAAGAATTCTAGTGAGGATCCAGTCGCGCTTGGGACCGGCCTCGGCGAGCTCGGGCGACCAGACCTCACCCGTGGGACGACGACCCACAAACACCGTGTGCAGCGGCGCATTCGCGCCAAGCTTGGCCCGGATGCGGTGGCGCCCCAAGGGCGTCTTAAAGCTGCCCATCTCCTGCCCCACCCCATTCTTGGCCGTCGACACCGCAAAGCGCATGAGGGGGCTGGCCTCTCGCAGGGCATCTGGATTCCAGCGGTCTTGGCCAGGCTCGAGGTCGTAGAGCGAGAGCATCTGCGCTCCCACCGAAATGTCGATATGCCGCATGGCGCTTCTGATGGTCTCGCTGCTCATCGTCTGGCCCGAAAGAAGGAACGAAGCAGTTCAGAGGATGCCTCGGCACAGACCCCACCGACAACGCTGGTTTGATGGTTGAGCTGAGGACTGTCAAAGAGATTCGTGACACTGCCCACCGCACCGGTCTTGGGGTCGGTGGCGCCGAAGATCAGGCCGTTTAGACGCGCATGAAGAATGGCACCGGCGCACATGGGGCACGGCTCCAATGTCACATAAATGCGGCAGTCGGGCAGCCGGTAGTTGCCCATGGCGGCAGCAGCCTCCCGAATGGCGAGCATCTCTGCATGGGCCGTTGGATCGTGCTGGCTGATCGGTCGGTTGTAGGCCACCGCCACCACCGCATCGCCCCGCACCACCACCGCACCCACTGGAACCTCACCGGCATGGGCCGCGCGGGCCGCAGCCTCGAGTGCCAAGGCCATGAAGGCTTGGTCGCTACTCCCACTCAATGGTGGCAGGGGGCTTGGATGAGACATCGAGGGTCACGCGGTTGATGCCGCGCACCTCATTGATGATGCGGTTAGACACCTTTTTCAGAAGTGCGTAAGGCAGTTCGGCCCAGTCGGCCGTCATGAAGTCGCTGGTCTGAACAGCCCGCAAGGCCACGACATGCTCATAGGTGCGCCCATCTCCCATGACGCCAACGCTGCGAACCGGCAGAAACACGGCAAAGGCCTGGCTTGTGAGGTCGTACCAGCTCTTTCCTGTCTCGGGGTCGATGGCCCGGTGCAGCTCCTCGATGAAGATGGCATCGGCCCTGCGCAGTAAATCGGCGTACTCGCGCTTCACCTCGCCCAAAATACGAACGCCCAGGCCTGGCCCAGGAAATGGATGGCGATAGACCATCTCGCGAGGCAGGCCCAAGGCCACGCCAAGCTCCCGCACCTCGTCCTTGAAAAGATCTCGAAGCGGCTCGAGCAGCTCAAGGCCCAACTGCTCCGGCAGGCCGCCCACGTTGTGATGGCTCTTGATCGTGACGGCCTTCTTGCTCTTGGCCCCGCCCGACTCGATGACATCGGGGTAAATGGTGCCCTGCGCCAAGAAACGGGCGCCCTTGTGACCGCCATCGCCGGCTTTGAGTTTGGCAGCCTGCTCTTTGAATACGTCCACAAACAAGCCACCGATGATTTTGCGTTTGGTTTCAGGCTCGTTCACACCAGCGAGCTTGCCCAAGAAGAGATCGCTGGCATCCACGCGGATGACCTTGGCGTGCAACTTGCCCTCGAACATCTCCATGACCATGTCGCCTTCGTTCAGGCGCAACAAGCCGTGGTCAACGAACACGCAGGTGAGTTGATCGCCAATGGCGCGATGAATGAGGGCCGCCGCCACCGAGGAATCGACGCCACCGGAAAGCCCCAGAATCACCTCATCCTCCCCGACCTGCTCTCGAATGCGGGCCACGGCCTCGGCGATGTAATCGCCCATCACCCAGTCGGGCTTTGCCTTGCAAATGCCCAGGGCGAATCGCTCCAGAATGGCCTGGCCTTGAACGGTATGCGTAACTTCGGGGTGGAACTGAAGTGCATAGAAGCCACGCGCCTCATCGGCCATGCCCGCAATGGGGCAGGTGTCGGTGGAGGCCATCAGCTTGAACCCGGGCGGCAGCTCGGTGACCTTGTCGCCATGGCTCATCCAGACCTTCAGCATGCCGTGGCCCTGCGGCGTTTCGAAATCGGCGATGCCGTTTAACAGCGCGGTGTGGCCTCGGGCCCGCACCTCTGCATAGCCGAACTCTCGGGTCTGGCCGCCCTCGACCTTCCCACCAAGCTGCTGGGCCATGGTCTGCATGCCGTAACAAATACCCAGCACCGGCACGCCAAGCTCAAAAACCGAAGACGGCGCGGCATCGGTCGACTCCTCATAGACACTCGCATGAGAGCCCGACAGCACAATGCCCTTGAGATGACCACTGGCCGCCTGATCACGCAGCCACTCATTGGACACATCACAGGGATGCACCTCGCAATAGACGTGGGCCTCTCGAATGCGGCGGGCGATGAGCTGCGTGACCTGGGAGCCAAAATCCAGGATGAGAATCTTGTCGTGATGCACGGCTACTCGGCCCGGTAGTTGGGGGCCTCTTTGGTGATCTGCACATCATGCACGTGCGACTCCCGAATGCCCGCGTTGGTGATCTCCACAAAGGCCGCCCGCTGATGCATGGACGAGATCGACGCGCAGCCGCAGTAGCCCATGCTCGATCGCACGCCACCGACGAGCTGGAAGATGATTTGTTTCACGCTGCCCTTGTAAGGCACCCGGCCCTCAATGCCCTCCGGGACGAACTTGTCTGCGCTTGGGCTCTCGTTTTCTTGGAAGTAACGATCTGCAGAGCCGTCTTGCATGGCTCCCACCGAGCCCATGCCCCGATACGCCTTGTAGGAGCGGCCCTGAAAGAGCACCACCTCGCCTGGGGCCTCCTCGGTGCCGGCCAGAAGGCCGCCCATCATCACGGTGCTTGCACCTGCGGCCAGCGCCTTGGCAATGTCGCCCGAGAACCGAACGCCACCATCGGCAATGAGGGGCACACCCGTGCCCTCAAGGGCCTTGGCCACGTTGGCGATGGCAGAGATCTGTGGCACACCCACACCCGCCACGATGCGGGTGGTGCAGATGGAGCCTGGGCCAATGCCCACCTTCACCGCGTCGGCACCATGGTCGACCAGGGCCTTGGCCGCCTCTGCGGTGGCGATGTTGCCACCGACGACCTCCACATCACTGAAGTTGCGCTTGACCCACTGAACGCGATCGAGCACACCCTTGGAATGGCCATGGGCCGTGTCCACCACCAGAACATCGACACCAGCCTCGACCAAGGCGGCCACGCGCTCCTCGGTGCCCTCGCCCACACCGACGGCCGCACCCACGCGCAACTTGCCGAGTTCGTCCCGGGCTGCATGGGGGTGCTCGATGCCCTTGAGGATGTCTTTGACAGTGATCAGGCCCTTCAATTGAAAGGATGCATCGACCACCAGCACGCGCTCCAGGCGGTGGGCATGCATCAGCGCCTTGGCTTCTTCCAAGGAAGCCCCCTCCTGGACGGTCACCAGGCGCTCGCGCGGGGTCATGATGCTGCGAACGGGCTCATCGAGCCGGGTCTCAAATCGAAGGTCGCGGTTGGTGACAATGCCCACCACGGTGTTGCCTTCCATGACGGGAAGACCAGAGATCTTGCGCTCAGCTGTGAGGGCCAGGACCTGACGGACCGACATGCTGGGCGAGATGGTGATGGGGTCTTTGACCACACCGGCCTCGAACCGCTTGACCTTGGCCACCTCTGCGGCCTGGGCGGCAGCCGACAGGTTCTTATGGATGATGCCCACGCCCCCTTCCTCGGCCATGGCAATGGCCAGCCGGGCCTCGGTGACCGTGTCCATCGCGGCCGAGACCAGCGGAATGTTCAGGTGGATGCGACGGGTGAGCTGTGTGGCGAGCGAGGTGTCGCGAGGAAGGACGTCGGAGAAGGCCGGGACCAGCAGGACGTCGTCAAAGGTGAGGGCCTTTTCAAGCAGGCGCATGGGAGCAGGAATCCTCTGTGACAAAGCGAAATTATACGGGCTTCGCAGACTCCACTCAGCCTGCGCGGCTCACGCTGCGAACCAGGCGCTGCTTCTCGCGCTGCCACTCCCGCTCCTTCTCGGTGGCACGCTTGTCGTGCTGCTTCTTGCCCTTGGCCAGGCCGATCTCAAGCTTGATGCGCCCCCGGCTGTAATGCAGGTTGATGGGCACCAAGGCATAGCCGGCCCGCTCCACCTTGCCGATGAGCTTGCTGATCTCCTCGGCCTTGAGCAGCAGCTTGCGGGTGCGAATGGGGTCGGGCAGCACATGCTTGGATGCCGTGGGCAAGGCCGTGATGTGGCAGCCAATCAGGTAAAGCTCGGCCTGCCGGATCACCACATAGGCTTCCTTGATCTGGACACGGCCGGCCCGGATGGCCTTGGCCTCCCACCCCTCCAGCACGAGGCCCGCCTCATAGCGGTCTTCGATGAAGTAGTCGTGGAATGCCTTCTTGTTTTCAATGATGGACATAAAATACCGAGATGTCAGAAGTCGTGAAGTCCGTGTTGGTCCCCTACGCGTCCGACAAAATGTTTGGTCTGGTCGCAGACGTGGCGTCGTACCCACTCTTTTTACCATGGTGCGGGGGGTCGACCGTGTCGCCCCAGCCAGACGGCTCCGTGCTCGCCCAGGTGCAGATCGCCTTCAAGGGCCTGCGTCAATCCTTCACCACCCGCAACCAGCACGAGCCCGGACGGGCCATTCACATGCGGCTTCACGAGGGTCCATTTCAGGCCCTGGAAGGCCACTGGCGCTTCACGCCGCTCGATGAGTCCAGTTGCAAGGTGGCCTTCGAGCTTGAATATCACTTCTCGAGCAAGGTGCTCGAAAAACTGGTGGGGCCTGTTTTCGAGCAGATCACCAAGAGCTTCGTGGATGCCTTTGTGAGCCGTGCGGAGGCCCTCTTCGAGACCCCGCCCAGCCTGCCCCGTCAGCCCAGCCCTTGAGCATCGAGGTCGAGCTCACCGCGGCCTGGCCCGATCGGGCGATCCGAGTCCGTCTAACCCTGCCCCAGCCCCTGCCAACGGAGGCACTCGGCAGCCTCATTCCCCCTGACGCAGACTGGCAGGACGCCTGGGCGTCGCGCTCGGGCGTGGCCCGAGACGGGCGGCTTTTGGAGAGCACCGATCTGGTGCAGCACAACGACCGACTGGCCTTGCTCAAACCCTTGCTGGCCGACCCAAAGCAGGCCCGCCAGCAGCGTGTGGCAGCACAGCGCGCGGCCAAGGCTGCTGCAGGAGCCCCAGACCGTTGGACAAAGAACCGTTAGGGTCGCACCGGATCCCCGAGCACTGCGCAAGGCCTGCGCTTCGGAGTAAATTGAGGGCTGTTTCAACATCGACGGTTCACCCTCTTTCAGCTACACCCTTTCAACCTTTGCACCGCGGAGACCATCCATGACACATCTGCCCACCAAACCCATCGCCCTGGCCGTGGCGGCACTATTTTCCTGCGCAGCCCATGCGCAAACGGTGACTGTCAAGATTGGCCATGTTGCACCCATGACCGGTGGCATCGCACACCTGGGCAAGGACAACGAGGCCGGCGCCAAGCTGGCCATCGCAGACCTGAACAAGAGCAACATCAAAATTGGCGGCAAGGCCGTGAAGTTCGAGCTGCTCTCGGAGGACGACGGTGCAGACCCCAAGCAAGGCACGGCTGCTGCGCAGAAGCTGGTCGATGCCAAGGTGGCCGGCGTGGTGGGCCACCTGAACTCTGGCACCACCATCCCTGCCTCCAAGATTTACTCGGACGCGGGCATCCCTCAGATCTCGCCCTCGGCCACCAACCCCAAGTACACCCTGCAGGGCTTCAAGACAGCCTTCCGTGTGGTGGCAAATGACAGCCAGCTGGGCGGAACCCTCGGCCGCTACGCCATCAACGACCTCAAGGGCAAGACGGTGGCCATCATCGATGACCGCACCGCCTACGGCCAGGGTGTGGCCGATGAGTTCGCCAAGGGCGTGCAGGCCGCCGGCGGCAAGATTGTTGGCCGCGAGTACACCACCGACAAGGCCACCGACTTCATGGCCATCCTCACAAACATCAAGGGCAAGAAGCCCGACATCGTCTTCTACGGCGGCATGGATGCCGTGGCGGGCCCGATGCTGCGCCAGCTCAAGCAATTGGGCATTCAAGCGAAGTTCATGGGGGGTGATGGCATCTGCACCACCGAACTGCCCAAGCTCGCGGGTGATGCACTGGGCGACAACATGCTCTACTGCGCGGAAGCCGGTGGTGTGGTGGGCAAGTATGTTGAAAAGGACAAGGCCTTCCGTGCTCGCTTCCAAAAGGAGATGAAGGCCGAGGTGAAGCTCTATGCACCCTATGTGTACGACGCCACGATGGTCATGGTCGAGGCCATGAAGAAGGCCAACTCTACCGATCCGAAGAAGTACCTGCCCGAGCTCGCCAAGATCAAGTACGACGGCGTGACGGGTCCCATCTCTTTCGACAAGAACGGGGACATCAATGGCGGCACCCTCACCCTCTACACCTACAAGGGTGGAAAGCGTGATCTGGTGAAGGTGATTCAGTAGACCGGGCTTAAGGCCTCACAAAAAAGCCCCTCGCTCATCACGCGGGGCTTTTTCATGGACCGCCTGGAATGGATCAGGTGCGCTTGGCCAGATTCCGCCAGGTGTCGATGACCGTATCGGGGTTCAAGGACATGGACTGGATGCCCTTCTCCATGAGCCACTGGGCGAGGTCGGGGTGGTCGGAGGGCCCTTGGCCGCAAATGCCAACATACTTGTTGGCCTTGTTGCAGGCCACGATGGCCATCTCGAGCATGCGCTTGACCGCCTCATCTCGCTCATCGAAGGCATCGGCAATGAGGCCCGAGTCGCGATCCAGGCCGAGGGTGAGCTGGGTGAGGTCATTGGAGCCGATCGAGAAGCCATCGAAGTAGGCGAGGAACTCATCGGCCAAAATGGCATTCGATGGCAGCTCGCACATCATGATGAGCCGCAGCCCGCCAGTGCCATCGGGCTTGGCGCCACTGCCACGGCCCAGGCCATGCGCGGCCAGAAGGTCGCAGACGGTCTTGGCCTCCGACAGGGTGCGCACGAAGGGCACCATGATTTCCATGTTCACCAGGCCCATCTCTTCGCGGACACGGCGCAAGGCCTCAACCTCCATGGCAAAGCAATCCCGGAAGTCCTCCGCGATGTAGCGTGAGGCACCACGAAAGCCCAGCATGGGGTTCTCTTCATCGGGCTCGTAGCGCGAGCCGCCAATGAGCTTTCGATACTCATTGGACTTAAAGTCTGACATCCGAACAATCACGGGCTTGGGCCAGAAGGCAGCCGCAATGGTGGCGACCCCCTCGGCAAGCTTGTCGACGAAGAAATCTCGGGGGGAACTGTGCCCACGGGCAATGCGCTCGACTGCGTTCTTCAGGTCTGCATCCACATGGGGATAGGCCAGGATGGCCTTGGGATGGACACCAATGTTGTTGTTGATGATGAACTCGAGCCGGGCCAGGCCCACACCGGCATTCGGAATGGCCTGGAAGTCGAAGGCAAGCTGCGGGTTGCCCACGTTCATCGTGATCTTCACCGGGATCTCAGGCAGATCGCCCGTCTCCAGGGTGGTGACCTCGGTCTCGAGCAGGCCCTCATAGACGTTGCCCGTGTCGCCCTCGGCACAGGACACGGTGACCATGGTGTTGTCGGACACACGCTCGGTGGCATCGCCACAGCCCACCACCGCGGGGATGCCCAGCTCTCGGGCAATGATGGCGGCATGACAGGTGCGGCCACCGCGGTTCGTCACAATGGCGGCAGCCCGCTTCATGACGGGCTCCCAGTTCGGGTCGGTCATGTCGGTGACCAGCACGTCGCCCGGCTGAACACGATCCATGTCGGCGGAATCGGTGATCACGCGCACCGGGCCGGAGCCAATCTTCTGCCCAATGGCCCGGCCACTGGCCAGCACATGGCCCTGCCCCTTCAAGGCGTAGCGCATCTGTTGATCGGCAGCAGACTGCTGAGACTTCACCGTCTCGGGCCGCGCCTGCAGGATGAAGAGCTTTCCATCTCGGCCATCGAGACCCCATTCGATGTCCATGGGCCGCTGGTAGTGGCGCTCGATGATCATGGCGTACTTGGCCAGATCGACCACCTGCTCTCTGCTGAGCGAATAGCGATTGCGATCTTCGACGCCGACATCCACCGTTTGAACAGCCTTGCCCGTGGCACGGCGCTCTTCATCCGAGGAGAAGACCATCTTGATGAGCTTGCTGCCAATCTGGCGACGGATCACCGGCATCTTGCCGGCCTCGAGCATGGGCTTGTGCACATAGAACTCGTCGGGGTTCACTGCGCCCTGCACCACGGTCTCGCCCAGGCCGTAGGAGCTTGTGATGAAGACCACCTGGTCAAAGCCAGACTCCGTGTCGAGTGTGAACATCACGCCGGCGGCACCGAGGTCGGATCGCACCATGCGCTGAATGCCAGCCGAGAGGGCGACATCGGCATGGGCAAAGCCCTTGTGCACCCGATAGCTGATGGCCCGGTCGTTGTAGAGCGAGGCAAAGACATGCTTGATCTTGTCGAGCACATCCTCGATGCCCACCACATTCAAGAAGGTTTCCTGTTGGCCCGCAAAGGAGGCGTCCGGGAGGTCTTCAGCCGTGGCCGATGAGCGCACGGCCCAGGAGGCCTCGGCCCCCTCGGTGGCCACCAGCTTCTCGAATGCGGCTCGAATCTCTGCCTCGAGGGCTGGCGGCAGGGGCGTATCGACCACCCACTGCCGAATGTCTGCTCCGCAGGCGGCCAGCGCGCGGACATCCTCGGTGTTCAGACCTTCCAAACGCTTGGCGATGCGCTCCTCGAGCTTCTCGTGCTGGAGAAAGACCCGAAAGGCATGGGCGGTGGTGGCAAAGCCACCGGGCACCCGAACGCCTGAGGCCGTGAGCTGACTGATCATTTCCCCGAGGGAGGCATTCTTGCCCCCCACGGCATCCACATCGGTCATGCGCAACGACTCAAATGGCACAACCAGGCGTTGGCCGAGGCCGCCAGCGGCTTTTGTGGTACTCATGAAACTTCTCCTAAGATGTTGAAAATTTGTAAGTTGAGAGGATTTTAAACGGGTTCGCCCGTGCCTTCTCGCCACCTGTAAAGGGCAGCCATGGTTGGGGTCAAAGCAGCAGGACGCACAGTCTTTTTTGTCTCAGACGGAACCGGCATCACCGCCGAGACCATGGGCAGCTCCATCCTCGCCCAGTTCGACCAGCTCCGGTTTGCCCACCGACGCCTGCCATTTGTAGACTCCATCGACAAGGCCGAATCTGCGGCCCGAGAGATCGACGCACAAGGTGTGGCCGATGGCAAACCGCCGATCGTGTTCTCGACCCTGGTGAGCCCGCAGACGAGCCAGCGCATCCGAGAGACCAAGGCCCTGCACCTCGACCTCTTCCAGACCTTTGTCGAACCCCTCGAGCGTGAACTGGGCGTGAAGTCCAATCACACGATCGGACGCTTTCACCACTCCACCGACTCCGATGCCTACAAGAACCGAATTGAAGCCATCAACTTTTCCTTGGCCCACGACGACGGCCAGACCGCAACCAACCTGCACGAGTCCGATGTCATCCTCATTGGCGTCTCGCGCAGTGGCAAGACCCCCACAAGCCTCTACCTCTCCATGCAGTACGGGCTCAAGGTGGCCAACTACCCGCTCATTCCCGAGGACTTTGACCGAGACAAACTGCCCGGCGCCATCGAGCCGTTCAAGACAAAGTGCTTTGGCCTGACCATCGATGCAGTGCGTCTGTCTGACATTCGGAACGAACGCCGGCCCGGTTCACGCTATGCCACCCTGGAGAACTGCCGCTATGAGGTCGCCGCCGCGGAGTCAATGATGCGGCGAGAGGGCATTCAGTGGCTCTCGACGACCACGAAGTCCATCGAGGAAATTGCCACCACCATTCTCAACACACTGGCCCTTGGCCGCTGAGAAGCCGACGGCGGCGCTCGAAAAGACACACGGCTGCGGCGGCCACCACATTGAGCGACTCCACCGCGGCAGCCTGTGGAATGGTCAGACGCAGCAGGCCCGGCCACTGCATGAGGGACTCTGAGATGCCCGACCCCTCCTGACCAAACACCCAGGCCACAGGCGCAGGCTGCGAGAGCCGGCCGCCCTGGGAGAACAGGCTCTCTGTCTGTGCAGGCGGTGCCACCGTGGCGAGCGGCGTCGCACCGATTCCCGACACCACTGCAAGGGCCTCCTCCGCCGTGGCACCCTCGAGCACCCGAAGGGCAAAGATGCCACCCATGCTTGCGCGAAGGGCCTTGGGTGACCAGACCTCTGCCGTGCCCTTGGTGCTGACCATCCAGCCCAGGCCAGCCGCCGCGGCCACCCGCACAAGGGCACCCACGTTGCCCGGATCCTGCACACCATCGAGCACCATGCCATCGCCAGCAGTCGCATCGAGCCGTGAAAAGTCAGTGGCGTCGGTCTCGGCCGTGGCCCAGACCAGACCAATGCCCTGCTCCTGCACCACCTGAGACACCTTGGCAAACAAGGTGTCGGCCAACACGAGCATGGGCAGCCACAATGCATGCGCCTCTGACATGAGGCGGGCCGCACGCTCAGACGGTGCAGCCGCCACCGATGCAGAGAGCACCAGCTCCACCGCCCGATGGGCCCCCGACGAATGCGACGCCGCCTGTGACAGCCCCGCCTCCACCAGCCGCAAGCCCTCGAGCCAGCATTGGCCCAGGGCACGCCGCGTCCTCGGTTCACTTGCGAGCCGGCGCAGCGCCATGAAGCGCTCGTTCTGTGCGGACTCGATTCTCTCCATCAGGGCCTCGACAACAAGGCCGCCACAGGGCCAAAGGAGCGGCGGTGAATGGATGAGGGACCCAGCCGTTGAAGGGCTGCAAGGTGGGCTAAGGTGCCATAGCCCGCATGCTTGGCCAGCCCATAACCCGGGTGCAGGGCATCCAAGTCCTGCATCAGGCGGTCTCGGGCCTGCTTGGCCAAAATCGAGGCCGCAGAAATGGCTGCAACCGTCGCGTCGCCAGCCACAATGGTCTGGGTCGCCCATGGCCATTGCTGCGCGCCCACGTGGCGTTGGGGATGCACGCTGCCATCCACCAGCACTTGGGCATGCAGCTGCACAGCGTTGGCTGGCCCCAGCGCCTTCACACAGGCCGACACGGCGCGGGCCATGGCCATGCAGGTGGCCACCAAGATGTTGTGCGCATCAATCTCCTCCACGCTCGCCCAGCCCAGGCCATGGGCGGTGGCCTCCTGAAGGATCTGCCGCTCCAAGACGTCGCGGCGGCGGGCACTCAGCCGCTTGGAATCGGCCAGCCCCCATGACGACGCTTGCGGCGGCAAGACCACCGCGCCTGCGCACACTGGGCCCGCCAGCGGGCCTCGGCCGGCTTCATCAACGCCGATCTCCAAGGCCCTACTCATGCGGCCAGCAGCTCGGAGAGACGATCGCCCACCCGAGTCGTCGCCGACTGCCTCAGGGTGGCGTGCAACCCATGAAAGGCGGAACGCATCTCCTCCTGGCGGGCTGTATCTTCGGAGAGGCTTCGCAGCGCAGACACCAAGGCGCTGGACTCGCACCGCGCCTGAAGGCATTCCGTCACGAGGCTGCGGCCCAGCAACAGGTTGGGCAGGCCCACATGGGCCACCTGCGCCTTGCGGCGCATCAGCCAATACGTGAGCGGCGGCACCCGGTAGCCAATCACCATGGGCCGGCCCACCAGGGCCGCCTCGAGTGTGGCCGTGCCACTGGCCACGAGCACGAGGTCTGCCGCAGCCAGTGCCCGATGCGACAGGGGTGCCGCATCCGAGGCTGCCTCGTCTGCACCCAGCAGCCGCACATCCGCATCACGGGCGACAGGCCAGTCGGGCAGGGCCTGGATCTGCTCGGCCACCTGCGGTGAGGCGGCCGGGATGATCACCTGCCAATCGCGCGCGAGCATGGCCGCGGCCCCAAGAAAGGCTGGGCCAATCCATTCGATCTCAGAGCGGCGCGAGCCCGGCAACACCGCCAGCACGGGCAGGCGCTTGTCGAGGCCCAGCCGTTCTTGAGCCACGGCACGGTCTGGGTTGAAGGCAATGCGGTCGGCCAGGGGATGACCCACGAATTCTGCTTGCACCCGTGTCTGTCGGTAGAGCTCGGGCTCGAAGGGAAAGAGGCAAAAGAGATGGTCCACCGCCTGCGCGATGGAGGCCAGCCGCTCTGGGCGCCAGGCCCAAATGGTAGGGCTGATGAAATGCACGGTGGTCACACCCAGGGTGCGCAGTTGGCGCTCCACACCGAGGTTGAAATCGGGGGCGTCCACGCCCATAAAGACCTTCGGTGGTGATGCCCGAAGCCGCGCCAGCAATTGGCGTCGGATGGACAAGATGGCCGGCAGCCTGGAGAGGGCTTCCACGTAGCCCCGCACCGCCAGGGCCTCAGCGGGTGCCCAGCAGTCCATGCCCAAGGCCTTCAACCGGGGACCACCAATGCCCTCGAGGGAGAGCCCTCGGGCAGCGAGCCCCTCCAGAGATGCTGCTGCAATCAGATCGCCGGAGGCCTCACCCGCCACCAAGGCCAGACGAACATCCTGCAAGCTATCGGACAATCCCGCGACCTTGCGTGTCCAGGAAGGAGATCAGGGCGTCTAGCGCCAGGGCGTCGGCCGCGGGGCAGTCTGCGCGATCGGCTCGAATGGCTTCCAATGCCTCGGCAAGACCAAGCCCCGATTTGTAGAGCAACTTGTAGGCGCGGCGCAGGGCCCGCACGGCACCCTCTGAAAATCCGCGGCGCTTGAGCCCCTCGGTGTTGATGCCGTGGGGTGATGCGGGATTGCCATTGGCCATGACGTAGGGAGGGAGGTCCTGGAGCAGCGTGGTGCCAGCGCCCGTCATGGCATGGGCGCCGATGCGCACAAACTGGTGCACGCCCGTGATGCCACCGATGATGGCCCAGTCGCCCACCTGCACATGGCCGGCCAACTGCACCGCGTTGGCCATGATGGTGTTCGAGCCCACCTGGCAGTCGTGGGCAATGTGCACATAGGCCATGATCCAGTTGTGGTCGGCAATGCGTGTGACGCCGCCGTCTTGGACGGTGCCCAGGTTCACGGTCACGCACTCTCGAAAGGTGTTGTGGGCCCCGATCTCGAGCCGCGTGGGCTCACCCTTGTACTTCTTGTCCTGCGGCGGGTTGCCGATCACCGCATGGGAAAACACCTCGTTGAATGGGCCAAGCACGGCGCCACCGAGCACCTGCCCATGGGCATGGACACGACAGCCCTCGCCCAGCACCGCCCCAGGGCCCACGATCGCAAAAGGCCCAATCGCCACACCCGGGCCCAACTGCGCCGTCGAATCAACGATGGCGCTGGGGTGGATGAGGCTCATTGCGAGGCCTCTTTTGGAACCTCTCGCAGTGCGCACATGAGGTCGGCCTCGGCCGCCACCTGACCATCGACCAAGGCCTGCGCCTTGTACTTCCAGATGCCCCGGGCATGACGCTCAATGGACACATGCAGGTGCAATGCATCTCCCGGCACCACCGGACGCTTGAAACGCGCGTTGTCGATGCCCACAAAAAAGTAAACGGATTCCGCATCGGCCTTGTTGCCCATGGTCTTGAAGGACAAGATGCCCGCCGCCTGGGCCAAGGCCTCGATGATCAACACGCCTGGCATGACCTGGTAATGCGGGAAGTGCCCATTGAAGAACTCCTCATTGATGGTCACGTTCTTCAGGGCCTCGATGCGCTCACCTGGAGTGATCGAGAGCACACGGTCGACCAAGAGGAATGGATACCGGTGGGGGAGCGTGTCGAGGATTTGTCGGATGTCCATCTCAGTGGCTTTCGGTTGGGTCGTCGCCCTCAGGGCGACGGGTGGATTGAATGGCAGATCGAAGGGCTGGCAGCCTGCGAATGAGCGCGGCCGAGCGTTGCCAGTCGCGCTCGGGCTGCAGCGGCATGATGCCCACATATTTCCCTGGTGTGGTGATGCTCGACATCACCAGGCTCATGGGGCCGATGATGCTGCCCTCGGCAATCTCAAGGTGGCCCAGCACACCAGCCGCCCCGCCAATCTGGCAGTGCGCGCCGATCTTCGCGCTCCCGGCAATCCCGACACAGCCTGCAATGGCCGTGTGGTCGCCGATCTCCACGTTGTGGGCAATCTGAATCAGGTTGTCGAGCTTGACCCCGTGGCCAATGCGCGTGGGTGCAAGGGTTCCGGCATCAATCACGGTATTGGCGCCCACCTCGACGTCATTGCCGAGCACGACACCACCCACCTGCGGAATCTTCACCCAGTGCCGCTCTGGTGTGGGCGCAAAGCCAAAGCCCTCAGACCCCAGAATGGCCCCGGACTGCAGCACGGCCCGCTCGCCGATCTCCACCCCCGCGGCAATGGTCACCCGCGGATGCAGCACACTGGCTGCACCCACGCGAGCGCCGCGGCCGATGAAGCTCATCGCGCCGACATCGGTGTCATCGCCAACCCAGGCATCGTCTTCGATGACTGCGCCCGCGCCGATCCGAACGCGCTGGCCCAGATGGGCGCGTTCTGACACGCTTGCAGCGGGGTGAATGCTGGTGGCAGGAACATCGGCAGCCCGTTGCACCGCCATGAGATGGGCTGCCGCCCGGGCGAAATACAAATAAGGATCGTCTGTGAGGATCAGGGTCTGAAACGCATGCTGGGCGGGCTGATCCTCGGGCCGAAGAACGACAAGCCCCGCACGACAAGCCCCCAACTGTGGACGCAGCCGGCTGTGGGCCAGAAAACTGGCGTCCTCGGGGCCGGCCGATGAGAGCGGGGCGAACCGCGTGACCCAGTGGTCTGGATTGCCCTCGAGCCTGCCCCCAATGGCGGCAACCAGACTGGCTGCCGAAACCCCTGCAGGCTTACTTGGCGCCTGCCGGTCCATTCAAAACCCGAATGACCTTCTCTGTGATGTCGATGCCGGGCGAGGCGTAGACCGCCTCTTGAAAAATGATGTCGTACTTCTCAGCCTCGGCGATCTGACGAATCGCCCGGTTCGCACGCTCCACCACCGCAGCGAGCTCCTCGTTGCGGCGCTGGTTCAGGTCTTCACGGAACTCGCGCTGGCGGCGCTGAAGATCACGCTCCATGTCGGCGATCTCACGCTGGCGCTTTCCACGCTCGGCCTCGGCCATGACCGGGGCATCGCGCTCGAGCTTCTCGGACAGACCACGCAGCTTGGTGGCCAGGTCTTGGACTTCCTTCTCACGCTTGGCGAATTCTGTCTCAAGCTTTTTCTGGGCGGCCTTGGCCGGTGAGGAATCACGCAAGATGCGCTCCGTGCTCACAAAGCCCACCTTGACGTTTGCCGCAACCGCCGCAGGCGCAAGGCCCAGGGCCAGCGACGAGGCCATGACAATCAGGCCAAGGCGACGAAGAAATTCGAACGATTTCAAGGACATCCACACACCTTTCTGTCGAAATGATTACCAGTGTCTCACAGGCGTCTCGCGCTCGTCTTAGAAGCCGGTTCCGATCTGGAACTGCAGCCGCTGCGTGCGGTCGTTTGTTTCCTTTCGAATGGCGTTGCCCATGCTGAGCTTGAGCGGCCCAACCGGTGAGAGCCAGCTGAGGCCAGCACCGACCGAGGCCCGCAACGAGCCGTTGTCAGAGACATTCTCACCCCAGACGTTGCCCATGTCGAAGTAGGTGAAGAGCCGAATCGTTCGATCTTGGGCCATGCCAGGCAACGGGAACAGCAGTTCGTTGTTGATGACCAGTCGCCGGTTGCCACCCAATGCCGTGGCGTTGTCGGTACCGCCCTTGGGGCCAATGGTGCTGCTGGCAAAAGCGCGCACCGAACCAATGCCACCGGCATAGAAGTTCTTGGTGGCAGGGTAGTCGTCTCCGCCCAGCCCAATGCCGTAGCCCAGTTCGGTGTTGATGGCATAGGTGATGGACTTGGTGATGGGCTTGAACCACTGGTGGCCGTAGGTCAGGCGCAGGTACTCGAGGTCTCCGACCGGCGTGGCGTAGTCAGCATTGAAATACTGGTAGCGGCCCGTGCTTGGCGCAATGCCGGAGTCGCGCGAGTCACGCGACCAGCCCAGCGTGGCCAAATAGGCCGTGGCGGAGTTGCCGTGGGCGGCAGTAAAGGATGTCCAGTTTGGCAGGTTGGTGAGCGTGCCGGACACCTCCGAGCGCTCGGCCGCCGCACCCACGAAGATCCGATCTTCCTCGGTATAAGGGATGCCAAAGCGAAGGCCCAGGCCGGTGGACTTGATGGTGTAGGCGCCGAGACTATTGACCTCATCGGCGTTGAAGGTGCGGGTGTAGAGATCGAACGAGCGGCTCACACCATCGTCGGTCCAGTAAGGGTCGACATGGGTAAAGGCCAGCGTGCGGCTCACCTTGCTGGTGTTCACCTCGAAGGACACATTGGTGCCCGTGCCCAGAAAATTCTGCTGACTGATCGAGCCCGAGAGCACGAGCTTGTCGGAGCTTGAGAATCCCACGCCGAAGGTGAGGCTGCCGAGTGGCCGCTCTTCCACCTTGACGTTGACATCCACCTGATCGCCCGCACCGGTCACGGCCTCGGTGTCGACATCCACGCTCTTGAAGTAGCCCAGGCGATCCACACGGTTTCGGGAGAGGCGAATGCGCTCACTGTCGTACCAGGAGGCTTCGAACTGGCGCATCTCGCGACGAATCACCTCATCGCGAGTCTTGGCGTTACCACTGATGTTGATACGGCGGACATAAACCCGGCGGCCTGGGTCCACCTGCAACTGGAAATCCACCACACGCTTGGTGCGGTCGATCTTTGGAATCGGAGACACATTTGCAAAGGCATAGCCCAACTCGCCAAGCCGATCGGTCAGGGCCTTGTTCACCGCCTGCAGTTTCTCGTTGGAGAAGGTCTCCCCCGGCTTGATGCTCACCAGCTTCTGCAGGGACTCACCCTGCCCGAGGAGATCCCCCGCCAGGCTGATGTCGCCCACGGTGAAGCGTTCGCCCTCGTTGATGGTGATGGTGATGAACACCTGGCGGCGATCGGCCGACAGCGACACCAAGGTGGAATCCACCGCGAACTCCAGATAGCCCTGGTTCAGGTAGAAGGACTTCAGGGTCTCAATGTCGCCCGTGAGCTTCTGGCGGGAGTATTGGTCGGCCTTGGTGTACCAAGACATCCAGGTGGGGGTCGAGAGCCGGAACTCATCGAGCAGGTCATCTGCCTTGAAGGCCTTGGCGCCCACAATTCGAATCTCGGCGATGCGGGCGTCCTCCCCCTCGTCGATGGCAATCGAGACCGCCACACGATTGCGCTCCAGGGGCGTGATGGTGGACTGAATCTGCACGTCGTACTTGCCGCGGCCGAGGTACTGACGCTTCAACTCCTGCTCGGCGCGGTCGAGCAAGGCACGATCAAAAATGCGGGCCTCGGCCAGGCCGGAGTCAGCCAGGGCCTTCTTCAGGACCTCCTGGTCGAACTCCTTCGAGCCACGCACCTCCACCGCACCGATGGCTGGTCGCTCCTCGACCAAGACCACCAGAACCTCGCCGTCGAGCTCCACCCGCACGTCTTTGAAGAACCCCGTGGCATAGAGCAGCCTAACCGACTCGGTGATGGTGGTGTCGGAGAGTCGATCGCCCACACGAATGGGCAGGTAAGAGAACACGGTGCCGGGCTCGATGCGCTGCAGCCCCTCCACACGAACATCCTTGACCACCACGCCAACCGACCCGGAAGCACTCGGTGGCTGTGGAATGGCCTGCGGTGCGCGTGGCACCTGAACCTGCGCCTGGGCGGCTCCCGCAAGCACCAGCAGTGACAGACAAACCGCCTGTTGGAGCGGGGAACGGTGAAGGCGAGGAGGACGCATGCTGATGAAACCTTTTTCTATAAACCAAAGAACCGCGATACATCGTTGAAGAGGGCCAGGCCCGTGAGGCCCAAAACCAGCATCAGCCCGACCCGTTGCCCCACCGCCTGAACCCGGTCCGGCAGCGGCTTGCCCCGCAAAAACTCAAAGAAATAGTACAGGAGGTGCCCGCCGTCGAGCATGGGAATGGGGAGTAGGTTCAGGATGCCGATGCTCACGCTCACCAGTGCCAAAAAGCCAATGAACGCAGTCCAGCCAATGGCGGCCGACTGGCCGGCTGCGTCGGCAATCGCCACCGGGCCATTGAGCTGCCGCCATGACAAATCGCCTGTGAGCATGCGCCACAGGGCCTGCAACGACAATTGCGTCACCTCGACCGTGCGCTGCACCCCTCGCACCACGGCCTCTGCCGCACCACGATCGACGGTGACCATGGGCGTCTGCGCGCCAATGCCCACGCCAAGCCGATGCACACCATCGGGGCCGGGCTGCGCCATGACCGTGATCAGTCGGCCGGAGCCGGGCACCTCCTCTTCCGGGGCGCTCGGCTGGGTTTGAACCACGCCCAACACCATGGGTGCGCCCTGCGCTTCACGCACACGCGACACAAGCTCCATCGGCTGGCGCACGGGCTCGCCATCGACACTGAGCACGACCATGTCAGGCTGCAGACCCGCCCGGGCACCAGCACCCTCGGGCTGCACACCCGTGAGCCGAACGCCCAAGGAGACAGGCGCCAGGCCAAGCCCAGCCACGGCCTGGTCGGGCTGACCCGAGGCCGCGAGCCCCACCGACACATCGCGGGCCGCACCACCCTCAGGGATCACCGTGATGGCCACGGACGTGTCTCCCGCGATGCTGGCCCGAAAGAGCTGCCAGCGCACGTCGGAGAAGCTGGCCACGGGCACGCCTCCCACCGCGGAGATGGTTTCCCCACCGCGAAGACCGGCCATGGCTGCTGGCGTCTGTGCGGCAGGCACCGCCATGACCGGCACTGGCTCTTGGCGGGGAAGACTCGCCACCATCGAGAAGGCCACCCATGCGAACAAGAAATTGGCCAGCGGACCCGCCACGACTACCCAGCTGCGGGCCCAGAGTGGCTTGGCGTGAAACGAACTCGTGGGCGCAGCACCGGCAGGCCTGGCCTCACCCGAGCCCGCGTCCCACATCTTCACGTAACCGCCCAGCGGGATCCAGCCCACCGCCCACTCGCAGCCACGGCGATCGCGCAGCCGCAGGATGGTGCGCCCAAAGCCCACTGAGAAACGCTCCACATGCACGCCCACTGAGCGCGCAGCCAGGTAATGGCCCATCTCGTGGACAAAGACCAGCAAGGCCACCGCGAATAGAAAGGACATCAAACTGTTCATGACGTGAGCTCCGAATGACGCATCAGCCACGCATCCGCATGGCGCCGCGCCTGAGAATCGATGCCGATGACATCGTCCACCGAGGTGGGGTCTGCCACCCGGCCAACCAGTTCCGACAAGACATCTCCCACCAGGTTCTGAATCTGCCCAAAACGAATGCGGCCCGCCAGAAAGGCATCGACCGCCTGCTCGTTGGCTGCATTGAAGACATTGCCCGCGGCCTGCCCCTGCTCAAGGCAGGCTGCCACATGACCGAGCGCAGGAAAACGAATGGGGTCTGGCTCCTCGAAGTGCAAGGCCTTGATCGCACGCCAATCCAGCGGCGTGACACCACTGTCGATGCGCTGTGGCCAGGCCATGGCGTGGGCAATCGGCGTGCGCATGTCGGGTGGCCCCAACTGGGCAAGGGTTGAACCGTCCTCAAACTCCACCATGGAGTGAATCACACTTTCAGGATGCACGACGATCTCGATGTCTTGCGGTGGCATGGCAAATAGCCAATGGGCCTCGATCCATTCAAGGCCCTTGTTGGCCATGGTGGCGGAGTCCACCGAAATCTTTCGACCCATAGACCAGTTCGGATGGGCCACGGCCTGCTCCACCGTGGCGGCCTCCATCGACTCGCGAGACCAGGACCGAAATGGTCCGCCAGAGGCCGTGAGCAGAATGCGTCGAACATCGGTGGGCTGCTCGAAGCATCGATAGCCCGGCCCGAGCGCCTGGAAGATGGCGTTGTGTTCACTGTCGATGGGCAGAATCGTGGCGCCAGAGCTGGCGGCCTGCGCCACCATCAGGCCGCCTGCACAGACCAAGGCCTCCTTGTTGGCCAGGAGCACCCGCTTGCCCGCTGCCACCGCCCGCCAGACCGAGGGCAGGCCTGCCACCCCCACAATGCCGGCCACCACGGTGTCCACCTCCGCGAGGCCCGCCAATTCGCACAGGCCCTCGGGGCCGGCCAGCCCGAACACATGACGCTGAGACGACTGGCCCAAGGCCTGGCGGAAATGCTCAGCGGCCAGAGGGTCTGAGAGGCAGACCACCTTGGGCTTGAAGGCCTCGACGAGCCGCAGCAGCCCCTCGTGGTCTCGGTGGGCCGACAGGGCCACCACCTCGAAGCGATCGGGATGCCGGCGCACCAGGTCGAGGGTGCTCGCACCAATCGAACCCGTGGCGCCGAGAATGGCCAGTCGTTGTCGTCGGGTGGGTTCTGTGGCCATGGGCTATTGATCTTAGATCGACGCCGAGTAAAAGAACACCGCAAAGGGCAGCACAGCCAGCAGCGCGTCAAGCCGGTCGAAGAAGCCGCCATGGCCGGGTAGCAGCCAGCCGGAGTCCTTCACCTGAACCTGCCGCTTGAGCAGGGACTGGTGCAGGTCTGCCATGACCGCGACCGCCGTGATGAGCAACGTGGTGCCCACCAGGTAACCCCAGCCCACATCCTCACGCAGCATCCAGGCCCAACTGCCCGGCCAGTGCTCAGAGGCTGCGTAGACCAGGACCAGGTTGCCCACCACCGCACCGCCCACGCCGGCCCAGGTCTTGCCCGGGCTAATCGATGGCGCAAGCTTGCGACGGCCAAAGGCCCTTCCGGAAAAATAGGCGGCGGTGTCCGCCATCCAGACCAGCAGCGCAATCGAGAGCAAAAAAGCAAGGCCTTCCTGGCGGGCCAGCCAAATAGCAGACAAACAGCCCACACTCAGAAACACAGCGAGCACCAGGCCAGAGGCGCCGACCGGCGAGCGACCTCGGCGCAAGGCCATGGGCAGCATGATCAGCCAGACCAGACAGACCGGAAAGAGAACCCAGTCAAAGAGGTGCCAGGGGCTAAAGAGTGGGTCGTTCACCAGCGGAACCGCCCAGGCCATGAGGAAGGCACTGGCCGCCAGCCTCGGCCCCGTGCTGAGGCGCAGGAGACCCGTCCACTCCCAGAGGCACAGGGCGAGCACCGCTGCCGCAAAGACCACGAAGCCACTGATGGAGCTCCAGAGTGCATAGGGAACCACGAAACCCAGCAGGACTGCTGCGGTGAGAATCCTCAGTCGCATGTTCGAGCAGTCACCACTTGCTCAGAGGTGCGCCCGAAGCGGCGCTCGCGCTGCCGGTAGGACACGAAGGCGGCCTCGAGGGCTGCATCATCGAAATCGGGCCAGAGGGTGTCGGTGAAATAGAGCTCGGTATAGGCCAGTTGCCAGAGCATGAAGTTGCTCACACGGGTCTCGCCACCCGTACGAATGAAGAGATCGGGCTCAGGGAGGTCTGCCAGGCAGAGGTGCGGCGTGAGCTGCTCCTCCCCAATGGGCTGCCCCGCGGCGGCCAGTGCTGGATTCTCATCGAGCATCTTGCGCACGGCACGCAGCATGTCCCAGCGGCCGCCATAGTTGACCGCCACGGTGAGGCACAGGCCTGTGTTGTCTCGCGTGGCCAGCTGGGCACGTTCAATGGCCTTTTGGAGCTTCAGTGAGAATGCGGAGAGGTCGCCGATGATGCGCAGCTGCACACCATTGGACTTCAATGACTTCACCTCGCGCTCGAGGGCGAGCAGAAAGAGGTTCATGAGGAAGCTGACCTCCTCCTCGGGGCGACGCCAATTTTCGGAGCTGAAGGCAAAGACGGTGAGCGCCTTGACCCCACGACGGGCACAGCCCTCCACCACGCCCCGCAGGGCGGCCACACCACGCTCGTGGCCAGCCATGCGGGGAAGGTGCCGGGCAGTGGCCCAGCGGCCATTTCCGTCCATGATGACCGCGACATGCTGTGGCACCTCATGCACCTCAGGCACGAGCAAGGTCGAACTCTGCTGGACGGGCTTGGACGACTTCGGCATCAGACCGTCATGATCTCTGACTCTTTCTGAGCCAGCGCCTTGTCGATGTCGGCCACGAAGCGGTCGGTGAGCTTTTGAATGTCGTCCTGGGCCCGGCGCTCATCATCCTCGGAGATGAGCTTGTCCTTGACCAGCTTCTTGAGCTGCTCGTTCGCATCACGGCGAATGTTCCGAATGGCGACCTTGCTGTCCTCGCCATCGGACTTCACAACCTTGGTGAGCTCCCGACGACGCTCCTCGGTGAGGGCCGGCATGGGAACCCGAATGGAGTCGCCGCTGCTTGCGGGGTTAAGACCAAGGTCGGAATCGCGAATGGCCTTCTCAACGGGACCCACCATCTTCTTCTCGTAAGGGTTCACGCCGATGGTGCGGGCGTCCATGAGGGTGAGGTTGGCAACCTGTGAGAGCGGCGTGGGATTGCCGTAGTAGTCGACCATGATGCTCTCGAGCAGCCCCGTGTGGGCGCGGCCGGTGCGCACCTTTGCCAGACCTGACTTCAAGGTGTCGAAGGTCTTGACCATCTTTTGTTCCGTGGACTGTCGAACCTCTTGAATGCTCATCGGTGTTCTCCTTCTTGATGAGAAAGATTAGACATGAACAAGGGTGCCCTCTTGCTCGCCGCGAACGGCAGCCAGCAGTGCACCCGGTTTGAAAATGCTCAGCACCCGGATCGGCAGGCGCTGGTCTCGACAAAGCGCAAAGGCGGTGGCATCCATGACCTTCAGGTCTTTGGAGATGGCCTCGTTGAAGGTGAGGCTTGCATACCGAGTGGCACTTGGGTCTCGGGCCGGATCGGCACTGTAGATGCCATCGACCTTGGTGGCCTTGAGCACGACTTCTGCACCAATCTCTGCACCTCGAAGGGCCGCAGCCGTGTCGGTGGTGAAAAAGGGGTTGCCCGTGCCGGCGGCAAAGACCACGACCTTGCCCTCTTCGAGGTAGCGGATGGCCTTGGGGCGAATGTAGGGCTCCACGACCTGGTCGATTCGCAGCGCCGACTGCACCCGAGCCTCGAGGCCATGCTGCCGCATGGCATCCTGCAGGGCCAAGGCATTCATGACCGTGGCGATCATGCCCATGTAGTCGGCCGTGGCCCGGTCCATGCCTTCTGCACCCAGCGCCACGCCACGAAAAATATTGCCGCCGCCAATCACCACCGCAAGCTCCACACCCGAGGCCACCACCTGCGAAACCTCGGCCACGATGCCATCGATGGTGGCCTTGTTGATGCCATAGGCATCGGAGCCCATGAGGGCCTCCCCAGAGAGCTTCAACAAGACGCGGCGATAGGCCATTAGCCGCCCCGGGCCGCAGCCTGCTGGGCAGCCACCTCGGCTGCGAAGTCGGTGACCTTCTTCTCGATGCCATCGCCCACGATGTACAGCGTGAAGCTGGCGATGCTTGCATTCTTGCTCTTGAGAAGCTGCTCGATGGTCTGCTTGCCATCTTCGGCCTTGACGAAGACTTGACCCAAGAGGGTGACTTCTTTCAGAAACTTGGCCACGGCCCCCTCGACCATCTTGCTCACGATCTCGGCCGGCTTGCCGGACTCTGCAGCCTTCTCGGTGGCCACACGACGCTCGGCGTCGATGAGTGCCTGATCGACCCCGGAGGAATCCAGCGACTTGGGCTTGGAGGCCGCAATGTGCATGGCCAGGTCGCGGCCCAGCTGGGCATCGCCACCAACCAGATCGAGCAGGACGCCAATTTTGGCACCCCCGTGAATGTAGGCATGCAATTGGCCCTTGGCCTGCACCCGCGTGAAGCGGCGAATCGAGAGGTTCTCACCAATCTTGCCCACCAGCGCAGTTCTAACGGACTCGACCGTGCCATCGCCCAGGGGCAGACCAGACAGACCGGCCGGGTCGCTCGCCTGACCAGACCGGGCCATGGCCGCCACGTTCGATGCGAAGGCGAGGAAGTCGTCGTTCTTGGCCACAAAATCGGTTTCGCAGTTGAGCTCCAGAATGGCGCCCTGCTGGCCCTCGATGGAAATGGCCACCACACCCTCGGCGGTGACGCGGGAGGCAGCCTTGCTGGCCTTGGAGCCCAGGCGAACCCGAAGGATCTCCTCGGCCTTGTCGAGATCGCCGTTGGCCTCCGTGAGGGCCTTCTTGCACTCCATCATGGGCGCATCGGTCTTCTCTCGAAGCTCTTTGACCATTCCTGCCGTAATCTCTGCCATCTCTTTACTCTCCACAACAATCGTTAAAAAAAAGGGGCCCGAGAGCCCCCATGGAACAGGCGGCCAACCTCAGCTCGCCTGCCCTTCACTGAGCTCCACGAATTCCTCGGACGCCTGGACTGCAGCCACCACATCGGCCACAGCCTCGTGCCGGCCCTCGAGAATGGCATCGGCCACACCGCGGGCGTAGAGGCGAACCGCTCGGCTCGCGTCGTCGTTGCCGGGAATGACGTAGTCCACGCCTTCGGGGGAATGGTTGGTATCGACCACCGCCACCACTGGGATGCCCAGCTTGTTCGCCTCTTGCAGGGCAATCTTGTGATAGCCGACATCGACGATGAACATGGCGTCGGGCAGTCCGGACATGTCCTTGATGCCGCCGAGGGTCTTGTTGAGCTTCTCGAGTTCACGGCCAAACGAAAGCGCCTCTTTCTTGGACATGCGCTCGAGCCCGCCTTCGGCCATCAGGGCTTCCATGTCTTTGAGGCGCTTGATCGAGGTCTTGACCGTTTTGAAGTTGGTGAGCATGCCGCCGAGCCAGCGCTGGTCGACATAGGGCATGCCGGCGCGGGTGGCCTCTTCTTGAATGATCTCGCGTGAGGCCCGTTTGGTGCCCACGAACATGATGGTGCCGCGGCGTGAAGACAACTGCCTCACGAACTTGAGGGCATCGGCCATGTTGGCCACGGTGCTCTCGAGATTGATGATGTGGATTTTGTTGCGATGGCCAAAAATATAGGGGGCCATGCGGGGGTTCCAGAACCGAGTCTGGTGACCAAAATGGACACCAGCTTCCAACATTTCACGCATTGAAACAGACATAATCGCTCCAGCAAGGGTTAAGGGTTGACGGACTGGCTCGGTCTAGACACACAATGCTGTAAAGACACCCTTGCGCTCGTCCGCCTCGCGGCCCGGCAAAAGGCCACATGGATTAAGGAAAAACACGGTATTTTAACAAGTTATGGCTGTTTCTATCAAATCACCTCAAGACATCGAAGGCATGCGCCTTGCCGGGCGTCTGGCCTCGGAAGTCCTGGACTTCATCACGCCACATGTGCGGCCCGGCGTGACCACCGAAGAGCTCGACCAACTCTGCCATGACCACATGGTGTCCGTTCAGGGCACCATTCCCGCGCCGCTCAATTACTGCCCCCCGGGCTACTCGCCCTACCCCAAGTCCATCTGCACCTCGGTGAACCATCAGGTCTGCCATGGAGTTCCCGGCCCCAAGGTGTTGAAGGCCGGCGATGTCGTCAACATCGACATCACAGTCATCAAAGACGGCTACCACGGCGACACCAGCCGGATGTTTTACGTGGGACAGCCCTCTGTGGCTGCCCGCCGCCTGAGCGAGGTGACCCATGCAGCCATGTGGATGGGCATTGAACAGGTGGCACCTGGAAAGTCGCTCGGTGACATCGGTCATGCCATTCAGCGCCACGCCGAGAGCCACGGCTTCTCGATCGTTCGCGAGTTCTGTGGCCATGGCATTGGCAAGGTCTTCCATGAGGACCCTCAAGTCTTGCACTACGGCCGTCCCGGCACGGGGCTGCGCCTCTCACCCGGCATGACATTCACCATCGAGCCCATGATCAATGCCGGACGGCCCGAGATTCGCGAACTCTCCGATGGCTGGACCATTGTCACCAAAGACCATAGCCTGTCGGCCCAGTGGGAGCACACGGTGCTGGTCACGGCCGACGGCTTTGAGGTGCTGACACTCTCCGAGGGCAGCCCCGACTGGGGACGCGCCCATGGCCGCCAGACCACTGAGCCCATCAGCGGCTGAGGCCAACGCGCCCATCACAGCGGCCAGCGCCAAGGCCGCCGTCGCGGCTGCAAGACAACGCAATGCAGACGGCTGGGCCGCCAAGGGGCGGCCCATGACGCTCATGCGTCAGTTGTCCAGGGAGATCGACCACATCATCCTGGCGCTCTGGTCGGATGCTGGCATGCGGGGTGCGAGCCTTCTGGCGGTGGGCGGCTATGGCCGCGGTGAGCTGGCGCCCTTCTCCGACATCGACCTGCTCATCCTGCTCGACGACCAGACGGATGCAACCGCCATCGAGGGGCCACTCTCGACGTTCCTCACCAGCCTTTGGGACAGCGGTCTGGATGCAGGACACAGCCTTCGCAGCCTGGAAGACTGCGCCATTCAGGCCTCGCAAGACCTCACCGTGGCCACAGCCTTGCTCGAGTCGCGGCTGCTCAGCGGGCGTCCCGAGATGCTCGAGCGGCTCCAGGCCCAGTGGCGAGGCGGTGTGGATCGGCATCGGTTCTCCGAGGGCAAGCTGTTGGAGATGCGCCAGCGGCACATCCGATTCCAAGACACGCCTTATGCCCTTGAGCCCAATGTCAAAGAGAGCCCTGGTGGACTTCGCGACCTGCAGGTGATCTCGTGGGTCGCCTCGGCCCATGGCCTTGGCCGTGGCTGGGGTGAACTCGCACAGGCGGGGCTCATCACCGCACATGAGGCCAGCCAACTTCAGCAACAGGAGCAGGTGCTGCTCACGGTGCGGGCTCAGCTCCACCTGGCGGCTGGCCGCCGAGAAGACCGGCTGGTCTTCGACCTACAAACCGTGGTGGCCGAGCGCATGGGCTTTGAAGCCGCGGCTGGCAAACGCAAGAGCGAGGCCCTGATGCAGCGGTATTACCGCGCAGCCAAGCTTGTCCGCCAGGTGACCTCCATGCTGCTGGCCAATCTGGAGCCCCACATGGTTCGGCCTGACTCGGGCCAGCGCGATGTGCCAGCCCAGCCACGGCCACTCGATGACGACTTCTTCGAGGTGCGTGGCCTCATCGACATCCACGACGAGGCCCTCTTCACGCGTCGGCCCACCGCAATCCTTGAAGCCTTCGTCTGGCTGTGCAGGTCCTCGAGCCGCCGCGGCATGACGGCCCGAACCCTGCGAGCGCTCTGGAACGCCCGAGACCAGGTCAACCGGGGCTTCCGTGAGCAGCCCGCCCACCGGGCCTTGTTCCTGGAGATTCTCAAATCACCTCGGGGCATCGTGCATGCCTTGCGGACCATGAACGACCTCGGCATCCTCGGCCGCCTCCTGCCCGTCTTTCGGCGGATCGTGGGTCAGATGCAGCACGACCTCTTTCATGTCTACACCGTCGACCAGCACATCCTGCAGGTGATTCGAAACCTTCGTCGGTTCACCATGCCCGAGCATGCCCATGAGTTTCCATCGCTCACCGCGCTCATGTCGGGCTTCCAGGAGCCCTGGCGGCTCTACCTGGCTGCCCTCTTCCACGACATTGCCAAAGGCCGCGGCGGGGACCACTCCGAGCTCGGCGAGGCCGAGGTGCGCCGATTCTGTCGTCAGTACGGACTCGACCAGTCCACGGCCGACCTGCTCGCATTCCTGGTTCGACATCACCTCACGATGTCCTCTGTGGCGCAGAAGGAGGACCTCGCAGACCCCGATGTGATCCGCCGTTTCGCCAACACCGTGGGCAGCGTTCATCGACTGCAGGCGCTTTATTTGCTCACAGTTGCAGACATCCGGGGCACGAGCCCAAAGGTCTGGAACAACTGGAAGGCCAAACTGCTCGACGACCTCTTCAAGCAGACCCAGGCCCTGCTGCTGCAGGCCGAACCCGGCGGGGCCGCTGCAGTGCTGCCCGAGGACCAGACCCAGGCCAAACGTTCACAGGCCGAGCGCATCCTCATGCTCCATGCCCAAGACCTCGACCTCACACGGCAGTTCTGGAATGGCCTGGACCTCCAGTACTTCATGGCCCACTCGGCATCCGACATCGCCTGGCATGCACGCGCACTCGCGCGCCGTGCGCCGCAGCAGCCGGCTGCATCGGTGGTCTCGGCCCGGCAGTCCGAGGACACCGATGCCATACAGGTGCTGGTCTACCAGCGGGATGAACCCGCCCTCTTCGCCCGCATCACCGAGTACCTCGATCGGCATGCACTCCCGATTCTCGATGCGCGCATCTACACCACCCGTGGCGGGCATGTCCTCGACTCATTCTTGATTGACAGCAGCGGACTGGATGGCAACGAGCGAACCATGCTGAGCCTCATCGAGGCCGGCCTCTCCGAGCATCTCACCCGCCGTGCCCCACTCGGGTCACCCTCCGAAGGCCGGCGGTCTCGACTCTCCAAGCACTTCCCAGTGCACACCCAGGTTTCTATTTCGGGAGACGACGCGAGCCGCTACCTCACCTTGTCGATCACGACCACAGACCGCCCGGGACTGCTCTACCGGATCGCAAGGGCCATGGCCGATCATCAGGTCGAGCTGCGCTCAGCCCGAATCACAACCCTTGGCGAGCGGGTGGAGGACACCTTCTTAGTCACACCACAGAATCTATCGACAGAGCGCGAGCGCGTGGCACTCGAGGCGGCCCTGCTCCGGATGCTCGAGGGCCAGCGCCCCTAGATCGATTCGCGCAGCCAGGACTCGAACTGCGCGCCCTCCTCGGCATGTCGCCGGGCCAGGGTCACGGTGGCCCGAAGGTAACCCTGCTTGGAGCCGCAGTCGAAACGGGTGCCATTGAACCGGTAGGCCAGCACGGGCTCGTCGGCCAAGAGCTTCTGAATGGCGTCGGTGAGCTGAATCTCGCCCCCTGCCCCAGGGGCCTGGTCGGCAAGAATGCCGAAAATGCGCGGCGTCAACAGGTAGCGCCCCACCACGGCCAGGGTGGAGGGAGCGACATCGGGATGCGGCTTCTCGACAATGTCGGTCAGCCGCTCGGTGTTTCGACCCCAGGCTGAGCTCGCCACAATGCCATAGCGGGAGGTGTCCTGGCGGGGAACATCCTGAACGGCCACAATGCTGGCGCGATGCTCCTCGTAGAGCGCAGTCATCTGGGCCATCACCGGCTGGCCGGCCTCGCCAACGTCCATGAGGTCGTCGGCCAGAATGACCGCAAAGGGCTCATCGCCCACCACAGGCCGGGCACACAGCACCGCATGGCCGAGTCCCAGTGCCTCGGGCTGACGAATATAAATGCAATTGATGGTGGGGGGCGCCACGCTACGAACCACCTCGAGCAGGGCCGCCTTGCCCTTGGCCTCCAGCTCTGCCTCGAGCTCATAGGCCTTGTCGAAGTGGTCCTCAATGGCCCGTTTGGATCGGCCCGTGATGAAGACCATCTCGGTGATGCCCGCCGCAGCAGCCTCCTCCACGGCGTACTGAATGAGTGGCTTGTCGACCACGGGCAGCATCTCCTTGGGGCTCGCCTTCGTGGCGGGCAGGAAGCGGGTGCCAAGTCCAGCCACCGGAAACACGGCCTTGCGAACCAGGGCAGGTTGTTGCTTTGTCATGTGTGCTCCTTGAGCAGTGATTCGAATTCGTTGCCGGCCATGACCCTCACGCCCAGTGCGGTCGCCTTCTCGAGCTTGCTGCCGGCTGCCTCGCCAGCCACCACCAGACTGGTCTTGGAGGAGACCGAGCCGACCACCTTACCACCCAGCCGAATCACGCCGTTGCTCGCCTCATCACGTGAGAGCGTGGGCAGGGTGCCCGTGAGCACCACCGTCATGCCCTGAAACGGCTGGCCTGCCACGGCCGTGGCAGTGGCCTCATCGGGCAGCAGCCGAACCGAGGCCAAGAGGCGCTCAAGCATGGCCTGCTCCGCAGGCGACCTGAAAAAAGCATGCACCGCCTCGGCCACCACCGGGCCCACATCGGGCGCCGACTGCAACGCCTCCATGCTCGCCTGCGAGAGGGCCGACAGCGTTCCAAAGGCCAGCGAGAGGTCTATCGCGGTTCGCTCACCCACGTGACGAATGCCCAGCGAAAACAAAAACCGAGAGAGCAAGGCCTCACGGGTGCGGTCGATCGCCGCCAGCAGGTTGCGGGCAGACTTCTCACCCATGCGATCAAGGCCGATGAGGTCCTCAAACCGAAGCTCATAAAGGTCTGGCAGGCCCCTCACCAGGCCTGAGTCGAAGAGCTGATCAATGAGCTTCTCACCGAGGCCCTCGATGTCCATGGCCCGACGGCTCACGAAATGCTGCACAGCCTCCCGTTGCTGGGCCGGACAGGTCTGCCGAGACGGGCACCGGACCACCGCCTCCCCTGAGACTTGTTCCACAGGACCCTGGCACGACGGGCAGCCGGTCGGAAACTGGAACGGCTCAAGCCCTTCGGGCCGCCGTGAAAGGACCGGGCCCACCACCTCGGGAATGACATCGCCGGCCCGCCGCACCCAGACCACGTCGCCCTCGCGAATGTCTTTTCTCGCGATCTCCCCAGCATTGTGCAAAGTGGCATTGCTCACCGACACCCCTCCCACCAGCACGGGCTCGAGACGCGCCACCGGCGTGAGTGCGCCGGTCCGACCGACCTGCACCTCGATGGCGAGCAGCCGTGTCGTGACCTCCTGGGCGGGAAACTTGTAGGCCGTGGCGAACCGGGGTGCACGCGACACAAAGCCCGCCATCCGTTGGGCCACCAAGGACTCCAGCTTGATCACAGCCCCATCGATCTCAAAGTCCAGGGATGCGCGATCGGACTCGAGACCTGCCAAAAACTGCAGCACGTCCTGGAGGCTCGCCTGCCGCGCGCGCCGATCCGCAATCGGAATGCCCCAGCCCTGCAGCTGAAGCATCCAGTCCGAGTGACTGCTGGGGTCTGTCTCTGCGGTGGTCCACTCACCCAGGCCGTAGGCCATGAAGCTCAGCGGACGCGCAGCGGTGATCGCGGGGTCGAGCTGGCGAAGGCTGCCTGCGGCCGCATTGCGCGGGTTTGCGAAGATCTTTTCACCCAGCGCGAGCTGACGCGCGTTGATCTGGGTGAAGTCGGACTTGCGCATGAAGGCCTCACCGCGAACCTCGAGCACCGATGGCCAGCCTTGCCCCGCCAGCTGTTGGGGAACACAGGCCATGGTGCGAACATTGGCCGTGACATCTTCACCCTGCGCGCCATCGCCACGCGTGGCGGCCTCCACCAACTGACCTGCCTCATAACGAAGGCTCAGCGCCAGGCCATCGATCTTGGGCTCCACCGCATACCGCAGCGGGCGGTGCTCTGCAGACACCAACGCAGACAGGCGGGCATCAAAGCCCAACAATGAGGCCTCATCGAAGACGTTCTGCAAGGACAGCATCGGCAGCCGATGGGCAACGGTTCGAAACTCCCGCCGGGCGGGGGCCCCAACACGCTCAACGACCGATGAGATCGAACCCGACGGCACACCTGACGCACTGACACCGAGCCGCGCCTCCAGGGCAGCAAGCCTGCGCAACATGGCGTCGTATTCCTGGTCGCTGATCTCGGGGTCGTCGTCCCGGTGGTAACGCAGTTGATGGTGGGCCACCTGCTCGGCCAGGTGACGTCGCTCCTTCTCGAGGGCGGCCGTCTCCGCGCCCGCAGTCATTGAAAGAGGCTCCTGGCCAATGGGCCACCCGCGGGCACGCCGGCCTGCGACAGCGCCTCAGCCCGCTGCCGAACCTGCTCCCGCACCAAGGCCATGGACTGCTCCGTGAGCACAAGGCCGCGGTCATCGACAATGTCGGCACCAATTGCATCCGCGAGGCTTCGTGCGGTCATCCCCATCTCTACGAAGGCCGACTCGGGGTCGTGCACGCGCGGCAAATCCAATAGAAATGACAGCAGCAGCCCCTGGTCGGCCGGCATCGTGCTGAAGACCACCTGGCCGTCGGCATCGAGCATGGAGAAACGACCCTCACCCCGCAGGCTCAGCCCGAGCTGCTGGCAGTAGGCAGAGAGGCTCTCGGCCGATGGCGGCTCGTCGGACCGCAGGTGAAACATGAGCTGACCGTCGAGATCCAGCAGCAGCGCCTCGGCCTCTCGCGCGGGCCGCACCAGGTCTGCAAAGCTCGGAAGCGCATCCGACGCTTGGGCAAGGCCCGCAGCCTCCCAGGCTTGGATCTGCGCCACCATGGCCTCATGGTCGTCGAGCGTGAGCCCCCCTTGGCGCGTGGCCAAGGGCACGACCAGGCAGCCGGAGGCGTCCGACTCCATCAGGAGCCGGGCCGGCTTGGTGCCAATGCGCGCTGGGCACACGAGGCCCTTGAGGGAATGCGAACCCATGGGCTCGAGCCAGACCGACCATTCCAGCCTCGGGTTCGGCGGCACAAACAGCGAGGGTTCAGCGCTGGGCGGCGTCTCGACGACGGGCTCTCGTCGAACGGGTGCGAGCTGACGAAGACTGCGGCGCTCTCGCCAGTTGAAGACCAGCACGCCGGCCACCACCGCCAGACCGAGCAAGACCAACAGCCACAACATGGGGCTAGGCCGCCTCTTGGACCAAGGCGTTGGCGGACTCGAGGTCGACGGCCACCAGCCTTGAGACGCCCTGCTCCTGCATGGTCACGCCAACAAGGTGCTCCGCCAATCCCATGGCGATCTTGTTGTGGGTGATGAAAATGAATTGGGTCACGGCCGACATTTCTTTGATCAGGCCACAGAGCCGCTCGGTATTCGGGTCATCGAGCGGTGCATCCACCTCGTCGAGAAGGCAGAACGGCGCAGGGTTTAACTGGAACAAGGCAAAGACCAGGGCCGTGGCCGTCAGCGCCTTCTCGCCACCCGAGAGCAGGTGAATCGTGGCGTTCTTCTTGCCCGGGGGCTGGGCCATGACCTGCACGCCGCTGTCGAGAATCTCCTCACCGGTGAGGACCAGCCTGGCCTCGCCGCCGCCAAAGAGCCGCGGGAAGAGGTCTGAGAAGTTCTGGTTCACCGTGTCGTAGGTTGACTGTAGGAGCGCCCGGCTCTCTCGGTCGATCTTGCGAATGGCATCTTCGAGTGTCTCCACAGCCGACAGGAGGTCTGCCGCCTGCGCATCGAGAAATCCTTTGCGCTCGCGCCCTTGCTCAAGCTCTTGGAGGGCGGCGAGGTTCACCGGGCCCAAGGCCTCAATCTCACGACCCAGCCGATTGATGTCGGTCTGCAAGGTGGAGGGCCTTGGGAGGTCTGGCGGTGGCAGCCCATTGGGCCACTGGCCCACAACAGCCTCCAGCGAAATCGACTGATCGGCCGTCTGCTGCTCGATCTGCTCGATCGTGGCCAGCGCGCCCGCACGGGATGCATCGGCCTGCGAGAGCTGATCGCGGATGGGGATGGCCTGCCGCTCGAGCGAGAGGCGATGCTCATCGAGTTGGCGAAGGTTGTGGGCGGCCTCATCGGCCACGCGACGCGCATCCTGCAGGGCAGCCTCTCGGGCAACGCGCTCGGAGAGCTTGTGCTGAAGGGGGCTCTGGGCCAGGCCCTGCTCAGCAGCCGCCCGCTCGGCGGCCAATTGCGCCAGCCGCTCGCGTGATTCTTCCTGACGACGCGCCAGGTCTTCGAGCTGGTCTGACAGCCGATGCGTGCGTTCCTGATTGGAGCGCTCCTGAAGCCGCTGCTCCTGCAGTTCGCGCTCAACGGCCGCACAGGCCGCGCGCAGCGAGGCCACGGTCTCGGCACTGCTGGCCTGTGTGGCAACCAGCTCACTCACCTGTGACTCCAGGCCAGCCAGCAACTCGGACGACGCGGACCGCTCAGCCGACAATGCCCGAAGGCGCTCGGAACAGGTCTCGAGGCCTGCCTGCCGCTCGGCCACGCCTCTGGCGAGGTCTTGCTCGGCCGACTCCAGGCGGGTTTGCTTCTCCTGCAGCCGAACAGCGGCCAGTTCCAATTCATGGGCGCGCGCACGTGCACGGGTCTCTGATTCACCGGCCTGCTGTCGACCCTGGCGGGCTGCCGCCAGACGACCCTCGAGGTCTTTGAGCTGCCGGTCTGCCTCTTGAAAATGAATCTCCGCTGCGCGCTGGGCCCGCTCGAGGGAGGCCACGCGGTCTCTCAGGGCCAGCACATTCACCTGTGTGGCCGCGCTGCTGTCTCCGGATGCACCGGACAGGGTGACATGGTGGCGAGACACCTGATCGCCAGACTGGGTGACGAGGGTGAGGCCATCCGGCAGGCTGGCGCGCTGGGCCAGGGCCTCATCGAACGACTCCGCCATGGCCAGCCCTGCCAGCCAGTGGCGGGCGGCCGAGGCGGCTGCATCATCGCCGAGCACCACGCTCGCCAGCGGTTTCCATGGCCCAGCAGGCTGGGTCCCAGCGGAAGCGGCGGGCCCTTGACCATCGACCACATGCAGACGAGCGGGCGGCTTGAGGCCAGAGAGGGCTTGCGAGCGGTTTGCGTCGAGCTGAAGCAATGCTGCGCCCAGACGATCGGCGAGCAGGCCCCCAATGGCATCTTGCCAGCCATCAGCCACACGCAGGGCAGACCACAGCCGCCCCACCTGGCCCCAGGCCTGCTGCTCGAGCCAAGGGTCGAGCTGTTCATTGGCCTCGAGCTGCCGCAATAAATCACGCTGGGCATGCCACTGCGCAACCGCTGCATCCTGTGCTGCTCGGGCCTGAGTCCACGCCTGCTGGGCAGCCTCGTGGGCCAGGGCTGCTGCGTCGAGCGCCGACTGATGGCTGACCACCGCCGCTGCAGACTGCTGGGCAAGGGCCTCTGCCTCACGCTGCTGCGCAAGAATAGAGGCCAAGGCGGTCGGGTCGAGACGCTCCATGGAGGCCCGCTCCTGCTCCAGGCGCTCAAGCTGTGACTGCCAGTCGGACTGCTGCCGCTGAAGTTCCTGTTGCCGGGCATCGAGGGCCCGCGCATCGGCCTGGGCCGCCGCAAGCGTGGCCCGAGCCTCGGTGAGCCGGCCCTGCATCGCATCGAGCTCCGCCTCGTCTGGTGCCAGGGCCACTCGGGCTGCCTGCGCCTTGGCATCGAGCCGCTCACAGGCCAACTGGCACTCGGCCAGGGCTGCCTGAGCCTCCACGACGGCCTGTTGAATCTGTTCGGACTCGGCCAGCATCCCCTCGAGCGTGAGGGTCAGGACCTGGATGGCCGCCACCGCCTTGTCTCGGGCCTGCACATGGCCGCGATCCTCTGTCTCTTGGCGGGCAATGTCGGTGTTGATTTCATACAGGCTCGCCTGGGCGGCCTGGGAGACTGCTTGGGCAGACTCAGCCGCCTGACGGGCCTCTTCGAGCTGCCGCTCCTGAGAGCGGACGTCTGCCTGAAGGGCTTCGAGCGACGTTAAAAGCCGTTGGCGCTCAGCCTCATGGGCCTCCAAGGCCACCTTGGACTCATGTCGACGAATGGCCAGCAGCAGCGACTGTTTGCCCGAGCGCTCATCGGTCTTCTGTTGATAGGTGGATGCAATCTCCGCCTGCCCCTCGAGTTGCTCGAGCCGGCCTTGCAGCTCGATGCGAATGTCATCCACACGGGAGAGGTTCTCTTTGGCATCGGAGAGGCGGTGCTCGGTCTCACGGCGACGTTCGCGGTACTTCGACACGCCAGCCGCCTCTTCCAGGAAGACGCGAAGCTCTTCGGGCTTGGATTCAATGACCCTGGAGATCATGCCCTGGCCGATGATGGCGTAGGCGCGGGGGCCGAGGCCCGTGCCCAGGAACACGTCGTAGACGTCCTTGCGCCGAACGGCCTGCCCATTGATCTGATAAGTGGACTGGCCATCGCGAGACAGCACACGCTTGACCGAGAGCTCTGCGAATCGGCCCCAGGGGCCGCCCAGGCGACCCGCACTGTTGTCGAAGATCAGTTCAACGCTGGCGCGGCCCGCCGGCTTGCGGGCACCCGAGCCGTTGAAAATGACGTCTTGCATGTTCTCGCCGCGCAACTCGGCGGCGCGAGACTCGCCCAGCACCCAACGCACGGCATCAATCACATTGGACTTGCCGCATCCATTGGGGCCAACGATGCCCACCAACTGCCGCGAAACCTGCAGGCTGGTGGGGTCGACGAAGGATTTGAAGCCGGAGAGGCGGAGTTGAGTGAGTCGCACGGATCGTTGGTGGAAGGACGCTGCGCTATAATAGCACTCGAGAAGTCGGCCCTAAGTGGCGCCAAAAATCAGTAACTTCCGTCTAATTTCGACTAAAAACCAATAACGCACGGCTTTGAGGCCGATTTATGGCAACCCTACCCTCCAAAACCCTCGAGACCTTCCCCAACCCCAAACCCGAACGTCCTTATCACGTCCATTTTGAGGTTCCGGAGTTCACCTGCCTGTGCCCACTCACAGGCCAGCCCGACTTTGCCCACTTCACCATCGACTACTTCCCGGACCAGCGCAACGTCGAGCTCAAGTCGCTCAAGCTCTACATGTGGTCCTTTCGCGACCAGGGTGCCTTCCACGAGGCGGTGACCAACCAGATTGCAGACGACCTCGTGGCGGCCTGCTCACCACACTTTCTTCGGCTCACGGCCAAGTGGTATGTGCGCGGCGGCATCTTCACCACCGTGGTGGTGGAGCATCGCGCGCCAGGCTGGCAGCCCCCCACCCGGGTCGACCTCGGCGCATTCCCGAGCGAGCCCTCCACCCGAGAACCTTAAGACCAGGAGCATGGACATGACCACCTCTCACGACACACTTGCCAACCTTCTGGATGCCGCATGGGAGAACCGCACCCAGTTCAGCCCCAGCAATTGCCCCGCAGACGTGAAGGCAGCGGTCGACACAGTGCTGGCGGGCCTGGACGCCGGCAGCCTTCGGGTGGCCAACAAGCAAAACGGCACCTGGGTCGTGCACCAATGGGTCAAGAAGGCCGTGCTGCTGAGCTTTCGGCTTGCAGATAACCAGCCCGTGCACGCCGGCGACCTTCAATTCTTCGACAAGGTGCCCACCAAGTTTGAAGGCTGGAGCCCCGACGCCCTTCAGGCCCTGGGCGTTCGCATCGTGCCGCCCGCAGTGGCCCGCCGCGGCAGCTTCCTCGCGCGAAATGTCATTCTCATGCCGAGCTACGTGAACATTGGCGCCTACGTGGATGAAGGCACCATGGTGGACACCTGGGCCACGGTGGGCTCCTGCGCCCAGATCGGCAAGAACGTCCACCTCTCGGGCGGTGTTGGCATCGGTGGCGTGCTCGAGCCCCTGCAGGCCAACCCCACCATCATTGAAGACAACTGCTTCATCGGCGCCCGCTCGGAGGTGGTGGAAGGCGTGATCGTGGAAGAGAACTCCGTGCTCTCGATGGGCGTCTTCATCGGCCAGTCCACCCGCATCTACGACCGGGCCACCGGCGAGATTCACATGGGCCGCGTGCCCTCTGGCAGCGTCGTGGTCCCAGGCAGCCTGCCCTCCGATGACGGCAAGTACAGCCTGGCCTGCGCGGTCATCGTCAAGCGTGTTGATGCGCAGACCCGCGCCAAGACCAGCATCAACGAGCTGCTGCGCGCCTAGAAACACGCATGACCACCCCGCGCGTCCACGGCATTCCCAACTGCGACCAGGTTCGCCAGGCGCGCCGTTGGCTGTCGTCCCACGGGGTGGCATTCGACTTCATCGACCTTCGCAATGCGCCCCCGAATGAAGCCCAGCTGCTGGAGTGGCTCAAGCACATTCCCCATGACAGCCTGCTCAACCGGCGAGGACTGACCTGGCGACGCCTGCCAGAGCCCATCCGACAGGGTGTGGTGGATCAGACCACTGCGCTCGAACTCTTGCTGCAGCATCCCCTGCTGCTCAAGCGGCCCATTCTGGAATGGGGCGAGCAGCTTGCCGTAGGATTCTCAGAGCCACTCTATGAAAGTCTCTTGACATGCCGGCCTCCGACTCCCGAACCGTTGCCCTCGCCAGAGAACTGATTCGCCGGCCCTCGGTCACCCCCCGAGACGAAGGCTGCTGCGAGCTCATTGCATCCCGTCTCCAGCCCCTGGGCTTTCAAACAGAGATCATGCCCTTTGGTGAGGTGACAAACCTCTGGGCCGTGCGTGAAGGCGGCCTGCCCGGGCCCACCCTGGTGCTTGCGGGCCACACCGATGTGGTGCCGCCGGGCCCTCTTGAGGCCTGGTCCAGTGGCCCGTTTGACGCCCAGATTCAGCTGGGCGATGCCCTGGTCGGCCGAGGCGCCGCGGACATGAAGTCTTCGCTGGCCGCCTTTGTCACGGCCACCGAGGCATTCGTCGAGGCCCACCCCAGCTTTCATGGGCGGCTGGCCTACCTGATCACCTCGGATGAAGAGGGCCCCGCAATCGATGGCACCGTCCAGGTTCTCCGCGAACTCGCCCATCGCGGCGAACAGCTCAATTACTGCCTGGTGGGTGAGCCCACCTCCAGCCAGCAACTTGGCGACACCATCAAGAATGGCCGCCGAGGCTCGCTGTCCGGGCAGCTCACCATCTTTGGCAAGCAGGGCCACATTGCCTACCCTCATCTGGCAGACAACCCCATCCACCGCTTCGCGCCCGCACTGGCCGAGTTGGCGAACATTCAGTGGGACGATGGCAACCAGTATTTCCCGCCCACCACCTGGCAGGTCTCGAACATGCAGGCAGGCACGGGTGCCACCAATGTCATCCCAGGCGCATTGAAGGCGTCCTTTAATTTTCGTTTCGGCAGCGTGAGCAGCCCGGATGACCTCAAGGCCCGGCTGGAGTCGGTTCTGCACCGCCACAACCTGCAGTACGAGATCGACTGGAACCTCGGCGGCGACCCCTACCTCACGCCTCTGGGAACCCTGTGCGACGCCATGCGCCATGCCATCTCGTCGGTCACGGGCCTTGAGGCGCAGCTCTCCACCACGGGTGGCACCTCCGATGGCCGCTTCATCGCCAAGCACTGCCGCGAGGTCATTGAGTTCGGGCCACGCAACGCCACGATCCACCAGGTCAATGAGTCGATCGGGCTGTCTGAGGTCGACCAGCTGCACGCGGTCTACCAACGCTTCATCGAGCGCCTGCTCATTCAACTGCCGGCCGCACGGCCACACGACCACCAGGCTGCCTAGCCATGGCGGGCACTGTCTTGTTGTCGAGCTCGGCCGAGGTGCGGGCATCGCACCTGCTCACCGTGGCCGACTGGGTTCGTGCCATTGCATCGGACATGGCCCGTGCAGACGTGGGCCTTGGCCAGGGCGTTCAGTCCTATGTGGACGATGCCCGATGGCTGGTGCTCGGCGCGCTCAGGCTTGCGCCCGATGCGCCCGACGACCTCACCCACGCGCGACTGCTGCCCGAGGAGCAGCAGCTGCTCTTCGAGGTGGCCAGCAGACGAATTCATGGCCGTGAGCCGACCGCCTATGTCCTGGGTGAGGCCTGGCTGCGCGGCCATCGTTTCAAGTCAGACCCGCGGGCCATCATTCCGCGCTCTCTCATTTCGGAGCTGCTCTGGCCGCCGAGCCTTCCCCTGCAGGGGGGAGACCCCACACGGGTACTCGACCTGTGCACCGGCGGGGGAAGCCTGGCCATCTTGGCCGCCCTCGCCTGGCCAGACTGCCGCATTCAAGCTGTTGACATCAGTCCCGATGCCCTCGCCCTGGCCCGCGAGAACGTGGCCCTCCACGACAAGGCGCGGCAAATTGAGCTGCATGAAGGCAGCCTCTTCGAGCCGCTGCAAAAGGGTGCCCAGTTCGACCTCATCCTTTGCAACCCGCCCTACGTGCCGACCCTGAAGGTCGACCATGCACCCCTGGAATTTCAGAAGGAGCCACGCATGGCACTCGAGGCCGGAGACGATGGCATGCGGGTGCTGCGAGGCCTGCTCTCCGGTTACCAGACCTGGCTGACCCCAGACGGCAGCCTCGTGGTGGAGGTGGGCCAGGAGTACGAGGCCACCATGTCACTCTTTGAGAATGAATTTCCGCAGCTCGAGCCCCTCTGGCTGGAGACCACCCAAACCCATGACCACGTCTTCTTGCTCCAAGGAGGTTGCACATGATCACGCTCTACACCTGGCCCACCCCGAATGGTAAAAAAGTTTCAATCATGCTCGAAGAACTCGGCCTGCCCTACGAGGCGATTGCCGTGGACATCGGTGCAGGCGATCAATTCAAGCCAGACTTCCTGGCCATCAGCCCGAACAATAAAATTCCGGCACTGGTCGACCCCGATGGGCCACAAGGCAAGCCCATCTCCTTGTTTGAGTCGGGGGCCATCCTGCTCTACCTGGCTGGGAAAACGGGCCACTTCTTGGGCAGCTCCGAGCGAGACCGCTACGAGGTGCTGCAGTGGCTGATGTTCCAGATGGGTGGCTTTGGCCCCATGCTCGGACAGGCCCACCACTTCCGCCTCTACGCCCCCGAGCCCATTGGCTACGCCATCGACCGCTACACCAATGAGGCCAAGCGTCTCTATGGTGTGCTCGAGACGCGACTGGCCAAAGAGCCCTACCTGGCCGCGGGACACTACACCATTGCCGACATCGCCTGCTGGGCCTGGGCAGCCTCCCATGCCAACCAAGGTGTAGACCTTCAAGACTTTCCATCGGTGAAGCGTTGGTTCGAGGGCATTGCGGCGCGTCCTGCTGTTGCCCGCGGCGTGGCCGTGCTGGCAGACCGGCGTCGGCCCCTCACCGACGACAAGGCCAAGGCCTTGCTCTTTGGCCAGGGCCCTGCTGCGAGCAAAGCCTGATCGACGCCAGGTGAGCGGCACGCCATCCGGGCCAGAGCTGCTCTCCATCGAGGCAGCCCTTGCCCGACTCCCCACATTCGACAGCATCCTCGACGCACGCACACCCGCCGAGCACCAGGAGGACCACATCCCCGGTGCATGCTGCACCCCCGTCTTGTCGAACGAGGAACGCGTGCTGATCGGCACGCAGTACAAGTCTGACTCCTTCGAGGCCAAGCGGCTCGGTGCAGCAAAGATTGCTCGCAACGTCGCCACACTGCTCGACACGGAACTGGCCAACAAGCCCCGTCAATGGTCGGCACTGGTCTACTGCTGGCGTGGGGGCAATCGCAGCGGTGCACTGGCCACAATCTTGTCGAAGGTTGGCTGGCGAATCAGCGTCATCGAGGGTGGCTACAAGGCCTTTCGGCAGCACGTGCTGGCGAGCATGCCGGGGCTTGTTGAGGCCCGAACGTTTCGAGTGGTCTGCGGGGTCACAGGCTCGGGCAAGACCCGCTTCCTCGACGCCTTGGCCCGCCAAGGGGCAGCCGTGCTCGACCTCGAGAAACTGGCCCAGCATCGAGGCTCACTGCTTGGCGCCATGCCAGAGGCGCCCCAGCCGAGCCAGAAGGCCTTCGAGTCGCGCGTCTGGGCGGCGCTTCGCTCGCTCCCCATGGACCAACCCATCTACGTGGAATCGGAGAGCAAGAAGATTGGGAATGTCCAGGTGCCAGAGGCACTGATGACCCAGATGCGGGCCAGTGCCTGCGTGGATGTCTGCCTGGAGACAGAACCGCGTGTGAGCCTGCTCTGCGAGGAATACCAGCACTTTTTTTCGCAGCCCACTCGACTGCTGGAACAAATCGAGAAGCTTCGGCCTCTGGTGGGTGACGACATGGCCAAGCAATGGCGAGGCCAAGTGGAGACAGGCGACTGGCGCTCGCTGGTTCGTGGCCTGTTGGAGCACCACTACGACCCGAGCTACCGGCGCTCCATCTCAAGAAATTTTCCCGGCCGTCCGCAGGCCGTCGCCGTGCGCCCAAGCGGCATCACACCCGCAGACTACGATGCGGCTGCTTCAATCCTCTTGGGGAAGCGCTCAACCTCATAGCGCTGCTCGAGCTGGCGCAGCCAGACACGGGTGGCCTGGTCAGCCTCGAATTGTTGAAGAATGTTGAATGCCGGACCCACACGCTCGCGAGATGCAGGCGCATCGGCTGCCGCCAACCTCGTGGACTCGAGCACCAGCGCCAGCACGCCTTCTCCCCCGAGATCCACCTGGGCTGGGCGACCCTGGCGAAGGGAATCTGAAAAGAGGGTGATGAGGACCGAGCGGGCCTGGGGCAACTGGTCAGACAGGCCGAGCGCCTTCAGAGCCGCCTTTGGATCTGACCGGGCCACCGAGAGCAGCGCGGCCTGGGATCGTTCCGCTGCATTGGCAGACCACTGACGGGCAGCCTCCTGCGCCATGCCCTGGGCCTGATTGGCCTCGAGCGTGCGACGAATGGGCGCAGCCACCTGTGGCAACGGCAGCGGCGCTGCAGGCGCATGACGCACCACGCGAGCACTCGCAAAGAGACCGCGACGGATTTCCACCGACTCGGTGTTGCGGCGGTCGATGAGGGCATCGGCCTTGAAGAGTTGATCAATGAGCTTGGGCGACAACAGGGCCGCACGTGCATCTGGGCTCAGGCCAGCAGGCAAGGCACCATCGCGGCTCACACCCTTGACGGTGAGAAGGCCAAGGCCGAAGCGCTTGGCCGCAGGCTCGAGCGTGTCGCTCTGCTCATAGACCAGGTTGGCGAAGGCCTCGACATCGCCTGCCGAGCGATCGCCCGCAAGCAATGCAAGTTCGATGTCCACGACCTCTTGGGACTGATACCGCTGGGGGTTGCGCTCGTACTCCTGACGAATGTCGTCTTCAGAAACCGTGGCCTTGGCAAGAAACGCCTCTGGCCGGAATCGCTTGGCACGGACCTGGCGAACCTCGGTCTCGGCCCTGGCCAGGTGGCGAGCAAACTGACGCGAGACAATGGTCGACTCCGCCAGCATGCGCGGCAAGACCTCGACGGCCAGATCGCGACGAAGGCCCTGCTCGAACGACTCCGAGGTGAGGCCCCTGTCTTTCAGGAAGGCCTGTGCTTTGGCAAGACTGAAGACACCGTTCTCCTGGAATTCAGGAATGCTGGAGATGAGATCTTTGAGGGCTTGGTCGGACACCCCCAGGCGGGCATCGGCCGCCGCCTGCTCGATGAGGGCCCGAGTGATCATTTGCTCGAGCGTGGCCGAGCGCGCCTCTGGGCTGTTGAGCAACTCTGCGGGCACCTGCCCCCCAAACTGAGCCGACATCTGTTCAATGGAGCGGCGATGGGCGTTCTCCCAGGCGGCCTTCTCAATTTGCCGGCCGTTGACGGTGGCCACCGCGTTCGCGCCAGCATTCGGCGAGACCATGTCCCATGCGCCCACCACCACAAACGAGGGCACGATGAACAGCAGCAGGACGAACTGCAGCAGACGTCTGTTGGAGCGGATGAATTCAAGCATGGGGAGGGAAAAAGTGGCGGAGCGGACGGGACTCGAACCCGCGACCCCCGGCGTGACAGGCCGGTATTCTAACCGACTGAACTACCGCTCCGCGTGAAACAAACCGATATTCTACCCTAGTCGACCGCATCACTGGTGGGTGCTGAGAGGCTCGAACTCCCGACCTACGCCTTGTAAGGGCGCCGCTCTACCAACTGAGCTAAGCACCCGGTGAAACGACGAAAGCGTTGAACAATAAATAAAAACGGCAATCAGTTCAAGGCGTCTTTGAGCGCCTTGCCCGGACGAAACTTGGGCAGCTTTGCGGCCTTGATCTTGATGGCATCGCCGGTGCGAGGATTGCGACCCGTGCGCGCAGCGCGCTTGGCCACCGCAAATGTTCCAAAGCCCACCAACGTGACCGAGCCGCCCTTCTTCAGGGTGGTTTTCACCCCGGAGAGCAGCGCATCTAGGGCACGGCCTGCGGCAGCCTTGGAGATATCGGCGTTCTTGGCGATGTGTTCGATCAGGTCGGTTTTATTCACGTGATGGGTCCTATCTCTCGAGGAGTTTGCTTTAACAACGATACGGATTCTAATGCTTTAAGGTCTCGGCTGCTCCGGGCTGTAAACCGTCTGCCGGCGCCGCCACGGGTTCGGCTGCAGTGGGCGGAACATCGGGCAGCGGCACGGGCGTAGAGGCCAGGGCGAGGTCGAGTACCGCATCGATCCAGCGCACCGGAACGATCTCCAGCGCGTTCTTCACGTTGTCGGGAATCTCGGCCAGGTCGCGCACGTTCTGCTCAGGAATGAGCACGGTCTTGATCCCACCACGGTGGGCCGCGAGCAGCTTCTCCTTGAGGCCACCGATCTGCAAGACCTCACCTCGCAGCGTGATCTCACCCGTCATGGCGACATGGGCCTTCACCGGAATGCCTGTGAGCGCCGAGACCATGGCGGTGGTCATGGCGATGCCTGCACTGGGTCCGTCCTTGGGCGTGGCGCCTTCGGGTGCGTGGATGTGCAAGTCTTTCTTCTCGAAGACGTCGTCGGCAATGCCCAGGCGACGGGCACGGCTGCGCACCACCGAGCGGGCCGCCTCGACCGACTCCTTCATGACATCGCCCAAGGAGCCGGTGCGAATGATCTGGCCCTTGCCAGGCATCACTGCCGCCTCGATCATCAGCAGCTCGCCACCGACCTCGGTCCAGGCCAGCCCAGTGACCTCACCCACCTGGTCTTCCTTCTCGGCGATGCCGAAGGTGAATCGCTTCACCCCCAGGAAGTCTTCGATGTTGGCCGCGGTGATCGCAACAGGACCCTTCTCCTTGCCTGTGAGGATGAGCCGCACCACTTTGCGGCAGACCTTGGAGATGTCGCGCTCCAGGCCGCGAACACCCGCCTCGCGGGTGTAGGAGCGGATCATCTCGCGAATGGCATCCTCGGAGACCGAGATCTCGGCATCCTTCAAGCCCGTGTTCTTGATCTGCTTGGGCAACAGATACCGCTGGGCAATGCTGACCTTCTCGTCTTCCGTGTAGCCGGAGAGACGAATGACCTCCATGCGGTCGAGCAGGGCTGGCGGAATGTTCAATGAGTTGGCCGTGGCCACGAACATCACATCGGAGAGGTCGTACTCCACCTCCACGTAGTGGTCCACAAAGGTGTTGTTCTGCTCCGGGTCGAGCACCTCGAGCAGGGCACTGGCGGGGTCGCCACGGAAGTCCATGCCCATCTTGTCGACCTCATCAAGCAGGAAGAGCGGATTGCGCACCCCGGTCTTGGTCAGGCTGGTGAGGATCTTGCCGGGCATCGAGCCGATGTAGGTGCGGCGATGGCCACGAATCTCAGACTCATCGCGAACGCCGCCCAGGGCCATGCGAACAAACTTGCGATTCGTGGCGCGGGCAATCGACTGACCCAGGGATGTCTTTCCCACACCCGGGGGGCCCACCAGGCAAAGGATGGGCGCCTTCACCTTGTCGACCCGCTGCTGAACCGCCAGGGCCTCCAGGATGCGCTCCTTGACCTTCTCGAGGCCATGGTGCTCCGAGTCGAGCACAGTCTCGGCCGTCTCGAGGTTGGTGTTGACCTTGCTCTTCTTCTTCCAGGGCAGGCCAACCAATGCATCGATGTAGTTGCGCACCACGGTGGCCTCGGCCGACATGGGTGACATCATCCGGAGCTTTTTGAGCTCGGCCTGAGCCTTGTCCCGCGCCTCTGTGGGCATGCGGGCGGCCTTGATCTTCTTGTCGAGCTCATCGAGCTCGTTGTCCTCGCCCTCGCCGAGCTCCTTTTGGATGGCCTTGACCTGCTCATTGAGGTAGTACTCGCGCTGACTCTTCTCCATCTGCCGCTTCACACGGCCGCGGATGCGCTTTTCGACCTGCAGGATGTCGAGCTCGGTTTCGATCTGACCGAGCAGCTTCTCGAGCCGTTCAGCCACCGGCAGCACCTCGAGGATGGCCTGCTTCTGCTCGAGCTTCATGGGCAGGTGGGCGGCAATGGTGTCCGCCAGGCGGCCGGCATCTTCCAGGCTCACCAGGCTGTTGAGGATCTCGGCCGGGATTTTCTTGTTCAACTTGACGAACTGGTCGAACTGGCCGAGCAGGGTGCGGCGCAGCGCCTCGAGCTCTGGGCCCTCGTCTGCATCTGGAGCAATGGGCACGCAGCCACCCACAAGGTGGTCGCCACTGTCTTGAAGGTCTGTGAGCCGGGCCCGCTGAGCGCCCTCGACGAGCACCTTCACGGTGCCATCGGGCAGCTTGAGCATCTGGAGAATGGTGGCCAGGCAGCCAATGGGATAGATGTCCTCAAGGCCAGGATCGTCCTGGGTGGGGCTGCGCTGGGCTGCCAGCAGGACATGGCTGCCGGACTCCATGGCCCGCTCCATCGCCTTGATGGACTTTGGGCGCCCCACAAACAGGGGGATCACCATGTGCGGGAAGACCACGACATCGCGCAGCGGCAACAGGGGCAGCACGACGGGCTCCGATGGCAACAACTCAGTCTTGGACATGACAGCCTTTCAGGAAACGGCGAAGAGATCGGCGGGGACGCACCCCAATGGTCGACAGATGGGGGCGAAGACTTGAGAAAACAAGGGCCTAACTGCCGCGCTTTCGGGCAGAGGCCACTTTTTGGTTGTCTCCGTAGAGCAGCAACGGGGGTGCCTCACCCGTGACGGCATTCTCTTCGAGGACAACCTTTGCCACCCGTTTCTGGCTTGGAAGCTCATACATGGTGTCGAGCAAGACCTGTTCCAGGATGGACCGCAGGCCCCGGGCACCGGTCTTGCGCTTGATGGCCTTCTTGGCAATGGCCGAGAGCGCTGCGGGACGGACCTCGAGTTCGACCCCTTCCATATCGAACAGGGCCTGGTACTGCTTGACCAGCGCATTCTTCGGGCCGGTGAGAATCTCGACCAGCGCAGGCTCATCAAGCTCATCGAGGGTGGCGACCACCGGAAGACGGCCCACGAGCTCTGGGATGAGACCAAACTTGATGAGGTCTTCGGGTTCAACATCCTGGAAGACTTCGCTGAGCTTGCGGTCGGAGGCCGAGCGCACCTCGGCACCGAAGCCAATGGAGGTCTTCTCGGTGCGGTCACGAATGACCTTCTCCAGGCCGTCGAAGGCGCCACCGCAAATGAACAGAATGTTGGTGGTGTCGATCTGAACAAAGTCTTGGTTGGGGTGCTTGCGACCACCCTGCGGCGGGACCGAGGCCACCGTGCCCTCAATGAGCTTGAGCAGGGCCTGCTGGACGCCCTCGCCCGAAACATCGCGGGTGATGGACGGGTTGTCGGACTTGCGAGAGATCTTGTCGATCTCGTCGATGTAGACAATGCCGTGCTGGGCCTTGTCGACCTCGTAATTGCAGTTCTGGAGCAGCTTCTGAATGATGTTCTCAACGTCCTCACCCACATAGCCGGCCTCGGTGAGGGTGGTGGCATCGGCGATGACAAACGGCACATTGAGCAGGCGCGCCAGGGTCTGGGCCAGCAAAGTCTTGCCCGAGCCCGTGGGCCCGATGAGCAGGATGTTGCTCTTGGAGAGCTCGACCTCGCCCTCTTTGCCCTTCTGGCGAAGGCGCTTGTAATGGTTGTAGACCGCAACCGACAGCCCGCGTTTGGCCCGGTCCTGACCGACCACGTAGGCATCAAGAATATTGGCAATTTCCTGCGGGGTGGGCAGGGCCTCCTGGGAGGCCTCCGTGGCTGGCAGGTTTGACTGCTCGTCACGGATGATGTCGTTGCAGAGTTCGATGCATTCATCGCAGATAAAGACCGACGGCCCAGCAATCAGCTTTTTCACTTCATGCTGGCTTTTGCCGCAGAAGGAACAGTAGAGAAGCTTCTCTCCCGACCCCTTTTTATCTGCCATTAATCTCTCCGGCTGAGGACACGATCGACAATGCCGTACTGTAGCGCATCCTCCGCGCCCATGAAGTTGTCCCGGTCGGTGTCACGGGCAATGGTTTCCAGGGGCTGGCCGGTTCGCTCGGACAAGATGGTGTTGAGCTTGTCGCGCAGCGAGAGGATCTCGCGGGCATGAATCTCAATGTCGGAGGCCTGACCCTGAACACCGCCCAAGGGCTGGTGAATCATCACCCGACTATTGGGCAGGGCAAAGCGCTTGCCCTTCTCGCCGGCAGCCAACAGGAAGGCACCCATGCTCGCAGCCATGCCGATGCACAGCGTGCTGACGTCAGGCTTGATGAACTGCATGGTGTCGTAGATGGCCAGGCCCGCAGAGACAGAGCCACCGGGCGAGTTGATGTAGAGGCTGATGTCCTTGTCCGGGTTCTCGGACTCGAGGAAGAGCAACTGGGCCACCACCAGGTTGGCGGTGGCGTCGTTGACGGGCCCCACCATAAAGATCACGCGCTCACGCAGCAGGCGTGAGTAGATGTCGTAAGCCCGCTCGCCGCGGCCTGACTGCTCAATGACCATGGGCACCAGGCCCAGGCCGCGGATGTCCTGATGACTTCCTGACTCGATGTTCATGACGCCTCTTTCATGAGTTCTTCCACACCAACCTGCTTGTCTTCCACCTTGGCAGCCGACAGCACCCAGTCCACCACATTGTCTTCGGTCACGATGGCCTCGACCTCCGCCCGACGCTCGGCGTGGCCGAGTGTCCAGCGAATGAACTCCTCGGGCTGCTCATAGGACTCGGCCATCTCACCCAGCATGACCCGCAACTGCACCTCGTTGGCCTGAAGCTGATGGGCACGCACCAGCTCGCCCACGAGCAGGCCCAGCCGCACCCGGCGAGTGGCGCCTTCCTTGAAGAGTTCCATGGGGAACGGCGCATCCTTCACGTTCATGCCCTGGGAGGACATCTGCTGGCGCATCTGATTGGCCATGCGCTCGCTCTCACCATCGACCAAGGCCTTGGGTACCTCGAAGCTGGAGGCCGCCAACAGGGCATCCATGACCGACTGTTTTGTCTTGGTCTTGCAGCGGCCCTGAACCTCGCGCGCCAGGTTCTTCTGCACGTCATCGCGCAGCTTGGTAAGGCCACCCTCCTTGATGCCAAAGGCCTCGGCCAGTGCATCGTCCAACGCTGGCAGCACCGGGCCGAGCACCTCGTGCACGGTGATGGTGAACTGGCTCTGCTTGCCGGCCAGGTTCTCGGCGCGATAGTCGGCGGGGAACGTGAGGGGGAATGTCTTGGTCTCGCCGGCCTTCATGCCCACGACGGCGGCATCGAACTCCGGCAGCATCTGGCCCGCGCCCACCACGAACTGAAAGTCGGTGGCACGACCACCATCGAAGGGCACGTTGTCGATGCTGCCCTCGAAGTCGAGGCGGACGCGATCTTCAGCCTGGGCGGCACGGTCTACGGGCTCATGGTTGACCTTCTGCTTGCGAAGGGTCTCGAGGGTGCGATCGACATCGGCCTCGGTGGGCTGGGCAATCCATTTTTGAACCGAGAGCGACTCACGCTGGGGGATCGCGATCTCGGGATAGACCTCGACGACGGCCTCGAAGTGCATTTCTGCCGGGGCGGGTGCATCGGCGGCCGGTGGGGTTGCATCGAGGGGCTGGATGCTCGGGGGGCCAGCCGGCTTGAGCTTCTGGGCAACCACCGCCTCGCTGTAAGCCCGACTCACGACATCGCCAATGGCCTCGGACTGGGCCTGGGCACCGTAGGCCTGGGCGACCACCTTCATGGGTACCTTGCCGGGCCGAAAGCCTGGCATCTTCATGGTCTTGCCCATTTTCGCGAGCCGCTTCTGGGCCTGGGCCTCCACCTCCGACATGTGGATGGTGAGGGGAAATTTGCGCTCAAGGCTGGAAGGGCTGGTGGTGGTTTCTGCTGTCATCGTCTGCTCAATGTGTTGATCGGTTGGTGCGAAGGGCGGGACTCGAACCCGCACACCTTTCGGCGTCAGGACCTAAACCTGGTGCGTCTACCAATTTCGCCACCTTCGCGAGGAATCGGCCCCGAAAGCCGTATTTCTGCATTGTATCGAATGCCCACCGTCTAGAATTCCGCATGGATTCCGAACGACTCGGCCGCGCCGTGCATGGCGGCGATCACTATGAGAACTTTCCGGTGGCCTCCTGGCTGCTGCCAAAGGCCTTGCGGCCCGATGTCCTTGCCCTTTACCGATTTGCACGCGCTGGCGATGACCTGGCGGATGAGCCCATCGCGGGCGGCACGATGGCAGACCGGCTGAAGGGGCTTTCCGAGCTCGCCGAGGGGTTGGAGGGCCGCGGCGATGGCCCGCTTGCAGCGCTTGGTCAACAGCTTCGTATGTGCCTCGATGCAAAAAGCATCGACCCACAGCCCGCCCACGACCTCTTGTCCGCATTTCGGCAGGACGCAGGCTTTGCCCCCTTTCCCGACTGGCGGGCGGTGCTCGACTACTGCAGCCGATCGGCCAACCCCATCGGCCGCCTGCTGCTGCAATTTGCAGGCATTGCGGACCCGCGCCTGCTGGCCCACAGCGACAACATCTGCTCGGGCCTTCAGTTGATCAACTTTGGGCAGGACCTCCACGAAGACTTGGCCCGAGGCCGACCCACCGTGCCCTGCTCTGAATGGCCCGCGGGCTGGAAGTGGTCAGACCCAAGTTCGTTTGTCGCACCCCTGCCCACGGATGAGCAGGCCCGACTCACCCGCCTGCTCATTGAACGCGGCATGGCCATGCTGGCCTCGGGGCGGCCCCTGGCCGCAGCCCTTCGACGGGCAGGCCCCTCGCCATCGCTTCGACTCGCCCTGGAGATTGCCATCACACGACGCGGGGGCTGTTGGGTGGGCGAGCAACTCTTGGCCAGCCCACTCACGCCCTGGTATCGCTCCATTCGCCTAACCTGGTGGGCCCTGCCTGGCCTGGTGACCGGCGCCCTTCAGGACCTGCGCACCGCCGCATGACGCCCGAGCAATACTGCGCCCAGAAGGCGGCCTCCGCGGGCTCGAGCTTTACCGTGGCCTTCAAGCTGCTGCCCGAGGACAAACGCTCGGCCATGGAGGTGCTCTACGCTTATTGCCGCGAGGTGGATGATATTGCCGATGAGGTCGAGGACCCCACCGTGGCGGGCATGAAGCTCGCTTGGTGGGCCACCGAGCTCGAGCGGATTCGAACAGGCACGCCCACGCACCCGGCCGGCAAGGCATTGCAAGTCATTCGAGGGCGCTTCGAGCTCGCGGATGCCGACCTCGATGCCATTCTCGAGGGCGTGCGGCGAGACCTCCACCCCATGCACCTGGCCGACTGGTCCGAGCTCGATGGCTACTGCGATCAGGTCGCTGGCGCCGTGGGCCGCCTGTCTGCTCGCATCTTCGATCGGCCCAGCGCCGACACCCTGGCCTATGCCACCGAACTGGGCCTCGCCCTTCAGTACACCAACATTCTGCGAGACGTGGGTGAGGACGCGCGCCGCGGCCGGGTCTACCTGCCGGAATCCTTGCTGCATCAACACGGCCTGACGCGCCAAGGCATCCTGAAGCTGGAAGACACCCCCAGCCTGCGGACAGCCCTGCGCGAGTTGGCCCAGCGGGCCCACACGCGGTATGACAGCGCACTGGCCCAACTGCCGGCGTCGGAGCGGCGCGGCCAGCGCGCGGGCCTCGTCATGGGCGCCGTATATCGCGACCTTCTGCGGGCGATTGAAGAGAGCCAATTCGATGTCATGGGCCAGCGCATTTCGCTGGGCCCCGCGCGCAAGGCCTGGGTTGCAGCCACCGCTGCACTCGGCCGCCTGCCGCGCTGAACGGCCAGATGACGACATCGGTGGCCATCATCGGCGGGGGCTGGTCGGGCCTCTCGGCCGCGGCCGCACTCTGCCAAGGCCAGCCAGACGGTCTTCAGAACGGTCTTCAGATCCGCCTGCTCGAGGCTGCACCGCAGCTTGGTGGTCGGGCCCGTGGTCTCTCCTGGGATGGCCTTCCCATCGACAACGGCCAACACCTGATGCTCGGCGCCTACGACTCCGCGCGGCGCCTGCTCGACTGGGCCGGTGTGCCCACTGGAGACTGGCTCTCCAAGGAGCTTGAATGGGTGCACCAGCCCTTGAACCGTCCCGCCTATGGCTTTCGGATTCCAAGCGTGGGCTGGCCCATGCGACTGCTTGCAGGCGCCCTCGCACCCACCCCCAAGGGATGCGAGGCATGGCCATGGCCGGGGCGGCTGGGGCTCATGCGTCTGCTCTGGTCGGCCCATCAGGCCAACTGGCAGGCCACGGGCACTGCCCGCGATTGGCTGATCGGCTGCGGGCCGCTCCATGGTGTCGACCAGCAGTTCTGTCGCCCTTTCATTGAGGGCGCCCTCAACACCGACTGGACCGAGGCCAGTGCCGCCGTGTTCTTGCGAGTGCTCCACGACACCATGGCGGGCGGGGCTCGGGCCACGGACGCCATGCACCCACCCGACAACCTCTCCGACGCGGCCATCGACCCACTCGCCAAACAGCTTGTTGCGCACGGGGTGCACATCCAAGTCGGCTGCCGCGCAAGGCGACTTTGCCAAGGAGACGATGGACGGTGGCATGTGGAGGCAGATGCCAACGGCCCGCTTGAGGCCTTCGACCATGTGGTGGTCTGCCTGCCCACCCGCGAGACCAATCGGCTTTGGCAGGCCAGTGCACTGCCAGAGACCGATGAATCGAGACGCTGGCGGCCGGTGGAGACGCGCGGCATTGCAACCCTCTGGCTCGCGCTACCCGAGCGCCCTGCGCAGGGTTGGCTGCCCAGCCATCGACTGCTCGCCATGGAGACACCGCAGGGTGCGACCATCATGGGTCTAGCGCGGCCTGCAGGTGCATGGGGTCAGATCGTTGGGCTGGTGGCCAGTGCGGTCTCACCCACACAGAACTGGGATGCAGCGGGCCTGTCGCTCTGGGAGGCCGCCACGCGATGGCTTGCACCGATGGGCCTGGGCGAACCCAAGCAATGGCGCCATCGCATCACGCACGAACGACATGCCACCTGGGCGTGCACGGCAGGCCTGGTCGACGCAGGCCAAGCCTGGGGCAGCACAGGCCTGTTAGAGGCCGGCCTGTGGCGAGCCGCAGACGACCTCTGCCCCGGCTACCCCGCCACCATTGAATCTGCAGTTCGCGCCGGCCAACAGGCCGCGCGTTCAATCCTCGAAGATCGCCGCCAGCGCGTCTGAGAGGCGCGAGACCGGGCGAACCGTGAGGCCGGGAATGGCCCGCTTCGGGGCGTTGGCCTCGGGCACGATCGCCCGAACAAAGCCCAGGCGTGCTGCCTCGCGCAGTCGCTCCTGGCCGCGCGGCGATGGCCGAACCTCGCCCGCAAGACCCACCTCACCAAAGACCACGAGACCCGGGGCCAGGGGTCGATCGCGCAGGGACGAGGCCACGGCCGCGAGGATGGCCAGGTCTGCGGCCGTCTCTTGTATGCGAACACCGCCCACCGCATTGAGGTAGACATCGCGATCGAAGCACGGGATGCCCGCATGCCGATGCAAGATGGCGAGCAAAAGCGCCAGGCGTTGCGGGTCCAGGCCCACACAGAGTCGACGTGGCTGGCCAGAATGCGCCTCATCAACAAGCGCCTGAACCTCCACCAACAGGGGGCGACTGCCTTCCTGTGTGACGAGCACCGCGGACCCCGACACGCGCTGGGCCGGCTCAGAGGCGCTGCCGAGTTGGGCCTGCGTGAGAAAGAGCGCCGACGGATTGGTCACTGGCTTGAGGCCGCGGTCGGTCATCGCAAAGACACCCAACTCATTGACGGTGCCAAACCGATTCTTCACCGCCCGAACCACTCGAAAGGCCGCCTGCGGATCGCCTTCGAAGTAGAGCACCGCATCGACCATGTGCTCGAGCACCCGAGGGCCAGCGAGGGCGCCCTCCTTCGTGACATGGCCGACCAGGAAGAGGCCGCGGCCCGTCTCTTTGGCCCAGCGCGTGAGCTGCGCAGCGCATTCACGCACCTGAGAGACCGAGCCTGGCAGTGCACCCACCTGGTCCGAGAAGACCGTTTGGATGGAGTCGATCACAACCAGCTGGGGCCGACGCTGCTGCATGCAGTCGAGCACCTTTTCAAGGTGCGTCTCTGCAAGGATCTCGATGCGACCCATGACCTCATCGGCAAGCCCCAGGCGGCGGGCTCGCAGGGCCACCTGATCGGTAGACTCCTCGCCCGACACATAGAGGACACTGCCCGCCTGCGCCGTGGACACATGCTCGGCAATCGCCTGCAGCAGGAGGGTCGACTTCCCAATGCCGGGGTCACCGCCAATCAGCACCACCCCGCCAGGCACCATGCCGCCGCCCAGGACACGATCAAATTCATCGAGGCCCATGCTCCAGCGCGGCAGCTCCACCACCGAGACCTCGCTGAGCCGCTGCACACCCATGGCCGGCGCAAAGCCCACGGTTCGCGATGCCGTCTTTCCGGTGGCCGGCGCTCGACCCACGGACAGCGTGTTCCAGGCGCCACAGCCATCACACTGCCCCTGCCACTTCGCATGGGACTGGCCGCAGGCCTCACACAGAAAAACTGCCTTGTCCTTGCTCACCGTTTTCTGGGCACACGTGGCGTCACCGCCGTGAGCAGTTCGTAAGCGGAGGTGCCACAGGCCTGGGCCACACGGTCGACGGGAAGCCGCGCCCCCCAGAGTTCCACCGGGCTGCCCACATCGAGCTCGGGATGGTCGGTGAGATCGACCGTGATCATGTCCATCGAGACCTGGCCCACCAGCATGCAGTGAACACCACCCACCAGCACCGGCGTGCCATCGGGGGTCGTGCGGGGATAGCCATCGGCATAGCCCGCGGCGACCACACCAATTCGACTCGGCCGTGCAGCACGCCAGCGCCCGCCATAGCCAACCGCCCCACCAGGCTGCACCTGCTGCACAGCGATGACCTCGGTGCGCAGTTCAGCGCTCGCCAGGAGCCCCAATGCTTCGGCGCTTGCCACACGGTGATTGTCTGGCGGCACAGCATCGCCTGATGTCCAGGGCCCCAAGAACGGGCTCGCCCCATACAGGCTTAGGCCCGGCCGCACCCACTCCCCGTCTTGGCTGATCTCAGACCAGACCGCAGCCGAGTTGCAGGTGGAGATGGCCTCCTCCGGTGCACGATCCACCTGGGAGAGTGCCATCTCGAAGGCCTGCAGTTGTGACGCTGTACCGCCTGTCACCTCAGCCTGCGCGTAGTGGTGCATGAAGCCCAGGGCAATGCCCTGCGCCCGATGGTCTGCACAGGCCTGCAGCACAGTGTCCATTTGATCGGGCCGAAAGCCCAGACGATTCATCCCGGTGTTGAACTTGAACCAGTGTCGGCCCTTGGCCAACGGTGCACGCTCCACCTTGGAGGCCCGCCACCAGTCCAACTGTCGAGCGTGATGAAAGACAAGGTCGAGGTCCAGCGCAGCGGCCTGCGCGAGGTCTGCGGCCTCGAAGATGCCCTCCAGCATGAGAATGGGCTTTTGCCAGCCGAGCGATCGTGCGGCACTGGCCTCTTGAAGGTCGAGCACGGCCAGGCCATCGGCCTGCGCGAAGGCAGACACGGCCAGGTCGATGCCGTGGCCATAGGCATTGGCCTTGGCCACCGCCCAGATGCGTCGGTTGGCCGGCAGGGCTGCACGCAGGGCCCGAAGGTTGTGCGTGAGCGCGTCCGGCATCAGCACCAGGGAAATGGGACGAGGCATCTCAGGATTGTAGAGGCGGGCTGGCCAACGCCTCTCGCATCTCACGGCGCAGGGCACACAAGGCCGACCAGGCTGCACGCTTGCCGTGGGCCGAGAAAATCTGGTCTGCGCTGGGAAGGCCTGCATGCAGGCGCTGATCGGCATCCAAGGCCACCGCAATCTCAATGCCGTTGGCGCCCGACTCACCTGCAGCCCAGTCCAGGGAGAGGCCGTGGTTACCGAGGCCCATGCTCACCATGTTCTCGAGCAGTCGGCGCAGGCCAGGGTTCGGCCAGGGCCCTCGAATGTGAATGCGGGCCACGGACCCTTCGGCTGTTGGCGGCGCCACGGCCTGGTGTCCAGTCGCAGCACCCCTGGGCACCCACTGCACATCCAAGCCCAACACCGCAAGGCCCCGGCTACTGATCATGCGGTGCTCACCTCGACCAGGGCACGCGCAAAGACCACCGCATCCTCGCGTCGGCCTGACTCTGCGGGGTAGTAGCCCCGCCGGGTGCCGACCTCGGTGAATCCGTTGCGCTGATAGAGCCGCACGGCAGAGCGGTTGCTGGGCCGAACCTCCAGGAGCAGGCGTTCAAACCCTTGCTGCGTCAGAGTGCGCATCAGCTGATCCAGCATCCACTGGCCCAGTCCACGGCGCTGACGGGTCGGCGCAATGGTGAAGTTAAGCAGGTGGGCCTCCTGCACAACGGGCATCCAGACGAGGTAGCCCACCATGGCCCCCTGCTCCACCAGCTTGAGCCCCTCGTAGCCTGCAGCCAATGAGTCTTCAAAGTTGCCAGATGTCCACGGATGGCTGTAGGCCTGCTTCTCAATCACCATGATCGAGGCAATGTCGTTGCGATGCATGGGGGCCAGCACCAGGCTGGCCGAGACCGCCCGTTCGGCCAAGGTCTGCGCCACACGGTCTCGCACATAGAGCGGCTGGGCGGACACCGGCATCACCGTGGCGGGGTGGTCGGATGGACCCGCGACCAGCCGTTGCTCAGCGACCTTCATCACCTGGGCGGCCAAGGTCATGCCCTGTGGGTGCACATCCTGCGCGAGCAGTGTGGCCCCCGAAAGTCCCTCCTCCAGTGCTGGCACCACGCGGGGATCTCCCACGAGGCTGAGCTGCTGCAAATGGGCGCGCCAGTGCACCACGCCGCGAAAAGATTCGCCGAGCCGTGCATCAAAACGAATGTCGAAAAGTTGGTCGCGCTGCTGCGCATGGCTGCCATTCGATGACGCGAGAGTGGCCATGGCCACGGCCTCGAAGGCACTCACAAGATGAATCTTCAGGCCACGGGAGAAGCCCAGACCCTGCGCCAGGCCCACGGCCATGCGCAGTCCGGTGAAGGAACCGGGACCGTGACAAACCACAAGGCCACCGAGGTCCGCCCAGCGCAGCCCAGCCTCTTGCAGCACGGCCTCGGCCATGGGGAGCAACTGTGAGGCCTGGGCCTGGCCCGCCGGGGTCTGCCTCGCATGCCACTGACCCGGCGATGTGGCCAGCACCACGCTGGCCACCGGGCCGGATGAGTCCAAGGCCAGCAGAGGCCAGTTCCATGCGGTCATTCGAATGCGGTGGTCATTTGGTGGTGAGCATCACCACGGCCTGGGCTGCAATGCCCTCTTGGCGTCCGGTAAAGCCCAGGTGCTCGGTGGTGGTGGCCTTCACATTGACCCAGGGTGCGCCCGTGTCCGCGCGAATGTTGGCCACCATGTTGGGCACATGGGGCGCAAGCTTGGGCGCCTGCGCCACCACGGTGGCATCGACCTGCGCCACCACAAGGCCCTCCTCACCAATTCGGCGAACCACCTCTCGCAGCAGAACGCGGCTGTCCGCCCCGGCATAGGCGGCATCGGTGTCCGGGAAGTGCCGGCCGATGTCTCCCAGACAGGCCGCCCCCAAGGCGGCGTCTGCAATGGCGTGCAGCAGCACATCGGCATCCGAATGGCCCAGCAGGCCCTTGTCGTGTGGAATGGTCACACCACCCAGAATAAGGGGCCGGCCGGCCACAAGGGCATGCACGTCAAAGCCTTGGCCCACACGCGGAAGATCAATACGGCTGGTCATGGACTGGAAATCCTCTGAGAAAGTCATTTTGCGATTGTGGGGGCTGCCTTGAATCAAGAGTGGAGAGACACCCGCCGCCTCCATGGCACTGGCCTCATCGGTGGCCTGTGGATGGGCATCGAGTGCCTGCAGAAGCTCACCCACCCGAAACATCTGCGGCGTCTGTGCAAGCCAGAGCCCTTCGCGTGGGATGGTCTGCTCGACGGCCGGCACAGCATGGCCATTGGATGCCGCCCGCTTGACCGTGTCGGGCACCGGCATGGCCAGCAGCCCACCACGCCCTTCCGAGAGTACCGTGTCCACCAGCCGATTCAAATCGTCTTGCGCGAGCCAGGGCCGGGCTGCATCGTGCACCAGCACCCAGTCTTGCAGCACGCCGGCCCCCAAGGCCTCGTGCAGCACCCGCAGGCCGGCTCGAACTGACTGCGCCCGAGTCTCACCCCCCACGGCACAGGCCATGCAAGAGGGCCAGGCCACATCGAGTGTGGACCAATGCGTGTCGGTCGGTGCAAGCACCACCAGATGGCCGGCGAAATCGTTTCGCTGCTCGAGTGGCATCAAGGCCTCGATGCTGCGCAGGAGCATGGGCCTGCCCCCCATGGCGCGATACTGCTTGGGCAGGCCGGCCCCGGCGCGAAGGCCCTGACCCGCTGCAGGAAGAATCGTCCAGACCCGTGTGGCACCCCCCACGCAAGATGCCGCACGCTGCCGAACCCATTGGGCCAGGCGGGCATCCGAGGTCGAAACGGGAAGGGGATCGCGCATCCCTCTAAAATTAACAGATGACGACCTCTGCACAGGCGCAACAGGCGCTTTTATCGCCGCTTGCGCTCTATGGCCAGGCCCTGCCCAAGCCCGGCCAGTCCATCGCCCTGCCCCGCCCCCACGGCTCTGCCGACAGCCTCCTGCTGGCGGGCTGGCTCTCAGAATTTCCGGCTGCCGATGCACGGGTGGCCGGTGCCGGTGGCCTGCTGGTGGCACCCGATGCCCAGACGGCCGCAAGGCTTGCAGCCGAGATCCCCTACTTTCACCCCGGGCGACGTGTCTCACACTTTTCCGACTGGGAGACCCTGGCCTACGAGGCCTTCTCCCCTCACCAAGACCTGCTCTCCAACCGGCTACTCACGCTCTATGAGGCCCTTCAGGGCAGCCTCGATCTCCTCGTGGTCGCCGCACCCACCCTGCTGCAGCGCGTGGCGCCACCCGCTTTTCTCGCGGCCAACACCTTCTTCATCAAGCCCGGCCAGACCATCAGCCTGGATCGGCTGCGCGAGCAGCTGCGCACAGCCGGCTACAACGCAGTGAGCCAGGTGGTCTCACCTGGCGAGTACGCCCTGCGCGGTGGACTGGTGGACCTCTACCCCATGGGCAGCAGCCTGCCCTACCGCATCGAGCTGCTCGATGACCAGGTCGACTCCGTTCGGGTCTTCGACCCGGACAGCCAGCGCACCATTCATCCCGTTCAAGAGATTCGGCTGCTGCCCGGCCGTGAATATCCACGGGACGAGGCCTCGGCCATGCGACTGCGCGCCCGATGGCGCGAGACCTTCGAGGGAGACCCCTCCCGCTGCAGCCTGTATCGAGACGCGGCCAATGGGGTCTTCGGTGCGGGCATCGAGTACTACCTGCCCCTGCTCTTTGATGAGCCCCTGGTGAGCCTGCTCGATTACCTGCATCCCCAGGCGCAGATTGCCCTGGTGGGCGAGGCCGACCCCGCCCTCCAAGAGGCCACTCGAGACCTGCAGACCCGCTACGAATTCCTGCGCCATGACATCGAACGGCCGGTGCTGCCGCCGAGCGCGCTCTACATGGCGCCCGATGAGCTCTTTGCGCAGATGGGCCGGTGGGGCCGGATCAGCCTGCACCGGGATGCCAGCGAATCGCTCACCTTGCCGGCCCCCGACATCCGTGCCGACCGGCGGGCCGATGTGCCGCTCACCCGGCTGACCTCGCTGCTCGAGGCCAGCGCTGAGGCCGGTGAGCGCATTGCGCTCGTGGCCGAAACCCCCGGCCGCCTCGAGACACTTGCCCAGTACCTGGAGCGAGAATCGGTGGCCACGCAGACCCTGGCCGACTGGCCCACGCTCTGCGCAAGCCAGCCGGAAGATGTCGCGGTGCTCACGGGTGTGAGCCCTATCCAGGTGGGCTTCGTGGCCCCATGGCTCGGGCTCACCGTGCTCACCGAATCCGAGCTCTTCGCGGACATGGAGCGGCGAAAGCGCCATGGCAAGCAGGACAAACAGACCAATGTCGACGCCATCATCCGCGACCTCTCCGAGCTCAAGCCCGGCGACCCAGTGGTTCACCTGCAGCACGGCATTGGCCGCTATCAGGGGCTTCAGCACCTGGACCTCGGTGAGGGCGAGACCGAGTGCCTGCACCTGGCCTATGCCGGTGGCAGCAGCCTCTTTGTGCCGGTCTCACAGTTGCATCTCATCGGCCGCTACAGCGGCGCCGACCCAGACCAGGCGCCCCTGCACAGCCTGGGCAGTGGCCAATGGGACAAGGCCCGCGCCAAGGCCGCCAAGCATGTGCGCGACACGGCCGCCGAACTCCTGAACCTCTATGCACGACGGGCTGCCCGCGTGGGCCATTCATTCCGCTTCGAGCCCTCCGACTACGAACGCTTTGCGGACGGCTTCGGATTCGAAGAGACGCCCGACCAGCTCGCCGCCATCCATGCCGTGGTGCAGGACATGGTCCGAGACAAGCCCATGGACCGCCTGGTCTGCGGTGATGTGGGATTTGGCAAGACCGAGGTGGCCCTTCGGGCGGCCTTCATCGCGGTGATGGATGGGCGCCAGGTGGCCGTGCTCTGCCCCACCACGCTGCTGGCCGAACAGCACATGCAGACCTTTCAAGACCGGTTCTCGAGCTGGCCGGTTCGGCTGGCTGAGCTCTCACGGTTCAGGAGTGCGAAGGAGATTGCGCAGGCCCTGGGCGGCATGGCCTCGGGCCAGGTGGACATTGTGATTGGCACCCACAAGATTCTCTCCGCCCAGACCCAGTTCAATCGGCTGGGCCTGGTGATCATCGATGAGGAGCATCGCTTTGGTGTTCGACAGAAGGAGGCCTTGAAGAACCTGCGGGCCGAGGTGGACGTGCTGACCCTCACGGCCACGCCCATCCCCCGAACCCTCGCCATGAGCCTGGAAGGCATTCGAGACTTCTCCATCATTGCCACGGCCCCGCAGAAGCGACTCTCGATCAAGACCTTCGTGCGCCGTGAGTCGCCCTCCACGGTGCGAGAGGCACTCCTGCGCGAACTCAAACGGGGCGGCCAGGCCTATGTGCTTCACAACGAGGTCAACACCATGCAGCACCGGCTCGAGGCCCTGCAGGCCCTGGTGCCGGAGGCCCGCTTCGGCGTGGCCCATGGGCAGATGGACGAGCGCGACCTCGAGCGCGTGATGCGCGATTTTCACCAGCAACGAATCAATGTCCTGCTGTGCACGACCATCATCGAGACGGGCATCAATGTGCCCACGGCCAACACCATGGTCATCTACCGTGCAGACCGCTTTGGTCTTGCGCAGCTGCATCAGCTTCGGGGCCGGGTGGGCCGCTCCCACCACCAGGCCTATGCCTACCTGATGGTGCCCGATGAGCAGACCGTGACAAAGGATGCGGCCAAGCGCCTGGATGCCATTCAGTCCATGGAAGAACTCGGCAGCGGCTTCTTCCTCGCCATGCACGACATGGAGATCCGAGGCGCCGGCGAGGTCTTGGGAGACAACCAGTCGGGCGACATGACCGAGGTGGGCTTTCAGCTCTACAACGACATGCTCACCGAGGCGGTCTCGGCCCTGAAGGCGGGCCGAGAGCCCGACATGGACGCGCCACTGAAGGCCACCACCGAGATCAATCTACACCTGCCCGCACTGCTGCCTGCAGACTATTGTGGCGACATCCATGAGCGGCTGAGCCTCTACAAGCGTCTGGCGAGCGCCGCCACCAATGACGAACTCGATGACCTTCAAGAGGAGCTCATCGACCGCTTTGGTCGCCTCCCAGACGCCACACGTGCGCTGATGGAAACCCATCGGCTGCGGCTGCGGGCGCAGACCCTGGGCATCCGCAAGCTCGATGCGAGCCATGAGCACATCAGCCTGCAGTTTCGGCCCGAGGCCTCGGTGGACCCAGCCCGCGTGATCACCATTCTCCAGCGCGACCCTCGCTTCAAGCTCGCAGGCCCCGACCGCATCCGCATGAGTGCGGCCTCCGAGGACCTCACCCACCGCATGGTGCACATCCGTGAGGCCCTGACCCTGCTCTTTCCCGTCGAGACCAAACGATGATCCCCCGCCACTTCACCATCACCCCGGGCCACACCGACAACGGCTGCTCTGGCCAACTGCCACAAGGCCTTGTCAAGCAGCTCTCGCAGCTGCTGCAGGCCAAGGCCGTCGGCCTGCAGGGGGGCGCCTGCCGATTCGAGTCCACCGTGTTGGCCACGGAGGAGAGCACGCAGGCAGCTGCATCATTGGCCGAGGGCCAGTTGGTCGACTGGGCCTGGATTCCGGAGGGCCAGACCTTGGCAGACTTCCGGGTGCTGGCCATGGACATGGACTCGACCATGATCAACATCGAGTGCATCGATGAGCTCGCAGACTACTGCGGCCAGAAGGCTGCGGTGGCAGCCATCACCGAGGCAGCCATGCGCGGCGAGATTGCAGACTATGCAGAAAGCCTTCGGCAGCGGGTGGCGCTTCTGGAAGGGCTGTCTGTCGATGCCGTGGACAGCGTCATTCAGGATCGACTGCGCTTCAACCCCGGAGCAGCAAGACTCGTGGCCGAGGCCAAGGCCGCTGGGCTCACCACCCTGCTTGTCTCAGGTGGCTTCACCCACTTCACAGACTTCGTGGCCGGGCGACTCGGCATCGATCTCGTGCGCTCCAACGTATTAGAGGTCAAGGATGGGCGCCTGACGGGGCGACTCACAGGCCCACTCATCGACGGGCAGGCCAAGCAGGCCAGCGTGCTGAACCTCTGCAAAGAACTGGGCTGCAGCAGCAGCCAAGTGATTGCCATGGGCGACGGCTCCAATGACCTGCCCATGATGTCGGTGGCAGGCCTGAGCGTGGCCTACCATGCAAAGCCCGCAGTACGTCAACAGGCCATGCGGGCCATCGCTTACGGCGGGCTAGACAGCCTGCTGCTGGGTTGGAATGAACCGCTCCGCGCCGCTGTAAATTAAAAAATGTTCGCCTGAGCACCGGCCAAACAGGCTCAAGTTCACGCGGCGGGCCATGTCGAGACCCATCTGGGTGACACCCGAGCGCGAGAGCAGAAATGGAATGCCCATCTGGGCGCCCTTGATGACCATCTCCGAGGTCAGACGCCCGGTGGTGTAGAAGATGAGCTCATCACCCTCCAGGCCTTCGAGCCACATGCGGCCAGCAATCGCATCGACCGCATTGTGCCGACCGACATCCTCGATGAACATGAGCATCTCGGGGCCACGAAAAAGCGCACAGCCGTGCACCGAGCCCGCCTGCTTGTAGACGGAGCGGTGCTGTCGAACGCGGTCGACCACCGCCACCAGGGTGCGCTGATCCAGCCGGGCCGTTGGGTTCAAGGTGACTCGGTCGAGGTCGGTGAGGATGTCGCCAAAGATCGTGCCCTGGCCACAGCCCGTGGTGACCGTGCGCTTCTCTTGGCGCTCCTTGAGCGCCTTGATGCCGCTGCGCGTGACCACCGATGCAGCACCCACCTCCCAGTCGACCTGGATGGACACAATCTCATCGAGGGCCTGCACAAAGCGCTGGTTCTTCAGATAGCCCAGCACGAGTGCCTCGGGCGCACCACCCAGCGTCATGAGGGTGACCAACTCCTGCTTGTCCACATACACCGTGAGGGGGCGCTCGCCCGGAATATAAATTTCTTTCTCGCGGCCTTGCTCGTCAATGACCATGACCGGCGAGACCAGCGGCACGGCGGCATCGGTGAGGGCGGGCAATGAAGATGACGTCGACATGAGATGTGCGTGAGAGACTCAAATGAGAAATGGCGGGTACAAGACCCGCCATTTTAATCAAGAGGCAAACGTCTAGGTGCTGAGCCGACCCCGGTGATCAGCGCCCTGCTTGACGTCGTTGTACCAAAGATCGTGGTGCTCCTTACCCCAGTTCTCATCGACATAGCCTGTCTTCATGCCCTGGAGCGCACCTTCCATTCCAATGGAACCGATGTAGATATGACCAACCGACATGGCCATGAAGAGGATCGAGGCAACGCCATGCACCACATTGGCCAACTGCATGTCAGCCCGCGTGAAGTACTCGACTCCCGGAATGATGGAGTTCAGCACCCATCCCGAGGCCGACACCACGAGCCCCAACACGGTCACACCGAACCAGAACCAGAGCTTCTCACCACCATTGAACCGATGGCTCGGACCCTTGCCGCCATTGACCAGCCACTGGATGTCCTGACCATTCGGGATGTTGTCCTTCACATAGAGCACAAAGAACACCACCACACTAATGGTGAAGATGGGACCGACAATGTTGTGGACATTCTTCAGAAGCCACGCCAGTGGCCCGTAGGCGTCTCCGCCAAGGATGGGCAGCAAGAAATACTTGCCCCAGAGCAGAATGATGCCGGTGACCGCGAGGATGACGAAGGTGATGGCCATGGCCCAGTGGGCATAACGCTCCATGGCCGTGAACCGAAGAATCATCTTCCCTGATGCGCCGTCGTGGAGGCGAATCGTGCCCTTCAAGACATACATCAGTCCAACGGCCGCCAGCGCAATCGCGAGGATCCATCCGCCAAACACAGTGATGATGCCGTTGCGGAAGAGACGCCAATCATTGCCACCGGACTGAATCAACACGCCGGCCTCGGGTGTGGTGATGGCACTGTAATGCTCCACGTTCCGATTGACCTCCCGCCACACTGGACTATTGTTTGCAGGCTGTGACGCATCGCGCTGTATCTGCTCTGCGGCCTCCCGCTTTAGCTCCAACACGTTCTGGGATTGGATGCCGGGAAGGGCGGCAGGCTGGGGAGCAGGCGTCTGCTGAGCGAAGGCCTGGGCCGACAGACCCAGCATGGCCACGAATGCACCCCGGCATAGACGAAGGAGCAGTGGATTCATAGCGGCTGCGACCTTACGTAGTCATTCTGCCCCTGAGCCCTCTCCTTGATGGCCTTCTGCCAACTGGCGGAGTCACCCGAGGAGAAATTCTTCGCCGAATAGCTGTTGTCGGCCTCGACATACGGCTTCTGATCGGGCTTGGGGCCGGAGGAGGTCGCCGCGTCCTGAGCCTGACCACAGGCTGACAACAGGACAGCCGCGGCGGCCGTGATCCATAAGCGACGAGTTCTCATGTTCAACCCCGTTTCTCAGGTTGCGCAGCAGCCGGCTTCTTGCCGTAGGCTGTGCCCCAGCCGAAGAGCTCTGCACCGGCCGCCTTGCCGTTGGTCTGGCGAACGGTGACGCGACTGCGGAAGATGTCGGCGATGGTGTCGCCGTCACCTGCGAGCAGCGCCTTGGTGGAGCACATTTCTGCACAGGCAGGCAGCTTGCCCTCGGCCAGACGATTGCGGCCGTACTTGTCGTACTCAGCCTTGGTGCCGTTCTTTTCGGGGCCGCCCGCACAGAAGGTGCACTTGTCCATCTTGCCACGCATCCCGAAGGCAGCATCCGAGGGGAACTGCGGCGCACCAAAGGGGCAGGCGTAGGAGCAGTAGCCGCAGCCGATGCAGACATCCTTGTCGTGGAGAACCACGCCTTCATCGGTCTTGTAGAAGCAGTTCACGGGGCAGACCGCCATGCAGGGCGCATCCGCGCAATGCATACAAGCCACCGAAATCGACTTCTCCGCGCCGGCCACACCATCGTTGATGGTGACTACACGTCGGCGGTTCACGCCCCAGGGCACGTCATGCTCGGCCTTACAGGCGGTGACACAGCCGTTGCACTCAATGCAGCGCTCCGTGTCGCAGATGAATTTCATTTGTGCCATTTTGATCGCTCCCCTTAGGCCTTCACGACCTGACAGATCGTGGTTTTGGTTTCCTGCATCATGGTGACGGCGTCGTAGCCGTAGGTGGTGGCTGTGTTGACCGCCTCACCTCGCACGATCGGCGCCGCACCCTCCGGGTAAGCCTTCACCATGTCCTTGCCCTGCCACCATCCCGAGAAGTGGAACGGAATGAAGACGGTGTCTGGCCCAACACGATCGGTGACCATGGCCTTGACCTTGATCTGCGCGCCAGTGGGCGACTTCACCCAGACCCATTCGCCGTTGCGAATGCCCCGTGCGGAGGCAGCCTTGGGATTGATCTCCACAAAGTTGTCCTGCTGAAGCTCGGCAAGCCAACGGTTCGAACGGGTCTCCTCGCCGCCGCCCTCGTACTCCACCAGACGGCCAGAGGTCATCACCAGTGGGAAGCGCTCGTGCGCCTTGTCTGCGATGGCCTTGTCCTGAACCGACTTGAACAGGGTGGGCAAACGCCAGTGGGTTTTGAGGTCGTCGTACGTCGGGTACTTGGCCACCAAGTCTGCACGGTTGGAATACAGCGGCTCACGGTGCTTCGGCACGGGATCCGGGAAGTTCCAGACCACGGCGCGTGCCTTGGCATTGCCAAATGGGTGGCAGCCATGCTTCATGACCACCCGCTGGATGCCGCCAGAGAGGTCGGTCTTCCAGTTCTTGCCCTCGGCAGCGGCCTGCTCGGCCGGCGTGAGCTCGCCCCACCAGCCAAGCTTCTTCACCAAGACATGGTCGAACTCGGGATAGCCCTCCTTGATGTCGGCCCCACGACTGTGGGAGCCAGGCTCGGCCAGCAGGTTGGCGCCGTCCTTTTCCACACCGAAATTCGCGCGGAAGTTTCCACCACCGTCCATGACATGACGCCCCGTCATGTAGAGGTTCGGCGAGCCCGGGTGCTTGATCTTGTCAGTACCAAAACAGGGCCAGGGCAAGCCAAAATAATCTCCGGAGATGTCGTAGCCGGTTTCTTTGTCCTTGCCGGCCTTCGCGCGAAGGGTCTTCACATCGAACAGGTGCATGTTGCGCATGTGCGCCTTGAGGCGCTCGGGCGACTGACCCGTGTAACCAATGGTCCAGACCGCGCGGTTGATTTCACGCAGGATGGATTCCACCTCGGGCTCGGCCCAGGTTTTTCCGGCGAACTTCGACTGCAGCATCTTGAAGTTCTTCGAGAGTTCCTTGCCAAAGCCGAGGCGATCCGCCAAGGCCTGCATGATCACATGGTCGGGCATCGACTCGAAGAGGGGGTCGATCACCTTCTCGCGCCATTGGATGGAGCGGTTCGATGCCGTAATGGAGCCAGCACACTCGAACTGGGTGGTCGATGGGAGGAGGTAAACCTCGCGGTTTGGATTGACCTTCGCACCTTCAACAGGGTGGGCTGCCATGGCCGCGGTGGCGGTTGGGTAAGGGTCGACCACCACGAGGAGGTCTAGGGCGTCCATGGCCTTTTTCATGTCCAGGCCGCGGGTCTGGGAGTTTGGTGCGTGACCCCACATGAATAGGCCCTTGACGGAGGTGGCCTGATCCATGTTCTCGGGTTTCTCCAGCACCGCATCCACCCAACGCGACACTGTGGTGCCGCTCTTGGTCATCATGCCCGGCGCGAAGCGCTTCTGGATGTCCTCAAAAGGAACACCCCAGACGGTGGCATAGTGCTTCCAGGACCCCTCGGCCAGGCCGTAGTAGCCGGGCAGAGAATCTGGGTTCGGACCCACGTCGGTCGCACCCTGCACATTGCAGTGGCCACGGAAGATGTTCGCACCACCGCCCGACACACCAATATTGCCCAACGCAAGCTGAAGGATGCACGAGGCGCGCACCATGGCATGGCCAATGGTGTGCTGGGTCTGGCCCATGCACCAGACGATGGTGCTGGGGCGGTTCATGGCCATGGTCTTGGCGGCTTGGAACACTTCGGCCTCGGACACGCCGGACACCTCGGTGACGCGCGCAGGTGTCCACTGCTCCATGACCTCTTTGCGAACAGCGTCCATGCCGTAGACGCGATCGTTGATGTACTTCTTGTCTTCCCAGCCGTTCTTGAAGATGTGGTGCAAGACGCCGAACAAGAAGGCCACATCAGCGCCCGACCGTAGCCGGATGTACTGATCTGCCTTGGCCGCAGTGCGGGTGAAGCGTGGATCGACAACGATAACCTTGCAGCCGTTCTGCTCTTTGGCGGCGAGCAGGTGAAGCATGGAGACGGGATGTGCCTCCGCGGCATTCGAACCGATGTACAACGCTGCCTTCGAATTGCGCATGTCGTTGTAACTGTTGGTCATGGCGCCGTAGCCCCATGTGTTGGCCACACCGGCCACGGTGGTGGAGTGGCAAATGCGGGCCTGGTGGTCGGTGTTGTTCGTGCCCAAGAAGGCCATGAACTTACGAAGCAGGTAGGCCTGCTCGTTGTTGTACTTGGAGGACCCCACCACGAACAAGGAGTCGGGGCCGTTGGCCTTCATGATGGCCTTCATCTTCCTGGTGACGCCGTCGAGGGCCTCATCCCAGCTGATGCGCTTGTACTGGCCGTCGACCAGCTTCATGGGGTAGCGCAGACGGTGGCCACCCTCGCCGTGCTCCTTGATGGCCGCACCCTTCGCACAGTGGGCACCCAGGTTGATGGGGGAATCGAACACGGGCTCGTGGCGGGTCCAGACACCATTCTCAACCACTGCATCGATTGCACAGCCCACAGAGCAGTGTGAACAGACCGTGCGCTTGACCTCGATCTTGCCCTTGCCGTCTTGGGTTCGGACCGCCTCTGGGGAGGCCTCAGCCTTGCGAACGAATGTGAGCTGGCCGGCTGCGATGCCCACACCGACCCCCACACCGGAGCGCTTCAGGAAGGCTCGACGGTCGAGGGTGGGCATGCGGTGATCGAGCGCACGCGAGAGGCTTGAAACAAAGCCACTGGCCCGGGAACCCGGGGGCAGTGCGGTCTTTTTGCGAAGTATGGTCATGGTGGTCTCCCTCGGATTCGTGAACTAGACCAGGGTGGTCTGGTAGTAACGCTTGACGTGTTCTGTGAGCTGGTAGCCCTTGTTGCTGGCCTCGTCAGGCTTGACTGCAGGGGCAGCAGCAGATGCGACTTCTGGCGTTGAGGAGGACTGGGCCACGACCGCTGCCGCGGATGCAGCCACCACCCCACCGATTCCAAAAAGAGCCTTGCGACGGTTTTCAACGGCTTTCATGGTTCCGACCTCCAAAGTGTTGGTTTTACTTGTCAAGAGCATATGCCTCCTATGTGAGACGGTTTATAGGGGAAACCCTAAACTTCGGGAAGACCCTGTGCCGCCGCCTGCGTGGCCCCGAAGATGTCGAAGGCCTGCCGCTCAATCTCAAAAAAGCAGCGGGCAAACTGCGCCACCGCCGCATAGAACACGGACTTGGGATGCCGCTCCAACTGATCCAGGCAATCGAAAGCCCAGCTTCCGAGGTGTTTCTGAAAAAACACCTGCTGCTGCTCCAAGAGGCTTCGACCACTCGCATCGGGCTCCCAATCGCCGGCCACCAGGTATCGCATCACTTCGCAGAGGCCCGAGAGGTGGTCCTCTGTCTCAGAGGAGCTGGGATCACGCTCAATGCCAAGCAGCGTCAGGTCGGATCGAAGCTCCACCAGGGGCGTGCGGTTCTGCGCGCCGGCCAGGTAGAAGGACCCGTTGAGCATGATCTCTGGCTTCCCAACGCTGTAGAACAAGACATCGTACTCAGCACGGGATGCCACGGGCGCCTGCTCGATGGCCACGGACAGCAGACCACGCCAGGCCACGGTCAGGGGCGCATCATCGGCTGGGTCGGGCTTGGGGGAGGCTGCCATGCGGCTGAAGAAAACATCGGAGGGCGGTGCCGCAAAGAGCTCTGCAATGAGGCCGTAGGTATCCGCACGGGCCAGGTCCTCCTCCGACTGCCCATGGTCGAGGGCGGCGCTCGGCGCCACCAGGTTGATCTTTTGAAAGTCAGTCATGCCTCTTTCTCCACCATGTCCACCACCCTGCAATCGCCACACATTTCCAAACGTTTGGCCTTCTCACCTGCGAAGGCAGGATGCCCACCAATTCGCTGCAGCATCACGGCCAACCCTTGCTTGGTGGCGAATGGCTTTCCACAACGGATACAGCAGAACGGCTCTGCCCGATTCAGTTCACTGGGCTCGCGCCGCTTGGCAAGTTCGGAGATGCGAGGCGCCAGCGCAATCGCAGACTCCGGGCAGGTCTCCACGCAAAGGCCACACTGCACACAGTTCTTCTCAATCAATGAGAGCAGGGGCTCCCCGCTGCCATCCTTCAAGGCCTGCTCGGGGCAGGCGCCCACGCAGGACATACAAAGGGTGCAGCGCTCGTTGTCCACCACCAGGCCACCCATCGGCGATCCAGCGGGCAGCGCAATCGGAAAGGCAACTGGCTTCTGGCGCACGCCCTCACGGATGAGGTGATCCATCACCGTCTCCAATGCAGTTCGCTTGTCCGCGCCGATGGCGAAGGTTCCCGAGCGTTTGATCGCGCTCGGCGGCAAGGCCTGGTTCAGGAAGGCCTCGAGCCCCGCTGGATCCGCCTTGGAACCCACGAAGATTCGCACCCGGTCACCACCAAGGTCGAGCCCCGCGAGCATGGCATTGGCCACGGAGACCTGCCTGGCCAAGGCATCCTGATAGGCCGCGGCCTCCTGCCCCGTGAGCAGAATCGAGACCGACTGGGCCCCGTAGGCGATCGCGGCGAGCCAGACCTCCAGCCCAACGCTCGCCGCATGATGAACCTCCAGGGGCAGCATGTGCGCAGGAAGGCCCGGGCCACGTCCGAACATGGCCCGACGGCCGATGGCTTCAAGTTGATCGATGGCCCCACCGTGGTCGCGACCACCGTAGAACAAAACCGATCGTGCCGTGGCGCCAGCCTCCTGCATGACCGAGAGACCCAGTCGAAGCCTGCGCGCCACCACATCGGCATCCGGCGTTGCAAAACGCATGGCCCCCGATGGGCAGACCGTGGTGCAGGCGCCGCAGCCCAGACAGAGGTTGGGGTTGACCTCTACCCGGCCCTTGCCATCTGTGAAGTGCGAGGAGATGGCCACTGTGGAGCAAACATCCACACAGGCGCGGCATCCAATCTTTCCGTTTCGCCCGTGCGCGCAAAGCCGCTCGTCGTATTTGAAGAACTTCGGCTTCTCAAACTCGCCAACGAGCTGGGCCAGCGACATGAGGCCCGCCCAACGATCTTCTGGGCTTGCGCCACCCACATGGCGGTAGCCCATCGGCCCATCAGGTTGCGGGAAGATGGGTGAGACCGAACAATCCAAGACAAGATCAAACTCATCCTCTCGCGCCTCAGTACCCATGCGATCGAAGGAAATCGCACCAATCGACTCGCAGGCCTTCACGCAGTCGCGGCTCGATTTGCAGCGGTTGAGGTCGACCTGGAAACGATCGTCGATGGCGCCCTCCGGGCATGCGGCGACACAGGCGCCGCAGCGCACGCAGAGGTCGAGGTCAATGGGGTTGACCTGTTGCCAGCGCGCCTTGAACGAGCCCAAGTGCCCAGTGATGACCACCGACGCAGCCGAGAAAATGGGCAGGCTGCGATCAACGGGCAACGAGCAGTCCGCTTCGGTGAGGATGGCGGTGGGCGTGATGGTGTCCGGAAAATTCGCAACCAGTTGCTCGGCCAAGGGCAGAACCTCTGATGCTACGCCCACCAGGCACAGCCGGCCTGAACTCCGATAGGTGACCGCGGGAACCGCATCCGGCGCCGGCAGGCTTGCAATGGCCAGGAGCGCCTTGACCTTGGGCTGCGCCTCGGCAGACTTCGCTGTCCAGCCTGCCATCTCGCGTATGTTCACAAAGCGAACAGCCACCGCAGGTGCCGGTGAACGCTCGGCAGCGAGGCCCTCGAACAAGGGCGCTTCCTGGGTGCAGGCGACCACCAGGTCTTCGCTGCCCCCGAGCGCATCCAGATACGTGTTGACCTCGTGTCGGCACAGGCCGGTGTGCACAGGATGCCCGATCACGGCCGCATCGAGCTTCATGGTGCGATTGCAGGAACAGACGAGGCAGGTCGTCATGACATGGCCTCCCCGTCTTGCCCCTGCGTTCCCGTGTGTTCAGGCCGGGACGAAGGCGCAGACGCCAACAGCCCTTCCTGCTTCGCTTCAACGTCGTCGTGTTGCATGTGCTCCTCTGACGCAAGACTCTCCGGAGCAGGCTCGTCCAATACCGGGGTCTGTTGCGTGGTCTGTTGCGAGGCCTCTTGCTCGATGCCTGCCGCCGCATCAGCCGCACGCTGGTCGGCCTCTTCCTGGAGCATTTCCTTGCGCCATGGTGGATCCTCAAAGAGCGACAAAGACTCCGACTGCTGGAGGTTCGCCACCTCCGCAGCCGTGAGCTTTGGCATGTTGGAGTAGTCCTCCCAATAGATGTCCATGTCACTGCGCACGTTGTAGTGCGGCATGGCGAAAAGTTTGCGCAGGGCCATGCTGCGCACCTCAGCGGCCACATGTGCCCCCATGAATCGGCTCACATCATCACCCACCGACAAGGCCTTGGCGTCCTCCATGGACGGCGCAGGCTGAGGCTCTACACCCTCAACTGCCAACGGAGCGGAACTGTGCTGCGTGGACTCATCCAACGTCGTCGGAGCAAGCCCTTCAGCCGCATGCGGCTCGGACTGATCGCCCAGCTCGCCTGAGGAAGGCTCGCGAGCCTCCCCTTGCTCGCGGATCGAGCGATCAATGGTTTTGGCGCGAGACCAGCGCGAGAGAAAGCCGTCTGCCACTAAGCCTCCAGCCGATCCTTGGGACTCTTGAAGGAGGCAGGCCGAGCACGCTTCTTCGGCTCCGGCTGGTAATGCTGAGCAAGGAAGTCGGTCAGCCAGTGGGCGGTGTCAAGGTCGATGGGGTGGCTCTCCACCATCTCTTGCGCATCCATGAGTCGGCCGGCCTCGTTGTAGCTGAGGGTGATGCGGCGAATTTCGGGTATGGGGTCCACCTGCTCACGATCCAAGCGCCAGTGAACAAACCAAGCCGGCTTCGTCAGCGAGCAGTTCAGGTAGTAGCCCTCGCCCTCATCCGGAAACAACTCCACTGGCATGATGCGACTGACATGGGCACCATCCGCAGACAGCGTGTTGGGGAATACCGCCTCTGGATCTGCCACCCACTCCGGGCACCAGACGGCCTCGGTCAACTCCCAGCGAAATGGCTCCCACCGACTCGACTGCAACACCTTCGAAACCGTTGCCCTGGCCCAGCGCATGGGCCTGGCAGTCTGCGAGGCCGTGCTCATCAAGTGTTCTGCACCACGATGGTGGGGAACTTGCTGCTCATGTCCTTGCCGATCTTCGAGACGGACACGGCCACCTTTCGGGCGATCTCTTTATAAAGGCCCGCAATGGCGCCGTCCGGGTCGGCCACCAGGGTGGGACGACCGGCATCCGATTGCTCTCGAATCGAGAGGTTCAGGGGCAGGCTGCCCAGCAGCGGAACGCTGTAGTCCTGGGCCATGAGGCCACCGCCGCCTGCACCAAAAATATGCTCGGCATGCCCGCACTGAGGGCAGACATAGAGGCTCATGTTCTCCACGATGCCAATGACGGGCACCGACACCTTCTCGAACATCTTGAGGCCCTTGCGCGCATCCATGAGGGCCACCTCTTGGGGCGTGGTGACAATCACCGCGCCCGTGATGGGCACATTCTGAGCAAGTGTGAGGTGGATGTCGCCTGTGCCCGGGGGCATGTCGATGAGCAGGTAGTCCAAATCTTTCCAGGTGGTCTGACGAAGGAGTTGATCGAGGGCCTGCGTCACCATGGGACCACGCCAGACCATGGCCTGGTCCTTGTCGATGAGAAACCCAATGGAATTGCACTGCAGGCCGTGGCCCATCATGGGTTCGATGGTCTGGCCGTCGACCGATTCCGGCCGCCCGACGATGCCGAGCATGGTCGGGATGCTGGGGCCGTAGATGTCTGCATCGAGCACACCGACTGTTGCGCCCTCGGCCGCCAGGGCCAGGGCCAGATTCACCGTGGTCGTGGACTTCCCCACGCCGCCCTTGCCCGATGCGACCGCAATCATGTTCTTGACCGACGGAATTCTCTTGAGGCCACGCTGAACCGAATGGGCCTGGATCTCCTGCCGAATGGAGACGCTGGCATTGCCCACACCAGGCACCGAACGAACGGCCGCGATGGCGGCCTTTCGGATGGCATCGAGCCGGCTCTTGGCGGGGAAGGTCACCACCAGTTCAAGGTCGACGTCCTCGCCATCCACCTTCAGGGACTTCACCAGGCCGGCCGAGACAAGATCCTGACCGGTCTCGGACACCATGACCCCTTGCAATGCAGTGCGAACAGCCTCCGTCGTCAGGCTCACAACGCCCCCTTTTTTGTTTTAGACAAGTAATCCTGAAGTTTAAGGCCCCGGGATGGCCAAACGACCATGCCGCGCCCCGGGTAAACCATGGTCCTTCGGATTACCCCCGAAGCAAGCCTGGGAAATCCTTGATGGCCCGTGCCTCGGGCTCGCGATAGCCCGGAAACTGCCCCAACGCATGCGCCCAGCCCGGCTGGGCAAGCCCCGACAGAAGGGCCTGCAAGGCAGGCTCTTGGGCATTGGCCGACTTGTAGGCAAGCCAATAGACCTCCTCGAACAGGGGCACAAAGCCGAGGCCACGTGACTCGGCCACGGCCTCCAGCCCCAGTCCAGCGTCGCCGTCCCCGGCGCGAATGGCCTGCGCGACCGCGGCATGGGAGGGTTCCTCCTGTCGCCACCCACGAATCTGGGATGAACTGGCACCGACCTCCTCGAGCCATGCGTCCATGAAGGCTCGTGTTCCCGCGCCGGGGGCCCGATTCACGAACCGAACACTCCCGTCGAGCAGATCGTGCAAGGAGCGCAGGCGCAGCGGGTTGCCCCGCTCCACCAGAAGGCCCTGGGTTCGGATGGCAAACGGAACGGCCTTCGCAGACAGGCCGTCGGCAGCCTCCGCCATGGACTGCTGAAGTCGGCCCAAGACCCCTGCGAGGTCTGGCCTTGGGAGCGGCAGGTGGAAACCTGCGACCAAGGCACGCCCCTCCTGCAGCGCCACAATGGCATCGAGACTTCCAGAAAACCGAATGTCCAGGTGCAGGCCGTCGGCTGCCAGCACCTCCCGACAGACCGCCAAGGCCTCGTCGTGACTGGCCGCGACGCTGAGCAGTTGGGCCTCGTCATCGAACGCCACCGCAAAGGCCCGCTCGAGGTCTGACCGCAACTGATGAATCTGCGGCGAGAGCCGTGACTGGGCCTGCCGCTCGGCCCAGAGCAGCTTGTGTCCGAAGGCGGTGAGCTGAGCCCGTTGGCCTTTCTCCCAGACAATGAGCAGTCGACCGAAGGATTCCTCCCATCGCTTGAGTTCACCCCAGACATGCCGGTAGGAGAGCCCCAGGGTGCGTGCCGCCGCAGAGATCGACCCGCGCCGCTCCACGGCATCGAGCATTTCCATCAGGGGGTGAATGACCAGGTCTCCACCCGATGCCGTGGGCGAGAGGCTGTAGGAGAGCGCCACACGGTGAACGCCCCGGGAATTGTCCTTATGCACGATTGTTTATATCGCCAAATGCTGCACAGCCCTCTAGGATACGCGGACCCATGAACAGCCTTGTTGAGAGCATCTGGGTCGCAGCCGGCCTGATCGGCTCGGCCGACGCCACCCTATTGAGCATCGTTGGCCGCTCCCTGCAGGTGAGTCTATTGGCCACCCTCCTGGCCTGCGCCGCGGGCGCTGCCTTCGGGGCGTGGCTCGGCAGCCATCGATTTCGAGGCCGGGGTGCAGTGCTGCTCCTGCTCAACACCTATGTGGCCATCCCCGCCGTGGTGGTGGGTCTCATTGCCTACTTGCTGCTCTCGCGATCGGGGCCGCTGGGCTTTCTGGGCTGGCTCTACACCGTACCCGCCATGGTCTTTGCACAGACCATCCTCGTCTTCCCCCTGGCCGCCACCATGACGCGCCAGACCATCGAGGATGGTGACCAACGGCTGGGCGAGAGCCTGCGCTCGATGGGGGCCAATGCCTTCTGGCGGCCTGCCCTGCTGCTCGTGCACGAGCGGCATGCGCTGGTCACGATGGTCATCACCTGTTTTGGTCGCGCCATCGCCGAGGTGGGAACCGTCATGATGGTCGGCGGCAACATCGATGGCTTCACCCGCGTGATGACCACGGCCATTGCCTTGGAGACCAGCAAGGGAGATCTTCCCCTGGCCATTGGCCTCGGCATTGTGCTGCTGGCCACCGTGCTGCTCTTGAACATGCTGCTGGCCTGGGTCCGCCAGCCACGCGCCACATGACCATTCAAATTCATCACCTCTCTGTGCACCGCGAAGGCCAAGAGATTCTCTTCGTCCCCGCGCTCGAACTCGAGTCCGGCCGCGCCCATGCCCTGGTCGGTGCCAATGGCAGTGGCAAGACCACGCTGCTGCGTGCCATTCATGGGCTGCTGCCCGAGGCTCCCGGCAGCGTGACCCAGCCGCAAGTTGGCCACATTCGAATGGTCTTCCAACAGCCCGATGCCCTTCGGCTCTCGGCGCGCCGAAACCTTCAGTTGGCAGCATGGTTTGCCGGCCAAGGCTGGCACCAGGCACACGACACCGCTCAAGATTGGTTAGAACGGGTGGGGCTCTCGGCGCAGGCAGACCAGCTTGCCACCACGTTGTCGGGGGGTCAGCGGCAGCGACTGGCCATGGCCCGCGCCCTCATGGTGTCGCCACAGGTGCTGCTGCTCGATGAGCCCACCGCGAGCCTCGATGCAGCATCCTGCGAATTGGTGGAGACACTCATGCGCGACTTCCTGACAGAGAAGGCCTCCATGCCGCGCTACCTCGTGTTCACCAGCCACCAGTCGAATCAGGTGGGACGTCTGGCCGATCGCATCATTGAATTGGAGCGCGGACACGTGGTGTCCGACCAGCAGCAACCTCGCTAGACCAGCCCATCGAAGGGAAGCACCTTCACCAGGTCGCCCACCTTCGTGAGGCTGGTGTCGTGGTCGAGCACCACCAAACAGTTTGCATCGCTCATCGAGCGAAGGATGCCGGAGCCCTGCCCGCCCGTGGTGCGAACGCGCACGCGCCCAGCATCATCTGTAAAAAGCTGGCCTCGTCGGTACTCGGTGCGGCCCGCCTTCTTGGGAATCTCTTCGGCGGCCTCGGCCAGCACGGGAAGACCACCCTCGCCGTGGGTGGCCATGAGCGCCAGCAGGCCATGGCGCACAAAGATGTAGAAGGTGACCATCACGGCCACCGGATTGCCCGGCAGGCCAAAGAGAATGGCGGAGTCGCCCTCGCCCACCCGATCGCCCGACCAGATGCGGCCAAAAGCCATGGGCCGGCCCGGGCGCATGGCAATGCGCCAGAAGGTGACATCGCCAAGCTTGGCCATCATGGCCTTGATGAAATCCGCCTCACCCACCGAGACCCCACCCGAGGTCACGATCGCATCGGCGGCGGAGGCCGCCTGCTTGAACGCGCGCTCCAAGGCGGCGGGTTCATCCGGGATGACTCCCATGTCAATGAGCTCCACACCCATGCGGGCCAGCATGCCGTAGAGGGTGTAGCGATTGCTGTCGTATACGCAGCCAGCATCCAGGGGCTCACCCACCGAGCGCAGTTCATCGCCAGTGGAGAAAAATGCCACCCGAACCTGTTGTGCGACCGAGAGCTCTGCAAACCCCAAGGAGGCGGCCAGGCCGAGGTCTGCCGGGCGGATGATGCGGCTAGCAGCAAGCGCTGGGCGGCCGGCCGTGAGGTCCTCCCCACGCAGGCGCCGGTTGTCACCCGGCCGCACGGCCCGCGCAAGAAAGCGAATGATCTCGCCCTCGCGCTCGGTGAACTCCTGTGGAATAACAGTGTCGCAGCCATCGGGCATGACCGCACCGGTCATGATCCGAATGCAGTGGCCGGCCGCGCAGCGGCCCTCGAAGAGTCGACCCGCAAAAGCCTCTCCAGCCACCTGCAGGGAGATGGTGTCGCCGGCGGCGAGTGCCTCGCTGTGAAAGGCGTAGCCATCCATGGCGGCGTTGTCGTGGCTCGGCACATCGATGGGCGAGATGAGGTCCTCGGCCAGGACTCGGCCCAGGGCGGCGCGCACCGAAACGCGCTCCACCGCACGACCAGACAGCTGCGCACGACACAGGCCGTCGATCACCTCGAGGGCCTTCTCGACCCGCAGGGCGTCTGGGTCGTAGCCCGTGACGCAGGAGACGATCTGATCGAGATTCACCAAGGCCGACATGTGGGGCTCCTCGCCTAAGGGGTTCCGGCTGCCGTGGGTGACTCAAGGGCCCTGAGCTCATCCACCGTATTGGCATTGAAGAAGGCCGCCGAATCGGGGAAGACCACCTCGGCCGCCCCGAGGTCGCTCGTCCAGCGATCGATCTTGCGGCCGCCCTGCTGCAGGTAGACCAGAAGACTGTCGTGCACCTCGGCGCGCATCAAGAGAAAGACGGGGTGCGGCTGCCGACTGCCATCGGCCTCGATGGTGACGGGATAGGCCAGGGGCATTCCCGACGACACCAGACCTTCATGAAGCTTTGCGACGAGGTCGGCTGGGAAATTGGGCACATCACACGGAATCGCCTGCAGAAACTCTGTCTCCGTATAGGGCAGGCCCGAGAGCATGCCGGCGAGCGGGCCCTGGTAGCCATCGATCGGGTCGGGCAGCACCGTGACCCCGAAGCCCTCGTAGACCCCAATGTTCCGATTCGCGTTGATGAGCACCTCAGAGACTTGCGGCATGAGCCGCATCATGGCGCGAAAGGCCAAGGGCTGACCCTGGAAACGCTCCAGACCCTTGTCGACCCCGCCCATGCGACTGCCGCGGCCGCCCGCAAGGATGATGCCGGTGACCTGTTCCATCTGACTCATGCCTCGATGCCCTGGCTGGTGAGGTACTCATCGTAACTGCCCTTGAAGTCGTGGACGGTTCCGTCGCCTCGCATGGCCCAGATGCGTGAGGCCACCGCATTCACAAACTCACGGTCGTGGGACACCACAAAGAGGGTGCCCTGGTACTTCTCGAGGGCCATCTGGAGCGACTCAATGGACTCCATGTCGAGGTGGTTCGTGGGCTCGTCCATGATGAGCACATTGCTGCGCTCAAGCATGAGGCGCCCGAAGGACATGCGGTGCTTTTCACCCCCCGAGAGCACCTGCACCGGCTTGTGCACTTCATCGCCCGAGAACAACAGCCGGCCAAGGATGGATCGAATGGCCTGGTCGTCATCGCCCTCCTGGGCGTAGCGCTGAAGCCACTCCGTGAGGGTAGTCTGCAGTTCGAACTCCGGGTAGACATCCTGGGCCATATAACCAATCTGGGCGTTCTCTGCCCACTTCACCAAGCCCTCATCAACATCGTATCCACCGAGGGCCTGACCCACCATGGCCTTGACCAGCGTGGACTTGCCCGCGCCGTTGGGGCCAATGATGGCGATCTTCTCCCCGGCCTCGACCATGAGCGAGACCTTCCTGAGCACCGCCTGCCCGTCGAAGGACTTCACCACACTCTGCAGGTGAACCGCCTGGCGATAAAGTTGCTTGGTCTGCTCAAAACGAATGAACGGGTTCTGCCGTGAGGAGGGCCGAACCTCCACCGCATCGGACTGAATCTTGTCGATGAGCTTGCGCCGGGAGGTGGCCTGCTTGGCCTTGGACTTGTTGGCGGCAAACCGGCGCACGAACTCCTGCAGCTCCGACACCCGCTCCTTGCTCTTGGCATTGGCCGCCATGAGGCGTGCACGGGATTCCGTGGCCGCGAGCATGTAGTCGTCGTAGTTGCCGGGATAGATCCGAACCTCACCATAATCAACATCGGCCATGTGCGTGCAGACCGCGTTGAGGAAGTGCCGGTCGTGGGAAATGATGATCATGGTCGACTGACGCTCGTTGAGCAGGTCTTCGAGCCAGCGGATGGTGTCGATGTCGAGGTTGTTGGTGGGCTCATCGAGCAGGAGAATATCGGGGTTGCTAAAGAGCGCCTGGGCCAGCAGCACACGCAGCTTCCAGCCGGGGGCGATCTCACGCATGGGCCCTTGGTGCTGCTCGGAGGCAATGCCCGCACCCAACAGCAATTCCCCGGCGCGGGCCTCGGCCGTGTAGCCGTCGTACTCCGCAAACTTGGCCTCGAGATCGGCCGCTCTCATGTAGTCGTCATCGGTCGCATCGGGGTTGGCATAGATGGCGTCACGTTCGGTCATGGCCGACCACATCTCCTGGTGGCCCATCATGACCACATCGAGCACCCGAACATCTTCAAAGGCGAACTGGTCTTGCTGCAGTTTGCCCAACCGAATCTGGCCCTCATGAATCACCGAGCCGGCAGTCGGTTCCAGGTCCGCTCCGAGAATCTTCATGAGGGTGGACTTTCCACAGCCATTGGCACCGATCAGGCCATAGACATTGCCACCGGTGAACTTCACGGAGACATTTTCAAACAGGGGCTTGGCCCCAAATTGCATGGTGATGTTTGCAGTCGACAACATGATGAGACCTATCTTTTAGAGCTGGGCCCAGCGATGGGCATTTCGGAACATCTGAATCCAAGGCGAGTGGTCGCCCAGGGACTTGAACTCGGGCGGCACCCATGAAAGCTGCACGTTGCGGAAGACGCGCTCGGGGTGCGGCATGAGAATGGTGATGCGGCCATCATCGTTGGTGAAGGCCGTGGCGCCCCCCGGTGAGCCGTTTGGGTTGTGGGGGTGGCGCTCGGCCGGCTGGCCGGCCTCATCGAGGTAGCGCATCACCATGTGGGCCTGCCTGGCCCGCTCGGCCGCAGCCGCATCGGCACCCCAGTCGGCCCGTCCCTCCCCGTGGGAGACCACCACTGGCAGCCGCGCACCGGCCATGTCTTGAAAGAGGATGGAGGGCGACGGCATGACCTCGACAAACGACAGGCGCGCCTCGAACTGCTCCGAGCGATTGCGAGAAAAACGCGGCCAGGCCTGTGCACCCGGAATGATGTCCACCAGTCCGGACATCATTTGGCAGCCGTTGCACACACCCAGGGCAAAGGTGTTGGGGTTGTGGAAAAAACCCAAGAACATGTCGCGAAGCCGGGCATTGAAGAGAATGGAGCGCGACCATCCCTGCCCTGCTCCGAGCACGTCTCCGAATGAAAATCCGCCACAGGCCGCCAGCCCGCGAAAGCCCTCAAGGCTCACGCGTCCCCCGGCCAGGTCGGACATGTGAACATCCCAGGGCGCCATGCCAGCCGCATGAAATGCCGCGGCCATCTCGACATGGCCGTTGACGCCTTGCTCACGAAGAATGGCCACCTTGGGCGGGCTTGGGATGACCAACGCCGGCGCCGACAGCTGCCGCGCAAGCGCACTGGGCAGTTCCACCGCCATGGGCATGACGGCCGAGCCAATGCCCTCGAACTCTTCGGCCACGGCCTCGGGATGGTCTCGACGGCTGGCCACCGCCTGGCTTGTGTCCGACCAGCAGCGCTGCAGATGGGCTCGGCTGGCCTGATAGACACACTTGGCATCGCGGTAGATCTCGATCTGATCGCGTGGATTGGGAACCGCCACCTCGATGGCCTGTGCCGAGAGGCCCGTGGCCCGGAGAATGTCCATGAAGGCCGAGCGTTGAGCCCGCGCGACCTGCACCACCACACCGAGCTCCTCAGAGAACAAGGCCCTCATGGTGGCCTCCTCGCGCTGGACCGACACCTGCTCCGGGCGAATCTTGTAGTCGCCCCAGTCGGCGGCGTGGGGGTCCACCGTGAGGAGATCCAGGTTGATGGTCAGGCCCATGCGCGAGGCAAAGGCCATCTCACACAGGCAGGCGAGCAGCCCGCCGTCGGAGCGGTCGTGGTAGGCCAGCACCAGATTCGCAGCACGGGCCTCGGCCAGCGCGGCATGAAGCTGTTGAAGGGCATTGATGCGAACAAGGTCGGGGGGTGCGCCACCGAAAACACCGCGCGTCTGTGCAAGCACCGATCCACCCAGGCGATGGCGGCCCTCGCCGAGGTCGATCAGCACCAGCACCGTGTCGGCTGCATCGGAGAGCATCGGCGTCCATGTCTGTCGAGCATCCTCCACCGGCGCCACGGCCGTGAGGTTGAGCGAGACCGGTGAGACCACCGAACGCGTGTTGGCCCCAGACGTCCACTGGGCCCGCATGCTGAGGGAATCCTTGCCCACCGGAATGGACAGGCCAAGTGCCGGGCAGGCCTCCATGGCCAAGGCCTCCACGGCCCGATAGAGCGCCGCATCTTGGCCTTCCTCGCCTGCAGCGGCCATCCAGTTCGCGCAGAGCTTCATACTGGCGAAGTCGCCCACCGGGGCTGCCCAAAGATTCGTCAGCACCTCGCCCAAGGCCATCCGAACCGAGGCCTCTGGGCTCACCACTGCAATGGGTGAGCGTTCGGCCACCGCAAAAGCCTGGCCACCGACGCCTTGGAAATCCCAGAGGGTGACGGCGACATCCGCCACGGGCGTTTGCCACGGCCCCACCATCTGGTCTCGGGCCGTCAGGCCACCGACGGTGCGGTCACCAATGGTGATGAGGAACTGTTTGGAGCCCACCGTGGGATGCCGCAGCACCGCCTCAATCGCGCCAGCCAGATCAAAGCCAAAGGCCTCGAAGTCATCGGCCGGCACCGGGCTCGTGCGCGCATCTTTATGCAGCTTGGGGGGCTTGCCCAGCAGCACCGACAAGGGAAGGTCGACCGGCTGATGGCCACTGGATGCCGAATCGATGAGTTGAAGACAGTCGTCCTCCACGGCGCGGCCCACCACAGCAAAGGGGCAGCGCTCCCGCTCACACAGCGCCTCGAAGAGATCCAGCGAAGTGGGTGCGATGGCCAGCACATAGCGCTCTTGAGACTCGTTGCACCAGATCTCTGCAGGCGAGAGGCCGGATTCATCGAGTGGAACATCTGAAAGACGAAACACACCGCCACGATCCGACCCATGCACCAGCTCGGGAAATGCATTGGAGAGGCCGCCTGCGCCGACATCGTGAATGGATAGGATGGGATTGCGCTCGCCCATGGCCACGCAGGCATCAATCACCTCTTGCGCACGGCGCTGCATCTCTGGGTTGCCACGCTGCACGGAGTCGAAGTCGAGCTGGAGGTCGTTCTGACCGGACTGAATCGAGGAGGCCGCCCCACCGCCAAGGCCAATGCGCATGCCCGGCCCGCCCAACTGAATCAGCAACGCTCCCACGGGAATGCTCGACTTGTGCACCTGCTCGTCGGGAATGACCCCCACCCCGCCAGCCAGCATGATGGGCTTGTGATAGCCCCAGTGCCGATTCCCATGGTGCAGTTCGAAACTTCGAAAGTAGCCCGCCAGGTTCGGCCGACCAAACTCATTGTTGAAGGCGGCGCCACCGAGCGGACCCTCGATCATGATGGCGAGCGGCGAGGCCATTCGGGAGGGCTCATGTGGCGACTCGGAGAAGTCCAAGTGCGAGACCGCAAAGCCGGTGAGGCCAGCGCGAGGCTTGGCCCCGCGGCCCGTGGCGCCCTCGTCTCGAATCTCGCCGCCTGCGCCAGTGGCCGCGCCTGGAAAGGGACTAATGGCAGTGGGATGATTGTGGGTCTCGGCCTTGAGCACCGTGTGCAGTGTCATCGGCCGAACCACATATGGGCCAGGCTCCCCCGCCGAGGCCAGCAGCCGATGGGCCGAGGCCCCCCGCAGCACCGCGGCATTGTCGGAATAGGCCGACAGCGTGCCCTGGGGCGTCTGGGCATGCGTGTGCCGAATCATCTGGAAGAGACTCGAGGCCATGGGCATGCCATCGATGGCAAAGCTTGCATTGAAGATCTTGTGGCGACAGTGCTCGGAGTTCGCCTGCGCGAACATCATCAGCTCGACATCGGTCGGGTCTCGGCCAAGCTTTGCGTAGGCCTGGGCCAGGTAGGACATCTCGTCATCTGAGAGTGCGAGCCCAAGCCGACGGTTCTCCTCGCGAAGGCGGGCCATGGCATCGGCACCCAAGGCTGCAACAACCAGCCGGCCGGCGGGGCGATCGTCGAAGTACTCCGATGCCGGCATGCCCAGGAAGACCGTCTCAACCATGCGGTCGTGGAGGAGGCCCGAGCCCGCCAATGCGCTGAGATTCTTGCTGCGAATCACATGGCGAATGCCACGCTCGACTCGACGCACCTCGGTCACACCGCAGGCGTGAAAGATGTCGAGGGCCTTGGAAGACCAGGGTGAGCGGGTGCCCTGCCGAGGCAGGACCCAAACGGCATCCGACTGAGAGGACAGATCGTGCACAGGCCGGGGAAGGTCGAGCAACTGGCAGACCACATCGGGCGGGGGCAGCCCCCCCGACTCCCATGCCGCGCCTGCATCAAGCTGCACAAGGTGGCACCAATGGGCCGAGACCACCGAGGCCGAGGCATCGACCTGACGCAGCTTCTCCGTGAGGCGGGCCAGACGGAAGGCAGACAGCGCAGGGGCCCCCGGGAGGCAGCGAAACGTGGACATGCCCAAATTATACGGATGTCACTGCTGCGGCTTTGTGAGTTCGAAGTGTCCCGTAAAGCGGCCAGCGAAGACCGTCTTGAGCTCCGCACCATCCTGGCGCATCTGGATGTCGACCCCTGGCTGCGCCCTGGGCTCCACGGACGAGACGGCCACGAGACCGACCGGCCAGGAGACCGACAAGGTCGCCGTCATGGGCAGGTAGCCATCGAGATAGCGCCGCATGAGCGGGCCGGCCTGAAGACGCCATCCACCGCCATCGACCGCGTCCAAGGCCTTTGAGGACAATGCAATGCAAATGGAAGCCCCGCGACGAACATCGGTGAGGGTCACAAGATGGCCATCGACCTGAACCGCACCGATGCCAGCATGCTCGCCGATCGTGATGGTCTTGAGACGCTGCGGATTGAATGCAATGACCACCTTGCGAATCGGGTCGAGCTGCCGATGGCAGGTGGCCAGCTCCACCAAACCGGTCTCAAGGCTTGCGGCCGTGAGGGCCACCCGTGACTCATACCGATAGGCATTCGGGTCGGGGTTGGTGGCCAAGAAGCGGAGCTCACCCTCGCGCGCGATGTCCGAGAAGTCCAATGCGTGTGAAGAAGCCAGCGGCAGGGTCATCAACGGGAGTGCCACGCACAGCCGCAGCCAGCGACACCATCCAGACATGAACCCGCGCATCACCGACCCGGCTCCAGCAGTGGCGAGAGCACTGCCCAGATGGTGTCTAGGATTCGCGGCTGGGCAGCTGCATTCGGGTGGATGCGATCGGCCTGGAAATAACGCAGGTCGGTGGCAAAGCCCTCGAGCATGAAGGGCACGAGCCGAACGCCCTCTGTCCTTGCCAGCCGAGGGAAGATGGCCTGGAACTGATTGGCATAGGTGGCACCGTAATTGGGGGGCACGGCGATGCCCACGAGAACGACCTCCGAGCCCGCCTGCCGGGCCGCGCGGATCATGTCACGCAGGTTTTGCTCCGTATGGGCCAGAGACAAGCCACGCAAGGCATCATTGGCCCCAAGGGCCAGCACCACCACGCGGGGGCGCACCTGGCCCAGCACGCGCTCGAAACGCTGCAGGCCCCCATGGGTGGTTTCACCCGAGAGGCTTCGATTGACCACCCGCCAGGCGGGCGACTTGGGCAGGCGCTTCTCGAGCAGGCGCCCCCAGCCCTCCGAGGGAGACAGGCCATAGGCCGCCGAGAGGCTGTCGCCGTAAATGAGTATGCTTGGTGTGGCAGCCAATCCAGGCTTCACCAGCGCCGTGGCCGCCAGCAGCACGGTCACCCCAAAGAGGAGCGCAGCACGCCGTGAGCATTCAGCACCAATCTTCTGCCATTCGAGCGGTTTCATTGTTCAAGACTGTATCTGATGGCAACGATGAATTGAGCATTCTCCAGGACATCTCCCTCCAGGTACTGCCGGGGCAGTCGCTGGCCATTGTGGGGCCCTCCGGCTGCGGCAAGTCCACGCTGCTCGGCCTGCTCGCCGGCCTGGATGTCCCCACCGCGGGCCAGGTCTACTGGGGCCACGAGGACATCTCATCACTCGACGAAGAGGCCCGAACCCAGCGGCGCTTGCGCGACGTGGGCTTTGTCTTTCAATCCTTTCAACTGCTGCCGCAGCTCAACGCCACTGAGAATGTCATGCTCCCGCTTGATCTCCTTGGCGACCCAGACGCCAAGCAAAAGGCGCAGGCCATGCTGGCCAATGTGGGACTGGGCAATCGGCTGCACCACTTTCCAGCCACATTGTCTGGCGGCGAGCAACAGCGCGTGGCGTTGGCCCGTGCCTTCGTCAGAGCACCGAGACTCCTCTTTGCCGACGAGCCCACGGGCAGCCTGGATGCCGCCAGCGGCGACCGGGTGATTTCACTGCTCTTTGAACTTCAACGCGAACAGGGCACCACGCTGGTGATCGTGACCCACGACGAGGCCCTCGCCCAGCGATGTGACGCCCGCATCGGGCTGCTGGCTGGCGCTACCGCTTGAACTGATAGAACCGGTCGTTGAGGAATCGAGTGGCATGCTCGATCTCCTCCTCGAACCAGCCCGCCCGGCTGCGGTTGGCGCAGAACTCCACCATGGTGCGAAGCTCAGAGGCCGACTTCATTTTGCGGAAGTCTTCGGAGTAGAGCTCCTCGCCCTTGCCGTCCGGCATCATGGAGTTGTGGCAGGAGGCGCACTTCTGCTGGTGCAAGACCTGACCCTTGGCGGCGTCTCCCTTGGGGAAGAGCGGTGCAGCAGAGGCAGGGGCCCATGGGCCCAAACAGGCCAGCAGCACAAGGCCGGCAAAACGGGTCGACATCGAAACCGAATTGGGATGCATGAGACTCATCCTCCGAGGTGTTGAGACGACCCGAGTGTAGCGCTCAGGCGCCCGCCAGGCCAGGGTTGCCCTTCATGCCCACCAGCTTGGGCGTGTTGAGCTTGCGGGGCGCAATCCGCTTCTTGTCCTTGAGCCAGGTCTCCACGACATCCCAGACCATCTCACCCTTGGCGCCCTCGGCCACCGGCGCCCAGCCAGCCACCTTGTATGTCTTCTTGGGCTCAATGGCCTTGCCCTTGAGGCGCATGTCCTGAATCCGACGACCCATCTTCTCGTTCGGGGCACAGGTGTACTCCAGGCCACCCACCCGAACCATGTCGCCACCCTGCTGGTAGTAGGGGTCTGGGTTGAAGAGGTTGTCGCAGACGTCCTCGAGCACGGTCTTGATCATCTCGCCCGACATCTCGGTGAGCGTGGAGTAGGAATAGGTGGTCGCGGTCTGGTCCATCACATGCTCACGCGTGATGGCCTGCCCAGGCAACAACGAGGTACCCCAGCGGAAGCCGGGCGAGAAGGCGAGGTCAGCGCCCTTGACATCAATGAGGGCATCCACAATGAGCTGGTCGAAGCTGCCGTTGAAGTTGCCCCGCCGATAGAGCAGGCCCTCGGTGATGGCCAAGGTCTCCTCGAGCTTGGCCTTGTGGGGCGCACGAATGCGCTCAATGAGGGCCGCCATGTCCTTGTCTGCAGGCAGCATGTCTGCGAAGACCGGGAGCAGCTTGTAGCGGTAGTCGGCCACCTTGCCATTCTTGACGTCGAAATCGAGCACGCCAAGGAACTTCGTGTTCGAACCGGCGTTTGTGACCAGGGTGACACCGCCTGCATTTTTCACCGGCACTGGCTGGATCACGCCATCGTGTGTGTGGCCGCCGAGGATGGCGTCGATGCCACGCACCCTTGAGGCCATCTTCAGGTCTACGTCCATGCCATTGTGCGAGACGACCACAACCACCTTGGCACCCTTGGCCCGGCACTCATCGACCATCTTCTGCATGTTGTCGTCCTGAATGCCGAAGGTCCAGTCGGGCACCATGTAGCGGGGGTTGGCAATCGGGGTGTACGGGAAGGCCTGGCCAATCACGGCGACCGAAATGCCGTTCTGTTCACGAATGACATAGGGCTTGAAGACGGGATCTCCGAAATCGTTGGTCTTCACGTTCTGCGCAAGGAATTCGATCTTGCCGGCGAGATCCTTCTTCACAATCTCCATGACTCGGTCGGCACCGTAGGTGAACTCCCAGTGGGGCGCCATCATGTCCACGCCCAATAGCTTCGTGGCATCGACCATGTCCTGGCCCTTGCTCCAGAGCGCAGTGGCCGAGCCCTGCCAGGTGTCACCGCCATCGAGCAAGAAGGCGTGCGGCCGGCTTGCTCGCATCATCTTCACCAGCGTGGCCATGTGGGCAAAGCCACCGACTTTGCCGAAGGTGCGGGCCGCCTTCTCGAAATCCAAATATGTGTAGGCGTGGGCCAGCGGCGTGCCCTTCGGAATGCCGTATTGCTTGAGCAGGCCCTCTCCCACCACGTGGGGTACCTTGCCCTGCATGCCAGCCACACCAATGTTCACATCGGGCTCGCGGAAATAGACCGGCAGCAGCTGGGCGTGGCAGTCGGTGAAATGCAGGAAGCTCACATTGCCGAACTTGGGAATGTCGTAGAGCTTGTCGCCCTTCTTGGCCGCCGCCTGCGCATCTGGAAACCCACCAAACATGCCTGCCGCAGATGCAGCTGCCATGACCCCTACAAACTCCCGCCGATTCATGTCCATTACCGTATACCCATTAATGAATACAACACTAAAAAAAAGGCCCTCTCACATGGAAAGGGCCCAGTCGATACTACAAAAGCCCCCGGATTACTGATTCACGGGAGAGGCCGGATCAAACAAATAGGCCATGATGTCCTTCAATTGTTGCTCAGTCAGAATTTGCTTGTGACCCATGCGGGGCATGTTCGAGCAGGCGTTGTAGGCCTTGGCGTTGTAGAGCTTACCCCAGGTGTACTTCACCACCTCGGTGCTGGCACCGCGAGTCTTGCCATACTGGTACAGGCTCGGCCCGATGTTGCCGTAGGAGAGCTCTTTCTTGGTGATCTGGTGGCAGTTGTAGCAGTTTCCACCATTGGGCGTGCCTGCCTTCAGCACCTTCCAGGTATGGCCATTACCACTTTGGGCAATTTTTTCAGCCTTCGTCCAATCGCCAAAATAATTGCCGTCTGCGGGCTGCTTGATGGTGGCCATCTCGGCTGCCTCAAGCTGCTTGCGAACGGCAGGATCAAGGTCCTTGCCGGTCATTTCCGCCTCGGAACAGGCCGCCTGCACGGCATCCTGCTTCAGGCGATCGACGGTTGCGATGTGCTTGGACTCAAAAGAAGACTGAAGCACCGACTGGGTCATCTTGTTGTAGTCGGGCCCAACCGTTGCGCATCCGGCGAGCATTGTGGCTGCTGAGGCCACGAGAACGAATTGTTTCATGAGAGTCTCCTGTTATTCAGCGCTTGATCGTCGGTGCGAGCGAAGGCACACCGTTTCCGTTGACTGCCATATACACCGACAATGCAACGGTTACGTCGGATCCAAACTTCGGGTGCGGGAAACGCTGAAGGCGATAACAATCATTAATGCGCTTCTGCATGGGCCAGAGCTGTGAATTGCTCACCCGATACGCAGGCCAGGATGTGGCTGCCTTCCCGGCAGGCTCGTTTTTTGTGAGGTTAGGCAGGCCCTGAAGTCGGATCCGCTGACCGTCCGCATTGTGGCAAGTGGCACACGAGTAATCCATGGGGCCGGCCCGGTAGAAGAAGGCACGCTTGCCCACCTCGTACATGCGCTTCTCTTCAGCATGGGTCTGGGGGGTGGCCAAGGGCATGCCCTTGGACTGAGTGACCACATACGTTGCGAGCGCGATCACCTTCTTGTGGTCGTCCTTGTTGTAGTCAGCCGCCTTGACTTCGCCGCCCTGCAGGGTCTTCATACAGTGAACGATTCGCATCTCGAGGTCCTGTACTTGGCCCGCATCTGCGAAATATCTGGGAAGCTGAGCATACGCCCCCTTCAGGACTCCTGGCCCTAGGCCTAGGTCGCACTGCTCCAGCGACGCATTCTTGGGACCTGCCTTTTTCTTCCAGAGCTCCTCACCCTGCATCTCCCAGAGCTCGGCGGGATTGCCATCGGCGATCAATTCGCGATAACGATCGATGCCCTTCTCCGACTCGCTTTTTTCAGCCAGTGCGCTTCCCGTGGCCAGCAGCAGGCCCGTGGCCAGCATGGCAAGCTTTCGCGTTACGTGTTGCATTGTTCTCTCCCCGCTTGTTGTCATAAAAACCAAGACGGGCCCATCGGGCCCGTCGTCGTCAAACACTTACGCAACAGCGGCCTCGTCTGTGCGAGACTCGCCCTTGTTGTCCTTCCAGGTCACTGCAACCTTGTCGCCCGCCTTCGCACCCTTGACCTTGAACTGCAGGTAGGGGTTCTTCGAGACTGCGGGACCCCACTGGGCAGTCATGACGGCCTTGCCGTTGACCGAGGCTGTGACCTCTTGAATGAACCAAGCCGGGATGACCTTTCCGTCACCACCCTTGCGCTGCCCTGTCTCCATCTCGTGGGCCATGAGCACACGCACATCAGCCACATCGCCGTCGACACGGGCCCGAATTCGCATTGGATTTGCCATTTCTATTCTCCTGTTCTGTTGTAACCGGGATCAGCCGCCGCAGCCGCCGAGGGTGACCTTGATTTCTTTCTTGGCCATGTAGAACTTGCCATCGGCCTTGACCAAGGCGTAGACGTCGGAGCTTTGGCCCATCTTCACGCGCATGGAGACATCCGGCACGGCGTCGGCCGTGAACTCATAGAAGCCCGCCATCATCGATGGGTTCTTCTCGACCATGACCGCTGCCATTTGGGTCTTGGCCAGCTTGCTGGACACCCCAACAGGCACCACGGCACCGTTCTCAGCGATGTCGGGCGAGGTGATGGAGATGTCGCCACTGTTGGGAGCAGCGGCCACGCCCATGGCCTTCAGGGTATCGGCAATGGTTTTGGTCTCGAACCATTCCTTTTTCCATGCACTGGCCAAGGCGGGGTTGGCCGCGAAAAAGCCCATGGAGGCCAGGGCCGAATACACAGCGGCTCCGCCCCCGGCCTTGATGACGTCTCGACGATTCATGCTCATGTGTTGCTCCTCTTCAAAGGTTTGGAAATTATTTCTTCACTGCCTTGCTGGTGTCCAGGCCTCTCGTGGGACCAATCGGACGATTCTGCTCGACAAGGTTGCCATGGCTGTCGACTGCCGAGCCCGGCAGGAATGACGTGATGACAACTTCTTTCTTACAGTCTTTCATACATGCCACGTTCTTCACATCAGGTTTACCCTTGACTTCCCAGAGCCCGTGGTCGGTGGTCATGCCATTGCGGTTGGGCATCTTCTGCTGCACCTGGGCGATGTTCTTGTCCGAGAGCACAAAGTCGGCCGGGACGATGTCACCAAGGTTCAGAATGAAGGCTGTCACGGCATAGACCTCATCGGTGGTGAGGGTCTTGGGATGCGTCCAGGGCATGGCCCGGTTGATGTAATCCCAGAGCGTTGAGACCGAGGCGACCTTCATCAGGGTGGTGCGCTGAGGAAAATCCAGCCTGGCCAGGTTGGCCACCCGACCCGTCTTGACGTCTTCCTTCGTGGTGCCACCGGCAATCGGTGTGAAGACTTCGGTGCTTTCACCGAACACACCGTGGCAGGAGGCACACTGGGCCTCCCAGACATCCTGCCCCTTGGCCACAGAGCCTGACCCGGCAGGCAGGCCCTTGAAGTCTGGGCGAACATCGATGTCCCACTTCTGTACCTCTGCCGGCGTGGCCAGGCGGCCGATGCCATCGAACTTTCCGGCCGCGTGGGCCCCGATGCTCATGGCCGAGAGTGATGCGGCCATGACAAGTTTCGCGAATTTAGTTGACTTGAACATTGCTCACCTCCCCGGTGTCGGCCACGCGCCAAGATTGAATCATGTTGTTGTGATAGATCGAGCGGGTTCCGCGAACCTCGCGCAACTGATGCACCGTGGGCTGTACATAGCCGGTGTCGTCGATGGCGCGCGACTGCAGAATGGCCGGCGCCCCGTTCCACGTCCAGTCGATGTTGAACCGGGTGAAGGCCTTCGAGAGCACGGGCGTCTCGAGACGGGCGGTGCGCCAGTTCTTGCCACCGTCGACCGAGACATCTACCCGCTTGATCTTTCCGCGCCCCGACCAGGCGAGGCCCGAGATGTTGTAGAAGCCCTTGTCGAGCAGTAACTGGCCACCCGAGGGTGAGGTAATGACCGACTTGGTCTCCTGCATGCCCGAGTACTGACGGTGCATGCCATCGGGCATGAGATCGATGTAATGAATGGCCTCATCTTTCGTGGCCCATTTCTGGTCGCCCACCTCGATGCGGCGCAGCCACTTCACCCACGAGACGCCCTGCACCCCCGGCACCACCAGGCGCAGGGGGTAGCCGTTCTCGGGGCGAAGCATCTCACCATTCATGCCGTAGGCCACCAGCACGTCATCGAGCGCGATGGACATCGGAATGGTTCGGGTCATGGAGGAGCCATCGGCCCCTTCAGCCAGAACATACTTGCCGTTCTTTTTGTCGTAGCCGCAGTCCTCAAGGAGGACTGAGAGCGGAACGCCCGTGAACTCCGAGCAGGAGATCATGCCGTGGCTGTACTGCACGGTGGGCACGGCCACATTGCCCCACTCCATGGCCGTATTGGCACCGCACTCAATGAAATGAATACGAGAGACCGACGGAAGCCGCATGAGGTCGTCCATGGTGTAGACCTTCTGGTTTTTCACCAGACCATTGATCATGAGGCGATGCTTGGAGGGATCGATGTCCCACCAGCCCTGGTGGTGCCGCTCAAAGTGCAGGCCGCTGGGCGTGATGATGCCAAAGGTGCCCTGCAGGGGCGTGAAGGCCACGGAGGCGGCAGACACGCGGGTGAGGCCAGGACTCTCGCGACGCTGAAGGCCTTTTTCGTACTGAGATGGCATGCCGTAACCGTTGGCTGCAACCGGCATGCCCAGCCCTGTGGTGTGGGCTGGCAGATTCAAAATGTTGGGGTCGCCTTGCCCCGAGACGGGGTTCGAGGCCGCCCGTGCCACCGAGGCCAGGCTGAGCCCCGCAGTGGCCGCACCGGCTGCCAAAAACTTCCGCCGCATGGCCTCCGGCGACTTGCCATCCTCTGGTGCCAGAAAGTTCTCTGGCGCCTTGACCAATCGTCCCAATTGACGCTCCGTGTTCATGACCTGTCGGCTCCCATAATTTTTAAGTGAAAAAAGTTACCCAAGGCCACCCGCCAGCCGCACACACACAGAGCGGCACAGGTCGGTGATCATGGGATCGGAGATTCTGTAAAACACAAAGGTGCCGTCGCGTCGGCGATTGAGCACCCCTGCTCGGTAGAGCAGGCTGAGATGCCGAGAGACGTTGGGCTGAGGGAGGTCGGTGAGGGCCACCACCTCTTGAACAGACCGCTCATCCGTGCAAATGGCCTGAATGATGCGAAGGCGCGCGGGCTCCGAGAGCAGGGCAAAGTACTGTGCAGCTCGGTCGAAAATGAAGTCAAGCTCGTCCTCGTCGGTTACCGTTTGGCCGAGGATGCCAGCGTCATCTTTTGCTACAGGGATTGGTGTCTCCGTCATTTGACGGCAAGATATGCTTATAGAGGCATATAGTCAACCGCAAAACGTGATGCGGCGCACAAGCTGGAGCGCCGCCGAGAGGCCCACGCCATGGCATTGGTCAGACCCATCTCAGCCGAGCAGCTCGCCGCCGCCCTTCAGGAGGCGGTCAAGGCGCGTGGTGGCCTCGTGGTGGTGGCCATGGCCAGCCTGCCCAACTGCCCCTGGTGCGACCTGGTGCTGCGAGACCAGCTCCTGCCGCGAATGCGATCGGCGGGCCACCCGACGCTGCGCACCGTCATTCTGGACATCACCGACCGACGGCCCATGCACAGGCCCGGGCTCAAGCCCCCCGAGGCTGGCCTTGAGTGGTTGGCGCAGTCGCCGCAACAGTGGGCACGGCAGCAGCGCATCCGGATGGCCCCCACGGTCTTTGCCATGAATTTCGCTGGCCAGCCCATCGGCGAGCCCTTGGTCGGTTACAGCTCGGTGGACTTTTATGGCGCCTACCTTGAAGATCGCATTCAACTCGCGAAGGCCCACTGGGCTCGCGGACCAAACCCCGGAGCAGCCACATGAAGAGCGCCATCCAAGACCACGCCGCCCGCGAAGCCCTGCATGAAGAGGTGCATGCCAGGCCCCCAATTGCGTTGTGGCCCGAGGAGCGCGTGTACAGCCAGTCGCTGATCATCAGCACGCCAGATCAACGGCGCGCGCTCATGGACTGGATCGACCGGCTCACCGCCGCGCTGCAAGTGGCTGTGCACCCCGTGCATGGCCAGACCGTGCGGGTGCTGGAACTCAGCCCCTCACCGGGCCGCCTGCTCCTGAAGTGGGAACTCCACGGCGAGTTCTGCGGCTTCACGGTCTACGCCCAGTGCGTCATGGCGCCGGCCGAGGGCTTCACAGACAGCCGTAAACCGCTTCAAGCGCGTGTGCGTGCTCGGCTCGCCGAGCTGGGCATGGAGTCCCTCAACCCCTCGATCGGTGAGCGCATGGCTGCGGTCGACATCAGCCTGCGGCCGGCCCCTCACACCGACGACGCCGCCGAACATGCACCGCTCTTTTCGGGCAACACATTGGTGGGATCGACCATTCTCGCAACCCAGAAGGCGCAAGTCTGGACAGACTTCCAGCTGGACAAGGAAGGCTTCGTCTGCATGCTGGTGACGCATCAGGGCATCGGCTCGCGGCAGGCTGGCCGGGTTGTGCAGCGGCTCATCGACATCGACACCTATCGCATGATGGCCATGCTGGGCATTCCACGTGCCAAGGCGCTCTCCGGCCCGCTCCGAGAGGCCGAGTCGCAGCTGGCCGGCCTGGTCGAACGCATTGCCCAGGCGGGCGCCCCCACCCCCGAGACGCCTGAGGGCTTTCAGACCGACGAGCATCTGCTCACCGACGTCACGGCCATCGCCGCCCGCGTGGAGGAGTGGATTTCGTTGCATGGCCTGCGCTTCACCGCAAGCGAGGCCTATACCGAACTGGTGCGCCGATCCCTCAGCGAACTCCGGGAGACGGCCATCCCAGGGGTGCAGAACCTCACCGAATTCATGGACCGTCGCTTCGAGCCCGCCATGCGAACCTGCCGCTGGACTCAGCGTCGGCTCCAGGCCCTCTCAGACCGGGTGTCTCGAACCACGCAGATTCTGCGCACCCGAATTGAATTTGTGAACGAACGGCAGACCCAGGCCTTGCTCGCCAGCATGGACCGCCGCGCCAAGCTGCAGCTCAAGCTGCAGCAGACCGTGGAAGGTCTCTCCCTGGTGGTGCTCACCTACTACGCGGTGGGACTCATTGGCCACATGACCAAGGGCCTCCATGCCGCTGGTGTTGCCGTGCCAGCGGAGCTGATCTCTGCACTGGCCGTGCCCATCATCGCCGGGCTGCTCTACATTGGCATCAGGCGGGCACGCCGACTTGCAGCTCGAGAGGGCTCGACAAAACTGCCATAGCACCGGGCCATGGGCCTGTGTCAAAGAAAACAGAGGTGACCACCACGCAGGGCATGCCGGCGCCGTGCGCCGCCAGAAGACCGTTCGGAGAGTCCTCAATGGCCAGGCAGGCCGTTGCCTTCAAGTTCAGGCGATGGGCCGCCAACGCATAGGCCTCTGGATCGGGCTTCTTGCGGCTGACATCCTCGCCGCAGACCACCACATCTGGTTCCGGGATGCCCAAGCCTTCCAGACAGCAGCGCCACAAGGCCTCCCAATTGGCCCGACTGGTGGTGGTCACAACACCCCAGTACATGCTGGCACTCACCGCCTGTTCAATGAGTGCCGCAATGCCCGGTCGAAGGGCAACCAGGCCCAGGCGCATGCGCTCGGCAAACAGCCTGTTCTTCAACTGATGGGCCTCGAGCAGACGGGCCTCACCCTCGAGCGTGAGCCATTCCGACTGACCAGAGGCCTGGGCGTGGGCACGCATGCGCTCAAGCCCGCCGGTCACCTTCAGCAGCTCGCCGTAATGCTGCGCGGACCAGACCCAAGGAATTCCCAGCTCAGCAAAGGCCTCGTTGAATGCCGGCAAATGCCCCTCGAGCTCCGTCTCGGCGAGCGTGCCATCGACATCGAATAACAAGGCCTCCGTGGCCTGCGGGTTGATCCAGTGGGGGATCAATGCAGCCTGGCCCGATACGCCTCGGCCATCCGGTCCAGCCCGATGGGCTTGATCTTCGAGGCCTGTCCCGCCGAGCCAAATGCCTCGAATCGGGCCTTGCAGATGCCTCGGGCCGCGGCCGTGGCCACCTTGAAGAAGGCACGTGGGTCGAACTCCTCGGGCTTCTGGCCCATGAGCTGGCGCATGGCTCCAGTCATGGCAAGCCGAATGTCGGTGTCAATGTTGACCTTGCGAACGCCATGCCGAATGCCCTCGACGATCTCCTCGACCGGCACGCCGTAGGTTTCTTTGATCTCGCCGCCGAAGTCTCGAATGACCGTGAGCCACTCCTGCGGCACGCTCGAGGAGCCGTGCATGACCAGATGCGTATTCGGAATGCGTGCGTGGATCTCTTTGATGCGGCCGATGGCAAGGATATCGCCCGAGGGAGGACGGCTGAACTTGTAGGCGCCGTGGCTGGTGCCAATGGCAATGGCCAGGGCATCGACGCCGGTGGCCGAGACAAAGGCAGCCGCCTCCTCCGGGTCGGTGAGGAGCTGGTCATGGTCGAGCACGCCCTCGGCACCCACGCCGTCCTCTTCGCCCGCCGTGCCTGTTTCCAGCGAGCCCAGGCAGCCAAGTTCGCCCTCCACGGACACGCCCACGGCATGGGCCATCTGAACGACCCGCTCGGTGACCGCAACGTTGTAGTCGTAAGAGGCAGGTGTCTTCATGTCCTCGCCCAGGGAGCCGTCCATCATCACGCTGGAGAAGCCACTGCGAATCGACGCCTGGCAGACCGCTGGCGAGGATCCGTGGTCTTGGTGCATGCAGACCGGGATGTCTGGGTACTGCTCAATGGCGGCCTCCACCAGCTTGCGCAGGAATGGTTCGCCCGCGTACTTACGGGCGCCAGCCGAGGCCTGCAGGATGACGGGGCTGTCGACCTCTGCGGCCGCCTGCATGATGGCGTGAATTTGTTCCATGTTGTTCACATTGAAGGCCGGCAGGCCGTACTGATGCTCTGCTGCATGGTCGAGGAGTTGACGAAGAGAGATGAGGGCCACGGCGCTGCTCCTTAGGGATGGCTTGAAAAAAAATCAAAGACATGGGTGATGTTTGAAATGACCCGATCCGGCTCGGTGGTCTCAATGGGCTGGCCATGGTTGTAGCCATAGGGAACGGCCCAGACAGGGATGCCAGCGGCCCGAGCGGTCCGAACATCGGTGAGTGAATCACCCACAAAAAGTGCCTGATCTTTCGACACGCCACAGGCACGCAGGCATTCGTCGATGCCAGCCGGATCGGGCTTTTTCGTGGGAAGGGTGTCTCCCGAGATCACACAATCGAAGGCCGATGACAGCCCGTGGGCCTCGAGCACTCGCTCGGTAAAACGTGTTTCTTTGTTGGTGACAATGCAGCAGCCAATGCCATCGCGCTCAAGACGAGCGAGGGTGTACGCAACCCCCTCATAGAGATGGCTCTCGGTGCCAGCCGTTTCAAAGTAACGGGCGACAAACCTGGACATGACAACGTCCCAGGCGGGGCTGTTGGTGGTACGGGGGGTCTGCGCGGCCCAGGCCTGCTCCATGAGCCAGCCTGTGCCATGGCCAATCCAGTCGCGAATTTGCGTGAGCTCGATTGGTGCGCGGTCGAAATCAGTCAGCGTGAGATTCACCGCCCGGGCAATCTCGGGCACGGTTTCAATGAGCGTGCCGTCAAGGTCAAACAGGACGGCAGCCCTCATTGCGCGCGACGCTTCTGGTCCATGATGCGCAGGATCATGGGCGTGAAAATCAGTTGCATCGAGAGACCCATCTTGCCGCCCGGCACCACAATGGTGTTGGGCCGAGTCATCATCGAGCCATCCAGCATCGAGAGCAGGTAGGGGAAGTCGATGCCCTTGGGGTTGGCGAATCGAATCACCACCATGGACTCGTCGGCCGAGGGGATGTCCTTCGCAATGAGCGGGTTGGAGGTGTCCACGGTGGGCACCCGCTGAAAGTTCACATGGGTTCGCGAGAACTGCGGCATGATGTGATTCACGTAGTCCGGCATGCGACGCAGCATGGTCTCGACCACCGCCTCCTGGCTGTAGCCACGCATCTTTTGGTCTCGGTGGAGTTTCTGGATCCACTCGAGGTTCACGATGGGCACCACGCCCACCAATAGATCAACATGGCTGGCCACATTCACCTTGGTGTCGGCATAGCCGCCATGAAGCCCCTCGTAAAACAGGAGATCGGTGCCGGACTCGATGTCCTGCCAGGGAATAAAGGTGCCGGGCTCTTGGCCGAAGGGTGCAGCCTCCTCGGCATCATGCAAATAGCGGCGAACCTTCCCCTGGCCTGTTTCACCGTAACCACGAAAGAGTGCCTCAAGATCTGCCAACAGGTTCGCCTCTGGCCCAAAATGGCTCAGGTTCCGATTGCCTGCGGCCTCGGCCTCTTTTAAGGCCGCCCGCATCTCCATGCGGTTGAACCGATGGAAAGAATCCCCCTCCACAATTTGCGCATGGATGCCCTCCCGCCGAAAGATGTGCCTGAAACTGCTCATCACCGTGGTGGTGCCTGCACCAGAGGAACCCGTGATGGCGACAATCGGATGTTTCACAGACATGTCTTCCTCCGCGCTTGTTTTAGTTTTGGAACAACGACCGCTCTTTGAAGAGGGGGGAACTGTAGGCCTGGTCTTCTCCACGATCGAAGGCCAGGTGATAGCGGGCGACCTGCTCCACCTCCTCGCGTGAGCCGAGGATCACGGGCACCCGCTGGTGGATGGTCTCGGGCTGCATCTCGAGAATGCGCTCGCGTCCAGTGGAGGCCGCACCGCCAGCCTGCTCGACGACCATGGCCATGGGGTTGGCCTCGTACATGAGTCGCAGGCGGCCTGGCTTGGGTGGCTGCTTGGTGTCCTTGGGGTACATGAAGACCCCGCCACGCATCAGAATGCGATGAACATCGGCCACCATGCTGGCGATCCAGCGCATATTGAAGTCTTTGCCGCGTGGGCCAGTCTTGCCCGCCTTGCACTCCTCGACATAGCGCTGAACCGGTGGCTCCCAGAAGCGCTCGTTGCTGGTGTTGATGGCGAACTCCTCGGTGGCCTCTGGAATGGCAATGTCCGGATGGGTAAGGATGAAGTTACCGACCTCCCGGTCGAGCGTGAAGCCATGGGTGCCACGGCCCACGGTGAGCACCAGCATGGTGGAGGGCCCATAGATGGCGTAGCCCGCCGCGAGCTGCTCCGTGCCCGGGCGAAGAAAGTCTGCCTCGGTGGGCAGCCGGCCGCTCGGCGCGCGCAAAACCGAAAAGATCGATCCCACCGACACATTGACATCGATGTTGCTCGAGCCATCGAGCGGGTCGAAGATGGTGAGGTACGGTGCCGAGGCCTTGCTGGCCTGCTCAAAGACAATGGGCTCGTCATTCTCTTCGGAGGCAAGCCCCGCCACGAGCCCGCCATGGGCAAATGTGTTGAGAAACGCCGTGTCCGAGAGCACGTCGAGCTTCTTCTGGGTTTCCCCCTGTACGTTCTGAGATTCTAGACTCCCCAGCACGCCCGCCAGGGCTCCCTTGGCCGTCATGCTGGAAATGGCCTTTACGGCGGCAGCAATGTCCACGAGCAGGGCTGCGAGGTCGCGCTGCTCTGGGGCTTCCCGGAGTTGCTGGATGAGGAATTTTGAGAGGGTTGTGCGTCCGAGGTGCATGGCTTAGTGTCCGGTGGCTTGCGTGAAAACCCGTGAGGCTCGAATGTCGGCCTCGGAGATATTGGAAAGCAGGTCTGCGCCAACCGCCTGCCCACCCGCCATGGCGATCTCAAAGACACGATTGGCCTGACGAAGCCGCGCGCGATCCAGGGCATTGCGAATGGAACGCGCATTGGCAAAGTGGGGCTGCTGTTTGCGCAGCGAGATGTAATCGGCCAAGGCGCAGGCCGCCTGGTCATCGAGGCCGTAGCCCATCTGACCGACCATGGACTTGGCGATCTCCAGTAGTTCCGCGTCTTGGTAGTCGGGGAAGTCGATGTGGTGCGCGATGCGCGAGCTCATGCCGGGGTTGGACTGAAAGAAGGTGTTCATTCGGTCCTTGTAGCCCGCCAGAATGACCACGAGGTCATCCCGGTTGTTCTCCATGACCTGGAGCATGATCTCAATGGCCTCCTGCCCATAGTCGCGCTCGTTCTCTGGCCTGTAGAGGTAGTAGGCCTCGTCGATGAAGAGCACGCCTCCCATGGCCTTCTTGAGCACCTCTTTGGTCTTGGGCGCCGTATGGCCGATGTATTGCCCCACGAGGTCGTCTCGCGTGACGCTCACCACATGGCCCTTCCGGACGTAACCCAGCCGGTGCAAGATGGCGGCCATCTTCAGGGCCACCGTCGTCTTGCCCGTGCCGGGATTGCCGGTAAAACACATGTGCAATGAGGGTGTCGCTGCCTCAAGACCAAGCTGGGCGCGGGCCCGAGAAACGACCAGGAAAGCCGCAATCTCTCGAATGCGCTGCTTCACGGGCTTGAGCCCCACGAGCTCTCGGTCGAGTTCATCCAGAATCTCAGTGACCTGAGACTCCTCGAGGATGGCCTTGAGGTCCACGCTCATCAGTAGCGCTCACCTGCCGGCTTGTCGGTGGCATAGGAGTGGGTGGTGTA
>CAMAXF010000005.1 GCA_945862305.1 Bordetella parapertussis | reverse complement strand
TTACTCGATGACTTTTGCGACGACGCCTGCGCCGACGGTACGGCCACCCTCACGGATCGCAAAGCGCAATCCCTGCTCCATCGCAATCGGAGCAATCAAGGTCACCACCATCTTCACATTGTCTCCAGGCATCACCATCTCAGTACCCGAGGGCAGCTCAACCGATCCCGTCACATCCGTCGTACGGAAATAAAACTGAGGACGGTAGTTGTTAAAGAACGGCGTGTGACGTCCACCCTCATCCTTCGACAACACATACACCTCACACTCAAACTTCGTGTGCGGCTTGATCGATCCAGGCTTAGCCAACACCTGCCCACGCTCAACCTCTTCACGCTTGGTTCCACGCAGCAACACACCCACGTTGTCACCCGCCTGACCCTGGTCCAGCAGCTTACGGAACATCTCCACACCCGTACACGTCGTCTTCACCGTGTCACGAATGCCCACAATCTCAATCTCTTCCCCAACCTTCACCACACCACGCTCCACACGGCCAGTCACCACCGTGCCACGGCCAGAAATCGAGAACACATCCTCAATCGGCATCAGGAACGCACCATCAATCGCACGCTCAGGCGTGGGAATATAAGAGTCCAGCGCATCGGCCAACGCCAAAATCGCGCCCTCTCCCAGCTCTCCCTTATCACCCTCGAGCGCCAGCTTCGCTGAACCCTTCACAATCGGCGTGTCATCACCAGGGAAGTCATACTTGGAGAGCAGCTCACGAACCTCCATCTCCACCAGCTCAAGCAACTCAGCGTCATCCACCATGTCGCACTTGTTCAAAAACACAATGATGTACGGCACACCCACCTGACGCGCCAACAAAATATGCTCTCGCGTCTGGGGCATCGGGCCGTCCGCAGCCGAACACACCAGAATCGCTCCGTCCATCTGCGCCGCACCCGTAATCATGTTCTTCACATAGTCCGCGTGTCCCGGGCAGTCCACGTGCGCATAGTGACGCGTAGCCGTCTCATACTCCACGTGCGCCGTGTTAATCGTAATCCCGCGCGCCTTCTCCTCAGGTGCCGCATCAATCTGGTCATAGCCCTTGGCCTCACCACCAAACTTCGTCGACAACACCGTCGTGATCGCCGCAGTCAGCGTCGTCTTACCATGGTCCACGTGACCAATCGTCCCTACGTTCACATGCGGCTTGGTCCGCTCAAACTTGCCCTTGGCCATCTCTGACTCCTAGTCATTAACTGGTTGTTGAACATCAACTCATAAACTGTGGTGCCCATGACGCGGATCGAACGCGTGACCTCTCCCTTACCAAGGGAGTGCTCTACCACTGAGCCACATGGGCCAAACCTACAAAAAACAGCAAAACCTTGGAGCGGGTGAAGGGAATCGAACCCTCGTCGTAAGCTTGGAAGGCTTCTGCTCTACCATTGAGCTACACCCGCACGCCCCAATGGTGGAGGAGGTTGGATTCGAACCAACGTAGGCGTGCGCCAACAGATTTACAGTCTGCCCCCTTTAGCCACTCGGGCACCCCTCCACGACGAACCCGTAACTATCCATCTTTCGGGGGAAACTGTCAAATAAGGGGTGGGCCTAGAAGACGCTGCGGATGGCCAGAAAATCAAGGGCCCGGCCGCCGGGCTCGCTGTACAAAATGCGCACCGGAAAGTGGCGGTCGGCCGGATCCAGCCAGAGGTCGATCTGGCCCATTCGCCGGGTCTGAAAGGGGTCGCTCGTCACCCGAAGCGCACTTACCAGAATGCCCCCGGGCAGCACCAAGTCTTCCGGGTCGCCCACCTGGAAGGCCACGGTTCGCAGCTCCTTGTGGGTGGCCAGTGGAATCTCAAACCGCTGGCCGGGCTCAAGCCCCTGGGGCTGCGACTCACCAATCCAGGCCAGCTGGAAGGCCACGCTCAAACGGTCTTGCAGGCCCTGCGGCGCAGGGATGACGGGCGCATCGGCGTTTAACTGCGCGGTGTTCGCGGTCGGGTCGAATCGGCTCTCGGCGGGCGGGCGGCGGGGCGTGTTCTGTTTGAAGCGGGTGGGCACGAGGCCATCGGGCCCGAGTCGGCCCGCGCTCATGAGCTCCACCGGCTCAGACACAAACACAGACAGCCATCCAACGGCCTTGGCCGTGAGCGTGAGTGTGTACTCGCCCGGGTTCGGATATTCCAGGCGAATTTCGCCCCGGCCCAGGGGTTGACCATCGAGTGCGTGCACGCCCCAATAGGCCTCCACGGCCAGCACACCTGGCTTGGGCATCTCGGCGGCCCGTGGCCCAGGGCTCGGTGACGACTCGGTGGTCGATGGGACGGGATCTGGCTGCAGTGGGCTTGGCTCGACGGCGCTGGGCTCGGCCGCAGGCGGCGGAACGGGAGGCATGGTCTGGACCCGCGGCGGGGGCTTCACCGGTGGCGGCGGTAAGACCCACGACACCTCCACGGGCGGGGGCTCTTGGCTGGGCAGCAGGCGCACCCAGCCCACCAAGGTGTCTGAAAGCCAGGCCAGCACGAGCACATGCAGCAGCAGCACCGCTGCCAGGCTGGCCCAGAACATACGTGTCGTTCTCACGAATTTCACCTTACACTCGTTGCATGCAAAACCCGAGTGATCCCTTTGCCTTCCTGAGCGCTTGGCCCGGATTTTCCTCGGGTGGCCTGGGCCAGATGCCCTCGGCAGCCATGCCCACCATGGACATCGACGAGCTCGACAAGCGCATCGCAGACCTCAAGGCCGTCGACCAATGGCTCAGCCTGAACCTGCAACTCTTGAAGACAACCATTCAGGGCATGGAGGTGCAGCGCGGCACCCTGGCCCAGTTAAAGGCCATGCAGTCGTCCATGCAGGGCCCGGCCGAGGATGTTGGCCACCAGGCCGGTGCCCTGTGGGCCAACTTGCAGAATCAGTTCAACCAGATGGTGGCTGCAGCCCAGGCCAGTACGGCCAGTGCGGGCAGCGATTCCAAGGCCAGCACCGCCGCGGCCAAGCCTGGGAAGTCAGCAAAGAAGGGCGCCAGCAAAACTGCTGCGGGGGCGCCCAGCCGGGCCAAGAAGGCGTCGTCTAGTCGCGCGAGCGGTTCCGCCAAGACCCCACGGCCTCGGTCAGGTCCGACAGGTTCGTCACCACCTTGACGCCATCGGGGATGCGCCGCTGACGCAGGGCCTGCGAGCGGCCGCCTGCCCAGATGTCGATGCCCAAGGGCAGTTTGGTTCTCAGTTCAGTGAGGCCTTGAATCACCATGGTGGGATTGGCCACCGACGAGAATGACAGGGCCACCACGTCGATCTCTTGGGCCTTGGCTGCCAGAGCGATGTCCCAAATGGGGGTCTGCACACCAAGCGACACACAGCGACAGCCTTCGAGTGCGAGCAGTGCCTCGACCATCAGAATGCCCATGCCATGAGACTCGCCCGGGAAGGTGGTGAGCAGCACCTTGGGCTGCGAGGCCGGATGCGGAATGGTGCTGATGGCACTTCGCAGCACCACTTGCATGCTCTCGGTAAAGAGGTGCTCTTCGTAGATCTCGAGTTGGCCTCGGGCCCAGGCGTCGCCGACTTGGTCGATCAGGGGGGCCACCACCTCGGTCACGAACCGGGCCAGGCCATGGCGCAGCACGCGCTGGCCCAGCTGACGACGCAGCTCTTCCACGTGGTGCGCACGCACGAGCTGCATGAAGAGGTCGAGGTCGGCCATCTGATCTTGCGTGGGCGGCGGAAAGCCCGAGGGGATCTGTTCAGAGAGGCTTCGCAGCACGTCATCTGAAAGGCCTATGATCTTTCCTGGCCGATGGCCTGCATCAAGCAGCCGACGCAACAGCCGAAGCCGGTCGACTTGATCGAGTGTGTAGATCCGCTCACCAAACGGGTCGCGTTGTGGAATTGGAAAGCCGTACCGACGTTCCCAAACGCGCAGGGTGTCTTTGGAAAGCCCCGTGTCGCGCTCGACTGCCGCAATGCTCAAATAAATCGGTGACTGGACAGCTTGGTCCATGTTGTTGCCCCCGAAAAACCTTACTTGTCGTAGACAAGTGTTTGACTTAATACTTCCCCCGCCCCTAGTATAGGGCTTCACTTTTGACTTGGCTAGGACAATTTTTTGCAAACACCCGTCAATCGACTCAGGGCATCTTCAGCAGCATTGCACCGCCGCAAGGCCCACATGTTCGTAGTGTCGGCCGGCTTGTTGCTGGCTGGGCTGGTGCTTGCGCAGTCGGCCTGGGCGGCCTGCGCGCCGCTGCTCAACAAGACCTTTCCGCGCCTGCAAGATGACGCACCCCAGAGCCTGTGCCAGTACCAAGGGCAGGTGTTGTTGGTGGTGAACACGGCAAGCTACTGCGGGTTTACCCAGCAGTACGAAGGGCTCGAGGCCTTGCAGCGCCAGTACGGTGCGAAGGGGTTTACGGTGCTCGGATTCCCATCGAACGACTTCGGCAACCAAGAGCCAGGCACCAACCAGCAGATCGCTGAGTTCTGCACCAACACCTTCTCGGTGAAGTTTCCGATGTTCGCCAAGACCAGCGTGAAGGGCCCGTCCGCCAACCCTTTGTTCAAGGAGTTGATCCGACAGTCGGACGCGCCGGGCTGGAACTTCCACAAATATCTAATAGACAAAGAGGGCCGTCTGGTTCGCAGCTATGCAAGCCAAGTCGCCCCAGACAGCCAACGACTCAAGTCCGATATCGAGGGCCTGATCGCAAAGGCACCCACCCCCTCCACCGCTGCCACGCGAAAGGCGACCCCATGAACGCACCCGAAAAATTCCAGTCCTGCAACCTGCCCGATGTGCAGTCTTCCCGGGATACGCGTCGGCTCGCCATTCAGCAGGTGGGCATCAAGGATTTCAAGCACCCGGTGATGGTGCAGACGGCCAACGGGCCGCAGCCCTCGGTGGCCACCATTGAGATGACCGTGGCCCTGCCCGCCGAAGAGAAGGGCACGCACATGTCGCGGTTCATCGAGGTCTTCCAGAACCATGAAGAGGCCCTGGACTTCGCAAGCCTGAACCACCTCATGGACAAAATGCTCGAGCGCCTCGATGCCCAAGAAGGCGCCATGCACGTGGCCATGCCCTACTTTGTGCGCAAGACAGCGCCCGTCTCGGCCGTGGCCTCGATGATGGACTACGAGATCAAGTGGTCAACCCAGGTCAAGGCAGGCCAGCGCGTCACCATGCTCACCGTGGTGGTGCCGGTCACAAGCCTGTGCCCCTGCTCCAAGAACATCTCCGACTACGGTGCACACAACCAGCGCTCGCACGTCACCATCTCGGCTGAGCTCGGCGCGAGCATGTCGGTCGAGTCGCTCATTGGTGTGGCCGAGAAGGCCGCCAGCTGTGAGCTCTGGGGCCTGCTCAAGCGGCCAGACGAGAAGTACGTCACCGAGCGGGCGTACGACAACCCCAAATTCGTGGAAGACCTCGTGAGGGACGTGGCCATGGCCTTGGCTGCTGACGACCGCATCGCCGCCTTCACCGTGGAATCTGAAAACTTCGAGTCGATTCACAACCACTCGGCCTACGCCCGCATCGAGCACCGCGCCGCTGCCCAGGCCTAAAGCCATGGCCCCGTCGCGTCCCCACTGGGTGGTGGTTGGCAGTGGCATTTCTGGCTTGTCCGCCGCCTGGCATTTGCAAGGCCACGGGCAGGTCACCATTCTCGAGGCCGAGCACCGCCTGGGCGGTCACACGCACACCCGGCATGTGACCCTCGAGGGCATTCGGGCCCCGGTGGACACTGGCTTCATCGTCTTCAACCACCGCACCTACCCCGAGCTCCTGGCCTGGTTCGAGGCGCTCTCGGTCAAGACCCATCCAGCCGACATGTCCTTCTCGGTCTCAGCCCGTGGTGGCCGCTTCGAGTGGGCAGGCCACAGCGTTCGGGGCCTTTTTGCCCAGCCCGCCAACCTGCTCAAGCCCAGTTTTTGGCGCATGCTGGCGGACATCCTGCGGTTCAACCGCCAGGCCCCCAAAGACCTGCTGGCCATGGAGTCTGGGGCCAAGCCCGCCTGCAGCCTTGGGGCCTACCTGAAGGCGGGCCACTACAGCCAGTCCTTTGAAGACGGCTACCTCCTGCCCATGGCCGGGGCCATTTGGTCTTGCCCGGCCGCGCAGATGCGCGCCTTTCCATTTCAGAGCTTCACCCGCTTTTGCGTGAACCATGGGCTCTTGCAAATTGCCAACCGGCCGCAGTGGTACAGCCTGCTGGGTGGTAGTCACCAGTACATCGATGCCTTGAAGGCGCACTGTGCCCAACAAGGCGAGCCGCTCGACTGCCGCACCAGCCACGCGGTCGAGGCCGTGAGCAGCCTGCCCAATGGCCGCAAGCGCATCGTGGGCACGAACCGACAAACCGGCGAGCGCTTTGAGATCGTGGCCGACGGGGTGATCCTTGCCTCCCACACGAATCAGTCGGCCGGCATGCTCGAGGCGGCCCAGCATCCCGCGGCCGAGCCGTTTGCCGCCTTTCGCTATGAGGACAACACGGCCTACCTGCACACCGACACGCGGCTCATGCCCCGGCGCCGTGCGGCCTGGGCCGCCTGGAACTACTTTGCCGATGGCGTGCCGATCGACCCGCACAGCCCAGCCCAGCCAGGCACCAGCCCACGGGTGTCCGTGACCTACTGGATGAATGTGCTGCAGTCCTTGCCCTTTTCGCAGCCCATTCTGGTGAGCCTGAACCCCGAGCGGCCACCGGCCATCGAGCACCAGATCGAGACCATCCGCTACGCCCACCCCGTCTTTGATCAGGCGGCCATGGCGGCCAGAGAAACCATTCGAAGCCTTCAAGGCCATGAGCAAGTCTGGTTTGCTGGTGCCTGGATGGGCTACGGCTTTCATGAAGACGGCTTTCGCTCGGGCCGGGAGGCTGCACAGGCCCTGCTGGCCTGGCATGCCCAAGACCAGGCACCCACCGAAGGCACCCGACTGGCCGCATGACCCAGCCCACCGCGCCCCGCCAGCACCCTCGGCTGATGCGAGGCGAGGTCATTCACACCCGCATCACACCAGCCCACCACCACTTTCGGGCCAAGGTGACCGTGATGCAACTGCCGCTGGTCTCCATGGCGGCCCAACAAAACACCGGCAATTGGGCCTGGGGCCTGGATCGGGCGGCGCTGCTCCAGGTGAAGACAAAAGACCACGGCGATGGCCGCCCCCTGCTCGATTGGGCCCGGGCCCAGCTCGAGGCCGCCGGCATTGAAGGGGTGGATGGTGAAATCTGGCTGAGCTGCCTGCCGCGCAGCATGGGCTATGTCTTCAAGCCGGTGAGCTTTTGGTTTTGCGAGAACCGGGCCGGCGAGACCTTGGCCATCATTGCCGAGGTAAACAACACCTTTGGCGAGCGCCACGCCTATGTGCTCGACTGCGGCCAGGGCTACCGGGCCGGCCGCACCCTCGGGCACGACAAGAACTTCTATGTCTCACCCTTTTTTCCTGCGCGTGGCCAGTACCAGTTTCGCTTTCATCACCTGGCTCATGGCCATGGTGCGGCCCTGGCACGCATCGAGGTCATCGAGCCGCAAGGGCCTGCACTCATCACGAGCATCAGCGGCCAGACCCGCCCGCTGACCCAGGCCACGGCCCTGGCCGCATGGGCACTCCACCCATTTCAGAGTTTGTCGGTGATCCTACTGATTCACTGGCAGGCCCTTCGACTTTGGATCAAACGTGTGCCCCTGGCACCCAGAAAGGAGAACCCCGCATGAGCAGCCCAGGGCTGACCGCACGGATGGTGCTCAACATGTTGCGCAACATTCAGATCGGCGAGATTCGTCTCATCACACCAGCTGGTGAACACCAGTTGCAGGGCCTGCAGCAGGCCGACCTGGCCCCCCAGACCTTTGAGATTCGCCGCTGGCGCGCCTTTGAGCGCGCCCTGCGCCGAGGAGACATTGGCTTCGGGGAATCCTTCATGGACGGCGACTGGACCACGCCCGACCTGCCCGGCCTGCTGCGCACGCTGGCGGCCAACCGCCAGGCCTTGGACAAGGCCATTGTTGGGCACCGCTGGCTCCTGCTGCTCGACCGCATTGGCCACCTGCTTCGCAGCAACTCGACCAAGCGGGCCAAGAAGAACATCGAGGCCCACTACGACCTGGGCAACGACTTCTATCGGCTCTGGCTCGACCCCACCATGACGTACTCAAGCGCCATCTACACCGACCGTGAGATGCGTGGCGAGCTGCCCACCGACTTGTCTGGCGCGCAGAACCGCAAGATGGACCGCGCCCTCTCGATGCTGGGCCCCCTGGGGCCGGAGAGCCAGACCCTCGAGATCGGCTGTGGCTGGGGTGGGCTGGCCATGCGCCGGCTTGATCAGCCCGGTCGCCATTTGGGCATCACCCTCTCGGTGGAGCAAAAGGCCTGGGCCGAGGAGCACCTGGCCGCGCAAGGCCTGCAGGACCGCTGCGAGATTCGGCTGCAGGACTACCGCCACACCGATGGCCGCTTCGACGGGATTGTGTCCATCGAGATGATCGAGGCCGTGGGTGAGGCCTACTGGCCCACCTACTTCAACACCCTGCATCGCTGCTTAAAGCCCGGTGGCCGCGCGGTGGTGCAGGCCATCGTCATTCGAGACGACCTCTTCCCCCGGTACCGCAAGGGCCTGGACTTCATTCAAAAGTACATCTTCCCGGGTGGCATGCTCTTGTCGCGTCAGGCCATTGAGTCGGTGTCGGCCAAGGCTGGCCTGCGGGTCGTGGATGAGTTCGCATTTGGTCAGCACTATGCGCGCACCCTGCGAGACTGGTACGACCGATTCAATGCCAAGGAAGCTGAGATTCGTGCGCTTGGCTTTGATGACCGATTCATGGCCATGTGGCGGTTTTATTTGTCGTATTGCGAGGCCGGCTTCTACACCGGCGACCTCGATGTGCTGCAGGTCTGCTTTGAGCGCTAAGGCCGCCACTCGCCGCAGCCTGCTCTTGCGCGGGGTCGCATGCGCATGGCTCGTGTCAGGGCCCGCTTTTTTCGCCTCGGGCTCCGCCAGCGCGATGAACGCGGTGGGCCGGGGCACCCTTCGGGTCTGGGGCTTTAAGGTCTACGACGCCGAGCTGCTCGCGGCTGCACCGGGCCCAGACCTGCAGGACCTCGATCGGCTTTTTGCTCGGCCATTCGCACTTCGCATTCGTTACGCCCGCGAGATTCAATCGCGCGCACTGATCGATCGCACCATCGATGAGATGCGGGCCCTCGGGGCCGGCACCGCTGAGCAGCACACAGCCTGGAGCCAGGCGCTAAACAGCATCTTCCCCACGGTTCGCGAGGGCGATGAGTTGGTTGGCCAGCATGTGCCTGGCCTTGGCGCGCGCTTTGCGTTCAATGGCCAGCCCGTGGGCGAGGTGGCCGATCAAGCCTTCTCGCGAGCATTCTTCCGCATCTGGCTCGACCCCAAGACCAGTGCACCGAGCCTGCGCAAGGCACTGCTCGGCCTTGCAACACCCTGAGGGCCTCTCCCAGGCGCAGGTGCTGCGCTACGGGCTGCCGGGCATGGCCCTGGCCTCTGCTGCACTTCCACTCTATTTGGTGACACCCCACCTCTATGCCGGGGCTGTGGGGCTGCCGCTCGCCTGGGTCGGCCTGTGCCTTATGGCCACACGGCTCATCGATGCGATCACCGATCCCATCATTGGCCGCTGGATGGACAAGACCCCCGGGCAGCGCTTTGAGCGCTGGATGCTGCCGAGCCTGGCCCTGCTCTGCCTTGGCATGGTGCTGCTGCTCTCGCCGCCTGACGGCTGGTCGAGTGCGGCGCTCATGGCCTACATGACGGCCTGCGCACTCTTGGTGTCGTTGTCCAACAGCGCGGCGGGCCTGGCCCACCAAGCCTGGCTCGTGAGCTGGACGCCAGCACCCACAGAGCAGGCGCGACTGGTCACCAGCCGTGAAGGCTTTACCCTGCTGGGTGTGATGGTGGCGGCCGTGCTGGCCAGCCAGTCGAGCCTCACCGGCCTGTTGGGCTGGGTGCTGCTCGCCGCCTTGCTCGGGGGCCTGGCCCTGCGAGGGCTGCCTGGGCAGCCGAGCAGCAGTGGCGCTCGTCCAGCAGCGGTGTCGGTCTGGCAAGGGTTTCGTCTACTCGACACCCCAGGCCGCGGCCTGCTGGGTGTGATGGGCCTCAACGCCCTGGCCAATGCCATTCCGGGCACCTTGTTCCTCTTTTTCGTGGCGGACCAACTCGGCCTTGCCCAGCAGACGGCAGGTGTTCTGCTCATGGCCTACTTCTTGGCCGCGGCGGTCTCCATGGTGTTCTGGCAACGACTGTTGCGACAACACCCGGCCGGCCGCATCTGGCAGGCCTCGGTGGTGGTATCGATCCTCGCCTTTGTCTGGGCGACTCAGCTTGGCGCGGGCGACCTGTGGCCCTTTGCCGTGATCTGCCTGGTCACGGGGTTCGCGCTTGGGGCCGAGCTCACCTGCCCTGCCCTGCTGCTGGCGGCGGCCATTTCAAGGTCGGGCCAGCGTGGCCAGCACGAGGCCCTCATCATGGGCCTGTGGACGCTTCTGCAGAAACTCGCCCTGGCCCTGGCGGCCGGGCTGGTTCTGCCCCTGCTGGCTGGCCTGGGCTACACCCCGGGCACGGGCCACAGCCTGGCCCTGCCCTTGGCCTATGCCGCCTTGCCCTGCGGGCTCAAGCTCGCAGCCCTTTTGATGTTCCGACGACTGGAGACCAGACCATGATGCTCAAACGAATTGCACTGCTTGCGGCGGCTGCCATGATTGGCCTACAAGGCTGCGCGGGCCCATCGGTCGAGCGCTACGCCCAAGAAAAGCCTGCGCTGGACCTGGCCCAGTATTTCCAGGGCCGCACCACGGGCTGGGGCATGGTCACCGACCGCTCCGGTGAAGTCACCAGACGCTTTGTGGTGCAGATCGATGGCCGCTTCGAGGGCAACACGGGCGTGCTCGACGAGACCTTTGAATGGTCAGATGGCGAGAAACAGAAACGCATCTGGCGCCTGGAAAAACTTGGCCCCAACCGCTGGAAGGGCACGGCCGATGACGTGGTGGGAGAAGCCACCGGCGAGATCGCAGGCAACGCACTTCATTGGCGCTACACCTTGGCTGTGCCGGTCAAGGGCACGGTGATCAACATGGCCTTTGATGACTGGATGGTGCTGATCGATGACAAGGTCATGCTCAACCGCGCCACCTTCAGCAAGTTTGGCATTCGGCTCGGTGAGGTCACCCTTTCATTTCAGCGGCCCTAACAGCCCATGCCCTTGAACCAACCCATCCCAAGCCTTCGGGGCCGCACCGTCTGGGTGGTGGGCGGCTCGGCTGGCATTGGCCAGGCCCTGGCGCAACAGGCCCTGGCGCAGGGGGCCCGCTTGGTGGTCTCTGGGCGCCGGGCGCAGGCACTCTCTGAGGCCTTCCCCTCGGCGGATGTGCGGCGAGAGGTCTTGGACATCACGGAGCGCGGTGGTGCCCAGCGGGTGCTCGATGCACTGACCGCCGATGGCTGGCTGCCGGACCTGGTCTTCTGGGTGGCGGGCGATTACAAGCCGCAGCCCATTGCAGACTTCCAGGTGGAGGATGCTCGCCAGGTGGTGGAGACCAACCTCTTGGCCTGCTACGACGGCCTTCGTGCACTGCTCAATCATTGGCTTCCACTGGCGCCCAGCCGCCTGGCCCAAGGGGTGCCAAGGTTTCACATCTGCTGGTTCTCAAGCGTGGCGGGCTACCGCGGCCTTCCACTGGCGCTGTCTTACAGCGCCAGCAAGGCGGGCTTGAATGCCATGGCCGAGACGAGCTTCGTGGAACTCAAGCCCAAGGGCATTGATGTCTCACTGGTCTGCCCGGGCTTTGTGAAGACCCGGCTCACCGATGGAAACGACTTCAAAATGCCCGCACTCATCTCCATTGATGAGGCCGCAGCGCAAACGCTTCGGGGGTTGGCCAAGGGTGAATTTGAAATCCATTACCCCAAGCGCTTTACCTGGTTCATGAAGTTGCTAAGGGTGCTGCCCCACCGGCTCTTTTTCTGGCTCATGGGGAAGACGCTGCGCTAGCGGGGTATCCATACCGTGAAGACCAGATAAGGGGTTTCTGTTCGGTAGCGCGCCCAGCCATCGAGCATCTTGGAGAACTGCGCAACCAGATACAGTCCCAGGCCCGAGCCCGTCTCGTGGTGGGCCTTGGGGTGCCGGTAGAACTTGGTGAACACCAAGGAAGGGTCTGGCTGGCCATGCAGCCCGGGCTGGTTGCGCACCTCGATCTTCCAGCCCGCCACCGACTCATGCATGCTCAGCCGCACAGACAACAGCACCGCAGAATCCACCGGCGAGTAGCGGCGAGCGTTGTCGAGTAGATTCGACACAATCACCCGCAGCAGCTCCACATCGGTCTCCAGAAGAGCGTCCTTGGGAACGTCCATGACGAGGCGCTCTTTGAGGCCATGCCGGTCGCGCAGCTCCACCATGAGGTCCTCAAGCCGCACCAAGGTCTTCGGGTGCACCTCCATGACATTGCTCTCGAGCATCTCGGCCTGCTTGCAGCGCTCGATCACCCCACTCATGCTCTGGATGGCGCTCTCGGCCGACTGCACCAGGCTTGGCGTGCGCCGGCCACTGCCCAGCACCATCTTGACCACCGACAACGGCGTCTTGAGTTCGTGCACCAGCATGTTCATGAACTGACCCTGCTGCTCGCGCCGCACATTGGCAAGCTCGATCTCGCGCTCGATCTCCTCAAGCCTGGTCAGGGCCTCGCGCTGAACCTTCTCTTGCCGCCGTGCGCGAGACATCAAAAAGAGCAGCATGATGGCGCTCGTGAACAGGCCGTGCATGAGAAAGGCGTGCAGCTGGGCCTCCGAGCCGCCCATGGCCCCGAGCGCGGGCGTTACCGCCACCACAATCGACACCGAGATCAGGCCGTAAATGACCAACATTTGAGTGCGCGTGGCCGGAAGGGCGGCCCGCTTGGTGGGGTCTGCAAAGGCCTTGGCCGTCAACACGGCCGCAAAGAGAACGAGGGGCAGAATGGCGGCCAGGGTTGTATTGAGGCTCAGTGCCAGCCGGGCCTGCCCAAACGCAATGAGCAGCAGGCCTGCGGGCAGCATGGCCAGGCCAGCATAAAAAAGCGCCATGAGCCACTTCGGGGGCTCGAACTCCCGAATCACCTCCGAATGAAACCAAATGGCCGCGGCAACCACCAGCAACACCGCAAGGCTAAAGCCCACATCGGCAAGGTCGGCCCAGCCCTGCCAGCCCATGGCAATGAGGCTGAAGTTGGTTAGCCCCGTGAAACCAGCCACATAGAGAATGTCGGCCACCTGCTTGACCACATAGGCCACCACCAGCCGATCCAGCGAGAGTGTCAACTGCGCCAGTGCCCAGAGGCCAAACATGATGAGCAGGCCCAGGTACATGCCCACGGTCAGGTCGTAGCCACGCTCCTTGTCGGCGGCTTCTGCCATCGAGAGCACCTCGGCATGCACGAGCTTTGTGCTAGTGCTCGCCACCCGAACCCAGACAAAGCGTGGTGCGTTGTGGGCGGCCAGTTCGGCAAAGCCGCTGAGCCCGGAGGGGCCAGCCGCCCGATCCAGCAATTGCCGGTCGCCAAGCCGGGCAATGGGCCGCTCGCGGGCCACCGGCGCAGCCTGGGTGAGCGTGATCTCATCGTAGACATCGAGTTGGTCCACAAAGGCCGGTCGCAGACGCAATTTCAGGGAGGCCTCTGAGGCGGGCACCTGGATGCGCAGCCAGTGGGCGGCAGGGGTGTAACCACCTGCCAGCATGCGGCCCATGGGCGCATAGGTGGCGGCCCGTGCAGCCGCCCAGTCAGCCTGGCCGGAGTCGTCTCGCCAAACGGCACGCTCCACGTCGAGCGTGGCATCGGCCATGGCCGGAGCAGCGGCTCCACACAGCAGGCACAAGCCCAACATAAGGCGTGGAAGAGCGGAAAAAGGCGTGGTCATGGCGGTTGGCCCTCATTATCATTCAGCATGACCACTGCCCCGAGCCCGGACGACTTCTTAAAGACCGCTGCCAACCTTGGGCCGCACAGCCTCAACGCACTGGTGGCCCACTACCACCCCGAGGCCCGGTTCCGAGACCCCTTCCAAACCGTCACGGGCCGCGAGGCCATTGCAGCCGTCTATCGGGGCATGTTTGCCAACCTCATCGAGCCCCGATTCACGGACCTGGCCGTGGCAGTAGCCCCGGCTGACTCGCCTGCACCCAACCCCGCCAGCGCCACCGGGCATGCCCCTGGCAGACCGGGGCCTTGCTGGGCGGTGCGCTGGGTGTTTCGGTTCCGTGTGAAGCGGGGCGCACCCGAGCAGGCCATTGCCGGCACCAGCTGGCTGTGGCTGTGCCCCGAGACCGGCCTGATTCAAAACCACCAAGACCACTGGGACGCCAGCGAGCTCTTTGGGGCCTTCCCGGCCCTGGGCTGGGCAGTTCGCGGCCTCAAAAGACGCATTGCATCAGTGGGACATGTCACGGAAATGACTTGAATCGTTTATAGAATGGCAACGTGAAGACCATATCCTCCGACCAAATGCTCTACCCCGAACTCTTTCGCGCCTTCGAGCGGGTTCGATGGGACCTCGACAAAGACATCGACTGGGCCTCTTTCGATGCCAGCCTCCTCTCTGACGAGCAGGCCCTGACCATCAAGATGAACGCCATCACCGAGTGGGCGGCCCTGCCCGCCACCGAGATGTTCCTGCGCGATAACCGCCACGACAGCGACTTCTCGGCCTTCATGTCGGTCTGGTTTTACGAAGAACAAAAACACAGCCTCGTGCTCATGGAATACCTGCGCCGGTTCAAGCCAGAGATGGTGCCCACCGAGGCTGAACTGCACGCGGTGCGCTTTGAATTCGACCCAGCCCCCGCCCTTGAGACCCTGATGCTGCACTTCTGCGGCGAGATTCGGCTCAACCACTGGTACCGCTGTGCGGCCGAATGGCACACCGAGCCGGTCATCAAGCAGATCTACGAGACCATTGCCAAAGACGAGGCCCGCCATGGCGGAGCCTACTTACGCTACATGAAGAAGGCCCTTCAACAGGTTGGCGACAACGCCCGGTCTGCCTTTGCCAAGATCGGCGTTTTAATGGCCTCGGCCAGTCGCACGGCCAAGGCCCTGCACCCCACCAACCTGCACGTGAACGAAGCCCTCTACCCGAACGACACCGTGCAGAGCCGCCTTCCCGAGCCCGGCTGGCTCGAGCGCTGGCTCGACGAGCAGATTCGGTTTAACACCGACTGGGAAAAAAAGGTGGCCGAGCGCATCCTGCACAACCTGAGCCTGCTCTTTGAGCGGCCCTTCGAGAGCGTTCAAGAGCTCAACCGCTTCCGAAAGGACATCAACCGCGGCCTGGCCAGCCCGGACACGCAGCCCGCTTGACCAGCCCACTGCCCTTTCTTAACAAAATTCACCCCGGCTCGGGGGTTGACGACGCCCCGAGCGCAGGCCTGCTGGCGGCAGTGGCCGCCCTGCCCAGGCCGGTGGTCTTCACCAATGGCGTCTACGACCTGCTTCACCGTGGCCATGTGACCCTGCTGGCCCAGGCCCGGGCCGAGGGTGCCAGCCTGGTGCTGGCGCTCAACAGCGACGCCTCGGTCCGGCGCCTCAACAAGGGCGCAGACCGCCCCATCAATACCCTGGAAGACCGCATGGCGGTGGCAGCCGCCCTGGGCTGCGTGGATGTGGTCACGAGTTTTTCAAACGACACGCCGCTCGCGCTCATTCTGGCCACGCGGCCCGATGTGTTGGTCAAGGGCGGTGACTGGGCGCTCGAGGACATCGTGGGCGGGGCCGAGGTGCGCAGCTGGGGCGGGCGGGTCTGCTCGATTCCCTTTGAGCACGAGCGCTCGACCACGGCCACCCTGGCCCGCATTCGGGGGCACGAGGCCCCGGGGCCCTCAGCCACTTAACTTCGGGCCTTCAACGACTTAAACCGGGTCGTGGGCCAAGGCCCGCTGGAGCCCTTGAAACATGAGGTCTGGCACATGCAACGCCGGGGCCATGGCCTGTTGCAGCTGCTGATGCAGGCGGCCATGGGCCTCGAGCCAGGCAGGGGCGTGGCCCCCATGCACCAACACGTAGTGCGCCCGGGGCAGCCCAAGCAAGGGGCTCACCTGGGCCAACTCAATGCCCATGGCAAGCGCCTGAGCCGAATCGCGCGGCCAGCCGCGCTCAGACAACGCCTGGGGCGGCGCCTCAAAGAGCGGGCCCAATGCGGCCGTGCCCTTGGCGAGTGCCTGGCGCATGAGGTCAAAGCCCGGAAGAATCACGCCACCCTCAAAACGCCAGGCCCCGGACACGCGCGCGATGGAGTCCATCACCGTGGCCGTGCCCGCCGAGACAACCAACACCTGCTCGGCCTGCGGGTCGCGCGAGGCCACAGCCGCCACCGCGCCCAGGGCGGCCACCCAGCGGTCCGACCCCAGCTGCGAAGGGTCGCAGTAATCGTTGCCAAGGCCGGCCTGCTCTGAACGGGAGCAGACACGGCACACGGGGGAGCCTGTGGCCCGCTCGGCCCACTGCACCAAGGCCTCGGCCTGGTCGCTCGGCCCCACCGACACGAGCGCCGCCCGGCACGGCAGGCCCTGCTCATCCAGGGCCATGAGCCCAGGCACACAGGCCTCGGCGAGTTCAGACACCAAGGCAGCCGCGGGGCGGCCGGCGGCGACCAAGGCCCCCTGCCCCAGCACACCACCCTCGTCTAAGCACAGCTGCCACTTCAGGCGGCTGTTGCCCAAGTCCAATAACAGGCTGGCTACCCGCGGCCTCAAGGCACACCCGGCCGCAGAGACACCGCACCCAAGGCCCGCTCCACCAGGGCCCCATTGGCCAGGCGCAGGCGCAGCCGCCCATCTGGCGTCACGCCCTCGGAGCGGCCTTCCAACTGTTCTTGCACGCCCACCAACACGATCTGCGCCCCCAGGTGGGCATCCCAACGTGCATACGACTGGGCCAGGGCCTGAGCATCGAGCTGCGGCGCCATGGCGAGCGCAGCCACGGCATCGACCAGCGGCACGACCCAATCGGTGACGTGCAGGGCGGGGTCGGCGGCCTCGAGCAGCCCCATGGCTTGGAGCCCCTCGGGCATGGGCACACGCCATCGGCCATTGAGGCCAATGCCGGCCACCAGCCAGGCCTGGGCGCCGAGGTTCAAACGCTGCACCAGCACGCCGCCGGCCTTGCGGCCATGGCAGTAGAGGTCGTTGGGCCATTTGAGGGCGAGCCCCTTGGCCGTCTCGGCCGGTAGCCGTGGCTCAAGGGTTTGAAGAACCTGTAAGGCAAGCCACGTGGGCCAGGGCGGTAGCGCACCAAACGGCAGCGCATGGTGGGCTTGATCGACCCGCTCGGGCCAGGCCAGGCTCATGGCCAGGCCATCCCCACACGAGACCCACTGGCGCCCGTGCTGGCCTACGCCGGCCTGCTGATCACACGAGACCAGCACAAAGGGGGCCGCGGCCAGGCCCTGTCGAACCCGCTCCACGGCCAAGAGATGGGTGGAGGCCACCCCCGAGCACTGCTCAATCGGCCACATGCTTGGCATCATACGGAGATGGACCATTGGATGCGCGAACGCGTGGGGTGGGAGCGCTGGTTGGTGGGCGTGGGCCTGCTCGTGGCCCTGGGCCTCATCAGCCTCTACCCTTACACCGGCTGGACCTGGCCTGCCAGTGGGCATCCGTTCGCCTTTTTGTTCGAGCCACCGCCCCGCTACCGCACGAGCTTCGACCTGTGGACCAACCTGCTGGCCTACCTGCCCGTGGGCGCCGTCTGGGCGAACATCTTCCGAAGCCGCGGCATCGGGCGGGCGGTGCTCTGGGCCACGCTCATTGGCCTGGCCTGGTCGCTCAGCATGGAAGCCACCCAGTCGTTCTTGCCCAATCGTCGGGCCCAGTGGCTTGACCTGCTTGCCAACGGTCTGGGGGCACTGCTGGGGGCGGCCGCCTGGGCCTTGATGGCGCGGCGGCTGCGCCAACGGGCCGCGATTCGGCGAGCCCATGTCTGGGGCAGCGGGCCCATCAGCCTTACCGGTGCCACGGGCCTCACCCTGCTGTGGCTCTTTGCACAGGCCGCCCCCACCCAGCTGTGGCTGGCCTTTGGGGACATCCTGCCGCTGGAATTGGCCATCCGCCCCTTCGGGGCCGACGGGGCCGCGGCAGGCTCCACCTGGCCGCTGGGCGAGGGCGAACGCATCTTCACCGAGGCAAGCCTCGTGGTGTGCGCCCTGCTGGGCCTGGCCATTCACCTGAAACTGGGCCTGTCTGGCCAACACCGCCAGTGGCTGCGCCAAATTGCGGGCAACTGGGCCTGGGTCATCACCCTGGCCCTGCTCATTGGCGTGGGCTCGCGCATGGCATGGGTGCTGCTGCTGCAGCCCCACCCCCTGGCCCACGACACCTTCTGGGTGGGCCTGGAGGCCTGGTTCAGCCCAGGGGTGCAGGTGGGCCTGCTGCTGGTGGCCTTGCTCGGCGCTGCCGTGGCCTTTCTGGGCCCGCTGGGCCTGTGTGGCCTGGGCATGGCCCTGGCCCTACTCTTGGCCATGCTGGCCTCTGGCCTGCCCAATGCCGACACCGAGTCCAATGTGATCGTCGTCCTGGCCCAAGGCCAGTGGATCAACCTGCGAGGCCTGGCCGCCTGGGCTGCCGCCCTATGGCCCTTTGTATCGGTGGGCTGGCTCGCCCTTTGGCTGCTCAAAAGCCGCCGTACACTACGCCGATGAGCCGATTCAAACACCATGTCTTCTTTTGCACGAACCAGCGCGATGCTGGCGTGGACTGCTGCAACAACTGCGGCGCAACCGACCTCCAAACCTATGCGAAAGACCGCATCAAGGTGCTCAAGCTCAATGGCGAGGGCAAGGTGCGCATCAACAAGGCGGGCTGCCTGGACCGATGCGACTTCGGGCCAGTGATGGTCGTCTATCCGGAGGGCATTTGGTACCAGTATGTCGACCAGAGCGATGTCGATGAGATCATCGACCAGCACCTGGTCAAGGGCCTGCCGGTGGAGCGCCTGCGGATCGAGTGAACGCCCATACAGAAGTCCACCTCATTGACGGGCCGGCGGGCCCGCTGGATGTGGCCCTGGACCGGCCCAGTGGCCCGGCAGCCGGCCTGGCCGTGCTGGCCCATCCACACCCCCTCTTTGGTGGCACCCGAGACAACAAGGTGGTGCAGACCATCGCGCGTGCGCTCCTCGCCCGAGGGCTGCTCTGCCTGCGCCCAAATTTTCGTGGAGTGGGCCAGAGTGCCGGCGAACACGACAACGGCCAGGGTGAACAAGACGACCTCTGGGCGACCTGGGTCTGGGCGGAACAGACCTTCGGCCCCGAGGTGGGCGAGCGGCGCTGGATGGCGGGCTTTTCCTTTGGGGCCGTGATGTCCACCCACCTGGCGGCCCAGTGGGGGTCTGGCCGCGCGAGCCGCGGCCTGGACGGGCTGCACCTGGGGGTGTGCCTGCTCGTGGGCCTGGCCACCGAACGCATGACCCCGGCCGCGCCCTGCGCGGTGACCCGAATGATTCACGGCGAGACCGACGATGTCGCCAGCCTGGCCGGCGCCATGGACTACGCACGACCGCATCAGCAGCCCATTTTGGTCTTGCCCGGTGCGGGCCACTTCTTTCATGGCATGCTGCCCGAGCTGCGCAACCTGGTGACCATGGCGGTAACCGATGCTCACTGAGCCACGCGGGCCGCGGCCCCGAGCGCTGATGGCCCTGGCCTTGGCGGGCTTGTTGTTCACAACCTTGTTGGCCGCTCCCACGCGATGGGCCCAGGCCCAGACGGGCGCCACCCCCGCAGCAGCCAACAATTGGCCTGCGCCCAGTGGGGTGTCGGCCAAGGCCTGGATCCTCATCGACCTGAGCACCGGCCAGTCACTGGCCGGAAGCCGCGAGAGCACCCCGACCGAGCCTGGCGGCCTCTCGGTCTTGATGACGGCCTACCTCAGCTTCAATGCCCTGCGCGAGCGTCAAATCCGACTGCAGCAGGTGCTGCCCGGCCCCACGGAAGACGAAGTGCCCGCAGGCCCGCGCATGTTCCTTGGCCCCGATGGCGCCAAGGTGCGGGACCTGCTCACGGGCCTGATGCTCATGGGCGCCCACGATGCCGCGGTGAGCCTGGCCAAGGGCATCTCGGGCTCCGAGGAAGCCTTCGTGGCACTCATGAACCAGACCGCCGAGCGGCTGGGCCTGCGCAACACCCGCTTCACCAATGCCAGTGGTGCGCGCACCGAGAACCCTTCTGCACAGACCACCGCCCAGGAGATGGCCGCCCTGGCCATTCAGCTCTACGTGGAATTTCCCGAGGCATTTCAAGTTGCCAACCAACGGGAAATCACCTTCAACGGCATTCGTCAGACCAACCGCAACCGGCTCTTGTGGCTCGACCGAAGCGTCGATGGCCTGATCGCCATTGACCACCCCACCCAGGCCTCTGGCCTGGTGACCGCCCAGCGTCCGCAACCCATTGGACCTCGCGAGCAAATGCAGCGACGCCTGATGGTGGTGGTGCTGCAGTCGACCTCCGCAGAGGTGCGCGCCCAGGAGACCCTGGAGCTCCTGAACTTTGGCTTCCAACAGTTCGATGTCGTGCGGCTTTTTGCGCGCAACGCCATTGGAACAGAGCTCGAGGTTTTCAAAGGCATTCGCTCCAAACTCAAGACCGAGTTCCGTCAGGACGTTCTGGTGGCCGCACCCCGCAAGCGATTCAATGAGCTGCGCACAGAACTGCAGACGGGCGCGGGCCTGGTGGCCCCGGTGACGGCCGGCCAGCGGGTGGGCAGCCTGCGCATTTTCATGGGCCCGTTGCAGATCCACGAGGTGGACCTCGTGGCTGCAGAGTCTGTGAAATCGGCGGGCCTCTTGGGCCGGGCCATCGACAGCGTGCGGCTCTGGGCCCGTGCACCCTTTCATGCGCCCAGCACTGCAACCCCGTAAACACCCGGCACCAGCCCACACATGAGCCATCCCTTCTTATGAACCACCCACTCTTTCCAGCCGACCTCGACCCCCAGGCACCCGCCTTTCTCAACGGCCGATGGCTCCCCCTCTCGCAGGCCCAGGTCTCGGTGCTCGACCGCGGCTTTCTTTTTGGCGATGGCATCTACGAGGTGGTGCCGGTCTACAGCCGCAAGCCCTTTGCCTGGCCCGAGCACCTGGGCCGACTGCAGCGCAGCCTCTCGGAGCTCTCACTGGCCCAGGCCACGGCCGACGTCGACTGGGACGGCATTGTGCAGGGCCTGATCGAGAGGGCCCCCACCGACGACCAGTTCATTTACCTGCAGGTCACCCGCGGCGTGGCACGCCGTGACCACAGCTTTCCCAGGCCTGCCGTGCCGCCCACCATCTTTGCCATGGTGAGCCCACTCAAGCGGCCTGCTGCATCCGATCGCGACGTCGGCCTGAAGGCCGTTCGCATGCCCGATCAGCGCTGGCTGCGATGTGACATCAAGTCGGTGGCCCTGCTGGGCAATGTGCTGGCGCGGGAGGCTGCGGTGGCCCAAGGCGCCCATGAGGCCATCTTGTTTCGCGATGGCCTGCTCACCGAGGGTGCGGCCTCCAACATTTGGGTCGTGCACCAAGGCCAATTGCTCTCGCCGCCACGCTCCAACCAGCTGCTGGCCGGCATTCGCATGGCCATCCTGCCAAGGCTGGCCGAGGCGGTGGGCGTGCCCTTTGAATCGCGGGCCATCTCGGAGGCCGAGGTGGTTGGGGCCGATGAACTGCTCATGAGTTCGGCCACCAAAGAGGTGCTGCCCATCACACAGCTCGACGGCCAAGCCATTGGCCAGGGCAGGCCGGGGCCGGTGTTTCAGGCACTGAGGGCCGCATACGACGACGCCATTGCGGCGCATCGGGCCTGACTGGGCCAGACGCCATGGATGAACACGACAGCCCCGACACCACGGCAGACAGCCTGTTTGGCTTTCCCTGCGCCTTCCCCATCAAGGTGATGGGTGAGCGCCGCGACGACTTTGCCCAGACCATTGTGGCGGCCGTGGCACCGCTGACCGGGCCATTGTCGGCCGACCAGGTCGAGATCCGAAGCAGTCGGACTGCAAAATACCTGAGCCTGACCCTCATCGTGCAGGCCCAGTCCAGAGCCCAGCTCGATGAGATCTATCGAACCCTGACCAGCCACCCCATGGTCAAGCTTGTGCTCTAGGCCGTCATGATTCGTCGGCAATTCCAGCCAGCAGACTATGCCGACGTGGCCCGTAAGATGCAGGCCTTCACCGATGGCCGCACCCCCGAAACACCCGATGAAATCTGGGCCATCGAGGTGGCGCCGGTGATCACCCTGGGCCTGGCGGCCAATCCAGACCATGTGCGTGCCGCCGGCGAGATTCCGGTGCTCAAGACCGACCGTGGTGGGGAGGTGACCTTCCACGGGCCTGGGCAGCTCATTGTCTTTCCCTTGATCGACTTGAAGCGTCGGGGCGGCCTGGTGCGCGAGACGGTCTTCCAGTACGAGCAGATCGTGATCGATTGGGTGAAGAACCTGGGCCTGGCCACGGCCTGCCGGTGGCCGGGGGAGCCCGGCGTCTATCACCGGCGGCCGGATGGCGACCTGGAGAAATTCGCAGCCCTGGGCTTGAAGCTGCGACGCGGCTGCACCACCCACGGACTGGCCATCAACCTGGACATGGACCTGAGCGCCTTCGACCGCATCAACCCCTGTGGCCATGCTGGCCTGCGGGTCACAGACCTGGCTACACTGGGACATCGCGTGGGCTGGCAGGCCGCAGCCGATGCCCTGTGCGCACGATTTGAAGATGCCTTTGGAACATGACTGACACCGCCCAACAACGCCTGCTCGACCAAGGCCCACAGAAGCCGCACCCCAAGCTCAAGGGCGCGGCCAAGACCGCCAAGATTCCCATCAAGGTGATTGCACCGCAGGCGCCATTGCCCAAGCCCGACTGGATTCGGGTGAAGGCCGCATCGCCCAACAGCCGCTTTACGGAGATCAAATCGATCCTGCGCGCCCACCAGCTGCACACCGTGTGTGAGGAGGCCTCCTGCCCCAACATTGGTGAGTGCTTCGGCAATGGCACGGCCACCTTCATGATCATGGGCGACAAGTGCACCCGGCGCTGCCCGTTCTGTGACGTGGGCCACGGCCGCCCAGACCCACTTGATGAGGCCGAACCCGCCAACCTCGCCAAGACCATTGCGGCCCTGGGCCTGCGCTATGTGGTGATCACCAGCGTGGACCGCGACGACCTCAAGGACGGCGGTGCCCAGCACTTCGTTCATTGCATTCAAGCCGTTCGGGCCGCCTCACCCCAGACCCAGATTGAGGTGCTGGTGCCCGACTTCCGTGGCCGGCTCGATCGGGCCATGGGCATCCTGGAGGCCGCGCCTCCAGATGTGATGAACCACAACCTTGAGACCGTGCCCCGGCTGTATCGGGCGGCGCGCCCGGGCTCGGATTACCAGCACTCGCTAAACCTGCTCAAGACCTTCAAAGCCCGCGTGCCTGGCGTGCCCACCAAGAGCGGCATCATGCTCGGCCTGGGCGAGACACTGGAGGAGGTGCTTGCCGTGATGCAAGACCTGCGAGCCCACGATGTCGACATGCTCACGGTGGGCCAGTACCTTGCTCCCTCGAATGCACACCTGCCGGTGACGCGCTATGCGACCCCGGAGGAATTCAAGACCATTGAGGCGCAGGCCCAGGCCATGGGCTTTGTGCATGCCGCGGTGGGGCCACTGGTGCGCTCGTCCTACCATGCGGACCAGCAGGCCCATGGGGTGTTACAGGGCGTCTAGGCGAGTGATTTGGTGAGCCAGCGGCGCAGATTCTCAAAATCTGGCTCGCCCACAAAGCGCTTGTAGACCTGGCCCTTGGCGTCGACCACGAAGGTGGTGGGCGTGACCGAGACATCCCCCCAGGCCTTGGCCCATTGGTTGTCCGTGTCGTGGAGCACCCAGAAGGGCAGTTGCCGGTCTTCCACGAACCGCTGCAGGAACTCGGGGCGGTCGTAGTGCATGGCCACAGCCAGGGTGCGAAACCCCTTGGCCTCAAAGGCCTGGTGCAACGACACGAGCTCGGGCATCTCGCGCACGCAGGTCACGCAGCTGGTGGCCCAAAAATTCACGAGGTAAGGCCGGCCCAGCAAGGCCTGGGTAGACACGGCTTCGCCCGACAGTGTTTGGCCAGAGACCAACGGAGCGGGCGTTCTGCGCGTGGCCCAGGTGCCGATGGCCGCCAACCCGCCCGCGGCCCCAAGCCCCAGCAGCAGGTTGCGGCGGGTGGTCATCGGACGGGCATGACCTGCGGTGCACCGGCCGGCGGCGGCACCGGCTGGGTGGACGGTGTGCCCTTGACCTCGGGCGCAGCCTTGCCGCCCTGAAGGGCCGTGTCGATGGCACGGGCCTGTTCCTCGGTGATGACCTCAAAGGCCTGCACCACACGGCGCACACCCGGCACCCGGGAGACAATTTCGGAGGCCCTGGAGGCCTCGCGGGCAGCCACCACGCCCATGAGATAGACGGTGCTCGACTCGGTGACCACCTTGATGAGGTTGCCATTGAGATCGCGGGCATCGAGGAGGGTGGCCTTCACCCGAGTGGTGAGCAGCACATCGCGGCCGTAGGTGGTGACGCTTGCGGGCAGGCCCACAATCAATTCATTGATGACGGTTCGCACGTTCTCGATGCGGCCAACGATCTGGCCCACCTCGGTCTTGGTGGCCTGGTCGGGCACAAAGCCCGTGATGAGAGCCGTTCGGTTAAAGGACGTAACGCTGGCGGTCACGGCTGCATCGCCCTTGAACCGCTCACGCAGCCGGTTGAAGCCCTTGAGTTCGATGGCCTGATCTTCGGCCTGGGCCCCGGTGGTGCGGCGATCGGAGATTGACAGCGCACCCACCACCATGCCGGTGGCGGCCAACGGGAAGCAGCCCGTCAGGCCAGAGGAGACCGCCAAAGAACCCAGTCCGAGCAGGCAGACACGACGCGTAACCATACGAACTCCTAGAAGGTGATGCCTGGATTATAGAAGCCTGCGTGTCGGTGCGGTGCACGTGCATGACGGCTCAGCGGGCCGTTTCATCGAAGGCGTTTTGAATCCAGCACCACTGGCCTGCCTCTTGGGCCATCAGGTCGAACCGGCAGGCGGGCGCTGGGCCACCGCGGGCCGCAAGCCAGGCCCGGGCGGCACGAAGAATGCGCCGACGCTTGGCCAGGGTGACCGAGGCCAGGGCTCCTCCAAATGACAAACTCGCGCGCATGCGCACCTCCACAAAAACAATCACAGCCCCATCGACCATAATCAGATCGATCTCACCAAACGGATAGCGGACCTGATGGGCCAACTGCCTCAACCCCTGCGACGTCAGCCAGTCAGACGCCTCCCACTCCTTGTCGGTTCCCTCTTGTTGTCTCGGACTTGGCATGCAGACCTCCTCTGAAAGCCTGGAGCCTGGCCTCTACTTGGTGGCCACGCCTATCGGCCACATGGGAGACATCAGTGCCCGTGCGCGCCAGCTTCTGGAGCAGGCCGAGTGCCTGTGTGCCGAGGACACTCGGCGGCTGCGCCAATTGCTCAACGCCCTAGGGCTGCCCGTCGATGGTCGACGCCTCACGGCCGTGCATGCCCACAACGAACAGGAGCAGGCCGAGGCGCTGATCGAGGCGGGGCTCTTAGGTCAGCGGGTTGTCTTGGTCTCGGATGCCGGCACGCCGGGGGTGGCCGACCCGGGTGCGCGGCTGGTTCAACGGGCCTGGGTGCGAGGCCTGCGGGTGATTCCCGTGCCCGGCCCAAGTGCACTCACGGCGGCAGTGAGCGTGAGTGGCTTTCTCATCTCAGAGGAGCACCCAATGAGCTTTTGGGGGTTTTTGCCAGCCAAGGCCGCAGGCCGGCGAGCCACACTCGAGCGAATGCGACAGGCCGGCGGTGTGGTGGTGACATTTGAAGCGCCGCATCGCATCGAGGCTGCGCTGCAAGACGCCGCTTCGGTGCTTGGGGAGACCACGCCCACCCTGCTCGCCCGCGAGATGACCAAGGCCTTCGAGACCCTGCACCGTGGCACCCTGACCGACGTCATGGCCCAGCGCAGCGCCCGACTCGCATCGGACCCGCACAGCAATCAGGGTGAAATGGTCTTGGTCTTTGACCTGCCAAACGCAGCGCAAGCACAAGGGGCGCGCACGGCATCGGCACAGGAGTGGGCCAGGCTGCTGTCGGCCGAGCTGCCGGCCTCCGCAGCCGCCAAGTTATTGGTCAAGGGCCTGGGCTTGGAGCGCGCAGAGGCCTATCAGATGGTGACCTCGCTGGCTAAGCGCGGACCAGCGGACGCGCCTTCGCGATGAGGTGATCGACCACGGCCATGGCCCGCTGGTGGCTGCCACCAACCATGGATGGCGCGGTCACAAAACGGCCATGAATGGTGAAACGGGGCACCCCCTCCACCTCGTGGGCGGTCATGAGCGCAGTGGCGCGGCGCATATTGCTGGCCACCGCAGGGGATGCCCAGGCCTTCTCGAAGCGAGCATCGTCGAGGCCTGCTGAGCGCACCCATTCGAAAATTTCCGCAGGTGTGACCAGGGGTTTTCGGCCCAGGTGGATGGCTGCAAAGGCCTTCTCATGCACCGCCTCGGGCGCCATGAGGGCCTCCAGGGTGTAGAAGAGTTGCTGCTGGACATTGCCTCGAAAGGCCACATGCACCTTTCGAAAGAGCACATCGGACGGCAGCTTGGCCTGCCATGCCTTGATGGCGGGCTCCATGGCGTAGCAATGGGGGCAGGCGTACCAAAAAAACTCCAAGACCTCGACTTTGCCAGCTGCGGCGGTGGGCACGGGCTTGGCGAGCACGCGAAAGTCGATGCCCTCGTCGATGGGTGCGGCCTGAAGGCTGCTGGACGCAAGGCCTGCAAGCAGGCCCGGGGGCATCAGGCGTGAGAGGGCCAGTGCCGAGCCTGTGGCCAGGCTGCGTCGACGACGGGAATTCGGGGCTTGCATAAGACGGTGCTCCTTTACTGGGCGGGCAGAACCCGGACCACGGTGGATTCGAGTCCATTTTCAGACAGACCAACCTTCGTGCGGTTCAACACCTCAAAGTCTGAGAAGGGGCCAAGCCGAACACGGTGAAAGACCGTGCTGTCTCGGCGAACCTGAGACACCGAGGCCTCAAAGCCCAGGATGGCCAGGCGTGCCCGCATCTGATCGGCCTCATCCACCGACCGATAAGCAGCCACCTGCAAGAAATACGTGGTGCCGGGGGGTTCGGCCAATGGAACCCCTTTGGGGTCGGCCAGCGGAGGCGGTGGCGGGGGCGCCACGGCCTCTGGTGGCGGTGATGGTGGCTCTGCGGACTCTGGCGCGGCAGCGGGCTCCGAAGACGATTTCTTGGCGGCCACCGGCGGCTCGGGCTTTCGCAGGCCACGGTCTTCAAATGGCGGCGGTGTGAGCGTGATGTAGGCCGCCACAGCGGCCGACACAATCAGGCCCACGGCCACACCGGCCGAGAAGCTCACGATGCTGCCGCCGCTGCGGGCCGGGCCGGCTTGGCGAGGGTTGTCTGAATTCCGAGCGTTGGCCATGGTGGGATGCTACATCTTGTTGGGCGCGCGAACACCGAGGATGCGCAGCCCCGAGGCCAGCACCGTGGCCGTGGCCACCAGCAGCAAGAGCCTGGCCTGGCGCAGTTGAACCTCTTCGACCAGCACGCGGTCTGCGTTGTAGAACCCGTGGAAGGCCGCGGCGAGTTCGCGCAGGTAGAAGGCCACCAGGTGGGGGGCGTGCTCGTTGGCCGCCTGGGCCAGGAGGTCTGGATAGCTGGCCAGGCAAGCGCACAGGGCCAAGGCCTTGGGTGAATCGAGCCGTGCCAGGCAGGCCTCACGGCCTGATGCCGTCAGGCCCTGGTCCCAAGTGTGCCCGGCCTGCGCCAGCACGCTCTGAATACGGGCGTGGGCATATTGAACGTAATAGACCGGGTTCTCGTCGGATGCCGAGAGGGCCAGGTCGACATCGAACACAAATTCCGAGTCGGCCTTGCGAGACACCAGAAAGAAGCGAACCGCATCTCGGCCGCGGTCGAGGTCTGGCGCTGCTGCGTCGGCCACCTGGCCCGACCAGGTGATGAGGTCACGCAGGGTGACATACGAGCCCGCGCGCTTGGAGATCTTCACCTCTTCACCGTGGCGCATCACGGTGACCATCTTATGCAGGATGTAGTCCGGGTACTGCGGGGGCACGCCTTCGCCGAGCGCCTGCAGGCCCGCTCGCACGCGGGCGATGGTGCCGTGGTGGTCGGAGCCCTGAATGTTCACCGCCCTTGCAAAGCCGCGGCGCCACTTCTGCAGGTGATAGGCCACATCGGGCACAAAGTAGGTGTAGCCCCCCTCAGACTTGCGCATCACCCGATCTTTGTCGTCGCCATGGTCGGTGGTGCGCAGCCAAAGGGCACCGTCTTGCTCATAGGCGCTGCCATTCTCGACGAGGCGGGCCACCACAGCCTCGACATGGCCGTCGGTGTAGAGCGACGACTCGAGGCTGAACTGGTCGAATCCAACCCCAAAGGCCGCCAAGTCCAGGTCTTGCTCGTGGCGCAGATAGGCCACTGCGAATGCGCGAATGGCCGAAAGGTCTTCGGCGTCGGTCTGGCCCACCACCGTTGTGCCCTCGACCGTTGTGACCGACTCACCCAACAAATACGCCTGGGCAATCTCGCCGATGTACTCGCCACGGTAACCGTCGGCCGGAAAGGCGGGGTCGTCTGGGCCAAGCCCCTTGGCGCGGGCTTGCACCGAGCGCGCCAGGTTCTCGATCTGGGCGCCTGCATCGTTGTAGTAGAACTCGCGGTGCACGCTGGTGCCCTGCGAGGCCATCAGCCGCGCCAGGCTGTCGCCCAGGGCCGCCTGTCGCCCATGGCCCACATGCAGCGGGCCCGTAGGATTGGCCGACACGAACTCGAGCAAGAGGCGGTCTTGTGCACGCGTGGGCCGATGGCCGAAGGCATCGGTTTGTTCGAGCACCACCCCCACCACGGCCGTCTTGACGGCCAACTGAAGTCGAAAGTTCACAAAGCCTGGGCCGGCCACCTCGGCTGCTGTGAGCCATTGCCCAAGGCGATCATCTGCTGCAATTCGGTTCACCCACTCCTGGGCCAGCACGGGCGGCTTCATCTGCCAGGGCTTGGCCAGTTTCAGCACCAGGCTGGTGGCGAGATCGCCGTGCTCGGGCTGCTTGGGCTGCTGCAGGCTGGTGGTGAGCTCATCGACAGACAGCGCAAGCCCAACGCCTTTGGAGGCGGCCAATTCCATCAGGTTGTCGTGTAAGGCCTGGCCGAAGGCCTGGCGTTGGAGGGGCAGCATGGCGGCGCTTAGAGGCGGTAGGCCGTGTGGATCATCAGCTTGGCACTGGCCTTCATGGCCAGCTGAACGGGCCGGGGGAGATCCGCCCCACCCATGGCACGGGCATCGGCGCCGTGCTCGGCCTCGTCGATCATCATTTGGGTGACCACGGCCCGAGACCGCACGTCTTCTGGCGGCAGGGCAGACAAATGGCCCTTGAGGTGCGCCTCGACCTGACGCTCAGTTTCAGAAACGAAGCCCATGCCCTGTGCGGCAGGAAGTCGGCCCGCCACCAGGCCCAGGCAGAAGGCGCCGGCATACCAGAGCGGCGAGAGCAGGCTGGGGCGGCTGTCCAGGGCCGTGAGGCGCCGGCGTGTCCAACGCAGGTGATCGGACTCCTCTCGCGCGGCCTCAAGAAGCGCATGCGCCTGCTGGGGAGATTTCGTGGACAGGGCCTGGCCTTGATACAGACCCTGGGCGGCCACTTCGCCTGCGTGGTTCACACGCATGAGGCCCGCCGCATGGCTGCGCTGTGCGTCGTTCAGGGAGGCCTCCGACAGGGCTTGACCGGGCATGGGCCGGCCGGTGCCCGAGGGATCGGTGGTGAGCGTCTTCAGCGCATTGTCAAAGGCACTGAAGACCCGATCGAGGGCCGAGAATTGGATCAAGCCTGTTACTGCTGGAAGTTGGCGCCGGCGCTGTTGGCCAGGTGGGCCACGGCCTTGCCAATCTCTGCATCGGTGTAGGCACCACCCCCTTGCGCGCCCATGGCGCCCTTGCCCTTGAGCGCAGAGGTGAGCAGGGCGTCGTAGCCCTTGGGAATGCGAGAGGCCCAAGCCGCTTTGTCGCCGAACTTGGGGGAGCCCAGCACACCGGCCGCATGGCACCCCGCGCAAGCCGCGGCGTAGACCTGGGCACCGGTGCGAATGACAGCGGCCGCGGCTGCAGCAGGCGCAGCGCCTGCCTCGGGGACAGTGGCCACACGGCCCACGGGCTTGATGCGCTCTGCAATGGCCTCGGCCGTGAGGGCTGAGCTGCCCGCGCCAACCTTGGGTGCGGCCGCAATGTATTTGGTGAGCAAAACGATGGCAGCAATTGGAACGATGAAACTGAGTACCACCACGACGATGAGTTGTTTGGGGGTTTTGATCAGGCTGTCGTGTTCGCTCATGGCAAGGTCTCTGTGGCGTCTCAAAGGGTGGAGACGCGTATTATAGAAGGCTATGCGTCTGTAGCTCAGTGGATAGAGTATTGGCCTCCGAAGCCAAGGGTCGCAGGTTCGATTCCTGCCAGACGCGCCACAGGTTCATCAAGAAAACCCCAGCGGGTCGACCTCCAAGGCCACATCCACCGCGCGATGCGCCTGGGCCCATGGGCCAAGCCCGTCGAGCAGCGCGTGCAGGCCCGCGCGCTCCGTGCATTCCAGAATGATCTGCCAACGGGTCTTTCCCGCCTGACGCTCAGGGTATCTCGGCGTCGGTGGGTACACCGTCACGCCCAAATCCTGTCGAATCGACTCCGCCTGACACCAGGCCTCACAGGCCTTTGCGGCCTCCACGGCCGCATCACCCCGAGCATGCGAGAAGCGCACGGCGGCCAAGTGCGAGAACGGTGGCAGGCCTGCAGACTGCCGCTCTTGCAAGAGCTGTTGCCAATGCCGGCGGTGTGCCCCCGGCGAGGGATCGGCCAAGGCGAGCAACAAGGGGTGGCTGGGATAGCGGGTTTGAATGATGACCTCGGCACCTGCAAGGTGGCGCCCTGCTCGGCCCGCCACCTGCAGCAGGTTGGCGAACAGCCATTCCGGCGCTCGGAAGTCTGGGTTGGCAATCTGGGCATCGGCGTCGACCACGATCACGCGCTTGAGGGCGGGGAAGTCATGGCCTTTGGCCATCATCTGGGTGCCCACCAGCAGATTCACCTCGCCGCGGCGGATCTGTGCCAGGGCCTCCTCGAAGGCCGCCTGGCTTCGAATGGCGTCGCGATCCATGCGCAAGAGCTTGGCCTGTGGCAGCCTCGACTGCAGGGCCTCCTCGAGCTGTTGGCTTCCACGGCCAAAGGTCTCCAGGCTGGGATTTCCGCAGTCCGGACACGCCTTTGGCGTGGCCGACTGATGGCCGCACCGGTGGCAAATGAGCCGCCAGCCCGCCTTTCGCTTGTGCAAGACGGCGGGCGTGGAGCAGTCTGGACAGGGCGCTGTCCATCCGCAGGCCTCGCAGTTGAGCACTGGCGCCCAGCCCCGCCGGTTCAAGTAGACCAAGGCCTGCTGCCCCTCGGCCAGCGTCTGCTCCAGTGCGCGCCAGGCACTCGGTGCCAGTCCCTCCTCGGCCCGCTCCACGCGCAGATCGATGAACCGCACCGGCGCAGGCATGGTGCCGGTGGCCCGCGCATCCAGGCGCAGTGACACCAGGCGGCCCTGGGCCACCTGGGCCTGCATCTCGAGGCTGGGGCTGGCCGAGCCCAGGAGCAGGGGGATGCCGAGGTCTTTGGCACGCCAAAGGGCCAGATCCCTCGCGGAATAACGCAGGCCCTCGAGCTGCTTGTAGGACGCGTCGTGTTCCTCGTCGACCACGATCATGCCCAGGCCGGGCAGCGGGGCCAAAATGGCCATGCGTGTGCCCACCAGAATTTGCAGTTGGCCCAAGGCCCCGGCAAGCCAAATGACGGCGCGCTGGCGGTCCGTCAGGCCGCTGTGCAGCACGCCCACCCGATGGCCCGGAAAGGCCTGGACCAGGCGTGTCTGCAGCTGCGGGGTGAGGCCGATTTCTGGCACCAGAAAGAGCACCTGCTGGTCCGGAGCCGCCTGCAGGCGTTGGGCCATGAGTTCGAAGTAGACCCGTGTCTTTCCAGAGCCTGTCACCCCATGCAGCAAGACGGCCGCTGGGTTTGGTTGTTGGACATGCGCCTCGAAGGCCTTCACAACGGCGGCCTGGTCTGTCGTGAGGGCTGGCCATGCGTCTCCCTGGCTTGCTGCGTGGCCATGGGGCTGGGCCTGCTCGTGCTGGTGTTCGAGCGCATCAAGCCCTTGGCCAAGGCAGGCCTCCAGGCTCGACGGCTTCAAACCGGTTTTGGTGGGGCGTTGGCGGTGGGTGGCCGGCGCGCGCAACCAGGCGGGCAGCATGGTGCCCATGACCTGCCCAACCGACCGGTGGTAGTAGCGGGCCGTGAAGCTCAAGAGTCGCAACATGGGAGAGGACAACCGAGGCAGGGCTAGGCGTTGTAGGGCTGGGCGCACCGCATAGTCCAAGCCCTCGATCGCGCGCGGCTCGACATCTTGGATGGCCACGATCAGTCCTACGCGGCTGCGTGTCCCCACCGGCACGAGGAGCCAGTCGCCGGCCTCAAGGCCATTGTCGGTGTCGTTGGGGGCGCCCGATGGGGGCGCAAGATAGCTGAGCGGGCCAAGGCCTGGGGTGTCGACTGCAACATCCAGCAGTCGCGTGGTGGGCTTGCCCGTGAGGGCTGACATGCGTGCTGCGCTCAGGTAGCCTGCTGGCGGCTGGCCTTTGCAACAGCCTCCACGAGGCATGTGACGTGGTCGATGGGCGTGAACTGCGAGATGCCATGACCCAAATTAAAGATGTGGCCCGCACCCGCCGATAATTTTCCAAAGTTGTTGACCACCTTGGTGGCCTCGGCCTCGATGTGCGCAGGCGTGCCGAGCAGAACGGCTGGGTCCAGGTTGCCTTGCAGGGCGCAGCGGTCGCCGATCAGGCGGCGGGCTTGGCCGAGGTTGGCCGTCCAGTCGAGGCCCACGCCCTGGCAGCCGGTGGCCGCAATGCGCTCCATCCACTGGCCACCACCTTTGACGAACACGATGACCGGGGTCTGCGGATGGCGGGCCCGCAGGTCGCCCACAATGGTCTCCAAGGCTTGCAGCGAGAAAGCATCGAAGGATTGGTCTGCCAGCAGGCCACCCCAGCTGTCGAAGAGCATGATGGCCTGCGCGCCCGCGCGCACCTGCATGTCGCAGTAGTCGGTGACGGCATGGGTGAGGCGCTTGAGCAGGGCCTGCACCAGGTCTGGGCGGCTGTAGATCCATTTGCGCACCGACAAAAAGTCGTCGGAGCTGCTGCCGCCGGCGAGCATGTAACAGGCCAGTGTCCATGGGCTGCCTGAGAAGCCAATGAGGGGCACGCGGCCATCGAGGGTTTTGCGAATGAGTGCAACCGCATCGCCCACGTAGGAGAGGGCCTCGGCCATGTCGACATTGGGCATGACCGCAAGGTCGGCCTCGGACTCAATCTTTCGGTGAAAGCGCGGGCCTTCCCCCTCTACGAAATGCAGGCCAAGGCCAAAGGCATCCGGGATGGTGAGGATGTCCGAGAACAGAATGGCCGCATCCAGGCCGTAACGATCAATCGGCTGAAGGGTGACCTCGCAGGCCAGCTCGGGGTTCTTGCACAAGGCCAGAAAGTTGCCGGCCTTCTTGCGGGTGGCGTTGTACTCCGGCAGATAACGGCCCGCCTGGCGCATGAGCCAGACCGGGGTTCGCTCCACCGGCTGCCGGGCAAGGGCCCGTAAAAAGAGGTCGTTGGTCTGGGCCAAATCTGGGGGTGCCGCGGGCCGCTTACTTGCGGCTTCTGAACTGCTTCAGGGCGGCGAGCTGGGCCGATGCGATGGCCAGCTCCGCCTGGGCGGCTGCGTAATTGATGTCGGTGTTGCGATTGGCAAGCGCGGTTTCGGCATCCTTACGGGCTTGTTCAGCCTTGGCCTCATCGAGGTCTTTTCCACGGATGGCCGTGTCGGCGAGCACCGTGACCACGCGAGGCTGCACTTCCAAGATGCCACCGGCCACAAAGATGAGCTCTTCTTGGCCATTGACCTTGATGCGAACCGTGCCAGGACGAATGCGGGTGATGAGCGGGATGTGCCCCGGCAGAATGCCCAGCTCGCCCTGCTCTCCGGGAAGGGCCACGAACTCGGCCTCCCCAGAGAAGATCATCTCTTGGGCGCTGACAACGTCGACTTGAATGGTTCCGGCCATGGGGCATGGACTCCGATTGAATTATTGAAGCGTCTTGGCCTTTTCGAAGGCCTCTTCGATACCGCCGACCATGTAGAAGGCCTGCTCCGGCAGGGCGTCGCACTCGCCATCGACGATCATCTTGAAGCCACGGATCGTCTCGGCCAGCGTGACATATTTGCCCGGCGAACCTGTGAAGACCTCGGCCACGTGGAAAGGCTGCGACAAGAAGCGCTGAACCTTACGGGCGCGGGCCACAATGAGCTTGTCATCGGGCGAGAGCTCGTCCATGCCCAGAATGGCAATGATGTCGCGCAGTTCTTTGTAGCGCTGCAGAGTCTGCTGCACCTTGCGCGTCACCGAGTAGTGCTCCTCGCCCACGACGTTGGGGTCGATCTGGCGTGAGGTGGAGTCGAGGGGGTCCACGGCGGGGTAGATGCCCAGGGAGGCGATGTCCCGTGAGAGCACCACGGTGGCGTCGAGGTGAGCAAATGTTGTGGCAGGCGATGGGTCGGTAAGGTCGTCGGCTGGCACATAAACCGCCTGAATGGACGTGATCGAACCCACCTTCGTGGACACGATCCGCTCCTGCAGACGGCCCATTTCCTCGGCCAGTGTGGGCTGATAGCCCACGGCCGAAGGCATCCGGCCCAGCAGTGCCGAGACCTCGGTGCCTGCCAGGGTGTAGCGATAAATGTTGTCCACGAAGAAGAGAATGTCGCGGCCTTCGTCACGGAAGCGCTCGGCCATGGTGAGGCCGGTGAGCGCCACGCGCAGTCGGTTGCCCGGGGGCTCGTTCATCTGACCAAAGACCATGGCCACCTTGTCGAGCACGTTGGAGTCTTTCATCTCGTGATAGAAGTCGTTCCCTTCACGGGTGCGCTCACCTACGCCTGCAAACACCGAGAGGCCCGAGTGCTGCTTGGCGATGTTGTTGATGAGTTCCATCATGTTCACGGTCTTGCCCACACCAGCTCCGCCGAAAAGGCCCACCTTGCCGCCTTTGGCAAACGGGCAGATGAGGTCGATCACCTTGATGCCGGTCTCAAGCAGTTCAACCGATGGGGAGAGGTCGGCAAATTTCGGGGCGGCCTGGTGGATCTCGCGAAGCTCATCGCAGGGAATGGGGCCGGCTTCATCAATGGGGCGTCCGAGGACGTCCATGATTCGGCCCAGGGTGCCCTCGCCCACTGGCACAGCGATGCCCTTGCCGGTGTTGTTCACGGGCATGCCGCGGCGAATGCCGTCGGACGACCCCATGGCAATGGTTCGAACCACGCCATCACCGAGCTGCTGCTGCACCTCGAAGGTGAGCCCCCTTTCGATGAGGTCGTGCTGGGCGGAATCGTCCAGGGTGAGGGCATCGTAAATGTGCGGAATGCTGTCGTGTGGGAACTGGATGTCGACCACTGCACCAATACACTGAACAATCTTGCCTTGTGCCATGCTCATTTGAGGGTCCTCTTCTCTCTAAACGTTTGTTAATTGCATGTGGGCGTGGGGCTTACACAGCCGCTGCACCGCCCACGATTTCCGACAATTCTTTGGTGATGGCGGCCTGGCGCGCCTTGTTGTAGGACAGTTGCAGGCTTTCGATGAGCTGCTTGGCGTTGTCCGAGGCGGCCTTCATAGCCACCATGCGGGCGCTCTGCTCGCAGGCCATGTTCTCGGCCACCGCCTGAAACACCACTGACTCCAAATAGCGGGTGAGCAGCTCGGAGAGCACCACCTCTGCATTGGGCTCGTAGAGGTAATCCCAGTCGTGATTGGGGTCGGTCCGCTCCAGACGATCGTCGGTCAGGGGAAGCAGTTCCATCACGGTGGGGTCTTGCTTCATGGTGTTCACGAACTGATTGGACGCCAAGAACACCGCATCGAGCTCACCGGCCGCAAAGGCGTCGAGTTGAACCTTGACGGGGCCAATGAGTGTGCCGAGCTGCGGGGCATCGCCCAGACCAATGACGTGGCTCACCACCTTCGAGCCCATGCGGCTGAAAAAGCCAAAGCCCTTATTGCCAAACGCCGTGACCTGCACGCTCGCACCAGCGGCTTCCCACTCTTTGACGCGTGTCACCACTTGGCGCAGCAGGTTGGTGTTCAAACCACCGCACAGGCCTTTGTCGGAGGTGACCACGATGAGTCCAATGCGCTTGATCTCTTTGCGCCGGGTCATGTAGGGGTGTACGAACTCCGGTGTGGCGTGGCTGAGGTTTGCACAAATGGCACGAACCTTTTCCACATAGGGGCGACCGGCGCGCATGCGCTCTTGCGCGCGGCGCATCTTCGAGGCCGCGACCATTTCCATGGCCTTGGTGATCTTGCGCGTGTTTTGAACGCTCTTGATCTTGTTGCGTATCTCTTTTGAGCCTGGCATGGGGGGTCCTTAGTAGGCGCCGGTCTTCTTAAAGTCTTCGATGGCCTTGCGCAGCTGGGCCTCATGGTCTGCAGAGAGATCCTTGGCGGCTTCGATGGCATCGGCCAGTGCAACGTGCTTGTTGCGCACGTGGTCGCGCAAAGCCCGCTCGAAGGCACTGGCCTTGGAGACATCGACGTCATCCATGTAGTTGTTGTTCACCGCAAACAGGGTGAGCGCCATCTCCCAGATCTTGAGCGGCTGGTACTGGGGCTGCTTCATGAGCTCGGTAACAAGGCGGCCACGCTCGAGCTGCTTGCGGGTGGTCTCGTCGAGGTCCGAGGCAAACTGCGCAAAGGCAGCCAGCTCGCGGTACTGGGCCAGGGCCAGACGCACACCTGCGCCCGTGTCCTTGCGCTTCATGAGCTTGGTCTGGGCCGCACCACCCACACGCGACACCGAAATACCGGCGTTAAGCGCAGGGCGAATGCCGGCGTTGAACAGATCGGTCTCGAGGAAGATCTGACCGTCGGTGATAGAAATCACGTTGGTGGGCACAAATGCAGAGACGTCGCCAGCCTGGGTTTCAATGATGGGAAGGGCTGTGAGTGAACCGGTCTTGCCCTTGACGGCACCATTGGTGAACTTCTCAACGTATTCCTCGTTGACCCGGGCGGCCCGCTCGAGCAGGCGGGAGTGGAGATAGAAGACATCGCCAGGGAACGCCTCACGGCCCGGCGGGCGGCGCAGCAGCAGTGAAACCTGACGGTAGGCCACGGCCTGCTTGGAGAGATCGTCGTAAATGATGAGGGCGTCCTCGCCACGGTCGCGGAAGTACTCTCCCATGGTGCAGCCGGAATAGGCCGACAGATACTGCATGGCAGCCGACTCCGAAGCCGTGGCGGCCACCACAATGGTGTAGGCCATGGCACCCGTCTCTTCGAGCTTGCGCACCACGTTGGCAATGGTGGAGGCCTTCTGACCAATCGCCACGTAGACGCAGGTCATCTTCTGACCCTTCTGATTGATGATCGTGTCGACGGCCACAGCGGTCTTGCCGGTCTGGCGGTCGCCAATGATCAGCTCACGCTGACCACGGCCCACAGGCACCATGGAGTCCACGGCCTTCAGACCGGTCTGAACCGGCTGCGAGACCGACTTACGGTAGATCACGCCGGGGGCGACCTTCTCGATAACGTCGGTCATCTTGGCATTGATGGGGCCTTTGCCATCGATGGGCTGACCCAGTGCGTTCAGCACGCGGCCAATGAGCTCTGGTCCCACAGGAACATCCAGAATTCGACCGGTGGCCTTGACCACGTCGCCCTCTGAGATCTCGGTGTACTCACCCAGCACCACCGCACCAACGGAGTCGCGCTCAAGATTGAGGGCCAGGCCGATGGTGTTGTTGGGAAACTCCAGCATTTCACCTTGCATCACATTCGAGAGCCCGTGGATGCGGCAGATGCCGTCGGTGACCGAGACCACCGTGCCCTGGTTGCGTGTGTCCGCGACCAGATTAAGGCCTTGGATTTTGCCCTTGAGCAGCTCACTAATTTCAGAGGGGTTCAGTTGCATTCAAATTGCTCCTAGTTCATCAGGGCGGATGTCATCTTGGCGAGCTTGCCACTCACCGATGCATCGATCACTTCGTCGCCAATCGAGATCCTCACGCCACCGATCAGGCCCTTGGCCTCCTCGGTGGTGAGGGTCACGGCCTGGCCGTATTTTTTTTCAAGCAGCGCCTTGATCTCGGCCTGCTCGGCCGCGGACAAGGCAAAGGCTGTTTCCACTCGCGCCGCAAGGGTGGCATTGGCCGCATTCTTGAGCGCCTCAAAGCGTGTGGCGATCTCTGGCAGGGTGGAGAGCCGGCCGTTCTCGGCCAGCAGCTTCACAAAATTTTCCACCGGGCCAGTGAGGCCACCTGCGGCATCTGAAAACAATTTGGCGAGCTGGTCTGGCCCAACAGACGGATTGCCATAAAGCGATTGCGTGGCATCGTCGGCCGCGATAGCAGCCAGCCGTCCGAGTGCAGCAGACCATGCAGACATGGCCGCTGCATCTGCGCGGGCCACCGCGAAGGCGGCCTCTGCGTATGGCCGCGCAATGGTTGCGACTTCCGCCATATCAGAGCTCGTTCTTCAAGTGCTTGAGCAGGTCTGCATGAGCCTTGGCATCGACTTCTCGGCGCAGGATCTGCTCCGCGCCCTTGACCGCCAAGGTGGCCACCTCGTCACGAAGGCTGTCACGCGCAGACTGAACCACCGACTCGGCCTCCTTCTCGGCTGCCTCTCGGGCGGCTGCAACGATACGGGTGGCCTCGGACCTGGCCTGTTCGATAAGGAGGTTGGCCTGCTTCTCAGCCGACGCACGAACCTCACCGGCGACATCCTTAGCCTTGCCCATTTCCTCGGCAGCCCGGCGCTCAGCCATGACCATGTCGGCCTTGGCCTTGTCGGCCGCGGCGAGGCCTTCGGCGATTTTCTGAGCCCGCTCATCGAGCGCCTTCATGATCGGGGGCCATACGAATTTCATGGTGAACCAAGCCAGTACAAAAAATACGACCAGCTGGGCGACCAGGGTTGCGTTCAGATTCACAGCGCAGTCCTCACAGAGTCTTGATCAGAGCCCGTCTTATCCAGCAAACGGATTTGCGAAGGCAAACATCATGGCGATGCCCACGCCGATCAGGAAGGCCGCGTCGATCAGACCAGCCAGCAGGAACATCTTGGTCTGCAGCTCATTCATCAGCTCTGGCTGACGGGCCGAGGCCTCGATGAACTTACCACCCATGAGACCAATTCCAATACAGGCGCCGATGGCACCCAGACCAATGATCAGACCACAAGCCAGCGCGACAAATGCAACGTTCGTCATAACAACTCCTCAGAGGGGAAACAAAAAAGAAACGACAGCGGACAAAGAAAAGACAGACTTCATTCGACTTAGTGCCCTTCGTGGGCCTGGCCGATGTACACCAGCGTCAGCATCATGAAAATAAAAGCCTGCAACGTGATGATCAGGATGTGGAAGATGGCCCAGATGGAGCCAGCAATCACGTGGCCAATGAAACCGAATGCGGTGGCGGTACCGCCCAGCAGGGCAATCAGAATGAAGATGAGCTCGCCGGCATACATGTTTCCGAAGAGCCGCATGCCCAGCGACACGGTCTTGGCCAGGAACTCGATGATGTTAAGGCCCAGGTTGGCCAGCCATAGGGCGGGATGCGAGCCAAAGGGAGCACAGAAGAGTTCGTGCAGAAAGCCGCCCAGGCCTTTGATCTTCAGGTTGTAGTAGATCATGAGCACGAATACGCCGAGCGACATGCCGAGCGCGCCGTTTAAGTCTGCCGTGGCGACAATGCGGTGATAGTGGATGTACTGGTCTAGACCCGTCGCAATGAATACATAGTGGGGTAAGTCCACAGGTAGGAGGTCCATGGCATTCAAAAAGAAGATCCAGACAAATACCGTGAGGGCCAATGGCGCGATGAAGCGGCGGTCGCCATGAACAATGCTCTTGGACTGGTTCTCCACCATTTCCACGAGAATTTCCACCAAGGCTTGGAAGCGCCCGGGAACGCCGGCGGTGGCCTTACTGGCCGCGCGCCACAGGAAAAACACGGCCAGGGCCCCGAGGGTCACCGACCAGAAAATGGTGTCGAAATTAATGACGGAGAAATCGACGATGGCCGTCTGCGGCTTGCCCGTATTGGTGAGGTGTCCCAGGTGATGGACAACATATTCCCCTGCGGTCGGCGCTTGCGTAGCAGCCATGTTCTTCCTCGTCGACGTTCGTTACTTCGTTTCAACGGACTCCGGCGCCTGCCGTAGCCTACGATCAATTCGTTGGGCGTCTTGCTGACGAACCGCCCGATTCAATACCCAAGGCGCCACAAAGATCGACATGGCTGCTACGGCAATTCCGAGCAGCAGACCTGGCCAGACCAAGCCCTCGAACCATGTGGCCACCAAGACCAGCAGGACAACGGACAGCATCATTTTGAGAAGCTCGCCAATCATCCAAACAACCACCGCCCGATTCGGTGAAGCCAACTGCAATCGCCAGGCAAACAGAAGGTTGGGCAGCACGATCGACAGACCACCGAGCAACACGCTCCAGCCCGTTGGCGCCGAGTGGAGTGCGGCCAACGCGGCGCATACGCCCACCAAGACCCCCTGAACAACTGGCACCCTGATCATTCGAATCTTGTCTACCAGCCGCTTCGGTTAAGCCTGTGGAGTGTAAAGGGGGCGAGCGTCCATTGTCAAAAACCCTCGGTGTTTACGGGGACGAGCCGCTGCAAGAGGCCTTCAAATTCCTCGGGGCTGTTGAACTGCACCCGCAACTCCCCGCCGGCCCCTTTTGGCTTTAAAGCCACCACCAGCCCGAGCTGGTCAGACAGCACCTCTTCCATGCGACGCCAGTCGGCACTCGCCTCGGCTGCAGCCGCGCGCTTGGTGCCACCTGACTTGCTCAAACCGGATGCGCCTGCCAGCCGGCGGGCGCGCTCCTCCACGTCCCGAACCGACAGCCCCTGGGCCACAGCCAACTCAGCCAAGGCACGCTGCTGCGGGGCAGGTAGGGTCAGCAACACTCGGGCATGGCCTGCCTCCAGTTGGCCTTCCCGCAGATAGGCCTGCACGGCCTGGGGCAATTGCAAGAGCCGCAGCAAGTTGGTGGTGGCACTGCGGGAGCGGCCTACAGCCTGGGCGGCCTGCTCATGGGTCAGCCCGAACTCTTCGATGAGCCGGGAAATGCCCTGCGCCTCTTCAAGGGCCGAGAGGTCTCGACGCTGCAGATTCTCAATAAGCGCCATGGCCAGGGCCGTCTGGTCATCCACGGCCTTGACCACAGCAGGAATCTCCGTGAGCCCAGCGAGCTTGGTGGCTCGGAAGCGGCGTTCGCCGGCGATGATCTCGTAGGCGACGGTGTCGGTTCCGGTGCTGATGGGCCGTACGACGATGGGCTGCAACACGCCCTGCCGGCGGATGGAATCGGCAAGCTCCTCAAGCCCCGACTCATCCATGACCTGCCGAGGCTGGTAACGGCCTGCTTGCAGTGCCGTCAGCGGCAGGGACACCAGGCCATCAGTGGCCTCTTGCATGGGCGTGGAAGCCCCCAACAAGACTTCCAGGCCGCGTCCAAGGCCTTTTTTCTTCAAGCTCATTGCGTCACCTCCTGAACTGCCGCGGCGCCACGCACCATGCCCATTCGGGCCACGAGCTCCTGGGCAAACGACAAGTAAGCCTGAGAGCCCCTTGAGGCTGGGTCGTAATCGAGGCCGGACTGCCCATGGCTGGGGGCCTCGGCCAGGCGGACATTTCGGGGAATCACGGTCTTGAAGACCTTCTCTGCGAAGTGCCGCTCGAGCTGGTCGCTGACCTGCTGGGAGAGGGTCATTCGGGGATCGAACATGACCCGCAGCAGGCCAATGATTCGCAGCTCTCGGTTCAGACCGGCATGCACCCGCTTGATCGAATTGACCAGGTCGGAGAGGCCCTCGAGTGCGAAGTACTCACACTGCATGGGGATCACCACCCCGTGGGCGGCGCACAGCCCATTGAGGGTCAGCAGCGAGAGCGATGGGGGGCAGTCGATGACCACAATGTCGTAGTCGGCGGCGATGTCCGCCAGGCCTTTGGCAAGGCGGTGCTCGCGATCATCGAGATCGACCAGCTCCACCTCGGCACCCGCCAGGTCTCGGTTGGCCGGCAAGAGGTCGAAGCCACCGGGGGTGCTCACACGCACGGCGGCCGCCCCTGCCAGCCCCACGAGCATGGGGTAGACCGACTGTGTCAGGCTGCTCTTGTCGATGCCGCTGCCCATGGTTGCGTTGCCTTGGGGGTCGAGATCGACGAGCAAGGCCCGAAAGCCCAAGCGTGCCATGGCGGCAGCCAAGTTGACGGCCGTGGTGGTTTTACCCACCCCGCCCTTTTGATTCGCCACCGCAAAGATATGTGTCTTGCGGGGTGTGATGGTGGTCATGCCTGCGCCCTCCGAATCCATATGAGATGTCTGTCCCCAGCCTGCCCCGGCACGCGCACCGGTTCAATCGATGCCAGGGCATACCGGGACGCATGCGCTGGATGTATGTACACACTACCTGATAAACCTTTTATTTCACTAAGTTTTCCTGCCATATAAAGCCAGCAAGTGCCTGGGCCAGCATGCTGCCAAGTCAGCCCAAGAAAGTCCTCCAGGGCCGCAAACGCCCGCGATGCAATGATCGCATAGCCCTGGGGAGGAGCCGCCGCAACCAGCCCAGCGCCCGACTCCACCGACTCCTGAAAGACGCTCACGCGGCCCGACAAGCCCAAGTCTCGCGCAGCCCTGCGCAAGAAGGCTGCCTTTCTGGCCACCCGCTCCACCAAATGAACCTGCAGGCTGGGCGCCACCACAGCCCAAGGCAGGCCCGGAACGCCGTTCCCACTGCCGACATCCAGGATGACCGGGCTCGGCTCGTCGCCCAGGTGGTCAAGTAGGCTTGGCCAGGCCACCAACGCATCCAAGATGTGACGTGGCACAGACGCCTCTGCCCCAACGGCTGTGATGTTGTGCACAGCATTCCAGCGAGACATGCCCTCCAAAAAGGCTGCGAGTTGGTCGGCCTGAACTTGTGAGAGTGGCCGTGCCTGCGAGACGGGCAACTGTTGCCACGCCCGAAGGATCTCACTGGATGCAGGACCTCCCATTTACGCTGCGCGCTCAACCGCCCGACCCCGTCCCATCCGTTTGAGGTGAATCAAGAGCAGCGAGATCGCCGCAGGCGTGACGCCGGGAAGCCGGCCGGCCTGGCCGACCGTGGCGGGCCTGGCGGCCACCAACACTTGCCGCACCTCCACGGACAATCCACGAACGGAGGCGTAGTCCAGGTCCTCTGGCAGTGGCGTGTCTTCCTGGGACTGACGACGCTCGATCTCATCCTCCTGGCGCTGGATGTAGCCCTCGTACTTGAATTGAATGTCGACCTGCTGGCAGACCGCGGCATCCATCACATGAACGTCTTCGGGTGGCAGCAGACCCAGCAAGGCCTCCAACGAAATGCCCGGCCGGCGCAGAAGCGCGGCCAAGGAGGCCTCTTGGCGGGGTGGCTCGTGGCCAAAGACCGATGTCAGTTGCTCAGCAGACAGCCGACTGGGATGCAGGTGAACTCGCTTCACCCAGTCACTCGCCTGGTCGATGGCCGTTCTCTTTGTCTCGAATGCGGCCCAGCGGGCATCGTCCACGAGGCCCATGGCCCGTCCAATGGCTGTGAGCCGCAGGTCGGCGTTGTCCTCGCGCAAGCTCAAGCGATACTCGGCCCGACTCGTGAACATCCGATACGGCTCCGTCACCCCGCGGGTGACCAAATCATCCACCAGCACGCCCAGATACGCCTCATGCCGCCCCGGCGTCCATGGGGGGAGGTCCCGTGCCTGCCGCGAGGCATTGAGGCCAGCCAACAAGCCTTGGGCTGCCGCCTCCTCGTAACCCGTCGTGCCATTGATCTGGCCGGCGAAGAAGAGCCCGGCAATGTCCTTGGTTTCCAGGCTGGGCCGCAAATGACGTGGGTCGAAGTAGTCGTACTCAATGGCATAGCCTGGGCGCACGATGTCCGCAGCCTCCAGGCCCTTCATGGAGCGAACGATGCCGAGCTGGATGTCGAAAGGAAGGCTGGTGGAAATGCCGTTGGGATAGACCTCGTGGGTGGTCAAGCCCTCGGGTTCCAAATAGATCTGATGGCTGCTCTTGTCGGCAAACCGATGAACCTTGTCCTCGATCGAGGGGCAGTAACGGGGCCCAACCCCTTCAATCACGCCAGTGAACATGGGCGAGCGATCCAGCCCACTGCGAATCAGGTCGTGGGTGGCCGCCGTGGTGTGCGTCACCCAGCAGGCAATCTGCCTGGGATGCATGCCCGCGTCTCCCATGAAGGAGAAGACCGGGACCGGGTCGGTGTCGCCCGGCTGCTGCGCAAGCACCTGCCAATCAATCGTTCGACCATCCAGGCGCGGTGGCGTCCCCGTCTTCAAGCGGCCCTGCGCCAGCCCGAGCTCTTTCAGACGGTGCGAGAGGGCCACGGCCGGTGGGTCCCCTGCCCGGCCAGCTGAATAATGGTCCAAACCAATGTGGATTCGTCCATTGAGAAAAGTGCCAGCCGTCAGCACAACCGTTGGCGCCCGAAAGACCACACCGGTTTGGGTTCGAACGCCCGTCACGCGATCGCCCGACACCAGAATGTCGTCAACCGCCTGGGCGAAGAGCATCAGATTGGGCTGGTTCTCCAAGCGGGTTCGGATCGCCTGACGATAGAGCACCCGATCGGCCTGGGCCCGCGTGGCCCGAACCGCGGGGCCCTTGGAGGCGTTGAGAATTCGAAACTGAATGCCCGCCTCGTCGGCGGCAATGGCCATGACCCCACCCAAGGCATCGATCTCTTTCACCAGGTGACCCTTGCCAATACCGCCGATCGACGGATTGCAGGACATCTGGCCGAGCGTCTCCAAGGCGTGGGTCACAAGCAGCGTTGCAGCACCGGAACGGGCCGCGGCCAACGCGGCCTCCGTGCCGGCATGGCCGCCACCCACCACAATCACGTCGAATGGCTTTGGATAGTTCACGTTGCTTCGGGCTTGGCCTGGCGGCGCGTTTGTGTCAAAGGGAGGCCGATTATAGGCGACCCTCGTCCCTTTGGACAGGGTCGATGCTCAGAAAAGAGCGGATGGGGTTTGTTTCACGTGAAACATGGTTTCACGTGAAACAACTCGGTCAGCGCAAGCCGGCGACCGTGACGTACTTCGTCTCGAGGTACTCGTCCAGGCCATGGCGAGCGCCCTCACGGCCGAGACCAGACTGCTTGACGCCGCCAAAGGGCGCCACCTCGTTGGAAAAAGCCCCCGCATTCACCGAGACCATCCCGGCTTCCAGCGCATGCGCCACACGAAACACGCGGCCGACATCCCGTGCATAGAAATACGCGGCCAGGCCGAACTCCGTCGCGTTCGCGGCCTCGATGACCTCTGCCTCCGATTCGAACGGGAAGATTGGGGCCACGGGGCCGAATGTTTCCTCGCGCGCGATGCGCATCTGGGCGGTGGCACCCACCAACACCGTGGGCTCAAAGAACAGGCCACCAAGGCGATGCCGAGTGCCGCCGCAGAGCACGCGCGCGCCGTGCGCAGTGGCGTCTGCCAAATGGGCCTCCACCTTCTCAACGGCGGCCTCCTCGATCAAGGGGCCAATCTGAGCGCCCTCCCCCAGCCCGGGCCCCACACGAAGCGTCGCAACCCTGGCGACCAGCTTCTCGGAGAACGCTGCCACCGCACCCGACTGCACATAAATTCGATTGGGGCAGACGCAGGTCTGGCCTGCATTGCGAAACTTTGCGGCCATGAGGCCTTCCACGGCGGCATCCAGGTCTGCATCATCAAAGACAATAAATGGCGCATTGCCGCCGAGCTCGAGCGACAACTTCTTCACCGTGGGCGCACACTGCTTGTAGAGCAGCCGCCCCACTTCCGTTGACCCGGTGAACGAGAGCTTTCGCACCCGGGGATCCTCACAGAGCACCCCCCCAATCGCGGGCGCAGCGTCTGCATCACCCACCACCACATTGAAAATGCCGGCCGGAAAGCCTGCCCGTTGCCCGAGCTCGGCCAAGGCGAGCGCCGTGAGCGGCGTGGCCTCGGCGGGTTTCACGACAACCGTGCAGCCCACCGCCAATGCCGGGGCACACTTGCGGGTGATCATGGCTGCGGGGAAGTTCCAGGGCGTGATGGCGGCCGCCACGCCAATGGCCTCACGAAACACAAACAGCTCTCGGTCGACACTCGGCGAAGGAATGATTTCCCCGTATGCGCGACGTGCCTCCTCGGCAAACCACTCCACGAAGCTCGCGGCATACAAGACCTCTCCCTTGGCCTCGGCCAAGGGCTTGCCCTGCTCCCGGGTCATGAGCATGGCGAGATCGTCTGCATGGGCAAGAATGAGCCCATGCCAGGCCCTGAGGACCGCCACCCGTTCTTTGGTGGACCGTGCCCGCCAGGCCGGCAAGGCTGCCGCGGCAGCATCCACCGCATCACGCGCCTCCTGCGCGCCCATGTTGGCCACCTGTGCAATCGCCTCACCCGAGGCGGGGTCGGTCACAGGAAACCGTCGACTCGACACAGCACCGCGCCAGGCACCATCAATCAGGCCGTCGGCGCACAAAAGCGAAGGGTCTTTGAGGACAATGGCCATCGACGTGCTCACTTCATCGTGGGCATGACGAACTCTGCCCCACCCCGAATGCCCTTGGGCCAACGCTGCGTGATCGCCTTGTAACGGGTGTAGAAGCGAACACCCTCCGGACCATGGATGTGGTGGTCGCCAAACAGGGAATCCTTCCAGCCACCAAAGGAGTGAAACGCCATGGGCACCGGAATGGGAATGTTGATGCCCACCATGCCAATCTGAACCCGGCTGCCAAACTCCCTGGCGGTGTCGCCGTCACGCGTGAACAACGAGACACCGTTGCCAAAGGCATGGCCGTGAATGAGCGCCAGGGCCGATTCAAAATCAGGCACACGAACCACACTGAGCACGGGCCCAAAAATTTCATCCTGGTAGATCGACATGCTGGGCTTGACGTGGTCGAAGAGCGTTGGGCCAATGAAGAAACCCTTCTCGTGGCCAGCCGGCTTCTGGCCGCGACCGTCGAGCACCAGGGTTGCACCCTCACTCACACCCGCATCCACATAACCCGTGACCCGTTCCAAGTGCGCCTGCGTGACCAAGGGGCCCATCTCGGCACCGGGAAGGTCACCGGGCAGCACGCGAATGGCACGGGCCTTCTCGGTAAGCTTCGCCACGAGGGCGTCGGCCACACTGCCCACCGCCACCGCCACAGAAATGGCCATGCAGCGCTCACCCGCGGAGCCGTATGCCGCCCCAATGAGGGCGTCCACGGCCTGGTCGAGGTCTGCATCGGGCATCACCACCAAGTGATTCTTCGCGCCGCCGAGGGCCTGACAACGCTTTCCGTAGCCCGTGGCGCGTGCATGAACCGTCTTGGCAATGGGGGTGGAGCCCACAAAGCTCACCGCGGCCACGTCGGGGTGATCCAGCAGGGCTTCCACCGCCGTGACACCGCCCTGCACCACCTGAAAGACACCATCAGGCAGTCCAGCCGCCTTCAAACCCTCGGCCATGAGCAGAGACGCCGACGGGTCTCGCTCGGATGGCTTCATGACAAACGTGTTTCCACAGGCAATCGCCACGGGAAACATCCACATGGGCACCATGACGGGGAAGTTAAACGGGCTGATGCCCACGCAAACGCCCAGCGACTGCCGAACACTCCAGGCATCGATCCCACCACCCACCTGTTCGGTGTACTCACCCTTGAGCAACTGCGGAATGCCGCAAGCAAACTCCACCACCTCCAGGCCGCGCTGAATCTCCCCCTTGGCATCGTCGAGCGTCTTGCCATGCTCAGACGTGATGGCCATGGCAAGGTCATCCCGATGGCTTTCAACCCACTCCTTGAATTTAAACATCACGCGGGCGCGCTTTACCGAAGGAGTGGCCGCCCACTCTTTGTAGGCCTTCGCAGCGCCTTTGACCGCCAAGTCCACGGTCTCTGCACTGGCCAAGGACACGGTCGAGGCCGCCGCGCCCTTGGCCGGATTGAACACTGGCTGCGAGCCATCGCCCACGCCCGCCTGTCGCTGCCCATTGATCCAATGAACAATCTGTGTCGTGCTTCCCATCAAAACATCTCCCAAGTCGTCCAACCCATTCGCAGAATCATCCCCGACAAGAGGATGAGAAAGAACTGTCTTACAAAGCCACTTCCCTTCGTCACAGCCATTCGGGTGCCGAAGGTCGAACCCAAAATATTGCAGCAGGCCATGACCACCGCCGTGACCCACAAAATAGCGCCCGCCGGAAGAAAAAAGGCCAATGCCGCCACATTGGTGGTGGCATTGACCAACTTGCTGTTGGCCGACGCGTGCAAAAAGTCATACCCAAAAAACCGCACAAACACGAAGATCAGGAATGCGCCGGTGCCTGGGCCAAAAAAGCCATCGTAAAAACCAATCACAGCACCCGTGAGCCCACCCGCAACCCAGGCCGCCCTGCCTGACAACCGAGGCGCATGCACCATCCCCATGTCACGGCGACGCAATGTAAAAGCCGCCACCAACACCAACAAGACCAGCACCAGGGGCTGTGCCCAGGCCCTTGGCAGCAGGCTCACCACGCTCGCACCCAACCAGGCAAAGAGCCCCGCCATGGCCACGGCCGGCGCAGCCACACGCCAATCCAGTCGGACCACCCGAATGTAACGCCAGGCGGCCCAGCCCGTTCCCGCAATCGACGAAAACTTGTTGGTGCCGTGAAGGCTTGCCGTGCTCGCACCCGGGTAGCTGCCAAACAACGCGGGCAATTGAATCAGCCCACCGCCGCCCACCACGGAGTCCACAAAGCCAGCCGAAAACGCCGCCAACCCCAGAAACACCAACAGCCCAAGGCTCTCGTCCACCATCGATCCCCAATGACCCCCACATGCATGAAGGGATCAGTCATCATGTCGACATGAACAGCCTGCCCCGAGCCCGCCATTCTATAGGGCTCACCATGGGTGATCCGTCCGGCATTGGCCCAGAGATCTGCCTGACCATCCTGGCCGAGCCACGCTCGCCGAATGCCCCTGAACTGATGCTTTACGGAGACGCCACGCACCTGACGGCACTGGCCCAGCGGCTGAAGATTCCGCACGACCCATCCCAGTGGGTGCACACCGGTGGCGAGGGCACCTATCCTGTTGGAGTCGACCATGCGGCCGGCGGCGAGGCTGCGCACCGGGCCATCCTGAAGGCCCATTCAGACGCCATGGCCGGCCACATCCAGGCAATGGTGACCGCACCCATTTCAAAAAAGGCCCTGCACCTTGCAGGGCATCCTTGGCCAGGCCACACCGAGTTGCTGGCCCACCTCGCAAACCCAGCGCAACCGCCGGCCGTGCGCATGATGCTGGCCAACGATCAGCTCACCGTTGTGCTGGATTCGATCCACACACCCCTTCGCACCGCCATCGACGCACTCTCGGTGGAACACCTCCAAGAAACCATCCAGATCGCAGCCCAAGCCGCCACCCAGACCCTCGGACTTGCAGCGCCACGCATCGCAGTGGCGAGCCTCAACCCCCATGCCTCTGAGGACGGCGCCTTCGGAGACGAGGAGGCCCGCCTCATTGCGCCCGCCATCCAGGCCGCCCAAGCCCTCGCACCACGTTGCCAAATTTCAGGGCCTTGGCCAGCAGACACGGTCTTCATGCGTGCCTGCAAAAAGAACCCCCTCGGCCAGGCCTTCGACCTGGTGGTCTGTCTCTACCACGACCAAGGCCTCATCCCGATCAAGCTCAACGGGTTGGATGACGGCGTGAACATCACCATTGGCCTGCCGTACATCCGAACCAGTGTCGACCACGGCACGGCCTTCGACATCGCCGGTCGGGGTTGCGCGAGCGCCAAATCACTCGGGTCTGCCGTTAGACTCGCCACACAATGGCTCTCCTGATTCTCTCGACCGGCGGCACCTTTGAGAAGGTTTACCGACCCGACGAAGGTCGGCTCTGGTTCACAGAGAGCCGCCTCTCCCGCTGGGAGCAGCAGTGTCGTCTTCCAGCCAACACGCGCACCGACGTGCTCATGCTGGTCGACAGCCTGGACATGACCGATCTGCAACGAGACCAGATTGCTGATGCAGTGGCGCGGGCCCCGGAGAATCAGGTGGTCATCATCCACGGCACCGACACCATGGTGAACACCGCCCACACGGTGATGGGCTGCAAGCGCCCAGATCAGATCGTGGTCTTCACTGGGGCCATGGTACCCGCCAGCCAGCCAGAATCAGACGCACTCTTTAACTTGGGCATGGCCGTGGCCACCGCCCAAGCAATGGCGCCAGGTACGTACGTCTGCATGTCGGGGCAGATCTTTCCAGCAGACCAGGTACAAAAAAACAAGACCTTGGGACGCTTTGAAGCCTCACTTCCCAATGCAGAATGAGCCAAAGATCTCGCCAAGGAGGTCATCGGGGTGCAGCGCCCCGGTGAGGGTGGACAACTGCTGCTGTGCCAGCCGCAACTGCTCAGCCAACAACTCTGCCTCGGACTCCCGCAGGTGGGCCGCAGCCAGCGCCAGCGCGGCCTGAACCGCTTCGAGTGCAAGCACATGTCGCTTGCGGGCGCCCCAAGGGGCCTCCCCCTCTGAGAACCAGCCTGCCCGCGCACTCAACTGCGCACGCAGTCCATCCAGCCCTGCACCGGTTGTGGCCGACACCCAATGATGATGCCCCTCGGGCGAGACCCTGGCCTGCGGCAGCAGATCCACTTTGTTGTGCACATGCCAGACATCCTGGGCCTGTCCGCCCTGCGCCTCCCAGGCTGCCATGAGTGTCTGCGCCAACACGACGTCGGCAGGCACCACGCCGGCCGCATCTTCCACAAACAGCAGCAGGTCGGCCTCTTGCACGGCCAGCCACGTGCGGGCCACACCCATCTGCTCAATGGGATCATCCGCCTCACGCAAGCCCGCCGTGTCAGTGACATGGATGGGAATGCCACCGACCATCAAGTCATGGTCGATGCGGTCTCGAGTCGTGCCGGCAAAGGGCGTGACGATGGCAAGCTCGCGCTCGGCCAGGGCATTCATCAGCGAAGACTTGCCCACATTGGGTGACCCCACCAACACCACGCGCAAGCCCTCTCGTAGGGCCGCACCGCGCTCAGATGTCGCGAGCACCTGCGCCACCCGTTGCTGCAGTGCCGTCAGTCGCCCCGGAACACCCTCTTGATCTAGAAAAGGCTCGTCCTCCTCGGGGAAATCCAGACAAGCCTCCACGCGCATGCGAAGGTCAGTGAGTTCAGCCTGCAAGGACGCCACGGCCTGGCTAAATCCACCTTGCAGGGACACCATCGCCGCCTTGGCCGCCGCGTGTGACCGGGCAGCAACCAAGTCTGAAATGGCTTCGGCCTGGAGCAAGTCCAACCGATCATTCAAAAAGGCACGTTGACTGAATTCGCCTGGCGCGGCCAGACGAATGGGATGTGTTGGCGTTTGAGCCGACAAACAAGCCGTGAGGACTCGGTCCAACACGGCCAGACCACCGTGGCCCTGCAGCTCTAGAACATCTTCGCCGGTAAAAGAATTTGGGCCGGGGAAGTAGAGCGCAAGGCCTTCATCGACCACCTCGCCCTCCAGCGTGCGAAATCGTCGCAGCCGTACCTCACGGGCCGGCACCGGTGCCGACAACACCACCGACATCACCCGCTGAACACCCGGGCCAGAGACCCGCACCACACCCACCGCCCCCGGCGTTAGCGCCGTGGCGATGGCCGCGATGGTGTCAGACGACATTCATCCGCTTCATGATCAACCACTGCTGTGCAATAGAGACCACGTTGTTCACCAACCAGTAAAGCACCAGGCCCGACGGGAAGAAGAAGAAAAAGACCGAGAACACGATGGGCATGGCCATCATCACCTTGGCCTGCAAGGGATCTGGCGGTGCTGGGTTGAGCTTGGTCTGGATGAACATGGTGATGGCCATGACGATCGGAAGAATGTAATACGGGTCTGGCGTGGAAAGGTCGGTGATCCAGAGCGCCCATGGCGCGTTTCGCATCTCAACACTTGCCAACAACACCCAATAGAGCGCCAGGAAGACCGGAATCTGAATGACCACCGGCAGGCAACCACCAAGGGGGTTGATCTTCTCCGTCTTGTAGAGCTCCATCATGGCCTGGTTCAATTTGGCCTTGTCGCTACCATAGCGCTCTCGCAGAGCCACCAGCCGGGGGGCCACGGCCTTCATCTTGGCCATCGATTTGTAGCTCGCGGCCGACAGCGGATAAAACGCCAGCTTGATCAGTATGGTGAGCAGCACAATGGCCCAGCCCCAGTTGGCCACCAGCTTGTGGAGTTGCTCCAACAGCCAATAAATCGGTTGGGCCAAGAAGGTCAGAAAGCCGTAATCGACCACCAAATCAAGGCCGGGCGCCAAGGCCTCGAGCGTGCGCTGTGCCTGAGGGCCCACATACAGGATGGCATCGTGGGTTTGTTGAGCCCCGGGTGACACGGGCGCAAAGGCCTGAATCAGGCCAGCGGTGTACAAGTTATCGCCGACCTTACGGGTGTAGAACTCCCTTGGGGCGTCATTCTTCAAGACCCAGGCTGACACAAAGTAGTGCTGCACAATGGCCATCCAGCCATCATTGGCCTGCCGAACGAAGTCCTGTCGGCCTTTCTCAATGTCTGAGAAGTCAATCTTCTGGAACTTGCCCTGATCGGTGTAAATGGCAGGGCCCGTGAAGGTCATGTAGAACTGGCTCTCACCCGGGGGCGCGTTTCCATTTCGTAAGAATTGCAAATACAAATTGGGCGCAAGGGTGTCTGCGCCTGTGTTGAGCACCGTGTGGGAAATTCGCACTGCATGCCCAGTGGGCTCAATGGAAATGGTTTTCAGCAGCTTCAGACCACCCGATTCAGATGCAAGCACCACAGTGCGCTTGGGGTCTTGATCTGACTTGAGTGGCTGGGGCGAGAACACCAGCGTGTGATTGGGATAGGTGTCTGCTCGGCCCGCACCGGCCACCAAACCCGACTGGGCCTCGTAACGGCGTTCTGTTCGACCGTCGAACAGTCGGACCACACCATCGTCGTAGTTGTCGGATTGCTGGTCCAGCAAGCGTGCCGTGACAAGATTGCCACCCAGGGTGCTGACTTCGAGATACAGGTCTCTGTTTTGCAGAACAATGACCTGACCCTTGGCGGCTTCTGGCAACACGGGCGCAGCCGCCGCAGGCGGCGGTGCCGTAAGGCTGGGCGTGGGCAGCGTTGCTGCTGGGACGCTTGCACTGGCCACACCCGGGGCTGGCGCGGTTGCGACTGCGCCCACACCGGTTCCTACCGCGGGTGCCGATGCGTCGCTGCCCGTTGCGACCGCTCCCGCAGGCAAAGACGCATTCTGTGTCATGGATTGGCGTGTCCACGCGTCCCACAGCAGAAATACAGACCCAATAAAGACCATCAATAAAATTGTGCGACGCGTGTCCATATTGCCCTTACTGATTCGAAGATGGAGATGTGGGTGGAGAGGGAACGGGATCCCAGCCTGAACCGCCCCATGGGTGGCAACGACACAGGCGTTGGCAAGTCAAACACCCACCCGTCCAGAAGCCATGTTCTTGAAAAGCTTCCATTGCGTAGTTGGAACAACTCGGTTCAAAACGACACCGCGGCCCCAGGATGGGCCTAAGGCCTATTTGGTAACACCAGATGGCCGCTCGCACAGCCCGAATCAACATGTTGACGGCACCTGGGATGCTGACCTGGGGGTTTGAAGGCCCCTCTGGAAGAGGCCGCTGAGCAAGAGCCATTGTTGATGACGCTCCTGCGGCGTGGCAAGCGCCACTTTATGTCGCACACGAAGCAACACCGACTGCGGCTCCAGGCCGTGTTGATGCATCAGGACACGAGACCAGCGCTTCACCTTATTTCGAGCCACCGCGGAGCGGATGCACTTCTTGGGAACGATGAGGCCGAGTCGAAGCACCGGTGCGGCACTGGTGTGCAAGGCATATGACCCAGAAACCGCCACGGGACGCGTGGACAGCAACGCACCGAATTCAGCCGGAGACCGAAGGCTTTCGAGTGCCAAATCGGCCAGCCTTGAAAAGCTTAGACAGCCAGGCGCTTGCGGCCTTTGGCACGACGAGCACGAATGACGGCACGGCCGCCGCGGGTTTTCATGCGGACCAGGAAGCCATGGGTTCTTTTGCGGCGAACCACGGAAGGCTGATATGTGCGTTTCATTTGAAGCAACTCCTATGGGTGAACCGTCAAGTGTAGCCTGTCAAGGGGGTTTTCCGCAAAAATTACTGCCTGCAAGCCCTGTGGATAACTATCCGCCTCGGGTAGAATACGGCCATGCTTCAACACGACTGGCAGGCCTGCCTCACCCACTTCTCCAGACTTCTTCCAGACCAGCAATACAAGACCTGGGTGGTGCCGCTGGTGCCGTTGTCGTTGGACACATCTGAGCAGCCTGCCCGTTTGTCTTTGGGTGCGCCAAACCGGTTCAAACAAGACTGGGCCCGTGAGAACCTGATGGAACCCATGCGACTGTGGTGGCAGACCCACCTTGGTCATGGGGTTCAAATCGACATTTCCTTGGTCGAGGACGCGGCCAAAACCGGCGTGGCCGAGGCAAGCCCACCGAGCACTCCGTCACCCGATACGTCGAACACGGCGCAACCACCCGCCAAAGATCCTGCGCGGTTAAACCATGATTGGACCTTCGACAATTTTGTTCCAGGAAAAGCGAACCAATTGGCTCGAGCTGCTGCCCTGCAAGTATCAGAAAACCCTGGCTCTGGATACAACCCACTGTTTCTCTATGGTGGGGTTGGCCTGGGAAAGAGCCACCTGATTCACGCGGTTGGCAACCAGATGTTCAAGCGCAACCCACAGACACGCATCCGTTACATCCATGCCGAGGCCTATGTAAGCGATGTGGTCCGGGCGTATCAACGCAAATCTTTCGATGACATCAAGCTTTACTACCACTCTCTGGATTTGCTTCTCATTGATGACATTCAGTTTTTTGCTGGCAAAACCCGGACCCAAGAAGAGTTTTTCTACACCTTTGAGGCCTTGGTGGCCGCAAAAAAGCAAATCATCATCACCAGCGACACCTACCCATCTGAACTCAACGGTATTGACACCCGTTTAATCAGCCGATTTGGTTCTGGCCTAACGGTGGCCATCGAACCGCCAGAACTCGAGATGCGTGTTGCAATTCTGCTTAAAAAAGCTGAACAAGAAAATTTGGCGCTGTCCGAAGACGAGGCTTTTTTCATTGCACGGCAACTCAAATCGAATGTGCGAGAGCTCGAGGGTGCACTACGGAAGGTTATTGCCTATTGCCACTTCCATCAGGTGTCGCCCTCGCTAGAAGTGGTCAAGGAGGCCCTGCGAGATCTTCTCTCTATTCAGAAGACCTCTGTTTCCATTGAGAACATTCAAAAGGTGGTGGCGGATTATTACAAGATCAAGGTGGCCGACATGTATTCAAAACGTCGACCAGCCAACATTGCGCATCCCAGGCAAGTGGCCATGTATCTCGCCAAAGAACTCACACAGAAAAGTCTCCCAGACATTGGCGACTCTTTTGGTGGACGCGACCACACCACCGTGCTGCATGCGGTTCGAAAAATCTCTGAACAACGACAACACAACACGGATTTAAATCGGGCCATCCACATTTTGGAGCAACACATCCGTGGATAAGCCTGTTCACAACCCTGTTCAGATCTTGTGGACAACCTGCACAAAAAGCTGTGTGCAATTTGTGAACAACATGAATAACTCCCTTTTTCAAGGACGGTTATCCCAACACTTCTTTCATTTCACAATGGTTCTACCAACGCCAAAAATAACAATTTCCATATAAGCATCAACGCCTTGAAACACTTGTCCCCACGCACTCGAAACACCTACTACTACGACTACTCTTAAAAATATGATCCTGATCAAAGCTCAAAGAGACGCACTGCTAAGACCCCTACAGATGGTCACAGGCATTGTTGAACGTCGACACACGCTTCCAATTTTGTCCAATGTGTTGATTCGCAAGACAGGTGCAACCGTTGCCTTTGTTGCCACAGACATTGAAATGCAGATCACCACCTTTGGTGAGATTGGTCATGGGCCAGATGACTTCGCCATCACCGTCTCTGCAAAAAAGCTACTCGATATTCTGAGAGCACTTCACGCCGACCATGAAGTCACCATTTCCTTTGCGAACCAGAAACTATCGATTGCGCAAGGCAAGTCTAAATTCAGTCTACAAACCTTGGGCGCAGACGAATTCCCCACGGTCACGCCAGCTCCGCAATACACCGCACAAACAGTGCTGTCGCAACAAGACTTCAAGCGTTGCCTGCACCTGGTGCAATTTGCCATGGCCCAACAAGACATTCGGTACTACCTCAATGGCATGCTGCTGGTGCTTTCACCAGACGCTTTGAAAACCGTTGCAACAGATGGGCATCGGCTGTCTTATCAGGCTGTAAAGATTGATCAAGCGGGTTCGATTGAGGTCATCATCCCAAGGAAGGTCATCACTGAACTTCAGAAGATTCTTAATGACACAACGGATTCTGTCGAGATTTCTCTCACCAGCAATCAGGTGCTGTTTAAGTTTGGTCAGATCGAAATATTGTCCAAGCTCATCGAAGGAAAATTTCCGGACTACGACCGGGTGATTCCCAAAGGGCACACCAAGCACATCCCGCTTTCAAGAGAAACGTTTTTACAGTCCTTGTCTCGCGTAGCCATCCTCACCACAGACAAATTCAAAGGCGTGCGCCTGTCGCTACAAGACCACACCTTACGACTCACGGCCACCAACGCAGAACAAGAAGAGGCCGTTGAGGAACTGGATGTTGAATATGAAGGTGAACTTTTAGAGATTGGATTCAACGTTCAGTATTTGCTCGACGTCTTGTCCGTCCTTAAAGAGGAAAAAGTCACGCTCTCCTTGCAAGACACCAATGCCAGTGCATTGATCACCACCCCAACGGATGAATCCTTCCGTTATGTGGTCATGCCGATGCGAATCTAAGAAAGCAAAAACAGATGTCAGAAATCGATCAAAACAAGGAATACGGCGCATCGTCCATCAAGATGCTCAAAGGCTTGGAGGCTGTTCGCAAACGGCCTGGCATGTACATTGGCGACACCCACGACGGCACCGGCTTGCACCACATGGTTTTTGAGGTGGTGGACAACGCCATTGACGAAGCCTTGGCTGGCCATTGCGACGACATTGTTGTCACGATTCATACAGACAATTCCATCTCTGTCACCGACAACGGCCGAGGCATTCCGACCGATATCCACGAAGACGATGAATTAAAGCGTTCAGCAGCAGAGATCGTGATGACCGAGCTCCATGCAGGCGGAAAGTTCGACCAGAACAGCTACAAGGTTTCAGGTGGCCTGCACGGTGTTGGTGTGTCTGTGGTGAATGCACTTTCAGATTGGTTGCGATTGTCGATTCGTCGCAATGGGAAACTCCACACCATGGAGTTCCGGCGCGGAGAACGTGTTGCGCCTTTGTCGGTTCAAGGCACAACCGATCGCCGGGGAACCGAGGTTCATTTTCTGGCCAGTGAAGAAACCTTTGGGAAGGTTGAGTTCCATTTCGACATCTTGGCCAAACGCCTTCGTGAGCTGAGTTTCCTTAACAATGGCATCAAGATCCGATTGCTGGACCAACGCGAAGGCAAGGAAGAGAACTTTGCCTTCTCGGGCGGTGTTTCAGGCTTTGTGAGCTATATCAATAAAACCAAAACCACCCTGCACCCGCACGTGTTTCATGCCACAGGGGCCAAAGAAGGTGTGTCTGTTGAAGTGGCCATGCAATGGAATGACTCTTACAACGAGCAAGTCCTGTGCTTCACCAATAACATTCCCCAACGCGATGGCGGCACCCACCTGACGGGCCTTCGCGCCGCCATGACTCGGGTGATCAACAAATACATTCAAGATGAAGATCTGGCCAAAAAAGCCAAAGTAGAAACCACTGGTGACGACATGCGCGAAGGGCTCACCTGTGTGTTGTCAGTGAAGGTGCCAGAGCCAAAGTTTTCATCGCAGACCAAAGAAAAGTTGGTCTCCAGCGAGGTGCGGCAACCCGTAGAAGACCTGGTTGGAAAGATGTTGGAAACCTTCTTGTTGGAAAATCCAACAGATGCGAAATCGATCTGCGGCAAGATTGTGGATGCCGCCCGTGCTCGTGAAGCAGCCCGTAAGGCGCGGGACATGACACGGCGCAAAGGAGTGCTGGATTCTTTTGGCCTGTCAGGGAAGTTGGCTGACTGTCAAGAGCGCGACCCAGCCAAGGCCGAACTTTATCTGGTGGAGGGCGATTCCGCCGGTGGCTCCGCCAAGCAGGGCCGCGACCGTAAATACCAGGCCATTTTGCCGCTCAAAGGCAAGATCCTGAATGTCGAAAAGGCTCGATTCGACAAGCTCATTGCCTCTCAAGAGATTGTCACACTCATCCAAACCCTGGGCACTGGCATTGGGAAGGAAGAATACGACCCGAACAAACTGCGTTATCACCGCATCATCATCATGACCGATGCCGATGTTGATGGCAGCCACATTCGCACCCTGTTGCTCACATTCTTTTATCGGCAAATGCCAGAACTGGTGGAACGTGGCCACATCTACATCGCACAACCGCCGTTGTACAAGATCAAGGTGGGCAAGGAAGAGCGATACATCAAAGACGACGACGCTATGCAGGCGACCATGATGACGCTTGCGCTACGCGATGCGAGTCTACTGCTGCCAGAAGGTGCGGCGCCTGCCGAGGGGACCCTGGCCGAATTGGCCGCCCTTTACCTGAAGGCCAGAAGTGTTGTCGATCGCTTGTCCAGAATTTTGGACGAAACGGTGCTCACAGCGGTATTGCATGGTGTGGCGCTCGATTTGTCGTCGAATGAGGCAGCCATTTCAACCAGCCAACAACTCACCGATTGGCTCGCCAAGCATTTGCCCGCTGGCGCAGTAACGCCAAAGATTTTTGCTGAGTTCAATAATGCGCAAGAAACTTGGTCGATCCGTGTGGAGCGGCATCATCATGGAAACTTGAAGCATTGTGTGATCGATCACGATTTTGTTCACGGGGAAGACCATCGCATCATTGCGTTAGCCAGCCAGCGGTTGTCCTCTGCCACCCCGGCCGGCACCAAGGTGCAACGTGGCACGGGTGAACAGGCCAAGCAGCATGAGGTGGCGTCCTTCTCAGAGGCCATGGACTGGCTCATGAAAGAAGCGGAGCGAGGCCTCTCCAAGCAGCGATACAAAGGCCTTGGTGAGATGAATCCCGAGCAGTTGTGGGAGACCACCATGAACAGCGAGACGCGCACTCTTCTTCAAGTGAAGATTGAAGACGCCATTGCGGCCGATGCAATTTTCACCACACTCATGGGCGAGGAAGTGGAGCCACGGCGACTGTTCATTGAGTCCAATGCCTTGCGTGTGGCCAACCTAGACGTTTAAGACCCAATGACCGAGGCCGCATCCAATCAACTGGTGGTGGCCATTTCTTCTCGAGCCTTGTTTGATTTCGAGGAGGAAAACCGAGTCTTTGAGGAGGGCGACGACCGGGCCTATATGCAGCTGCAGTGGGATCGCCTCAACACACCAGCGAACCCTGGAGTGGCTTTTGGCTTGGTGCAAAAGCTCATGGCATTCAACACGCCAGAGGAAGCGCGCGTGGAGGTGGTGGTGTTGTCTCGCAACGACCCAGTCTCGGGCCTGAGGGTCTATCACTCCGCCAAGGCGCATGGCCTGGCACTTCAGCGGGGGGTGTTCACGAGAGGAACGGCACCCTATCGGTATCTCAAGCCCTTGGCGGCCCATTTGTTTTTGTCTGCCAATGCACAAGATGTCGAGCAGGCCCTTCAGGCAGGCTTTCCTGCGGCGCATGTCTACCCGCATTCGGCGCGGGCGGGTACGGCACACCCTGATGAAGTGCGAATTGCCTTTGACGGAGATGCAGTGCTGTTTTCCGATGAGGCGGAGCGGGTGTATCAGTCAGAGGGCCTTCATGCGTTTGTGGCCCATGAAACACAGCATGCCCAGGCGCCGCTGCCGCCTGGGCCCTTCAAGCCATTGCTCGATGCATTGGTTCACCTTCGTCAAGCGTCGGGTGAGCGGCCCATGCGACTGCGCACAGCCTTGGTTACGGCACGATCAGCGCCAGCCCATGAGCGTGCCATTCGCACCCTGATGAACTGGCAGGTCGACATTGATGAGGCCTTCTTTTTGGGCGGCCTCGACAAAGGAAAATTTTTAAGGGAGTTCGAGCCAGACTTCTTCTTCGACGACCAGACCCGACACTGTGAGTCGGCGGCCCTTGCGGGCCCGACCGGCCATGTTCGCTCGGGTGTGACGAACCTTCCACCGGCCTGAATCCTTCAATGCCTAAGCGGTTTTCTTGACGCGCTTGGGCTTTGCACCCGCCTTGGCTGGCGCGCGAGCTTCAAATTCAAAACCCACCTTGCCCTCAGGCGTCTTCACCAAATAGGCCTTGAAGCGTCGTTTGGTGCGAGCCGACACAAAACCATCGAGCAGGTCTGTACGCCCATCTCGAAGTAGTTTTTCCATTTGCTCGGCGGCCACAGTCTGCTGAAGGATCATGACCCCAGACTTAAAGTCACAGGTCTTGTCGGGCCCGGCCGCCTTGCTGCACACATAAGAACTGCCAAAGGCATGCACGGGACTTGCGCACTTGGGGCATGGCCCCAGGCTGGGTTGGCCGCTGAAGTCGACCACTTCTGCAAGTTCATCATCGAGCGACGGACCGAAGTCGAATTCCAACTTGTGTTCATCGGTGAGCTTGAGGCTGGCGGCAAACGGTCTGCCAATCTTGCTGCGAAAACCATCCAATGGCCCGAGGTGTTTCTCTTGGATTAATTGCTCCACCTCATGAAGTTCAAAGGTTCGGCCCCCGGGAATTTTGGTGATGGAAAACTCACACTGGCCACAGGCATAACGGCGGTAGTTCTCTTTGATCACGCCCCCACAGCTTGGGCAGGGCGTTTGGAGTGTGGCGTAGTCCCCCGGAATGGTGGTACTGGTGTGGTTCTTGGCCTGTTCCACCATGTGGCCTGTGAGGGCAGCGATGTCTTGCATGAAGGCCTCACGCGACAACTGGCCTTCTTCAATTTGGCGCAGCTTGAACTCCCATTCCCCAGTCAAGGCCGGCTTGGAAAGGGCCTGAATGTCGAGCCCTCGCAGCAGAGTCATCAGTTGGAAGGCCTTGGCCGTGGGCAAGAGTTCACGCGCCTCTCGAATCAGGTACTTCTCTGACAAAAGCCCTTCGATGATGGCGGCCCGGGTGGCAGGTGTTCCGAGGCCCTTGCCTGCCAAGGCTTCGCGAAGATCGTCGTCATCCACAAGCTTTCCAGCACCTTCCATGGCCGAGAGCAGCGTGGCCTCGGTGTAACGGGCGGGTGGCTTGGTCTGCAGGGACTTGAGATCGATGGCCTCGGTCTTTGGGGTGTCCCCAGCCGCAATGGCCACCAGTCGGTCATCGTCCTCGCTGATCTCCTTGCCATAGACCGTGAGCCAACCGGGAGACACCAAGACTTTTCCCTCCGTCTTAAAGGCATGGCGGTCGATTTGCGTGATGCGGGTGGTGTTGAGGTATTCGGCCGACGGAAAAAAGATGGCCAGGAAGCGACGACAGACAAGTTCGAAGAGCTTTTGCTCAGGCTCTGAGAGCGACTTTGGCAACTGACCCGTGGGAACAATGGCAAAGTGGTCTGAGACCTTGCTGTTGTCGAAAATGCGCTTGTTGGGGCGAACCCATTTCTGCTTGATGATGGTCTTGGCGGCCTGGGCGGTGGGGCTGTAGTCCGACAAGGCCTCCAAGGTCTGTTGCACCACACCGAGGTAATCCTCTGGAAGGGCCTTGGAATCGGTTCTCGGGTAGGTGAGCACCTTGTGCTTCTCGTAGAGCGCCTGGGCCAGACCCAGGGTGTTCTTGGCGGAAAAACCAAAGCGGGCATTGGCCTCACGCTGAAGACTGGTGAGATCAAAGAGTGCGGGAGGGGCCTGGGTGCTGGGCTTGCTCTCTTCAGAGACGCTTCCAGATTTTCCTTTGCAGGCTGCCACAATGGCGGCTGCGTCCGCCTCGTTCCAGAGCCGGTCGGCCCGCGCATCGGGCTCTTGGTCTTGCTTCTGGAAGCTTGGGTTGAACCACTTGCCTGTGTAGGAGCCCGCGGCCACAGCGAACTCGGCCTCGACCTCCCAGTAAGACTTCGCCTGAAAACGACGAATCAATTCCTCTCGCTCCACCACCACCGCAAGGGTTGGTGTCTGCACCCGGCCCACCGTGGTGAGGAAAAAGCCGCCTTCCTTGCTGTTGAAGGCCGTCATGGCGCGTGTGCCATTGATGCCCACGAGCCAATCGGCCTCCGACCTGCAGCGGGCAGCATCGGCCAAGGGCATGAGGTCGGTGTCGGCGCGCAAGGATTCAAAGGCCGTTCGGATGGACGCCGGCGTCATCGACTGAAGCCACAGTCGGGAGATGGGCTGCTTGGCCTTGGTGTGCTGAACGATGTAGCGAAAGATGAGCTCACCCTCTCGTCCCGCATCACAGGCATTCACAAGCGCGGAGACATCCTTGCGCTTGATGAGCCTTGCCAGGGTTTTGAGCTTTTGTTCCGATTTGGGCAGGGGCTGCAGGTCGAAATGCGGCGGAATGACGGGCAGTTGAGCAAAGCTCCATTTCCCGCGCTTTACGTCGTACTGCTCTGGGGCCACGATCTCCAAGAGGTGTCCCACGGCCGACGCGATCACCATGTCATCGCGTTCAAACACATCATCATTTTTTTCGAAGCCTCCCAAGGCGCGGGCGAGGTCGGCGGCAACCGAGGGCTTTTCTGCAATGACAAGGGTCTTGGACAAGGTGTGGACTCACAAAGGTGACGGACTCTTTTTTAGAATACGCCAGGTCCTGAGAATCGTTGCCATTGGCCCGAGGGGGTTCGAAAGGCCCGGCCTTGCAGCTCCAAGATGAGCAGGCCCGCCTGGGCATCGGCCGCTGAGCGGCCCGACGTCGCGCAGAGCTCGTCAATGCCCTGTGGAGAGGCTTTCAAAGATTGCCACAGCGCTGTGGCGCGATCGTCCTCGGTGCCGCTCCAGAGGGAGGCTGCTGCCGCAGGCGTTGCAGGGTTCGCGCCGTTGGCCTGCCCGGAGGGGCAGACGATGCCCAGGTCGGCGAGCCATTCTTGCGGGCTTCGCACCAGGGCCGCGCCCTGGCGAATGAGCCCCAAGCCGCCGGCCACCAATGGGTCGTGAATGCTGCCAGGCACCACCGCCACATCCACACCCATCTGCAGCCCGTACAAGGCGGTGATCAATGAGCCGCTGCCCTGGGCGGCTTCAATGAGACAGATGCCTCGTGAGAGCCCCGCAATGATTCGGTTGCGCAAGGGGAATTGATAAGGCCGCGGGGGGGTGCCATCGGGATACTCACTGAGCAAAAGGCCGCCTTTGTCGAGGATTTCTTCGGCGAGCAAGCGGTGACGACTGGGGTAGGTCTGATCCAGGCCGTGGGCCAGCACGGCGATGGTGGTGCCGCCCACGGAGAGTGCCCCACGGTGGGCTGCGGCGTCGATGCCGGTGGCCAGGCCACTGATGACGGGCAGCCCCGTGGCGGCTGCGATGGCGCCAAAGTGATGGGCATCGGCAATGCCCTGTGGGCTGGCCCGACGACTGCCCACAATGGCCAGGCCGGACTGAAACAGGGCATTCAGTTGGCCCAGGTGGAAGAGGCCCTGAAGCGTCGGGCTGATGTCAGCGAGCCGGCGGATGGCATGTTCGTTGAGGAGGTGCTCGAGGGGGCTGTTGTCTGTCATGTCGCATCGACTTAGAGGGCAGGACGATCTAGACTATGGGGCGACCAACCCTTTTGATTCGACCATACGGATGGCTTTGCTCAACATTCTTCATTTCCCAGACCCACGGCTTCGGACGGTGGCCAAGCCCGTGGCCCAGGTGGACGACCGCATTCGGCAGCTGGCGGCAGACATGGCCGAGACCATGTATGCCGCGCCCGGCATTGGTCTTGCCGCCACGCAGGTCAATGTTCATGAACGTGTGATCGTGGTGGACGTGACCGAAGACCGGTCCGACCTTCGCGTCTTGATCAATCCCGAGTTTGTGTCGCAGAGCGACGAGGCCAAGGTGTATCAGGAGGGCTGCTTGTCCGTGCCCGGCATTTACGACGAAGTGGAGCGGCCCGATCGCATCCGTGTTCGTTGCCTGAACCTGGCGGGCGAGGTCACCGAGTTTGATGCTGATGGCCTTCTGTCGGTCTGCATTCAGCACGAGATGGACCATCTCGAGGGCCGCGTATTTGTGGATTACCTGTCTCGACTCAAGCAGTCGCGTATCCAGACCAAGCTTTTGAAGGCACAGCGCCACCAAGCAGACACCGTTGACCAGGCCGTTCGCCTCTGATGTGTTGAGGGTGGGCTTTGCAGGCTCGCCCGGCTTCGCCGCCGAGCAGCTCAAGGCATTGTTGGCGCAGCAGGCGGCCTTGGGCATTGAGCTGGTTTGCGTATTCACACAGCCGGACCGTCCTGCGGGCCGTGGTTTGGCGATGCAGGCCTGTGCGGTCAAGCAGGTGGCAGAGTCTGCTGGGCTCCCAGTCCACGCGCCGCATAGCCTTCGCGCTGGGCAGCCCGGGGCAGACGAAGCCTGTGCAGCCTTGGCTGCAGCCCGGCTCGATGTGCTCGTGGTGGTGGCCTACGGCCTGTTGCTGCCCCAGCCTGTGTTGGACCTCCCCAGGTGGGGTTGCATCAATCTGCATGCGTCATTGCTGCCCCGCTGGCGCGGCGCTGCTCCGATTCAACGGGCCCTGGCCGCAGGTGATGCAGAGACTGGAATTTGTGTCATGCAAATGGAGGCGGGGCTCGACACCGGGCCGATCTGGTCGACCCATCGGCTCTCGATTGCGCCGGACGACACGGTGGCCAGCCTTCATGACCGGCTGGCCAGTCTGGGCACCGAGGCCCTGTCTGAATGGTTTCGCATGCGCCCCTTCTTGGCCGGGCCGCCAAGTCCTCAGCCCAACGAGGGCAGCTGCTATGCGCCCAAGATCACCGCCCAGGATCGGCCGGCCCAGCTGGCGGAACCTGCCGAGCGGGTGGCCTGTCAGATCCGTTCACTCGATCCGAGCCCAGGATCCACCGTGTCATGGCAAGGGGTGACCTTAAAATGCGGCGCAGCCCTGGTGGTGGAACGCCATGGCCAGTGGGCCGCGCCAGGCACCATCTTGAAGTTGCCCACACCGACCCAACCTTTTTTGGCGGTGGCCTGTGGAACGGGTGTCGTGGGGCTGGGCTGGTTTCAGCGCCCGGGTGGCAAGCGCCTGTCGGCGCCCGAGTTTTCCAAGGGCGCGGGCTGGGCCGTTGGTGCGTTGTTGGCGGTGGTCTCTTGAAAGGAACGGGACATGTTTAATTGGATGAAGACAGCCATGCTCATGGCGGCGATCGTGGCGCTGTTTGGGGTGGTGGGCGGCGCCCTCGGGGGGCGTTCGGGCATGCTGATCGCCCTGGGCTTTGCGCTTCTCATGAATGTGGGTGCCTACTGGTTCTCCGACAAGCTGGTCTTGAAGATGTACAACGCCAAGGAGGTCGATGCCACCACAGCGCCCGAGTTCTACAACATGGTCGCTGAGCTGGTTCAAAAGGCTGGCATGCCCATGCCGAAGGTGTACATCATTCAAGAAGATGCGCCCAACGCCTTCGCGACGGGCCGTAACCCGGAGAATGCAGCCGTCGCGGCCACCACAGGGCTGCTGCGCCTGTTGAACGCACGGGAGGCCCGCGGGGTGATGGCCCATGAGTTGGCCCACGTGGCCCACCGAGACATCTTGATCTCCACCATTTCGGCCACCATGGCGGGTGCCATCTCCGCCCTGGCGAACTTCGCTGTTTTCTTCGGCGGCCGAGACAGCGAAGGCCGTCCTGTGAATCCGGTGGTGTCCATCCTGGTCATGATTCTGGCCCCGCTTGCCGCGAGCCTCATTCAAATGGCCATCTCGCGTGCCCGAGAGTTTGAGGCCGATCGTGGTGGTGCCGAGCTCTCGGGCGATCCCATGGCCCTGGCCAGCGCCTTGTCCAAGATCGATCACATGGCCCGGGGCATCCCGTTTGCCGCGGCCCAGGCCCATCCGGAGACGGCGCAAATGATGATCCTCAACCCATTGTCGGGTGGTGGGCTTGCAGGTTTGTTTGCCACGCATCCAGCCACCGAGGAGCGCATCGCCCGCCTGCAGCAGATGGCGGGCGGGCTGCGTGCCTGAGGCAGCCGAGAAGCCTTCTCACCGATCGCCGCCCCTGTGGCGGCAGATGCTGCAGGCGGGCGAGGCCATGGTGGTGGGCCTATCGGACCAAGCCCGTCTGGGGGTGTTGGCCCCTCACCTCTCTCCCGCAGTTGAAGACCTTCGCTATGCCGCCTGGCGCGCCTGGGGCCTGACCCAGGTTCGTCTGGCGCGCCTGGTCAAACGCCCCCCCGATCGCAGGCTGGTGGCCCTGCTGGCCGTGGCCTTCTCATGCCTGCAGCGCCAGTACCGGGACCCAGCCATCGTGGTGGACCAGTCGGTGCGCGCTGCCCGTGAGTTGGGCCGAGAGCCGGCGGCCCGCTTTGTCAACGGATTGTTGCGCCGGGTGCTGGCCGACCCCGATGCAGCCCAGGCCGACCTCTCCGAGCCCATGGCGCAGTTCAATGTGCCGCCGTGGTGGCACGACCGGCTCGTGTCCGACTGGGGCCTGCCACAGGCCCATGCCATCTTGCGAGCAAGCCAAGCGCGACCGCCACTGTGCCTGCGGCTCATGGGCACCGAGGCGCAGCAGCAAGACACCCAGGCGCGCATGCGGGCAGCGGGTCTGCAGGTGCATGTCCATCCAGAGGATGCTGCCTGTGTGTGGGTGCATCCGCCGCGACCCGTTCAACAAATTCCCGGTTTCGAGCAGGGCCTGTTCCGAGTGCAGGATGCAGCCGCGCAGACGCTGGCCCGGCAGCTCGGCCCGACAGACGAATCGAATTGTGTGAGCGCGGTCTGGCTGGATGCGTGTGCGGCCCCCGGGGGGAAGACCTTCCTCATGGCCGAGCAGTCGCACCGCACGATCTGGGCGGTGGACCAGTCGGCGGCCCGAATGGCCAGGCTAGAGACCGAACGCATCCGCCTGGCCGACCACCTTCAGGGCGCCATTGAAACCCGCCTGTGGGATTGGACACAGCCGGGTTCTATCCCGGGGCTGCCGGCGCAATTTGATGGTGTGGTGCTCGATGCCCCTTGCTCGGCCTCTGGCGTGGTGCGGCATCATCCAGAGATTCCTTGGCGACAATCGGAGACGGCGCTTGCGGCCTTGGTGGCGCGGCAGGCGACGATTCTCGATAAGCTTTGGCAACTGCTCAAACCGGGGGGCCATTGTTGGCTGATCACATGTTCTGTTTTTCGCGCCGAGGGCGAGGACCAGGCAGCGGCCTTTCAGGCGCGATGGCCACAGGCCAGGCGATGTCCGTCGCCAGGTCATGTGTTCCCGAGTGCCGAAACAACACCGGTCGGCATGGTGGTGGGCCATGACGGCTTTTTCCATGCTTGCTTTGAGAAGCTGGCCTAGCCCACCGAGGTTGTCCGTGGCCCTTGTGGTCATGCATGGGCTGCTGGTTCTTCAAGCTGTGCTGCCTGCGGCCTGGGCCACGGAGCCCCCAGGGCCTCCTCCGGGCGCAAACCTTTCGGTGGCCGATGTTCGGGCGCAGATGGACGAAGAGTCGAGCGCCATTGTGCTGAGTGGCCAGGTCAGCGTCTCGCTGAGCCCAGTCTTGGTTCAGGCCATCGAGCGCGGGGTCACACTCTCCTTCCTGTCGGAGTTCAGCCTGGTGCGACCCCGTTGGTGGTGGTGGGATGATGAGCGGCTTCGCGTCACCCGCCAGGCCAGCCTCACCTTTCATCCTGTGTCTCGGCAGTTTCGAGTGAGTGTGGATGGGGCCAAGCCACAGGCCTTCTCTGACCTCACCGAGGCATTGAAGGCCTGCCTGGCGGTGCGCGGGTGGCGGGTGCTTCAGCCGCATCAATGGCCAGAGGGCCTCGAGGGTCGGCTTCGGCTGCAGCTCGATCCCAGCGCCCTGCCCAAGGCCCTTCAAGTCACGGCCATTGCCAGCGAGGACTGGGTCTTGTCATCCGGGCGTGTGAAGGTGGCCCGTCCATGACGGTGACTCGTTGATGAAGGTGGCCCGTTCATGAGTCTGGCCCTTCGGTTGGGCTTGCTGGTGGTGGTCCTGTCGGCAGCGGTCTTCTTGGCCCTGCTGGCCATGGCCTCTGGCCAGGAGAGCCGGCTGGACGACTGGTATGCATGGCTTGTGGGCATGAACCTGGTGTTGTCGGCGGCGATGGCCACCCTGGTTGTCTTGGTGCTGGCCCGAACCTGGCGACGACATCGACAGAAGGTTTTTGGTTCGAGGCTCATGATTCGGCTTGCGCTGGCCTTTGCGCTCATGGGCATCGTGCCGGTGGGCTTGGTGGCGGTGGTCTCGTCTCAGTTCCTGGCCAAGACCATCGACAGCTGGTTCTCACAGAGTGTGGATGGCGGCCTAGAGTCTGGGGCTGCACTGGGCCGCGCCACGCTAGAGGCCATTCAGGTGGAGGCCATGACACAGGCCAGGCGCCTGGCCTTGGCCTTGGAGGCTCAGCCCGACGATGCCTTGAGTGAGGCGGTTGAGACCCTCACCGATGGCCGCGATGGGCTCGAAGTGCTCGTACTCAATGCGAAGGGTCGGGTGCTGGCCATTCGCAGTGCCTCGTTGTTTCGGCTGGTGCCGGACATGCCCTCGGCCGAGGCACTCAACCGTGCCCGTGCGGCCCGTCAGTTCGTGATCATCGAGCCACGGCCGGAGGGCCCGCCCTGGGGCCTGCAAGTCCGTGCCCTGGCCATGTCGGTGCCGGCCAGCCTGGGGGCAGATCAGATTCGGTTTGTGCAATGGCTCGAGCCTGTGCCCGAGCCGTTGGCGCGCAACATCGACGCCCTGAACAAGGGCTACAGCGACTACCGACAGCTCGCACTCGGCAAGGACGGCATCAGCCGCATCTATGGCGTGACCCTGACGCTCACCCTCCTGCTGGCCATTTTTGCGGCGCTGCTCGCGGCCGCGCTCTTGAGCGCCTGGCTCGCTGGCCCCCTTCGCGCCCTGGAGCGTGCGACCAAGGCGGTGGCCGAGGGCGACTATCCCAAGCTGCGAGATGATGCCGCCAAGCACGAGCTCGGCGACCTCATACGGTCATTCAATGAAATGACTCGGCAGCTGCAAGAGGCCAGAGACCTCGCCATGGCCAACCAGCGCGATCGTGAGGCGGCGGCCTTCTTCTTGGAGCAGGTCTTGTCGCATTTGTCTGCGGGCGTGCTGGTCTTCGATGGCCGCTGGCAGCTCGTTCGGTTCAACCCCGGGGCCGTTCGCATCCTGGGTGCGGGCCTGTCTGAACGCATGGGTGAACCCTTGTCAGCCCTGCCCTTGCTCAAGTCTCAGGCCGACACCATCATGAGTGCGCTCGCACAGTCGGCTGAAGACCAGCGCCAAATGGATGTGACCCGAGCCGACGGCCAATTGGTCACCCTGTTGACCAGCACCTCCCGGCTGCCCAGCCAAGACCCAGCCCAGTCGGATCAATTCGTGCTGGTCTTCGATGACATCAGTGACCTCATGTCTGCGCAGCGCGCCAAGACCTGGTCGGACATGGCCCGTCGGCTGGCCCATGAGATCAAGAACCCGCTTACCCCCATTCAACTGTCTGCGGAGCGACTGCAACGCCGACTCCTCGAAAAGCTCTCGCCCGAGGACAAGGAGGTGCTCGACAAGTCATGCGACACGATTGTTGCGCAGGTGGCAGGCCTTAAGGCCATGGTCGATGAGTTTCGGGACTACGCCCGCCTGCCCATGGCCCGGCCCACGCCGCTTCACCTGGGTCGACTGTTGCGCGAGATCATGCCGCTCTATGCAGCCGATGCCCGAGTGGTCTGCGAGCCCGACCCTTCGCCAGCCACGGTCATGGCCGATCAGGCCCAAATGCGCCAGGTGCTCCACAACCTGGTGCAGAACGCGCAGGATGCCGTGGGGGATGCGCCCGATGCGAGGGTGGTGATCCATACAGGCTGGGTGGACACGCCGGAGGGGCCTCGGGCGGTGATTCGAGTCGATGACAATGGCCCCGGCATTCCAGCGGCGCTGGCCGGCCGGCTCTTTGAGCCCTATGTCACGACCAAGCCCAAGGGCAGTGGGCTGGGCCTGGCCATTGTTAAAAAAATCGCCGAGGAGAACCGGGCGATCATCAGCCTCGAGACGCGCCGGGACGAGCATGACGAGCCCATCGGCACCCGCGCACAACTTCAATTTGCAGACCCGGCCATTCAGGCAGAAAATCAAACCCATGGCTGATTTACTCATCGTCGATGACGAGCGCGGCATTCGCGAACTGCTGTTGGAAGTTCTGGAAGACGAGGGGCACACCGTGACCTTGGCGGAGAATGCGGAAGAAGCGCGTGCCGCGCGAGCGCAGGCCCCCTTCGATCTCGTCTTGCTCGACATCTGGATGCCCGACACCGATGGTGTCACCCTGCTCAAGGAGTGGTCAGCCCAGGGCCTGCTCTCTCAGCCCGTCATCATGATGTCTGGTCACGCCACCATCGACACTGCGGTGGAGGCCACCCGCATGGGCGCCTTCGACTTTCTTGAAAAGCCCATTGCCTTGGCCAAGCTGCTCAAGGCGGTGTCGGCGGCGCTCGCCAAGGCAGAGTCTCAGCGGGCCTGGAAGGCTGCTGTGGCCCACATTCAGGCAGCCAGTCAGGCGGCCAATGAGGTTCGGCCCGAGGACTTCCCCCAGGAGGCCTCACAAGATCCCATGGAATCCGCCCGCGAGGCGCTGCTGGCCATCGACCTGGACGGCCCTTTGCGTGAGGCCCGAGAGGCCTTTGAACGGGTCTTGCTTCAGTACCAACTCGATTGTGAAGGCGGCAGCATGACCCGACTCGCAGAGCGCTCTGGCCTGGAGCGCACGCACCTGTATCGAAAGATTCGGCAACTGGGCCTGGAGCCCGGCAAGAACGGCCTCAGAAAAGTCGCGTCGTGAAAATTCTTATTCTGGGTGCGGGCCGGGTCGGCGCAGGCCTGGCAGAGATGCTCGTGACCGAGCGCAACGACATCACCGTGGTGGACACCGACCACCAAATCCTCTCAAGCCTTCAAGAGCGGCTGGATCTAAAAACCATCTACGGGTCGGCCACCAGTCTGTCGGTGCTGGAGGCTGCGGGCATCGATGACGCCGACATTCTCATTGCGGTCACGGCCAGCGACGAGGTGAACCTGGTGGCCTGCCAGCTGGCCCACCGCCGCTTCAACGTGCCACGTCGCATCGCGCGTGTTCGCTCGGCCCAATGGATCTCCAACCCCGACCTCCTCTCCCTCGATGGCTTTGCGGTGGACGTGGCCATCAGCCCCGAGGGCACGGTGACCGATTACCTGCTCAAGCTCATTGAGATTCCCGAGGCGCTGCAGGTGTTGGAGTTCGCCCAAGGTCGCGTCAGCCTGCTGGCGGTGCGTGCGCACTCTGGCAGCCCCCTGGTCTCCCACCCCATTCGAGACATTCGTCGGCACCTGCCATCGGTGGACTCCCGTGTGGTGGCCATTTTTCGAGACGGCAAGGCGATCTTGCCCGATGGGGACACCCTCATTGAGCCCAATGACGAGGTCTTTTTCCTGGCCGCCTCGGAGCACATTCGGGTGGTCACCCAAGAACTCCGTGAGATGGACCGGCCGGTCAAGCGGGTGATGATGGTGGGCGGGGGCAACATTGGCCGGCGCCTGGCCGAAGCAATCTGCCACGAGATCACGCCCAAGATCATCGAGGGCAATCTCAAGCGTTGTGAGCAACTGGCGCAAGACTTAAACGGCAAGGCCTTGGTGCTGCATGGCGACGCCACTGATGAAGAACTTCTCGATGAAGAGAATGTGAGCAGCGTCGATTTATTCCTGGCCCTCACCAATGATGACGAGAACAACATCATGTCTTGCCTCTTGGCCAAGCGATTGGGGGCCCGTCGTGTCCTGGCCCTTATCAACCGCAAGGCCTATGCAGAGCTGATGGAGAGCGGACAGATCGACATCGCGCTCACACCGTCGCATGCCACGCTGGGTGCGCTGCTCAAATACATTCGTCGTGGTGATGTGGCGGCTGTGCACAGCCTGCGGCGCGGCGCAGCCGAGGCCCTTGAGCTGGTGGCCCACGGTGATGCCAAGACCTCCAAGGTGGTGGGCCGACGGGTCGAGGAGGTGAACCTGCCTGCAGGTGCCCAGATTGGTGCCATTGTGAGGGGCGAGGGGGAGACCGCAGAGGTGCTCATGGCCCATCACGATCTTGAAATCCAAGGCGAAGATCACCTCATTGTGTTTGTGACCAATCGAAAGACCATTCCCAAGGTCGAGAAGCTGTTCCAGGTCTCAGCAGGCTTTTTCTAAGGAAGGCGCGGTCACGTTGCACACGCCTGGCGTCAATAGCTTTCGGGTTGTCCTCAACATCCTCTCGTTGTTGGTTTTGTTCTTTGGCCTGCTGCTGTTTGTGCCCGCCTTATTCTTGCTGCTGGGCCCCGATGCGGCTGCACTGGATTTTGTAACGGCGGGTGTCATCACGCTGCTGATCGGCAGCACGACCTTCCTGCTCACCCGTGTCAAGAGCCGAGACCTTCGCGCGAGGGATGGCTTTCTGCTCGTGGCCACCACCTGGGTGGTGCTGGCCTCGGTGGCCTCCATTCCGTTGTATTTGCACCTGCCCATCTCCTACACCCATGCTTTTTTTGAGGCCATTTCTGGCCTGACCACCACGGGGGCGACGGTGCTCACGGGCCTGGACAACATGCCCCGCTCCATTTTGTTTTGGCGCAGCATGCTGCAGTGGCTCGGTGGCATGGGCATTCTGATTCTGGCGGTGGCCATCCTGCCGCTCTTGGGTGTGGGCGGCATGCAGCTCTACAAGGCCGAGATTTCAGGGCCCACCAAGGACAACAAGCTCACCCCACGCATCACGGAGACGGCCAAGGCGCTCTGGGGCATTTACGTGCTGCTGACCCTGCTGTGTTTCTTTGCCTATTGGCTTGCAGGAATGGGATGGTTCGATGCCCTCATTCACACGGGCACCACGGTGAGCATTGGCGGCCTCTCAAGCCACGATGCCAGCCTGGGCTACTTCAACAGTGCAACCATTGAGGCGGTGGCCATTGTCTTCATGCTGCTCTCGGGCATCAACTTTGCCATGCACTTTTCGGCCTTCCGCCGCATGAACATTGAGCCCTACAAGCGCTGCCCGGAGGCCCGTTATTTCCTCATGACAGTGGGTGCTGGTGTGGTGCTGGTCACCCTGGTGCTCTGGGCCAAAGGCGTTTACCCCAGCTTCTTGGAGACCTTTCGGGTGGCGGCATTCAATGTGGTCTCGATTGCCACCACCACCGGATACGCCACCACCGACTACAGCCTGTGGCCATACCACCTGGGCTGGCTGCTCATGCTCTTGGCGGCCTTTTCCACGAGCTCGGGCTCCACGGGTGGCGGCATCAAGATGATTCGGCTGGTGGTGATGGTCAAGCTCGCGGGCCGTGAACTGTTGCGCATTGTTCATCCCCGCGCCATTCAGCCCGTCTCGCTCGGCGGTGGTTCGATTGGCCACTCCGTGATCTTCGCCGTGCTCGCCTTCATGCTCTTCTATGGGGCCACGGTCATGGTGGCGAGCTTCTTGTTGCTGCTCACGGGCCTGGATGACATCACGGCGATCAGTGCGGTGTTGGCCTGCATCAACAACCTGGGCCCTGGCCTGGGCAGTGTGGGCCCAGCCGGCAATTTTGCCGGCCTGGAGTCGTTTCAGCTCTGGGTGCTGTCGTTCACCATGCTGCTGGGGCGCCTGGAGCTGCTCACCGTGCTGGTGATTCTGGTGCCGGCCTTCTGGCGAAAGTAGGGTCCTCCCGCACCATGCGCTGGGCCAACCAGGTGATGCCGATCCATCCCGCCAAGGTGCCCAGGGCCCACTGAAAGGCGTGCGCGGGGTACTGCCGAACGCCATCGACCAGAAGCCCCGTCCAGAAGTGATCCAAGATGGCGCCAAAAAGGGGCGGCAGGCCAATGCTGCCGAGCATCACACACAGGTTCACCAGGGCCACGATGGTGGCCGTGCGGTGGCCATGAACGAGGTCCTTGGCCAGCACAAATGACAAGACCATGGAGCCGGCCGTGCCGCCGAGCAGCCAGAGCACCAAGACAGTGAACACCAGGGAGTCCATGATCACGCCTGAGGCCAGCACAGCCATGAGCAGGCCTGTGAGGCCCGTTCCCCAGAGCAGGGGTGTCTGCCGGGTGCGGCGCCGGTCGGAGAGGGTGCCAAAGACAATTGCGCCGGTGGCGAAGAAGACCATCATCATGGAACTCAGGAAGGTGGCCTGGGCGGGGCTTTGGCCAAACTGGGTGGTGAGGTAGGGCACGGCCCAGAGCCAGGCCAGTGCCGCCATGCTGCCGGTCACGCCCATCTGGCCCACGCAGAGCCAGGCAAGGTCGCGCCAGGGCATCTTGTGTGCGCTGTCGTCTGAGGTGGGCCGTGCCGGGTGTTGATGGTTGGCATAGCCCAAGAGGGCGGGTGTGTCGCGCATCTTCCAGGCGATGACAAGGCCGAGCACCAGGGCGAAAAGGCCCGTGGCCATGATCACACTGCGCCAGCCGGCTGCATCCGAGGCCATGCGCAGTGGCAGCCCGGAGGCCACCGCACCCACGGCACCAATGGCCAAGGACACACCGGTGATGGACGCAAACCGTGCGGGCGTGAACCACTGCGAGGCCAGTTTCAGCATGCCCACCCAGGCCACTGCGCCCGAGGCGCCAAGAATGAGTCGGCCCAGGGCGCCCACACCGGGCCCGTGGGCACTTGCGAAGACCCAGGTGCCCACCCCGCCCAAGAGGCAGGCCACCACGAACACCTTGCGCGTGCCAAAACGATCAATCAGCATGCCACCGGGAAGCTGAAGCAGCGCGTAGGTGACGAAGTAAGCCGAGGACAAGCTGCCCAGGGCTACGGCCGTGGGCGCGATTTCGCGGGAGAGATCGAGCGCCAGGGCGGCCGGCGAGACCCGTTGAAAGAAGTCAAAGAGGTAGAAGGCCGCCGCCATGGCCCACATGGCAAAGGCAAGCCGAACTGGCGGCTCAACGGCCTGAGGTGACGTCACTTGGCTGCGAAGCGGTAGAGGGCGAGCGTGGCCCGCAGGGTCGGGGCCCAGTTGATGCGACGAATGCCGTGGTCCTGTTCCACACAGTAGGCGCGATCGAGAATGGACATGCCCAATTGGTTGAGCAGGTTCTCGAAGTCTCGAATGGTTGCAAAGTGAAGGTTGGGCGTGTCGTACCAGGCATAGGGCAGCCGCTCATTGACGGGCATGTGCCCCCCAAGCAGCGATCGAATGTGACTCCAGTGGCCAAAGTTGGGGATGCTCACGATCACATCGCGGCCCAGCCGAGACATCTCCTGCAGGACATGCTCGGTGCGATGGGTGGCCTGCAGGGCCTGCGAGAGGATCACCACATCGAACTGGCTGCTCGAGAACAGCGTGAGGCCTTGGTCGATGTCGGCCTGGATCACATTTACACCGCGCCGCAGGCATTGACGGACATGGTCATGGGCGATCTCGGCCCCATACCCATGGCAGCCTTTTTGGGTCTGCAGCCAGTCGAGCAGGGCACCATCGCCACAGCCAAGGTCGAGCACGCGGGCTCCCTGCGGAACCCACTGCGCAATCTGGGCCAGGTCTCCACGCAAGGGCGTCATGCGCATGCGATGCCCTCGAAGTAGTCGCGAATGAGGTCGTGGTAGCGCGTGTCTGCCATGAGGAAGGCATCGTGGCCATGCGGGGCATCGATCTCGGCATAGACGAGACGGGCATTGTTCTGCATGAGGGCTGAGGCGATCTCGCGTGAGCGCTCTGGTGGGAAGCGCCAGTCGGTGGTGAACGAGACCACACAGAACATGGCCTTGGCCGGCGCGAGGGCCTTCGAGAGACTGCCGCCGGCGCGTGCGGCGGGGTCGAAGTAGTCGAGGGCCTTGGTGATGCGCAGGTAGGTGTTGGCATCGAAGTACTTCGAGAACTTCTCGCCCTGGTGGCGAAGGTAGCTCTCGATCTCGAAGTCGACATCGAAATCGAATCGATAGCCCTGGCCGTGTCGAAGCGCCCGGCCAAACTTCTGGGCCATGTCGTCATCCGAGAGGTAGGTGATGTGGCCGATCATGCGGGCCACCGACAGGCCATGGCGGGGCACCGTGCCATGGGCATGGTAGTGCCCGTTGTGAAACTCCGGGTCTTGCAAGATGGCGCGCCGTGCCACCTCATTGAAGGCAATGTTCTGGGCCGAGAGCCTGGCCGTAGAGGCAATCACCACGGCATGTCGCACCCGGTCGGGGTAGCGGATCGACCACTCCAAGGCCTGCATGCCGCCCAGGCTTCCACCCATGACCGCAGCAAATGCGTCGATGCCCAGACGATCGGCCAGCAGGGCCTGGGTCTCGACCCAATCCTCGACCGTGACCATGGGGAAGTCGCTCCCGTAGGGCTGGCCCGTGGCGGGGTTGAGGCTGGTCGGGCCGGTCGAGCCAAAACAGGAGCCCAGGTTGTTGACTCCGATCACGAAGAATCGATTGGTGTCCACGGGCTTGCCGGGGCCGACCATGTTGTCCCACCAGCCGAGATCGGACGGGTCTTGGGGGCGGCTGCCTGCCACGTGGTGGGAGGCGTTCAAGGCATGGCAGATGAGCACCGCATTGGAGCGGTCGGCGTTGAGCGTGCCGTAGGTCTCATAGGCGAGTTCAAAGCCCGAGATGGACTGCCCACTGGCCAGTGTCAGCGGCGAATCAAACCGTGCGAACTGCGCGTCTACGGGGCCAACGGAGGGGGTTCTGTCATGCATGGCCTCGTAATTTGACACACTTTTTTACATTTCCTGGGCCCGTGGCTGCGCAGACTGTCGGCTTTTCAACCGACCCCGTCTGGAGGAGCGCATGTCCGATGCCATTTCCCGCCTGTTGCAGGCACACCATCAACAAATCGCCAAGGATGCCTCGGCACCGATTCGGCTGCCGGCCGTCGACCGCGGGCAGAGCTGGAGCCCGGGTGCACGGCGCTCCTTGCGCCCGGGTGGTGAGGCGGTGATTCGAGTGGAGGTGCGTGACCCGGCTGCTCTCGCCCCGTGGGCCTCGCTCACGCCGAGACAGTTCGAGGTGTTGCAGCACCTGGTGGAGGGCAGCCCGACCAAGGTGATCTGCCGGGCCTTGGACATGTCCGAGGGCACGGCCAAGGTTCACATCACGGCCATTCTGCGGGCCTTGAATGTTCGCAACCGCTCAGAGGCTGTGCTTGCAGCGCTGCGGGCAGGATGGATTCAGACCGTGCCGCCGCTGGCCAAGACGGCCGACCCGCAGTGAGGCTAGAGGGCTTCGAGGCCGGCCCGAATGCGCTTGGCATCAGGCAGCTTGAGCAGTCGGGCCACGGGCTTGCTCAGGTCTTGTGCCCGTGCCCGCAGCACCTCTTGCTTGACCCGCAGCAGCTCCACCGGGTGCATGGAAAAGGTGCGCAGGCCCAGGCCGAGCAGCAGCTTGCAGAGCTGAGGCTCGCCCGCCATTTCCCCGCACAAGGAAATGGGTGTGCTGGCCTTGTCGCAGGCGCGAATGACATCGCGAATGAGCCGCAGCACCGCCGGGTGTAGCGGCTCATACAGATGGGCCACCTCGCTGTCGGTGCGATCGATGGCCAGGGTGTATTGAATGAGGTCGTTCGTGCCCAGTGAGGCGAAATCGATATGGGCCAGCATGCTGTCGATGGCAATGGCTGCCGAAGGCACCTCGATCATCGCGCCCACCAAGACCCGTTTGTCGTAGGCCTGGCCTTTGGCATCGAGCTGCTGCATGGCCGTCTGAATCATGCGGCGGGCCAGAATCATTTCGCCAGGGCCGCTGACCAGCGGGATCATGATTCGGACAGGGCCATGGGCTGAGGCCCTCAGGATTGCGCGCAGTTGGGTCAGGAAGAGGTCCGGCTCGGCCAGGCACAGCCTTATGGCCCGCAGGGCCAGGGCCGGGTTGGCCGGTGTGGCCCGCCCGGCCGCCAAGGCCGCCACGGTCTTGTCGGCACCGGAGTCGAGGGTGCGGATGGTGATGGGGCGGCCCGCCATCAGGTTCACCACCTTGCAGTAGGCCTCGGTCTGCTCCTCCTCGGTGGGGGCCGCCGTTCGGTTCATGAAGAGAAATTCGCTGCGAAAGAGTCCCACGCCATCGCAGCCGGCCTCCAGTGCGGCACCGGCATCCTCCGGCAAATCGAGATTGGCCTGCAGCAGCACCCGTTGGCCATCGAGTGTCTTGGCCTCAATCGACCGAAGCCGCTTGAGCCGCTCGAGCACCAGCTGCTGGCCTGCCTGCTGGTCGGCATAGTGGGCGCGCAGGTCGGCATCGAGGCTGCCCATGACCACCCCCATCGCGGCATCCAAGACCATCTCCTCGCCCTGAGACACCAAGCCATGCAGGCTGCCCAGGCCCACCACGGCCGGCAGGCCGAGGCTTCGGGCGAGAATGGCCGTGTGGGAGGTGGGACTGCCCGAGTCGGTGGCAAAGCCCGCGAACTGGTGCTGGCGCAGCAGCAGCATGTCTGCTGGTGCGATGTCACGGGCCACGAGAATCCAGGGCAGCGCCTCTTCAGGCGCCCCACCCTGCTGGGCCAATGCGGCCGAGAGGTCGGCCACACCCTGCATCGATTTCAGAATGCGCTCAACGAGCTGCTGCACGTCCGCCTTGCGCTCTTTCAGGTAGGGGTCGTCGATGGCATCGAACTGGTTGGCCACCTCCTCGAACTGACGGATCAGGGCCCACTCGGCATTGCACTGCTCGGTGCGGATCAGTGCAATGGTTTCATCGATGAGCACCGGGTCCTGCAGCACAATGGCCTGCAGGTCGAGGAAGGCACGAACCTCTGCGGCTGGTTCCCCTTTCAAGGCGGTGCGAAGGTCTTCGAACTCTTGGGCAATGCCACCCACCGCCGCCTGAAACCGCAAGACCTCGGGCTCCACCTGTGCGGCCGTGAGGCTGCGCCGCGGCAGGTCGAGCGAGGCGGGGGCGAGCACCCAGGCCCGCCCAATGGCGAGCTTGTCGCCCACGCCAATGCCAGAGACAGACCAGGCCATGGGCTATTGGTCCTCGCCGAATCGGTTGGCGATGAGTTCCTGCAGCGTGGCCAAGGCCTCGTCCTCCTGCTCGCCATCGACTTCAATCTCGATCTCGGTGCCGGGGCCCGCCGCGAGCATGGTCACGCCGAGCACGCTCTTGGCATTGACCCGTTTGGTGCCCCTGCGCAGCCAGACTTCACAGGGAAAGCGCGTGGCGGTCTGAGAGAGTTTAGATGAGGCCCTGAGGTGCAGGCCCAGGGCGTTGATGATGGTGGCCTTCTCGATTTTCATGGGGTCATCTCACAAGGCCTCGAGCCGGCAGCCACAGTCGGCCTGGCTCTCCAGGAGGTGGGCGGCCAAGGCCGCGGGGGGCAGGTGCTTGTAGGTCAGGGCCTTGAGCAGGAGGGGCAGGCTCACACCGGCCACGCCGGCCGCATCGGCCCCGCCTGCCACATCCGGAGCCTGCGAGGAAAGCCAAAGGCTGGCCCCATTGGAGGGCGTGGCGCCGTGCAGGTCGGTGAGCAGCAGCACCGCCTTGGGCGTGCCGGCCTCTTGCCAGGCGGCCTGGATGCGCTCGCAGACATGTTCCTTGCGTTCTTCGCTCAGGACATCGATGGCAATGACATCGGCCAGGTGCTGATGAAACCCGTGGCAGGCCACGGCGTGCAGGGCAGAGGCCAGCGGCGCATGGCACACCAGAATGATCTGCGTGGGCATGGCGGGGTTTTCCGACGCAGCGCTGGCTTGGCTCACAGCAGGCCTTCCAAGCGAGTGACGAAATGCTCGGCCACATCAAAGCCCGTTTGCTGGGTGATCTCTTGAAAGCCCGTGGGGCTGGTGACATTGATCTCGGTGAGGTGGGCACCGATGACATCGAGACCCACCAGGAAGAGTCCTCGTGCGGCCAAGGTGGGGCCGAGGTCTGCGGCGATGGCACGGTCTTGTTCGGTGAGCGGCTGGGCGCGGGCCCGACCACCGGCGGCCAGGTTGCCGCGCGACGCACCGGCCGGGGGAATCCGGGCCAGGGCATGGGGCACAGGCTCCCCATCGATGAGCAGGATGCGCTTGTCGCCCTCCACAATCTCCGGCAGGTGCCGCTGCGCCATGATGGCGCGCTCGCCCAAGTTCGTGAGCAGCTCGAGGATGACCGGCAGGTTGGGGTCGGCCGCCTCGGTCACGAAAATCCCCGCCCCGCCCATGGCATCGAGCGGCTTGTAGACCACCTTGGGGTGTTCCTGCGCGAAGGCACGCAGATGCGCAATGTCGGCACTGACCAGGCCCGGCGGCCCCCATCGTGTGAACTCAAGGGCCGAGAGCTTCTCCCCGTGGTCGCGCAGGGCCTGCGGACGATTCACCACGCGCACGCCCATGCGCTCAAAGACTTCGAGCAGCTGGGTGGCCACGAGGTAGTTCACGTCGAACGGAGGGTCCTTGCGCATGAGGATGATGTCGATGTCCTTGGGCCCCAGGCTGGCCTCTTGCAGCGCGGACCACCAGGGCTCGGCAGGGGAACTGCTGGTCACATTGGACTTGATGGTGATGGCGGTGGCCGTGATGCTGGGCTGCGCGGTGGGCCCGTTGGCGCGGCAACGGAGCTGGTCTGCTGTGGCGGCCCAGAGGGTGTGGCCCCGTTGTTGGGCCGCCCGCATCATGGCGAAGGTGGAGTCCTTCTCGAGCTTAAAGCCCGCCAAAGGGTCGGTGATGAAGAGCAGGCGGGCCATGGCTTGGGAACAGGGGGCGCCCGGGGGCGTCAGCTCGGGTTCTGTGCTGCGGGGTGGGTGGCCTCGAGCTCGCGTGAGGCCGCGAGCAATGCAAGCCGAGAAATCACCCCATAGAGATACAGGCGGTTGGGCATGGCGTCCGGCTCTTCATGCGGCAGTGGCTGCTGGCAGCCGCTGACAAACGGCAGGGGCACGAACTTCGCACCCGGGGCGTTGAGGTTTTCGTCGGGCCCTCGGGTGGCGTGCACCCGATAGAAGCCGCCCACCACGTACTTGTCGATCATGTAGACCACGGGCTCGGCCACCGACTCGCCTTCGGGCTCGCGCACGGTTTCAAAGGAGTGGACGCCCTCTTGCACCAGCACGTCGGAGACGCTCTGGCCCTCCTTGATGACTGACATCTTGTTGCGCTGCTTGCGGTTGAGCGTGAGGATCTCTGAGGGATCTTTGATGGTCATGATGCCCATGCCGTAGGTGCCTGCATCGGCTTTCACCACCACATAAGGGGTCTGGCCAATGCCGTGCTCTTGGTACTTCAGGCGGATTTGGTCGAGCACCTGCGAGACCTTCTCGGCCAGGCATTCCAGGCCAATGCCCGTCTGAAAGTTCACGCCCTGGCAGTGGTCGAAGTAGGGGTCGATGAGCCAGGGGTCGATCTGAAGGCGGGATGCGAACTCCTGGGCCACGGTGCGGTAGGCCGCAAAGTGCTGCGACTTTCTGCGCGAGGCCCAGCCGGCATGCAGCGGCGGAAAGACACGCTGGCCCTGCAGGCCTTGCAAGATGCTGGGGACGCCAGCCGACAGGTCGTTGTTGAGCAGGATGAGGCAGGGGTCGAAGCCCGCGAGCCCAAGGCGCTCCCCCGTTCGAACCAGTGGTTCAAGCACGATCTGGTGCGGCTCGCCCTGGGCGTGGTCCACTGCGATGGGCGTGGGCTCGGTGATCTCCGGCAGCAGGCTGCCAATCCGAACCTCCAGGCCCGCCTGGCGAAGAATGTCGGTGAGCCGGGCCACGTTGCTCAGGTAGAAGGTGTTGCGCGTGTGGTTCTCTGGGATGAGCAGCACCCGCCGAATGTCGGGGCAGTGGTGCTCTATGCTGGACATCATCGCCTGCACCGCCACCGGCCGGGCCGAGGCCGAGAGGTTATTGAACCCGCCGGGGAACAGATTGGTGTCGACAGGGGCGAGCTTGAAGCAGGCATTGCGAAGGTCGACCGAGCCATAGAAGGGTGGCTGATGGCTGCGCCACTGCGCCCGAAACCAGTGCTCAATCTCAAGGCTCTGCGTGAGCACACGGCGCTCAAGCGCAAGCAGTGGCCCGCACAGGCTGGGCTGAAGGTCTGGGGTGATCACATTCGACATGGCCGGTCATTGTAGCCTTCGGCCATGAAAAAGCCTGCGATCCGTAAGGGCATCGCAGGCTGGAAAGTGGCCGGGGGACTGGCCACGAGGAGAATGAAGCAGTTACATGTAGTAGGCCTTCTCACCATGTGAGGAGACATCCAGACCTTCCCGCTCGGCCTCTTCCGGCACGCGCAGGCCCACCACCAGGTCGGTGATCTTGTAGGCAATCACAGCCACCACTGCCGAGACGATCATCGTGATGACCACGCCTTCGATCTGGATGGCCACTTGGCTGCCGATCGAGAAGTCATCACCACCCGTGCCGCCCAGGCTCGGGGCCGTGAAGACACCCGTGAGCACGGCACCCAAGATGCCGCCAATGCCGTGGACACCGAAGACATCCAAGGAGTCGTCTGCGCCGAGCATTTTCTTCAGGCTCGAGACCGCCCACAGGCAGATGAAGCCAGAGAGTGCACCGATCACGATGGCGCCCATGATGCCAACCGAGCCGCAGGCCGGTGTGATGGCCACCAGGCCGGCCACCGCACCAGAGGCTGCACCCAGCATCGAAGCCTTGCCACGGAAGATCGCCTCACCCAAGCACCAGGCCAGAACAGCAGCTGCCGTTGCGAAGAGGGTGTTGGCAAAGGCCAGGGTTGCGCCCGAGGTGGCTTCCAGGTTGGAGCCGGCGTTAAAGCCGAACCAGCCCACCCACAGCATGGAAGCACCCACCATGGTCAGCGTGAGCGAGTGCGGGGGCATGGGCTCTTTGCCCAGGCCAATGCGCTTGCCCAGCATGTAGGCACCGATCAGACCGGCCACGCCAGCATTGATGTGCACCACCGTGCCCCCCGCGAAGTCAAGCGCACCCTTGTCGAGCAGGTAGCCGCCAGGGCCCCAGACCATGTGGGCGATGGGAATGTAGGAGAAGGTGAACCAGAGCACCGAAAAGAGCAGCACGGCGCTGAACTTGATCCGCTCCGCGAACGAGCCCACGACCAGCGCACAGGTCAGGCCTGCAAATGTGCACTGGAAGGCGATGAAGATGAGCTCTGGGATCTTCACGTTGTCGGTGAAGGTGTCGGCCAGGGAATCCGGTGTGACGCCAGATAGGAAGACCTTGGAGGCGCCTCCGATGATGGCGTTGGCCTCGGTGAAGGTAAAGCTGTAGCCATAGATGGCCCAAAGCACGGAGATGAGTGAGAAGACCACCATCACCTGCATGAGCACGGAGAGCATGTTCTTGGTGCGCACCAGGCCACCGTAGAACAGGGCCAGGCCGGGCACGGCCATGAAGGTCACCAGCAGGGTGGAGACCATCATCCAGGCCACATCGCCCTTGACCACTTCAACTTTGGCAGCCTCGGCTGCCGCTTCGGCCACGGCGGCCGCAGCAGGCGCGGCCTCGGGCACCTGTGCCAGCACGGGCATTGCTGCAAGCCCTGCGCCGGCGATCAACAGGCCCATCAGGCTGTGAAAGCCTGTGGGGGTCGGAAGAATCGATTTCATGTTGGACCTCTTTCGATGGGTGGGGATCAGAGCGCGTCTTTGCCGGTCTCGCCGGTGCGGATGCGAATCACGGATTCGAGTGAGGTGACGAAGATTTTTCCGTCACCGATCTTGCCCGTGCGGGCCGCTGTTTCAATGGCCTCAATGGCGCGTTCCGCCAGCTCGGTGGCCACGGCCACCTCGAGCTTAACCTTGGGCAGGAAGTCGACGACATATTCGGCGCCACGGTAGAGCTCGGTGTGACCCTTTTGTCGGCCAAAGCCCTTGACCTCGGTCACGGTGATGCCCTGCACGCCGATGGCCGAGAGGGCTTCCCGGACTTCATCGAGCTTGAAGGGCTTGATGACTGCAGTGATGAGTTTCATAAGCATCCTCGTTGGTTAAGAATGGGCCGCAGGGATCCGCGGCCCGGGGGGTTGGGTTAGAAGGATTTAGAGAGAGAGAGGACGGCACCGGATGTATAGAGTTTTTTTGCACTGGTTCCGCCGCCAGTGAAGAAGGTTAGCTTTTCGGTCGCTGTCAAACTACCTGTTCCGACGTAGTCCAGGCCAATAGTAAAGTCGCCGCTTAAGGCGTATGAAATCCCGATCTTGTAGTCGGTGAATCCGTCAAGCCCCGAGGTGTTTCCCTTCACATCCTGAACGCCGTAGTGGGCTCCCAGAGTAAGTTGCTCTGAGATAGGAAATTCGGCACTTAGGTCGTGATAACTCGAGCCGCTTGATGCTTGGTATGTAAACCACTGCTTTGACACCATGTGGGAATATTTGTAGCTAAAAGGCCCGTAGGAAACCCCAACGTACGCCTCTGTGGAACTGGCTGTTTTTCCACTCGCGGGGGAGGCGGCGCTTTTGTTTTCGTTGCCTGGGTAGTAGTAGTAGATAACTCCGACGTCAATACCGACCCCACTGGCCAGCTCAGTCGAGTAGCCTGTGTAAAGGTCAAGTTCGAGACCGCTACCACTTGGATTGGCCCAATCTGAGACATTTGAACCCCAGGTTCCTACATAAAACCCTGTTTTGTGGGTGTAATCGAGACCTCCCTGAGCAGCTAATGAGCGATCTGATTGGGACATCCCTCGGAACCGGTAATCGCTGACCAGTGCAAAATTGCCTGAGATCTCAAAATCCGGCGCAGGTGCCTTCGGGTCGGCAGCCAGGGCGGTGGTGGCGGCACCAGAGGTCAGTGCAGCCAGGGTGACAGCGAGCAGTGTTTTTTTCATTTTGTATGGCTCCAAGTGGGTTTGAACGTGGAACTGTTTAGCGAAAGCCGTGCCACCCTGGAAACCCCTTAAATGGCCCGAAAACGCCCCAAAACCGTGAGGTTTCTGGGTGTCTGCGCCCTCACCCCGCACTTCATTGGTGCGACATTGGTGCATTGGCGTGCTAGCGCACCAGCCCGGTGCGAGTGGGAACAGGCGCCGAACGGTGGTCTTGAGCGGGTGGGCCGTGCTACCGTTTGAGCCATGACCAAGTTCTCCATGCCTCCCCTGCCCCCCGTGTTTGCAGAGCTGCAGCAGAAGGTCACCGACCTCATGGCCCAGGGTGCAGAGGGCCCGAAGGCGGAGGCTGAGAAGCACCTGCGCACGGCCTTGGCCGCGGCGATTGATCGGTTGGACTTGGTGAGCCGCGAAGACTTCGACCAGCAGCAGGCCGTGCTCGAGCGCGCATCGGCCAAGCTCGCCGAGTTGGAGGCCCGATTGGCGGCCTTCGAGTCGGCTGGCCGCGCCACGTCGCCCTCTGCGCCTCCCGCGTCACCCCCCACCAACAACTGACCTAACACCTGCGTGGCAGTGGTCATCGGCTGCCCGGCCAATGACCAAGCGTCTGGTGGCCAATCGAGCGGGGGTCTTGCCAGACTCGCCCCATGTCGATTGCCACTGTGGCCAGCCGGAGCCTGTCCGGCCTCACGACCTCCCCCGTTCGCGTGGAGGTGGACCTCTCCCCCGGCCTGCCCAACCTGACCATCGTGGGTCTGCCCAGCACCGCCGTGCGGGAGGCACGAGAGCGGGTGCGGGCCGCCATTCAGAACGCGGGCTTCTCCTTTCCGAGCGCACGCCGCGTGACGGTCAACCTTGCGCCGGCAGACCTGCCCAAAGATTCCGGCCGGTTCGACCTCGCCATTGCCCTGGGCATTCTGGCGGCCGAGGGCCAGATTCCTCCCGATGCCCTGCAAGGCCGGGCATTTGCGGGCGAGCTCTCGCTCTCGGGAGACCTGCTGCCGATTCGGGCGGGCTTTGTCTTTGGCCTCTCAGCCCTGGCGGAGCCGGGCTTGCGCCAGCTCGTGCTGCCCGCAGCCAATGCCCGCGAACTCGCCCGCCTGGAGGCCGGAGACCGAATTGTGGTGGCCGCGCACCTCGCCGAAGTCGTTGCGGCCTTGAAAGGCGAAGGCGATTGGCAGTCGGTGCCGATGCTGCCCGCACAGGCTGCCGGGGCGTCCGCGCGGTCGGCCGAGGACGCACCGCTGGCCTGGGCGGACATCCAAGGCCAGGCGGAGGCCAAACGTGCAGCGCTCTTAGCTGCAGCCGGTGGCCATCGGTTGCTGCTGGTGGGCCCACCCGGTGTGGGCAAGTCCATGGTGGCCCAGCGCTTGCCCAGCCTGCTGCCGCCCTTGTCTGCCCAGGCCGCTTGCACGGTGGCCGCCTTGCAGAGCCTGCAGCAGGGCACGCCCGTGGAGGCCTTGGCGGATTGGGGCCGCCCGCCGTATCGGGCGCCCCACCACAGCATTTCCATGGCCGCGCTCATTGGAGGTGGCCAGCCCATTCGGCCCGGTGAGTTGTCTTTGGCCCATGGCGGGGTGCTCTTCTTGGATGAGCTGCCGGAATTCAATCGGGCTGCGCTCGAGGCCCTGCGTGAACCCCTGGAGACCGGCGAAGTGCGTGTGGCCCGTGTGCACGACCGGCAGGTGCTGCCTGCGGCGCCCTTGCTGGTGGCCGCCATGAACCCCTGCCCCTGCGGCTTTTATGGCGCCAATCACCTCACCCGCCACTGTGCCTGCAGCCCGGATCAGGTGGCCCGGTATCGGGGTCGGCTCTCAGGCCCCCTGCTCGACCGCTTCGACCTTGCTGTGCAACTCGCCTGGCCAAGCGCGACGCGGGCCCGCGCCGATGCCGAGGCACAAGCCCAGGCCAGTGAACATGCCCCACCCCCCAGCGCCGAGGATGTGGCCCGCGCCCACGCCCGCGCCATGGATCGGCAGGGCTGCCTGAATGCGGCCCTGCCGGTGGGAGACCTTCGCCTGCATGCGCCCCTGCAGGACACAGCCCAGCGGCTTTTGGCCCAATCGGCCGAGCACCTGGGCTGGAGCCTGCGGGTGCAGCATCGCCTCACCCGGGTGGCCCGAACCGTGGCGGACTTGGCCGACCTGCCCGATGGCGCGCCGCTGGGGGTCTCGGAGGTGGCCGCGGCCATCAGCCTGCGGCGTGCGCTCGATCCTCCGGCGGCTCTGCGCGCCGGATGAGCCAGAGCAACGCGGCCACCTGACCCAACACCCACACCCCCACACCCGCCCGCATGGCCTGCGGCCCCAGCAACCCCCAAGCCTCAAAGCCATCGATCAACAGGCCCACTCCCCATTGCACAAGGAATGCACCCAGGAAGATTAAGAAGTTGAAGCTGGTCGTGGCCCGTCCCGAGAGCTGGTCTGGGAAGGACTGTGCAAAGCGGGTGTAGCTGAGCGTGGTGGTGCCGCCCGCAAGAAAGACGAGCATCCAGCCAAGCCATGGGTGTGGCCAGGCGCCCAGCACGGCCAGGGCACTCATGCTGGCCATGGCCAGCAAGCCCATGCGCATGAGGCCCTCCAGGCTCCAGCCCCAGTCGGCCGCGCGGCTGGCCAGCCAGGCCGTGAGCAAATGACTCCCCATGACTGTGGCGGTGATGATGAAGATTCCCAGGGCCGCATCCGCAGGCGACTGCCCCTCGACCACACGGAACCAAGGCCCCATCCACAGGCCGTGCATGGCCAAAAGCCCGCCGTAGGTGATGAGGCCGAAGGGCATGAGCCGCCGAAACTCTGGGTGGGTCATGACCGTGACCAGGCCCGCGCGGGCATCGGCCCAGAGCCGCGCAGTGGGCTGCTCGGGCGCAGGCACCGGGGGCAGGCCAAAGACAATCGCAGCCCAGGCCAGGCCAAAGCAGACCGAGAGCAGCCAGAAGATCTCGCGCCAGCTCAGCCAGCCCAGGGCCCACTCCACGGGCAGCGTGGCGCACAGGGCACCGAAGGAGCCAATGACCAGCATGGTGGAGGCCAGGGGTGCCTGCAATGACATGGGAAGGGCAAGCCGATAGGCCTTGTAAGAGGCCATGAGACAGGCCGACACGCCCATGCCAATGAGGGCGCGGCCCAGCCACAGGAGCCAGAAGGACTCCGCCAGGGCGCTCAGCATGCAGCCCAGCCATGCGAGCAGCAGGAGGCTGCCCTCCACCCGGCGTGGCCCGTAACGATCGAGCAGCAGCCCGACGGGCAGCTGCATGGCCGCAAAGGCCACCAGGTAGGCGCTGGTCAGCAGCCCCAAGGCGCCGGCCGAGAGCCCAAGCTCCTCGACAAAGGCCGGCGAGAGCACCGCATTGATGGTGCGCAGGGCATAGGAGAGGGCATAGGCCAGGCCAAACGGCCAGACGAGTGCCGCAATCGACCAGGTGCTGGGCCGTGCCTGCATGAATGCGCTTGGGGGCTACTGCGCGGGCACGCGAAGGCTGTCGAAGAACTGCTCGATGGCCTCCTGGTTGCGCTCAGACTGTGGCCCAGCCACCAGCGCCTCGACCACCACGCCCGCCTGCACGGCGGTGGTCATCTCCAGGAAGGCGGGCACCGGTGGCTGGTTGGCCTCCACGGGCATTTCGCCCGTGGCCCGAAAGCGCGGGCCCTTGACGCTTGCATCGTCCACCGTGGCGCGAAGGTTGCGCAGCATCGCTGCCTCCAAGGCCTTGCGAATGCCCTCCAGCAAGGCAGCAGATGCGGGCTTTCCAGACAGGCCCAGTGGCTGGGCCACGCCCATGGTGAAGCGGGTCTCACCGACCTTGGCCGCATGCAGGCGGAGTGAAATGAGTTGTTCGCTGCCATCGGGCAGGGTGAGGCTCACTTGGCGGGTGACCTCCACGGGCTTGCCTGGCAGCGTGACCGACCAGCGACCTTCGGGGTCTCGCACCATGCGCCAGTCGTGGGCGGGCGAGCAGCCGGTGAGCCAGACAATGCCCGCCAGCAGGAGCGGCCATCCGAGCCGAGAGACAATGGACATCTGCACCTGCATCTGTGTAACCCCCAAGAGCGAAGGAGTGTAGCCCAGTGATCCGATTCATGAGCAAGGCCGCGGCATCATTTGTGATGACCGATGAAGTGGCCCAGCAGGTCTTTAAGGCGCTGGGTGAGGACGGCCACGTGCCGGGAATCTGGGTGGTCGATCGCCTGCCCGAGGTGATTGCCGCAGCGCAGTCCGCGAAGGCGCAGGCCAAGCAGCAGGATGCCCAGACGGAGGCGCAGTTGGAGGCGGGCCTGGAGGCCTTGCAGTCCAAAGGGGCCCTGCCCGATGCAGCCCTTGGTGCCAGGCCCGTGGGGCTGTCTCGCCGGCTTGTGCCCGTTTTGGAGATGCTCGAGCGCGCCCGCGTGGCGGGTGAACCGGTGGTCTGGGAGCGGAACTAGCCCAGCACAGTGGCCAGGCGAGACCGGGCGTCTCGGTCGGAGACCTTGGCGCGCTGGGCATAGTCGGCCAATTGGTCTTCGCCGATGGGGCCCAGGTTGAAGTACTGGGACTCTGGACGCCAGAAGTAAAAACCACTGACGGCTGAGGCCGGCAGCATGGCCAGGTTCTCGGTCAGTGACATCTGGATGTCTTTTGCCTGCAGGACTTCAAAGAGCGCAGCCTTCACGCTGTGATCCGGACATGCGGGGTACCCCGGGGCCGGCCGAATGCCTTGGTATCGCTCGGCGATGAGGTCTTCGTTGGAGAGGCCTTCCTCGGGCTGGTAGGCCCAGAACTCGGTGCGCACCCGTTGGTGCAGGCGCTCTGCGAAGGCCTCGGCGAGTCGGTCGGCCAGGGCCTTGACCAGAATGGCGTTGTAGTCGTCGCCCTTGGCCTCGTAGTCGGCAGCCAATGCATCGGCACCATGCACGCCCACGGCAAAGCACCCGATGTAGTCCGGCACCTGGGCCTCGGTGGGGGCCACGTAGTCGGCCAGGCATTTGTTGTATTCGCCGCTGGGCTTTTCTGTTTGTTGCCGCAGGCCATGCCAGGTCAGCACCGGGGTGGAGAGGGATTCGTCGGCGTAGATGGTGATGTCTTCGGGGCCCGTGCGCCGTGCGGGCAGCAGCGCCAGGACACCATTGGCTGTGAGCCGGCGGCCATCGATGAGCTTGGCCAGCATGGCCTTGCCATCGGCATAGACTTGTCGGGCCTGCTCGCCCACCACGGCGTCTTCCAGAATGGCGGGGTAGGGGCCGGCGAGATCCCAGGTCTGGAAGAACGGTGTCCAGTCGATGGTGGCCACGAGTTCTTCGAGCGGATACGACTTCAGCACGCGACGGCCCATGGCCTTGGGCACGGGGGCGGCCGTGAACTCGATGGTGGGCGCATGGGCGCGGGCCTGGTCGAGCGTGAGCATCTTGGCTGCGGCCTTGGCGGCATGTCGCTCGCGCAGCTTGGCGTAGTCACGGATCACCTCACCCAGGTAGGCGCCCTTCTGGGCTGCATCGCTCGTGAGCGCCTGCGCCACGGGCACAGACCGTGAGGCATCGGGCACCCAGATGACAGGGCCCGAGTAGTGCGGGGCAATCTTCACGGCGGTGTGGATGCGCGATGTGGTGGCACCGCCGATCAGCAGTGGAATCTGTTTGCAGCGGCACCATTCATCCCGCTCCATCTCGCGGGCCACATGAGACATTTCCTCGAGCGAGGGGGTGATCAGGCCCGACAGGCCAATGAGGTCTGCGTTGTGTTCCTTGGCGGCCTGAAGAATTTGCTGGGCGGGCACCATGACCCCGAGGTTGACGATCTCGAAGTTGTTGCACTGGAGCACCACCGACACAATGTTCTTGCCAATGTCGTGCACGTCGCCTTTGACGGTGGCAAGAATCATCTTGCCCTTGGCCTGCGAGGTGCCACTGGCGGCCTGCTCGGCCTCAATGAAGGGCACGAGGTGGGCCACGGCCGCCTTCATGACCCGGGCAGACTTCACCACTTGGGGCAGGAACATCTTGCCCTCTGCGAAGAGATCGCCGACCACATTCATGCCGCCCATGAGAGGCCCTTCGATGACTTCGATGGGCCGGCCACCGCGGGCCTCCACGGCCGCTCGAACGGCCTCGGTGTCTTCCACAATGAATTCTGTGAGGCCATGCACCAGGGCATGCTCGAGCCGCTTCTCGACCGGTAGCTCGCGCCAGGCGAGCTTCTCCTCGTCGCGTTTGGTACCGCCCTTGAGCTGCTCGGCAAACTGAATCATGCGTTCGGTGGCGTCGGGCCGGCGGGCCAGCACGATGTCCTCCACGTGCTCGCGCAGCTCCGGGGAGAGGTCTTCGTAGACGCCGAGCTGGCCGGCATTGACGATCCCCATGGTCATGCCCGCGCGCACCGCGTGGAAGAGGAAGACGGTGTGAATGGCCTCGCGTGCGGGGTCGTTTCCGCGGAACGAGAAGCTCACATTGGAGACACCGCCCGAGACCTTTGCATGGGGCAGGTTCTCGCGAATCCACTGGGTGGCCTCGATGAAGTCGATGGCATAGCGGTCGTGTTCTTCAATGCCCGTGGCAATGGCGAAGATGTTGGGATCAAAGATGATGTCTTCGGGGGGAAAGCCCACCGTGTCGGTGAGCAGGCTGTAGGCCCGCGAGCAGATGGCCTGTCGGCGGGCCAGCGTGTCGGCCTGGCCTTGTTCATCGAAGGCCATGACAATCACGGCAGCACCGTACTTGCGGCACAGCCGGGCCTGCCGAACGAACTCGGCCTCGCCCTCTTTCATGGAAATGGAGTTGACGATGGCCTTGCCCTGAACGCATTTCAGGCCAGCCTCAATCACGCTCCACTTGGAGGAGTCGATCATCACGGGCACGCGGGAGATGTCGGGCTCCGAGGCAATCAGGTTGAGAAAGCGTGTCATGGCCGCCTGGGAGTCGAGCATGGCCTCATCCATGTTCACGTCGATCACCTGGGCGCCGTTCTCCACCTGCTGCCGGGCCACTTCCACGGCCTTCTCAAAATCACCCGAGAGAATCAGCCGTGCGAACTGCTTGGAGCCGGTGACATTGGTTCGCTCGCCCACGTTCACGAAGAACGAGGTCTCGTCGATGTTGCAAGGCTCCAGGCCAGAGAGCCGCAGCTTCGGCGCGACCTGGGGCACCGTGCGCGGCGTGTAGGCAGAGACAGCCTTTGCAATGGCTGCGATGTGCTCAGGCGTGGTGCCGCAGCAGCCTCCCACCACGTTCACCCATCCTGCATCGGCGAATTCTTTGAGGAAGCCCGACGTGATGGGCGGTGTTTCATCAAAGCCCGTGGGCGCCATGGGATTGGGCAGGCCGGCATTCGGATAGATGCAGATGGGCACATCGGAGAGCTTGGAGAGTTCCTCGACATAGGGCCGCATGAGGGCGGCTCCGAGTGCACAGTTCAGGCCAATGGTGATGGGCCGCGCATGACGAACGCTGTTCCAGAAGGCTTCCACGGTCTGGCCCGAGAGGATGCGGCCGGAGGCGTCTGTCACGGTGCCCGAGATCATCACGGGGATGCGTTCGCCGCGGGCCTCGAAGAGGCTTTCGATGGCAAAAATGGCGGCCTTGGCATTGAGGGTGTCGAAGATGGTCTCAATGAGGAGGAGGTCCACGCCGGCCTCGATGAGTGCCTGGGCCTGCTCACCATAGGAGGCCGCGAGCTCATCAAAGCTCGTGTTGCGCGCGCCCGGGTCGTTGACATCGGGCGAGATGGAGGCGGTGCGGGGCGTGGGCCCCAGGGCCCCGGCCACAAAGCGGGGGTGGTCTGGCGTGCTGAATCGATCGCGGGCGTGACAGGCGAGTTCGGCCGAGGCGATGTTCATCAGGCGGGCCAGGCCTTCGAGGTGGTAGTCGGCCTGGGCCACCTGGGTGGCGCCAAAGGTGTTGGTCTCGATGATGTCGGCCCCGGCCGCAAGGTACGCCTCGTGGATGCCCTGAATGATCTGGGGCTGGGTGAGGCTCAACAGCTCATTGTTGCCTTTGACATCGATGCCGGCGGCGGTGGCCGCAGCCAGTGCCTGCGCAGCGTCTCCCGTGAGGGCCACGGCGGCATTGCCCTCGAGCCCCCGATAGGCCTCTTCGCTCAGGTGATGCTGCTGGATCATGGTGCCCATGGCGCCATCGATGATGAGAATGCGCTGGGCGAGTGCAGCCCTCAGCCGCGCAAAGGCGGCCGACTCTTGAAGCACGGGTGCGGAAGGGGTGTGATCGGCGGGGGTCAAGCCCGCGATTATAGGCGCTCCAGCCAGTGCGAGAGCCCGTCTGCATTGAGCCGCATGTCGAGAGCCAACACCTCGCCAAGGGATTTCTCATCGAGGGTGACACCCATGGCCCGGGCCTGGCCTTGGATGAGCTGGTGGAGGTCGGCCTCGATGGCCTTGGCGCGACCCTCGCCGTGGTCTCGTCGGGCCATGGCAATGGCCGTGTACTGGTCCACTTGCTTGAGCAGCTGCGCCCCCGCGGCCTGGACATCCCTCACCTGGGAGTAGTGGGTGAGGTAGACGGCGGGCGGCTTTGCGGCCATGACCCTCGAGATCGAGGCCTTCAATGGCTCGGGCTCAAACTGCGTGGGCGGGCAGGTGACAAAAATGAAGGAGCCATTCGGTGTGTCGAGCTCACGATAGGAGATGCCAAAGGTGTCGCCGGTGAAGATGCCGCCCGTCTGTGTGTCCTGGATGAACACGTGGTGACGGGCGTGGCCTGGGGCATCCCAGAAGACCAGTTCTCGGCCGGCCAGAGAAATGCGGGCTCCTTCGGGGGTGGTGATGATGCGGTCTTCTGCCACTGGCGAGAGGGGCCCGTACTCGCGAAGGGCCATTTCTTCCCCATAGACCGCACAGACGGCTGACCAGAGCTGGCTTGGGTCGAGCATGTGGCGCAGGCCACGTGGGTGCACGGTGAGCTTGGCCTTCGGGCAGGCCGCCATGAGGGCCCCCGCACCGCCTGCGTGGTCGAGGTGAACATGGGTGAGCACGATGAAATCCACGCAGTCTGGGGAGAGCCCCAGTGTGTTCAAGGCGGCTAGGGTGCGAGGCACCGAGCGCTCGGTGGACGTGTCGATGATGGCCACGCGCCCTTTCTCGACGAGCAGGTGCACGGCATCGAGCTCGTCGCGCAGGTAGCCCGAGTCGACGGCATAAATGCCATGGCCAAAGTCGCGCAGGCCAGTGGCCCGCAATGGGTAGTCGTCATGGTGATGAATGCGCATGTGAAAACTCCCTTTTAAGAAAAATGGGTTTCAGACAGGATGGACTCGGCCGCGCGTGCGGCAATGAGCATGACCGGTGTGTTGGTGTTGCCGGAGGTGATCAGTGGCATGGCCGAGGCATCCACCACCCGAAGGCCTGCCACGCCGCGCAGCCGGCAGTCGGAGTCGAGCACCGTGCGCGGGTCGTCGGCATGCCCCTGGGCGTTGATGCGGCCCATGGTGCAGGTGCCCGCCGGATGAAAGATGGTGGTGCCGAGTTCGCGGGCTGCCTGTGCGAGCTGCGCCTCGGTGGTTCGGTCTGGGCCTGGCAGGAATTCCTCTGGCGCATGGGCGGCCAGGGCTGGTGAGGCCATGATGGCCCGGGTCTGCTCGAGGCCTCGGATGCTGGCCTGCAGGTCCTCCTCGGTGGAGAGGTAGCGGCAGTCGATCTTGGGCGCGGCCAGTGGGTCGGGCTGCGTGATGGACACCACCCCTCGCGAGCTCGGCCGCAGGTAACAGACCGAGGGCGTGATGGCATCGAAGGGATGCAGAGGCTGGCCAAAGGCCGGCAGCGACAGCGGCTGCACATGCCACTCGAGGTCTGCGCTCTCCACACCTGGATGGCTCTTGCCAAAAGCGCCGAGTGTCGAGGGTGGCATGGTCATGGGCCCACGCCGAAACAACAGGTAGTCGAGGCCCATCTTGGCGCGCCCCCAGAGGCTGCGATACAGGCCGTTGACCGTGGTGGCATGGCGAACCTTGTAGACGGTTCGAATCTGCAGGTGGTCTTGCAGGTTCTCGCCCACCCCGGGGAGGTCAGCCACGATGGGGATCTGATGCGACCGCAGCAGCCCGGCCGGACCAATGCCCGAGACCTGCAGCAGCTGTGGCGAGCCAATGGCGCCGGCCGAGAGGATCACCTCCTTGCGTGCCGCAACCGAGACCTTGTTGCCATTGCGGAGCACGGTGACCCCACAGGCGCGTTGGCGCGCCCCGGTCCATGCACCTGCGGAGGCGGGTGGTTGGTCCAGGCTGCAGAACTGCAGGCCCAGGGCCTGGGCGTGGGTCCAGATGGTGAGGTTGGGTCGATGGGCGATGGGATGCAGGAAGGCATCGGCCATCGACCAGCGGCGTCCTCTGCGTTGGGTCACATGGAAATAGGCGCTGCCGAAGTTGTCGCCCCGGTTGAACTCGGAAATGGCGGGGATGCCCTGCTCCTGGGCGGCGCGCTGCCAAGCCTCCAGGATGGGCCAACGCACCCGTGGCGATTCCACCCGCATTTCACCGCCCTGCCCGTGCCAGGCATTGGCGCCTTCGAAGTAATCCTCGAGCGACATGAGTGTGGCGAGGGTCTGGCCCGAGGTCGCCGTGCCCCAGGCCCATCGGTCATCACCCGTGGCCGCCTGCCAGCGGGCGTAATCACTGGCCTGCCCGCGCATGTAGATCATGGCGTTGATGGAGGAGCAACCCCCAATCACACGGCCGCGGGCGTAGTGAATGCTGCGGCCATCTAGGCCTGGGTCTGGTTCGGTCTTGAAGCACCAGTCGGTTCGCGGGTTGGCAATGGTGAAGAGATAGCCGACCGGCACCTTGATCCAGAACCAGTCGTCGGGCCCGCCCGCCTCGAGCAGGAGCACCCGGTGGGCCGGGTTGGCCGAGAGACGATTGGCCAGGAGGCAGCCTGCGCTGCCGGCGCCCACGATGACGTAGTCGAAGCTGGTCTGCTGCGCCGGGCCACTCATGCAGGGCTCCTTGCGCTGGATGTAAAACGGATGGCCTCGGGATAGGGAAAGACGTCGTCGAGCAGGCCCTGCCGAATGCGGCGCTGCTGCTCCGACCAGAAGGAGGCCTGCAGCAGGTCTGCGTGATGCCTCATGAATGCCGCCCGAAGCTTGGGCAGGCCGAGCAGGAAGCGACCGAACTCTTCGGGGAAGACGTCATTGGGGCCCACGGTGTACCAGGGCTCACTGGCCATCTCGTCTTCGGGGGTTCGGGGCTCGGGAATGGTTCTGAAATTGCACTCTGTGAGGTACTGAATCTCGTCGTAGTCGTAGAACACCACACGCCCTTGGCGTGTGAGGCCGAAGTTCTTGTAGAGCATGTCGCCCGGAAAAATATTGGCGGCCACGAGCTGCCGGATGGCGTCTCCGTATTCCTTGATGGCATGGTCGATCTGGGCATCGGTGGCCTGCTCCAGGTGCAGGTTGAGTGGCACCATGCGCCGCTCAATGTAGACATGCTTGATGATGACGCGATCGTCCTGAAACTCGATCATGCTGGGTGCCTGCTCCAGAATTTCATCGATCAAGGCCTGGTCGAAACGCGCGCGGGGAAAGTCCACATTGGAATACTCCCAGGTGTCTGCCATGCGGCCCACCCGATCGTGAAGTTTCACGAGCTGGTACTTGGACATGATGTGCTCTCGGCTGACATCCTTTAAGCGTTTGTCCTTGATGATCTTGAAGACGTACGGAAACGAGGGCAGGGTGAAGACCAGCATGACCAGTCCCTTGATGCCCTCGGCGAGCTGGAAGCGGTCGCTCGAGTGTTTGAGGTGGTGCAGCAGGTCTCTGTAGAACAGGGTCTTGCCCTGCTTCTGAAGGCCCAGCATGGTGTAGAGCTCGCTCTTGGGCTTGTTGGGCATGATGCTGCCCAGGAACTGGACATAGGCCGAGGGCACCTCCATGTCCACCATGAAGTAGGCCCGCGAGAACGAGAAGAGCAAGGAGATCTGTTCTCGGTCGAGCAAGATGGTGTCGATGCGTAGAAGGCCTTGATCCGATCGCAGAATGGGCACCACAAAGCCAAAGGGCTCGCCATCGTTGATGATGCGACCAATCAGGTAGGCCCCCTTGTTGCGAAAGAACAGGCCGCGAAGCAGGTGAACCTGAAGGTCTGAGGCGGCCTTAAAGGGTCGGGGCATCTGCTGGCAGATGGCCGCCAGCACCAGCCGCAGGTCGCGATCAATGTTCTCCCAGGGGCTCGCCATGCCGATGTCCACGGCCATGTCCACGAGGGTCTGGCGGATGCCGCGGGCCCGCGGGTAATAAACCCGATAGGACGGCGGGTCGGAGTCGAGGTAGTCGGTGGCCACGGCCGGCCGCACAAAGAGGGTCTCGTTTCGGAAGTACTCGCGGTCGAGGAGTCGCGTGGTCACGGAATTGAAAAAGGTCTCGGCGAGTTCAGGCTGCTTGTGGTTGGTCAGCAGCATGATGGTGGCCTTTTTGACCTCGGGCCAGACACCCTTGGACTGAAGCTCTTCCTCAAAGAGGGTCTCCAGGTGCTTGCAGGCCTCTTCGACCCGTTGGTCGTAGAAGGCAATCCGTTCACGTGCTAGGCGACGAATGGCCTGGTAGCTGCCCGATTCAAAACAGGTCTTGGCTTGCTGGGCGTTGTAACGAAACAGGCCGTAGTGCCGATCGAAGCCCTCCAAGAGGACACGGGCGATGGCCAGGGCAGACATGGGCTAGCCGTGCAGCGTGAAACCCTGGGTCACGCGAGAGCGGTCCCGGGCCACGCTAAAGAGCAGGCCCATGCCAACCCCCAGTGTGACCATGGCCGTGCCGCCGTAGGACAAGAAGGGCAGCGGCACGCCCACCACGGGCAGGATGCCGGTGACCATGCCCAGGTTCACAAAGGCATAGGTGAAGATGATGAGTGAGATGCTGGCCGCGAGCAGGCGCCCGAAAAGCGTCGGTGCGCCAAGCGAGATCCACAGGCCTCGCAGCACCACACCCAGGTAGAGGGCGAGCAGGAGGATGGCGCCCAGAAAACCAAACTCCTCAGCAAAGCCAGAGAAGACAAAGTCGGTGGCCCGTTCGGGAATAAACTCCAACTGGGTCTGGGTGCCTTGCATCCAGCCCTTGCCAAAGATGCCGCCGGAGCCCACGGCAATCACCGACTGAATGATGTGAAAGCCTTTGCCCAGGGGGTCTCGCATGGGGTCGAGCAGGGTGCAGACACGCTGACGCTGGTATTCACGAAGGCCAGGCCAGTCCACCCCGGGACCGCAGGCGGTGTCACCAAAGGCCACCAGCAGGATGATTCCGCCCACCACCACCACGGCAGCCACCAGCAGGAGTCGCCAGGCAATGCCGCTCAGGTAAAGAACGAATAAGCCCGAGGCGCCCACCAGAATGGCCGTGCCCAGGTCAGGCTGCTTGAGAATGAGGGCCACTGGAACGACCAGCAGCAGCACTGGCAAGACCCAGTCGCGCCAGCCCTTGAGGCCCTCGCGCTGGTGCACCAGGGAGGCGAGCATGAGCGGCATGGCGATCTTCATGAGCTCAGAGGGCTGGATTCGGGTGATGCCAATGTTGAGCCAACGGGTGGCGCCCTTGCTGGTCTCGCCCACGAACTCTACAGCCAGCAGCAGCAACACCCCCAGCACATACAGGGGCACGGCCGCCTTCTGAAACTGCATGGCCGGAACCTGGGCGAGCACCACCATGAGCGACATGGACAACAACAGGTTTCGGACATGGCCCACGAACCGCTCGGGGTCGTCATGGCTGGCGCTGTAAACCGCAAAAAGGCTCACCACAAAAATGCCGACCATGGTCCAGAAGAGGGGCTGGTCGAGTCGATCGAATCGCTGCTTGAGCCAGAATGTGACGGCCCGCCAGCCCGTCTGGGCCTTGCGACGCTCGATGCTGTTCATGGCTGGGCTACGCCAGGGTTGAGCGCCACGGCGGACTGCCCATTGGCCTGCTTGCTCACCAGCGGCTTGATGGGGGCGGGTGTTGTTGGAGTGGGTGCTGTGGGGGCAGGTGCAGCCGCGGGTGCCGTCGCTGGCGTTGCTGGTGGGGGCTGCGACCGCGTGACGAGCAAGAAGTCGAGCACCTTTCGTGCAATTGGTGCGGCTGCGGCCGCACCGAAGCCACCGTTCTCAACCACCACCGCCAAGGCCACCCTTGGAGCCTCGGCAGGCGCGAAGGCGACATAGAGGGAGTGGTCGCGCAGCCGTTCAGCCACGCGGCTCTCGATGTATTTTTCGTCTTGTTTCACACTGAAGACCTGCGAGGTGCCTGTCTTGCCGGCCACTCGGTAGGGCGTGCCGGCCATGACCCGTGCCGAGGTGCCGGAGGCATTCACCTCAACCATGGCCTCGGTCACGAATTGAATCCATTTCGGATCCAGCGCGAGGGTGGAGTCAACCACCGGGGTCATGGGTGTGTAGGTACCGTCCTCGGCCTCGATGGCCCGCACCAAACGCGGCTGCATGAGCTTGCCGCCATTGGCGATGGCTGCGGTGGCCCGGGCCAACTGCAGCATGGTAAAGGCGTTGTAGCCCTGGCCAATGCCAATCGAAGGCGTCTCACCGGTGAGCCATGCCACGCCAAAACGCTTCATCTTCCACTCGCTCGAGGGAAGGATGCCGGCAACCTCGCCCTCCATGTCGATGCCCGTTCGTTGGCCAAACCCAAAGGGCGCGATGTACTTGTAGACGCCATCGACCCCCATGTCCATGGCGAGCTTGTAGTAGTAGGTGTCGCTCGAGACCACGATCGATTTTTTAAGGTCGACCCGGCCATGCCCCTCAGGCCGGGAGTCGCGGAACTTGTGGCTGCCGAGCATGAAGTAGCCGGGGTCTTGGATGGTGTCGCTGGGCTTGCGCTCCCCCGAGGCCAGAGCAGCCAGGGCCATGAAGGGCTTGTAGGTGGAGCCGGGCGGATAGATGCCGCGCAAGGCCCGATTCAGCATGGGCTTGTCGAGCGAGGCATTCAGGCTTTCCCAGAGCTCAGGATCCACGCCATCGACGAAGGCGTTTGGGTCGAAGTTGGGCTTGGAGACAAAGGCAAGGATCTCTCCTGTGTTGGGCTCCATGGCCACGAGCGCACCCCGGCGATTGCCAAAGGCGGCCTCCACGAGTTGCTGCAGGCCGAAGTCCACGGCCAGCTGAATGTTGCGGCCGGGCACGGCGGGCTTAACGCCGAGCTCTCGGATGATGCGACCACTGGAGGCAATCTCGATCTGTAGAAAGCCGATGTCGCCCTTGAGAATTTTCTCGTAGCTCTTCTCGATGCCCAGTTTGCCGATGTGAGAGACGCCTGCATATATGGCCGCCTCTTGCTCCCGCTCCAGCCGGTCTTGGTCAAAGCGAGAGACCCGGCCAATGTGGCCCAGGAGATGAGAAGACGACTCTCCATAGGGGTAGCCCCGAATGGGGCGTCGCTCGATGCGCACGCCGGGCAGCTCCTCAATGCGCACGGCCACGCGGGCCACCTGCTCATCGGTGAGCTTGGTCTTAAAAGCGATGGGGTCAAACTTGCGGGCGTTGGCCAGGTCGCGCTTGAAGCGACGAATGTCTGCTGGCGTGAGGTTGAGCAGGGGGGTGAGCTTTTCAATCAGTGGGCCGACATCGCCCTTGATGCCAGGCTCCAACTCCACCGAGAAGCCCGCATCATTTCGCGCCAGCACCTCGCCGTAGCGGTCTAGGATGAGCCCCCGGGGCGCCTGCATGGGCAGCAGGGCAATTCGATTGTTCTCGGCCTTGATGGCGTAGTCCTGGTGCTGCCAGACCTGCAGGGTGGCGAATCGAAGACCCAGCAGGCCAATGCAGATGGCCACCACGATGGCCGCAACGGTCACCCGTTTTCGAAAGTCGGAGGTGGACCGCGTTTCAGTGACCATGTCAGAGCGAGGTCTTTGGTGCCTTCACAGGCCGACGGCCCGGCCTGCGTTTGAGAATGCTGAGCAGAATACGGTGGGCGATCAGCCAGCCCAGGGTGTTGGCGATCGACTGCACGACCAGCCAGCCGGTGAGCGGGGTGCCCTCTGCAAGCCAGCGAATGAGTGCGCCAGCCAGCAGGCAGAGCACGAAGAGTCCAATGATGTGCATGGACTGCCCTGCCACGCCAAAGCCCATGAGCCGCCGATGCAGCGACACGGCCCCGTAGGTGAGCAGCGAGTAAATCAGGGCATGCTCGCCCAAGAGCACACCGCTGTGGGCATCCATCACGAGGCCGAGCACCCAGGCGAGCCCCAGGCCCATCTTGCGCGGTGCCTGGGCCGCCCAGAAGACCAACAAGGCCGCCACCGCGTCGGGCAGCGGCAGGTGTGGTGGCCACGGCAGCAGGTTGAAGGCCACAGCCACCAGAAAGCTGTAGAGAATCAGTTGGAGCGATGGCTCTCGGGCCAGGGTCTCGCCGCGGTTCATGGCTGATTGGCCTTCGGAGGGGCGGCGGCCGCTGCAGGCTTGGCTGGCGGATTCGGCGCCGGTGCGGCGGCCACGGCGGGGCTGTCCTGTAGCACCAGCACTTGCTGCTGCAGGGCCGCCGATGCAATCGGTTTGGCCAGAATGAGCGGGAATGACGAGGCCTCTCGTTCCATCACGGAGATGATCACGCCCACGGGCAGCCCTGGGGGATACACACCGTCGAGGCCCGAGGTCTGCACGGTGTCGCCCACGGAGATGTCTGCGGCCAGGTTCACGTGGCGCAGCTCGAAGGAGTCCTCTCCAGGAACGCCCTGGGTCAGCGCACGCACGCCCACCCGTGGCAGATAGACCGGGACTTGCAGCTGCTTGTCAGAGAGCAAGCGAACCTCGGCACTCATGGGAAAGACGCGGCTGACTTGGCCGATCACGCCCTGGCTGCTCAGGACGGGCGAGCCCTTCTTGATGCCGTGCTCGAGCCCACGATTGATGACCACGAGGTCGTGTAGCGGGGAGGGTCGGGCAGAGCGAATCTCGGCCACGATGCTCGGGCGATCCATCGGCTTTGCAAGGCCCATGAGCGTTCGCAGGTTGTCGTTCTCTGCCCGCAATTGCTCCATGGCCAGCAGGGTTTGTGCCTGCTCGATTTCCTTTTGTTCCATCTGGCCCACGCGCTCGCGCAGGCTGCGGATGCTGGCCATGTGCTCGACTGATGAGATGGCCGCATCCCGCGGGAGCATGAGAAGTTCGCTGATGGGATAGAGCACAGCATTGATGCCCTGACGCAGCGGCTGGGCAAAGCCGAGCTGGAAGTCGAGCTGCATGAGCGCAGCGGCGGCCGCCACAGCGACGATGAGTCGGATGCGGGCCGACAGGCCCTGATGAAAGAGTGGCGGCGGTGTCTGAGAGAGGGCCAAGATCCGGTCGTGGCGGGGTCTACTCGGTGGAAAGAACAGCACTTAGTTCATCGATTCGCTCGATGGCTTCGCCACAGCCACGCACCACGCAGGCCAGCGGATCTTCGGCCACATAGACTGGCAGGCCAGTCTCTTCTGCGAAGAGTCGGTCGAGGTCGTGGAGCAACGCACCACCGCCGGTGATGACGATGCCGCGCTCGGCAATGTCGGCCGCCAACTCGGGCGGCGTGTTCTCCAGGGCGTTCTTGATGGCCACCACGATCTGGCTGATGGGGTCGGTCAGGGCCTCGAGGATCTCGTTGCTCGAGACCATGAAGCTGCGGGGAATGCCCTCGCTGAGGTTACGGCCACGCACTTCCATTTCACTGGCACTGCTGCCAGGGAAGGCAGAGCCAATTTCTTTCTTGATGGCCTCGGCGGTCTGGTCGCCGATCAGCATGCCGTAGTTACGGCGAATGTAATTGACGATGGCCTCATCGAACTTGTCGCCACCCACGCGGATGGAACTGGAGTAAACAAGGCCACCCAAGGAGACCACGCCGATCTCACTGGTGCCACCACCGATGTCGACCACCATGGAGCCGCGCGGTTCAGAGATGGGCAGACCTGCGCCGATGGCGGCTGCCATGGGTTCTTCGATGAGGTAGACCTGACTGGCCCCGGCTGAAAGGCCGGACTCGCGAATGGCCCGGCGCTCCACCTGTGTGGAGCCACAGGGCACACAGATGATGACCCTCGGGCTCGGTGAGAAGAGCTTCTTGGGGTGCACCATCTTGATGAACATCTTGAGCATCTGCTCGGTGACGGTGAAGTCGGCAATCACGCCATCTTTCATGGGCCGGACCGCCTCGATGCTGCCTGGCACCTTGCCCAACATTTGTTTGGCCTTCGTGCCAACCGCCTCGATGGTCTTCTTGCCACCAGGCCCGCCCTCGTATCGGATGGCCACCACCGATGGTTCATTGAGGACAATGCCTTTGCCGCGCGCGTAGATCAGGGTGTTGGCAGTGCCGAGGTCGATGGCCAAATCTTGGGAGAAAAAACCGCGTAACGAACCGAGCATGTGGGGATCCGGGTGAGTCAGTCAGAGAATGAGGATAATCAAAGGTTTAATTATCCACATTTCTACCGTGACCCTCACGCCAGACGCACTCGACAAGCTTGCCAGGCTCTCCAAATTGGCCCTGGACCCAGACAAGGCTGAGCCCCTTCGAGCCTCTTTGTCCGACATTGTTGGCTGGGTCGGTCAGTTGCAGTCGGCGCCGGTGGGCGATCTGGCGCCAATGGCCCACCCGCACGACCTGCCTTTGCGCCTGCGCGACGACCAGGCGGCATCGCTGCCGGAACGGGATCGCCTGCTGGTCAATGCGCCGCAGTCAGCAGAGGGCCTCTTTCTGGTGCCCCGGGTGGTGGAGTGAGCATGGACCTTCTCCATGCCGACCTCGCCAGCCTGCGCAGGGCCCTGGACTCGGGCATGGTCAGTGCCGTGGAACTCGCCCAGGACCATCTCGATGCCATCGCGGCAGATGCCAAGGCGAGCCCCAGTCTGGGCGCGGTCTTGGCCACAGACCCCGAGGTCACCCAGGCCCAGGCCAGGGCGGCCCAGGTGCGGATCGACCAAGGCGAGCGCAGCCCCCTGCTGGGCATTCCTGTGCTTCACAAAGATGTCTTTGTCACCACCGACTGGCCCACCACGGCAGCCTCAAAGATGCTCGAGGGCTATCGCAGCCCATTTGATGCAGAGGTGGTCACGCGCCTGGCCAAGGCGGGCATGGTTGGCCTGGGCAAGGCCAATTGCGATGAGTTCGCCATGGGCTCGGCCACCCAACACAGTGCCTATGGGCCCTGCAGAAATCCATGGGATCGTGACCGCATCCCGGGCGGCTCATCCGGGGGCTCCGCGGCTGCAGTGGCCGCTGGCCTGGCCCCGGCAGCCACGGGCACCGACACGGGTGGCTCGGTGCGTCAGCCGGCGGCCATGTGCGGCATCACCGGCCTCAAGCCCACCTATGGTCGTGTCTCACGCTGGGGCATGATCGCCTACGCCTCGAGCTTGGATCAGGCGGGCCCGATGGCGCACACGGCCCTGGACTGCGGCTGGATGCTCAACGCCATGGCGGGGTTTGATTCCAAAGACGCCACCAGCCTCGAGCGGCCGACAGAAGACTTCACCCGACTGGTGGGTGCGCTGGTGGCCGATGCGCCAGCAGCCCAGCCCCTCCAAGGCCTGCGGATCGGCCTGCCCACAGAATTTTTTGGAGCGGGGCTGCAGCCCGCCATTGGAAGTGCCATCGAGGCGGCGCTGGCTGTGCTGCGCGGCCTGGGTGCCGTGACCGTGTCGGTGTCCCTTCCGCGCACCGAGCTCTCGATTCCCACGTATTACGTGATCGCGCCGGCGGAGGCCTCGAGCAATTTGTCGCGCTTCGATGGTGTGCGGTACGGCCATCGCGCGGAGCATCCGAGGGACCTCGAAGACCTCTATCGACGAAGCCGCACCGAGGGCTTTGGCGATGAGGTGCAGCGACGCATTCTGGTGGGCACCTTCGTGCTCTCCCATGGCTACTACGACGCCTACTACCTTCAGGCCCAGCGGGTGCGACGGCTGATTGCCCAAGACTTCGACCAGGCCTTTGAGGCCTGCGACCTTATTCTGGGGCCCGTCTCGCCCAAGCTGGCCTGGCGGATGGACGACATGGACGCCCAAGACCCGCTCTCCGAATTTCTCGCCGACATCTACACCCTGGGTGCAAGCCTCGCCGGCCTGCCCGGCATGTCCCTGCCCTGTGGTTTCGGTGAGGCCCAGGGCAGCAGCCTGCCGGTGGGCATGCAGCTCATCGGCCCGCGCTTTGAAGAGGCCCGGCTCATTGCCGTGGGAGACGCCTTCCAGCAGGCCACCGACTGGCACCTTCGGCATCCAACAGCAGGAGCAGCGGCATGACCTGGGAAGTGGTGATTGGCTTGGAAACCCATGTGCAGTTAAAGACGCAGTCGAAAATTTTTTCGCCGGCGTCCACGGCCTTCGGGGCGCAGCCCAACGCCCAGGCCCACCCTGTGGACCTCGCCCTGCCTGGGGTGCTGCCCGTGATGAACCGCGCAGCCGTGGCTGCTGCCATTCGATTCGGCCTGGCGGTGGAGGCCACGATTGCGCCTGTCTCCGTCTTTGCACGAAAGCATTACTTCTATCCAGACCTTCCCAAGGCTTATCAGATCAGCCAGTTCGAGATTCCGGTGGTCCAGGGGGGTGCGGTGCACATTGTTCTGCCAGATGGCACGACCCGGTCGATTGCGCTCACCCGTGCGCATCTCGAAGAGGACGCGGGCAAATCGATTCACGAGGGCTTTGAGGGTCTGCCCACAGGCTGCTCGGGCATCGACCTCAACCGGGCGGGCACACCCTTGCTCGAGATTGTCAGTGAGCCGGTGATGCGCTCGGCCGCGGAGGCCGCCGCCTATGCAAGGACCCTCCATGGGCTGGTGACCTGGATTGGCATTTGTGATGGCAACCTCCAGGAGGGCTCCTTCCGAGTTGATGCCAATGTGTCGGTGCGTCAGAAGGGCGACACCACCCTGGGCACTCGCTGCGAGATCAAGAACCTCAACTCATTTCGTTTCCTGGAGCGCGCCATCCAGGTGGAGGCCGCGCGGCAGGTGGCGCTTATTGAGGACGGTGGCACGGTGGTACAGCAGACGCGGCTCTTCGACCCCGACCGGGATGAGACGCGGGCCATGCGCTCGAAGGAAGATGCCCAGGACTACCGTTACTTCCCAGACCCCGACCTCCCGCCCTTGCACATTGCGAGCACCTGGATCGATGCGGTGCGAGCCGAGATGCCCACCCTGCCCCAGGCCCTGCGCGACCAATGGGTCAGCAGCCTGGGCCTCTCTGAGGCCGATGCCGCCATGATGGCGACCAGCCGAGCCACGGCCGACTTCTTTTCGGCAGGGCTGACGGCCTGGCAGGCCCATGGGGGCGCGACGGCTGCACGTGCCAAGGCGCTGGCCAATTGGGTGATGGGTGAGGTGGCCACTGCGCTCAATCGTGAGGAGCGCGACATGTCACAGGCGCCGATGACGGCAGAGCAGCTCGTGGGTCTGCTGCTCCGAATCGAGGATGGCACGCTCTCCAACAAGATTGCCCGCGAGGTCTTTGCCGACCTGTGGTCGGGCGCCTTTGCAACGGCCGACGCAGCCATTGCGGCCAAGGGCCTGCAGCAAATTCAAGACACGGGCCTCATTGAAGGCCTGGTGGATGCGGTGCTGTCGGCCAACCCGAAGATGGTCGAGGAGTTTAAGGGCGGCAAGGACAAGGCCTTGAATGCCCTGGTGGGTCAGGTGATGAAGCAGTCGCAGGGCAAGGCCAACCCGCAGATGGTCACCGATCTCATGCGGGCTCGGATCGGTCTGCCCGGTCAATGATGGCGCGCAGCCGCCAGACCAGCCACAACCCCGGGAGCGCGGCAGCAAAGCTGCCCAGGAAGAAGGGCGGCCAGCCGTAATCGGTGGCCGCCACGCCTGCCACCGGCCCCACCCAGACCCGGCCAATGGAGGCGAGTGCAGACAAGAGCGCGAACTGTGTGGCGGTGAAGCGGATGTCGCACAAGGCCATGAGCAGGGCGACAAAGGCGGCTGTGCCCATGCCGCCAGCGAGGTTCTCGAGCAGGATCACCAGGGTCATGCTGGTCAGACTGGCTGGGTGAATCGAGAGCCACCAGAAGCCTAGGTTGGTGATGGCCTGCCCCATGCCGAAGATCAGTAACGCCCGCCACAGGCCGAGTCGTGCGAGCAGCCAGCCGCCTGCGAGCCCACCCACGAGGGTGGCCAGCAGGCCCATGCCCTTGTTCACAGCACCCACCTCGGCCGCACTAAAGCCCATGCCACGAATCAAGAATGCCGTGGAGAGGCTGCCTGCGAAGGCATCGCCCAGCTTGTAGAGGATGATGCCGGCCAGCAGCCACCAGGCGCCGCCGCGTGAGAAAAACTCCCGAAAGGGCTCCACAACGGCATCCCGCAGGGTGGTCGGCGGCCGGGCCGTGCTGGGCTCTGGGGCAAACAAGGCCACCACGGCCATGAGCGCGCAGATGCCGGCCATGACGCGATACGTGCCCCCAAAGCCGAGGTAGAGGTCTGCGAGCATGAGGGCCAGTCCGCCGGAGGTGAGCATGGCCAGTCGGTAGCCAATGACCGACCATGCAGCCCCGAGGCCGCGGTCTTCGGGCTGCAGGGATTCCGCGCGCCAGGCATCAAAAACAATGTCGAAGCTCGCCGACAACACCACCAACAAGAAGGCCAGGCTGGCCAGTCGCCAGAGGCCCTCGGCCGACTGCACATCCTGGCTGGTCGACATGAGCAGGAGCACGCTGGCCATGCTCAACTGCAGGCTCACAAGCCAGCCCTTGCGACGGCCTCGGGCGGCGCCGCCCAGTGAGAATCGGTCCATCAGTGGGGCCCAGCCGAACTTATAGGTGTAGGGCAGGCCCAAGACCGTGAGCCAGCCCAGCGTCTTGAGGTCCACGCCTTCGACGGTCAGCCAGGCCTGCAGGGTGCCGCTCGAGAGGGCCAGTGGCAGGCCGCTGGCAAAGCCCATGATGAGGGTCATCATGAGCAGCGCACGCGTGGGCGGGCGGCGGGTTACCGGGTCCATTGGGGCTCGCGGATCCGGTATTGTTGACATCGTTTGGAGGCACACATGACACGGAGTATGAAGCCAACCCTTCGATGGATGACCTTGGTCGTGGGCCTCGCCCTGTTGTCGGGCTGTGTCACCACGGGCGGGGGCTCGTCACTGGCTGGGCCGGGTGACGGTGTGGCTGTGGGAGAGGCCTCACAGCTGCGCAAGCTGGTGCCAGCCGCTCAGCTGGAGCGATCCGCGGCGCAGCAGTTCGAGGCCATGAAGAAAAAAGCGCAGGAGAAGAAGGCCCTCCTGCCGGCGAGCGACCCGTCTGTGGTGCGGCTCAACCGCATTGCCCAGCGGCTCAAGCCCTTCGCGAACCAATGGAACCCGGATGCAGTTCGTTGGACTTGGGAGGTGGCCGTTTTTCAGAGCGACCAGATCAACGCCTTTTGCATGCCCGGGGGAAAGATTGGTTTCTATACGGGCATTCTGACCAAGCTCAAGCTCACGGACGATGAGGCGGCCATGGTCATGGGCCACGAGATGGCCCATGCGCTTCGGGAGCACAGCCGCGATCGTCTGGCCAAGGCCCAGCTCACCGACATCGGTGCCAGTGTGCTGTCGGCCATGCTTGGATTTGGTGAGGCCGGACGTCAGGCCATGGGCTTTGGCACCCAACTCATTGGCATGAAGTTCTCGCGGGACGACGAGACCGATGCAGACCTGGTGGGCCTGGACATTGCGGCCCGGGCTGGCTACGACCCTCGGACGGCGATCTCGCTGTGGCGCAAGATGCAGGCGGCCAACAAGGGTGCGCCGCCGGAGTGGTTCTCGACCCACCCTGCGGGCAGCACCCGGATCGATGACATTTCCCGAAACCTGCCGAGGGTCCTGCCGCTCTATGCCAAGGCCATTGGCAAAACCTTGGACAGCCTTCCGCCCGACCCCAGCCTACGGTGAGGGTAGGTCGTAGTCGACCACCAGGGGTGCATGGTCGGAGAAGCGTGCATCGGTGAAGACCCAGGCCGCCTTGGCGCGGGCGGCCACGCCTGGTGTGGCCACTTGGTAATCGATTCGCCAGCCCACGTTCTTCGCTCGGGCCTGCCCCCGGTTAGACCACCAGGTGTAGCCCTCTCCTGTGGCCTCGGGATGCAGGTGCCGGTAGACATCCACCCAGCCCATCGGGCCAAACAAGTCGGACAGCCACGCCCGCTCCTCTGGCAAGAAGCCGGAGTTCTTGAGGTTGCCCCTCCAGTTTTTCAGATCGCGCTCGGTGTGGGCAATGTTCCAGTCGCCGCAGACGAGGTATTCGCGGCCGGTGGTGCGGTGGTCATCCATCCAGGCGGCCATGATGGGTGCGAAGGCCCTCATGAAACGGAATTTGGAGGCCTGACGATCCTCGCTGGCCGAGCCCGATGGCGCATACAGGCTCACGACTGTGAGGCCAGGCCAATGGGCCGCAAGCAGTCGGCCCTCGTCGTCGAACTCCGTCACGCCGAAGCCCACCTGCAGGGATGCCTCGGCTGGACCGTAGAGGCCCACGCCGGAGTAGCCCTTCTTCTGTGCACAGGCGAACTGTCCTTGAAGGCCGGTGGCCAGGCACTGGTGCTGGGGCTTGAGGTCGTTGTGCTGGGCCTTGAGTTCCTGCAGGCAGACCACGTCGGGCGCCTGCTGGGCCAGCCAGTCAAGGGCACCCTTGTCGGTCGCAGAACGGATGCCGTTGGCATTGAGACTGATCACACGCATGTTGTGTATTCTCGCCGAACATGAGCAGCACAGCCGACAGCATTCAACAACGGTTCCTGCGGTTTGCCCTGGCCCAGGGTGTGCTGCGGTTTGGCACCTTCACGACCAAGGCTGGTCGCGCCTCACCTTACTTCTTCAACGCGGGCCTTTTTCATCATGGCGCTGCCCTGGCGGCCTTGGCCGACTTCTATGCCGAGGCCTTTCTCTTGGCCCAGGCCGAGGGCCGCCTGGAGGCCGACCGGCTCTTCGGGCCGGCCTACAAGGGCATCACGCTGGCCTCGAGCATGGCCATGGCCCTGGCAGCACGGGGCCACGACATCGGCTTTGCCTTCAACCGCAAGGAGGCCAAGGACCACGGCGAGGGAGGCCTGCTGGTGGGCGCAGACCTTCGAGGCCATCGGGTGCTCATCATCGATGATGTGATCTCTGCGGGCACTTCCGTGGGTGAGTCGGTTCGTTTGTTGAGCGATGCAGGGGCCACGCCGGCGGGGGTGCTGATTGCGCTCGACCGCATGGAGCGCGGCGGCACGGCCGACCAACCCACAGCGCGGTCTGCCGTGCAAGAGGTCGCCCAGCAGCATGGCCTGCCGGTCGTGGCGATCGCGAATCTGTCGGATCTGCTGGCCCTGCTCACCGCCAGTGAAGCGCCTGAACTCGCAGCCCATCGGGCAGCCGTGGAGGCGTATCGGGCACGATGGGGCGTGGCCTAGCCTCCACGCCCTCGGTCATTCCACCGTCACGCTCTTGGCGAGGTTGCGGGGCTTGTCGACATCATGGCCTCGGGCCAAGGCCACGTGATAGGCGAGCAACTGTAGGGGCACGACGTGCAGGATGGGTGACAGCAGGCCGGCATGGTCGCCCAGGGTGATCACCGAGACGCCGTCCGAGGGCTGCATGCCCGCATGCTGGTCTGCCACCACATAGAGTCGTCCGCCGCGGGCCCGCACCTCTTCCAGGTTGCTCTTGAGCTTCTCTAAGAGCTGGTCGTTTGGGGCCACGGCCACCACTGGCATGTCGGCATCCACCAGGGCCAAGGGACCATGCTTGAGTTCCCCGGCTGCGTAGGCCTCTGCGTGGATGTAACTGATCTCTTTGAGCTTGAGTGCACCCTCCATGGCAATGGGGGCATGGATGCCGCGTCCGAGAAACAGCGCATGCGACTTGTTCGTGAATTCGAGGGCCCAGGCCTTGAACTGGTCTTCTGCAGAGAGCACCGCGGCCAGTGCCGCCGGAAGGTGCCGCAGGGCAGTCAGGTGCTGGGCCTCGTCGTCTGCGGTCAGTTGGCCCTGCGCCTTGGCCAGGCAGAGCGTGAGCAGAAACAGTGCAGCCAGTTGCGTGGTGAAGGCCTTGGTGGAGGCCACACCAATCTCAGGGCCCGCACGCGTGAGGAATCGAAGTTTGGCCGCACGAATCAGAGAAGACTCCGGTACGTTGCAGATCGCCAGTGTGTCCGTGAGTCCCTGGGCCTGGGCGTGGGCCAGGGCCGCCAGGGTGTCGGCGGTCTCGCCGGATTGAGAGATGGTGATCACCAGGGTGTTGGGCTGGGCCACGCTGTCGCGGTAGCGGTACTCGCTGGCGATCTCCACCGTGCAGGGCAGGCGCGCCACCGACTCCAGCCAGTATCGGGCCACCAGGCCCGCGTGCAGGCTGGTGCCACAGGCCAGAATCAGCACATGGCGGCATTGCGCAAACACGGTGTCGGCCTGGCTGCCAAAGAGCGCGGGTGAGAGGCTTGTGGCCCCGGTGACCATCTCCAGGGTGGCGGCGACCGCACCGGGCTGCTCGGCCATTTCCTTTTGCATGTAGTGCTGATACGGCCCCAGGCTGACATCGTCGAGGCTGAGGCTCGACTGCACCACGGGCCGTGTCACTGGTTGGCCGTCTCGGTCTTCCACCTGACAAGACACCTGGCCAGCGGGGGTGGGTCGATGAAAGGCCACGAGGTCGCCGTCTTCGAGGTAGACCAAGGACTGGGTGACCTGCAGGAGGGCAGAGGCATCGGATGCGATGTAGGCCTCGTCTGGCTGGCGGCCCACGCCAATGAGCAATGGGGCGCCCAGCCGGGTGGCCACCAGGTGGCCGGGGTCTTGGCTGCTGATGGCCGCCAGGGCATAGGCGCCCTTGAGCCGCTGGCAGACGGCCCGCAGGGCCGCAGCCAGGTCGTTGGACTGGCGCCGGGCTTGGTGCAGCAGGTGCACCACCACCTCGGTGTCTGTTTGGGACTCAAAGGTGTAGCCGGCCGATTCGAGTTCGGCCCGAAGGCCCTGGTGGTTCTCGATGATGCCGTTGTGAACCAGGCAGATCTCGAGCCCGTGGCCGCTGGAGAGGTGGGGGTGGGCGTTGTCCTGTGTGACCGCCCCGTGGGTGGCCCAGCGGGTGTGGGCAATGCCGATGTCTGCCGAGAGGCCCTTGGCCGCCGCGGCGAGCTCCGCCACCCGGCCGACCGCACGAACGCGCGAGACCTTGCTCCCCTCGAGCAGTGCGAGCCCTGCGGAGTCGTAGCCCCTGTATTCGAGTTGGCGAAGGCCTTCGATCAGGAAGGGCGTGATGTTCTGGGCGGCGACGGCGCCGACAATGCCACACATCTGGTGATTTTCTCCGGTGGTGAGGGGCTGCTGGTGAGGGGCGTCAGGCCCTCATGCTAATGCGATTTCTTCTGAGGCCGCTTCCACTTGGGAATCGAGGCCTGCCTGGCCCGAGACAGGGTGAGCTGATGGGCTGGTGCATCGCTGGTGAGCGTGGTGCCGGCCGCCAGGGTGGCTCCTTCGTGCACCACCACGGGTGCCACCAACTGGGTGTCAGAGCCAATGAAGACATCGTCCTCAATGATGGTGCGATGCTTCTCGGCGCCATCGTAGTTGCACGTGATGGTGCCCGCGCCAATGTTCACGCGGGCCCCGACCGTGCTGTCGCCCACATAAGACAGGTGATTGGCCTTGCTGTAAGGCCCGATCTGGCTGTTCTTCACCTCGGTGAAGTTGCCAATGTGGCAGCCCTCGGCCAGGCGTGTGCCGGGCCGCAGCCGGGCGAAAGGCCCCACCACCGCCTCACGGCCCAGGGCCGCTCCATCGAGATGGCTAAAGGCCTCCACCCGCGCGCCCGGTCCCACCTCGACATCTCGCAGCACCACGTAGGCGCCGATCTGTGCGCCAGCCCGAAGGACCACGGTGCCCTCAAAGACACAGCCAATGTCGATTCGCACCCCCGGCTCACAGTGCAGGCTTCCTCGCACATCAAACCGTGATGGGTCTGCAATGTCGATGCCGGCCAAGAGCCAGTCTTCGGCCAGGCGTCGCTGGTGGCGTCGCTCGAGATCTGCCCGCTGCACAAGGTTGTTCACCCCCAGAAAGGCGTCCGGGTCTTGGCAGGGCAGGCCCACCACCCGTCGGCCTTCAGCGACCGCCATGCCAATGACGTCGGTGAGGTAGTACTCGGCCTGTGCATTCTTGTTGTCGAGGCCATGAACCCAACGGCCAAGCTCGGCGGTGGGGGCGACCAGCACCCCGGTGTTGATCTCACGAATCTGGCGCACCTCCGGTGTGGCGTCGCGCTCTTCCACCGAGCCCGAGACCTGGCCTTGGCTGTTTCGAAGGATGCGGCCGTAGCCCGTGGGGTCGTCCACCACGGCCGTGAGCAGTGCGATCTGGTCCTCGGCCTGGGCCGCAGCCACCAATGCCTTGAGCACATCGACCCGCATCAGCGGTACGTCGCCATAAAGGACCATGGTCAGGTCAGGCGAGGGATCGATGCTGGGCCATGCGGCCGCCACAGCATGGCCCGTGCCCTGCGGGGGGTCTTGCAAGGCAAAGCACAACTGGTCGGCCTGCAGGGGGAGGTCAAAGCCCGCCACGGCCGTGCGCACCTGTTCGGCACCATGGCCCACCACAATGGTCAGGCGCGTCGCACCGGCGGCCAGGGCCGTGCGGCAGACATGCTCCAGCATGGGCCGCCCACCAATCGGGTGCAACACCTTGGGCAGGCTCGAATGCATGCGCTTGCCCTGCCCCGCGGCGAGAATCACCACATTCAACGTGCACCTCCTCGAGGGATCAGTGAGCCAACGACCATGCCCACCGCACTCATCAGCAGGCCGATGAGCTGGGGCTCCACCAGCAATTCTGCACCCGAGAACTCCAGCAGCAGCCAGGTGCCCAAGCCCATGGAGATGGACAGCGTGGCTCCGAGGTTGTTGGCCCGCTTCCAGAAGAGGCCGGCCGCCAGGGGCACGAATGCACCAGCCAGCGTGATGCGGTAGGCGTTCTCCACCATGCTGTGAATGCTCTCATCGGTGAGCAGGGCGTAGGCCGTCACCAGGAGGGTGAAGACAAAGACCGTGATGCGCGTGGTGAGCAGCAGCTGACGATCGGTCATGTTGGGCACGGCACCCTTGATGACATTTTCTGCAAAGGTGACGGACGGTGCGAGCAAGGTGCCCGAGGCCGTGCTCATGATCACCGAGAGCAGGGCGCCGAAGAAGACCACCTGCACCCAGAAGGGCATGTGCTGGGCCACCAGGCTGGGCAGCACCAGTTGAGAGTCGTCGGCCATGAGCCGCGCGGTGGTCTCTGGGTCGATGAGGGTTGCCGCGTAGGCCAGAAAGAGCGGGATGGCGGCAAAGAAGAAGTAGGCCACGCCGCCCAGGGTGGTGGCCCATACGGCCACACGCTCAGACTTTGAGGCATTGACCCGCTGGAAGACATCCTGCTGAGGAATGGAGCCCAAGGCCATGGTGAGCAGGGCCGCGATCCAGCCCAGCATGTCGAGCATGTCGAGGCTGGGCAGCCATTCAAACTTCCCTTCGGCCGCCGCCTTGCTGATCACCGTGGACATGCCACCGGCCATCTCACCGGCCATGCTCGTCACGATGAGCAGGCCCACCACAATCACAATCATCTGAACAAACGTGGTGGCCGCCACCGACCACATGCCACCAAAGAGCGTGTAGACCAGCACCACGGCCGCGCCGATGAGCATCCCCTCGTTCATGGAGATGAGGTCGTTCGAGAGCACGTTGAAGACCAGGCCCAGGGCCGTGATCTGGGCCGAAACCCAGCCCAGGTAGGAGACCACGATGCACAGGGAAATGATGAGTTCAGTCTGCCGGTTGTAGCGCACCCGGAAGAAGTCGCCCAGGGTCATGAGCTTCATCCGATACAACGGCAGGGCAAAGACCAGGCCAAAGAGCACCAGGCAGATCGAGGCTCCGAGGGGGTCGGAGATCAGCCCCCGGAAGCCCTCTTCCAGAAATGTGGCGGAGACGCCCAGCACGGTCTCGGCGCCAAACCAGGTGGCAAAGACCATGGCGAGCACCACCGGCATGGGCAGGTTGCGGCCCGCGGTGATGTAGTCGCTCGCGCTGTGCACCTGCCTGGCGGCCACCAGACCGATCGCAATGGAGACCAGTAGGTAGAGGCCAACGAGTGTCAAGAGCATGGTGAAGGATCCTCCTTGCTGGGTGAGGGTTGACTTAGGTGGGTGGCAATGCGGTGGGCGGCCAGATGGATGGGATGACCAGCACCAGCAGGCTGATGGCCAGGATCAGCACCAGGGCCTGAAGCCAGCGCCGGGTCTGGCGGGTTTCCTGCAAGAGTCGTTCGAACTGTTCCGCCGAGGCATCTGTCTTCGGCTGGCTGGCCACGGTGAGCGCTGCATGGGCCAGCCGCGGCAGTTGTGGCAGGAGCTGCGCCCAGCGGCCCGCCTCGAGCAGGGTGTTTTGTTTGAGGGCTTCCAGGCCAATCTGCTCCTTCATCCAACGCTCCAGAAAGGGCTTGGCGGTGACCCAGAGGTCGAGGTCTGGGTCGAGCTGTCGGCCCAGGCCCTCAATGTTGAGCAGGGTCTTCTGGAGCAGCACCAGCTGAGGCTGAATTTCCACATTGAATCGTCGAGATGCTTGAAAGAGTCGCAGGAGCACCTGGCCCAGCGAAATCTCTTTGAGCGGCCGGTCGAAGAAGGGTTCACAGACGGCCCGCACCGACGCCTCAAGCGCCTCGACCCGGGTATTTGCAGGGGCCCAGCCCGACTCCACATGCAGTTCCGCCACCCGGCGGTAGTCGCGCCGAAAGAAGGCCAGGAAATTTTGGGCCAGGTAGTTCTTGTCGAAGGCGGACAGGGTGCCCACGATGCCGAAATCCAGGGCAATGTAGTGGCCGAAGTGGGGGCCGCGGTCGGCCACCAGAATGTTGCCCGGGTGCATGTCGGCGTGGAAGTAGCCGTCTCGAAAGACCTGGGTGAAGAAGATCTCCACGCCCTCGCGCGAGAGCTGTTTGAGGTCGATGCCAGCGTCTTTCAGCCGTTGCATGCGGTTGATGGGAATGCCGTAGACCCGCTCCATCACAATGACATCCGGGCGGCAGAGGTCCCAGATCATCTCGGGGATCAGCAGCAGGCTCGAGCCCGAGAAGTTGCGACGCAGCTGGGCGGCATTGGCGGCCTCCCGAACCAGGTCGAGTTCGTCGTGCAGGTAGTGGTCGAACTCATCGACCACCTCGCGTGGCTTGAGCCGACGGCCATCCGAGGAGAATCGCTCCACCAGTTGGGCAAAGAGCCTCAGCAGGGCGAGGTCCTTGTCGATGATGTGGGCCATGCCGGGTCGCAGCACCTTGACGGCCACCTCTCGGCCGCCCTTGAGCCGGGCGAAGTGCACCTGCGCAATCGAGGCGCTGGCCACCGGTGTGGACTCAAAGGATTCAAAGAGGTCGTTGATGGACTGGCCAAAGGCCGCCTCGATCGTGGCGATGGCGAGTTGGGAGTCGAAGGGGGGCACCTGGTCCTGGAGCAGTGCGAGTTCATCCGCAATGTCCGGTGCGAGTAGGTCGCGACGCGTCGAGAGGACCTGACCGAATTTGACGAAGATCGGGCCCAGGCTCTCCAGGGCCTCACGGATGCGACTGCCGCGGCTCTTGTCGAACCGCCGGCCGAATCGCAGCACGGCCAGCAGAATGCTCAGCAGCCGAGAATCAAGCCCACGCTGCGCTCCATCGACGGCGAGCTGATCGAGCCCGTGGCGCCAGACCACCAGCAGGATGGTGAGCATCCGAAGCAAGGAGGTCATGGCGTGGGCCGCCCCAGGTCTTGGAAAGGAAAGAGGCTGCGGTCGAGCAGGTGCGAGGGCACCACGCGGCCCAGGGCCTGGAACATGGACTCAATGCGGCCGGGGTGTTGGCGCTGCCAGTCCTGCAGCATGCGTTTGATCTGTTGACGCTGAAGGTTTTCTTGCGAGCCGCAGAGGTCGCAGGGAATGATGGGAAAGCCGCGGGCCTGCGCCCAGGCCTCGAGGTCTTGCTCTTCCACATAGGCCAGGGGGCGAATGACGATGTGGCGGCCGTCGTCGGAGCGCAGCTTCGGTGGCATGGTCTTGAGGGTGCCGCCAAAGAACAGGTTGAGAAAGAAGGTCTCCAGGATGTCATCCCGGTGGTGGCCCAGGGCAATCTTGGTGGCCCCGAGTTCATCGGCCACCCGATACAGCACGCCTCGGCGAAGCCGCGAGCAGAGCGAGCACATGGTCTGGCCTTCGGGAATCACGCGCTTGACAATGCTGTGGGTGTCTTGCATCTCGATGTGAAACGGCACGCCCAATGCCTGCAGGTAATTGGGCAGGACATCGGTTGGGAAGCCAGGATGGCCCTGGTCGAGGTTGACGGCGACCAGTTCAAAGTCGATGGGTGCACGGGCCCGCAGGGACATGAGAATGTCGAGCAGTCCGTAGCTGTCCTTGCCACCGGAGAGGCAGACCATGACCTTGTCGCCAGCCTCGATCATTTGAAAGTCGGCGATGGCCTCGCCCACAAGGCGGTGCAGGCGTTTGGACCGCTTGTTGTGCTCGGTCTCCGCGCGGCGGCCGTCCTGCGGCAGGGTCTCGAGCAGGCGGGCTACGGAGACGGTTGCCATGCAAAGACCTCAATGCCGACGGTGTCGCAGTCGGGGTAGACATCAGGCTTCTCGGTGCTGACCTTGACGGCCCGCACCTGGGCCTGCGAGAGGCACAAGGCCACGATGCGATCGAGCAGTGTTTCTTGCAGGTTGTAATGCTGCTCGGCCGCGACCTCGAGCACGCCCATGCGGATGAAGTCGTAATCGAGCACATCATCGACGGCATCGCTCTGCGAGGTCGATTGGGCGATGGGCACGAAGAGTTCCACGTTCATGCGTAGTCGTTGGGCCTGCTGCCGCTCATGCGCATGAAAGCCAATGGAGGCCTGAACGCACAGGCCGTTGAGAAAAATTCGACGGCAGTCGGCCAGTCGTGGGTCGAGCAACATGGTCATCGGGTGGTGAACATGACGTCACGGGCCGAGGGGCTCAGGTGCTGGCCACCATCGACCAGCACCGTGGTGCCGGTCACGGCCCGCGCCTGTGCCAGCCAGGCCACCGCCTCGGCCACCTCCTGCGCGGTGCTCGACTGGCCCAAGGGCGTCTCCTGGTGGGCCCGCTCGAACTCAGCCTGTGTCTGGTCTGCCGAGGGCAGGCTGATGCCCGGAGACACCCCCAAGACCCGGAGCGCTGGGGCCAGGGCCTGGGCCATCAGGCGCGTGGCGTGCTCCAGGGCCGCCTTGGAGACCGTGTAGCTAAAAAAATCAGGATTCGGATTGACCAGCTTTTGGTCGAGCAGGTTGATGACCGCGGCCATGGGCATGACGCCATGGGCCTGTTCGGCTGCGCGGCCGCAGGCGCGATGCAGTGCCTGGGTGAGTCGGATTGGTGCCATGAGGTTGGTGGTCAGGTGCCGAGACAGGCTGGCGGGGGTGGCGGTGTTGGCGAGGTCGAATTCAAAGCGTGCCGCATTGTTGACCAACAGGCCCACGGCACCCAACTGTGTTTCCAGTTCGTTCCACCAGGCATCCAGTGCGGCGTTATCCCCGAGGGTGTCGAGGTCGAGTGCCACGGTGGTGGCCACACCGCCTGCATCGGCAATCTGGCGTGCCAGGGCCTGTGCCTCGGTGGCCGATGCCCGATGTCCAATGGCCAACTGCCAGCCGTCCTCGGCCAGTCGCAGTGCGATGGCCTGGCCGAGCCGTTTGGCTCCGCCGGTGACCAAGGCCACTGGGCGCGTTCTGGAAAGGGGCTTGGAGGGTCGGGCGGGCATCCCGCAAGTGTAGCTTTGATAACCTGCCGCCATGGTCTCCACCCTTGACGACGCGCTGTGTGCAGAGGCTTCATCCCTCGGTGGTTGGCTGCCCTTTGATGCCTTCATGGAGCTGGCCATGCACCACCCGACGCAGGGCTATTACGCGGTGCCGGCGGGCCCCACAGGCCCATTTGGTGAGTGCGGCGATTTCGTCACAGCGCCCATGCTGGGCCCTTGGATGGCCCATGCGATGGCGCGGCGGTTCGAGGCCCTGACAGACCTGGCAGCAAGCCAGGGGCGTGCCTCGGCCCTGAGCCTTCGAGAATTCGGCCCTGGAACGGGCCGGCTGATGGCAGACCTGCTCGCGGTGCTCTGGTCCCGCGGGGCTCTGCCCGAACGTGTGCAACTGATTGAACGCAGTGGCGGCCTTCAGGCCCGCCAGCGAGAGACCCTTCGTTCGGTGTTGCAGGCGCTGGACCCAGCCGCCTGGTCGGTGCTTGAGCCCCGATTGGTCTGGCCGGCCCGCTGGCCAGATGAGGCCGTGCCGCCCTTTGACGGACTGGCGATGGCCAATGAAGTGGCCGATGCCTTGCCCGTGAAACGCTTTGAGTGGCGCGGCCCGGATGATGTCCTGGAGTGGGGTGTGGTGAGGGCCTCTGGGGATGGTGACCCTGCCTGGGCATGGGCGCCAAGGCCGGCCGAAGGGCCCTTGTTGGAGGCCGTGGTGCAGCGACAGGCGCAGGTCTCTGAACGCCTGGGCCCCTGGCGATCGGGCCACATGGGGGAGTGGTGCCCCAGCCTACAGGCGTGGGCCAGCACAGTGGTCGCGACCGTTCGTTGGGGCGAGGCGATCTTCATCGACTATGGCTATGAGCGCCTGGAGCTGGACCATCCCGACCGCAGCGGTGGAACCCTGGCGGGCCATCGGGCCCATCGTCGGGTCGATGACCCCATGGCCTGGTTGGCCTTGCCAGGTGAGATGGACCTGACAGCCCATGTGGACTTCTCTGTGCTGGCCCAGGCTGCGCGCGCAGGGGGTGCGTCCTCGGTGGCAGTGCAGACCCAGGCGGCCTGGCTGCTCGACCAAGGCCTGCTCGATGTGGCGACCGATCTGCTCTTTGAAGGCGGCGCGGGGGCCCCGCCTGCGGAGCCCTCAAGGCTGCGCGCACTCTCGCAACTTCAGACCCTGCTCTCGGACGATGGCATGGGCCAGCGATTTCTTGCGCTCACAGCCTTCAGAGGCCAGCCAGATCCTTTGTCGCCATTGCGGTGAGCTGTTCGAGGCGGGCCTGGGCAACCGCCTCAGCAATCGATTCACCCTTGGACTGGGCCTGTTGGGCCACCGCACCCACGGGTGTCTGAAGCAGTTCGTGCACCTGTTGGGCCAGATGTTCACAGGCCTGGGCGGGCTGGTTGTGCAGCAGGCGGCCGAGATGAATGAGTGCAGCCAGGCGCTCTGGCCGTCGGAAGAGGTCCGCGCGTTGGCACCACTGCAGGCAGCGGCCTGCCCATTGCGCTGCAGACTCCGATGGCTCCCGCAAGGGCACCTGGTCTAAGCCCGCGCCGAGCATCTGCACCCACTCATGGACGGCCTTGGGCACCACGGCCGACATCGGCTCGGGCAGTCCCTCGGCCCAGAGCATCGCTGCGGTGATCAAGGGATCGGTCTTTGCCAGGGCCAGGGCCTCCAGCTGTGCCAGGCGCGTCTGCGTTGGCGCGGGGGCCTGCATGATGCGCGGCCAGGCACCCACCGACACCAAGAGCTCGACCAGCCGCTGTGGCGCCACCTCGGAGAGGCCTTTGAGCACCTCCTGCCAGACCCGCTCGGCCACCAGGTTGTCGGCCTCACCAGCGTCCACCATGCGCGCGCAGAGTGCAGCGGTGTCTGGGTCCACCTGGGCCCAGGGCCATCGGGCCATGAACCGGGCCAGTCGCAGGAGTCGAACGGGATCCTCTTGAAAGGCGGGACTGACATGTCGGAGCCGCTGCCCTTGGAGATCCGCATGGCCGCCGTGTGGGTCATGCAACTGGCCTTGCTCGTCGACGGCCATGGCATTGATGGTGAGGTCGCGCCGAAGCAGGTCGTCCTCGAGGGTCACGGAGGCGTCGGCCTGAAATTGAAAGCCGTGATAGCCCACGCCGCTCTTGCGCTCGGTGCGGGCCAGCGCGAATTCCGCCTGGGATGTCGGATGCAGGAAGACGGGAAAATCTCGGCCCACGGGCCGAAACCCCGCATCCAGCATGGCCTGCGGAGTGGCGCCCACCACGAGAAAGTCATGGTCGGCACTGTTGTCGCCCAGCAGCGCATCCCGGACGGCACCGCCCACACAGTAGAGGGCCACGGTTGTGGGCAGCCGGGCACAGACGGGATCGGTTCGCTGCGGGGCCAGGGCCCGCAGCCGCGCGGCGGACTCGTGCAGCGGTCTGGTCAATCCTGGAGCAGGCGGGTGGTGCGACGCTGCAACAAGCGCCCGCGCACGGTCTGGCCGCCGAGAAACAGGGGCGCCATGGCATGCAGGCTCATCGGGGTTCGAATGCCGAGTGCCGCAGACATGGGCTCAGCCGACACATTGGGCACACTGGCCGAGGCGAGGTTGTCGCGGGAGATCAGCGGCCGGCCTGGCAGGTGCTCCATCACCAGGGCTTGAAGCCAGGAGAGGCTGTCGGGCAAAGGAAGAATGGGTCGTGGGTGTCCGCTGTAGACGCCGGCCCAGTGAACAATCTCGTAGAGGCTCAGCACATCGGGGCCCACCACGTCGTAGACCTGGCCGATCGTCTTGGGATTCTCGATCGCATTGCAGACCGCATGGGCGAGGTCGCCGACATAGACCGGCTGAAACTTGGCGTGGGGCGTGGCCAGCGGAACGATCGGCATGATCGCCTGCAGCCGTGCGAAAAGCCGCAGGAACTGGTCTCCAGGCCCGAAGACGACCGAGGGGCGAAGGATGGTGAGGTCCAGGCCGTGCACGCCGCGCAGCGCCGCCTCTCCAGCCGCCTTCGAGCGCAGGTACATCGAGGGGGCATGGTCTGAGACGCCAAGCGCGCTGATGTGAATGAGCCGACGAACACCTTGGCGGGTCATGCAGCGGGCCAGCCGTGAGGGCAGCTTCACATGGGCTTCATCGAAATCGGCCCCCCAGGGGCGTCCTGGCTTGCTGTGCAGCAGGCCCACCAGGTTGACCACCTGGCTGGCACCGGCCAGGGCGTCGCCGAGGGCGCCCTCCTCGCGGGGGTCGAGGGTGACAATCTCAATGCCTGGAAGACTCCAGAGGGCTCGTGCACGGCTGCGAGAGCGTGTGAGGATGCGCACGGCGCCGGCAGCGCCACCGGCTCGGGAGACCAATTCGGCGGCAATGGCCTGGCCAATGACGCCAGCCCCTCCAACAATCACAGTCTTGCGAGGTGTTTCCATCTGATTCGAGTCCTTAGGGGTTCACCGCCAGGCGGCTTGGGCCCGGGCCAATCTGGGCGAGCCACTCGTTGAGCAAGTTTGATGTCTCGGATTGTCTCAGCAAACCTTGGTAGACCGCCGTGTTGGCCAGCACTTGTTTCACATAGCCACGGGTCTCGGAGAAAGGAATGGACTCGGCAAAGGCGGCGCCAGGAATGGTCTGGGTGAGCTGGCCGGACCAGAGTCGGCTGCGAGATGGTCCCGCGTTGTATGCCGCCGTGGCCAGAATGGCAGAACCTTTGAAGTCTTTGGTGAGGTCTCTGAGGTAATGGATGCCCAGTGAAATGTTGGTCTGGGGCTCCTCGAGTCGGTCGAGCCGAAAGCCCTTGAGCCCCATGTCGCGGGCCACCGACTTGGCTGTTTTGGGCATGAGCTGCATCAGGCCCACGGCCCCGACCGGTGAACGCACCGCCGGCAGAAATCGGGACTCCTGTCGCATGAGCCCGAGCACCCAGGCGGTTTCCAAGGGCTCGGCCCGATTGGCCAGCTCAATCTCACGCCGATGGAAGATCGGGTAGCGCAGGGAGAGGTCGTGGAGCTGCTGGGTTCGAATGGCTGCCGCAATGCCACGGTCGGGGTGGCCCGCCTCGAAGGCGAGCTGGCTGGCCGCCAGCAGTGCGGCATCGGGGAGGTCTCGAATGAGTCCATTCCACTCCAGAGAAGCCTCTGAGCGCATGCCCAGCGAGGAGAGCTTGAGCCCCCGATAGACGCTGGGATGGTCGGCCAGGCGGGCCCGTTGCTCTGCGATCTGTCGCCGCGTTCGGGCGTCCGGCGGGGGCACAAAGATCTGCCGACCGAGGGCCTCGGCCGTGAGAATTTGATAAAAACCCCAGCCCGGCGGAATGGTGGCCCAGATGGCCCGGGCCTGCTCATGCTGGCCGGTCTGAGCGGCCAGCCAGCCCCGCCAATAGGCCCAATGGTCTTGCTGCTGAAGGCTTACCGGCATCACAGCGAGGATCTGCCGAAGCGCAGCCCAGTCGCCCATCCGAAGAGAGAGCCGTGCCGCAGACTCGAGCAACACCGGCGGCTGTGAGCCCACCGAGCCAAAGCCCTCTCGGATGAGCGGCCAGGCCTTGGGGTCGCTTCGCAGCCAGAGGCGGCTGCCGATGGCGAACTGCAGGAAGCCGCGCTGCTCGGCGGAGAGGGTCCTCTGAGTCTTGTCGAGCTGGGCGGCGGCCTGTGTGCTTCGAATCTGTGCCATGGCCAGAAGCCGCAGCACGGACTGCTCGGAGGTGGACAGCCGCAATCCCCGCGCGGCCGACCAGAGTTGCTCCGCCGCCTTGAGGTCGCCCTGGTTGGCCATCGCACGGGCCCGGTCTCGCACCCCTTCTGCGTCGATCAGGCCCCGGGCCGCGAGGTCTTCGAGCAGGTCTTGGCAGCCAAGGGTGGACTCCTGCCCCTGGGTGACCGCCAGCAGGTTCGGGGGATCAAGGTCTGAACGCAGCCGCGCCTGGGCGCAGCGCAGCGGACTGGAGTCGAGGTCTGCTGGAATTTGACGAATGATGTCGCTCGCCTTGGACCAAGGCGCCGACTGCAAGGCCGCCACGCCCCAGTCGCGATAGAGCGTCCGAACCAGGACATGGCCTTGGTGGGTCTCCGAGAAGTCTTTGGCGGCATGCTGGGCGGCCTCGGAAAATGGCTGGCCGGTCACCACCAACTGGCTGCGCCAATACGCCGGCCAGATGCGAAGGGGGTCTTGCCGCAGGGCCTGCTCGGCCTGCAAGAGTCGTGGAATGCTGCGGGCCTCAAAGGCGGCCTTGGCCGAGACCATGGCATGCACAGGGGCCTTCGATGGGGGTGGGTCTCGGGGCTTGGCGCTGAGGGGGACCGTGAGGCTGGTCAGGACCAGCGCCAACAGGCTGGAGGTGAAGAGGGTGGGTTGCATCGGTCTACGATAGCCTGGGTTCCCTCAGAATCGAAAGATATGTCGTTGTCTAAAGCTGAAATTGTCTCCATCAAGTCGTCTCTGCGGCGAGAAGCCTTGCAGGCACGGCAGGCCATGGCCCCAGCGCGCCATGCGCAGTCCTCGCTCGAGCTGGCCGAGCGGCTTGACGAACTTCTGATGGCCCAGGGCTGGCAGCGGCCCCTGGTCTTCTGGCCTTGGCGTGCCGAACCCGACCTGAGGGGGCTCTGGGCGCGGTGGCGCTCGCGCGGCCTGGCCCTTGGGCTGCCCGTGGTGCAGGCCATGGATGCGCCCTTGGCCCTGGTGGCCTGGGGGCCAGACGATGCCTGGACATCCGATGCCCTCGGGCTGCCGGTGCCGGTGCATCAAAAGGCCTTTGACTCAGACTGCTGGGTGGTGCCCTGTGTGGCCGTAGACGCCGAGGGCCATCGGCTCGGCGCGGGCAAGGGCTTTTACGACCGGACTTGGGCGGCCTGGCCGCCAGACCGCCCCCCCCCGACATTGGTCGGTGTCTGCTTTGAAGAGGCTCGGCGACCGACATCCTTCGGTGAGCCGCATGACCTGCGGCTCGATTGGCTGGTCACGGAGCAGTCGGTTTGGGATGTCCCAGGCCCAGGGCCTCGATGATGGCCAGCGTGGGCTCGGCCCGGTTCATGGTGTAAAAGTGCAGGCCGGGCACGCCGGCCGTCGTGAGCTGGTCGACCAGGTCGGTCACCACGGACTGGCCGAACGCCCGGATGGAGGCCAGGTCGTCGCCGTAGCCCATGAGGCGCTGCCGGATCCATCGCGGAATCTCGGCTCCACAGGCATCCGAGAAGCGCGCCAACTGGCTGTGGTTGGTGATGGGCATGATGCCCGGCACGATGGGAATGTCGACGCCCAAGGCATGGGCGTCATCCACGAACCGAAAGTAGGCATCGGTGTTGTAGAAGTACTGCGTGATCGCGCCCGTGGCACCCGCCTGAACCTTTTCGACGAAACACAGCAGGTCGTGCTGCGCCGAGCGCGCCTGCGGATGGATCTCGGGGTAGGCGGCCACCTCGACCTTGAAATGATCGCCAAACCGCTCTCGAATGAAACGCACCAGGTCGACTGCATGTGAGAAGCCACCGGCCTGCCCATAGCCGGAGGGCAGGTCACCCCGCAGGGCCACCAGCCGCGCAATGCCTTGATCTCGATAGCCCTCGAGCAACGCCTGCATCTCGGCCTGGCTTGCGCCGATGCAGGAGACATGGGGCGCGACGGCCGGCAGCAGCCTCTGAAGCTGGGCCACCGTGGCCAGGGTGCCCTCGCGGGTGGACCCCCCGGCCCCATACGTGACGGAGCCATACCGAGGCCCCAGCGCATGGGCGAGCTGTGACACCGTCTCGCCCAGTTGCGTCTGGGCCGCCGCCGTCTTGGGCGGGAAAAACTCGAGGCTGAACTCCATGATCGCGAGGGCCGATCAGGATCAGTATCGGTAGGCGTTGGGCTTGTAAGGGCCGTCCTGGGGCACACCGATGTAGCGGGCCTGCTCGGGCGTGAGCTCGGTCAGCATGGCCCCGATCTTCTTGAGGTGCAGCCGGGCCACCTTTTCGTCTAGGTGCTTGGGCAGCACGTAGACCTTGCCCTTGTCGTAGGCATCCTGGTGGCAGAAGAGCTCGATCTGGGCAATGGTCTGGTTGGCAAAGGAGGAACTCATCACAAAGCTGGGATGGCCCGTGCCACAGCCCAGGTTCACCAGACGGCCTTGGGCCAGCAGGATGATGCGCTTGCCGTCGGGGAAAATGACATGGTCGACCTGAGGCTTGATCTCTTCCCACTTGCACTGGGACAAGGCCGCCACATCGATCTCGTTGTCGAAGTGACCGATGTTGCAGACGATGGCCTGGTCCTTCATCTTGGCCATGTGGGCATGGGTGATGACGCTCTTGTTGCCCGTGGCGGTCACGAAGATGTCGGCCTTGTCGGCGGCGTAATCCATGGTGACCACGCGGTAGCCTTCCATTGCGGCCTGCAGGGCGCAGATGGGGTCGACCTCGGTGACCCAGACCTGGGCGGAGAGGGCGCGCAGGGCTTGGGCTGAGCCCTTGCCAACGTCGCCGTAGCCGGCCACGACTGCAACCTTGCCAGCAATCATGACGTCGGTGGCGCGCTTGATGGCATCGACCAGCGACTCACGGCAGCCATAGAGGTTGTCGAACTTGCTCTTGGTGACCGAGTCATTCACGTTGATGGCCCGGAAGGCGAGCGTGCCCTTGGCAGACATCTCGTTCAAGCGGTGTACGCCGGTGGTGGTCTCTTCGGTCACGCCGATCACCGCATCGAGGTGGCGCTGATAGAAGCCAGGGTCTTTGGCCAACTGGCGACGAATCGACTCAAACAGGCAGGTTTCTTCCTCGCTCGAGGGCTTTCCAAGCACCGAGGGATCGCGGGCTGCATCGGCCCCGAGGTGCAGCAACAGGGTGGCATCGCCGCCGTCGTCGAGAATCATGTTGCTGGGCTTGCCATCGGACCAATCAAAGATGCGATGGGTGTAATCCCAGTATTCCGCCAGGCTCTCGCCCTTTTTGGCAAACACAGGCACGCCGGCCTCGGCGATGGCTGCAGCCGCATGGTCTTGGGTGGAGAAAATGTTGCAAGAGGCCCAGCGCACCTGTGCACCGAGTGCAGTCAGGGTCTCGATGAGCACGGCCGTTTGAATGGTCATGTGCAGCGAGCCCGTGATGCGAGCACCCTTTAAGGGCTGCTTGGCTGAGAACTCTTCCCGGATGGCCATGAGTCCGGGCATCTCGGTTTCAGCGATTTTGATTTCTTTACGGCCCCAGTCGGCCAGGCTGAGGTCGGCGACCTCGAAGTCTTGGGTGGAGATTGGTTTGATGACAGCGCTCATCTCGCGCTCCTTTCTTGGTTCAAGTGGATGTCGCGAGCGCCGTTAACCGCCAAGCGACACGAGTGTCGCCTGGCTGCCCAAGCCTGGGAGAAAGACTCTCGCAGCGCTCCTTGGGCAATGCGAGATTCTCGCCGCGATCGGCCGCCCGGTCAAGGCTGCCCCTTCGCGGCGTGTGCAGCGCTCCCCGATGCCCCCCGATGCCCTCCGAGGATCCTCGGGGATCCCCGAATCCCTAAAGGCAGCGGCTGCGCAGGGCTTCAGCCCGGTCGGTGTGCTCCCAGCTGAACTCCGGCTCCTCACGGCCAAAGTGGCCATAGGCAGCCGTCTTCTGATAAATCGGCCGCAGCAGGTCGAGCATCTGCACGATGCCCTTGGGCCGCAGGTCGAAGACCTCACGAACAGCCTCGGCGATGCGCTCATCTGGCACCACCCCCGTGCCCTCGGTGCTGACCATGATGGAGGTGGGCTGGGCCACGCCGATGGCGTAGCTGATCTGAATGAGGGCCTTTTTGGCCAGGCCAGCCGCCACGATGTTCTTGGCCACATACCGGCCGGCATAGGCGGCGGAGCGGTCGACCTTGGAGGGGTCCTTGCCCGAGAATGCACCACCGCCGTGAGGGGCCGCGCCGCCGTAAGTGTCGACGATGATCTTGCGGCCGGTGAGGCCACAGTCGCCCTGCGGCCCGCCAATGACAAACCGGCCTGTGGGGTTGACCAGGTACTTCACGTTGCCCTTGACCAAGTCCTTGGGCAGCACGGGCTTGATGACCTGCTCAATCACCGCCTCTCGAAGCGCCTCGAGGCCGATGTCTGCATCGTGCTGGGTGGAGAGCACCACGGTGTCGATGGCCACCGGCCGGCCATTCTCGTAGCGCAGGGTGACCTGCGACTTGGCGTCGGGGCGCAGCCATGGCAGTCGGCCATCTCGGCGCAGCAGCGACTGGCGCTCGACCAGGCGGTGGGCGATGTGAATGGCCGCGGGCATGAGGCTCGGGGTTTCATCGCAGGCATAACCGAACATGAGGCCCTGGTCGCCAGCACCCTGGTCGAGGTTGTCGTCCTGGGCCTTGTTCACGCCCTGCGCGATGTCGGGGCTCTGTTTGTCATAGGCCACGAGCACGGCACAGCCCTTGTGGTCGATGCCGTAGTCGGTGTTGTCGTAGCCGATGCCCTTGAGGGTTTCACGGGCCACCTGGATGTAGTCCACGTTGGCGGTGGTGGTGATCTCGCCGGCCAGCACCACGAGCCCGGTGTTGCAAAGGGTTTCGGCGGCCACCCGTGCGTGCGGGTCCTGCTCAAAGATGGCGTCGAGGATGGCGTCGGAGATCTGGTCTGCGACCTTGTCGGGGTGTCCCTCGGAAACCGATTCCGAGGTGAAGAGATGGCTTGCTGGCATGGTTGGCTCCACGGTGATCGTTGGCCTTGCGGCCGCTTGCAGCGTGGAGCACAGGGAGACCAGATGCATACGCTTTAGCGGTATTTGAAACGCTTATCGCCCCGCAAGTTGTCGATTAAATCGGCGATTCAGTCACTATAGACCCTATGCAAGCATTGTTCAAAATCGGTGCCCAGCTACCCCTGTGGCTGCTGCGAGGCCTGGGGCATGCCTTTGGCTGGCTCACCTGGATGGTCTCTGCGCGGTATCGGCGCAGCTTTCGGGCCAACTGGGTGCGGGGCCTTCAGGTGCTGCAGGCCAAGGGCCTTCTCACATCCGAGCCGTCGATGGCTGGTGCCATTGGTCGGGCCGGATGGCTGGTGACCGAGCTGCCCAAGATCTGGTGCGACCCCAGGGCCGAGCAGGCCATGCCCATGGAGGGGCTTGCCCACCTCGATGCAGTGCTGGCCGGTGGCCACGGCGCCCTGGTGCTCACCCCGCATCTGGGTGCCTTCGAACTGGCACCTCGGGTGATTGGCCGCCATCACCCCATGACGGTGCTCTACCGACCCTCTCGCCAGCCGGCCGTGGAGCGGCTGCTGCAGGCGCTTCGGCCCACACCGGTGGTGAAGACGGCGCCAGCCACTGCGGCCGGTGTTCGACAGCTCATGCGATGCCTGCGGGTCGGTGAAACGGTGGGCATGCTGCCCGACCAGGTGCCCGGCCAGGGCGATGGGGCATGGGCGCCATTTTTTGGGGAGCCCGCCTACACCATGACCCTGCCCTTGCGGCTCGCCCAGGCCACGGGGGCTGGCATCGTCTGGGCCAGCGCCCTGCGCACCCCGGGCGGCTGGCAGCTCGTGCTTGAGCCCTGGGTGCCGGCCGGAGGCCTGCCCCCCGATGCCGACCTGGGCCCCTGGCTGGCCGCCCTCAATGAGAAGGTCGAGGGCCTGATTGCGCGGGCCCCGCAGGACTACCTCTGGGCCTACAACCGCTTCAAGGTGCCGGCAGGCCGGGCCCCCGCCCATGCGTGAAGGCTTTATACAGGCAGGGCTCTGGGTTGCCGCTTCCATCGCAAGGCTGCCGCGACCGCTGCGCCGACGCATGGAAGAAGGCCTGGGCTGGCTGCTGTTTTATGTGGTGGCCCGTCGACGTCGGGTGGCGCTTCGCAACCTGGCCCTCTGCCTGCCGAGCCTTTCGCCTGCGGCCCGTCGGGATATTGCTCGCACGCATTTCGTCTGCTATGCCCGCGCCTTTTTCGATCGCTTTGCCCTGGGGCAGTGCGATGCACCGACGCTCTCCGACTGGGTTGAGGTGGTGGATGCATGGCGGCTCGAGGCACTCAAAGGCCAGCCGGTCATCGTGCTGGCCCCGCATTTTCTCGGCCTCGATGCAGGAGGCGTTCGGCTTCAGTTGCTCACACAAATCGTGTCGATGTACTCCAGCCAGCCCAGCCAACGCCTCAATGACTGGGTGCTCTCGGTGCGCAGCCGATTCAATGAGCCCATTCTGGTGCCACGCAACGATGGCATTGCACGCCTGGCCCGACTGGTCAGGCGCGGCCTTCCCGCCTACTTCCTGCCGGACATGGACTTCGGTGAACGCGATGCCGTCTTTGCCAACTTCTTCGGCCAGCCCGCGGCCACGGTGACCAGCGTGGTGCGGCTTGCCCAATTGACGGGCGCGGCCGTGCTGCCCCTGGTGACCACCATGACCGAGACCGGCTATCGGGCTGTGTTCCACCCACCCTGGACCCACGATCGGGATGAAGACCTGTTGTCGGCCGTGCAGCGCATGAATGACTTCATCGAGGCCCGTGTGCTGGAGGCGCCGAGCCAATACCTCTGGACGCACCGCCGGTTCAAGACCCGGCCCGCCGAGGCCCCGTCGGTCTATGGATAATCCGAGCATGGGCAACCCCTCTGGCATTCCGTTCACCAAGATGCATGGCGCTGGCAACGATTTCATCGTGATCGATGCGCGGGCCGGGTTGTCGTCCGATGTGCTGGCCCCCGAGCGCCTGAGGGCCATGGCAGACCGACGCCTGGGCATCGGGGCAGACCAGATCCTTCTGGTGGAGGCCTCCTCGAGTCCCGAGGCCGATTTTGTCTACAGAATTTTCAATGCCGATGGCCACGAGGTGGAGCAGTGCGGAAATGGTGCCCGCTGCTTTGCACGCTATGTGGTTGACCATGGCCTGGCCACTGGCCCGGTGATTCGGGTGAAGACCAAGGCTGGCCTCATTCAGCCGCGGGTGGAGGCCAACGGCGATGTCACAGTGGACATGGGCGCGCCAAGGTGGGCTGCTGCGGACCTACCCTTCGATGTGCAAGGACTGCCTCAGCGCATGGAAGGGGGCCATCCTGTGTATGGCTTGGATGATGCATCTGGCCAGTGTCACTGGCTCTCTGCAGTCTCGATGGGCAACCCGCACCTGGTGGAGTGGGTGGCAGATGTGGCCGCCTTTCCCGTGGCCCAAGCGGGGCCTTGGCTGGAGTCGCATCCGCGCCTGCCCCGTCGGGTCAATGCGGGCTATGCCCAGAGGGTGGATGAGGCGACGATTCGCCTTCGCGTCTTTGAGCGTGGGGCGGGTGAGACCCTGTCGTGCGGCACGGGGGCCTGCGCGGCGGTGGTCTCGGGCATGCTGCATGGCCAGCTCAAAAAAGGAGCGGCGGTGTCGGTGTCGACCACCGGTGGCCGCCTGCAGGTGCAGTGGTCTGGCGAGCCCGGCGCCAGTGTGTTTCTCACGGGCCCTGCGGCCAATGTCTTTGAAGGAGTCTGGTTCTCATGAGTGCAGTCAACGATGCGGCCGTGGCCGCCTTCCTTCAGGCCCATCCCGATTTTTTTGATCGGCACCCCGACCTGCTCGGAGACCTCGCCATTCCCCATGGCCAGTCCAATGGATCGGTCTCTCTCATTGAGCGGCAGACCATTGTTCTGCGCGAACGCATCAAGGCGCTGGAGTCGCGCATGACGGCCATGGTCCACAACGCCCAGGACAATCGTCGACTCGAGGACCAGCTCATGCTGTGGATTCGCGACCTCCTGCAGGGCGCTGATGCCGCGGCACGGGCCGATGGCATGGCAGCTGGCCTGGCCAAGCGCTTCACTTTGCCGGCTGCGGCCTTGGCCATTTGGGGGCCAACCACCAAGAAGAAGGCCCCGGCCTGGCAGGTGGCAGCAGACGACCCAGCCGTGGCCCTGGCCGATGACCTCATGCGGCCCATCTGCCTGCCGGTGGGTGCGCACCAGGCGCAGTTGGCCCTGGGCGTGCTCTCGTCCGCCCAGCGCGATGCCGTGCAGGGCGGCTCGGTGGCCATCCTGCCCCTGCGGGTGGGTGCCGCCCCATCGAGCTTTGGCCTGCTGGTTTTTGGCGCGCCAGACCCCGGCCGCTTCTCACCCGATCAGGGCATCGACTTCCTTGAGCGTCTGTCGGAGTTGGCCAGCGCCGCCTTGCAGTCCCTGGCCAGCCCCCGGCCTGCAACGGACTGAGATGGCCACTGGCCCAGAGGACTACCTCGGGCAGTTGGCCCTGCAGCACTACTCTGCCCAGACGATTGATGCCTACCGACGAGACCTCGCGGCCCTGACCGAGGCCCTCGCAGGCCTGCCCTTGGAGGCCTGCACCACGCAGCAGCTTCGGCCCGTGCTGGCCAAGATGGCCCAGGGCGGGCTCGCGCCGAGGTCCTTGCGCCGAAGGCTTGCAGCCTGGCGAGGCTACTTCGCATGGCTGGTGAGCCAGCGGGTCCTGAGCCAGAATCCGGTGGCGGCATTGAAGGCGCCCAAGGCCGAACGTTTGCTTCCCAAGGCCCTCTCCGTCGATGCAGCCTGCGCCTATGTCTCGGGCACGCAGGCCACAGGGGATGGGCCGTTGTCTGGCTGGCAGGCCGCCCGGGCGCGGGCCTTGCTGGAGCTCACCTATGCATCGGGCCTTCGACTTTCCGAGTTGGTGGGCTTAAACCTGGCCCCCTCGGCAGACCCCATGCACGGCTGGGCCGACCTGCAGGAGCAATTGGTCACCGTGGTGGGCAAGGGCCGCAAGACACGGGTGGTGCCCATGGGCGCTCCGGCGGTGGCGGCCCTGCAAGACTGGCTCGCCGTGCGGGCAAGCCCATTTGACGCGCAACGCCAGCAGGCATTGGCGGCGCCCAATCAGCCCTTGTTCTTGAACCGAAGAGGCGGTCGACTCTCGGGACGCGGCATTGAGCGGGCCTTCACGGCCCAGGCCCGGCAGTCCGGACTTGGCCAGGCGGTGCACCCGCACATGCTGCGGCATTCATTCGCAAGCCACCTGCTGCAGTCCAGTGGAGACCTTCGGGCCGTGCAGGACATGCTCGGCCATGCACAGATCGCCACCACGCAGGTCTACACCCACCTTGATTTTCAGCGGCTCTCCTCGGTCTACGACGCCGCCCACCCACGGGCCAAGCGCGTGCAGGCCGATGGCGAGAAGGATGCAAAATAGCCCCATGATTCCTGTCACCATCCTCACCGGCTTTCTGGGTGCCGGCAAAACCACCCTGCTCAAGCGCCTGCTGCAAGAGGAGCACGGCCAGCGAATGGCGGTCATCGAAAACGAGTTCGGTGCAGAGAGCATCGACAACGAACTCCTGTTTGAAGATCGGCAGGAGCGCATTGTCGAGATGAACAACGGCTGCCTGTGCTGCACGGTCCGTGGCGATCTCGTGGAGATGCTGGGCCGCCTGCACGACCGGCGCGAGAAGGGCGAAATTTCCTTTGATCGCGTGGTCATTGAGACCACCGGCCTGGCCGAGCCCGGCCCAGTGGCCCAGACCTTCTTCGTCGACGATGCCGTGGCCGAGCGCTATCTGCTCGATGCGGTGATCACGGTGGTCGATGCCCAGCATGGCCCTCAGCAGCTCGATGAGAATGCAGAGGCGCAGGCGCAGGTGGGCTTTGCAGACCGCCTGCTGATCTCCAAGTCAGACCTGGTCACGGCCGAGGCATTGACGCGCCTGCAGGACCGGCTTCGTCGCATGAACCCGCGTGCACCCCAGGCGCTGGTGCATTTCGGAGAGGCCAAGATCGATCAGCTCCTCGACATTGGTGGCTTTCATCTCAATGCGGCCCTGGAGATAGACCCCAACTTCCTTGACACCGAGGCCCACCATCACCACACCGACGACGTGAGCTCGTTTGTGTTCAAGGCCGACCAGCCGTTTCACAACGACCGATTCGAGGGCTTCATGTCGGCCGTCTCACAGGCCTACGGGCCGCAGTTGCTTCGGTACAAGGGCGTGCTCTGGATGAAGGACAACGACCACCAGATGGTTTTCCAGGGGGTTCACATGCTGATGGGCGGTGACAAGGGCCGGCCATGGAAGGCTGGCGAGCCACGGCAGAGCAGGATTGTCTTCATCGGCCGGCGTCTGCCGAGGGATACAATCGAGAAGGGCCTGCGCCAATGTCTGGCGCCAGCCTGAAGAAAATAGAAGGCAGCCGTGATGAAGCAAGCAGCATCCAAGATGATCGAAACAGAAGAACAGCTCCTGGCCCAGCCAGAGAGCGCCTACATGAGCCCCGCCCAGCTCGACTTCTTTCGCCGCCGGCTCGTGGCCCTTGAGGCCGAGCTGCGTTCGAATGCAGGCGAGACCACCGAGCACCTGCGTGAGACGGTGCTCGTGCCGGACCCAGCAGACCGCGCCACCATCGAGGAGGAGCATGCCTTGGAGCTGCGAACCCGCGACCGGGAGCGCAAGCTCATCAAGAAAGTGCAGCAGGCCCTGGCCAGCATCGATTCAGGCGAGTACGGCTACTGCGAGGAGACGGGCGAGCCCATCGGCCTGCAGCGGCTGCTCGCACGCCCCACGGCCACGCTCTCGATCGAGGCCCAGCAGCGTCGGGAACTGCGGCAAAAGCAGTTCGGCGACTAGCCCCGGCGTCTCATGTCCGATGGATTGACCTCCAGTCAGAAGGTCGCCACGCTGGTGGAGGCCCTGCCCTACATTCGGCGCTTCCATGGCAAGACGGTGGTGGTGAAGTACGGCGGCAATGCCATGACGGACGAAGCCCTCAAGCAAGGCTTTGCCCGCGATGTGGTGCTGCTCAAGCTCGTGGGCATCAATCTGGTGGTGGTCCATGGCGGCGGCCCGCAGATCGAAGACCTGCTCGGCCGCGTGGGCAAGAAGGGTGAATTCGTGCAGGGCATGCGGGTCACCGATGCCGAGACCATGGACATCGTGGAGATGGTGCTCGCAGGCAAGGTGAACAAAGAAATCGTGGAACTGATCAACCATGCCGGGGGCAAGGCCGTTGGCCTCACCGGCCAAGATGGCGGCCTGATCCGTGCGCGCAAGCTGGTGCTGCAGGCTGCCGATCAGACACCGGGGCCCGACATTGGGCAGGTCGGCGAGATTGAGGCGGTGGACCCTCAGGTGATCGCCTCGCTGCTCGAGAGCGGCTTCATCCCCGTGATTGCGCCCATCGGATCTGGTGCCCACGGCGAAACCTACAACATCAACGCAGACCTCGTGGCGGGCAAGCTCGCCGAAATCCTCAAGGCCGAGAAACTCATTCTCATGACCAACACTCCTGGTGTGCTCGACAAGTCCGGGAACCTCATCACGGGGCTCACCGCCCGCGAGATCGATCACCTCTTTGAGGACGGCACGCTCTCCGGTGGCATGCTGCCGAAGATCAGTTCGGCCTTGGATGCAGCCCGCAGTGGGGTGCAGTCGGTCCACATCATCGATGGCCGTGTGCCCAACAGCCTGCTGCTCGAAATCCTCACCAATGAGGGTGTGGGCACGATGATTCGGTCCCACTGACATGCCCTTGCACCACGGGCTGGGCCGCATTCGGCCCGGCCGCAGCCGTGATGCGGGCCACGGCCCGGTCTGGCTTCTCGACCTCGACAACACCCTGCACGACGCGAGCCATCGGCTCATGGCCGAGATCAATCGACGCATGACGGACTACATCATGTCTCGGCTGGGCCTGTCCCGAGAGCAGGCCAGTGAGCGCCGGCAGCGGTATTGGCGCCGGTATGGCGCCACGCTCTTGGGGCTGGTGGCCCATGACGGCATCGATGCCACCGACTTCCTTCACCAGACCCATCCAGACCACGACCTGCTCGACCACCTGCTGCCGGTTCGGGGCCAGTCGCTGCGCCTGCGACGCCTGCGAGGCCGACACTGGCTGCTCACCAATGCGCCGCGCCAATACGCCTGGCGGGTGCTGCGCTTCCTGGGCCTGGACCGTCAGTTCGAGCGGATCATTTGTGTGGAGGACATGCGGGCCATCGGCCGGCTTCGGCCCAAGCCCTCGCCATGGCTCTGGCGGCGGCTCGTGCGGCTCACAGGGCGGCCCGCCGGGCAGGTGATTCTCGTGGATGACAGCACCGATAACCTGCGTGGCGCGCATCGGGCGGGCCTTCGGACGGCGCGGGTCTGGGCCTCGGCCGCCCAACGGGCCAAGGGCTGGTCGCTGGGCCGCCCCCCGAGTGCGCAGCGTCCAGTTTTTGCGCATCATCAAGTAAACTGCCTTTCAGCGTTGGCGCGTCTTGGAGACAGCGTCCGCAGGAGAGCCCATGACTGAAGCCGAAGATTCAGCTGAGACCCCTCGCAAGCGGCCCAAGCCCGGCGAGCGCCGCCTGCAGATCCTGCAGGCCATTGCGGCCATGCTGGAAGAGGGTGAGGCCGAGCGGGTCACGACCGCAGCCCTGGCCGCCCGGCTGCAAGTCTCAGAGGCCGCCCTCTACCGACACTTTGCGAGCAAGGCCCAGATGTATGAAGGCCTGCTGGAGTTCATCGAGCAGACCATCTTCGGCCTCATCAATCAGATCGACGCCTCGTCCGAGACCCCCATTCAAAAGGCGCGCGCCATCGTGAACATGCTGCTGGCCTTCGCGGAGAAGAACCCTGGCATGACACGGGTGCTCATTGGCGAGGCCATTGTCTTTGAGCATGCCCGTCTGCAGCAGCGGGTCAACCAGATCATGGATCGCATCGAGGCCTCCCTGCGCCAGACCTTGAAGCTTGAGGCCGTTGAAGGCGGTTCGGCCGACCCGACCAGTCAGGCGAGCCTGGCCATGGGCTTTGTGATGGGCCGGTGGCTTCGATTCGCCAAGACAGGCTTCAAGCAGCAGCCGGCAGAGCACGCGGCCGAGATTCTCCCCAGGCTTTTCTAGGTCGTGGCCGCCACGTCCTGGCCGCCAAGGGGTTCGTGGGGGGCAGGGGGTTTGGGGGACTAAAGGCTTTGGTGCTGTTGGGATGTCGCGCAGACGCTGCAGCCTGGATGCCGCGGCACCGTCACCCGAGAAATTTCAAGCCGCTTGGCATCGATGAGGCGCAGTTCACCCGCCTGGACGGGAAGCCCCATGAGCAGTTGCAGGGCCTCGTGTGCCTGCATGAGGCCCACCATGCCAGCGGCCGTGGAGAACACCCCGAATGCGCCGCAGGCCGCATCCGCGCCTTCGAGGCCGGGCTCAAAGAGGCAGGCATAGCAGCCCGCCTCTGGCGCCTGCGGATCCACGACCAGCAACTGGCCCGACCACTGAATGACCGAGGCAATCACCAGTGGCTTGTGCGCAGCCACGCAGAGGCGGTTGATGAGCTGTCGGGTTTCAAAGCGATCGGTGCAGTCGAGCACGACGTCGGCCTGAGCGATCCAGCCCGGCAGGTTCTCCGCATGGCCGTGCTCAGCCTCGGCCAGGATGGTGCAAAAAGGCGTGCGGTCCGCAAGGCTTGCCTGGCCCGCCAGCACCTTGGGCCGGCCCACATCATGCGGGCCAAACAGCACTTGACGCGGCAGGTTGGAGGCATCGACCGTGTCGCCATCAACCCAACGCAGGCGGCCCACACCGGCTGCGGCAAGGTACTGGGCCGCGGGGCAGCCAAGCCCACCAGCACCCACCACCAGAACCTCGGCATGCCTGAGCCGCTGCAGGGCCGCATCGTCGACCTCCGCCAGCAGAAGCTGGCGGCTGAAGGTTCTCTCCTCGTCGAGCGGGCCGAACTGGGCCACGATGCCCCGCGCTTACTGGGGCTCTGGCGGCGCTGGGTTGGTCGCCACGGGCTGGCCTTGAAGCAGGGCCACGGCCTGCTTGAGCTGGTGGTCATCGGCCGACCCAAAAGCAACCGGCTTGCGATCGGCTGCAGGCTCCTTGCCCTGGGTGCGGCTCTGCGCGCTCGAGCCCTGCTCAGGGCCCTGGCCATTGTTGAGGTGACGGTTGAGGTCGGCCTCACGAAGGCGGAAGCGGTCGGAGATGTCGCCCTCGGCCGTCTCTTCCACCCAATAGTCGGGCCGGATGCCCTTGGCCTGGATGGACCGGCCCTTGGGTGTGTAGTAGCGGGCCGTGGTGAGCTTGATGGCAGTGTTGCTCGTGAGCGGCAGAATGGTCTGGACTGAGCCCTTTCCGAAGGTCTGGGTGCCGATCACTTTGGCGCGGCCATGGTCTTGGAGGGCGCCCGCCACGATCTCGGAGGCGGATGCCGATCCTGCATTGACCAGCACGGTCATGGGCAGGGACTTGGCCAGCGGATGCAGGTCGGCCAGAGGGTCTTTGCCGCCGCGCTGATAGTCCTCGGCCCGTGTCCGGAAGCTGCGCTTGGCATCGGGCTGTCGGCCATCGGTGGTCACCACGACCATGTCGCCCGGCAGGAAGGCTGCTGACACGCCCACGGCTGCATGCAGCAGGCCGCCTGGGTCGTTGCGCAGGTCGAGCACGATGCCCTTGATGGGCTGCGCGGGGTTCGACTGGGCCTGGGCCATGAGTTTGTTGAGGTGGGACACCATCGTCTCGACGGTGTGCTCCTGGAATTGGGTGATGCGCAGATAGGCATAGCCGGGCGCGACCCAGTTCGACTTCACACTCTGAACGCGGATCACATCGCGAACAATTGAGATGACAATCGGCTGGTTCACACCTTTGCGCGAGATGGTGAGCTCGATGCTGGTCTTGGGCTTGCCCCGCATGAGCTTGACCGCATCTTGAAGGCTCATGCCCTTGGTGGCCTTGTCGTTGATCTTGATGATGAGGTCGCCGGCCTTCACGCCAGCCCGGTCGGCCGGGGTGTCCTCGATCGGCGAGACGACCTTCACAAAGCCATCTTCCACACCCACCTCAATGCCCAGGCCTCCAAACTCACCCTGGGTACCAACCTGCAGCTCGCGAAATGCATCCGCATCGAGATAGGTGGAGTGCGGGTCCAGACCAGTCAGCATGCCGCTGATGGCCTCGGTGATGAGCTTCTTGTCTTCCACTGACTCGACATAGTTGGACTTGATCGCCCCATACACCTCTGCAAACTGGCGCAGCTCGTCGACGGGCAGGCTCAGGCGAGACTCGCGTTGGGCCAAGGCCGACAGGCCCACACTCAGCAGCACGCCGCTGATGAGCCCGGTGCCAATCCATCCGGCGATCTTGAGTTTGGAGAGGGTTGCAGTGGTCATGTTCGAGCAGCTTTCAATGAGCGTCCTTGGTGGGCAACCGCCGACATGGCGGCCTCAATCTCTGAGGGATCCGCCAAGTATCGACGAGAAACGAGCGACAGCCCAGCATTGAATTCCAACACCATGGGCTGGGCCGTGGGAATGTTGAGGTCGATGACCTCGTCATCCGAGAGGTTTTCAAGCAGCTTGATCAGGGCGCGAAGCGAGTTGCCATGGGCCGCGATCAGAATGCGCTGGCCCGACCGCAGGGCCGGCACCACACGCTCCTCCCAGAAGGGCCGCACCCGGGCGACCGTGTCTGCAAGACACTCTGTGGTGGGAATCTCATCAGGCGAGAGGTGACGATAGCGGGGGTCGTGGCCCTCCCAGTTGGGGCTTGCGCGATCGGCGGGCTCTGGCCGAATGCTGAAGGAGCGACGCCAGATGTGCACCTGGTCCTCGCCGTGGAGGCTCGCGGTCTCGGCCTTGTTCAGGCCTGCAAGCGCACCGTAGTGACGCTCATTGAGGCGCCAGTCCTGCTCGATGGGCACCCAGATGGTGTCGAGCGTGTCGAGGGTGATCCAGCAGGTTCGGATGGCCCGCTTGAGCACCGAGGTGAAGGCCCGGTCGAAGGCAAAGCCGCGGTCTTTGAGCAGCAGCCCGGCCCGTCGGGCCTCCTCGCGGCCTGCATCGGTGAGGTCGATGTCGACCCATCCAGTGAATCGGTTCTCAAGGTTCCATTGGCTTTGACCGTGCCGAAGCAGCACGACAGGAGGGGGCGCAGACATGGTTCAAGACGCTTTCTACAAGTTGGACAGGTTGACCGCATTCTATAATCCGGGGTTCACGCCACCCGTGGGGAGAAGCACTCTTGCAGTTTTTTACCGACAACATTTTTCTAGTCTTGGCGGCCTTCGTGAGCGGCGGCCTGCTGGTCTGGCCCATGGTGGTCCGCAACACCGTGGCCAAAGAGATCAACACCCTGGCGGCCACACAACTCCTCAATGGGCGAGACGCCCTGCTGATCGATCTTCGCGAGACCACCGAGCGCACGCGCGGCCTCATTCCGCAGGCCCGTTCCATTCCCAATTCCACCCTCTCGGGCCAGATCGATGCCCTCAAGAAGGATGTCGCATCGGGGGCATCCGCACCGCGGCCGGTCATCTTGGTCTGCGCCAGCGGCCGCCGCAGTCTCTCGGCGGGCCGAAGCCTTCGCAAGGCTGGCATTGAAGAGGTCTACAGCCTGGAGGGTGGCTTCGATGCCTGGCAGCAGGCGGGCCTGCCCGTCTCCTCGAAGGGGGCTGCAGCATGAGGCCGGTGGTGATGTACACCACTGCCGTGTGCCCCTTCTGCCAGCGGGCCGAGATGCTGCTCAAGGCCCGTGGTGTGGAGCAGATTGAAAAGATCCGTGTCGACCTCGACCCCGCACAGCGCGACCACATGATGGCCAAAACAGGCCGCCGCACCGTGCCCCAAATTTTCATTGGAGACACCCACGTGGGTGGCTTCGATGACCTCTCAGCCCTCGACCGGGCTGGTGAACTCACGGGGCTGCTGGCCTCCTCCAACTGAAAGCGCTCCATGTCTGATGCACAAGCAGCACCCGCGGCTGAGCAAGCCGTTGTCTTCAACCTCCAGCGCGTTTACCTGCGAGACTGCTCCCTCGAGATTCCGCAGGCGCCGCAGATTTTCCTCGACACGTCCGAGCCCCGGCTCGAGTTCGAGATCGACACGACCGAGCAGGAACTTGGCGGCGACATGGTCGAGGTCGGGGTGCGTTGCACGATTACCTGCCGCGTGGGCGATGGCGTGGGATTCCTGGTCGAGGCCACGCAGGCGGCCATCTTTGAAATTCAGGGTGTGTCGCCCGAGCAGCGAACCCTGCTCAAAGGCATCTCCTGCCCCAACATCGTGTACCCCTACCTGCGCTCGAACATTGCCGACCTGATCCAACGGTCGAGCTTTCCGCCGGTTCACCTCTCAGAGATCAACTGGGAGGGCTTCTTCCAACAGAAGCTCGCCAAGCTGGCGGCCCAGCAGGCGCCCGCGGGCGCCTCCGAGAGTGGCCTCATCCTTCCGCAGTAGGCGGCCGCGGTCATGTTGAACGGCCCGGTGCTCGTGCTGGGCGCAGGCGCCTGGGGCACGGCCTTGGCGGTGCATCTCGCCCGGCGCCTTGGCCAGCCACCGGTGAGCCTTTGGGCTCGAGACCCAGCACAGTCCAGCGACCTTGCCGCCCATCGCGAGAACAGGCGGTATCTGCCGGGCCAGGCCCTTCCGCCCGAACTGGTGGTGGCGCCGGTGCTGCACGATGCCCTGGCCGCCTGGGCGCAGGCTGCAGCGTCCCAGCCCGGTGCACTCCTCATTCTGGCCACACCGGTGGCGGGTCTCTCCGACCTCTCCAAACAGGTGGCTGCCCATGTGAAAAGCCCGCCGGCTGGGGCCGGACTGTTGTGGCTCTCCAAGGGTGTGGCCCAGGGCGACCATGGTGCCTTCACCTGGCCATCAGACCTGGTGTCGGCCTCACTGCCAGGCTGGCCCATGGGTGCGCTGAGTGGGCCTAGCTTTGCCCAGGAGGTGGCCCAAGGGCTGCCGGTGGCGCTCACCCTGGCCAGCACCTCCCTGACCTGGGCGCGGGCGGCGGCTCGCGGCCTGCACGGGGCGGGCATGCGGGTCTATGCCACCGATGACCTGGTGGGCGTGCAGCTGGGTGGGGCCATCAAGAATGTGCTGGCCATTGCCGCCGGCGCAGCCGACCAAATGGCGCTGGGCGCCAATGCGCGGGCAGCACTCATCACCCGAGGTCTGGCGGAGGCGGCCCGACTCGGTGAGGCCATGGGAGCCCAGACCAGCACCTTCATGGGGCTGGCCACGCTGGGCGATTTGGTCCTGACCTGCACGGGGGACCTCTCCCGCAATCGCAGGGTGGGCATGGCCCTGGCCATGGGCAAGACCCTCGAGGAGACCCTTCAGGGGCTGGGCCACGTGGCCGAGGGTGTTCGAACTGCACCGGTGATTCGGGCCCTTGGAAAGGGCCTGGGCGTGGAACTCCCGATCGTGGAGGCCGTCTGCGCGGTGCTCGAAGGCCGCTGGACTGCGCAAGAAGCCCTGCTCGATCTGCTCTCGAGAGAGGCCGTGGACGAGTGATCGCTCGGCCGGTGTGGGGCGTTCAGTCGCTCAACTGACCCGTCTGCCGAAGGGCTTCGTAGACCACCACGGCCACGGCATTCGACAGATTCAAGCTCCGGTTTCCTGGCCGCATGGGTAGTCGAAGCCACTGGGTCGGCTCAAACCACGCCCGTTGGGCCTCCGAGAGGCCGGCCGTCTCGGAGCCGAAAATGAGCCAGTCCCCCGGCTCGAAGTCGTGATCGAACACAGACCGCTGCCCCTTGGTGGTGAGTGCAAGGCAGCGGCCAGGGGGCGGCCGCTGTGTGGCCAGAAAGGTCTCCCAGTTGGCATGGGTCTGGGCCAGGCAGCGCTCGTGGTAGTCGAGGCCTGCGCGGCGCATTTTGGCGTCGTCCAGGGGAAAGCCCATCGGCCCCACCAAGTGCAGTGATGCGCCGGTGTTGGCGCAGAGTCGGATGACATTGCCCGTGTTGGGTGGAATCTGTGGCTCAACCAGGACGACGTGGAATGGGGCGTCGGACATGCCGCGATCTTATCGACTGAACGCGCGCGGGCTCGACCACGGCCAGCACGATCGCACCAACCACCCGGGCCCCGGCGTCCTCCAGCGTGCTGCATGCCGTTGAGAGCGTGGCACCGGTGGTGAGCACATCATCGACCAGCAGCACGGCCTGGCGGGCGACGGGTGCTCGAACCTGGAACTGGCCGCGCAAGGCCTCGAGCCGCGCCGTCCGGGTTCGGCCAGCCTGCATGGGGGTACTCGCGGGCTTGTCGAGTGTGCGCAGGCCCACCGGGCAGCCGCTGAGCCGCCCCAACTGCTTGGCCATCTCTGCAGGCAGGTGAAAGCCTCGGGAGGGAAGTCGGCCCGGGTCGGGCGGCATGGGAACCAGAATGGGCTTGAGCCCCCAAAGGCCAGAGCGTTGGGTCTGCGGCAGCAATCGGGTGAGTTCGCAGGCCGCTGACCAACGCGGCCCGTACTTGGCCCGGCGAATGGCTTCGGCGAGCTGGTCATCGTAGCGGCCTGCTGCCCAGAGCATGAGCGGGGCTCCACACGGCAGGCGGACGGTTCGCCAGCCGGCGCCGGGGCTGGGGCGCAGTGCTGATGCGGCTTGGCCCGGGGAAAAAAGGGAAAGAAGCCAGTCTGCGAGGGGCATCGGCCACTATACTCAGCCGGCATGGCAGCAGACACTAGCCGATCGGCGGAGCGAACCGGCCCAAAAGCCCCCGTGATGGGCGTCCACCCGGTCTTGGCGGCGTGGCGCGCGGGCCTCGATGACCGGGCGTCGATCATGCGAGTGCCGCCCGGCCACGCGAGCCGCACCCTCGGCGAGCCGCTGTCGGGGCTCGAAGGGCCGTTTGGACGCATCGACCTGGTCGGCCTGCTGCTCGGTGACGCAGACCACAAGGCGCTCTTGCAGTCGGCGGCGAGTCAATTGCAAGAGGGGGGGCTGCTGATGGTCGCTGGGCTGGGCCCGGGCACACTGTCGGGCCTGCGTCGAGACCTCGGCTGGACGTCCGAGGCCGTCTCGGCCTGGTGGCCGGACATGCACGACCTTGGGGATTTGCTGGTCCAGGTCGGCCTGGCCGACCCCGTTCTAGAGTCTGAGCGACTGACCCTGTCGTATCGGGACTGGCGACGTGCCCGGGCGGACCTGCGAACCTTTCCATGGAGACCCCCCCGACAAGCCTGGGCCCATGTGTTGCGCCACGCCTGGGCGCCATTGCTGCAGTCGCAAAAAGGGCCCGATGACCGGATTCTGCTGGAGATGGAACTCGTCTATGCCCATGCCTGGCGGGCTCCCGCGCGTCGTCGGCCGTCTCCAGAGACACCGGCGCCGGTTCAGTTTGTGCCTCGCAACAGGTTTTCCTCGGGCTGAGGCCTTGGCCGTCAATCCTTCCTGACAGCAGGGATGCTTCGCCACATCTGCCAAACGGCATATAATCAGTCGCCCGGGGGAATCAGGTCGTTAAAGACGTCCAGATGGGGAGTCATGAGCGCAAACACCAATGTCGTGCGGCAGGACCACGACGGCCAAACGGTCTGGATGCTTCGGCGCAACTGCAGCCTCACCCCGAAACAGTTGGTTGGGATCTTCGGGTCCCTGGCGGGATTGTCCTTGGCGTTCGCGGCCTACTGGGCCAGTCGTGGCGCTTGGGTGGTGGTGCCGTTCGCGGTGGCCGAGTGCTTGGCCTTGGGTGTGGCCTTTCTGGTGTACGCCCGGCATGCATGCGACCACGAGCGGGTGGTGTTGTCGGCCTCCGACGTGTCGGTGGAGGTCGTGCAGGGACGCCAACGGCTGATGTCGACGGTGTCGCGGGACTGGTTGCGGGTGGAGTGGCCTGGTGATCGCACCAGTCTGGTCAGCCTCCGATCGGGCAAGCAGGTGGTGCCGCTGGGGCGATTTGTCGATCAGGCGGGCCGCAGGCAGTTTGTTGAAGATTTAAAGCGGGTGCTGGTTGCGGTGCCCACCTGAATCACTTTATTGATGGGAAGAAGACCAAGCATGAATCGGATCTCACTATTGGCTGGCCGACTGTCGGCGGGCGCGTTGGCAGCATCCCTCTCGGCCGTGGCCTTGGCCAACGACATGACCACGCGATACAACCTGCGCACCCCGGCCTCCGACATGGCCGAGAATCTCTACACCCTCCACAATTTCCTGCTCGTGGTCTGTGTGCTGATCTGCGTGGCCGTCTTTGGCGTGATGTTCTACTCCATCTATGCGCATCGCAAGTCCAAGGGGCACAAGCCCGCCGACTTTCACGAGAGCACCTCGCTGGAAATCGCATGGACGGTGGTGCCCTTCCTCATTGTTGTGGTCATCGGTGTCTATGCCACCCCCATCGTGATGGCCCAGAAAGACACCACCAACGCCGACATCACCGTGAAGGCCACGGGCTACCAGTGGAAGTGGGGCTACGACTATCTCAAGGGCGAGGGCCAAGGCATTGCCTTCTACTCCACCCTCACCACGCCGTACGAGCAGCGCATCAATGAGCAGGCCAAGACCCTGAATTACCTCTCCGAGGTGGACAATCCCTTGGTCGTGCCCGTGGGCAAGAAGATTCGTGTGGTCACCACGGCCAACGACGTCATCCATGCCTGGATGGTGCCCGCCTTCGGCGTGAAGCAAGATGCCATCCCCGGTTTTGTGAGGGACACCTGGTTCAAGGCTGAAAAGGTCGGAACCTACAATGGGCACTGTGCGGAGTTGTGTGGCAAAGACCACGCCTTCATGCCGATTGTGGTGAGAGTGGTCACGGCCGAGGAGTACACGGCCTGGGTCAATGAACAGAAGTCGAAATCTGCAGCGGTCTCCGGTGCAGCCCTGGCAAAAGTTGAGTAAGGAGAGCAAGCGATGAGTGCAGTTCTGGACCCACACGGCCATGCGGCCGACGACCACGCCCACGACCACCCACATGGGCTAAGCCGCTGGCTCTTTGCCACGAACCACAAGGACATCGGCACCCTCTACCTCTGGTTCAGCTTCTCCATGCTGATGATCGGTGGCATCCTTGCCCTGGGCATCCGTGCAGAGCTCTTTCAGCCTGGGCTGCAGATGATTCAGCCTGAGTTGTTCAATCAGCTCACCACCATGCACGGCCTGATCATGGTTTTCGGCGCGATCATGCCGGCCTTCGTGGGCTTTGCGAACTGGATGATCCCGTTGCAAATCGGTGCCTCCGACATGGCCTTCGCGCGGATGAACAACTTCAGTTTTTGGTTGATGATCCCCGCGGCCATCCTCCTGGTGGCCTCCTTCTTCGTGCCGGGCGGGGCCACGGCCGCTGGATGGACGCTCTATGCGCCGCTCACCTCTCAGATGGGCGTGGGCATGGACATGGCCATCTTTGCCATGCATCTTCTGGGCGCCTCGTCCATCATGGGCTCGATCAACATCATCACCACCATCTTGAACATGCGGGCGCCGGGCATGACCCTCATGAAAATGCCCATGTTCGTCTGGACCTGGTTGATCACGGCCTACCTGCTGATTGCCGTCATGCCGGTGCTCGCGGGCGCCATCACCATGACCCTCACGGATCGTCACTTCGGCACGAATTTCTTCAATGCTGCAGCCGGCGGTGACCCCGTCATGTACCAGCACATCTTCTGGTTCTTCGGCCACCCCGAGGTCTACATCATGATTCTCCCAGCCTTTGGCATTGTCTCGGAGATCATTCCCACCTTCTCGCGCAAGACCCTCTTTGGCTACAGCTCGATGGTCTATGCCACGGCCTCCATCGCCATTCTGTCTTTCGTGGTCTGGGCCCACCACATGTTCACGACGGGCATGCCGCTCACGGGGCAGCTCTTCTTCATGTACGCCACCATGCTGATTGCGGTGCCCACGGGCGTGAAGATCTTCAACTGGCTCGCCACCATGTGGCGTGGCTCGATGACCTTTGAGACCCCGATGCTCTTTGCCATCGGCTTCATCATTGTGTTCACGATCGGCGGCCTCACGGGCATCATCCTCTCGGTGGCCCCGCTCGACATCCAG
>CAMAXF010000004.1 GCA_945862305.1 Bordetella parapertussis | reverse complement strand
GGACGTCGGCATTTTGGGCCCGGCTCTGAGACAATCCGGGCATGTTAAGAACGTCCGCCTTCGGGCTGTTGATGTCCATGGCCGCCGGGTCCGTCTTGGCCATCGACCTGGCGCCGGACGATTTAATCGCGCCTAATCCCGGCGTGCGGTACGTGCAGATAGGCCTGACGCACGCGGTGCGCGAGGACTACAAGCTCAAGGGTGAAACGGCAGTATCGGGTGTTGGCATGCGCAGTGCCATTGGCCACCTCCGGTACGGACAAACCTTTGAGTGGGGCGGCAAGCCGGCCGTCGCCTATGCCCAGGTGGCCCATGGTGAGATTCGACCCACCGGATGGCCATCCTCGGTCACGCCCGAGCGATCCACCGGCGACCTCTCCCTGTTTCTTGGCCGTTGGATTTTCGCCGACCGACGCGCGGGCCGCTATGCAGCCGTGGGGGGCTACCTTGTGCTGCCCACGGGGTCGTATGAACTCGAGAAGACGATGGGCTTTAACCGCAACCTCGGCGAGAACCGGTTGCGGGCCGCCTTGCAGGTGGGCTACCACCAGCCCCTCTCATCCACCTGGGGCTGGATGACCGCCGCCGATGTGTTGTGGTCTGGCCAAAACGATGTCATCTACAACGCCTCGGGCGTAAGAGGCACCCTAGACCAGGCGCCCATCTATTCCCTTCAGACTGCCTTCGGACGGGCGATTACGGACCAGGTGCGTCTTGGGCTTTCCTACTTCTACACCCAGGGCGGGGAGACTCGATTCAATGGCGCAGCCCAGGGCAACGCGCTGCGGGTGCATCGCGGCATGCTCACCCTCACCACACACGGCCTGGGCGGCCGTTGGATGCTGCATGTGGGCCGAGACATCAAGACCGATACGGGGTTTGTCGAGAAGGAGCGCGTCATCCTGCGCTACACCACGCGGCTGCCAGACGCACACTGACCCATGCCAGCGCAGGCCCTTGCCTTTGTGGACATCGAGACGTCGGGGTCTACCCCCAGTCGAGACGGCATCACAGAGATTGCTGTCATTCGATTGGAGGAGGGGCGGGTTCGGCGTTGGGAGCGATTGATCAACCCAGAGACTGTTATCCCGAGCTTCATTGAGTCACTCACAGGCATTCGCAACGAAATGGTTGCAGATGCTCCAACCTTCCGAGAGGTGGCTGCAGAGCTGCATGATGAGTTGGCCGGATGCATCTTTGTGGCCCACAACGCGCGATTCGATTACAGCTTCATCAAACAAGGCTTTGCAAGCATTGGCCTGGCATTTCGGGCGCCCACGCTCTGCACGGTGAAGCTGTCTCGGCGGCTTTTCCCGCAGGAGAGCCGACACAATCTCGACACACTCATTGACCGGCATGGGCTTGTTCCGATCGGGCGGCACCGGGCCATGGCCGATGCCGACCTGCTCTTACAGTTCTGGCACGTGCTCGAGGCGTCCATTGGCGAGTCGGCCCTCTGGGATGCGGTGGGCGCGCTCACGGCACGCCCGAGCCTGCCCTCTCACATCGACCCCTCGGTCATCGATGAGCTGCCCAATTCACCTGGGGTTTACCTGTTCTACGGTGAGAGCGACCTTCCGCTCTATATTGGGAAGTCCAAGGACATTCGTGCTCGGGTGATGTCTCACTTTTCTGGCGATACCCGGTCGTCGCGGGAACTCCAGATGTCGCAGCAGGTTCGACGCATTGAGCATCGACGAACGGGCGGAGAGGTTGGCGCGCTGCTGCTCGAGGCCGCACTGGTGAAGTCCATGAGGCCCATTTTCAACCGGCAGCTTCGCCTCACTCGGTCCGTCAGTACCTTGGTGTTGGGTGCGCCGGGGGATCTCCCGCAGGTTCAGCCGATGGCGGTGACCGAGGCCATTCGAGATCACCCGGGTCGTTGTCATGGCCTCTATGAGACCGTCACAGAGGCCCAGCGCGCCTTGCGTTCGATGGCCGAGGCCAATACCCTGTGCAAGGCTTACCTGGGACTGGAGAAGCGCGTTCTAGGCCGTTCTTGTTTTGGTCTGCAGCTTGGCCGCTGCAAGGGTGTTTGCGATGGCCGTGAAGATCCGCGAGAGCACCACCTGCGGCTTTCACTGGTGCTGACATCGGTTCGCGTGAAGGACTGGCCATTCGAGGGCGCTGCCTACTTGAGAGAGGGAGACCGCGTGCTCGTCTTTCGTGACTGGGCATTCCTTGGGGAGGCGCAGGACGAGGATGAACTACAGGCTTGTTTGTCCGGTGAGAACTCGGTGCAATTCGATCGCGACACCTACCGCATCCTGAGCCGGGTGGCGGGCAGGATGCTGCCCATTGCGTCGGAACTTCATGCTTCTTCGTCGCCTGAAGGTGCCTGATGCACCACCCCCTGATTAATCAGTGAATCGATCTCTTCAGGAGTAAATCCAAAGGACTCCAGCACCCCAACGGTGTGCTCACCCAGTTCCGGCGCAGGCGTAGGAATCGGCCTCGAGGATGCGCCGAACTTAATGGGGTGGCCAATGCCTTTGACGCGCCCCGCCTTTGGATGAAGGGTCTCTACCACCATCTCGCGTGCGAGTGCTTGGGGGTGGGTGAGAGCCTCTTCAATCGAATGTACTGGTCCCACTGGCACACCGGCGGAATCAAAGGCATCGATCCACTCCGCAGTTCCCTTGAATGCGAGAACCGCCTCAATGAGCTGGGTCAGTTCCTGCTGGTGCTGCATACGATCGGAGTTGCTTGTAAAGCGTGGGTCGGTTTTCCATTCGGGATGCCCAAGGGTGTCGGCAATGCGCTCCCAGTTGGCCTGATTGGCACCCCCGATATTGAGGTGGCCGTCGGCCGTTTTGAATGCCTGATAGGGCGCCGTGAGGGGATGGGCTGATCCTAGTGGCCTGGCCGAGCGGCCGTTTGCGAAAAACATCGCCGCCTGCCAGTAGGTCTGCTGCAGACCGGCCTCCATGAGGGAGGTCTCGACGAACTGACCCTTTCCGGTCACGCTCCGCTCGACGAGGGCGGCAAGAATTCCAACGCAAGCCAGTATTCCAGCATTGATGTCTGCAACCGAATTCCCCGTCTTGGCTGGCGGTTGACCCTCAAAGCCGGTGATGCTCATAAGGCCCGAGAAACCCTGGGCAATGAGATCAAACCCGGGTTTGTCCGACATTGGCCCTGTCCGTCCGTAGCCCGACACAGCAGCGTAGATCAGTCGAGGGTTGACCGCGTTGAGGGCCTCGTAACCAACGCCAAGTTTCTCCATGGTGCCGGCTCGGTAATTCTCAGTGAGGACGTCAGCCTTCTCAACCATGCGCTTGAGTACTGCAACACCAGCGGGCTTCTTCAGGTCGATGGCCAAACCCTGCTTGTTTCGATTGAGGATCAGGAATGGAGCGGAGACCCCATTGATTCTCGGCTCGCGGTACCCCCTTGAGTCGTCACCCGCGGGGAGTTTCTCGACCTTGATGACATCAGCGCCCATGTCGGCCAGCATCATGCCGCAGGTTGGGCCCGCCATGATCTGAGCGAGCTCCAAGACCTTGATGCCTTGAAGTGGCCCGTTGCGGTCAGAGCCCTTCAATGTCATCGACCAACAAACTCTGGGGGCAACTTTGCAAGAAAGGCCTTGTAACCAATTCGAAAGTCTTCTGTGTCGAAACAGTCAAAGCACTCGTCCCGCTCGGATGCTGAAATCGGGGCAGCATCGGCAAGGCGTCTTGCAAACTTCTTATGCCAGCGCGCTACCAATGGCGCACCGGCAGCCACCCGTTGGGCTGTTTGCTGTGCCTCCTTCTCGACCTCACTGTCTTTGACAACCCTTGAGACAAGTCCAATTCGAAGCGCCTCGTCAGCGTCAAAGATCCGGCCCTCTAATAGGATCTCCAGGGCTTTGGATGGGCCAAGGAGTTTGGTCAGTGGCCCCATTTCACTGTAGGCCATCACAAGCCCCAGGCGATTGATCGGTGCCCCAAAACGACTGGATTCCCCGCAGATTCGAATGTCGGCCAAGGATGCGATCTCCATGCCACCGCCGACACAAATTCCATGCACCTGGGCCACAATCGGATGCGGGCAATTGGAGATGGCCGCAATCGTTCGGTGCATGACCTCTCCGTAGGCAATGGCCTGACGCTTGTTGGACCGCTCGGTCTCGAACTCGCTGATGTCGTTGCCAGGTGAGAAAGACTTTTCGCCAGCACCACGGATGAGGATACAGCGAACACTGTCATCTGCAGAGAGCCGTTCAAAGGCTGAGCCGAGTGCCTGCCAGAGCGGCTTGGTCATGGCATTGAGCTTCTCAGGACGGTTGATGGTGACTGACGCAATGTGTCCTTGCCTCGACTCGAGCAGAATGTTGGTCATTGCGGCAGACCCCAATTAACGATAGAAGTACTCAACCAGTCCCATTCCGGTGATCGGCACGTAGGTCACAAGCATGAGCACGGTGAACAAGACACCAATGAAGTAGATGTTGACTCGGGTGGTTTCCCAGACGCTGCACCTAGCAATGGCGCTCGAGACCATCAAGACGCTGGCCACTGGCGGTGTTTGTTGTCCGATCCCAAGGTTGATCGTCACGATCAGACCAAAGTGAACGGGGTCGATGCCCACGGCCAGTACCAGCGGCATGACGACGGGCACCACCAGAATAATGGCTGCTGCAGAGTGAAGGAAGACGCCTAAAAACAGGAACACAATGTTTAGGAGGGCAAGGACCGCGTACTTATCCGACGTAAATGCAGAAACCTGAGCTGCCAGTTGTTGCGGAGCGGAGATTTCGGTGAGGTAATTCCCCAACAGTCCGCTGGTGGCCACGAGCAGCATGACCACGGCGGTCTGGGTTCCCCCCTCCATGATGGCGGAGCGAAGATGCGCCCAGTCGAGATCTCGGTAGATGACAAGGCCGATAAAGAGTGATGCCAGAACGGCCAGCGCAGCCCCTTCGGTCGCCGTGACGACACCGCCGAAGATGCCTCCGAGAATGATCACAGGTAGTAGCAATGCCCAGCTGGCCTCTTTGGCGGCAATCCAAAGTTTGCGGCCGGAAAAACGCTCCTCGACCGGAAGGTTGTAGCGACGTGCAAAGTAGTAGGCCATCCCCATCAGGCCAAAGCCGCCGATCAGTCCTGGAATAATTCCCGCCACAAAGAGCTGCACCACCGATGTTTCCGCCATGACTGCATACAGAATCATGGGAATCGAGGGGGGGATGATGATGGCGAGTGTTGCAGAGGATGAGGTGACCGCAGCAGCGAAGGGCGCTGAGTAACCCTTATTCTTCATCTCGGGAATCAGAACAGAGCCCAGTGCGGCGACATCCGCAACGGCCGAACCCGAAATCTCGGCAAAGAACAGTGAGACGCCAATGTTGACATGTGCCAAGCCCCCACGAATCCAGCCAAAAAGTGCAGTCGCCAGGCCGACCAAGCGCCTTGAGATGCCCGAGGAGTTCATGATGGCACCTGCCAGAATGAACAGAGGTATGGCAAGTAAAGGGAAATTGGTGGCGCTCTGGTATAGCACGATGGGCAGATTCGGCAGAACGTCGGGGCCCTGAGTGAGCACCATGGCGGCTGTAGCCACCACCCCGAGGGCCACAGCGATGGGCACGTTTAGCAACACCAGGACAAGAACAGTCCCGAACAGAATGACCATGGTCTGCATGGGTTGTCCTTAGGCCTGTGGCCGCTGTCGTAGCAGGTCGAACAGTGTCAGAAACTCTGAGATGAGAATCAGGACGGCCGAGATCGGAATGACCGATTGAAGGATGTCCATGGTGACCGTGGGAAGGCTGCTCATGGAGTCGGTTGCCAGGATGGGCATGATCTGGAAGCCCATCCAGCCCACGAGCGCGAAAAAGCCAATCACAACCAGCTGCCCCAGCATCGAGAACCAACGTCGAGGACCTGCCGGAAGGAGGTCAACAATCTCAGGGCAGCCGATGTGAGCCCGCTTGAAAGAGGCCAGGGCAGAGCCGTAAAAGGTCAGCCATGCGAGCAGCATGGATGCGACCTCGTCGTACCAGACCAGGGGACTTCCAATTGTTCGAAATATCACGCCGGCAGTGACCTCCAGAAAGAGCACCACCATGAGGATTCCCACAAGCCACTCTAAGCATCGACCATAGAGCGCACGAAGGCCGCCTGCAGGCGGCTCAGAAACACTGACATGTGACATCGCAGTGGCCTTCGCTTGCTGCCGTTATCGCAGGCTGTTGGCCTTGTCGATGAGAGCCTGTGCGCCCTTCACCTCGGTGCCGAAGTCCTTGTAGATGTCCTTGCTTGCGGCCACGAAGGCTTTCTTGTCGACCTCATTGGCCTTGGTGCCTGCAGCAGTGATCTTCTCAAGCAACTCCCGGTCTTCCTTGGCCGCTAGCTCATAGACGAAGGCCTGTGTCTCCTTGGCAGTGTCCTCGAGAATCTTGCGAACATCGGCCGGCAGTGTGGCCCACTTCTTAGAACCTGCGGTGAGGTAGGCCGGCGTGTAGACGTGTCCACTGAGGCTGATGAACTTTTGTACCTCTTGGAACTTGGCTGAATAGATTTGCGTGAAGGGGTTCTCCTGGCCATCCATCACACCAGTCTGCAGGGCCGTGAAGACTTCCTTAAAACTCATGGGTGACGGGTTGGCGCCATACTCTTGGAACATGCGAACACGCCACTTACCTTCTGGCACCCGAAGCTTGATGCCCTTGAGATCGGCCGGCACCACGATCGGGCGCTTGTTGTTGGTGATGTGTCGGTAACCATTCTCCCAGACGCCGAGAATCTTGAGTCCTTTCTTTTCTGCCTCAGGCGCGAGCACGGGCCAGACGATGTCTTTCTCAATGCGCTGCATGTGCTTTCGATCCTGAACCAGATACGGCAGTTCGAAGATGCCGAAGAGGTCAGACTCCGATGTCATGACCGAGGAGGGAAGGGCAAGGTCGATGGTGCCCAGTTTCAGTTTTTGAACCATTTCCTTGTCGCCGCCCAACTGGCTTGATCCGAATACAGTCACCTTTGCCTTACCGGCGAGTTTTGCATTGGCCCGCTTTGCGAACTCCTCTGAGGAGAGTGCGAAGAGGGAGCCAGGAGATCCAACATGGCCGAGCTTGATTTCAAGTTCTTGGGCCATGAGAGTGGACTGGGCACCGAGTCCCAGGCCAACCATGACGGCCATGGACACCAGTGAGCGACGTGTGTTTTGAAAACGGTTTGTTGCCATTGTGGTTCTCCTTGTTTTTGTTGGATGCATAACGACTTGGGTTAGGACTGGCTTAGAAAATCGATTGCAGCCTGCACGCCGCCTCTTCGGTGGGGAACGGCACAGTGGGCCAAGCCCATCTCGACCCCGCCCAGAGTGCCCAGCAGCGTTAGGTCGTTAAAGTCGCCAAGGTGTCCGATTCGGAAGACCCGGCCCTGTAGCTTCGCGAGACCGGTTCCCAGTGACATGTTGAACCGCTCTAGAACGGTTCTTCGAAAAGCATCCGCGTCGTAGTGGGTGCCATCTGCCCTCCTTGGCATCACCACGGCCGTCAGCACCGGGCTGTACTCCTTGGGGTTCTCACAGAGGATCTCAAGGCCCCAAGCCTCAACGGCCTTGCGGGTTGCTTCGGCATGTCGCTTGTGCCTTGCGAAAACATTCTCGAGGCCCTCTTCGTAGAGCATGTCGAGGGCCTCTGCCAGACCATAGAGGAGATTGGTCGCAGGCGTGGAGGGCCAGAAGCCGTTTCGGTTGGCTGCAATGATCTCCTCCCAGGCCCAGTAGGCTTTGGGAAGTGTTGACGTCCGGCTTACTTCGAGTGCCTTCGGGCTCACCGCGTTGAATGAGAGACCCGGCGGGAGCATGAGGCCTTTCTGGGAGCCAGCAATCGTGACGTCGACTCCCCATGCATCGTGCTCAAAGGCAACGCTCGCCATTGACGAGATCGTGTCGACCATGAGCAATGCGGGATGACGCGCTGCGTCCATGGCCAATCGCACATCAGCAATGTTGGATGTGACCCCGGTGGAGGTCTCGTTGTGCACGACGCAGACGGCCTTGATCTGATGGGTGCTGTCGTCGCGCAGTCGTTTTTCAAGCACATTTGCATCGACGCCTTGTCTCCATGTCCCGGGGATGAACTCCGGGCGGAGCTCCAACTTTTCTGCGAGCTTCTTCCAAAGCGTTGCGAAATGCCCGGTCTCGACCATCAGAATTTGGTCTCCCGGGGACAGGGTGTTGACCAAGGCGGCCTCCCAGGCGCCTGTTCCAGAACCAGGATAGATGACCACTGGCTGCTGTGTGCCGAACACGGGCTTGATCTGCTCGAGTATCTGAAGCCCGAGTCTTTGAAATTCGGGTCCTCGGTGGTCGATGGTCGGGAAGTCGATCGCCCTGAGAATTCGGTCCGGGACGTTCGACGGACCAGGGATCTGCAGAAAGTGCCGGCCTTGACCGATGCGGTTTAGAGAGGAACGGGGGTTGATGGGGGAGAAGGCGGAAGGAGAGTGGTCGCGATGCATTTCCCCTATTGTCGACGGGCACTGGAGGCCGTCAAGGGCATAAAAACCCTAACCCTCCTGCGCGGTAACCTAATCGCGGCCGATCAACCGCGGCCGATCAGAAAGCCCTTGGCCAGGGTGAGAAATCGCTCATGCCGGCAGTCCTGTTCGTCCCCGGCGAGGTGGCGTGTGAGGGTGTGCAGCATCACGGCGCGGTCTTGGTCGTCGCCAAGCTTGTCCTGTGCGCGGGCTGCCTTTTTTGCCTCAAGGGCCAGAGACGGGTCGGCGCCAAGTTGGAGCAGAACTGGGGCTGCGTAGCGCAGTGCCTTGTGGGCGAGCCGAAGTCTGTGACGGCCCTCAACATGCGTGGCCTGACGTTTGCGGCGCGATACGCGTCTGAGAAGCTGTTGGGCCTGTGCCTTGGCAAAGACGGCCGCGGTGGGCAGGCCGTGTTGAGTGGCCAAGGCATCTGATCGGGCGATGAGTGACACCAGCAGGCTTCGAACCGGCTGCTGGCGAAGCGCCTCTCTGATGTTGCCCCGAATATGCTCCCTGGCCTGGCGAGCTTGGTGCAGTGCTTCAGACACCTCGTGGTCTGCCTCCAGCGCTGCATGCAGTGGCTCGGCGACCTTCTCCATGGCCACATCGAGGTCGCGAAGCTCCCCCAGGGAATCGGCCAGGGCCGAGGAGGCCGACAGCAACGGGTCTTCAATGCCGTCTGGCGTCGCTGATTGAAGCAGCTTCAAAATCGTTCGAATCTGCCGCAAAGCCACGCGTGCCTGATGTGGCCCCTCTGGATCGCTGGTGTCCAGAATGCGCCAGACCTCGGTGGCCAGCGCCTGGGTGGCACGCAAGAGGTGGGCGGAGAGCACCGAACCGGTCTCGCCCGTGGCCTTTGCCTTGGGCAGGCCAGGAAAACTGGATTCCGGGTAGACGAGCATCAGGCCTCGTTGGGCCTTCGAGCGGGGCTCAAGGCAGGCCGGAAGGCCAATGCCATCGAGAAAGACTGACAGAGATTGGCAGGCGGCAAAAAGATCCGCACGCTGTCCGGAGAGCAGTTCGATTTCGATCTCTGCAATCGGCCGCTGGTCGGAATCAGTCTCGATGGCTCCGAGATCGTAAGCCACCTCGAGGCGGCTCGAGCCCAGGGCCACTTGCCAGATGGTGCGGCGAACACGAACAGTGAACAGCGGCACCAGCGCGGCCGGATCGCTGAGCTGGACAGCTTCTGACTTCTTGAACCCAAGGCTGGCAAGCTGCGCCCGATCTGGCAGGCCGATAGGGTCGATGGCTGGAGTGGGGTGAACGGTCTTTTGCGTCAGGGTGTGCTGAATCTCAAGTCGCTCAAGGCCATCGCCCTCTGCCTTGAATGTCTGCTGCCACTTGCCAGATTCACGCCGAACGCGAAGGCCCACGCGATGGCGTGCCAGAAGCGCATTGGGCGTGTCGAAGTAGGTTGCCGTGAGGGTTTGAAGGCGTTGTGTGGCACCGCCCAGCAAGGGCCACCGCCCAAGGTCGCGCGCGGTCGGTGACTTGGTTCCGAGCAGCGCGAAGCAGACTTCAATCTCAGACGCCATGGGGATCTCGGACACGAGAGGTGGCTCCCCGACCTGGGCTCGAACCAGGGACCTACGGATTAACAGTCCGGCGCTCTACCGACTGAGCTATCGGGGAAGGAGCCGAAATTATATATCAGGCCGCCACTCAGCTCCGCAGCCAAGGCTCTCGCGCCAGACCCTTACCCGGGTCAACGGGGGGCCCTCCCACTGTGCTCGAATGAATTCAATGATTCGCTCCATGGTGGGCTCGTGGTCAATGACGTCGTTGAGGTGCCGATGGTCGAGCAAGGCTTTGATTCGAATGGCAGCCGCTTCCAATCCCGGCAGGGGGGTGACCCCCTCGGGCGGTGAGGCAACCCAAACCCGCGCCCAGTAAGAGTGGCCATGAATCTGCGGCAGACCGATGGCCGGGGCCAGGCTGTGGGAGGCCTCAAAGGAGAAGGTCGTGTAGAGCAGGGTGGTCATCGGATACCAAGGCGCTTGTGGTTCTGGAGTGACAAACGCCAGCGAGGATACCGCTTCACCCACGCCATGCAAAACGCCATGCTGGCCGCGGCCTCTGGTCCATCGAGCGGCTGGACAAAGAAGTGCTCGAAGTCCATTGCCTCGAGCGCCAGTCGGTCAAAGCCGTCTTGTGGTTGCACCAATTTGAGTTCTTGGCCTTGGGTCACGAGCAGGGGCTGAGGCTGTCCATTGAGCAGCCGCTTGGGGCTCACGCAGACCCAGTCGATCCCCTTCGGAATCGGCAGGCTGCCGTTGGTCTCGATGGCCACCTCCGCGCCGATGCCCTGAAGTGCATCGATGAGGGGTTGGTCCACCTGTAGCGCGGGCTCTCCACCCGTGAGAACCACATAAGGCGCCACTGATCGGGGCCCACCGTCGGAGGCCCAGAGTTGCTTCACGCGGTCGATGAGTTCCTCCAGTTCGAGGCGGCCGCCACCGTCCCCATCCGTTCCCAAGAAGTCGGTGTCGCACCAAAGGGCACAGTCTGCTGGCCCGCTTGCGCGGTCCTCCTCGCGGCCACTCCAGTTGTTGCATCCTGTGAACCGCAGAAACACTGATAGACGGCCTGCCTGGCCCCCTTCACCCTGTAAGGTGAGAAAGCTTTCTTTGAGCTTGTAAGTCATTCCAAGGAGTTTACGCATGAACGAACCGCGCCCGATCCCGCTGCTGCCACCAGACATTGAGCAGCCCACCGACCTCGTGGCGGCCATTCGCACCAGGCGCGGTGGCGAGCTGCTCAAGCTCGATCGGATGCTTCTACACAGCCCGGCCTTGGCGCATGGTTGGAATGTTTACCTTGGAAAGGTGCGTGGTGAGTTGAGCGTGCCTGCAAGGCTCAAGGAGCTGGCGATGTGTGCGGTGGCCGTTCTCAATGGTGCGCATTACGAGTACGAGCATCACGCGCCGCTCTACATTCAGGAGGGTGCGTCCGCCGAACAGGCGCAGGCCATCTTAGAGATGGAGCAGGCAAACTTTCCTCTGGGTCTTTTTCCCGAGGAAGATCAGGACGTCCTGGCCCTGGCCCGCGCCATGACCCGAGACATTCTCGTGCCGGGCTCTCTAAAGCGCAGGCTCGTCAAGCGGCATGGGCCGCAGCAGGTGGTGGAGTTGGTGGCGGTGGTTGCCACCTACAACATGGTCTCGCGTTTCCTCGTCGCACTCGACATTCACACCGAGTACGACGAGGAATGACAACGATCAGGCTTGGGCGAGGGAATTAGCTACCGGCCTTGATGCCGTTGTCGCGAACGACCTTGCCCCAGCGCTCAATCTGAGCCCGATTGAACTTGTCGAGTTCGGCCGGACCCCCACCAAGTACCTCCATTCCCTGAGCCGCCAGTTTCTTGGCCACCTCGGGGTTCTTCAGGACCTTGGCGATCTCGGAGTGGATCTTGTCAATCGTGGCCTTGGGCACGCCAGCGGGCGCGAACACACCCCACCAGCTGTAGGCCTCAAACTTCGGCACGCCCTGCTCCGCAACGGTCTTCACGCCGGGCATCTGGGGGTCTTGCTTGAGGGAGGTCACGGCAATCGCGCGCAGCTGGCCGGCCTGAACGTTCGGGTTGAGCAGAAACACCGAGCCGATTGCTACAGGCACGTGGCCCGCCAGCGCATCGGCCTTCAACGGACCACCACCCTTGTAGGGCACGTGGGTCCATTTCACACCGGCATCGTTGGCCACTTGCACCATCGCGAGGTGACCCAAGGAGCCCGTGCCGATGGAACCATAGCTGATGCTGTCGGGCTTGGCCTTGGCGGCCGCCAGCAACTCCTTGAAGTCTTTGTAGGGTGTGCTGGGGTGAACTGCGATCGCCATGCCCCCGGTGCCGACCAAGGTCACGGGTGCCAGGTCTTTCAGGGTGTCGAAGGACATGTCTGGAATAAGGGAGGGATTGACCGCATGGGTGTCAAAGACCACGGCAATGGTGTTGCCGTCTGGAGCAGCCTTGGCCAATGCGGCCGTTCCGATGGAGCCGGAGGCGCCGCCCTTGTTCTCGACAATGAACTGCCCGCCCGTGGTCTTGGCCAGCTCAGCGGCAAACAGCCGGGACACTTGGTCGACGGAGCCTCCCGGGGGGAAGACCGAGATGATGGTTACTGGCTTGTCTTTGCTCGGCCAGGCATGGGCGGAGAGTGGTGCGATGGACGCAGCCAGTGCGACTGCGGTGGCCAGCGCCACGAAGGGCCGGCGGGTCAGGCTTGAACGCATGGGGGAACCTCCTGTTGAAAGAACGCCCATCTAACCTGAGTTTTCAGTCCTTTGGGATTAGGGCAAGCCTTAATCCCTCTTGGGTGCTCGGCTCAACTGCTCACCGCGGCGATGGCATCGCAGACCTGCTCCAGGTTTTGGCTGTTGAGCGCCGCGATGCAAATACGGCCGGTGCCCACGGCGTAGACCCCAAACTCCTCCTGAAGCCGATCGACCTGCTCACCGCTGAGCCCGGTGTAACTGAACATGCCGCGTTGGCTGGTGATGAAGCTCACATCGCCCTTGAATCCTCGGGCCTTCAGGCCATCGGCCAATCCCTTGCGCATGGCCTTGATACGGTCTCGCATCTCAGCGAGTTCCGCCTCCCAGGTGGCCCGCAGGGCAGGGGTGGACAACACCATGGCCACCACGGCCCCGCCATGGGTGGGGGGGTTGGAGTAGTTCGTGCGAATGGTTCTCTTGACCTGGCTCAGAACCCGACTGGCCTCGTCAGCCGACTGGGTCACGATGGACAGTGCGCCCACTCGCTCGCCGTAGAGGGAAAACGACTTCGAGAATGAACTCGACACCAGGAAGGACATGCCAGAGTCCAGGAAGGCGCTCAGCACGGCGGCATCCTGGGCAATGCCCTCGCCAAATCCCTGGTAGGCCATGTCGAGAAACGGAATATGGCCCGCGGCCTGGATGGCAGCGATCACCGAGGACCATTGCTCCGCGGAGAGGTCGACCCCCGTGGGGTTGTGGCAGCAGGCATGCAGCACCAAGATGGTGCCCTTTGGCAGCGACTGGAGGCTCTCCAGCATGCCTTTGGCATCGACGCCACGAGTTTTGGCGTCGTAATAGCGGTAGGTGAGCACCTCGAATCCGGCCATCTCGAACAGGGCCCGGTGGTTCTCCCAGCTGGGGTCACTGATGGCCACCTTGGCCTGTGGCAGCAGCCGGCGAAGGTAATCGGCCCCCACCTTCAGCGCGCCCGTGCCCCCGAGGGCCTCAATGGTGACCACTCGTTGGGCCTTGAGCACTGGGCTGTCGGCCCCAAAGAGCAGGCTTTGAACGGCCTGGTTGTAGGCCACGGCCCCCTCAATGGGCTGGTAGCCACGGGCCGGTGCGGTAGACACTCTTTGCGCTTCTGCTTCCTTTATGCATCTAAGTAACGGCAACTTGCCCTTATCGTCGTAATAAACGCCCACCCCGAGGTTGACCTTGTTTGGTCGGTTGTCGGCCTGAAAGGCCTCGGTCAGACCGAGGATGGGGTCGCGCGGCGCGCGCTCAACGTTGGCGAAGAGGGAGGCAGTCATGGGGGTTTGTCAAGAGGGATGCAGCAAAAAAAGGATTGGAAATTTGGCGGACACACAGGGAAAATAGCCGATTGCGTGAAAGATTACCATGGCATTACAAGCCGTTACCTACCCAGACAGCCCCTTTGAATTGGTGGCCCCCTTCTCCCCAGCCGGCGATCAGCCCGAGGCCATCGTGCGCCTGTGCAATGGGCTGGGTGAGGGCTTGGCCTACCAGACGCTGCTGGGGGTGACAGGGTCCGGCAAGACCTTCAGCATGGCCCATGTCATCGCCAAAACGGGTCGTCCAGCCCTGGTGTTGGCGCCCAACAAGACACTTGCGGCCCAGCTTTACGCCGAAATGAGGGAGTTTTTCCCCCGCAATGCGGTGGAATACTTTGTTTCTTATTACGACTACTACCAGCCAGAAGCCTACGTGCCCCAGCGGGATCTTTTCATTGAGAAGGATTCGGCCATCAACGAGCACATTGAGCAGATGCGTCTCTCTGCCACGAAATCGCTGCTCGAACGCCGCGACACCATCATCGTGGCCACGGTCTCTTGCATCTATGGCATTGGCAACCCGGCCGATTACCACGCCATGGTCTTGTCGATGCGTGTGGGGGACAAACTCTCTCAACGAGACCTCATCGCCCAGCTGGTTCGCATGCAATACCAGCGCAACGACGCCGAGTTTGTGCGCGGTCATTTCCGGGTGCGCGGCGACACCATCGACATCTTTCCGGCCGAGCATTTTGAAAGTGGCCTTCGGGTAGAGCTCTTCGATGACGAGGTGGAGTCGCTCCAGCTCTTCGACCCCCTCACGGGCCGCCTCCAGCAGCGGCTCAATCGGTTCGTGGTCTACCCATCCTCCCACTATGTCACGCCCCGTGAGGTGGTCCTGCGAGCGGTGGAGACCATCAAGGCCGAGCTGGTGGAGCGATCGAAATGGTTCGTGTCGCAGGGCAAGCTCGTGGAGGCCCAACGCATTGAGCAGCGCACGCGCTTCGACCTCGAAATGCTTGGGGAGCTTGGTTTTTGTAAGGGCATCGAGAACTACAGCAGGCACCTGTCTGGTGCCGAGCCGGGCGCGCCGCCCCCCACCCTCATCGACTATCTACCTGCCGATGCCCTGATTTTCATGGATGAATCCCATGTCATGGTGGGCCAACTGGGCGGCATGTACCGTGGAGACCGCTCTCGCAAGGAAACCCTGGTCGATTTCGGCTTCCGTCTGCCATCGGCCCTCGACAACCGGCCCCTGCGGTTTGATGAACTCGAGCCCAAGCTGCGACAAGTGGTCTTTGTGTCTGCCACACCCGGCCAGTATGAGCTCGATCGCTCCGGCGGCGATGTCGTGGAGCAGGTCGTGCGGCCCACCGGTCTCGTAGACCCAGCGATTGAGGTTCGCCCCGCCAAGACACAGGTCGACGACCTTCTCTCAGAGATCCAAATTCGGGTGGCCAAGAACGAGCGGGTCCTCGTGACAACGCTCACCAAGCGCATGTCCGAAGACCTCACCGACTACCTCTCCGATAACGGCATTCGGGTTCGCTACCTGCACTCAGACATCGACACCGTCGAGCGGGTCGAGATTCTCCGAGACTTGCGCCTGGGCAGCTTCGATGTGCTGGTGGGCATCAACCTGCTGCGTGAAGGCCTGGACATTCCAGAGGTGTCCTTGGTGGCCATTCTCGATGCCGACAAAGAAGGTTTCTTGAGAAGCGACCGCAGCCTGATCCAGACCATCGGCCGGGCGGCCCGGAACATCGAAGGCCGCGCCATTCTGTACGCCGATCGAATCACCGCCTCGATGCAGAGGGCCATGGGTGAGACGGAGCGGCGCCGCAATAAGCAGTTGGCCTTCAATGCCGAGCACGGCATCACGCCCACGGGCGTGGTCAAGGAAATTCGAGACCTCATCGACGGTGTCATGTCGAACAAGTCCAAGCAGCGTGAGGCCGACGCCATGGCCAATCGCGCCACCGACCTGGTCGATCTCTCCGAGAAGGAGCTTTCGCGCGAAATTGCGCGGCTCGAGAAGCAGATGCTCGAGCACGCAAGAAACCTCGAGTTCGAGAAGGCCGCTCAGGCCCGGGATCAGCTCGCACGCCTCAAGGCGCGCGTGTTTGGTGCCGGCCGTCTGCACGACCAGGTCGAGCCTGAGTCCTTACCAACCAGCGCTGCCCGGGCAAGCCGCGCTGCCTAACCCATGCCCACCCACTCTATAAAAAAAGGAAGCCAAAACATGAGCCGTCCTGCACCCAAGAAGCCTGAATCGTCTGCGCCCAAGGTTGTTGGCATGCCGACAAGGGTTCTATTTGTCTGCATGGGCAACATTTGTCGCTCACCGACGGCCAAGGCCGTTTTCGACCACATGGTTCGCACGGCGGGCCTCAGTGAACTGGTTCAGGCGGATTCAGCCGGCACCCACGCCTTTCACGCGGGTGAGGCTGCAGACCCTCGCGCCACCGCCACGGCCCAGAAGCGTGGTTACGACCTGAGCGGCCACCTGGCCCGCAAGGTCGAAATGAAGGACTTCAGCGAGTACGACTACATCCTGGCCATGGATTGGGACAACCTCGCATTGCTTCAGCGCACCGCCCCACGGGGTCTGCAGCACAAACTGCAACTGCTCATGCGCTTTGCCACAGAGTACGAGGCGGCGATCGTGAGCGACCCATACCACGGCGGCAGTCAAGGCTTTGAGCAGGCCCTCGACCACATCGAGGACGCCTGCAACGGCCTGATGGAGGTGGTTCGCCGTCGGGCGAGCATGGTGGCGGCTGCCTAAACAGCCAGAGGGATGCCTCGCCTCGGGGCACTGTCTGTCCCGGCGGCAGGCCACCCTCGCCGTCAAAAAGGGTCGCTTGTGCGGCCCTTTTTGTTAAAGGTTGAGTAATTCACTCGGATACTCTAAACTCTTGACTAAATCGCTCAAGAAATAGGAGGTTTTTGGATGCGCCTCACCACCAAAGGTCGTTTTGCTGTCACCGCCATGATTGATCTTGGCCTGCGCCAAGACAAAGGGCCGGTCACTTTGTCTGCCATCAGCCAGCGCCAGCGCATTTCGCTGTCCTACCTTGAACAGCTCTTCGGCCGCCTTCGCCGGCATGAGCTGGTGGAGTCGATGCGCGGCCCCGGGGGAGGGTATCGTCTGGCCCGCTCCGCCAAAGAACTGACGGTGGCCGACATCATCTACGCGGTCGACGAGCCGCTCGACGCCACGCAGTGCGGTGGCAAGCAAAACTGTCACGATGACCAGGTCTGCATGACCCACGAACTCTGGGCCAGTCTAAACCGGCACATGGTTGATTTCCTCGACTCCATCACGCTGCAAGACCTCGTCGATGAGCAGCGCGAGAAACAGTCCATGTCACACCAGCCCGTGACCCGAAATGTTGTCTTTCACGATGACCGTGAAGCTGCTGCCCACTGAGCCCACATGAACGCACCCATCGCACCGATCTACCTCGATTATTCCGCCACCACGCCGGTCGACCCCAGGGTGGTCGACGCCTTGTTGCCCTTCCTTCGCGAGGATTTCGGCAACCCTGCATCTCGTAGCCACGCATATGGCTGGAAGGCAGAAGAGGCCGTGGAGACCGCCAGGCAACAGGTTGCAGACCTGGTGGGCTGCGACCCCAAGGAGCTGGTCTGGACATCTGGCGCCACGGAGTCCATCAACCTGGCCATTAAGGGTGCCGCGCACTTCTACATGGACAAAGGCCGCCATGTCATCACGGTGAAAACCGAGCACAAGGCCACGCTCGACACCTGCCGTGAGCTGGAGAGAGAGGGCTTTGAGGTGACTTACCTCGACGTCCAGGCCGACGGTCTGATTGATTTTGCTGCCTTCGAGGCCGCCGTCCGTCCTGACACCATCCTGGTGTCGGTCATGTTCGTGAACAACGAGATCGGGGTCATTCAAGACATTCCCAAGATCGGCGAATTCTGCCGGGCCCGCGGCATCATCCTGCATGTGGACAGCGCCCAGGCCACTGGCAAGGTACAGATCGATCTTCAAAGCCTGAAGGTGGATCTCATGAGCTTCTCGGCCCACAAGACCTACGGCCCGAAGGGCATCGGGGCGCTCTTTGTTCGCAGAAAGCCGCGCATTCGCCTGGAGCCCCTCATCCATGGTGGTGGCCATGAGCGCGGCATGCGCTCTGGCACGCTTCCCACTCACCAGATTGTGGGCATGGGCGCTGCATTCGCGCTGGCCAGGACTGAGATGGCCACCGAGAACGAGCGGATTCGCATGCTCCGAGACCGTCTTTGGAAGGGCCTCTCAGAGATCGAGGCCGTCTATCTCAATGGCGACCTCGAGGCACGGGTGCCCCACAACCTGAATGTCAGCTTCAACTATGTTGAGGGCGAGTCGCTTCTCATGGCCATTAAAGACATTGCCGTCTCCTCGGGCTCAGCCTGCACGAGTGCGAGCCTTGAGCCGTCCTATGTGCTTCGTGCACTGGGCCGCAGCGACGAGCTGGCCCACTCATCCATTCGCTTCTCGATTGGCCGCTACACCACCGAAGCCGATGTCGACTTCACCATCTCCTTGCTCAAGGACAAGGTGGCCAAATTGCGTGAGATGTCTCCCCTCTGGGAGTTGGTCAAAGAGGGCGTCGATCTCAGCACCATTCAGTGGGCAGCCCACTAACTTCATCATCCATTCAGGAGAACCGTCATGGCATATAGCGAGAAGGTCATCGATCATTACGAGAATCCCAGGAACGTGGGCTCGCTCGACAAGGACGATCCCAATGTCGGCACTGGCATGGTGGGCGCCCCCGCCTGCGGCGACGTCATGAAACTACAGATCAAGGTGAGTGAGTCGGGTGTGATTGAGGATGCGCGGTTCAAGACCTACGGCTGTGGCTCCGCGATTGCGTCGTCGTCACTCGTCACGGAGTGGGTCAAGGGCAAGACCCTCGATGAGGCCATGGCCCTCAAGAACACAGAGATTGCCAATGAGCTCGCGCTTCCGCCGGTGAAGATCCACTGCTCTATCCTTGCAGAGGATGCCATCAAGGCCGCGATCGAAGATTACAAGAAAAAGCATGCCCATCACGCTGACTGAACGCGCTGCCCAGCACGTGTCTCGTTACATCGAGAAGCGTGGAAAGGGCGTGGGCATTCGCTTGGGTGTTCGCACAACGGGCTGCTCCGGCCTGGCCTATAAGCTCGAGTTCGTCGACGATGCGGCCACAGAGGACATGTCCTTTGAGAGTCATGGCGTCACGGTGTTTGTAGATCCCAAGAGCCTGCCCTACATCGATGGCACGCAGCTCGACTTTGCGCGTGAGGGCCTCAACGAAGGCTTCAGGTTCGAAAACCCCAATGTGAAGAGTGAGTGCGGCTGCGGTGAATCTTTCCAGGTCTGAGGCTTCGCCCGCTTCCGGCCTCCTGGCACAAGATTATTTCAGCCTCTTGGGTCTGCCGGAAGTCTTTGGAATAGACCAGCAGCAGCTGGACTCGGCCTGGCGACGTCTTCAGGCGGTGGTGCATCCCGATCGCTTTTCTGCGGGTACAGACGCGCAGCGTCGGCTCGCCCTGCAGTGGTCGACACACCTCAACGAGGCTTACAAGACACTGAAGTCTCCAATTGCGCGTGCAACCTACCTGCTCGAGCGGAAGGGCCACGCGGTCGAGGCAGAGCGCAACACCGCGATGCCAGTGGCCTTTCTGGAAGCGCAGATGACGCTTCGGGAATCGCTCGAGGATGCCAAAGCGGCGCCCTCGAAGGAAGCTCGAGCGAAGGCCTGCATGAAGATCAGAGACGAGGCGCTGGCCGAAAGAGACGCCAGCATCGCCCGACTGGCATCGCTGATTGATGTTCAAGCCGATCACGCCAAGGCCGTGCTGCAGGTTCGTGCACTGCATTTTCTCGAGAAATTTCTTCAAGACCTGGATCGTTAGCCGATGGCCCTCTTACAGATTGCCGAGCCTGGCCAGTCCACGGTTCCTCATCAGCGACGGCTGGCGGTGGGCATCGACCTCGGCACCACACATTCACTGGTGGCAGCAGTTCGTTCTGGCTCTGCTGAGATTCTGCCCAACCTGCAGGGTGAGCGGCTCATTCCATCGGCGGTTCGATATGGCAATGAGGGCGTGGTGTCGGTCGGAACCAACGCACTCTCGGCCGTGGCCGAAGACCCGCTCAACACACTCGTCTCGCTCAAGCGCCTGATGGGCCGCGGCGAGGCCGATGCAAAGGCGCTCGAACTGCCCTACGACTTCTCGCCCGACTCCGGCGGCATGCTCAAGGTCCAGACAGCACATGGTCCAGTCTCGCCGGTGGCCTTCTCAGCCGAAATTCTCAAGGTGCTCAAGGCCCAGGCGGAGCAGACCCTCGGGGATGAGCTGGTCGGTGCGGTGATCACGGTGCCGGCCTATTTTGATGACGCCCAACGCCAGGCCACGAAGGATGCGGCTAGCCTTGCAGGCCTGAATGTCTTGCGGCTGCTCAATGAACCCACTGCGGCTGCCTTGGCCTATGGCCTGGAGTCGGGTGCGGAGGGCCTCTACGCCGTATACGACCTGGGTGGCGGCACCTTCGACATTTCCATTCTGCGCCTCACCAAGGGCGTGTTCGAGGTGGTGGCCACTGGTGGTGACCCCGCACTGGGTGGCGATGATTTCGATGCGCTGCTTGCGCACCACTGGCTCGAGGGCTGGGGTCTGCGCTCGGGCGACCTCAATGCCTCGGAATGGCGCAGCCTGCTTCGCATGGCCAGGCGGCTCAAGGAGTCCCTCTCGGGTGCCTCCTCACCCTCCGAGCGGGTCTCGTCGGAGTGGAACCGTGGCGATGGCACAAGGCCGCTGGCGATCATCACCCAGGCCGAGTTTGAGGTCCTGACCAAGCCACTGGTCGACCGCAGCATCGACGCCTGCGCTCGGGCCATGTCAGATGCCGGCCTATCGCCTGCCCAGATTCAAGGCGTGGTGCTGGTCGGCGGGTCAACCCGGCTGGTCAACGTTCGCGCGGCTGCTGAGGCCTTCTTCCAACAGCGTCCGAAGGCAGACATTCATCCCGATGAGGTTGTGGCCATTGGTGCCGCCCTTCAGGCCAATTTGCTGGCTGGAAATCGCCCAGACGGGGATGACTGGCTGTTGCTGGATGTCCTTCCGCTCAGTCTTGGCCTCGAGACCATGGGCGACCTCGTGGAGAAGGTCATTCCGCGGAACACGCCCATTCCCGTGGCCCGCGCGCAGGAGTTCACGACCTACAAGGACGGCCAGACGGCCATGGCCCTGCATGTGGTCCAGGGCGAGCGCGAGCTGGTCTCAGACTGCCGCTCACTTGCCCGATTCGAGCTGCGTGGATTCCCGCCGATGGCGGCCGGTGCTGCCCGCATTCGAGTCCATTTTCAGGTCGATGCCGATGGTCTGCTGTCGGTGTCTGCCCAAGAGCTTGGCTCTGGGGTTCAGGCCAGCATTGAAGTGCGGCCCTCCTACGGGCTCACCGATGCTGAAATCGCGACCATGCTTGAGCAGAGTTTCACCCATGCCAAGGTGGACATGCAGGCCCGTGCGCTGCGTGAGCAACAGGTCGAGAGCCAGCAGCTCCTCGAGGTACTCTCGGCTGCACTGGAGGCCGATGGCGACCTCCTCAGTCCAGCAGAGCGCTCCGAGATTGACAAGGCCATGACCGACTGTCGTTCTGTCTGCGGTGGCCAGGATGTCGAACGTCTTCGAGCCGCCACTGAGCGGTTGTCTGCACTGACCGATCCCTTTGCTGCCCGGCGAATGGACCGCGCTGTTTCACAGGCATTGTCTGGGCAGTCGATTCACAATTTATAAGCGAGTGGTGTGATGCCTCAAATTCGTGTGCTTCCGCATGTGCAGATCTGCCCTGATGGGGCGGTGTTTGATGTGGCCGAGGGGGAGAACCTGTGCCGCAGCCTTCTGGCCCATGGCATCGACATCGAGCATGCCTGTGAGATGAGCAAGGCCTGTACGACATGCCATGTCATTGTCCGCAGGGGCTTTGACAGTCTCACGCCCTCGGAGGAAGACGAGGATGACCTTCTCGATCGAGCCTGGGGTCTGAGCGCGCAGTCGAGGCTATCCTGCCAGGTCGCCGTGGCTGACGAGGCCCTCGAGGTGGAAATTCCCCGCTACACCATCAACCACGCACGCGAGTAAGCGACGCGGGTAGACGGATTTGTTCGGGCGCTAGCGCGGCTCCAGCCGAATGAGCTGGCCGTCTGATTCATCTGTGAGGAGGTAGACGAGGCCATCGGGCCCCACTCGGACATCGCGAATCCGTCCGACCTCTCCGACCAAGAGCCGTTCCTCCGAGACCACCCGGTCTCCATTGAGGCCAAGGCGCACCAGGCTCTGTCCTCGAAGGGCACCCACGAGGATGCTGTTCTGCCATGCTGGGAACGGTGTGCCCACATAGAAGGCCATGCCCGACGGTGCGATGGATGGGACCCAGACATGAACCGGCTGCTCGAGGCCTGGCTTTTGCTGCCCCTCCCCAATCTTCGTTCCCGTGACGTAATTCACGCCGTAGGTGATGGTGGGCCAACCGTAGTTTCGGCCAGCACGAACAATGTTGACCTCGTCGCCACCCTGAGGGCCATGCTCGTGGGCCCAGAGTTCGCCAGTGGCTGGATGCATGGCAAAGCCCTGGATATTGCGATGTCCTCGGCTGAAGACCTCTGCCGCACCGATGCCGCCGTTGGGCACACGAATGACGCTGCCCGCATGGTCGCCTGTCTTCTGGGCGCGGTCTTCTTCCCCTCGGTCGCCAAGTCCCAGGTAGAGGTGTCCCTGCCGGTCGATCACCAGCCGGCCGCCGAAGTGTCGGCCACCCCGAGACTTCGGCTGCATTCGAAACAGAACCTCCACGTCCTTGAGGGTGTGTCCATCGAGACGGGCCCGGGCCACGGTGGTGCCGGAGGAGGCCATTCGGCCAGGCAGGTCGCCTTCCGCATAGGAGAGGAACAGAATGCGATTCTGTCGATGGTTGGGGTGTGGAAGGATATCAAAGAGTCCACCCTGGCCGCTGGCAACGATGTTCGTGGGGAGTCCCTCAATGGGCTTGGGATCGAGTCGGAAGTCTTTCGAGATCCGCCGAAGCCGACCGCTGCGCTCGGTGACCAGCAGGTCGCCATCGGGCAGCCATGCCAACGACCAAGGGTTCTCCAGCCCGCTGACCAACACGCGGGTCTTGAATGCCTGGCTGCTCGCAGCGGGCCGCGTGATGTCCTCGGAGAAGCTGGGTGCGGCTGCGGCGGCTGGAAGTCCAGCGGGTCCTCCAAAGGCCACCAGGGCGCAGGCCATGAGAGATGTGAGGGCTCGAGGGGTCATCCGGTGTGGGCAAGGCCGCATGAATTCAGACCCAAATTATTCCTCGCGGCGCAGCGCGGGGAAGAGAATGACATCACGAATACTGGGGCTGTCGGTGAGCAGCATCACGAGCCGATCGATGCCGATGCCGCAGCCGCCCGCGGGGGGCATGCCGACCTCGAGTGCACGAATGTAATCGGCATCGAAGAACATCGCCTCCTCATCCCCGGCCTCCTTGGCCTCCACCTGAGCACTGAACCGAGCCGCCTGATCCTCCGGGTCGTTGAGTTCTGAGAAGCCATTGGCGATCTCTCGGCCCGTGATGAACAGCTCAAAGCGCTCTGTCACGCCGGGTCGAGCATCCGAGGCGCGGGCCAATGGGGAGACCTCGACGGGGTAGTCGATGATGAAGGTTGGATTCCAGAGCTTCGCCTCTGCGACTTCCTCGAAGAGCGCCAGTTGCAGCGCGCCCAGGCCTGCATTGAGCAATGGTGGCTTGGAGAGGTCGGCTCCCTTCTTGCGCAACAAGGCCGACAGCGCACCGACCTCGTCGAGCGATTCAGCAGGGATGTCGGGCGCATGACGCAGGATGGCCTGAACAATGGTGAGTCGCTCGAAAGGCTGGCTGAGATCGACCGTCTGGCCAGCGTAGCTCAGCATGGCGCTTCCCGTGGTCACCTCGGCGAGATGACGCAGAATCGATTCGGTGAAGTCCATGACCCAACGGTAGTCCGTGTAGGCCGCATAGAACTCCATCATGGTGAATTCAGGGTTGTGCCGTGGGCTGAGCCCCTCGTTCCGAAAGTTCCGATTCACCTCATAGACCCGCTCAAAGCCGCCCACCAGCAGGCGCTTGAGGTAGAGCTCGGGTGCGATCCGAAGGAACATCTCCTGGGCAAGCGCATTGTGGTGCGTGACGAATGGCTTGGCCGCGGCCCCTCCGGGGATGGGGTGCAGCATGGGCGTCTCGACCTCCAGAAAACTGTGGTCGGTCATGAAGCTGCGCAGGGCGGACAACGCCTTGGAGCGCGTAACAAAGACATGCCGGGCGTCTGGGTTCACGATCAGGTCGACATAGCGCTGGCGATAGCGGGTCTCGGTGTCATGCAGACCGTGAAACTTGTCGGGCAGTGGCCTGAGGCCTTTGGCCACCATGCGCAGGCGATGGCACCGAACCGAGAGCTCGCCCTTCATGGTCTTGAAGAGCACACCCTCGCACGCAATCTGGTCTCCGAGGTCCCAGTGCTTGATCTCGTCGTGGGCCTCCGCGCCAACCCCTTCGTCATTGAGATAGAGCTGGATGCGGCCAGTGGCGTCCTGCAGCGTGAGAAAGCTCGCCTTGCCTTGTACCCGCTTGAGCATGATTCGGCCGGCCAGCGCCACGGCCACATGCTCAGACTCCAGCGTCTCCCTGGAATGACTGGCGTAACGCTCGTGAAGCGGCTCGGCCCGATGGCTGGGACGAACGTCGTTGGGGTAGGCAGGCTGACCCGATGCACGCAAGGCGCGCAACTTCTGGCGGCGCTCCGAGAGGATTTGGTTCTCGTCGGTGGCTGTGGGGGTGTCGTTCGGCGTGGCCGATGGGTCTTGGTTGGGCATGGTTAGACGGCTGCCTTCAGGCTGGCCTCAATGAAAGGGTCGAGGTCACCATCGAGCACCTTTTGGGTGTTGGATATTTCGACGTTGGTTCGGAGGTCTTTGATGCGTGACTGATCCAGCACATAGCTTCGAATCTGATGGCCCCAGCCAACATCGGTCTTGCTGTCCTCGAGCTTCTGCTGCTCGGCCATGCGCTTGCGCATCTCGTGTTCAAAGAGGCGTGACTTCAGCATCTGCCATGCCTCATCTCGGTTGCGGTGCTGGGACCGATCGTTCTGACACTGCACCACGATGCCTGTGGGCAGGTGGGTGAGTCGAACAGCAGAGTCGGTCTTGTTGATGTGCTGGCCGCCGGCACCAGAGGCCCGGTAGGTGTCGGTTCGAACATCGGCCGGGTTGATGTCAATCTCAATCGAATCATCGACCTCGGGGTAGACGAAGACCGATGCAAATGAGGTGTGGCGACCACCGCTGGAGTCGAACGGCGACTTGCGCACCAGTCGGTGCACTCCGGTCTCGGTCCGCAGAAATCCAAAGGCGTAGTCGCCCGAGACCTTGATGGAGGCGGACTTGATACCCGCCACATCACCATCGGAGGCTTCGAGCACATCCACCTTGAAGCCCTTGCGTTCGCAATAGCGCAGGTACTGCCGCAGCAGCATGGAGGCCCAGTCGCAGGCCTCGGTGCCGCCAGCGCCGGCCTGAATGTCTAGAAAACAATTGGAGGGGTCGGAGGGGTTGGAGAACATGCGCCGAAACTCAAGGCCTGCAACCTGTTCGCTGATTTTTGCGGTGTCGGCCTCCACGGCGAGCAGGGTGTCCTCATCGCTCTCCTCTCGGGCCATGGCGTAGAGGTCGAGGCCATCGGCGATGGCCTGGTCGATGTCGCGAAGGCTGAGCACCACAGATTCAAGCGCCTTGCGCTCTCGGCCGACATCCTGGGCTTTTTTGGGGTCGTCCCAGAGGGTTGGGTCCTCGGAGAGACGCTCGACTTCTGCTAGGCGTCTGGCCTTGGCATCGAAGTCAAAGATACCTCCGAAGGTCGATGGTCCGGGCTTTGAGGTCCTCGAGCGAGTCCTCAATCTGATTCAGGCGTTCTGGTTCCATAGCCGTCTAGTTTACTGCGTTGGGCCCATGCCCGAGACCAGGAGCTGAACCGATCTGCTGCCCTGCCAGTCATTGACTGAGAGTGCATAGGCCAGGCTGGCCTCGGCGGGCAGGCTTGATGGCCCATTGAACCAGATGGCCTCGAATCGATGGGCGGGCGAGGCCACAGGCGAGAGGGTCATTTTCAAATGGGCATCCTTCAGGACTCGCTGCTGTCGGAGGATGAAACGACCACGAAAGAGCGGCGGTGGGAAGCCTTGCCCCCAGATCACCTCGGAGAGGGAATCCGCCAGTGCCACCGTATGCGCCTCCGCCGGCAATTCCCCGTCGGTCAGCAGGCTGCGGGAAAAGAGCTCTGGACTCGAGAAGTCGCCCACCGCCGCCTCGAATGCAGCCTCGAAGGCTGGCAGGGCGTCTCGCTCGATGGAGAGGCCCGCGGCCATGGCATGCCCACCAAATGCCCTGATCAGGCCGGGCTTCTGGCTGTCCACCCGCTCCAGCACATCGCGCAGGTGAACCCCGGGGATGGAACGGCCGGAGCCTTTGAGGCCCTGTCCGTCCTGGTCGGGCGCAAACACAATGGTGGGGCGGTGGGCCTTGTCCTTGAGTCGGCTTGCGATCAGTCCCACCACACCCTGGTGCCAGCCAGCATCGAAGAGCACCAGCCCTTTGCGATGCTCGACCTCGGGCATGGCGGCCAGCTGGGCCAAGGCCTGGTCTCGATTGTCTGCCTCGAGTGAGCGCCGATCTCGATTCAGGGCATCCAGCGATTGGGCGAGATCGAAGGCCTCCTGCGTGTTGTCCGTGACAAGGCATCGGATGCCGATCGACATGTCAGCGAGCCGGCCAGCAGCGTTGAGCCGCGGGCCGATCGAAAAGCCGAGGTCTGCTGCGCTGGCATGGCCCGCAGGACGTCCAGCGGTCTGGAAGAGGGCGGCAAGCCCTGGCGGCAGCACCCCTTTGCGAATGCGCTGAAGGCCTTGGGCGACCAGCCGACGGTTGTTTGCATCGAGGCTGACCAGGTCTGCCACAGTGCCCAGCGCCACCAACGGCAAGAGGTCGTCGATGCGCGGAGCATCCCCGCGGAAGTGATCTTGTTTGGTGAGCCAGGCCCGCACGGCCATGATGAGGTAGAAGGCCACGCCCACGCCGGCCAGGTGTTTGCTGGGAAATTGGCAGCCGAGCAGTTGTGGGTTGAGGATTCGGGTGGCGGGCAGGCTGGGGCCGGGCAGGTGATGGTCCGTGACCAGCACTTCGAGGCCAAGGGCCTGGGCTGCGGCAACACCTGCATGGCTCGAGACCCCGTTGTCGACGGTGATGAGCCAGTCGGGCAGTGGAGAGAAGCGCTGCCGGGCGTGTTCCACCAGGGCTGGCGTGAGCCCGTAGCCAAAGGCAAATCGATCTGGCACGAGGAAGTCCACCTGTGCTCCGAACTTTCGCAATCCCCGGACCATCACGGCGGTGGCTGTGGCGCCGTCGGCATCGTAGTCACCCACGATGAGAATGGAGGCACCCCGTTGGATGGCCTCTCCGAGACTGGCCGCCGCCTCTGGTGCGCCGGTGAGGGCGTGTGGCGGGACCAGGCGAATCAGCGCAGTGTCGAGTTCATCGGTGTTTTGGATGCCCCGGCGGGCCAGGAGGTCTGCAAGGATGGGCGGCACGCCCTGCGACTCCAGCTTGGCCTTCAGGTCGGGTCGCTCTGCCCGGTCCTCCAGTGGAATGGGTGTCATGCGAGGGCCGCTTCCCCACGACCTGTCGCGTCGGGAATGGCCAGGTGGTGGGGAAGATCCGAAAGGCTCGGCCGGCCTTGAGAAAGCCTGTGCCAGGCCCGCCGATGCCAAGGGATCGGCTCGAACGTGAATGCCGACCATTGATGCACAGCCACCAAGGAAGACTCGGGTCTGTTGCCAAGCGCTGCCAGCCAGTTGCGCCAGGTCTCGAACCAGTCGCGGGCCGGCTCGGCGCTGTTGGAGAGGTCCATGGACATGGGAGACGGCGTAAGGCAAGGCCGCTCGGGGTCGTCTGCCGACCTTGCGGTGCCCGCGCCCCAGGCCCACAAGGTGTCTACGGTCAGGGGATCATCCAACTGCTCAGAGAGCGCATGCCATGCCATTTGAACCCGGTGGGTCGCGTGGCGCCAGGCTCGAGCGCTGCGGCCCCGTGGCTCGAAGTCTGGCAGGTGCTGGCCGGCCAAGACGCTGGGATGGGCTGTGATCAGCTCAAAGTCGCCTGCATCCGTGTCCGGGGCCATGCGCAGGTAGAGCTGACCGCTTCCGCCGGAGATCACCTGGCCGAGGTGCGCGAGCTCGGTGACGAGTGCATCCACGGCAGGCGGCGGGAGCATCAATGGCCGAAGGGGAAATCGCAGGCCGACCTGCTGCGGGGTCATGGCCAGGGCCCCCGGCGTCAATACAAGCCAGACCTCATCGGGGGTTGGGCAAAGGCCATCCTGCTCGGCCAGCAATGCGGCCCAGGGAAAGGCCGTCGCCTTGGCCCCACACTGGCTGGCCCATCGGTTTGCCCACCAGGCCATGTGGCCGGGCAGCGGAAGGGCGGGCAGGGTGTGCGGGTCTTGGTAGGCCACTGCCCGGCGGGACATGAGCAGAGAGAGCCCACGAGACACGGGGTCGTCCACCCGCAGTGCGACAGCGTCTGCATGGTCTTGGGCCCAACGCTGCAGGCTTGTCGCCTCGGCCTGGGTCACGAGGCCGGCATCAACCATCAGTGGATTGTTCATGGGGGGAGTATGGCAAACTCGTTTCATGCGCTTTGAACTGCACGTCGGGCTTCGCTACACCCGCGCCGGCCGCTCGACACGGTTCGTCAATTTTATTTCCTTCATGGCCACCGCTGGCATCGGCCTCGGTGTGGCCGCGCTCATCATCGTGCTCTCGGTCATGAATGGCTTCCAGAAGGAGGTCCGCGACCGCATGCTTGGCGTGCTCTCGCATGTCGAAGTGCTCGCCCTGGCAGCCGATGCCGATGAACTCGATGCAGCCAAGTCGCTTCTGGCAGGCCAGCCAGGTGTTCTCGCCACGGCCCCCTTCGTGGTCGGGCAGGCCATGACCGTGAGGGGCGATCAGATGAAAGGCCTGATGATCCGCGGGATCGACCCCTCACAAGAGGTCGGTGTGACCCCGGCCCTTCAGTCCCTTGATGCCGGCTCATTGACGGCCTTGTCCGAGCGGCGGTTTGGTGTGGTGATTGGCCGTGAACTCGCCATCACCATGAGCCTCTCCGTGGGAGATGGTCTGAGCCTTGTCACGGCAGATACGGCAGCCGGGCCCGCTGGGATCCTTCCCCGCATGAAAACCTTCGAGGTCGTTGGCATCTTTGCATCCGGTCACCACGACTACGACAGCGCGCTGGTGTTCATCCACCAACAGGATGCCTTGGCCTTCTTCCGGGGTCAGGCCCTGGTGGGGCTTCGTGCGCGATTGGCGGACATGCAGTCTGCGCCAGCTGTGAGCAGTGCGGTGGGTGTTCAACTGCCGTCGGGCCTGGTGGCCAGAGACTGGACCCAAGAGAACAGAAACTGGTTTGCGGCCGTGCAGCTCGAGAAGCGAATGATGTTCATCATCTTGACGCTGATCATCGCAGTGGCGGCCTTCAACCTGGTCTCCATGCTCGTCATGACTGTGATGGACAAGCGCGGTGACATTGCCATTTTGCGCACGCTGGGGGCGCAGCGCACGTCGATTCTGGTGATATTCATGGTGCAGGGTGCGAGCCTCGGCGTGCTCGGTGTGCTGCTCGGTCTGGCCTTGGGCGTGACGGGGGCCTTGAACATCGGGGCCTGGGTTGCGTCGCTGGAGACCTGGTTCGGGTTTCAGGTGCTTCCCAAGGGCATTTACCTGATCAATCAGTTGCCCAGTGACCTGCGCCTGCAGGATGTTGTTCAGGTTGGGCTTGTATCTCTGATTCTGTCGCTGTTGGCCACGGTCTACCCGAGCTGGCGAGCGGCCAACACCGATCCGGCCGAGGCGCTCCGACATGATTGACTCCCCCGTGCTGGAAGCCATTGGGCTCACCAAGCAGTTCTCCGATGGGCCCCGGGCCGTCTGCCCCTTTCTGAATCTAAACCTGTCTGTCTTCACTGGAGAGACACTGGCCATCGTCGGGCCCTCTGGCGTTGGCAAGAGCACGCTCCTCCAGTTGCTCGGGGGGCTTGATCGGCCCAGCGCGGGTGAGGTGCGCTTCCGGGGCGCCGCCTTCTCGAGCATGGCCGATGCCGAGCGAACCAAGATACGCAACGAGGCCATCGGTTTTGTGTACCAGTTTCATCACCTGCTGGGCGAGTTCTCGGCACTGGACAACGTGGCCATGCCCCTGTGGATTCGCCGGATGCCGCGCGAGGCCGCGCAAGGAGCAGCCCGGGTTTTGCTCGAGCGCGTCGGGCTGGCGGATCGGCTCGACCATCGGCCCGCACAACTCTCTGGCGGTGAACGTCAGCGTGTGGCGATCGCACGGGCCTTGGTCACGGCGCCGGCAGTGGTGCTTGCCGATGAGCCCACCGGCAACCTGGACCGTGAGGCATCAGGACGCGTCTTCGACCTTCTGGTCGAAGGGGTGCGCAGTCAATCCTCGGCCCTCATTGTCGTGACCCATGACCCCGCGCTGGCGGCTCGTTGCGATCGCCGATTTGAGATGGCGCGACTTGATTGACACACATTGCCACCTTGATTTTCTAGACGACCCAAAGGCTGCTGTGTTGGCAGCCGAGGCCAGGGGCGTGCTTGCCGTGGTCTGTCCGGCCGTCTCTGTAGAAAATCTTCCAGTGGTGCGCAAGCTGGCCGCCCAGATGCCAGGGGTCTATTACTGCCTGGGCCTGCATCCTTGCTCCACCAATCAGACGACAGATGCAGACCTGGGCGCACTCGAGAATGCGCTGATCGAGGCTCGAGACGATCCCAAGCTCGTGGGCGTTGGGGAGATCGGCCTTGATCACTTTGTGCCCTCTCTGGATCGGACCCGTATGGAATTCCTCTTTCACGCTCAGCTCCGGCTGGCCCGAGACCACGACCTGCCGGTGGTCCTGCATGTACGCCGCGCCCAAGACCAAGTGCTCAAGGGCCTTCGGCGTTTTGGCATTCGGCGTGGCATTGCCCATGCCTTCAACGGCAGCCTGGTCCAAGCGCAGGCCTATCTGAACCAGGGCATGAAGCTTGGCTTTGGCGGCACGCTCACGTACTCGCGTTCAACCCGCATTCGAGCCCTGGCCGAGGCACTGCCGTTGTCGGGCATGGTGCTTGAGACCGACAGCCCCGACATCGCACCGTCCTGGCTGGCCAAGGGCCAGGCCAATGCGCCAGAGCACACGGCGGGTGTGGCCAACACCCTGGCTGAATTGCGCAAGACCACCCTGGAGGTCATCGACCACGCAACCACAGCCGCCGCTGTGGAGGCGCTGCCCCGACTTCTCCCGCTCGCCCACCCCGGGGCATGAACATTCCGCTCCTCTACAGGCTGGCATTGGCCAGCCTGTTGGGTCTGGCCGTCTTGCTGCGCCAGCCCGACCTTCCAGATTGGCGGCATTTGGCAGCCGTGGGCGCGCTGCTTGCGCTGGCGGGGGGCTGGCTGTCGCGAAGACCGCCATCAGCCATCGGCCATCGTCTACAAGGTGGGCTGGCAACGCTCATCACGGTGCTTGCCATCACGTGTCTGTCTGCCAGTTGGGGGGCCTGGCGCTCCGATCAGATCCTGCAACTGGCGTTGGGTCCGCAGGAGGAGGGGACGGTCATGGCCCTGCACCTGGAGATTGAGGACCTCCCCCAGCGCCACGACGGTGAACAGCCTGCCTGGCGCTTCCAGGCCCAAGACCTTTTGCATGGCCGCAGCCTCATGGTGAACTGGCCTGTCTCAGTCGAGGCGCCGGAGCGACGGCTGGCCCCCGGTCAGCAGTGGAAGTTGTATGCCAAGGTCCGTCATCCGGCAGGCACGCGAAACTTCCATGGCTTCGATCTCGAGACGTGGCTTTTTCAGAAGCGGGTTCAGTTGACAGCCCAGGTGCGTGAGTCGGCCAGTCTTCCCGCAGTGCTCTCCGGAGAATCCCGGAGCCTCTCAGCCCAGATCGATCGCGCCCGAGATGCCATTCGGCAGGCCATTGCTGCCGCGGTCCCAGAAGCGCGCCATGGGGGTGTGCTCTCGGGCCTGGTGGTGGGAGAGCAGCAGGCCATTTCGGCATCGGACTGGGCCATTTTTGCCACCACCGGCGTATCCCACCTCATGAGCATCTCTGGCATGCACGTCACCATGTTTGCAGTGTTGGCGCGTGGCCTGGTGGGGCTGCTCTGGGGCTGGCTCAGTCGACCCCCGCTCAAGCTCGCCCTTCATGTGCCCACACCTGTTGCTGCTGCGGTCGCCGCCAGCCTCGCCGCGTTTGCTTATGCACTGCTGGCGGGCTTTAACCTCCCTGCACAAAGAACGGCGTGGATGGTCACCGTGGCGGCGTTGGCCACGGTCAGTGGGCTTCAGGCGCAGCCGTGGGCCATCCTGAGCCTCACGCTCATGGCCATTCTCGTGCTCGATCCCTTGGCCTTGCTCGCACCTGGTTTCTGGCTCTCCTTTTTTGCAGTGGCGGTGCTCTTTGGCATGCCCAGTGCCCAGCAGGGATGGAAGGGCAGCACCGCCGCAGCGGTGCGTGCCCAGTTGGCGATCACGCTGGGCATCGCCCCGCTGACCATCGTCTTCTTCCAACAGCTCTCCGTGGTGGGCCCACTGGCCAATGCCTTGGCCATTCCCATCGTGACCTTTGTGGTGACCCCTTTGGCCATGCTCGGGGCCTTGTTGGCCTTCTATGGGGTCTCGATGCCCCTCGTGCTCGGAGAACTCGTCTTTGGCTGGCTTTTTGATCAGCTCGTCTGGATGTCGGCCTGGGAAGGGGCAAGCCTGCGTTGGCATGCGCCTGCTGTCTGGGCCTCGGTGGTCGCCGTCCTCGGCGCAGGTCTTGCTCTGCAGTCGGGCCTGCCGCGATGGCGGCATGCAGGCTGGCTTGGTGTGCTCGCCTTGCTCTGGCCGACAGCAGCCACCCTGCCAGAGGGAGGCATGCGGGCCCATTTCTTCGATGTTGGGCAGGGCAGTGCAGTGCTGGTGCAGACCCAGCAACATGCTCTTTTGGTGGACACCGGCCCGCCCATGGGTGCCTCGACGGCAGCCGAGCGCGTGTTGGTCCCGCAGCTCGCAGCCCTGGGTGTGCGCGGGCTCGATGGCCTGGTCATCACCCATGCAGACATCGATCACAGTTCGGGCCTGGAGACGGTCTGGTCCACGATGCGACCAGGCTTTCTCCTCACGACCATGACGGGCCGCACCGAGCAGCCGCAGGCCCGATGCGAGGCGGGTCAGTCCTGGGTCTGGGACGGGGTTTGGTTCCGGGTTGTTTTCCCGTTTGCTGACGATCCGCCCTCCCCGCAGCAGCGCGGACGGAACGAAGACTCCTGCGTCCTGGAGGTGATCGATGCCCAAGGCAATCGACTGCTGTTGACTGGGGACATCCCGGCCGAACAAGAGCGTGCCATGCTGGAGCGGGCGCCCTGGGTTGGCCAGGGGCCAACGGTCTTGCTCATGCCGCACCATGGCAGCAAGACCTCCTCATCGGATGCCTTGCTTGGGCGCGTCAGGCCGGTGCTGTCGGTGGCCCAGTCGGCCTACAAGGGCCGTTTCGACCACCCGGCTCCCGAGGTGATCGAGCGGCATGCACGGCATGGGATTGCTGTGGCGCGAACCGATCTCATGGGTGGCCTTCAGATCGACTGGCCGACGCAGGCTGGCGCTGGCGCGTTCAGGCTGCGAGAGGCGGCTTCGGAGACACGCCGTTTTTGGCACCGTCCACGAGGGGCCGAGCCTGGCCTCAGGCCGCAACCCTCACTGGGCCAGCCAGCCCCCGTCGACATTCCAGGCCGCACCGCGAACCTGACTGGCCGCTGGGCTGCACAGAAATAGCGCCAGGCCGGCAAGTTGGTCCGGGGTGACGAATTCTCCGGAGGGCTGCTTCTCCAGCAACAGCCTCGACTTGGCCACTTCAACAGACACCTGCTCTTGTGCGGCCCGTGCCTCGACCTGCTTTTGCACCAGTGGGGTCAGGACCCAGCCGGGGCAGATTGCATTGCAGGTGATGTCGGTCTGTGCAGTCTCGAGGGCCACCACCTTGGTCAGGCCGACAAGGCCATGTTTGGCCGCGACGTAGGCTGATTTGTTCGCAGAGGCGACCAGTCCGTGGGCCGAGGCCAGATTGATGATTCGGCCATGGCCCCGTGCTCTCATGCCTGGCAGGGCTGCCCGAATGGTGTGAAAGGCCGCCGTGAGGTTGATCGCAATGACGGCATCCCACCGCTCGGTGGGAAACTCCTCGACTGGGGCCACATGCTGAATGCCGGCATTGTTGATGAGGATGTCCAGCCGTCCCAAGGTGTGTTCCGCGTGGCCGACCAACTCCGCAATCTCCGCGGGGCGAGACATGTCCGCCCCGTGGTAGTGCACAGGGGCCTGGCTGATGGATGAGAGCCTCGAGACAATGGCCTCGACCTCTGCTGGGCTGGAGAATCCGTTGATCACCAGAGAGGCGCCCTCGGCTGCAAAGGCCTCGGCCAGGCCAAGCCCGATGCCACTGGTGGAGCCTGTGATGAGAGCCACCCTGCCGCGCAGTTGGCCGTGGGTTGCAATGCCGCGGGTTGTCGTCTTGGTCATGCAGGGATGATAGTCTCGCAGCGCAATGAATCTCAAACCAAGCGCCGTGCGTCGCCATACGATCGAGTGCAGCAGCCCGAGTGGGCCGCACCGCATGGTGGTGCACGAGTGGGGCAGCCCAGAGAATGCCCAGGTGGTGGTCTGCGTGCACGGCCTCACGCGGGTCGGGCACGACTTTCAACGACTGGCAGAGCGGCTCTCAGAGACCCACCGGGTGCTGGCCCCCGATGTGGTGGGCCGAGGCGCGTCCGACTGGCTCTCCGATCCACAGCACTACCTCGTGACGCAGTACGCAGATGACATGCAGTCCATGGCCGAGCAGTTGGCCTTGCCACCCATGCATTGGGTGGGCACCTCCATGGGCGGACTGATCGCCATGATTCTGGCGGGTGCGCCAGATCGGGCCGATCGATACCCGGCCGTTCGGCTGCGCTCGTTGGTCCTCAACGATGTGGGTGCCGTGGTCAGTGGGGAGGCACTCGGGCGGATCGGCCGATACCTGGGGGCCGACCCTTATTTCGGGACCTTTGAGGAGGCTGAGGCGCTGGTTCGAAAGATCTTTGCCGGCTTTGGTCCCCACACGGATGCAGAGTGGCAGCACTTGGCCGAGACCGTGCTGCACCCAGATGGTGATGGGTATCGGTTCCACTACGACCCATCATTGTCCGAACCGTTTCGTCAGGCCTTTGCGATGGCAGAGGGCCAGCCGCCTCCAGACATGGATGTCTGGCCCCTCTACGATGCCATCGAGGTGCCCACACTGCTGGTGCGTGGTGCGGACAGTGATCTGCTGACGCCCGAGGTGGCACAGGCCATGACCCATCGCGGCCCCATGGCGCGTCTTCTCACCCTGCAAGGGGTTGGCCATGCCCCGTCGCTCATTCGAGCCGAGGAGGTTGAGGCAATTGTTCAATGGATTTTTGAAAGGAGCAGTGATGTCTGAAATCAAGCGCATGCATGTGGGTGCACGAATGTCCGAAGTGGCTGTTCATCAGGGCACGGTCTATTTGGCGGGCCAGGTTGCGGCAGACCCAAGCGCCGATGTGGTCGGCCAGACCAAGCAGGTGCTCGATGCGATCGACCGGCTGCTGGCCGAGGCGGGGTCAGATAAATCAAGACTGCTCTCGGTCCAGATCTTTTTGGCCGACATGGCAGATTTCAAGTTGATGAACAGCGTCTGGGATGCCTGGGTTGTGCCGGGTCATACCCCGCCCAGGGCCACCGTGGAGGCCAAGATGGCCACCCCGGCCTATCGTGTGGAGATCAAGGTGATCGCGGCGGTGGGCCCAGCCTAGAGACCGGGCCCCGTCCAGCGGCCTTATCAGCGGCGTTAACGCCAGCCGGTCTTGTCCACCAACTGCTGAGCCAGTCGGCTCTGACTGGCGAATTTCTCCACGGGCATGGGGTCTGCCTTGAAGGTTCCTAGCCTTGTCAGGGCCGGGTTGTCATAGGGCACCTTGGCCACAACAGGTCGCTCGTTGTTGGCCATGGCGAACTGCCCTTGAATCTCCGGGCTGGCGAGGAATTCGAGGAATGCACGTGCGTTGGCGGCATTTTGCGCATGCTTGGCAATGCCCCCGCCGGAGATGTTCAGGTGCGTACCATCGCCTTTCTGGTCGGGCCAGACCAGTCGGGTTTTGGCCACAGCCGCCTTGTCCTCTGGCTTGTCGCTGCGCATCAGCCGGGCGTAGTAGTAGCTGTTTGAGATGGCCACCCCGCACTCGCCCGATGCCACGGCACGGATCTGGTCCGTATCCCCGCCTTTGGATGGTCGCGCCAGGTTGGCAATCACGCCACGCATCCAGGCCTCCGTCTTCTCCGACCCGTGCTTGGCCAATTGCGAGCCGATGAGCGAGAGCATGTAGGGGTGGGATGCAGTTCTGGAGCAGACCAGGCCCTTGAAGGAGGGATCCGCAAGGCTTGCATAGGTCGAGACCTGCTCGGGCTTGACCCTGGTGGGGTCGATGATCAGGACACGCTCCCGGGTGGTGAGGCCCACCCAGGCGTCGCCGCCACGGCGGTCCGCTGGAATGGCCTTGTCGAGGACTGCAGATTTCAGCGGCTGAAAGAGGCCTTCTTGCTGCGCCCGCCACAGGCGTGTGGCGTCGACCAGCAGGATCACATCGGCAGGACCGGCTGCTCCCTCGCTGCGGATGCGCTCCAATAGCGGCTCGTCGCTCGAGCTCACCACATTGACCTTGATGCCGGTCTTCGCAGTGAACTTGGCATACAGGGCATCGTCGCTGCTGTAATGTCGTGCGGTGTAAAGGTTGAGAACATTCGATTGGGCCATGGCGGGTGTGCTCATGCCGGCAATCAGCGTGGGCAGTGTGGCCGTGGCGGCCACCACGAGGGTGGTGGAGAGGAAGAGTCGACGTGTCATGGCTGTACGCTTCATAAAGTGGTTGAACAAACATTGGATTGAAGTGCGCTCATCCGTAAGCTTAATGAGAATTATTTTTAATTGCAACCCCCTGAGGAGTCGACATGATTCAAAAGCCAGCATTGACCCAGTCAGACATTGAAAAAATTGGTGCGGCGGCAGAGGCCGAAGCCCATCAGCACGGATTCAAGGTGAGCATCGCCATCTGCGATGAGGGCGGACACCTGCTGTGGTTCAAGCGGCTCGATGGTGCACCCCCGATCTCGGCCCACATTGCGCCCCAGAAGGCCCGCACTGCAGCCCTCGGACGTCGGGAGTCCAAGCTCTACGAGGACATCATCAACGGGGGACGGACGTCCTTTCTGTCAGCACCGGAACTAGAGGCCATGCTCGAGGGAGGCGTTCCCATCATGGCCGAGGGCCATTGCATTGGTGCGGTGGGTGTCTCAAATGTGAAGTCCCACGAGGATGCTCAGGTGGCCAAAGCCGGCATCGCGGCTCTGGGCCTTTGATCGTCAGGCAGACGTCCTCAGGCCCTCGATTCGCACCTTCCATTCCCGAGGGCCGGTCTCGTGGACCGAGGTGCCATTGGCATCAACGGCCACGGTGACCGGCATGTCGGCCACCTCGAACTCGTAGATGGCCTCCATGCCGAGGTCCTCGAAGCCAACGACCTTGGCTGAGCGAATGGCCTTGCTCACCAGATAGGCTGCTCCACCCACGGCCATGAGGTAGGCCGAGCGATGGGCCTTGATGGCTGCGATGGCCTCAGGTCCGCGTTCGGCCTTTCCGATCATGGCGATGAGGCCTGTCTTCTCCAGCATCATGTCGGTGAATTTGTCCATGCGGGTGGCCGTGGTGGGACCTGCAGGGCCGACAGCCTCCTCTCGAACCGGATCGACGGGACCCACGTAATAGATCACGCGATTCGTGAAGTCGACAGGCAGTGGCTCTCCTCGGGCCAGCATGTCGGCGATGCGTTTGTGTGCGGCATCCCGGCCGGTCAGGAGCCGTCCTGACAACAGCAGGGTCTGGCCAGGCGTCCAGGCCGCCACCTGGGCGGGCGTCAGGCTGTTGAGGTCTACCCGTTGAGAGGTCTTGGTGTCTGGGGCCCAGCTGACCTTGGGCCAGTCTGAGAGGCTCGGTGGCACGAGGGCCACGGGGCCACTGCCATCGAGATGGAAGTGCACATGCCGAGTCGCTGCGCAGTTTGGAATCAGGGCCACTGGCAGATTGGCCGCATGGGTGGGGTAGTCCATGACCTTGACATCCACCACCGTGGTGAGGCCGCCCAGCCCCTGGGCACCAATGCCGAGGGCATTGACCTTTTCGTAGAGCTCTGCACGAAGCTTTTCGATCGGTGTTTCAGGCCCCCGGGCCAGCAACTCAGCCATGTCCACCGGGGCCATGAGCGACTCCTTGGCCAGCAGCATGGCCTTCTCCGGTGTGCCGCCGATGCCGATCCCTAAAATGCCCGGCGGGCACCAGCCCGCACCCATGGTGGGCACGGTCTTGAGCACCCAGTCGACGATGGAATCGCTCGGATTGAGCATGCCGAGCTTGGCCTTGGCCTCGCTGCCGCCGCCCTTGGCCGCGCAAATGACCTCAACCTCCGCGCCGCCAACGATCTCGGTGTGGATCACGGCCGGGGTGTTGTCCTTGGTGTTGCGTCGGGCGCCTGCAGGTTCGGCGAGCACCGAGGCCCGAAGCGGGTTGTCCGCGTCACCGTAGGCGCGACGGACGCCCTCATTAACCATCTCCGAGACGGTCATGGTGGCGTCGTCCCAGCGTGCATGCATGCCAATCTTCAGAAAGACCGTGGCAATGCCAGTGTCCTGGCAGATGGGCCGATGGCCCTCTGCGCTCATTCGACTGTTCGTGAGGATCTGCGCAATCGCATCCTTTGCAGCCGGGCTCTGCTCGCGATCATGGGCAGCCCCGAGCGCCTGGACATAGTCAAGCGGGTGGTAGTAGCTGATGAACTGGAATGCATCAGCAATGCTCTGGATGAAATCTTCTTGACGAATTGGGCGCATGACGTCTCTTTTTGGCGTAAATTTATTTGAAAAGAATTATCACACCTAGGAGGAGACAACATGTCGTCAGGGAAGATCGAGTCGGTGATGCAGGAGAATCGGGTCTTCGACCCGCCTGCGGAGTTCGCCAAGAAGGCGCGGATCGGCAGCATGGCAGCCTACAACGCACTCTGCCAGGAGGCCGAGCGCGATGATGCAGGCTATTGGGCCAGGCTGGCTCGCGAGGAAATTGTCTGGAAAAAGCCCTTCACTCGGGCCCTGGATGAGTCCAACGCGCCCTTCTACAAGTGGTTCGACGACGGCCTGCTGAATGCATCCTACAACTGCCTCGACAAGAACATCGAGGCAGGCCACGGCGACAAGGTCGCCATCATTTTCGAATCCGATGCTGGCGATGTCACCCGCGTGACCTATAAAGACCTTCATGCGAAGGTCTGCGCGCTGGCCAACGGCCTGAAGTCGCTGGGCTACAAGAAGGGTGATCGGGCACTCATCTACATGCCCATGTCGGTCGAGGGTGTGGCGGCCATGCAGGCCTGTGCACGCCTCGGTGTCATTCACTCGGTGGTCTTTGGAGGCTTCTCTGCAAAGAGCCTTCAGGAGCGTGTGGTCGATGCAGGGGCCAGCCTGATCATCGCGGCCGACGAACAGTGCCGCGGAGGCAAGAACATCCCCCTCAAGCCAGCGGTCGATGAGGCCTTCAGCATGGGTGGCTGCGAGGCGGTCCGACACGTGGTGGTCTATCGCAGAACCGGTGGTCCTGTGGCCATGACGGCCGGCCGCGACATCTACATGGACGATCTCGTCAAAGGCCAGGCCAGCAGCTGTGAGCCCGAGTGGGTCGAGGCCGAGCATCCGCTGTTCATCCTCTACACCTCTGGCTCCACCGGGAAGCCCAAGGGCGTGCAGCACTCCACCGGGGGGTATTTGCTGCATGCCATCCTGACCATGAAGTACACCTTCGACCTCCGCGATGAAGACACCTTCTGGTGCACCGCGGATATTGGCTGGGTCACGGGCCACACCTACATTGCTTACGGGCCGCTGGCCTGCGGTGGCACGCAGATTGTCTTCGAGGGGGTTCCCACCCATCCGAATGCAGGCCGTTTCTGGCAGATGATCCAAGACCACAAGGTCAGCATTTTTTACACGGCGCCCACGGCGATTCGCTCGCTCATCAAGGCAGGGGAGACGACCCCCGACTGTCATCCCGGGCGCTACAACCTGGGGTCGCTCCGACTTCTGGGGTCGGTGGGGGAGCCCATCAATCCAGAGGCTTGGATGTGGTACCACACCCACGTGGGGGGTGGCCGTTGCCCGATCGTGGACACCTTCTGGCAGACCGAGACGGGTGGCCACATGATCACGCCCATGCCGGGGGCCACGCCCCTGGTGCCAGGCTCCTGCACCCTGCCATTCCCCGGCATTCAGGCGGCCATCGTGGATGAGGTGGGGGGAGATGTTCCCAACGGGCAGGGCGGCATTCTGGTCGTCAAGCGGCCATGGCCTTCCATGATCCGAACCATCTGGGGTGATCCCGACCGGTTCAAGAAGGCTTATTACCCTGAGGAACTTGGAGGCCGGCTGTATCTTGCAGGCGATGGCGCGATCCGCGACAAGGACACGGGCTACTTCACCATCATGGGCCGCATCGACGACGTGCTGAATGTCTCGGGTCATCGCATGGGCACGATGGAGATCGAGTCGGCCCTGGTGGCCAACGGTCTGGTGGCGGAGGCTGCCGTGGTGGGCCGTCCGGACGACCTCACTGGTGAGGCCATTGTGGCCTTTGTGGTGCTCAAGCAGGCCCGGCCAACAGGTGATGGTGCCAAGAAGATTGCGACCGACCTTCGCAACTGGGTCGGCAAAGAGATTGGCCCGATCGCTAAGCCCAAGGAGATTCGCTTCGGCGACAACCTGCCCAAGACCCGGTCTGGGAAAATCATGCGACGGCTGCTTCGCACCTTGGCCAAGGGCGACGAGATCACCCAGGATACCTCCACCCTCGAGAACCCGGCCATTTTGGAGCAGCTCAAGCAGGCCACTTAAACTGCTACACTGGCGCGCTTGAACCGGCGGGTTTCGCAGCAATGCGAGGCCCGCCTTGCATCCCCTCTGCGGAGAGATGGATGAGTGGTTTAAGTCGCACGCCTGGAAAGCGTGTATAGGTTCATAGCCTATCGGGGGTTCGAATCCCCCTCTCTCCGCCACCCTAAAGATCGAATGAATACGGCTGAAGCAAAGAAGGTGCTCGAAGCCGCCCTGCTGACCAGTTCAGAGCCTTTGGCGCTCCCGGTCCTTCGGCGGCTTTTTAATGATGAACTCGATGAAGAAACCGTGCGGCTGCTGCTGGACGATCTTCGCCGGGATTGGTCTGACCGCGGCGTGGAGCTTGCACCGCTGGCCTCAGGCTGGCGTTTCCAGTCCCGCGCGGACATGCGGGTGTACCTCGATCGGCTCAAGCCCGAGAAGCCGTCTCGCTACTCCAGGGCCACGATGGAGACATTGGCCATTATTGCTTATCGCCAGCCGGTGACCCGTGGCGACATTGAAGAGATTCGGGGCGTGGTGGTGGCCACGCCGGTGCTGCGTGCCCTCGAGGAGCGGGGCTGGGTCGAGACCATTGGACATCGTGATGCCCCTGGGCGGCCTGCGCTCTACGGCACCACGCGGCAGTTTTTAGACGATTTGGGCCTGCGCTCCTTGGAAGAGCTGCCCCCCTTGGAAGAGGGCTGGTCGGAAGCGGCCAGCCAGATTCTTCTTCACGCCCAATCAGGGAGTTAGCCAGATGCACGAGCAAGACCACACCATCGATCCCGACATTGATCCCGACGCGCCCGAGGCAATGGATCAAGTCGAGACCCAGCCAAACACGCCCGTTCTGGAGGCTGAGGACGAGGCGCTGCCCTTCTTGGCGGCACCAGACTCTGCCGATCGGCTCGCACCGGCCACGCCAGCTGGCGCGAGCTACGACCCTCCAAAGCTTCACAAGGTGCTCGCCGATGCCGGCGTGGGCTCTCGCCGCGAGATGGAGGAGCTCATCCTCGCGGGGCGCGTGTCCGTCAACGGCACGCCCGCCCACATTGGCCAACGGATCGTGCACAGCGATCAGGTCAAGGTCAATGGCAAGCCAATTCGCATTCAGGTCGAGCCTCCGCCGGTTCGAGTCCTGGCTTATCACAAGCCAGCTGGTGAGATCGTGACCAAGTCCGATCCGCAGCAGCGGGTGACCGTCTTTCGTCAGCTGCCCCCGGTGAAGTTCGGCCGATGGATCACGGTGGGACGGCTCGATGTCAGCACCGAGGGGCTGTTGCTCTTCACCACCTCGGGCGAGCTGGCCAATCGACTCATGCATCCGCGCTCTGAAATTGAACGAGAGTACGCCGTGCGTGTATTCGGAGAGCTCAGTCCAGAGGCGCTTCAGCAGATGCGCGATGGCGTGGTGCTCGACGATGGCCCTGCCCATTTCGACAACATCATGGAGGCTGGCGGCGAGGGCGCGAACCGCTGGTGGCGGGTCACCCTGAAGGAAGGCCGAAACAGAGAAGTGCGCCGTATTTTCGATGCCGTGGGCGTCACGGTCAGTCGGCTGATTCGCATTCGCTACGGCATGGTGGCACTGCCCCCTGGGCTCAAGCGCGGCCAGTCGGCCGATCTGTCGGCAGAGGCGGTGACCGAGCTCATGGCATCGGTGGGCCTCAAGCAGCGTCAGGCTGGGCGGCCAGGCAGCCGTGGCAAGCAGGGTGGGCGGGCAGGGGCCCGCACCAAGCCTGAGGCCCGACCGCCTCGCGGCAACCGTGCACCCAAGGCCTTCGAGGGCCCCATGTCCAGCGAGTCTCGGGCGGCCATCGACCCCCACGATCGTGCGCTGGATGCCGAGGAGTACGACCAGCAGGGCCATGACGATGAATGGCAGCCCAGCGGGCCAGATGCGCATTTGTCGCACCTGGCAGGAAAGCCCAAGAAGAATCAAGGGGCTCGCAAACCGAATCCCTTGCAGACCACCTGGGGCACGGCCAAGCAGCCCAACGGGGTGCTCTCAGCGCCGCAGCGGGCAGGCGGTGGTGGTGGCCGGCCGGGTGGTGGTGGGGCTCGGCCCGCGGCGCCCGGCGGCAGACCGGGCGGACGTCGCGGTGCAGGCCGCAAGAAGCCCGGCAGCCCGGGGGTTTAGCCGAGCACCAGGCTGGGGCATCCGGTTGATTGGAATCAGCCAGATGGCTTACAATGCCGCCTGATTCTAATTTCTAAGAAATGGGCTCATCCGGGCCCATTTTTTTTTCACGGGAGACTTAGGCGGGATGCTGTCGGAGCGGGTGTGGCAGACGATCGAAGCAAGCGCGCAGGGCTTTGGCTATGACCTGGTCGATCTCGACCAAACGCCGGCCGGCATCCTGCGGGTTTTTATCGATGTGGCAGATGGGAGTCGACTGATCACCGTAGACGACTGCGAGGCCCTCTCCAATCAGTTGGTGCACGAACTGCCGGTCGAAGGGATCGAGTTTGCCCGGCTCGAGGTGTCCTCGCCGGGATTCGACCGCCGGCTTCGAACGGCCCAAGACTTCACCCGATTTGCAGGCCAACGGATCAAGCTTCGGCTGCGTCGCCCGATGGGCAACCGGCGAAATTTTGAGGGCCCGCTGGCCTTGCTGGACACCCCCCGCGATGGGGCCAGGTTTCAAGTGCTGTTCGAGGGTGCTGGCGGTGAAACCCTCGCCCTTGATTTTGATTGTTCCGATGTTGATGAGGCACGACTGGTGCCCGATTTTCCAAAGAAGGAGAAAAGGCGATGAGCCGCGAGATTCTGTTATTGGCCGATGCGTTGGCCCGCGAGAAGAGTGTCGAGAGAGACATCGTGTTTCAGGCACTCGAGAACGCGCTGGCCCAGGCCACCAAGAAGCAGTTCACCGATGAGGTGGACGTTCGCGTAAGCATCGACCGTGAAACCGGCGAGTACGAGGCGTTCCGCCGCTGGCAGATTGTTCCGGACGGAGAACTTGAAGATCACGACCTTCAGGTCATTCTGACCGAGGCCCGCAAGCAGATCGACGACATCGAGGTCGGCGACTTCATCGAGGAAGAGCTCGAGGCAGTGCCCTTCGGACGCATCGGCGCGCAGGCGGCCAAGCAGGTCATCCTGCAGCGCATTCGAGAGGCTGAGCGTGAGCAGATCCTAAAAGACTTCCTTGAGCGTGGCGAGCTGATCGTCAACGGCACCGTCAAGCGCCTCGAGCGCGGCGATGTCATCGTCGAGGCGGGAAAGATTGAGGCCCGACTGCCCCGAGACCAAATGATCCCCAAAGAGAACCTTCGGCCTGGCGATCGCGTTCGGGCATTCTTGCTTCGGGTGGATCGCAACCTTCGGGGTCCGCAGATCATTCTGTCTCGCACCGCACCCGAGTTCATCATGAAACTCTTCGAGCTCGAGGTGCCGGAGATTGAGCAAGGCCTCATGGCCATCAAGTCGGCGGCCCGTGATGCGGGCATCCGCGCCAAGATCGCGGTTCACACCACCGACCGTCGGATCGACCCCATCGGAACCTGTGTGGGTGTTCGCGGCAGCCGCGTGCAGGCTGTTACCCATGAACTGGCCGGTGAGCGTGTCGACATCGTGCTCTGGTCCGACGACCCCGCCCAGTTTGTGATTGGTGCGCTGGCGCCAGCCAATGTCTCCTCGATCGTTGTGGACGAGGAGCGTCATGCAATGGACGTCGTTGTCGAGGAGACAGAGCTTGCTGTGGCGATCGGCCGTGGCGGGCAGAACGTTCGGCTGGCCAGCGAGCTCACTGGTTGGCAGATCAACATCATGACCAGTGAAGATGCCGAGACCCGTTCGCAGACAGAACGCCAGAAGGTTCTCGAGACCTTCATGGCCAAGCTCGATGTTGACCAAGAGGTCGCAGAGGTGCTGGTCGATGAGGGCTTTTCCAGCCTGGAGGAAGTGGCCTACGTGCCCGTCAACGAGATGCTCGAGATCGAGGCCTTCGACGAGGACACGGTCAACGAGCTTCGTACCCGCGCCCGCAACGCCTTACTGACTGAGGCCATCGTCACCGAGGAGAAGCTCGGCACCACCGAGCAAGACCTCCTCGACCTGGAGGGCATGAATCACGAGCTTGCCGCCCAGTTGGCCGATGCGAAGATTTTCACGCGCGATGAGCTGGCCGAGCTGGCCGTTGATGAGCTCGTCGAGATCACCGAGATGGATGAACAGGCTGCCAGCGACCTCATCATGCGCGCACGTGCGCATTGGTTTGAGGAAGAGGCAGATGCATCGCAGGAAGGAGGGGCAACCCAGGATGGCCGCTAATAACGTAGAAGGTTTTGCTGCCGAACTGAAGGTCTCGGTAGAGACCTTGCTCGAGCAGCTGCAGGCTGCCGGCGTCCAGAAGAAGGCTGCCGACGATGCCATTTCAGAGGCCGATAAAGAGCGCCTCCTCGACGCGCTGCGCAAGTCTCATGGCGGCGCCGACACAGCACCCCGCAAGAAGATCACCATCACCAAGAAGCAGACCTCCGAGATCCGTCAGGCCGATGGCTCCGGAAAGTCCCGCACGATTCAGGTGGAGGTCCGCAAGAAGCGGGTCTTCGTCAAGCGCGATGAGCCCGATGCCGCCGCTGTCCCCGCCGCGCCCCCGCCGCCCGCCATTTCGCCCGAGGAGCTCGCCAGGCGAGAGGCCGAGGCCAAGCGACAGCAGGAGCTGTTGGCGCGCCAGGAGGAGGCCCGCCAGGAGAAGCTGCGTGAGCTCGAGGCCCAGGCCGCTGCTGCCGAGAAGGCTGCGGAAGATGCCCAACGGGCTCAGGATGCAGCGCCAGAGGCTGCAACAGCCGCCGAGGCATCACCCGCGGAGGCGCCTGAAGAGGGCGTGAAGAAGTCGAAGGTGCGCAAGGTCACCGCCGCAGAAGACGCTGCCGTGAAGGCGGCCGAGGCACGGCGTGCGGTCGAGGACGAGGTTGCAGCCATCAACAAGCTGATGACTGCTGCACGAACCGGCAAGCTTGCGGCCACGGCCAAAGCGCCGGAGCCTGCCAAGCCCGAGTCCACCATCACGCTCACCAAGCCGGCCAAGAAGCCAGGCGAAGAGTCGTCGGACAAGCCCAAGGACAAGAAGTCCGAGAAGTCGGTGAAGTCGTCCCAGTTGTCCTCCACCTGGCAGGACGATGCGCAGAAACGCCGTGCCCTCAAGACCCGTGGCGATGTCATGGGTGGTGTGGGCGGGTGGCGCGGCGGCCCGAGGGCACGCAACAAGTCTGCCTCCCAGGAGTCGAGTAACTTCGTGGCACCCACGGAACCCGTGATTCGTGACATCCATGTGCCAGAGACCATCTCGGTGGCCGACCTTGCCCACAAAATGTCCGTCAAAGGGGCTGAAGTGGTCAAGACCCTCATGAAGATGGGCCAGATGGTCACCATCAACCAGGTGCTCGACCAGGACACCGCCATGATCGTGGTCGAGGAGATGGGCCACAAGGCCACCGCGGCCAAGCTCGATGACCCGGAGGCCTTCCTTGCGGAGGGCGTTGCCACCGAGTCCTCGGCCGAGGCTGTCAGCAGGCCGCCGGTCGTCACCATCATGGGCCACGTCGACCACGGCAAGACCTCGTTGCTCGATTACATTCGGCGTGCAAAGGTGGCTGCTGGTGAGGCTGGTGGCATCACGCAGCACATCGGTGCCTACCATGTGGAAACGCCCCGCGGTGTGATCACCTTCCTCGACACCCCGGGCCACGAGGCCTTTACGGCCATGCGGGCGCGCGGCGCCAACGCGACGGACATTGTCGTCCTGGTGGTGGCGGCAGACGACGGCGTCATGCCCCAGACCAAGGAGGCCATTGCCCATGCCAAGGCGGCTGGCGTTCCTCTGGTGGTGGCCATCAACAAGATGGACAAGCCCGAGGCCAACCCAGACCGCGTTCGCGGCGAGCTCGTGGCCGAGCAGGTCGTGCCAGAGGAATTCGGCGGCGACTCCCCCTTTGTGGCGGTCTCGGCCAAGACGGGCCAGGGCATCGACGACCTGCTCGAGCAGGTTCTCCTGCAGGCCGAGGTCCTTGAACTCACAGCCCCGGTCGGCAGCATGGCCAAGGGCCTGGTCATTGAGGCCCGAATCGACAAGGGCCGCGGTCCCGTGGCCACGGTGCTCGTGCAGTCGGGCACCCTGCGCAAGGGCGACATCCTTCTGGCGGGCAGCTCCTTTGGCCGGGTGCGCGCGATGCTCGATGAGTCCGGACGCCCCATCGATGAGGCCGGCCCGTCCATCCCTGCAGAGATCCTCGGCCTCACCGAGGTGCCCCATGCGGGCGATGAAATTCTCGTGCTCGGTGATGAGCGCAAGGCCCGCGAGATTGCACTCTTTCGTCAGGGCAAGTTTCGTGATGTCCGTCTGGCCAAGCAGCAGGCGGCCAAGCTCGAGAGCATGTTCGAGAACATGGGTGAAGGGGTTCAGACGCTTCCGCTCATCATCAAGGCAGACGTTCAGGGCTCGCAGGAGGCCCTGTCGGCCTCCATGCTCAAGCTCTCCACCGATGAGGTGCGGGTGAGTGTGGTCCATGCGGCGGTGGGCGCCATCACGGAATCCGATGTCAATCTCGCGATCGCATCCAAGGCGGTGGTCATTGGATTTAACGTCCGAGCCGATCAGCTCTCCCGAAAGCTCGCGGAGGCCAATGGAATCGATCTTCGCTACTACACCATCATCTACGACGCAGTGGATGACGTGAAGAACGCCATGCAGGGCATGCTGGCGCCCGAGCGGCGGGAGAATGTCATCGGACTGGTCGAGATTCGCCAGATCTTCAAGGTGTCACGCATTGGAAACATTGCTGGCTGTATGGTGCTCGAGGGAACCGTGCGTCGGAATGCACAGATTCGTCTGCTGCGAGACAACGTGGTGCTCTGGACCGGTGAGCTCGACACCCTCAAGCGCTTCAAGGATGACGCCAAGGAGGTCAAGGAGGGCTTTGAGTGCGGCCTGACGCTAAAGGGGTACGACGCGATTCAGGAGGGCGATCAGCTTGAAGTCTTCGAAATCCAAGAAATCGCACGGACCCTCTAAGGCCGTTGTCGAGCGGGGCTTTCGGGTCGCCGATCAGATCCAGCGAGACCTCGCCGAGCTTCTTCGGGCCGAGGCCAAAGACCCTCGCATCGGTTTTGTCACCATCACCGATGTCGAGGTGACGCCCGACTACGCCCATGCAAAGGTGTATTACTCGGTCTTTCCCGACACATCGGAACAAAAGGCAAGGACGGCCGAGGGGCTCGCAGCCTCCAAGGGCTTTCTGCGTGGCCGGCTGGGCCGACTGCTCACCATCCATCAGACGCCAGATCTTCATTTCGTGCTCGATGAGTCCGTCGCACGGGGTGCAGCCATCAGTGCGCTGATCGATCAGGCCAACGCATCCTCATGACTGCCTCGCGTCGCAGCCGTCGTCCCGTGCACGGCCTATTGGTTGCGGACAAGCCTTTCGGCCCGTCGTCCACCCAGGTCTTGGGCCGCATCAAGTTTCTTTTTGGTGCTGAGAAGGCGGGCCATGCTGGGACCCTCGATCCAATGGCCAGTGGCCTGCTGCCTGTTCTATTTGGAGAAGCCACCAAGTTTGCCCAAGAGGGCCTCGAGGCCGACAAGGCCTATCTCGCCGAGGTCTGTCTGGGCATCACCACCGAGACTGGTGACCGTGAGGGTGCCGTGCTGGAGGAGCTGGCGGTCGCGGTGACACCAGCCGAGGTGGAGGCCGTGCTTCAAGGCCTTCTTGGGGAGCAGGAGCAGGTGCCCCCCATGTATTCCGCGCTCAAGCACAACGGCCGCCCGCTCTATGAGATGGCGCGAAGTGGCCAGACTGTTGAGCGGGAGGCACGCACCATTGCCCTGCACGAGCTCTCGCTGTTGTCGTATGCACCGCCCTTGCTTCAACTCCAGGTGCGTTGTTCCAAGGGCACCTATATTCGAAGCCTTGCTGAAGAGATCGGCCAACGGCTCGGCTGTGGTGCGCATCTCAGCGGCCTACGACGAAATGGGGTGGGCCCACTCGACCTCTCTCACAGTGTCGACCTCGACGCCCTGGAGCGGGCTGCTGAGGCTGGCACCGACGCCCTGGACGCCTTTCTGCTGCCAGTGGATCATCTACTGCTTGCCTGGCCGTCCATCTCGCTCACAGACCGTGAGGCAGCACTCTTCTCGCATGGTCAGATTCTGACCAGCGCTTCCTTTCCCATGGGCGCGCCGCAGCGGGCCCGTGTTCTTACGCAATCCAAGAGGTTTTTGGGCACAGCACTCTTGGGCCAGGGGCGCTTGAAGCCTGTTCGTCTCGTCGCCCAACCGACACATCACTAGGAGAACCCCATGCGCAAGCTGCGCAACATCGCCATCATTGCCCACGTTGACCACGGAAAGACCACCCTGGTCGACAAGCTGCTTCAACAGTCGGGCACCTTTCGCTCGCACCAGGCGGTCAATGAGCGGGTCATGGACTCCAACGACCTTGAGAAGGAACGTGGCATCACGATTCTGGCCAAGAACTGTGCGGTGGAATACGAGGGCACCCACATCAACATCGTCGACACCCCGGGCCACGCCGACTTCGGTGGAGAGGTTGAGCGGGTGCTCTCCATGGTCGATAGCGTGCTCCTGCTGGTCGATGCCGTCGAGGGCCCAATGCCCCAGACACGCTTCGTGACGCGAAAGGCGCTTGCCCTTGGCCTCAAGCCCATTGTGGTGGTGAACAAGATTGACCGGCCGGGCGCCCGACCGGACTGGGTGGTCAGCCAGACCTTCGATCTCTTCGACAAGCTTGGCGCCACCGAGGAGCAGCTCGACTTTCCGGTGGTCTACGCATCGGCCCTGCAGGGTTTCGCCACTCTCGATCACACCAAGCCAGGCAGCGACATGCGGCCGCTGTTCGATGCGGTTCTGCAGTACGTGCCAGTCCGAGACGATGAATCCGAGGCACCCCTCCAGTTCCAGATCTGCTCGCTCGACTACAACAGCTATGTGGGCAAGATCGGGGTTGGTCGAATCGCCCGCGGCCGTGTTCGGCCACTTCAGGATGTCATCATTCAGGATGGGCCAGAGGGCCAGCCGCGCAAGGCACGCATCAATCAGGTGCTGAAGTTTCGGGGCCTCGAGCGCGAGCAGGTCGACGTGGCCGAGGCCGGCGACATCGTGCTCATCAATGGCATTGAGGAGCTCAACATCGGCACCACGGTCTGTGACCCCGCCACCGTGGAGCCGTTGCCCATGCTGAAGGTGGACGAGCCCACCCTGTCCATGAACTTCATTGTGAACAACTCTCCCCTGGCCGGGCGGGAGGGCAAGTTCATCACCAGCCGCCAGATTCGTGAGCGGCTTGAGCGTGAGCTCAAGGCCAATGTGGCCCTTCGGGTCGAGTTCGGCAGCGACACCGACACCTTCAAGGTCTCGGGTCGGGGAGAACTGCACCTCACCATCCTGCTCGAGAACATGCGCCGTGAGGGTTACGAGCTCGCCGTCTCTCGGCCACGTGTGGTCCTCAAGGAGAGCGCCAGCGGTGAGCGCGAGGAGCCCTATGAGATGCTCACCGTGGATGTGGAGCAGGAGCACCAGGGCCCCGTCATGGAGAACCTTGGCCTTCGCAAGGGCGACCTCCTCGACATGGTTCCAGATGACAAGGGTCGGGTGCGCCTGGAGTACCGCATTCCAGCCCGTGGCCTCATTGGATTTCAGGGCGAGTTTCTCACCATGACCCGTGGCACGGGTCTCATGAGCCATATCTTCGATGCCTACGGCCCCTACAAAGGCGACCTCTCCGAGCGTCGCAATGGCGTGCTGATCTCCCAGGATGACGGCGAGGCCGTGGCCTACGCGCTCTGGAAGCTTCAGGAGCGTGGCCGCATGTTTGTCTCGCCGGGTGACAAGCTCTACGAGGGCATGATCATTGGCATTCACTCGCGGGACAACGACCTGGTGGTCAACCCGGTGAAGGAGAAGAAGCTCACCAACGTGCGTGCATCCGGCAAGGATGAGCACATCGACCTCACACCGCCCATTCAACTCACCCTGGAGAAGGCGGTGGAGTTCATCGCAGACGATGAGCTCGTAGAGATCACGCCGCAGTCGATCCGACTGAGGAAACGCCACCTGGTGGAGCATGAGCGTCGCAAGGCGGCCCGGGAAGAGGCAGCCTGATCCAACGATTTCACGTCATCACACAACCCTGGGAAAGACCATGAAGGCGACCATCCAAACTTCGTTGCAGGCGAGCCAGCGCCTCGTGCAAGACATTCTGGCCGACGATGGCCTACAGCAGCGGCTGCAGGCGGCTGTGGAGGCCTGTGTAACCTGCCTGCGTGGTGGCGGCAAGCTGCTCTTTGCGGGCAATGGTGGCAGTGCTGCGGAGGCCCAGCATTTTTCAGCCGAGTTTGTGGGTCGGTTTCTGAAGGAGCGTGAGGCCCTGGCCTCCATCGCCCTGCACACCGACACGTCTGCGCTCACAGCCATCGGAAACGATTATGGCTATGAGCACGTCTTCTCTCGGCAGGTGCAGGCCTTGGGTCAGCGAGGGGACATCCTCATTGGGCTCTCGACGTCGGGCCGTTCAAAGAACATCCTGATGGCCATGCAGGCCGCCAAGAACAAGGGTCTGCTCAACATCGCACTCACGGGTCAAGACCCGAGAGACATGGGCGCCCTGGCCGACATCGTTCTGAACATGCCGTCTGCCCACACGCCACAGATTCAAGAGGGGCATCTCATTGTGGGCCACCTGCTGTGCGGCCTGGTTGAAGAGGCCATGCTGGCCTAAACCATGGCCTCGTTGTCGCGTCGGGCGCAGGCCACCCTGCCGTTCTACGTCATGGAGGTCATGGCGCGGGCCGAGCGCCGTGACCCCGCGCGGGGAAGTCTGGTGAGCATGGTGGTTGGGGAGCCCGATTTTCCAACGCCTGCCCCAGTGGTGGAGGCCGCGGCCAAGGCGCTCCGAGACAACAAAATTCATTACACCCATGCCCTGGGCCTGGCCTCGCTTCGAGAGGCCATCGCAGCCGATTATTGGCGGCGAGACCAGATCCGCGTGTCGGCGGAGCAGGTCGCTGTCACCGCAGGGGCCTCGGCGGCCCTGTTGCTGGCCATGCTGGCCATCTTGGATGCAGGTGACGAGGTGTTGGTGACAGACCCTGGCTACCCCTGCAACAAGGCCTTCGTGCAGGCCGCTGGCGGGCAGCCTGTCTCGCTGAAGGTGGGTCCCGAGACGCATTTCCAGCCCACCTTGGCCCATGTGGAGGCCCACTGGGGCCCCAAGACCCGCGCACTGCTGGTGGCGAGCCCCGCCAATCCCACTGGCTGCCTCATGCCCCGGGCGGAGGCGGAGCGCATTGCTGCCTTCGTGGCCGAGAAGGGCGGCTGGCTCTTAGCGGATGAGATCTACCTCCGACTCTGCTTTGAGCCTGGGCCGCGCTCCATGCTCGACCTTGGTCCGCACGTGATCTCGATCAACAGCTTCTCAAAGACATTCTCCATGACGGGCTGGCGCCTGGGCTGGATGGTCGGCGCTCAGGACATCATGGCGGCCATGGAGCGCCTGTCTCAGAACCTGTTTATCTCACCATCTGGCCTGGCGCAGCAGGCGGCAGTGGCGGCCTTCACACCAGACGCCTTGTCCACCGCGGAGGACTATCGGCTGCGCACCCGAGCCCAGGCCGAGTATGTGCTGCCAGCCCTTGAGGCCATTGGCTTTCGGCTGCCAGTTCGCCCAGATGGTGCCTTCTACGGCTATTTCGATGTGTCCTCGATTGCGTCCGACAGCCACACACTCTGTGGGGCGCTCTGCGATGACATTGGTGTGCTCATGGCGCCTGGCCGAGACTTCACCGAGCAGTCGCCCGAGCGGATGCTTCGGGTGTCTTTTCCAAAGCCACTGCCCACGCTCAGGGAGGGCGTTTCGCGGCTTGAGCACTACTTCTTGGGACGAAAGGCCTTGCAGACCGCCTCATCCACGTGAAGGCTGGGGCCGCCAATCAGTTCCAGGCCATAGGGCACAGCCGCAAAGATGCCCGGCACCCGCACGCTCCCGTCATCGTTGCGCAAGCCCTCCAGGGTTTCCTGAATGGATCGTGGGCGCCCCGGCAGATTGATGATCATGGCTGTGCCTCGCACCACGGCCACCTGTCGAGACAAGATGGCGGTGGGCACGAATTGCAGAGAGATTTGGCGCATCTGTTCGCCAAAGCCGGGCAGTTCCTTGTCGCCCACGGCGAGGGTGGCCTCGGGTGTGACATCGCGCAGCGCGGGACCAGTGCCACCTGTGGTGAGCACGAGGTCGCAGGCCTCTTTGTCCACGAGGTCGACAAGGGTTTGTGAAATGAGGAAGCGGTCGTCAGGGATCAGGCGCTCAATGGCAAGCCATGGGCTTTTCAGGGCGCGCCCGAGCCAGTCCTTGAGGCTTGGAAGGCCCTCGTCCGGGTAGACCCCCTGGCTTGCGCGGTCGCTGATCGAGACGAGGCCAATGCGTGCGGTGCGAAGATTGTCGTGGTTCATGGCACTATTCTGACGCATGAGCACACCGTCTTTCGACCCCTTTTTTTACACCCCCTCCCAACTCCGTGACATGAGCCACCGGCTCATCGACATGGCCCACGACCTGGGTGCCTCCGATGCCGCCGTAGAAGTCTCTGAGCAGTCTGGGCTCACGGTGACCGTTCGGATGGGGCAGCTCGAGACCATCGAGCGGACGCGTGACAAGTCGGCGGGCATCACGGTCTATCAGGGGCATCGGCGGGGCCACGCCACCACCTCAGACCTCTCTGAGACGGCCTTGCGAGACACGGTTCGTCGTGCCTTCGAGATTGCTCGTCACACTGCAGAGGATCCGTTCTCTGGCCTGCCGGATGCAGATGAGATCGCCCACGACCATGCGTCCCTCGACCTCTTCCATCCGTGGTCGATTGATGCGCAGGCCGCCACGACGCTGGCCCTGAAGGCCGAGTCCGCGGCCCGAGCCGCCAGCCCTCTCATTGCCAACAGCGAGGGGGCGTCGGTCTCCGCCTCCCACGGTCAGTTTCATGCAGCCAACAGCCGTGGGTTTTCGGGGGGCTACCCCTACAGCCGTCATTGGCTCTCGGTCGCCCCGATTGCCCAACGCGGGGAGCAGATGCAACGGGATGACTGGTACACGACCAGCCGGAACGCCGCTCAACTGGCAGACCCCGAGGCCGTGGGGTTGTATGCGGCCCGCCGCGCGCTCTCGCGCCTGGGGGCCCGGCAGGTGCCCACCGGGGAACATCCGGTGATCTTCGAGGCTCCCTTGGCCGTGGGCCTGATGGGCTCTCTGGTCAACGCGCTGTCGGGAAGCTCGCTCTATCGCAAGGCGAGTTTTCTGGTTGACAGCCTCGGCCAGCCCCTTTTTCCATCACACATCAGCATGACGGAAGACCCTTTCGTGCCCGGCGGAGATGGCAGCACGCCCTTTGATGATGAGGGTGTTCGCGTACAGCCAAGAACCGTCATCGAGCAGGGCAGGGTTGCAGGCTATTTCCTGTCCACTTACTCCGCCCGAAAACTCGGCATGAAGACCACAGGCAATGCGGGTGGTGCCCACAACCTGGTGCTCCACAGCAGTGAGACCCGCCCAAGCCGTGGCCTTGGCGAGATGATTCAAGGCATGGGCCGCGGGCTTCTGGTCACGGAGGTCATGGGCCAGGGTGTGAACGGGCTGACCGGAGACTATTCACGCGGGGCCTTTGGGTACTGGATCGAGAACGGTGAGATTCAGCATCCCGTGGAGGAGGTCACCATCGCTGGAAACCTCAAGGCCATGTATGCCGGCATCCGAGCAATTGGCTCCGACACCATCACCCGTGGTACTCGCACGACGGGCTCGATCTGGATTGATCGGATGATGATCGCCGGCGGCTGATCAGTGGCTGTCGCGGGTGCGACGTGTGGCCTTGGTCACCGCTGCACTCCGGCGCACAGACCTCAGCACGTCTGCGAGGTGGATGCGATTCTTCACCTCAATGGCCACGTGCAGTGTGGCGAGGCCACCGGCCCTGGGCTCAATGGAGAGGTCGATGATGTTGGCCTGTCGGGCGGAGATGGCCGAGGCCACCTTGGCCAGGGCGCCGGGGCTGTTGTTGACATCGACATCGAGCCGGGTTTCGAACTCTCGAAAGAGAGGGTCTCCCCAGATGACATCGGCCCAGCGGGCTCGGTCTTTGTTCCGTTGGCGCCTGGCAGTCGGGCAGCTGGCCCGATGCACCAGCAGGCCAGCCCCACCGCGCATATGCCCCCAGGCATTATCGCCAGCGATGGGATAACAGCAGCTCGCGTATTGCACCGCAGTGCCCTCCGATCCGTTGAGGGTGATGCCAAGCTCGGGCTGGGTTAGGTGCTCAATGGCCAAGGCAAGGGCGCGCTCGGCAAAGGGCGTGAGCTGGCGACGTGTGGGGGAGAGCTCCACGGGCATCAGTCGGCGGGCGGCAACATTGGCCAACAGGTGGCCGAGCCCAATGGATTCGAGTATGCCCTCCTCATCCTTTGCGGCCGCCTCGTTGATGAGCTGTGCCCATTGCAGTGATGGCTCGTTGAGGCCCTTTACACCCAGGGCCGAGAGGGCGTCCTCGAGCATGCGGCGGCCAAAGGCAATGGAGCGCTCGCGGGTGGTGTTCTTGAGGTTGTGTCGAATCTCTGCCCGGGCCTTGGCAGTCTTCACAAAGCTGAGCCAGCCGGGATGCGGGGCGGCCTCCTCGCCCGTGTCGATGCGCACGACATCTCCATTTCGAAGCTCGGTGTCCAGCGGCTTGCTGAGATTGTTCACCCAGGCGCCGATGCAGCGATTGCCCACGTCTGTGTGAACCATGTAGGCGTAGTCCACGGGTGTGGAGCCCCGAGGGAGCTCTCGGATGTCTCCGTTGGGCGTGAAGACGTAGATGACATCCGGGAAGAGGTCAATCTTGACGTGGTCGATCAGGTTGCCAGCATCACCCGAGCGGCTCTGCAGCAGCGATTGCATCCACTCGTGGGCCTTCTGCTGCAGTGGTGTGACATTCGAGGCGTGCTCCTTGTAGAGCCAGTGGGCCGCCACACCGGCCTCCGCCACGCGATGCATCTCATGGGTGCGGATCTGAAATTCAATGGGCGTCCCGTATGGCCCGATGACCACTGTGTGCAGGGACTGATAGCCGTTCGACTTTGGCAGTGCGATGTAGTCCTTGAAACGCCCAGGTGATGGTCGGTACAGGGCATGGAGTGCGCCGAGGGCCAGGTAGCAGTCTGAAGAGGTGTCCACCAAGATTCGGAAGCCGTAGATGTCGAGCACCTCGGCAAAGCTGAGGCGCTTCTCGCGCATCTTGAGGTAGATGGAGTAGAGGCTCTTTTCTCGGCCAGTGACATCGGCCTCGACCCCAAATCTTGGAAGGTGCTCTCGAACTGCATTCTCTAGGCGGGTGACCACCTCCTTGCGATTTCCGCGCGCCGCCAGCAGGGCACGCTGGAGCACCTGGTGACGACTCGGATGAAGGCCCGCGAAGCACAGGTCTTCGAACTCACGAAAGACCTCGTTGAGGCCCAGGCGGTGGGCGATGGGTGCAAAGAGTTCTAGGGTTTCGCGGGAGACACGTGCGCGCTTCGGAGCAGAGACAGCATCCATGGTGCGCATGTTGTGAAGACGGTCGGCGAGCTTGATGAGGATGACGCGGACATCGTCGGCCATGGCCATGAACATCTTGCGAAAGTTCTCGGCCTGGGCCTCTTCTCGATTCTGAAACTGTATGCGATCGAGCTTGGTGAGACCGGCCACCAGAGAGGAGACCACGGGGCCAAACCGCTCTGCAACCTCCTGAAGGCTGACGCCGCAGTCTTCCACGGTGTCGTGCAGAAGGGCCGCCATGAGGGCCTCTGCATCGAGCCTCCAGCTGCAGCAGACCTCTGCCACGGCAAGTGGGTGGGTGATGTAGGGCTCGCCAGACTGGCGACTCTGCCCGAGGTGGGCCTCATCTGCGAACCGAAAGGCCTCTGTGAGTCGGGCGGCATCGGCCGGCTCGAGGTAACAGGCTGACTCCAGCAACTGACCGACGGAGACGACGGCTGGTGCGGAGCTCACGACATGGCCTTTGCTTAGATGGGCACCTTGCGGAGCATTTCGCGGCCCACGGCGCCAGCGGCCACCTCGCGCAGTGCGGTCACGGTGGGCTTGTCGCGGGAGTCGACCTTGGGCGTGGAGCCCTGCGCCAGCTGACGAGCACGATAGGCCGCAGCCAGGGCGAGCTCAAAGCGGTTGGGGATTTTGTCCAGACAATCTTCAACGGTGATACGGGCCATGGAGTCGCTTTCTGGTGGTGTGTGGCTTAGCAGGCCGTCGCTGAAATGATTCTGCGCAGGGCGGCCAAAGTCTCGCTAAAGTGTTGATTCATAATAACATGATCGAACTCTTCCGCATGGGAGCACTCCTCCTCGGCCGCGGCAAGGCGCGCCGCAATGACCTCGGGGAGGTCCTGGCCTCGCGCCTCCAGCCGGCGGCGCAGTTCATCAATGGATGGGGGAAGGATGAAAATGCTCGTCCGCTGATGAGCCGAGAAGAGCCCTCTCACCTGCTGGGCACCCTGCCAGTCAATCTCCAGAATCACACGATGGCCTTGCGCCATGGCATCGGCGACTGTTCGGGCCGAGGTGCCGTAGTGGTTGCCATGCACCTGGGCCCATTCTAGAAATTCGCCTGCCTGCTGGCGTTTCGAGAAGTCTTCGGGGCTGGTGAAGTGATACTCGCGTCCGTTGCACTCACCCGGTCGGGGTGCACGGGTGGTGGTGGAGACAGACAGGCGCAGGTTGAGGTCTGGCTCGTCGAGCAGGGCCTTCACGAGGCTGGTCTTTCCCGCCCCGGAGGGCGCCGAGACAATCAAAAGGTGGCCGCGAGTCGCGCTGGGCAGGGCCGTGTTCATTGAATGTTCTGAACCTGCTCGCGAATCTGCTCGACCGCGAGCTTCATCTCCATGGCCAACTGAGTGAGGGCCAGGCTGGGTGATTTCGAGCCCAGCGTGTTGGCCTCACGGTGAAGTTCTTGGGTGAGAAAGTCGAGCCTTTTGCCCACGGGCTGGGCCGCTGGGTTTTGCAGAATGCGAGACATTTCCTGAAGGTGCGCCTGTAGGCGATCGAGTTCCTCGGCGATGTCTGATCGGATGGCGGCGGCGTGAGACTCCTGTCGAACACGCTCGGACACCATGGCCTCCAACTCCGCTGGTGAGACCCCAGAAAAGGCCTCAAGGAGGCGGGCCCGAATCTTTTCGCTGACCTGCGCAAGCGCCTCTGGCAGCAAGGGCTTGGCCTGGGCCACCAATTGTTCGATGTCTTGCAGTCGGCGTGTGATGACGTTGGCGAGCTTGCTGCCCTCGCTGGCGCGCGCGGCCTCAAGCGCGTCGATGGCCTGCTGGGTGAGGGCATGAACCCGGGCCTCGAGTGCCTCTGGGGGTTCTGTCTGTTCGGTGAGGATGCCGGGCCAGCGGAGCAGGTCGTGCATCGACCAGGGCGACACGGCATCGCCAGCCACCTGGCGCACCGCGTGGCTCGTCTCCAGCAGGGCCTTGAGCCTGTCTTGCTGCACCTGGCCAGGAGCCATCCCCGAGTCGGTGCGGCTGAGCTGAAGTCGAAGCTCAAGCTTGCCGCGTGGCAGCCGGCTCGCCACCGCCTCACGAAGGGACTGCTCCATGGCCTTACACTCGTCGGGCAGGCGTGCAGAGAATTCAAAGAAACGGTTGTTCACCGAGCGAAGCTCGACGCTGGCCAGGCCAGAGGGGGTGGGCGCGCAGGCCACACCAAAGCCCGTCATGCTGTAGATGGTCATAGCTTCGGTATTGTAAGGGCTCTATTTCAAGAGGAAATCGTCATGAGACCGAGTGCCAGACCCTTCGATGCCCTAAGACCTGTGCGACTGGAGCGCGGCTACACCAAGCATGCGGAGGGCTCTGTCCTCGTCTGCTTCGGAGACACCCATGTGCTCTGCACAGCCTCGGTGGAACAGAAGGTGCCAGGCTTTATGAAGGGGCAGGGCCGCGGATGGGTGACCGCGGAATACGGCATGCTGCCGCGGGCTACGCACACTCGGAGTGATCGAGAGGCGGCCAGGGGCAAGCAGGGTGGGCGCACCCTGGAGATCCAGCGGCTCATTGGAAGGGCCCTCCGATCTGTCTGCAATTTGGAAGCCCTGGGCGAGCGAACGATCACCCTGGACTGCGATGTGCTGCAGGCTGATGGCGGCACTCGCACGGCAAGCATCACGGGCGCCTGGCTGGCCGCCTTCGATGCCATCGAGGTGCTGGCCGGTCAGGCAGGCTCTGAGGATGAGGCCAGTCGACTGCGTGCGGCCCTGCATGCGCAGGTGGCTGCTGTCTCGGTGGGTGTCTATCAGGGCACGCCCGTTCTGGACCTCGACTACGCAGAGGACTCCAACTGTGACACCGACATGAACGTGGCCATGACCAGTGCGGGCGGCTTTGTGGAGGTACAGGGCACGGCAGAGGGCGCACCCTTTGACCGCAATCAGCTCGATGCCTTGTTGGGCCTTGCCGGTGCTGGCATTTCTCGCCTCCATGGCCTTCAGCGCGAGATGGCGCAGCACCCAGAGCAACGCGAGGGGCGACTCGGCCAGTGAGTTCATGCACGTGGGTGTTGGCCTCAGGCAACCTGGGCAAGGCCAAGGAGTTTGAGCCGGCCTTGTCGGGCCGCGGCATCGAGCTGGTGTCGCAGGCCAGTCTGGGGGTCTGCGCCATCGATGAGCCCCACGGCACCTTCGTGGAGAATGCACTGCGCAAGGCTCGGCACGCGGCCGCCCACACGGGCCGCCCGAGCCTGGCCGATGACTCCGGCCTGGTCGTGCCTGCGCTTGGGGGTGCACCTGGGGTTCACTCCGCACGTTTTTTCGCCTCCGATGTCGTTCGAACCAATGCACGAGCCGCCGCAGAGGCGCTCTCTGAACTGCCCAACGACGAGGCCAACTGGCGTTGGCTGCTTCACCGAATGCAGGGCCTTGAGGGAGCTGCCCGAGAGGCGCGATTCGTCTGCGTGCTGGTCGCGCTGCGTTCAGTGGATGACCCCTGGCCATTGGTGGCCTTGGGGCAATGGCCCGGACAGATCTTGCAGTCGGCTTCCGGCACGCAGGGCTTTGGCTATGACCCGATTTTTTATGATCCCGGGCTGGGTCGTTCAGCCGCATCGCTCTCGCTCGAGGAGAAGGTGCGGGTGAGCCATCGTGGGCGAGCTCTGGATCAGCTCGTTCGCATGTTCGATGATGCGACGGGGCCCAGCACCGCATGACCTTTGGGCCCATCCCACTGTCCATCTATGTGCACCTGCCCTGGTGCCTCAAGAAGTGTCCCTACTGCGATTTTAATTCCCACGAGCGGGCCGATGGCCTGCCGGAGGCGGCCTACCTCGCGGCGCTCACCAGTGACCTCGAGCAGGCACTCCCCTCCATCTGGGGGCGATCCGTGGTCAGTGTGTTCATCGGCGGCGGCACTCCGAATTTGTTCTCGCCAGACGCCATTGCAAGCCTGCTCGAGACCATCCGTGCTCGGGTTCGCCTGCTGTCGGGGGCAGAGATCACGATGGAAGCCAATCCTGGTGCCGCCCAGAGAGGCCAGTTCGAGGCCCTTCGCCAGGCCGGCGTCACTCGGCTGTCGCTGGGGGTGCAATCCTTCCACGACGAGAGCCTCAAGGCCATTGGTCGCGTCCACGACGGCGCCGGTGCTCGGCAGGCTGCGGAGGCGGCCGTTGCCATATTTGAGCGCTGCAACCTGGACCTGATGTATGGCCTGCCGGGCCAAGACCTTGCCATGGCCGAGGCCGATCTTCGAGTGGCACTGGCCCTCGATCCTGGTCATTTGTCTCGGTATCAGCTGACCTTGGAGCCCAACACGCTGTTTGCTGTGAAGCCTCCGTCCTTGCCGCCGGAAGACCTCATCTGGGAGATGCAGACCGAGGGCGAGTCGTTGTTGGCGGAGGCGGGCTATGCGCGCTACGAGGTCTCTGCCCATGCACGCCGGGGCCACGAGGCTCAGCACAACCTGAACTATTGGGAGTTTGGTGATTACTTGGGCATTGGGGCCGGCGCGCACAGCAAACTCACCCAGGCCGCAGAGGGCGTTGTTCGGCAGACCGTGGTGCGGCGCCCCGAGGATTTCATGGCCAAGGTGTTGGATGGCACGCATCGGCGCACGGAGGCGGTGCCTGCGGCGGCACTGCCGTTTGAGTTCATGCTCAATGCCCTGCGACTCGTCGAGGGCGTGCCGGTGATGCACTATCCTTCCAGGACGGGGCAGCCCCTCGAAGGGTTGCTCGCACAGGTGGGAAAGGCGCAGACAGACGGGCTGATGTCCCGCCAACCGGGTCGATTCGCACCCACGCCCCATGGGCTGAACTTCCTCAATGACCTCCAAGCCAGGTTTTTACCGGATGCACCAAAATAATGCAATAAGCACAATATTGGTGCAATAGTTGCATTACAATGGTGCAGTTCCGGGCTAGCCTGTGCCTTGGACCCTCGTGCCAGGCCCGGAAGGCCTTGTCCGGTCAGGCCTTTCAGAGCTCGCCGTGCTTGGCACGGAATCTGCAAAAAGGCATTTGTTTTTTCATTCACCCCCACCCTGGAGAGCGCATTCATGGCCAGTCCCGCAGATGTATTGAAGATGATCAAAGACAACGATGTGAAATTCGTTGATTTCCGTTTCACGGATACCCGTGGCAAAGAGCAGCACGTGTCGGTTCCCGCGCACACCGTTGGCGACGACAAGTTCGAGTCTGGCCATGCCTTTGACGGATCATCGATTGCGGGCTGGAAGGGCATCGAGGCCTCTGACATGCTCCTCATGCCCGATGCTGGCACGGCCGTGCTCGACCCATTCCGTGAAGAATCCACCCTGAACATCACTTGCGATGTGGTGGAGCCCTCCGACGGCAAGGGTTACGACCTCGACCCCCGTTCCATTGCGAAGCGTGCCGAGGCCTTCCTGAAGGCATCAGGCGTGGGCGACACCGCCTACTTTGGCCCTGAGCCCGAGTTCTTCATTTTTGATGGCGTCACCTGGAACGTCGACATGTCCGGCTGCGGCGTGAAGATCAAATCCGAGGAGGCCAGCTGGTCCACCGGCATCGATTACGAAGGTGGCAACCTGGCCCACCGGCCGGCCGTCAAGGGTGGGTACTTCCCCGTGCCGCCGGTCGACTCCTACCAAGACATTCGCTCCGAGATGTGCCTCATTCTGGAGCAGATGGGTGTGCCCGTGGAGGTCCATCACCACGAGGTGGCGGGCGCCGGCCAGTGCGAGATCGGCACCCGTTTCTCCACGCTCACGCAGCGCGCAGACTGGACTCAAATCCTCAAGTACGTGGTCATGAATGTGGCGGCCAGCTATGGCAAGACAGCCACCTTCATGCCCAAGCCCGTGGTGGGCGACAACGGCTCTGGCATGCATGTGCACCAGTCCATCTGGAAGGGCGGAGAGAACCTGTTTGCGGGTAATGGCTACGCGGGTCTGTCTGAGTTCGCGCTCTTTTACATCGGCGGCATCATCAAGCACGCCCGTGCGCTCAATGCCATCACCAACCCGGGTACCAACAGCTACAAGCGCCTTGTGCCTGGCTTTGAGGCCCCAGTGAAGCTGGCCTACTCGGCACGCAACCGGTCTGCATCCATTCGCATCCCGTATGTACCCAGCCCCAAGGGCCGTCGCATCGAAGTTCGCTTCCCAGACCCCACGGCCAACCCCTACCTGGCCTTCTCGGCCATGATGATGGCGGGCCTGGATGGCGTGATGAACAAGATCCATCCGGGTGAGGCTGCAGACAAGAACCTCTACGACCTGCCGCCCGAGGAAGACAAGAAGATTCCGACGGTCTGCTCATCGCTCGACATGGCCTTGGAGCACCTGGACAAGGACCGCGAGTTCCTCACCAAGGGCGGTGTGTTCAGCGACGCGATGATCGATGCGTACATCGGCCTGAAGATGGAAGAGGTCACACGGTTCCGGATGACCACCCATCCGGTCGAGTTCGACATGTACTACTCGCTCTGACACAGACGCATCCACTCGACCTGCTCAGCACAGCCGTGTTGTTGATCGACAACCGCGGCTGTGTCTGCCACGCAAACCTGGTGGCAGAGGGGCTGCTGGGGCAGTCCGCCCATCAGCTCCTGGGGCAGAACCTTTCAGACCTCCTGGCCTCGCCAGACGATCTCTCGGCGCTCTGGTCGGAGGCCTCAGAGGGCAGCGTCGTGGTGCGGAGGCTCCAGGCCCGCTGGTATGTGAATGGTGCCACCGAGGGCCGCAGTGAGCGACTGCTTGACACGGCCGTGATGGTGCTCGAGGACCCAGGCCTTTCGGTGTCGGTGGAGCTGCGTGAACCGGATGCCTTTCAACGGATTGGTCGGGAGGAGCGGCAGGCTGCCCTGATGCAAATGAACCAGTCACTCTTGCGAAACCTCGGCCATGAGGTGAAGAACCCCCTGGGCGGCATTCGGGGTGCAGCACAGCTCCTCGATGCGGAGCTGCCCACGCGCGAGCTCAGGGAATACACCCAGATCATCATTAAGGAGTCTGACCGGCTACAGTCGCTGGTCGACCGCATGCTTGCGCCAGTGAGGCGCAGCCTCACACGCCGGGATGTGAATGTGCATGAGGTCTTGGAGCGGGTGCGCACCTTGGTCCTCTCTGAATTCTCGGCGGGTCTGGAAATTCGGCGCGACTACGACATCAGTCTTCCCGATGTCTCTGCCGATCTAGAGCAGTTGATTCAGACCGTGCTCAACATCGTGCGAAATGCGGCGCAGGCCATACAGGGTCAGCCCCCTACTGGTGCATCTGCACCAGGTTGCATCACGCTCAAGACCCGTGCCGCCCGTCAGGTCACGCTGCATCGTCAGCGTTATCGGCTTGCGGTCCTGCTGAGCATCACCGACAACGGCCCGGGCATCCCTGAGGCCATTCGAGACGAAATTTTTTATCCATTGGTGTCTGGAAATCCGCAAGGCCATGGCCTTGGTCTGACTCTTGCTCAGACCATCGTGCATCAGCATGGCGGCACCATTGAATGTCAGACCGGGTCAGCCGGAACAACCTTCGAAATCTGCCTGCCCGTTGGTGAGCCACAGGGGAGAGGGGAATGAAGCCAGTCTGGATCGTGGACGACGACGCATCGATTCGATGGGTCTTGGAGAAGGCGCTTCGCAAGGCCGACATTCCCTGCCGGCTGTTCGAGAATGCGGGCGATGTCATGCGTGCCCTGCCCACCGAGACACCTCAGGTGTTGGTCTCGGACATCCGAATGCCTGGCGATTCCGGCCTGGCCCTGCTCGAGCGCGTGAAGGAGCGCCACCCCGAACTGCCCGTCATCATCATGACCGGGTTCTCCGACCTCGACAGCGCCGTGTCCGCCTTTCAAGGGGGAGCCTTCGAGTACCTCACCAAGCCCTTCGACATCGACGATGCCACTGCACTCATAAGGCGTGCCATCCGTGAATCTCGCCCGAACGGGGCCAGCGCAGCTGGCGGCGTCGAGCCACAGTTGGAGATGCTGGGCCAGGCGCCCGCCATGCAGGAGGTCTTTCGCGCCATCGGCCGGCTCTCTCAGTCATCGGCCACCGTGCTCATCACGGGAGAGTCTGGCACGGGCAAGGAGCTGGTGGCCAACGCGCTGCATCGGCACAGCCCCCGGGCCGACATGCCGTTCGTCGCCCTCAACACGGCAGCCATTCCGCACGACCTCTTGGAGTCGGAGCTTTTCGGCCATGAGCGGGGCTCCTTCACCGGTGCACAGGCGCAACGGCGCGGCCGCTTTGAGCAGGCCGAGGGCGGGACGCTGTTCTTGGATGAAATCGGTGACATGCCGCTCGACCTTCAGACGCGGCTGCTCCGCGTGTTGTCCGATGGCCACTTCTACCGTGTGGGTGGCCATCAACCGCTCAAGGCAAATGTTCGAGTCATTGCAGCCACGCATCAGAATCTGGAACAGCGGGTGGCCGAGGGACGCTTTCGAGAAGACCTCTTCCATCGGCTCCATGTCATTCGCCTTCGGCTACCGCCGTTGCGGGAGCGGCGGGAGGACATACCGGAGTTGGTGAAGTTCTTCTTGTCCCGCTCCGCAAAGACTTTGGGTGTGGAGGTCAAGCAGCTGTCCCCCGAAGCCATGGCCGTCATTGCAGCGCAGCCATTCCCAGGCAATGTGCGCCAGCTCGAGAACCTGTGTCATTGGCTCTCGGTCATGGCGCCAAGCCAATGGGTGGAGTCTCAGGACCTGCCCCCCGACATGCAGTCTCGCCTGCCGTCGGCCCACAACGCCCTTGCGGATTCATCGGTCACGGCATCTGTCGTTGCAGTGCCGGGAAACGGTTTATCTGATGGTTCGGCGCCAGTTGCCGCTCAGGCAGATGCCATGGAGGCGGGCGGTCCGTCGCATTCTGATTGGGCCGCCCGTTTGGCAGAGCTCGTCTCCGCGTCGTTGGCATCCACGCCCCAGACAGATGAGCCCTCAGATGGGCGGATGGCTGATTGGTCGCGCACCTTTGAGCGCGTTGTCTTTGGCACGGCCTTGGCCCACACCCGGGGCCGTCGGATGGAGGCCGCCCAGCTTCTGGGCGTCGGACGCAATACCATCACCCGAAAGATTCAAGAACTCGGCCTTGAAGAGGCGGTCGAGTCCGATCACGTGCTGGGTGGTCGCGCGAGCAAGTAGGTCATCGCGCTGGCCAGCGCTGAGCAGGCCCAGAACACGAGAAATCCAAGGCCGTAGGCCTCCCTGCGTCCGATCTCAAGCTGCTCCGAAAAGATCGGAACATCCTGTGGGTCGATGACTGAGAAGACCACGCCCGACAATGCGACGGCCGCCAGAAACGAGGGCCAGACAATGCTCATGGCGGCCTGGGCGGAGGAGGGTGTGTCCCGAGGGTCTTTGATCTGACAGGGCTCGTACTGGCTCATGGTGTTGGAACCCCTTTGGGTTGAATGTCGAGGCGACTCCGCACCCGCCAGTCGCCTGCGGGCGGCTCGGTGATGGCATGCCAGTGCCCAGTAGAGAGCCCTGACACCTGCGCCTGATAGAGCCCTGGCTGAATCTGAACCAGCGAGACACTCGTGTCACGGTCTGCCAGGGTTGGGTGGGAGAGCGTAAGTCTGAGAAAGGACGGTGCTACTGCGGAGCTGTCCACAGCGCGGTATTTGAGTTGTATTTGGAGCAGGTCATCGGCAACCCATCGAAGCTCGGGTGTCAGTCGGATGCCCATGCGCTCTGCGAGCTCGTCTTTGGCGAGTCGCTTATTGATGGTCTTGCCCTGGCGGGTGTAGTCATCCGAGACCAGGCTGTCAGTCGTGCCGGCCGCAATCACCAGGGTAACAAGGCTGGCCACCACGGTGGTGCCAAGCATGCCAATCACAATCCAAGGCCAGGGCTGCTTCCACCAGATTTCAGGCTTATCGAGGGACATAGAAGGCAGTCTTTTCTTGTACGCGAACGCTCGGATTCTCCTCGGAGTGGATATCGAGCGCAATCTTATGGGATCCCTTCTTCAAGGCCTCGGCCTTGTCGAGCGGGAGCTGCAGGTTGATGATGGCCATGGTGTTGGCGCCCCCCTCGACCACCACATGGGTGTCACCTTGAATCCGAAGACCGTCGAGGCCGGATGGTGAGATGACAAACCGTTGGGCCGCATGGCCCGTGTTGGTGATCTGCAGTCGGTAGGTGTTCTCAATGTGGGTTCCCTCTACCTCGCGGGCCAGGGCGCCTCGGTCTCGAATGACATTCACATTGAGTGGCACCCGCATGGCCAGTGTGCTGAGCACCACCAGAGCTACGACCGACAAGACGGCCGTGTAGATGAGCACACGGGGGCGAAAGAATCGTTTCTTGACTTCATCTGGCGTGAGCTTGTGCTCCAGCGCATTGAGGGTCGCATAACGCACCAGGCCCCGCGGGTAGTCCATGCGGTCCATGATGGTGTTGCAGGCATCGGCGCAGAGGCCGCAGCCGATGCACTCATACTGGAGGCCATCACGGATGTCGATGCCGGTGGGGCAGACCTCGACGCAGACGCCACAGTCGATGCAGTCGCCCTTGCCCTGGGCATGATGGTCTGTTGCCTTCGATCGTTTCCCGCGCGGCTCGCCGCGATCGGTGTCGTAGCTGACAATGAGCGTGTCGCGGTCGAACATGGCGCTCTGGAAGCGGGCGTAGGGGCACATGTACTTGCAGACCTGCTCACGCATGAATCCGGCCTGCAGCATGGTGAAGAATGAGTAAAAGAGCATCCAGAACCATTGCCAGAAGCCCAGGCTCAGGGCCACGACACCCGCGGCGAGCTCGTGAATGGGTGTGAAATAGCCGGCAAAGGTGAAGCCTGTCCAGAGTGCAATTACAGCCCAGGCCATCCACTTCAGAATTTTTTTGGGGAGCCGGCTTGCCAGGCTTTTCTCGTGATCGGCCCGAATACGAACATGGCGATCTCCCTCGATCCACCGCTCAACCTGCATGAAGATCTCGGTGTAGACCGTCTGTGGGCATGCGTAGCCGCAGAAGAGCCGACCGGCAATCGCAGTGAAGAGGAACAGTCCAAAGGCCGAAAGCAGGAGCAGCGCCGTGAGGTAAATGAAGTCTTGTGGAACCAGGACGAGGTCGAGGATGTAGAAGCGCCGGGCCTCGAGGTCGAAGAGGACGGCGGGCCGTCCGTTCCAGGTGATCCACGGCGTGAGGTAGTAGAGCGCCTGTGTGAAAAACACGAAGGCCCAGCGCCAGCGATTGAAAAGGCCATCCACGGCCCGGGCATAAATCTTCTTGCCGGGCGCGTAGAGCAGAACGGTCTGCTCTACGACGGGGGGCGGTTGACTGGCTCCCCCTGGGCTACTCATGGGGTGGGTTTGTGGGAGAGGCTATAGGCGTAGGCCGAGACCAGGTGGGCCTTCTCGTCGCCCATGATCTCCTTCCAGGCGGGCATCACGCCTGCGCGGCCCTTGTTGATGCTCTCCTGAATGGTGGCCAGGGAGCCACCATAGAGCCAGACCTTGTCATTGAGCCGAGGTGCACCCATGGCGGTGTTTCCCTCGCCGGCGGCGCCGTGGCAGGCTGCACAGACGGCAAACTTCTCTTGCCCCAGGGCGGCCTTGATGGAGTCGTGTGCGGTGCCGGACAGGCTCAGGACATAGTGCGAGAGGTTTTCCACATCGGCAGTGGTGCCAACGGCTGCAGCCATCGGCGGCATCATTCCATTCCGGCCAGCCACGATGGAGGTCTTGATGGCGTCGCCGTCCAGACCATATAGGGTGTCTTGGTCGGTGAGGTTCGGGAAGCCTTTTCCACCTCGACCATCCACGCCGTGGCACTGGGCACAGTTGTTGACAAAGAGGCGCTGTCCGATGGCCAGGGCCTGCGCATCGGTGGCGGTCTCTTCGATGGTCATCGAGGCGAATTTTGCATAGATGGGGCCGTAGGTCTCATTGGCCCGCTGCACCTCTTTCACGTGCTCACCGGTGGAGGTCCAGTTCAGGATGCCTTTGGCCGTGCCAAGCCCAGGAAAGAGCACCAGATACAGCACTGAAAAGGCAATGGTGAGGTAGAAAAGAATCATCCACCAGCGCGGCAGTGGGTTGTCGAACTCTTGAAGGTCTTCGTCCCAGACGTGCCCGGTGGTGTCCACGGAATCGCCGGACTTCACCTTCTTTCGTGAGAGCAAGAAAAGAAAAATGCCGCAGGCGGCAATGCTCAGCACCGTGAGAATAACGACCCAGAGATTCCAGAATTGAGAGTTGAAGTCGGCCATGTTGTGTCTCAGCGAGAGGGGGATGAGGGGGGCGTGTCGTCTTCGAGAGGAATCCTTGCGGCGGCATCCATCTTCTCCTTTTGGCCCTTGCTAAAGGTGAAGGCAATGATCCCGACGAAGAGGACAAACAGCACCACTGTGACAATCGCGTGAAGCTCATTCATGAGCGCTTCTCCCGCAAGGCCAAGCCCAAGGATTGGAGATAAGCAATCACCGCTTCAATCTCCGTTTTTCCTTCAATGGCCTGTTGCGCGCCTGCAATGTCCTCGTCCGTGTAGGGCACGCCAAGGGTGCGAAGGGCCCTCATTTTATTTTCGAGATGTGGAGTTCTAAGCGGGGTCTCTGCAAGCCAAGGGTAGGAGGGCATGTTGGACTCGGGCACGACATCGCGCGGGTTGATCAGGTGCACCCGGTGCCATTCATCCGAGTAGCGCTCGCCAACCCTCGCCAGGTCGGGGCCGGTTCGCTTGGAGCCCCAGAGGTGAGGAAAGTCGTAGACCGACTCACCTGCCACCGAGTAGTGGCCGTAACGCTCGGTCTCTGCTCGGAAGGGCCGAATCATCTGGGAGTGACAGCCCACGCAGCCCTCACGGATGTAGATGTCTCGGCCTGCGAGCTGCAAGGCGGTGTAGGGCTTGAGGTTGGCCACGGGCTCGGTGGTGGATTTCTGGAAGAAGAGCGGAACGATCTCCACCAGGCCACCAATGGCCACGACCAGCAGCACCATGACGATCAGCAGGCTGGGTCGCTTCTCGATGTATTCATGCTTGAAGCCCATCTCGATCTCCCTGGATTAGGCGTGGGCCACAGCAGGAATTGCTGTGTTCACGGGCTGTGGGTTACGGGCGGTCATGTAGACGTTCCAGGCCATGATGAACATGCCACTCAGGTAGAGCAGGCCGCCTCCCAGGCGTATCGCGTAGTAGGGGAAGCTTGCCTTCACGCTCTCGACAAAGGTGTAGGTGAGCGAACCATCGGTGTTGAGGGCTCGCCACATGAGGCCCTGCATCACGCCGGAGATCCACATGGCGGCGATGTAGAGCACGATGCCGATCGTGGCCACCCAGAAGTGAAGCTCGATGGCCTTGACGCTGTACATGCTGGTGCGCCCCACAAGCCGGGGAATCAGGTAATACAGCGAGCCAATCGTGATGAAGCCGACCCAGCCCAGGGCGCCTGAGTGCACATGGCCGATGGTCCAGTCGGTGTAGTGCGACAGGGCATTCACCGTCTTGATCGCCATCATGGGACCCTCGAAGGTGGACATGCCGTAGAACGACACCGAGACAATCAGAAACTTCAGGATGGGGTCGTTGCGCAGCTTGTGCCAGGCACCCGACATGGTCATGATGCCGTTGATCATGCCGCCCCAGCTTGGGGCCAGCAGAATGAGTGAGAAGACCATGCCGAGGGATTGCGTCCAGTCGGGCAGGGCGGTGTAGTGCAGGTGGTGTGGCCCGGCCCACATGTAGGTGAAGATCAGGGCCCAGAAGTGGACAATCGAGAGGCGGTAGGAGTACACCGGCCGCTCGGCCTGCTTGGGAATGAAGTAGTACATCATGCCCAGGAAGCCTGCCGTGAGGAAGAAGCCAACGGCGTTATGGCCATACCACCACTGCACCATGGCGTCCTGTACGCCAGAAAACACAGGCACAGCCTGCGTGAGGCTCACCGGAATGGCCGCGCTGCGGACAATGTGAAGGAGGGCCACGGTGAGGATGAATGCACCAAAGAACCAGTTGCCCACATAGATATGCTCAATCTTGCGCCGCCACAGGGTGCCAAAGAATACAACCGCATAGGCCACCCAGACCAGAGCCAGCAGGAGATCGATGGGCCAAATGAGCTCGGCGTATTCGTGGGTGCTGGTCAGCCCCATGGGCAGGGTGATAGCCGCCAGCACAATGACCGCCTGGTAGCCCCAGGCCACGGCGTTCGGCAGCCAGCCGCCGAACAGTCGGGCATGCGAGGTGCGTTGGACCACATAGAAGGAGGTGGCCAACAGTGCACTGCCGCCGAAGGCAAAAATGACCGCGTTGGTGTGAAGGGGCCGCAGGCGCCCGAAGGAGAGCCATGAAATGCCCTCGGCCAGCGTTGGGAAGGCCAGTTGAGCCGCGATCCACACGCCAACAAACATGCCCACGATGCCCCAGAAGACTGTGGCAAATGCGAGCAAGCGAATCACATCGTAGTTGTATTCCTCAAGCCCCTGACGGCCTCCTGTGTCGACCCTGTGCAAGCCTCCCGCATCCAGCACTGCAGCCATTTGTGTATCCCCTTGTGGAATGGTCTCTGTTATATGCGTATTGCCGCATATAACCATACAAACGCACCAGGTGGGGGAAAACCCGAGTAGGGGGCTCAGCCTTTCGGGGGAGGCTCTGGCGTCTGGGCGCCTGACGTGGCCTGCTGCGGCGACGCCGCCGAATCGGCGGGGCGACCGCCGTCATCGTCGAGCAGGATCCGCCGGGCCGGGGCCTCAAGGTCGTCGAACTGGCCGCCGCTCGACATCTGGAAGAACAGCCAGATCACCAGCGCAATGACCACGAGGCTGATCAAGAGGAGGATCGGGAGGATGTCCATGTCTGTGGAAGGAGCCTAGCAGCATTGAGCATGACCACCAATGACGAGCTGGCCATGCCAATCGCAGCCCAAACAGGCGGTATGAGCCCCAGGGCGGCCAGCGGAATGGCGATGATGTTGTAGCCAACCGCCCAGAGGATGTTCTGAAAGAGGATGCGCCGCGTGCGGCGTGCCATGGTCAGGGTGTGCACCACGCCCTCGAGCCCAGGCTGCAAGAGGTAGATGTCTGCCCGTTGCTGAGCCAAAGAGGCACTGCCATGCATAGCCCATGACACGTCTGCCGCGGCCATCACGGGCGCGTCGTTGAGTCCGTCGCCCACCATTCCAACCCCCGCCTGCTGCGTCTGCAGGGCCTGGAGCGTGCCGAGCTTGTCCTCGGGGCGCAGCGGCCCCTGGGCCTGTGCCGCAGGAAACCCGAGCTGCTGGGCCACGGACTGCACACGCGATGACTGGTCGCCACTCAAGAGCCAGGTGTCGACGCCCAGGCGCCGCACCGAGGCCAGGGTCTGCAGGGCCTCCGGCCGCAGCGTGTCATCGAGCCAGAAGAAGCCCAGCGGCTTCCCATCGATCGCCAGTGCAAGGCTCGGTGGATCTCCCTCAAACGAAGCGTTCTTTGCAATGCGGGCCTCGGCCCCGACAAACCCCATGGCGCCCAGTTGGAGCAGCCGCCCCTGCGCATCACGGGCCTGAAGGCCGAGTCCTGCCAAGGCCTGCCGTTCCGTCACGGGCAGTGGTTCGGCCTGCTGGTCCGTACACGCAGCCAGTGCTGCCCTGGCATGAAGCCGCATGGCCCGTGCCAATGGGTGATGACTCTCCTCGGTGAGCGCGAGGATCCGCGCCCACTGCAAGGCAGGGGCGCCTGTGCCGGTGGACTCAGCCCAGTGAACTCGTATGTTGGCCAGTGCGGGCTCAGTGAGGGTGCCGGTCTTGTCAAAGACCAGCGTTCGCAGCGCCCAGGCCTTGGCCAGGGCATTGGGATTGGAGACGGCAACCCCCTTCTCCAAGAGTGCTCCCAGACCGGCCGCATAGGCAGCAGGGCCTGCGAGCGACAGCGCGCAGGGGCAAGAAACCACCAGCACGGCCACCAGTCTTGGTAACCATGTCTCAACGGGCTCACCCTGTAGCCAGCCGAAGGCGATGGTGGTGGCGGCGATGATCAGCACACCCAGGGTGAAACGACCGGCCACGCGGTCGGCCCAGCTCGTCCAGTCCGGCCGTTGCGCGGCCGCCTGCTCGGTCAATTGCGAGAGTCGGGCAAGGGTGCCCGCTCCGCATCCGCTCGCAACCGTGGCAAGGGCCTCACGTCCGAGGTTGATCGCGCCTTCGGGGCACAGGTCGCCGAGCGCGTGAGGCACGGGGTGCAGCTCGCCCGTGAGGGCCGAGAGGTCTAGGTCGGCCTGGTCTGTCTTGAGGATGGCGTCGGCCGGGAATCGCTCGCCAGTGGGCACCTTTACGTCATCCCCCGGACGCAACTCCCAGGCGGGCAGGGTGGCGGCCGGTGGACTGATGCGGTGGGCGAGGGTCGGGGGCTGGTGGGCAATGGCCTCGCGCCTCAGCAGTGTGCGAGTTCGCATCCGTGCCTCCAGGTGCCGGGCGCCCAGCACCAGAAACACGAACATGGTCACCGACTCGAAATAGACGTGGGGTCCCTGCATGAGCAGGCTCGCGACGCTGCCCAGGAAGGCCAGCCAGAGCCCGAGGCTGATGGGTACATCCATGTTCAGTCGCCGCTGGCCAAGGGCCCTCAGTGCGGACTTCGAGAAGCTGTCGCCGCTGTAGAGCAGGGCTGGGATGGTCAGCAGCATGGAGGCCCAGCGCAGGAGCTCGCGCGTCTCGGCCTCGAGCTGCGCCCCGGCGACATATTCCGGCATGGCCAGCATCATGACTTGCATGGCCAGGAAGCCCGAGACGAACAGGCGCCGGGTGTCTGATCGAGCATGTGCCTTGCGCGTGGCCTCCAGCGCCAGGGAGCCCACGGGCAGCGTGATGTAGCCCACCGCTCGCAGCAGACCGCAGAGCGTCTGTAGGCCCACCTGCTCGGGTCGCCAGCGAATGAACAATCGCGCATTGGTGGCATTGGCCTTGGCCAGGACGACGCCTTGCTGGCGGGTCAGAATGCGCTCGATCAGCCAGGCGCAGGCCCCGCAGCGGAGCCCCTCGACGGCAAGCGTCGTCTCGGAGACGGCTTCTCCGTCTGGGGTCTCGGCCTGCAAGACATGCCTGCTGGTGAAGGCGGGATCCCCGAGAAGGTCTGCCCAGGGGCTGAGTTGATCGCGACGTTGAGGATCGAGGGCTGGAACCGCCCGCTGTTCGTAGTAGGCCTGTGCACCGGCATCGACAATGGCCTGGGCCACGGCCTGGCAGCCACGGCAGCACATGGGCTCATCCATGCCGGCGATGACCACCGACAGGCCAACAGCCTCCGGTGGAACCGGCTCGCGACAGTGAAAGCAGCGCAGTGCGGACATTCGTGTGGTCGGTGTTTAAGCGGGGGTGATGCAGAAGGCGTCGAGCCAGGGCAGGCTCACCCATTCGAGTGCGCGCAGCAGGCCCCAAACACCAAAGGCAATGATCAGCCAGCCCATCCCTCGGCGAACGCCATCGGCCCTGAGCATGCCAGCGATCCGGCCGCCGGCCATCGAGGCCGCCCAGAGGGCAGGGATCGTCCCCAGGCCAAAACTCACCATCCAGCCCGCGCCCGACGCGGGTGAACCTGTGACCGAGGCGGTGATGACCATGCTGTAGACCAGACCACAGGGCAGCCAGCCCCAGAGGGCACCGGCCCGCAGGGCCTTGGCCAGGCTGGGGAGCAGTGGCGGCGGGGGAAAAACGCCGGCAGGCTGGGCGGGTGTCAGCGTGGCAGTGGCCCAGGGTGCAAGCACGCGCCAAATGGGCCTTCCGATTTCCTCCAGAAAGAGGATGAGGCTAGAGACTCGAGCGAGGTGAAGACCGAGCCCAATGAGCAGGAGATTGGCCACCACCATGCCCGCGCGCTGTGTCTGTTCGACCATGCCCAGGCTCAGGAAGAAGGCGCCCATGGCGCCAGCCAGGGCCCCCATGAGGCCATAACTCAAGACGCGGCCTGCCTGCCAGCTGAACATCTGAATGGCCTGGCCCGCGGGATGGCGCAGGCTGTGACGGCCCTGTTGGCCAGCGGCCAGGGCCAGGCCGCCACACATGGCCAGACAGTGCCCGGAGGACCAGAGTCCGATGGCCAGTGCCGTGCCCGACAGCATCTCAGGCGATGTCGGCCCAGACCGGTGCGTGGTCGGAGGGCTGCTCAAGACCGCGGGGTCGCTTGTCGACCCCCGATGTGTGGCATGGGCCGAATGCCTGTTCGCTCAAAAGAATGTGATCGATGCGCAGGCCCAGGTTGCGCCGAAAGCCGGCCTGTCGGTAATCCCACCAACTGAAGAGGGAGGCCTCATGCGGCGCGTGGGCGCGGAGTGTGTCGGTTAGTCCGAGTTTGATCAGCCGGCCAAAGGCGTCCCGCTCTGGCGTCGAGCAGAGGATCTTCTCGTGCCAGGCCGCAGGGTCGTGCACGTCGAGGTCCCCTGGGGCGATGTTGAAGTCGCCAACCAAGGCCAGGCGGGGGTGCGCGGCCAGCTCCTCATGAAGCCTCGCCTCCAGCGCGTCCAGCCAGGCGAGCTTATAGCGGTATTTGTCTGAACCGACCTCAGACCCATTGGGCACATAGACACAGATGAACCGCATGTCCAGGCCGGTGCTGGCGTCCTTTGCGGTGAGGGCCGTCAGTCGTCGCTGATCATCAGGAAGCCGTGTGTCGTGGTGTGTCACATCGCTGATGTCGCTGAATCGTGCTTGTCTGGCCAGAATGGCCACGCCGTTGTAGGTGGGCTGCCCGGTGTAGTGAACCGCATAGCCAGCCGCCTCAATCTCAGCCCGGGGAAATTTTTCATCGATGAGCTTGGTCTCTTGAAGACCCAGGAGGTCTGGCTGCGTGGTGGCCAGCCAGTCGAGCACATGCGGCAGTCGAACCCGCAGGGAGTTGACGTTCCAACTCGCCACGCGAAGGGCGCCGTTGATTGGGGGGCTGGGGCTGGCGCTCAATGGGCGCTCGTCAGGGCTGCATCGGCCTCGGCAATTCCCTTGGCGCGAAGCAGGCAGGCGTCACAGGCACCGCAGGCCAGACCTGTTGCTGTGGGGTCGTAACAGCTGAAGGTCTCATCGAGGGGAACCCCCAGGGCCCGGGCCTTCTGAACGATCTGCGCCTTGGTGTCGTGCTGCAGTGGGGCATGAATCCGCAGCGGCTCGTGTCCCTCAACGCCCGCACGGGTGGCCAGGTTGGCCATGGTCTCAAAGGCCTCGATGAAGGCGGGTCGGCAGTCGGGGTAGCCGCTGTAATCGAGGGCATTTACACCGATAAAAATGTCAGTTGCACCCAGCACCTCTGCAAGCGCAAGGGCGTTGCTGAGAAAGATCGTGTTTCGAGCAGGCACGTAGGTGATGGGAATGCCCTGGCCCATGTCGGCCAGGCTGCGGTGCTTGGGCACAGCCATGTCGGCCGTGAGCGCAGAGCCGCCAAATGCACGCAGGTCGAGTGTCAGGACCCGATGGCTCTGGGCCCCAAGCCTGGCTGCAATCTTCCTGGCGGCATCGAGTTCAGGGCGTTGGCGTTGGCCGTAATCGAATGACAGGGCATGGCAGTCATAGCCCTGGGCCCGTGCGATGGCCAGGCAGGTGGAGGAGTCGAGCCCCCCACTGAGCAAGACCACCGCGGGCTTCATGCGGCTTCGGCCAGTCCGTTGTGCCTGAGCAGTGGGTCGATGGAGGGTGCACGGCCCCGGAAGGACTCAAAGGAAACCAGGGCTGGGCGGGAGCCACCGCGGGAGAGCACTTCATCCAAGAAGCGTTGGCCGACATCGGAATAGGCCGATGGCCCTGCCTCCTCAAAGGCGGCATAGGCATCGGCCGACAGTACCTCTGCCCACTTGTAGCTGTAGTAGCCGGCCGCGTAGCCGCCCGCGAAAATATGGCCAAAGCTCTGAGCAAACCGATTGAAGGCCGGTGGCCGAATCACAGCCACCTGATCGCGAACCTCGTGGAGAACTGCCTGGATGTCTTGACCCACCGCAGTGGCATCCTGGTTGGTGGCGGTGACGAGTTCGTGGTGGATGCGAATGTCAAAGAGAGAGAACTCGATCTGACGAATCGTGAAGAGGCCGCTTTGAAAGTTCTTGGCCGCCTTCATTTTTTCATAGAGCGTTCGCGGCAGTGGTGCCTGTGTCTCGATGTGGCGGGTCATGGCCTTCAGGGTCTCCCACTCCCAGCAGAAGTTCTCCATGAACTGGCTGGGCAGTTCGACGGCGTCCCACTCGACGCCATTGATACCGGAGACCTCCAGCTCATCGACCTGGGTGAGGAGGTGGTGGAGCCCGTGGCCGAACTCATGAAAGAGTGTGATCACGTCATCGTGGGTGAGTGTGCTCGGCCGGTCGCCCACCGGAGATGCAAAGTTACAGGTCAGCAGGGCCACAGGCGTTTGAACCTCTTGCCCAAGGCGGCGGCGGCCTCTTGCATCGTCCATCCAGGCACCGCCACGCTTGGTGCTTCGGGCATAGAGGTCGAGGTAGAGGTGGCCAATCGTGCTGCCTGCGCGACGCACCGCAAAGGCCTGCACGTCCGGATGCCAGGCCGCTGAGGGCTGCTCCTTGGGCATGGCCTCAATGGAGACGCCAAAGAGTTTGCGGACCACGCCGAAGAGACCATCGAGAACGGCCGGCAGTGGGAAGTACTGCCGAACCTCGTCCTCACTGAAGAGGTAACGCGCCTGCCGAAGCTGTTCGCTGGCATAGGCAATGTCCCAGCCTTCTAAGGCATCGAGCCCGAGGGTCTCTTTTGCAAAGGCCTTGAGGTCTGCAAGGTCGCGCTCCGCGCTGGGCCTTGCCTTTTGTGCAAGTGACTGAAGAAAGGCAGTGACCTCACCCGGAGAGGAGGCCATCTTGGAAGCCAATGACATCTCTGCAGCCGATTCGAATCCGAGCAGCTGTGCCTGGCGCTGACGCAGCGACAGAATCTCACCCATGATCGGCGTGTTGTCATGCGTGGGACCTTCCTCGGCGATCTCGGATGCGCGGGTTGCATGCTTTCGGTAGATCGCCTCACGAAGGCCGCGGTGCTTGGCAAACTGCAGCACGGGCAGCAGGCTCGGCTGCTGGAGTGTAAAGACATGGCCTTCCAGTCCGCGTTGCTTCGCCTCTTCGCGCGCTGCAGCCAGGGCATGTTCCGGAATGCCGTCTAGCTCGGCTGAATCGGTGACATGAACAAAGCTCGCGTTCGTGCTGTCGAGCAGTTGCTCGGAGAAGGTCTGTGAGAGCTGCGCAAGCCGGGCGGTCTGTTCGGCGAAGGTTCGCTGCTGGTCGGTCGAGAGCTCTGCGCCACCGAGCCGAAAGTCTCTGAGGCTATTGGAGAGGGCCTGTTGACGGGCTGGGTCGGCGAGCACGTCGGCCGCGCTGGCCAATGCCTTCATCTTCTCGAAGAGTCGCCTGTCTTGGGCCAGGCTAGACCAGAATGCCGTAACGACCTCGAGCTTGCGGTTGGTGAGGTCTCGCCATTCAGGGCTGTCCATCACGCCACCCATGTGGTGAACCGCAGACCATGTTCGGCCGAGGGCCTCGGTGGCCGTGGTGAGCGGGGCCATCACAGCATCCCAGGTGGCGGGCGTGTCGGGTGCCACCACGGCCTCAAGCACCGATTGGGCTGCAGCAATGAGTTCATCAATCTCTGGACCAAGGACCTTGGGATCAAGGCCGTCGTAACGGGGGAGGCCGCTTCGGGCAAGGAGTGCGTTCATGTCAGTTTTCTTTCTGCAGATTCCATGGTGTTGACGAGAAGCATGGCGATGGTCATGGGCCCCACGCCACCGGGCACTGGCGTGATGGCCGAGGCCACTGCGGAGACCGCCTCGGTGTCGACATCCCCCGCCAGCCGGCCGTCGTCGAGCCGATTGATGCCGACATCGATGACCACGGCCCCAGGCTTGACCATGTCAGCGGTGACCAGATGGGGGCGTCCCACGGCGGCCACAAGAATGTCCGCCCGACGTGTGTGGTCTGCGAGGCTGCGGGTCTTGCTGTTACACAGGGTGACGGTGGCACCGGCCTGGAGCAGCAGCATCGCCATGGGCTTTCCCACAATGTTGCTCGCCCCAAGAATCACGGCCTCCGCACCGCGGATGCTGACCTGGGCCTCCTCGAGGAGTTTCATCACACCGTAGGGCGTACAGGGTCGAAAGAGCGGCTCACCGATCATCAGCGCGCCGGCGTTGGCCACATGGAATCCATCGACATCCTTCTCAGCCGCGATGGCCTCGATCACCCGATGGGCGTTAATCTGCGGAGGCAACGGCAGCTGCACCAGAATGCCGTCGACCCGGTCGTCTTGATTGAGGCGGTCGATGGTCTCCAGCAGCATGGACTCTGAGCAGTCCTGGGCCAGAGCAATCTTTTCCGAGCGAAAGCCGGCCTCGTCGCAGGCCTTCACCTTGTTGCGAACATAGACGGCGGAGGCTGGATTGTCGCCGACCACGACCACCGTGAGGCCGGGTGGTCGACCCAGACGGGCCTCGAATGCTCTCGCGCGCTGGGCCACGGCGGCCCTGGTTTTGGCGGCAAGCGCGATGCCGTCGATTCGAAGTGCTGTCATGGTGAATTGATGCTAGCACGCGTGTTTGCCTCATTGCCGCGGCTGGACAAAGACCCCGACTTCGACTAGCATGCGCGTTTTGCCAGACACGGGGCTATAGCTCAGCTGGGAGAGCGCTTGCATGGCATGCAAGAGGTCAGCGGTTCGATCCCGCTTAGCTCCACCAATCTCTGGTAAGTTGTTTCTGTACAGCGCCGGGTCCCCTTCGTCTAGAGGCCTAGGACATCACCCTTTCACGGTGAGTACAGGGGTTCGAATCCCCTAGGGGACGCCATCCATCACCACCGATGGATCGACTGTCACCGGCGCTTGTCATACTTGCACCATGATCACATCCCCTGAAGACGCCCGCTGCGCTCGTAACGCTTGCTGCGCGATGGACGCCCGCTGCGCTCGAGGTTTCTTGCACGGATCTGCCCCGGCTGGCTGGCGCATCCCGCTGCTCGGCCTCGCCTGCCTGTGGATGCTGACGGGGTGTGCCACGGTCAGTCCAAGGGACGCCCTGGCCACGCTCGACACCCGTTCACCGCTCTACAACACCGAGGAATGCCAGCGTGCTCGGCGCATGGCCGAGCGCTTCGAGGACCGTGATCTCGCCAGGGGCGGAGCCGGCGTGGCTGCCGGTGTGGTGGTGGGTGTGGTGGCGGCGCCGATCATGGGGGTTATCGAGGCCGATGCCGTGAGCAAGAAGGAGGCCATGGTCGCCAAACTTCGGCAGGCCTGTGAGACGCCGGTCATCATCGATGCCACCGACCCAGACCGCCGACGCATTCTCCCGGCCCGCCAGGCCCAGGCCCTGGAGGACGCAAAGGTTCGAGAGGCGGAGGCGGATCTACAGGCCAGTCGCAGCCTGCCCGTTGATCAGCGGCTTGCGCGCCTGGATGCCCTGCTGCAAAAGGGCCTCATCAGCCCGGCAGAGCATCAGGCCCGACGGCAGCAGATTCTCAGCGGGCTCTGAGCCGCGGCTAAGCGAGCCTGCGGGCGATGTGCGCTAGAGGCTGTCGCTTGCGAAGTCGGCGAGTCGGGATCGTTCACCCCGCTGCAGGGTGACATGACCGCCGTGGCCCCAGCCCTTGAAGCGGTCGACCGTGTAGGTGAGACCGGATGACCCTTCGGTCAGGTAGGGCGAGTCGATCTGGGCGATGTTGCCCATGCAGACCACCTTGGTGCCTGGGCCCGCCCGAGTGATGAGGGCCTTCATTTGTTTGGGCGTGAGGTTCTGCGCCTCATCGATGATCACGAACTTGCTAATGAAGGTGCGGCCTCGCATGAAGTTCATGGATTTGATCTTGATCTTGCTGCGAATGAGGTCGGAGGCTGCCGACCGACCCCAGTCGCCACCAGACTCCATGCCCCGGTTCAAGACCTCGAGGTTGTCCTCAAAGGCGCCCATCCAGGGCTGCATCTTTTCCTCTTCCGTGCCGGGTAGAAAGCCAATGTCGTCGCCAATCGGCACCGTGGCCCGCGTGACGATGATCTCGTTGTAGAGCTTGGATTCCAGGGTCTGTGCCAGCCCGGCCGCCAGGGCCAGCAGTGTCTTGCCGGTGCCTGCCTGGCCGAGCAGGCTCACAAAGTCGATGTCTGGGTTCATGAGCAGGCTGAGTGCGAAGTGCTGCTCACGGTTGCGGGCCGTGATGCCCCAGACCGCATTCTTGGCGTGGCCGTAATCCTTCAAGACCTTGAGGACGGCGGTGCGCCCGCGGAGCTCCTGGACAATGGCGTAGAGGGGCCGTGCGCCCTCATCGTAGACAAATTGATTCAAATGAAAGGCTGCACACAAGGGCCCGGTGACCCGATAGAAACTGGTGCCTCCCTGCTGCCAGGACTCCATGTTCTTGCCATGGGTCTCCCAGAAGTCTTCGGGCAGGGCCATGCTGCCGGTGTAGAGCAGGTCTGCATCATCAATGACCTGGTCATTGAAGTAGTCCTCTGCGGGCAGGCCCAGTGCGTGGGCCTTGATCCGAATGTTGATGTCCTTGGAGACCAGCACAACCTCTCGGTCCGGGTGCCGTTCACTCAGGGCCCTCACCACAGAGAGAATCTGGTTGTCCGCCTTCCCCTCCAGCAGCCCCGTGACTGGCGCGGTCTGCAGAAGCTCGGTCTGGAAGAAGAGCCGTCCGGTCGCATCGCTGTGGCCCAGGGCATCCAGCGGAAGGCCCTCGCCCAGGCGATTCCGCCGCTCGGTGGGAAGGGCTTCGATCAGTGCATCAAGGCTTCGGGACACCTGCCGTACATGCCGCGCAACCTCGGAGAGGCCCTTCTTGTGACCGTCGAGCTCCTCGAGGGTGGTCATGGGCAGGTAGACGTCGTGCTCCTCGAATCGGAACAGGCTCGACGGGTCGTGCATGAGCACATTCGTGTCGAGTACGAATAATTTGGCCGGCCCCGTGCCGTGGCGGCGCGCCCGTGCTGGCTTTGCGCTTGGGGTGGGCTGTGCCTTCTCGGTGGCGTGGTAGCGCGTTGGCGACTCCCGAGCCACGGTCGGCTGGGCAGCGGCCATGGGCATTGGCACCGTGGCATCGTCTTCGGGTGCCCCCTTCTTCAGGCTACGGGCAGGCAGAACTGCCTTGGCCAGGACGGCATCGTCAGACTTGAGTTGGGTGGCGGGCTTGGCTGGGGCCTTCGGCAATGGCATGGGCGGGTGCTCTTCTTAGTGGGATTTGAGGGCTTTGACGGCCTGCAGGACGGCCTCTGCATGGCCCGGCACAGACACGCCACGCCATGCTTGGTGGAGCACACCCTGGTCATTGAATAAAAAGGTGCTGCGCTCGATGCCCAGCACCTTTTTGCCATACATGTTCTTTTCCTTGATCACGCCGAGGGCCTCACAGAGTGCGCTGCTGGTGTCAGCAATTAGGGTGATGCTGAGGTCGTGCTTGGCAATGAAGCGCTCGTGAGACGACACGCTGTCGCGGCTCACTCCCACGACCTGACAGCCCAGCCCAAGAAATTCGGCATGCAGGCGGCTGAAGTCTTGGCCCTCGACCGTACAGCCGGGCGTGTCGTCTTTTGGGTAGAAGTAAAGCACCAAGGCCTGGCCACGCCAGTCGTGGAGCTGGGCCTTCCCGAGGTCGGTCTCAACGGCCAGGTTGGGCAGGGTGTCGCCGGGGTTCATGCAAAGCGCGGCCATGCGGGCTCCTTCAAGTGGGGTCGGTGGGGGCGGGTTCAACGATCAAGGCCGCCAAGACGCGTCGTCCCTCGGCGGCCAGTAGGTTAAAGGTTCGACAGGCGGCAGCCGTGTCCATGGCCTCGAGCCCAATGGGTGGCTCCCCCTGGGGCCCACGTTGCATCAGGCTTGCCATGAGCTGCGGGCTGGGCATGACCTGGCGGAGGCCCGTGCCCAGCAGAATGAGCTCGGGTGCGCAAGCCCGCCAGGCTTGTAGGTCTGCTGCGCTGAGGCGGCGGACATCGGGGCAGGACCAGGGCTGAGGAGGGGCGTCGGAGGTAACGAGTACGGAGTCGGTGAAGCGCGACCCGTTGATCGTGAGGTAGCCAGGCCCGTGGGCGGTGATGCTGAACTGGCTGGGCGGCAGGTCCGGCTGCAGTTTGGTTGGCATTGGCTTTGAGCCTATCAGAGTTTGACGACTTTTTTGCGACCGCTCCTCTAGGCTAAAGTTAGGACTTTTCCCAAGGTCTGGTCCCTTCCATGAAGCCCTTCCCACGCATCCAGCGGCTGCCTCCGTACGTTTTTAACATCACGGGCGAGCTGAAGATGGCCGAGCGACGCCGCGGTGTCGACATCATTGACATGAGCATGGGCAATCCGGATGCAGCCACCCCCGCGCACATTGTCGAAAAGTTGGTGGAGACCGCCCAGAAGGAGCACACCCACGGCTATTCGGTCTCCAAAGGCATCCCCAGACTGAGAAAAGCCATTGTGGGCTGGTATCAGCGCCGCTACGGTGTGAGCCTCGACCCGGACACTGAGGCCATTGCCACGATTGGATCCAAAGAGGGTCTGGCCCACCTGATGCTTGCCACGCTCGACCGTGGTGACACCGTGCTGGTGCCCAACCCGTCCTACCCCATTCACATCTACGGGGCCATCATTGCGGGGGCGGACATTCGGTCCATCCGCATGACCAACGATGTCGACTTCTTTGAGGAGCTCGAGCGGGCCATTCGGGAATCGATTCCCAAGCCCAAGATGATGATCCTGGGCTTTCCGAGCAATCCCACCGCACAGTGTGTGGACCTGCCATTTTTCGAGCGGGTGGTGGCCCTGGCCAAGGAGCACGGCATTCTCGTGGTGCACGACCTGGCCTACGCCGACATCGTATTCGACGGCTACCAAGCGCCATCGATCATGCAGGTGCCCGGCGCGCGCGATGTTGCTGTGGAGTTTTTTACGCTGAGTAAGTCATACAGCATGGCCGGCTGGCGGGTGGGCTTCATGGTGGGCAATGCCGAGATGGTGTCGGCCTTGGCGCGGATCAAGAGCTATCACGACTATGGCACCTTCACGCCTATTCAGGTTGCCTCAGTCATTGCCCTGGAAGGCCCCCAGGATTGCGTGGAGGAGGTTCGACGTCAGTATCAGTCCAGACGTGATGTGCTCGCACGCGGCCTTCTGGATGCAGGCTGGACAGTGGAGGTGCCCAAGGCATCGATGTACATCTGGGCGCGCATACCAGAGGCCTATCGGGCCATGGGGTCCTTGGAGTTCGCAAAGAAGCTCCTTCTAGAGGCTCGCGTGGCAGTCTCTCCTGGCATCGGATTCGGAGACTACGGCGACACCCATGTTCGGTTTGCGCTCATTGAGAATGAGCAGCGCATTCGTCAGGCCGTCCGCGGCATCAAAGACATGTTTCGCAAGGATGGCCTGATCAAGCTGCCGGTGGAGTCCGGTCCAGACGGGCAGGGCAGTCTGGCTGGAGCCGAGACATGAGTACGCCTGTACCGCTTCGGGTCGCCCTGGCGGGGCTTGGCACCGTGGGGGGCGGCGTGGCCGAGTTGCTGCGTCGAAACGCAGAGATCATTTCTCAGCGGGCTGGTCGCCCGGTGCAATTGGTGGCCGTGGCAGATCTCGACCAGGCCAAGGCCAAGGGGCTCACTGGCCCGGACGCTCAGGCCTTCTCGGATGCGCTCGAGATGCTGGCTGCGGTCAAGCCCGATGTCCTGATCGAGCTCATTGGGGGTTATGGATACGCAAAGACCTTGGTACTCGGCGCCATCGAGGCCGGTGTGCACGTGGTCACCGCCAACAAAGCCTTGCTGGCGGTGCACGGCAATGAGATTTTTCCGCGGGCCGAGGCACGTGGTGTGCAGGTGGGCTTTGAGGCCTCGGTGGCCGGGGGCATTCCCATCATCAAGGCCCTGCGAGAGGGGCTTGCAGCCAACGAGATTGAGTCGGTCGCCGGCATCATCAATGGCACCACCAACTTCATTCTTTCCGAGATGCGCGATAAGGGCCTTGGATTTGATGAGGTGCTGGCCCAGGCCCAGAACCTCGGCTATGCAGAGGCCGACCCGACCTTCGATGTCGAGGGTGTGGATGCGGCCCACAAAATAACGCTGCTTGCAGCCATTGCCTTTGGCATGCCGTTGGCGTTTGATCGTGCGCATGTCGAAGGCATTCGCGGGCTCGCCTCCATCGACATTCGCCATGCCGAGGAGCTGGGCCATCGAATCAAGCTGCTCGGCATCACACGACGTCGGCCGGAGGGGGTGGAGCTACGGGTCCATCCCACGCTGGTGCCTGCCAAGCGTCTTCTGGCCAATGTCGAGGGGGCCATGAATGCGGTGCTGGTCAACGGCGATGCCGTGGGGCACACCCTCTACTACGGCAAGGGGGCTGGTGCAGCGCCCACGGCGAGCGCCGTGGTGGCCGACCTCATCGACCTCGCCCGGCGCCATGGCTGCGAGGGCGGCATGGCCGTCCCCCATTTGGGCGTGGCTCCCCAGTGGCGTCGGCCGCTGCCTGTGCTGCCCATCGAGCAGGTCACCTCGGGCTACTACTTGCGCCTGCGCGTCTCTGATCGGCCCGGGGTATTGGCCGACATCACGCGCGTTCTGGCCGCCGAGGGCATCTCCATCGACGCATTTGTTCAGCATGAGCCGCAGGACGGCTCCGGCCAGACCGACGTGGTGCTGATCACCCACCGCTGCCTGGAGGCCGCGGTCATGCGCGCCACGGAGCAGCTCGAGGCGCTCGATGCCGTGCTCATGCCGCCGGTTCGACTGCGGGTGGAATCCTTCTCATGAGCCTGGGCTATCGGTCGACGCGCTCGGAGCAGCGACTCGGAGCCTTCACCGACATCCTGCTTGAGGGCCTGTCCCCCGACGGTGGGCTGGCCATCCCCGAGCAGGTGCCGGGCCTGCCGGCCTCGCTGCAGCAGCTCTCCAAAATGGACTACCCCAGCCTGGCCGCCGCCGTGGTGGGCGCCTATGCCGATGACATTCCCGCCCAAGATCTGGCTGAGCTCACGCGCAGGGCATACACGGCCGAGAGATTCGGCAGTGCTGCCATTGCGCCGCTGAGCGCACTGAGGCCATCCGGCGGCACGCCCATGGCCCTGCTCGAACTCTCCAATGGGCCCACGCTCGCCTTCAAAGACATGGCCATGCAGCTGCTGGGGCAGCTCTTTGAGTACGTGCTCGAGAAGCGTGGTCAGCACCTCAACATCCTCGGTGCCACCTCTGGCGACACCGGCAGTGCCGCGGAATACGCCATGAGGGGCCGGCGTGGTGTTGCGGTCTTTATGCTGTCGCCCGAGGGCCGCATGAGCGCATTCCAGCGTGCCCAGATGTACAGCCTGCAAGACCCAAACATTCACAACCTGGCCGTGCCCGGCAGCTTCGACGACTGTCAGGACATGGTCAAGGCGGTTTCGGCAGACCTTGATTTCAAGGCTCGCCACGCCATTGGATCGGTGAACTCCATCAACTGGGCCCGGGTGTCCGCGCAGATCGTTTACTACTTTGCGGGCTACTTTCAGGCGGTCGCCCAGAATGGCCTCTCGCTCGGTGCGCCGGTTTCGTTTTGCGTGCCCTCTGGAAATTTTGGGAATGTTTTGTCGGGCCACATGGCCCGGAAGATGGGCCTTCCCATTGCGCATTTGGTGGTGGCCACCAACGAGAACGATGTGCTGCACGAATTCTTCGAGTCAGGCGTCTATCGCCCCCGAGGCACGGCCGAAACGCACCGAACCTCCAGCCCGTCCATGGACATCTCCAAGGCCTCGAACTTTGAGCGGTATGTCTTCGACCTTGTCGGATCCGATGCGAGACGGCTTGCGGCACTCTGGCAGCAGTTGGCTTCCGAGGGCTCCTTCTCGCTCAGCGATGAGGCGAGCCGACGGGCGGTGGTCGCCTCTGGCATGCAGTCCGGCCGGAGCCACCATGCAGCCCGAATCGAGACCATTCAGTCGGTCTACCGTGATGAAGGCCGGATCATCGACCCGCACACAGCCGACGGCATTTTCGTAGCCCGACAGCATCTGGAGCCCGGGGTGCCCATGGTCTGCCTGGAGACGGCGCTGCCAGCGAAGTTCGGTGAGACCATCGAGGAGGCGCTCGGTCGTTCAGCGCCCAGGCCACCTGGCTTTGAGAAGATCGAGTCATTGCCACAGCGGGTCACGGCCATCGGCCGTGATGTCGCCCTGCTGAAGGCCCACATTGCCCAGTGGGCGGGGCACGCCTGAGGTGAAGACGCTGACCGAGGCCATGGACTGGCTTCTGGCGCAGTCCGGGCCACCACCGCAGGCCCAGCAGATTCCCACTGCATCCGCCCTGGGCCGCATTCTGGCCAAGACCATCACCTCGCCACGCGCAGTGCCGGCCTTCGACAACGCTCAGATGGACGGCTTTGCGGTGCGGTCCAGCGACATCCAGGCAGGCACCGTCCTGTCGGTCTCCCAGCGCATCCCGGCCGGTGCGGTGGCGGCACCGCTTCTTCCCCAGACCGCAGCCCGCGTCTTCACAGGTGCTCCCATGCCTGCAGGGGCGGACGCGGTCGTCATGCAGGAGGACACCGAGGCCCTCGGTGAGAGTCAGGTTCGCTTTCACCAGCCCGCGGCTTCTGGGCAGTTCGTGCGACTGGCCGGCGGCGACCTGCAGGTCGGTCAGGTGGTGCTGCCTGCGGGCCGTCGGCTCTCGGCGGCTGACGTCGGGCTGCTGGCCTCCATCGGGCTGGCCGAGGTGAGCGTCTGCACCACGCTTCGGGTGGGCGTCTTCTCCAGCGGCAATGAGCTGCGTCAGCCCGGTGAACCGTTGGGAGAAGGCCAGATTTACGACAGCAATCGGCCCATGATCATGTCCCTGGTTCGGGGCATGGGCCTTGCGGTGGAAGACCTGGGCTCCCTGCCGGATTGCCTCGAGACCACCCGGCGTCGGCTCTCCGACGGCGGTCAAAAGTGCGATGTCCTGCTGACCTGCGGCGGTGTCTCGGTGGGCGAGGAGGATCACATCAAGTCGGCGGTCACGGCGGAGGGCACACTCGACCTCTGGAAGATCGCCATCAAGCCTGGCAAGCCCTTTGCATTCGGTCGGGTGGGGCGTGCAGCCTTTCTGGGCATGCCTGGCAATCCGGTCTCGGCCTGGGTGACCTTTGTCTTGTTGGTGCGTCCATTCCTGCTCAAGGCCTCGGGCCAGGTGGATGTGTTGCCACGGGCGGTTTGGGTGACAGCGGCCTTTGACAAGCCCATCACCGACGCGCGCCAGGAGTTCCTCCGCGCGAGCATCGACTCCTCTGGGCATGCAGTCATCCATTCTCGGCAGAATTCACAAATCTTGTCATCCATTTCGGAGTCCGAGGGGCTGCTGGAGGTGCCCATGAATACTCCTGTGGCGCGGGGTGATCGGCTCCGGTTCTTCCCGTTTCCCATGCTTCTGGCCTAGCATCTGCGAATGAGCGCATCCATCGATGTCACCCTTCGGCTCTTTGCGGGCCTGCGAGAGTCCACGGGCGTGGAGCAGGAGCGCCTCGCCGTGCCCCCTGGCACTCAGGTGGCACAGGTTCGCAGCCAGCTCGCCGATCGGGGGGAGGCCTGGAGCAGGGGCCTTCGAGATGCCCAGCGCACCCGCGCTGCGGTGAATCATCAGCTTGTGGATGAACTCCACGAGTTGCGTGCAGGCGATGAACTGGCGTTCTTTCCGCCAGTCACCGGAGGCTAGCCACATGCCCGGTTCGTCGGTGCCTCCGCATCCGCCCAGGGTTCAGGTTCAGGCCGAAGACTTCAACATCCAGGCCGAGCTCGATGCCCTGCGCCGACTGCCCAATGGCGATTGGAATGGGAAGGTTGGGGCAGTGGCGAGTTTCATTGGCACGGTTCGAGACCTCAACGAGGGCACCGATGTGGCCCGCATGGTCCTGGAGCACTACCCGGGCATGACCGAAAAGAGCATCGAGGCCATCATTGATCAGGCAGAGGCGCGATGGCCACTGCTCGGGGTTCGGGTGGTCCACCGAATCGGTGCCTTGCTGCCCGCCGATCAGATCGTGCTGGTGGCCGTGGCCAGTGCCCATCGCGAGGCTGCGCTGGAGGCCTGTGCCTTCATCATGGATTACCTCAAGTCGAAGGCGCCCTTCTGGAAGAAGGAATCCACGCCCGATGGCGAACGATGGGTGGATGCCCGCGTGAGCGATACAGCGGCCCTGCAGCGCTGGTCCTCCTGAGGGCCCCTTGAAAAACCGGGGGTTCGCCCCCACCTCACTCTCCAATCGCGGCAGAGTCCGCCACCACATGAAGGGAGTGTTCCCATGCGTCTCGACAAACTCACCACAGCATTCCAGCAGGCCATTGCCGACGCCCAGAGCCTGGCGATTGGTCAGGACAACCCATCGATCGAGCCCCTCCACCTCCTGATTGCCCTGCTCGAGCAGTCGGAGGGTGGCAGTCGATCCCTGCTCTCACGGGCCGGGGGCAATGTCCAAAAGCTGGCCGCAGATGCGCGCCAGGGGCTTGAGCGTCTGCCAAAGGTGTCTCAGGCCACTGGGCAGGTGACCATTGGATCTGAGCTCACACGCTTGTTGAACCTGACAGACCGCGAGGCACAACGACGAGGCGATCAGTTCTTGGCGAGCGAGCTCTTCCTGCTGGTCTTGGCCGATGATAAGGGTGAGGCCGCCCGACTTCTGCGGGATGCGGGCGTGAGCCGCAAGAGCCTGGAGATGGCGGTTGATGCCGTTCGGGGTGGCGCGGCCGTGAGCAATGCAGAGGCCGAGGGCCAGCGTGAGTCGCTCAAGAAATACACCGTCGATCTCACGGAGCGGGCCTTGGCGGGTAAGCTCGACCCGGTCATTGGCCGGGACGATGAGATCCGTCGTTGCATTCAGATCCTGCAGCGGCGAACCAAGAACAACCCTGTCCTCATCGGTGAACCCGGTGTCGGCAAGACAGCGATTGTGGAAGGCCTTGCCCAGCGCATCGTCAATGGAGAGGTGCCCGAAGGCCTCAAGGGTAAACGTGTCCTCAGCCTCGACATGGCGGCGCTGCTTGCGGGTGCCAAGTTCAGAGGCGAGTTTGAGGAGCGGCTCAAGGCGGTGCTCAAGGATGTGGCGGCCATGTCTGAGAGCGACCAAGGACACCCGATTGTCTTCATCGATGAAATCCACACCATGGTCGGCGCCGGCAAGGCTGAAGGTGCCATGGATGCCGGCAACATGCTCAAGCCCGCGCTCTCTCGCGGTGAACTGCACTGTATTGGCGCCACCACGCTCGATGAGTACCGAAAGTACATCGAGAAGGATGCAGCCCTTGAGCGCCGGTTCCAGAAGGTCTTGGTGGGTGAGCCCACAGTGGAGGCGACCATCGCCATTCTGCGTGGACTCCAGGAGCGGTATGAGTTGCACCACGGCGTTGACATCACCGACCCGGCCATCGTGGCGGCGGCCGAGCTCTCAAATCGTTACATCACAGACCGCTTCCTGCCAGACAAGGCGATCGATCTCATTGATGAGGCGGCCAGCCGCATCAAGATGGAGATCGACTCCAAGCCCGAGGTCATGGACAAGCTCGACCGCCGGCTGATTCAGCTCAAGATCGAGCGCGAGGCTGTTCGGAAGGAGAAGGACGATGCCTCCAAGAAACGCTTTGAGCTCATTGAACAAGAAATCGCCCGGCTCGAGCGTGAGGTCTCAGACCTTGAAGAGATCTGGCGGGCCGAGAAGTCTGCGGTGCAGGGGTCTCAGCACATCAAAGAAGAAATCGAGCGCCTGCGCCTGGAGATTGAGCAGCACACCCGCAAGGGCGACTGGCAGAAGGTATCTGAGCTTCAGTACGGCCGGCTGCCGGAGCTGGAGTCGCGCCTCAAGGCGGCGGACGCTGCGGGCCAGCCCGGGGAGGGCCAGCGGGCTCGACTGCTTCGCACGCAGGTCGGCGCAGAGGAGATCGCTGAGGTTGTCTCCAGGGCCACGGGCATTCCTGTCTCCAAGATGATGCAGGGTGAGCGCGACAAGCTGCTACAGATGGAAGATTTCCTCCACCACCGGGTGGTGGGCCAGGACGAGGGAGTGACCCTCGTGGCCGACGCCATTCGACGCTCTCGCGCGGGGCTGTCCGACCCCAACCGGCCTTATGGGTCTTTCCTGTTCCTGGGCCCAACGGGCGTGGGCAAGACAGAGCTCTGCAAGGCACTGGCCCAATTCTTGTTCGACTCCGAAGAGCACCTGGTGCGCATCGACATGAGTGAGTTCATGGAGAAGCACTCGGTGTCTCGGTTGATCGGTGCGCCCCCCGGCTATGTGGGCTATGAAGAGGGTGGAACCCTCACCGAGGCGGTGCGCCGCAAGCCCTACAGCGTTATTTTGCTCGACGAGGTGGAGAAGGCCCACCCAGATGTCTTTCACGTGCTGCTGCAGGTGCTCGACGATGGCCGACTCACCGATGGGCAGGGCCGTACGGTCGACTTCCGTAACACGGTGGTTGTCATGACCTCGAACCTCGGCTCCCAGGAAATTCAGCGGCTTGTCGATGCGCCCCGCGAAACCGTGAAGGCGGCTGTCATGGAGGAGGTCAAGCAGCACTTTCGGCCCGAGTTCATCAATCGCATCGACGAGATCGTGGTCTTCCATGGGCTCGACCGGATCCATGTGCGGAAGATTGCGGGCATTCAACTCGAGCGGCTGGGGGCTCGACTGGCCGAGCGCGACCTTCGCCTGGAGATCTCGGATGAGGCCCTCGATGAGATTGCCAAGGTGGGCTTTGATCCGCTCTTCGGGGCCCGACCGCTCAAGCGTGCCATCCAGTCCCAGATTGAGAACCCCATCGCCAGGCTCATTCTGGAGGGACGGTTTGGCCCGAACGATGTCGTGCCTGTCGATCTCCAAGACGGCCAATTCTCGTTTGAGCGGGTGGTCCATTGAGCGAGGTCATGCCGAAGGACGCCTCTGTCTGGCGCCGATTCGTCGGCATGGGCTACGAGGCCTTCCTGCTGGTTGGCCCGGTGATGGTGGTGGCCTTCTTCTACAGTTTTCTGGTGGGCCAGACCGACCATGCCGAGGAGGGCAAGCGGGCAGGGCTCCAACTCGTGCTCTACTTCATGCTGCTGGGCTACTTTGCCTGGGGCTGGAGCCTGGGCCGGGTGACGCTGCCCATGCAGACACTTCAGCTCAAGGTCGTGGATTCCGCCACCGGGGGGCCGATCACGCGGCTCCGGGCCTTTACCCGGGCCTTTGTTGGCAGCCTCGCCTTGGTGAGTGGCCTCTGGCTGATCGTCTCGCTGGTCCGCCGAGACCGTCAGACACCCCACGACCTCATCACCCGAACCCGCCTCGTCCACGTGCCACGTCCGCGGCCAAGTTGACCCTTTTTTAAGGCCCGACTATCATCCTGGGCTTGCCGATTGAAGCGTCGAGCCTCGGCCCACAAGGCTTTTTGGCTCGCCGATCCATCAGCTTCAAGCCCCTGCTCGATGTCTGTGTCGTCGATTGCTCGATGGCGCCGACGGGTGGGGATCACTAGAACTGTTTAGGACCGAACAACATGGACATCACAGGCGCGGAAATCCTGGTGCGTTGCCTCCAGGAAGAGAAGGTAGAGCATTTATTCGGATACCCCGGCGGGGCCGTCCTCTACATCTACGACGAAATTTTCAAGCAGGACAAGGTCAAGCACATCCTGGTTCGGCACGAACAGGCGGCCGTGCATGCGGCCGACGCCTATTCGCGCTCGAGCCAGAAGACGGGCGTCTGCATCGTGACCAGTGGCCCCGGCCTGACCAACGCGGTCACAGGCATTGCCACGGCCTACATGGATTCGATCCCGATGGTCATCATCTCGGGCCAGGTGCCCACCCATGCCATTGGCCTGGATGCCTTCCAGGAGTGCGACACCGTCGGCATCACACGGCCCTGTGTCAAGCACAACTTCTTGGTCAAGGACGTCAAAGAGCTGGCCAGCACCATCAAGAAGGCCTTTCACATTGCGCAGAGCGGCCGACCCGGCCCTGTGCTGGTGGACGTCCCCAAGGACATCACGCGCGATCGTTGCAAGTTCGAGTACCCCAAAGAGGTCTCGCTGCGCTCCTACAGCCCGGTGGTCAAGGGCCACCTTGGCCAGATCAAAAAGGCTGTGCAGATGATCCTCTCCGCGGAGCGGCCCATGGTCTACTCCGGCGGTGGCGTGATCCTCTCGAATGCATCGGACGAGCTCACCGAGCTTGTCGACCTTCTGGGCGCGCCCTGCACCAACACACTCATGGGCTTGGGCGCCTATAAGGCCAGCGACTCGAAGTTCCTGGGCATGCCCGGCATGCACGGCACCTACGAATGCAACATGGCCATGCAGCACTGCGATGTGCTCATTGCGGTGGGCGCGCGGTTCGATGACCGCGTGATCGGCAACCCCAAGCACTTTGCCCAGAACCCGCGCAAGATTGTCCACATCGACATCGATCCATCGGTCATCGCCAAGCGTGTGAAGGTCGATCTCCCCATCGTTGGTGATGTCCGCGAGGTCCTGAGAGACCTCATCGGCATTCTCAAGGAGGGCATGGCCTCCGGCGGCAAGCCAGCCGCCAAGCCCTATGAGGCCTGGTGGAAGCAGATCACCGAGTGGCGTGGCCTCAACTGTCTTGCCTACAAGGCCAGCGACGAGGTGATCAAGCCCCAGTCGGTGGTGGAGGCGGTCTGGCGGCTCACGAACGGTGATGCCTTCGTGACCTCCGATGTCGGGCAGCACCAGATGTGGGCGGCCCAGTACTACCGCTTCGACAAGCCGCGTCGCTGGATCAACTCCGGTGGCCTGGGCACCATGGGTGTGGGCCTGCCCTACGCCATGGGTGTGAAGTTTGCGAATCCCGATGCCGAGGTGGTCTGCATCACGGGTGAGGCTTCCATTCAAATGAACATCCAAGAGCTCTCCACCTGCCAGCAGTACCGCATCCCGGTCAAGGTGCTGAACCTGAACAACCGCTACCTGGGCATGGTTCGGCAGTGGCAAGAGATTGAATACGGCTCGCGCTACTCCGAGAGCTACATGGATTCCTTGCCCGACTTCGTCAAGCTTGCGGAATCGTACGGCCACGTGGGCATGCGCATCGACAAGCCGGCCGACGTGGAGCCCGCCATTAAAGAAGCACTGGCGCTCAAGGATCGGCTGGTCTTCATGGACTTCATCACCGACCAGACCGAGAACGTCTGGCCCATGGTTCAGACAGGCAAGGGCCTCACCGAGATGCTGCTCGGTGCAGAAGACCTCTGATGGAGCGCGACATGAGACACATCATTTCCATTCTTCTCGAGAACGAGCCCGGCGCGCTCTCACGCGTCGTGGGCCTCTTCTCCGCGCGTGGCTACAACATCGAGTCCCTCACGGTGGCACCCACCGAAGACCAGTCGCTCTCTCGCATGACCATCGTGACCCGTGGCTCAGAGGATGTCATTGAGCAGATCACCAAGCATCTGAACCGGCTCATTGAGGTGGTCAAGGTCATCGATCTCAATGAGTTTCCCCACATGGAGCGCGAGCTCATGCTCATCAAAGTCCGGGCGGTGGGCAAGGAGCGCGAAGAGATCAAGCGCATGGCAGATATTTTTCGCGGCCGAATCATCGATGTCACTGACAAGGCCTACACCATTGAGCTGACCGGAGACGGCAGCAAACTCGATGCCTTCATCGAGGCCCTAGAGGAGGGCACCATCCTCGAAACGGTTCGAACGGGCAGCTCTGGAATTGCCCGTGGTGAACGTGTGCTGCGCGTCTGAAAGGAAATGAAATGAACGTGTTTTACGACAAAGACTGTGACCTGTCGCTGCTCAAGGGCAAGAAGGTTGCCATCATCGGCTATGGCTCTCAGGGTCATGCCCATGCTCAGAACCTCAACGACAGCGGTGTCAATGTCGTGGTCGGTGTTCGAAAGGGTGGTCCATCCTGGGCCAAGGTGGAGAAGGCGGGGCTGAAGGTTGCCGAGGTCCGTGCTGCGGTCGAGGGCGCCGACCTGGTCATGCTGCTCATGCCCGACGAGACGATTGCCTCGGTCTATGCCGCAGACATCGCACCGGTCATCAAGCAGGGTGCCGCCTTGGCCTTTGCCCACGGCTTTAACGTGCATTACGGCCAGGTCGCCCCGCGGGCCGACCTCGACGTCATCATGATTGCCCCGAAGGCTCCCGGCCATACCGTTCGCCAGACCTACACCCAGGGCGGCGGTGTTCCGTGTCTGATCGCCATCCACCAGGACCAGTCGGGCCATGCCCGTGACATTGCATTGGCCTATGCCAGCGCCATCGGCGGTGGAAAGGCCGGCATTATTCAGACCAACTTCCGGGAAGAGACCGAGACCGACCTCTTCGGTGAGCAGGCCGTGCTCTGCGGCGGCACCGTGGAGCTCATCAAGGCTGGCTTCGAAACCCTGGTCGAGGCAGGCTACGCCCCCGAGATGGCGTACTTTGAATGCCTCCACGAGCTCAAGCTCATTGTCGACCTCATTTATGAGGGTGGCATCGCGAACATGAACTACTCCATCTCCAACAACGCGGAGTTCGGTGAGTACGTGACGGGCCCCAAGGTGGTGGGTCCGGAGGCCAAGGCAGCCATGAAGCTGGCCTTGGAGCGCATTCAGACCGGGGAATATGCCAAGGAATTCATCCTGGAGAACCGGGCCGGTGCGCCAACATTGCAGTCGCGGCGTCGACTCATGGCGGAGCACCAGATTGAGCAGGTTGGCGAGAAGCTTCGGGCGATGATGCCCTGGATTCGAGCCAACCGGATGGTGGACCAGACCCGAAACTGATGGACGTCGATCGCTATCCCCATCCGCTGCTGGCCAGAGAGGGTTGGTTTTACTCCTTCCTGGCCGTGGCGGCCGCCATCATCGCCACGGCCCTCGATGCAGGGCTCTGGTCGGTTCCGTTCTGGGTCGTGGCGATCTTCGTTCTCCAGTTCTTTCGAGACCCTCCAAGGGTCGGCCCATCTGATCCGAATGCGATCGCCAGTCCTGCCGATGGCCGCATTGTCTTTGTTGGTCCCGAGGCAGACCCCCTCTCTGGCGCGCCGGCATTGAAGATCAGCGTCTTCATGAATGTCTTCAACGTGCATTCCAATCGGGCCCCCATTGCCGGACGCGTCTGCCAGGTTCAGTACTTTCCTGGTCAGTTCGTCAATGCGGCGCTCGACAAGGCGTCCGCCGAGAACGAGCGCAATGCCATCGTGATGGAGGACGACCAGGGCCGTCGCCTCACAGCCGTTCAGATCGCTGGCCTGGTGGCAAGGCGTATCCTCTGCTATGTGGAAGAGGGAGACAGCCTTCGCCGCGGGGCCCGTTATGGCTTTATTCGATTCGGCTCGAGGGTTGATGTCTACCTCCCGGTGGGGAGCGAACCGTTGGTGATGCTGGATCAAAAAGTGTCGGCCCACAGCACGGCCTTGGCCCGTTGGCCGGCCCCCGCATGACCCGTCCCATCCTTCCCAGGCGCCGGCAGTCCATTTACCTGCTGCCAAACCTCTTCACCACCGCCTGCCTGTTCAGTGGCTTTTTCGCCATTGTCATGGCGATGAACAACCAGTTTGCCCAGGCCGCAGTGGCCATCTTTGTGGCCATGGTCCTCGACAGCCTGGACGGTCGCGTGGCTCGGCTCACCAACACCACCTCCGACTTTGGTGCCAACTACGACAGCCTGGCCGACATGGTGTCCTTCGGCGTGGCACCGGCCCTGGTGGCCTATGTCTATGCCCTGCAGGGCATGGGCAAGCTTGGCTGGCTGGCGGCATTCATTTACGTGGCGGGTGCGGCCCTGCGGCTGGCCCGCTTCAACACCAACATCGGCGTGGTGGACAAGCGCTTCTTCCAGGGGCTGCCCAGCCCCGCGGCTGCAGCCCTGGTGGCTGGCCTGATTTGGCTGGTCACCGATCTCCGCGAGGCGCGCTTCATCACCTACAGCGCAGCCGACCTCCGCTGGCTGGTCTGGGGTGTGACCCTCTATGCCGGTGTGACCATGGTCAGCATGGTTCCCTTCTACAGCTTCAAGGACATCAACCTGCGGCGCAGCGTGCCGTTCGTGTTCGTGGCGCTGGGGGCGTTGGTGCTGGTGCTGGTCTCGCAAGACCCCCCAAGCATGCTGTTTCTGGCGGTGGCCGCCTACGCACTCTCCGGCTATGTGTTGTTTTTCTGGCGCAGGGCCAAGGGTCGGGGTTGCGATTTATTTGTTGAATCGGATTCAAAAGATTTATAGTATGAGCATCATGAACCTGATGTCGCCTTGCCTTCGTGGCCTGCTTGAGCATCTATCCCTGGGTCGACTGCGCCCCGGGCGCTAAACATCGACCCCCTCCGGCTGTCCGTGCCGGTTCAAGTCAGCGGACAAACCCCTATCTCGAATTTGTTGCTCAAGGAGCCTCATGATGGCTGATCAATTGGTGATTTTCGACACAACGTTGCGTGACGGTGAGCAGAGCCCCGGCGCATCCATGACCAAGGACGAAAAAGTTCGCATCGCCCGGCAGCTCGAGCGGCTGAAGGTCGATGTCATTGAGGCCGGCTTTGCGGCTGCAAGCCCCGGCGATTTTGAGGCGGTGCGGGCCGTGGCAGAGACCATCAAAGAAAGCACGGTCTGCTCCTTGGCGCGCGCCACCCCCCAAGACATCGAGCGCGCCGGCACTGCGGTTGCGCCGGCGCCTCGCAAGCGCATTCACACCTTCATTGCCACCAGCCCGATCCACATGGAGAAGAAGCTGCGCATGAACCCCGATCAGGTGGTCGAGGCGGCCATTGCGGCGGTCCGTCAGGCACTCACCTACACATCCGACGTCGAGTTTTCCGCCGAGGATGCGGTTCGTTCGGACATCGATTTCCTCGTTCGTATTTTCGGTGAAGTGATCAAGGCCGGAGCCAGCACCATCAATGTTCCCGACACCGTCGGCTACAGCGTGCCTGGCCAGTGGGGCGATCGAATGGCGCAGCTCATCGCCAAGACTCCCGGCGCAGACAAGGTGGTCTGGTCCACCCATTGTCACAACGACCTTGGCATGGCCGTGGCCAACTCCTTGTCGGCGGTGCTTGCTGGCGCCCGGCAAGTGGAGTGCACCATCAATGGCCTGGGCGAGCGGGCCGGCAACGCGAGCCTCGAAGAGATTGTCATGGCCGTGAAGACCCGCCGAGATGTCTTCGGATGCGACTCCGGCATCGACACCAGTCAGATCGTTCCGGCCTCTCGGCTGGTCTCCCAGATCACTGGGTATCCCGTGCAGCCCAACAAGGCCATCGTGGGCGCCAATGCCTTTGCCCACGAGTCCGGCATCCACCAGGACGGCGTGCTCAAGCACCGCGAGACCTACGAGATCATGCGTGCGGAAGATGTCGGCTGGACGGCCAATCGCATCGTGTTGGGGAAGTTGTCTGGTCGAAACGCCTTCCGCCAACGCCTTCAGGCCATCGGCATTGAGTTGGAGGGGGAGCAGGCGCTCAACGATGCCTTTGCCCGCTTCAAGGCCCTTGCAGACCGGAAGACAGAGATCTTCGATGAAGATCTCCACGCCATTGTCTCGGGTGAGCAAGAGCCCAGCGCGGAGCGCTATCGGCTGGTGTCCCTGTCTCAGCACTCCGAGATGGGTGAGCAGCCCATGTCGAAGGTGGTCTTCTCGGTCTCGGGCCAGGAGGTTCGCTCAGAGTCCAACGGCAATGGCCCCGTCGACGCCACCGTCAAGGCCATCGAGCAGGAGGTCAAGAGCGGTGCAGAGCTCTTGCTCTTCTCGGTCAATGCCATCACCACGGGCACGGAATCCCAGGGGGAGGTCACCATGCGGCTCTCCAAGGGGGGGCGAATTGTCAATGGGATGGCCTCAGACCCCGACATTGTCGTGGCCTCGGCCAAGGCCTATCTCAATGCCCTCAACCGGCTGGCGGCAGAGCCAAGGGTGAATCCGCAGCAGCCCTAGGCCAGGCTTGTCTGGATGCAGGAAATCCAGTAAAATCAAGCGTTTTTAATCGCACGGCGCGCCCGGCAGGCGTGTCCGCAAGTTCAATCCTTTATTCAAGGGGTTTTTGCCATGACCGTTGCACATTTGCCCAAGTCTGAGATCGTTTCGCAGTTCCAACGGGCGCCAGCCGACACCGGCTCGCCCGAAGTCCAAGTGGCCCTGCTCACCGCCCGCATCAACGAGCTCACGGCCCACTTCAAGATCCACGCCAAAGACCACCACTCCCGTCGGGGTCTTCTCAAAATGGTGAGTCGTCGGCGAAAGCTGCTCGACTACCTGAAAAACACAGACCTACCGGCCTACCGCACGCTGATTGAGCGACTGGGCCTGCGCAAGTGATGCATGCCACGCCAGATCCGGGCCTCGGCCCAACGTGATCTGGCGTTTTTGTTTGGGCCCTTTGTTGCCCACCCAAGCCCTCTGCAGCAACCGTGCACTCATTTAAAGGAACAAACGTGTTCAACATCGCCAAAGAAACCTTCCAGTACGGCTCCCAGACGGTCACCATTGAAACGGGCGAGATTGCCCGTCAGGCCAGCGGCGCCGTGCTCGTCAACATCGAAGACACCGTGGTGCTTGCCACGGTCGTGGCTGCAAAAACAGCCAAATCTGGCCAGGATTTTTTCCCACTCACCGTCGATTACCAAGAAAAGACCTATGCCGCTGGCAAGATCCCAGGCGGCTTTTTCAAGCGGGAAGGGCGCCCCAGCGAGAAGGAGACCCTCACGTCCCGCCTGATCGACCGGCCCATCCGGCCGCTCTTTCCAGAAGGCTTCTACAACGAGGTGCAGGTGGTCTGCACCGTGATGTCCCTCAATCCAGAGATCGACCCCGACATCGTGGCCATGATTGGCACGTCTGCCGCACTGGCCATTTCTGGCGTCCCGTTTGATGGCCCCATTGGTGCAGCGCGCGTGGGCTACGTGAACAACCAGTACGTGCTCAACCCCACGGCCACTCAGCTGAAGTCCTCCCGTCTCGACCTTGTCGTGGCGGGTACCGAGGCGGCCGTGCTCATGGTGGAGTCCGAGGCCGACCAGCTTCCCGAAGACGTCATGCTGGGTGCGGTGGTGTTTGGCCACGAGCAGATGCGCCATGCCATCGATGCCATCAATCGGCTCGTAGAGAAGGCCGGCAAGCCCGAGTGGGATTGGAAGCCTGCGGCCCAGAACGAGGCTCTTATCGGTCGCATCAAGGCGCTCGCCGAAGAGTCCTTCAAGCAGGCCTATCTGCTGCGCAACAAGCAGGAGCGCTCGCAGCGCCTCAAGGAGATCTACAGCCACGTGGAAACCACGCTGGCCCAGGAGGCCGAGGCCTCAGGCCAGCCGCTGCCCTCGGGCAACACCATCAACGACACGCTGTTTGGTCTCGAGGCCGCCGTGGTCCGTGGCCAGATCCTCAGTGGCCAGGCGCGCATCGATGGCCGCGACACCCGCACGGTCCGGCCGATCGAGATTCGCACGGGTGTCCTGCCCCGTGCCCATGGCTCTGCATTGTTCACGCGAGGTGAGACCCAGGCCGTGGTGGTGGCCACACTGGGCACCAACCGCGATGAGCAGATCATCGACGCCCTGGGCGGCGAGTACCGTGATCGCTTCATGCTCCACTACAACATGCCCCCGTATGCCACCGGTGAAACAGGCCGAGTCGGCACCCCCAAGCGGCGTGAGATCGGCCATGGCCGTCTGGCCAAGCGCGCATTGGTGGCCGTGCTGCCAGCGCCCGAAGATTTTGCCTACGCCATGCGGGTCGTCAGTGAGATCACAGAGTCCAATGGCTCATCCTCGATGGCCTCGGTCTGCGGTGGCTGCCTGGCCCTGATGGATGCAGGCGTTCCGCTCAAGGCCCATGTTGCCGGCATCGCCATGGGCCTCATCAAGGATGGCGGTCGCTTTGCGGTGCTCACCGACATCCTCGGTGATGAAGACCACCTCGGCGACATGGACTTCAAGGTGGCTGGCTCCGAGATTGGCATCACCGCCCTGCAGATGGACATCAAGATCCAGGGCATCACCAAAGAGATCATGCAGGTTGCGCTGGCCCAGGCCCTCGAGGCACGCCTGCACATCCTTGGCAAGATGAAGACGGCCATGGGCGGCGCGCGCACAGAACTCTCCGAGTACGCCCCACGCCTCTACACCATGAAGATCAACCCGGAGCGCATCCGCGACGTCATTGGCAAGGGCGGTGCAACGATTCGTGCCATTACCGAGGAAACAGGCACCACCATCGACATCCAGGAAGATGGCTCGATCACCATCGCAGCGACCACGGGTGATGCTGCCCGCGCCGCCATGAAGCGCATCGAGGAGCTCACCGCAGAGGTCGAGGTGGGCAAGATCTACGAGGGCAACGTGCTGCGTCTGCTGGAATTCGGTGCCATCGTCTCCGTTCTGCCCGGCAAGGATGGCCTGCTGCACATCTCCCAGATTGCCAACGAGCGCGTGAATCAGGTCTCCGATTACCTCAAGGAGGGCCAGATGGTTCGCGTCAAGGTGATCGAAGCCGACGAGAAGGGCCGTCTGCGCCTCTCGATGAAGGCCGCGATGGAAGCCTCCCCCGAGGCTGCGGTCCCGGCAGGCGAGTAAACCAGGTCAGTCGCTGTTGTCATGAACCGTCGTCCACTGGTGCTCGGAAACTGGAAAATGAACGGCGACATGGTCCGCAATGAGGCCCTACTGGCCGCTGTTCTCGACCAGTCCGCAGCCGTGCTGGCATCCGACCATGTCGATGCAGGCATTGCTGCGCCTGCGCCCTATCTCTTTCAGGTCGCGGTTCGATGCAAGGGCAGGGGCCTGCAGTGGGGCGCACAGGATGTCTCCGATGAGCATCAGGGTGCCTTCACAGGCGAGACCTCCGTCGACATGCTCAGGGACTTCGACGCGCACTTCTCCCTGGTGGGCCATTCCGAGCGGCGTGCCCGGCACGGGGAGGCTGATTCCCAGGTGGCCAAGAAGGTGGCCTGCCTGCTGGAGGCTGGCCTCACGCCAGTGGTCTGCGTGGGGGAGAGTCTCTCCCAGCGAGACGCTGGTGAGGCTGTGTCCCATGTCTGTGCGCAGGTGCATGCGGCCTTGGTGAATTGCTCCGATGACGCGCTGCTCAAGGTGGTGCTTGCCTACGAACCCATCTGGGCCATTGGCACCGGCCGGCAGGCGTCGCCCGACGATGCACAGGCCATGCATGCAGCCATTCGCGAGGCGCTCGCTGCGCGTTCTCCCGACGCCGCGAAGCAGATTCGAATTCTCTACGGTGGCAGCCTGGCTGCAGCCACCGCAGATGTCATGTTTTCCAAGCAAGACATCGATGGTGGCCTGGTCGGTGGAGCCTCCCTCGATGCAACAGCCTTCTCCACCATTCTGGCTGCCGCAGAGGCCCGTGCGCTGCGGCAATCTCCCTTATCCATTCAATTGAAATAGGCATTCATCATGGCTTGGCTCGACACTCTGCTCAACGTGCTTCAGGTGCTTTCCGCCTTGGCCATCATCGTCCTGGTGCTCCTGCAACAAGGCAAGGGCGCAGACATGGGCGCGGCCTTCGGCTCCGGCAGTGCGGGGTCGGTTTTTGGCGCCACGGGGTCTGCGAACTTCCTTTCCCGTCTTACAGCGGCCATGGCCGTTGTCTTCTTCTCCAGCACGCTTGCGCTGTCCTTCCTGGCCAGCCAGGACATCACCCGATCGGGTTCAAGTGGCGGTATCATGGAGTCCATTCCGGGGGCTGTTCAACAGCCCGGCGGCGATCCAACAATCCCCGCCCAGCCCAGCACGGTGCCGGTCCCAAGCGGGCCATCGGGAGCAATACCCAAGCAGTGAGTGGGGTGCTTCCGGTAAGTTGATGCAGGTCAATGTTGTCGTCATGCCGACGTGGTGAAATTGGTAGACACGCTATCTTGAGGGGGTAGTGGCGAAAGCTGTGCGAGTTCGAGTCTCGCCGTCGGCACCAACGAAGGGCTTCGTTTCAAGGGGGACATATGGCTTTGGAGCAGTACCTGCCTGTGCTGCTATTCATTCTGGTAGGCGCTGCTGTCGGCGTGGGTCCCATGCTCATCGGCAGACTCCTTGGTCCCAACCAGCCCGACTCCGAAAAACTCTCCCCATACGAGTGTGGCTTCGAGGCCTTCGAAGACGCACGCATGCAGTTCGACGTGCGCTACTACCTGGTGGCCATCCTGTTCATCCTCTTCGACCTCGAGATCGCATTCCTCTTTCCCTGGGCGGTGAGCCTTCAAGAGATTGGCCTCTTTGGCTTCCTGTCGATGATGGTCTTCCTCTCCATATTGGTGCTCGGCTTCATCTATGAATGGATGAAGGGCGCCCTCGACTGGGAATAGACATGGCGATCGACGGCGTTCTCAAGCAGGGCTTCATCACCACCACGGCCGACGAGGTCATCAACTGGACGCGCACCGGCTCGCTCTGGCCCATGACCTTCGGCCTTGCCTGCTGCGCCGTGGAGATGATGCATGCAGGAGCCTCCCGATACGACCTGGATCGTTTTGGCGTGGTCTTTCGTCCGAGCCCCCGCCAGTCAGATCTCATGATTGTTGCAGGAACCCTCTGCAACAAGATGGCGCCCGCCCTCCGCAAGGTCTACGACCAAATGCCCGAGCCGCGTTGGGTGCTCTCCATGGGCAGTTGTGCCAACGGAGGCGGCTACTACCACTATTCCTATTCGGTCGTGAGAGGCTGCGACCGCATCGTGCCCGTCGACATCTATGTTCCTGGCTGCCCGCCCACGGCCGAGGCGCTGCTCTACGGAATCATTCAGCTGCAGCAGAAGATCAAGCGCACCAGCACGATCGCCAGAGACTGAGCACAGAGCCCATTACATGTCCGACACTCCGGAATCCCAAGACACGCCCGCTGCAGTCGCCGCCGAGGACGCTCTGGCCAGTGCCGTGGTTGGTGCGCTGGGTGGGCTGGCCGAGAAGGTGTCGGTGTCCCTCGGCGAGGTCACCCTGGAGGTCCGACCCACCAACCTCTTGGCTGCGGCCGAATTGCTCCGAGACCACCCAGACCTGGCCTTCGACACCCTGGTCGATCTCTGTGGCATGGACTACCAATCCTTCCGAAATGCACCATGGTCTGGCCGCCGGTTTGCCGTGGTCTCTCATGTCTTGTCCGTCACCAAGAACCAACGACTCCGTCTGCGTGTCTTCTCCGACAACGACGACTTTCCCACGGTGGAGTCCCTCACGGGTGTGTGGCCGGCCGCGAACTGGTATGAGCGCGAGGCGTTCGACCTCTTCGGAATCTTGTTTGAGGGCCATTCAGATCTGCGCCGCATTCTCACCGACTACGGCTTCATCGGCCATCCATTCCGCAAGGATTTCCCAGTCTCGGGCCATGTGGAAATGCGCTACGACCCAGCCCAGCAGCGGGTGATCTACCAGCCCGTCACCATCGACCCGCGTGAGATCACACCGCGCGTGGTTCGAGAGGACACCTATGGCCGAGCTTAAGAACTACACCCTCAATTTCGGCCCCCAGCATCCGGCCGCACACGGTGTGCTCCGGCTGGTGCTCGAGCTCGATGGAGAGGTCGTCCAGCGGGCCGACCCGCACATTGGCCTTCTGCACCGCGGAACCGAGAAGCTGGCAGAGTCCAAAACCTTCCTTCAGTCGGTTCCTTATATGGATCGCCTGGATTACGTCTCGATGATGTGCAATGAGCACGCCTATGTCATGGCCATCGAGAAGCTCACCGGGGTGAACCCGCCCATTCGAGCCCAGTACATCCGGGTCATGTTCGATGAGATCACCCGAATCCTCAATCACCTGCTCTGGATCGGCGCCCATGGCCTTGATGTCGGCGCCATGGCGGTCTTCCTCTATGCCTTCCGCGAGCGAGAGGACCTCATGGACTGCTATGAGGCGGTGTCCGGTGCCCGTCTGCATGCGGCCTACTATCGGCCCGGTGGCGTCTATCGCGACCTTCCAGATGCCATGCCTCAGTACGAAGAGAATCGGCTACGGAGTAAATCTCAGATTCGCCGGCTGAATGCCAACCGCGACGGCAGCCTACTCGACTTCATCGAAGACTTCACGAACCGTTTCCCTGCCTGCGTAGACGAGTACGAGGCGCTGCTCACCGACAACCGCATTTGGAAGCAGCGTTTGGTTGGCATCGGGGTGGTTTCACCGGAGCGCGCCAAGGCCCTTGGCTTTACCGGGCCGATGCTTCGGGGCTCTGGGATCGCCTGGGACCTGCGCAAGACCCAGCCCTACGAGGTCTACGACCAGATGGCCTTCGACATTCCCGTTGGCAAGGAGGGCGACAGCTACGACCGCTATCTGGTTCGTGTGGCGGAGATGCGAGAGAGCAACAAGATCATTCGGCAGTGCGTGGACTGGCTGCGGGCGAATCCCGGCCCGGTCATGACCGACAACCACAAGGTGGCCCCGCCCGACCGGGTGAGCATGAAGTCCAACATGGAAGAGCTCATCCACCACTTCAAGCTCTTCACTGAAGGGTTTCATGTCCCGGAGGGCGAGTGTTATAGCGCCGTGGAGCATCCCAAGGGTGAGTTCGGCATCTACCTGGTGTCCGACGGTGCCAACATGCCCTATCGACTCAAGATCCGAGCCCCTGGCTTTGCCCACCTTCAGGCGCTCGATGAGATGTCCCGTGGCCACATGATTGCCGACGTCGTCACCATCATTGGCACGCAGGACATCGTCTTCGGAGAAATCGACCGATGAGCGTGCAGATGCCCCTGACCGAGCAGCCTCGGCGCCTTCTCTCCGATGCGGCCTACACCAAGATCGATCGTGAGCTCACGAAGTACCCGTCCGACCAAAAACAGTCGGCCGTGATGTCTGCCCTGCGAATTGCCCAGGTGGAGCACGGCCAGATCACACCAGACCTCGAGGCCGAGATTGCCGCCTACCTCGAGATGCCGCCCATGGCGGTGCATGAGGTGGCCACCTTCTACAACATGTACAACCTCAAGCCGGTGGGCCGCTACAAGCTCACCCTGTGCACGAACCTGCCTTGTGCCCTGCGCTCGGGCAACCATGCGGCAGCCTACCTCCAGCACAAGCTCGGCGTGGGTTTTGGTGGAACCACGCCCGATGGTCTCTTCACCCTGCAAGAAGGGGAGTGCCTTGGGGCTTGTGGCGATTCCCCCGTGATGCTCGTGAACAATCACAAGATGTGCAGTTGGATGTCCAACGACAAGATCGACGCCCTGATCGAGGAGCTTCGCGCCGGGGCGGCGACAAAAGGAGAACGCTGATGGGTGCGCCCGAGATCCCCTTCATCGACACCTGTTTCCACGGTCGTCACATCTCACCCCAAATCCTCGCAGACCTCAGCCCAGAGGCCTGGCACCTCAAGGACTACGAGGCCAGGGGCGGCTACCTCGCGCTCAAGAAGATTCTGGGAGCCGACGGTGGCCCGGGAATGACCCAAGAGGACGTCATCGCAGAACTCAAGACCTCTGCACTTCGGGGTCGCGGCGGTGCGGGCTTCCCCACGGGCCTCAAGTGGAGCTTCATGCCAGCCAAGCTCCCAGTGCAGAAGTACCTGGTATGCAATTCCGATGAGGGCGAGCCGGGCACCTTCAAAGACCGCGACATCATTCGCTACAACCCGCACATCCTGATCGAAGGCATGGCCATTGCGGCCTATGCCATGGGCATCACGGTGGGCTACAACTACATTCACGGTGAGATCTGGGAGGCCTACGAGCGTTTCGAATTGGCACTGGACGAGGCCCGGGCGGCGGGTTACCTCGGCGAGAACATCCTCGGCCGTGGCTTTTCCTTTCAGCTCCATGCCCACCATGGCTATGGCGCTTACATCTGCGGTGAAGAAACGGCCCTGCTGGAATCCCTTGAGGGCAAGAAGGGGCAGCCTCGGTTCAAGCCACCCTTTCCCGCGAGTTATGGTCTCTACGGCAAGCCCACCACCATCAACAACACCGAGACCTTCTCGGCCGTGCCTTGGATCATTCGCAATGGCGGTCAGGCCTACCTCGAGGTGGGCCGACCGAACAACGGTGGCACCAAGATCTTCTCCATCTCTGGAGATGTGGAGCGTCCGGGCAACTACGAGATTCCGCTGGGCACACCCTTTGCAAAGCTGCTCGAGCTGGCCGGGGGCATGCGGGATGGCCGCAAGCTCAAGGCCGTCATTCCCGGGGGCTCCTCCATGCCCGTGCTGCCGGCCGAGATCATGATGGCCACCGACATGGACTACGACTCCATTGCAAGGGCTGGCTCCATGCTCGGCTCGGGCGCTGTGATTGTGATGGACGAGACCCGATGCATGGTGCGTTCACTGCTCAGGCTGTCGTACTTCTATCACGAGGAATCCTGTGGCCAATGCACGCCCTGCCGTGAGGGCACGGGCTGGCTCTGGCGCATGGTCAAGCGTGTGGAGGAGGGCAGGGGCACCCTTGAGGATCTCGACCAGCTCAACCGCGTCGCCGACAACATCCAGGGCCGAACCATCTGCGCGCTGGGCGATGCCGCCGCCATGCCGGTGCGGGCCTTCCTCAAGCATTTTCGGCATGAGTTTGAACACCACATCACGCATGGGCGCTGCATGGTGCCCGACTACCTCTAGCGCTGAAGGCCAGACCCCATGATTGAACTCGAGATTGATGGCAAGAAGGTGGAAGTTGCGGCCGGCAGCATGGTCATGGATGCCGCCACGAAGCTCGGTCTCTATGTTCCACACTTCTGTTATCACAAGAAGCTGTCGATCGCCGCCAATTGCCGCATGTGTCTGGTCGAGGTCGAGAAGGCACCCAAGCCGCTGCCGGCCTGCGCCACTCCCGTGGCTGCGGGCATGAAGGTCTTCACAGCCAGTGAGAGGGCCAAGCAGGCGCAAAAGGGTGTCATGGAGTTCCTGCTCATCAACCACCCACTCGACTGCCCCATCTGTGACCAAGGGGGTGAGTGTCAGTTGCAAGACCTCGCCGTGGGCTATGGCCCAAGCGCATCGCGTTACACCGAGGGCAAGCGAGTGGTCTTCCACAAGCCCATGGGTCCGCTCATCTCGGCCCAGGAAATGTCCCGCTGCATTCATTGCACGCGCTGTGTCCGCTTTGGCCAGGAGATTGCCGGCGTCATGGAGCTCGGCATGGCGGGTCGCGGCGAGCACTCAGAGATCATGAGCTTTGTGGGCAGTGCCGTCGAGAGCGAACTCTCGGGCAACATGATTGATGTCTGCCCCGTTGGCGCGCTCACGAGTAAGCCTTTCCGCTACCAGGCGCGCACCTGGGAGCTCGCCAGACGCCGCTCGGTCAGCCCCCACGACAGCATCGGCAGCAATGTCATCCTTCAGACCAAGGGTTCGAAGGTGCTTCGCGTGGTGCCCTATGAGCAGGAGGCGGTCAATGAGTGCTGGATCTCCGACCGTGATCGCTTCTCATACGAAGGCCTCACGTCTGAGGATCGTCTAACGGTGCCCATGCGCCGCACGGAAGATGGCCGGTGGCATGAGATCGACTGGTCGGAGGCGCTCTCCGAGGCGGCCAAGATGCTTCGGCAGGCGTCTGGCCGCGGGGTGAATCGGGTTCGAGGCTTTGCCTCACCCATGTCAACCGTTGAGGAGTTGGGTCTGCTTGCGCGGCTGATACGCGGTCTGCAGAGCGATGCAGTCGATTTCCGGCCGCAGTTGGTCGAGCCAGGCTTTGACTCCCGCGTGTCCGGCGTGCCCACCTTGGGAATGCGCCTCGAGGAAGTCAACGGCCTTGAACGGGTTCTGGTGGTGGGCTCACAGCTCCGTGCAGAGCTGCCGCTCTTGGCCCAACGTTTGCGCCAGGCGGCCCGTCGGGGTGCACACGTGCACACGCTGCATGCCTACGCCGAGCCATTGCTGATGCCCGTGTTGAGTCAGACGGTTGCTGCACCATCGGCCTGGGTCTCGGAGATCGATCAGCTCTTGCATGCAGCCAACACCAATGCGAATGCCGATGCATCACCGGCTGCTCGGCTGGTGGCATCGCTGCGGTCTGCGCCCAACGGCGGCGAGCATGCAGCCATTTTTCTCGGTGCCGCGGCGCTGGCCCATCCACAGGCCTCCTTGCTCATCGACAAGTGTCAGACGCTTGCGCAGGTGCTGGGCTGCAGGTTTGGCGTGTTGCCGGTGGGCGCTAACGGCGTTGGCGGCTACATCGCAGGTGCTCTGCCCACGTCCGGTGGTCCAGGGGGTGCAGCGCTATTCAATGAGACACACGCAGCCTACCTGCTCGTGCACCTGGAGCCCTCGCTCGACCTCGCCATGGCACCCGCGGCCGTTCAAACGCTGCAGGCCGCCCGAGACATCTCTGGCGTGGTGGCACTCACCGCCTACCGCTCCGCGGCGGAGTCGGTTGCAAGCCTGATGCTGCCCATCGCGCCCTACACCGAGACCTCCGGTAGTTTTGTCAACCTTGAAGGCCGACTGCAGTCGTTCCAAGCGGCGGTGCCTCCGCAGGGGGCCACCCGTCCGGGCTGGAAGGTCCTTCGCGTGCTGGGCAACCTGCTCGACGTGCCGGGCTTTGACCAGTCCTCCTCAGAGGAAGTCCTTCAAAGCCTTCTCAATGTGGCAAGCCCCGGTGAGATCCTGCCGAACCTCCCGACCCTCTCCGTCACCGGTCTGCCTCGTGCAGTGGCTGCTGGGGAGCAGGGCGGCTTTGAGCGGATTGGGGAGATGTCCATCTACATGGCCGATCCCATCGCGCGCCGGTCGCCGCCATTGCTCGAGACGCGCTCATCTGCAGCCCCCCGAGTTGCCATGCATCCGGAAGACATGGCGGCCATTGGCGCGAGTGCCGACATGCTGCTCAACCTCGAGACAGGCGGCCATCGCGTGCAGCTGTTGCCCGTGGCCGACCCGAGCCTTGCCCGCGGTGTGGTTCGTGTGCCTATCGGGCATCCGGGACTTGAAGCCATCAACATGACCGGCGGACACTTAAATGTCTCGATCGCCAAGCAGCGCGTGGCGGTGGGCGCGGCCTGATGCTGGAGTCCACCATCCTGTCTTTTTCTCAGTTCGGCAGCAGCCTGCTTGGGCCTGCCTGGCCGGTGGTCTATAGCCTCATCAAGATCGCTCTGATTGTGCTGCCCATTCTCGGCATGGTGGCCTACCTCACGCTCTGGGAGCGCAAGCTCATTGGTTGGATGCATGTGCGGCTCGGACCCAACCGGGTGGGCCCATTGGGCCTGCTGCAGCCCATCGCCGATGCACTCAAGCTACTCACCAAAGAGATCATCCTGCCGGCACAGGCCAACAAAGGCCTCTATCTGCTCGCGCCTGTCATGACCATCATGCCGGCCCTGGCCGCCTGGGCAGTCATTCCGTTTGGCCCCGAAACCATACTGGCCAACGTGAATGCTGGCCTTCTGCTCTTACTGGCCATCACCTCCATGGAGGTCTACGGCGTCATTCTGGCCGGCTGGGCCTCGAATTCGAAGTACGCATTCCTTGCGGCCATGCGGGCATCGGCCCAGATGGTGTCCTATGAGCTGGCCATCGGATTTGCGCTGGTCGTGGTGCTCATGGTGTCCGGAAGCCTCAACCTCATCGACATCGTGCAGGGCCAGCAGCAGGGCACCTTCCATGAGGCCGGCCTGAATTTCCTCTCCTGGAATTGGCTGCCCTTGCTGCCCATCTTCGTGGTGTATTTCATCTCGGGTGTGGCCGAGACGAACCGCCACCCCTTCGATGTGGTGGAGGGGGAGTCGGAGATCGTGGCGGGCCATATGGTCGAGTACTCCGGCATGGCGTTTGCCATCTTCTTCTTGGCTGAATATGCCAACATGATCCTCATATCTGCACTGGCGGCCCTCATGTTCCTGGGCGGCTGGGATGCACCGGTGGCGGCCCTGGCCTTCATTCCGGGATGGATCTGGCTGGGCTTAAAGACATTCTTGGTCGTGAGCGTGTTCATTTGGATGCGCGCCTCGTTCCCCCGCTACCGCTACGACCAGATCATGCGTCTGGGCTGGAAGATTTTCATCCCCGTCACGCTCGTCTGGCTGGTGGTGGTGGGTGTGTGGATCCAGACCCCTTTCAACATTTGGGCTCGCTAGTCCGAAGGCGCTGACATGTCATCCATCACCCACTTCCTGAAGTCCTTCCTGCTGCTGGAGATGCTGGCCGGCATGGGCGTGACGCTCAAGAATCTCTTCGCGCGCAAGATCACTGTTCAGTATCCCGAGGAAAAGACTCCCATGTCTCCCCGGTTTCGAGGCCTGCATGCACTGCGTCGGTACCCCAACGGCGAGGAGCGTTGCATTGCCTGTAAGCTTTGTGAGGCGGTCTGCCCCGCGAAGGCCATCACCATTGAGTCAGAGGTCAGAGACGATGGCAGTCGCCGAACCACCCGCTACGACATCGACCTCACCAAGTGCATCTTCTGTGGGTTCTGCGAAGAGAGCTGCCCGGTCGACTCCATCGTCGAGACCAACATCCATGAATACCACGGAGAGAAACGGGGCGATCTCTACTTCACAAAAGAGATGCTGCTGGCCGTGGGCGACCGTTATGAACCAGAGATTGCAAAGGCGCGTGAGGCTGATGCCCGTTTTCGATAAGGCCCCGCACCATGCATGAGTCGAACGCTGGTTTCTTCTATGCCTTCGCAGCCATCCTGGTCTTTGCTGCAGTGAAGGTCATTACTGCAAGAAACCCTGTGCATGCCGCCCTGTACCTGGTGCTGTCGTTCTGCTCTGCGGCCGCCCTCTGGCTTCTGCTGCGTGCCGAGTTCCTGGCCATCACACTGGTGCTGGTCTATGTCGGCGCCGTGATGGTGCTCTTTTTGTTTGTGGTGATGATGGTCGACCTCGACCTCGACAAGATTCGCAAGGGCTTCTGGGCGAACCTTCGAGTGGCCCTGCCCGTTGGGCTGCTCATCGTCTTTGAAATGGGCGCAATTCTCTTTCGGAGCTTCCAGGTGCCGGAGGCTGCAGCCCCCGTGGTCACGGAGGTCAGCAACACCAAGGCCCTCGGGAAGATCCTCTACACCGATTATTTCTTTGCCTTCCAGATTGCCGCGGTGGTGCTGCTCGTTGCAATCGTGGCGGCCATTGCCCTGACACTGCGCCGACGCAAAGACAGTCGGCATCAAGACCCGGGCGAGCAGGTCAAGGTTCGCGCTCAAGACCGCCTGCGGATGGTTCAGTTCAAAGACGGGAGGCCACAGTGATCACGCTGGCCCACTACCTCATTCTTGGCGCCATTCTGTTTGCCCTGAGCGTGATTGGCATTTTCATGAATCGCAAGAATTTGATTGTCCTGCTCATGGCCATCGAGCTCATGCTGTTAGCAGTTAACCTCAATTTCATTGCCTTCTCTCACTACCTTGGCGATCTTGCGGGCCAGGTCTTTGTGTTCTTCATTCTGACGGTGGCGGCGGCCGAGTCTGCGATTGGCCTGGCCATCCTGGTGGTGCTCTTTAGGAACCTGAAGACGGTCGAGGTGGAGCAGCTCGATGGGCTGAGGGGTTAGACCATGATGTCTGTCTACCTCATTGCTGCACTGTCTCCGCTCGTGGGCGCCATTCTGGCGGGCTTCTTTGGCAAGGCCCTGGGCCGTGTGAACAGCCATCGAATTACCATTCTGGGTGTGGCCATCTCTTTGGTGGCCTCGCTGGTGGTGTTGCAGGATGTCGTCGCGGGCAACACTTTCAATGGCGCGGTCTACACCTGGGCCACGGTGGGCAGCCTCAAGATGGAGATTGGCTTTCTCATCGACAGCCTCACCGCCACCATGATGGTGGTGGTCACATCGGTCTCGCTGATGGTCCACATCTACACCATTGGCTACATGGAAGATGACGACGGCTATCAGCGGTTTTTTAGCTACATCTCCTTATTCACGTTCAGCATGCTCATGCTGGTCATGAGCAACAATTTCCTCCAGCTCTTCTTTGGCTGGGAGGCGGTGGGCCTGGTGTCGTATCTGCTCATCGGTTTTTGGTACAAGAAGCCCACGGCCATCTTCGCCAACATGAAGGCCTTTCTGGTCAATCGTGTGGGCGACTTTGGATTCATCCTCGGCATCGGGCTTGTGGTGGCCTACACGGGCAGCCTCGGCTACACCGAGGCATTTGCCGCAGCCAGTGCCATGGCCGGCGAGACCATCGAGCTCATCCCAGGCGAGGTTTGGCCGCTCTTGGCCGTGGCCTGCATCTGTCTCTTCATCGGCGCCATGGGCAAGTCGGCCCAGTTCCCCTTGCATGTCTGGCTTCCAGACTCCATGGAGGGCCCAACGCCCATTTCCGCGCTCATCCACGCGGCCACCATGGTCACCGCTGGCATCTTCATGGTGGCCCGCATGTCTCCGCTCTTTGAGTTCTCCGACATCGCACTCTCGTTCGTGATCATCATCGGCGGCATCACAGCCCTCTTCATGGGCTTTCTGGGCATTGTTCAGAGCGACATCAAGCGGGTCGTTGCGTACTCCACGCTCTCTCAGTTGGGATACATGACGGTGGCCCTGGGCGCTTCGGCGTACTCCGTTGCGGTCTTTCACTTGCTCACCCATGCATTCTTCAAGGCCCTGCTGTTCCTGGCGGCCGGCTCGGTGATTATCGGCATGCACCACGAGCAGGACATGCGTCGCATGGGGGGGCTGTGGAGGAAGATGCCCATCACCTATGTGGTGTCATTGCTGGGCTCCCTTGCGCTCATCGGTGCGCCGTTCTTTGCGGGCTTCTACTCGAAGGACATGATCATCGAGGCGGTGAGGGCATCGAACCTCATTGCGGCACCGGTGATCTACGTCATGCTGCTGATGGGCGTCTTTGTCACGGCCTTCTACAGCTTCCGCATGTTCTTCTTGGTGTTTCACGGGCGGCCCCGCTGGGCCGATGCAGGCCACGGGCATGATCACCATGGCCATGGCGGTGAGCCACATGAATCACCGTGGGTGGTGACCTTGCCACTCATCGCGCTTGCAGTGCCTTCCGTGTTGGCGGGGCACTTGCTCATCGAGACCTTCCTGGTGGGCGACTTCTTCAATGGCGTGATCGTGGTCGACCCATCGCATCCCGCCATGGCAACCCTTGGCGCCCACTTCAAGTCGGCCACTGCGCTGGCCTTGCATTCTGTAGAGACCTGGCCGTTCTGGCTCGCCGTGTCGGGAGTGGCCTTGGCCGCCGTGTTCTATCTCTGGCTACCGGCCGTGCCGGCCAGCATCGCACGGCAGTTTGGCTGGTTTCATCGCCTCCTCGAGGAGAAGTACTTCATGGATGCCTTTAACCAGCGTGTTTTTGCTGGCGGTGCACACGGAATCGGCACTGGTCTCTGGCGTCGCGCAGATCAGGGCATCATCGATGGCTTCTTTGTCAACGGCTCGGCGCGCCTGGTGGCGGTCTTTGCTTCCATTCTGCGGCTCGGCCAGACGGGCTTTCTCTATCACTACGCCATCGCGATGATCCTCGGCGTGGCCTTGCTGCTCTGGTGGTTCGCACCCCTGTCGGTGGGCCCCGTGACCATGCCCAAATGAACACCATGCAAACGATGACCTCCGCCGGCCTGCCCTGGCTCTCCATCTCGATCTGGTTTCCGATTCTTGCGGGGCTTGCGATTCTCTATCTGGGCAAGAAAGAGGTTCATCAAGCGGGGCAACTTCTCGTGCGCCGGGTGGCCTTGGCGGCTTCTGTGATTGGCTTTCTGGTGACGCTACCCCTGATTGCCGGCTTCGACCTCTCACAGAAGGGCTTTCAGTTTGTGGAGCAGACGGGCTGGATCGCTCGATTCAACATTCAGTATTTCCTGGGCATCGACGGCATCTCGCTCTGGTTCATCCCTCTCACCGCGCTGATCACCATTTTTGTAGTGGTGGCCGCCTGGGAGGTCATCGAGGACCGCATCGCCCAGTACATGGGCGCATTCCTCATGCTGTCGGGGCTGATGATCGGCGTGTTTGCTGCCCTCGATGGCATCCTTTTCTACATCTTTTTTGAGGCCACACTCATCCCGATGTACCTCATCATCGGCATGTGGGGCGGGCCGCGTCGGGTCTATGCGGCCTTCAAGTTTTTTCTCTATACGCTGCTGGGCTCTCTGCTCACACTGGTGGCCATCATCTACCTCTACAGTCAAAGCGGTAGCTTCGAGATTCCTGCCTGGCATCAGCTGCCACTTGACCTGCACACCCAGATCGCCATTTTCTCGGCATTCCTCATTGCCTTTGCGGTGAAGGTGCCCATGTGGCCGGTTCATACATGGCTGCCAGACGCCCACGTCGAGGCGCCCACCGGAGGCTCTGTGGTGCTGGCCGCCATCATGCTCAAGCTTGGGGCTTACGGTTTCTTGCGCTTCTCCCTGCCCATCGCACCGGATGCCTCCCACGAACTCGCAGGCCTCATGATCACCCTCTCGCTGGTGGCGGTGGTGTACATCGGGCTGGTGGGCCTGGTTCAGGAGGACATGAAGAAGCTGGTGGCCTATTCATCCATTGCCCACATGGGCTTTGTCACCCTTGGCTTCTTCATCTTTTCCTCGCTTGGTGTGGTGGGTGGCATTGTTCAGATGGTGTCGCATGGGTTTGTCTCGGGGGCCATGTTTTTATGCATTGGGGTGCTCTACGACCGGATGCACACCCGGCAGATTGCCGACTACGGCGGTGTCATCAATCGAATGCCCAAATTCGCAGCCCTCTTTGTCTTCTTCGGCATGGCCAATGCCGGTTTGCCCGCCACCAGTGGCTTCATTGGCGAGTTCATGGTGATCCTCGCGGCGGTTCAGTTCGACTTCTGGGTTGGGCTTCTGGCCGCAACCGCCCTCATTCTTGGTGCCGCCTACACGCTCTGGATGATCAAGCGGGTGATCTTTGGTGAGGTGGCCAACGACCACGTTGATGCCCTGAAGGATGTCAATGGGCGAGAGTTCGGAATGCTCATGGCCATGGCCTTCTTGGTGCTGCTCATGGGTGTCTGGCCCGCGCCGTTTACCGACCGCATGACCACCTCGGTGGAGGCACTTCTGGCCCACGTGGCGGTTTCCAAGCTTCCTGTGGGGGTCACGCCATGACTGCGGCCGCGCTGAATTTCTCCACCATTGCTGTCGAGATTGCACTGCTGCTGTTGCTCTCGTTGGTCATGCTGCTCGACCTCTTCTCGAAACGCCGTGAGCAGGCGGTGCACATCACCAGTGTGCTGGGCCTCTTGGTGCTGGCTGCCTGGCAGGCCGTTGAGATCGGCAGTCTCACACCCACGGTGGGCATGAACGGCCTTGTAGTGGTCGACCCGATGGGTGCATTCCTGAAGGCGGGTGCTGCACTTGCCACGGCCGTCACCCTCATCTACGCGCGACGAACCCTGGCCGACCAGGCGATGGGCAGTGGTGAGTTCCACCTCTTCGCGCTCTTTGCCCTTCTTGGGGGCTTTGTCATGATCTCGGCCAATCACCTCCTCACCATTTACATGGGTGTGGAGTTGCTGTCCTTGTCGCTCTATGCGGCGGTGGCACTGCGTCGCGACAGTGCCTTGTCGACCGAGGCGGCCATGAAGTACTTCGTGCTTGGGGCCTTGGCCTCGGGCTTCTTGCTCTATGGCATGTCCATGATCTACGGCGCAACCGGCAGCCTCGAGATCACCACCATCCAAGACAAGCTTGCGGCCGGCTCGGCCGACCGGCTCGTGATGGTGTTTGGCACCGTGTTTCTGGTGGCTGGGCTTGCCTTCAAGCTGGGTGTGGTGCCCTTCCACATGTGGGTGCCCGATGTCTATCAGGGCGCCCCCACGGCGACAGCCCTGCTCATTGGCGCGGCCCCCAAGTTTGCGGCCTTCGCCATCACCATTCGTCTGCTGGTCTCTGGCCTGATCGGTGTGGCGGTGGATTGGCAGCAGATGCTGCTCGTGCTTTGTGTGCTCTCGCTGCTGGTGGGCAACCTGGTGGCGCTTGTACAGACCAACCTCAAGCGCATTCTGGCCTACTCCACGATTGCCCACATGGGCTTCATGCTGCTGGCGATTGCCTCGGGCGTGCTGGGCGAGCGGACCGATGGCGCCGTGAACGCCTACGGCGCCTCGATGTTCTATGTGGTCACTTATGCGCTCACCACGCTGGGGAGTTTTGGTGTGATCCTCCTCGCGTCTTCTAAGGGCTTTGAGTTCGATACCTTGGACGACTTCAAGGGGCTCGCCAAGACACGCCCAGACCTCGCCTGGATCATGCTCATCGTCGTGTTCTCCCTGGCAGGCATTCCGCCCACGGTGGGGTTCTACGCCAAGCTTGCGGTGCTTGAATCCGCCGTGATGGCGGGCTACGTCGGGTTGGCTGTCTACGCCGTGATGGCCTCTCTCATTGGCGCCTTCTTTTACCTGCGGATTGTCAAGGTGATGTTCTTTGATGAGCCGGTGCGTGAGCATCCGGAGCCCAGCATCTGCCAGGTGCAGCGTTCGCTGCTTTCGGCCAACGGCATTGCTGTGCTGCTGCTGGGTGTGTTGCCAGGCCCGCTCATGGCCTGGTGTGTTCAGGCCATACGGGTGTCTCTCGGAACATGAACGTTAACGCTGCAGCCATTCTTTGGCTCATGATTGGCCTTGCCTTGGCCAGCCTGCCGTTCCTCACAGAGCGCCGCTTCGGCGTCTTGGTGCGCGGGCCCAAGCCATTCTTCTTTCGGCTGCTGGAGCTGCTCGCGGGCTATGGGCTCATGCTGCTCATTGGCGTTGCGCTCGAAGGTGCGGTCGGTCGGGTCCACGCACAGACCTGGAACTTCTATGCCATCACCTTTTTGCTCTTTCTGGTGCTGGCCTACCCCGCCTTCGTCTGGCGGCACCTTCGGCGTCGGCCCAGCGGCTCATGAGCCTGCCGGATCCCCGGCCTCGTCCATTGCCTGGGGAGTCCAGCCCCGGTCTTGCTGAGGCTCGGCAGTCTGGAGACCTCGTCTACGAGGGGGTGCTGCTAAAGATTCATCGCGATGTGGCCACGGCGGCCGACGGCCACGCGTGCATTCGGGAGTACACGATCCACCCGGGCGCGGCGGCGATTGTGCCCCTCATCGGGACGGACCGTGTCCTGATGGAGCGTCAGTGGCGCTACCCACTGAACCGCAGCTTCCTGGAGTTTCCAGCAGGCAAGCTCGATGCTGGCGAGCCCCCGCTGCAGGCGGCCCAGCGTGAGCTTCAGGAAGAGACGGGATACCGTGCTCGACGATGGGCGCCCCTGGGGCCCATGCACCCCGTGATCTCATACTCCACCGAGGTGATTCACCTTTTTCTGGCCAACGATCTGGTGGCAGGCGAGAGCGCCCGCGAGGCCGGCGAGTGCCTGGAGGTGGTGGAGGTCGGCATTGACGACCTCTTTGTACGCATCCAGGCGGGTGAGGTCACCGACGCCAAAACCCTCTCTGCCGCATTCTGGCTCTCGCAGATGAGGACGGGTGCATTTGTTCCACAGTGGCAGGAAACGGCCTAGCCATGTTCTCGCAGCTCACACTCGTGCGGCTGGGCTGGATGTGGATCAGTGCAGCCTTGGCGCTCTGGATCACCGACGCCATCTTCGACAGCCTCTGGTTTGATGGCTTCTCCAGTGTTGCAGTCAGCGCACTCGTGCTCACCCTCGTGAACCTCACCTTGAAGCCCTTGCTCATGCTTCTGAGCCTGCCCTTCATCGTGATGAGCCTGGGCCTGGCCATTCCGCTGCTCAATGGCCTGGTGCTTCTGGTGGTGGCAGAGCTTGTCACGGGCTTTCACATTTCTGGCTACTGGATGGGCGTGGCGGCTGGTCTGGCCGTGTCCTTTGTGACCTTTCTGTTGGCCGTGGCCACGGGACAGCGGCTCATGCGTGTTCAGGTGGGTGGCGGCCGGGGCATGCATGGCCGACGTGAGCAGCAACGGCCTTCGCCGAGCGGTGGTGCCTCGCCATCGGGGAGGCCTTCGGCCCCGTCCGATGATGATGTCATCGATGTGGAGGTGCGTGAGAAGAAGGAGTCGGATCGACCATGACCAGCCCCGTACCGGCCTCGGTGGGCCATGCCCTGCTTGACCTCGACACGCCTTGCCTGACCCTCGACCTTGATGCCTTTGAACGCAATGTCGACCGTTTATTTGAGTCGCTTCGAGCCTTTCCTGGCGCGGTGCGTCCACATGCAAAAAGCCACAAATGCCCCGAGCTGGCCCGCCGATTGGTGGCCAAGGGGGCTGTGGGCATCTGTTGTCAGAAGGTGAGCGAGGCAGAGGTCTTCGCAGACCACGGCATTGAAGACATTCTGGTGGCCAATGAGTTTGTGGGGGAGGCCAAGCTGCGGCGCTACCTGAGCCTTGCCCGACGGGTCCCGCGTCTTGCCTGCTGCGTGGACGACCCCCGCCAGGCGGCGGCCTTGTCGGCGGCGGCTGTGCAGGGCGGGCTGGTGCTTCAGGTGCTGGTGGAAGTGGATGTTGGTCAGGGCCGCTGCGGTGTGGCTGATGCCGAGGCCGCGGTTGCCTTGGCCATGACCGTGTCTGGCCTGCCAGGACTGTCTTTTTTGGGACTGCAGGGCTACCACGGCGCTGCACAGCATTTTCGTTCGGCCGACGAGCGGGCTGCGGCCATCTCCGCAGCATCGGCTAAGATGGCGCAGATTCGAGATGCCCTGGCCCAGCAGGGGGTGGTCTCTAAGACGATCACCGGCGCGGGAACGGGCAGTTACTTGCTCGAGGCCGCCTCCGGGGTCTATAACGAACTGCAGCCGGGCTCGTTTGTATTCATGGACGTCGACTACCGTCGCAATCGGCTCGAGGGCAGCCCCATGCCGGCCTTTGAGCAGTCATTGTTTGTGGCGGCAACCGTCATGAGCCAGCCCACGGCCCAGCGGGCTGTGGTCGATGCCGGTCTGAAGGCCTTCAGTGTCGACTCCGGCCTGCCCGAGTTGGTTGGGGTTGCCGGCGCTCGCTACGTGAAGGCATCCGATGAGCATGGCGTCTTGGAGGTGGATGCAGGTGCAGCGGTCGCGCTCGGGGATGTGGTTCGCATTGCCCCCGGCCATTGTGACCCCACCGTGAACCTCTACGACCACCTCGTGGTGCTCCAGGAGGGTTTGGTGAGGGACGTCTGGCCCATTGCGGCCCGAGGATGCCTCGCCTAGCCTCTTGCTACACTACGAGCCGTGGAAGCGTGGCAGAGCGGTTGAATGCACCGGTCTTGAAAACCGGCGAAGGGGCGACCCTTCCGTGAGTTCGAATCTCACCGCTTCCGCCAGTCAAGCCTGGTCTTGGTTGGCACTACTACTCCTCGTCGCGGTTACGGATGTGCAAGCAGACACGTTGCTCGACGAGACCGTGGTGACCGCGAGCCGCTCTGAGCAGACCATCTTTGATGCGCCTGGGTCCATCGACTCCGTGAATCGGGAGCGGATCGAAGCGTCTGGCCCTCAGATCAACATCAGTGAGTCGCTCGGCTTGGTGCCTGGGATCAACGTCGCCAATCGTAACAACTACGCGCAGGATCTTCAGATCTCGATTCGGGGTTTTGGGTCGCGTGCGCCGTTTGGTGTGCGTGGTGTTCGGCTGATGGTAGATGGCCTTCCCCAGAGCCTGCCCGATGGCCAGGGCCAGACGTCTCAGTTTGCTGCTTCGTCAACCTCGCGCATCGAGGTGCTCCGTGGCCCACTGGCAGCGCTTTACGGCAATGCCAGCGGCGGCGTTATTCAGGCGTTCACAAGAGATCCATCTGAGAAACCCGAGCTCACGGTGACGGGCTATGCCGGTTCAGATGAACTTTACCGATCGTCCGTTCAGTATTCGGAGACTCGGGGCAATTACGGCCTGGTGTTCGACTACGGAGCGTTGTCCTCGGAGGGTTTCAGGCAATACAGCGCAGCCGAGCGGCATCACATCAATACCAAATTGGTGAAGATGGGCGAAGGCTCCAAGACCACCTTCATTCTGAATGCCTTGGACCAGAAGAAGTCGGAGGATCCGGGGAGCCGGAACTCTGCTGAGTTTGCCAGTGCTCCTTATGCTGCGGCGTCTGGAAGCTTGACCTCAAGGACTGGCAAGAGTTTTGTTCAGTCCATTGCGGGCGTGGTCCATGAGTCGGGGTCTCTGGCCGATGGCATCCTCGTGACTCGTGCCTATGTGGCGACGCGAGATTTAGACAATCCAGCTGTTGCGACTTGGATACTGATTGATCGGTTGCAGTATGGCTTGGGTGCGGATTATCAGGTGCCAACGACCTTACTGGGAACAGCCGCTCGAGTGGCGATCGGGCTCGAACTTGACCAGGTGACGGACGAAAGGCGCGCAAGAGCCAACACTGATGGTGTGATGGGCTCGGCGGACACCCGCAACGAAGACAATCTGGCGAGCAATGTTGGCGCCTATGTTCGGGCAGACTGGCTTGTCAGCGAGGATTTCTCGCTGACCACAGGCTTAAGACTCACGCAGGTCAAACTGCAGGTCAAAGACCGCTACTTCAGCGAAACCACTCCGCTTGATGGTTCGGGCAGCAGAACCTACTCCGGCGTTAGTCCGGTCATCGGTCTCGTTCGGCACCTCGACCCCAAGCAGAATCTGTACGTGAATATCGGGCAATCCTTTGAGACACCGACGCTTAATGAAGTGCTCTACACGCCGGACTCAAGCGGCACATCCAACAATCAGTTTTTCGGCCTCGACCCAGCGAAGTCCGCGCAGCTTGAGTTTGGATGGAAATGGCGCCGCGCTGAGAAAGGGTCGGTCACGGCGAGTGCGTTCTTCACACGGACGGCAGACGACATTGTTCCGGAGTACTTGAGCACGAGCGGATCCACATGGCAGAACGTGGATACCGAGCGGAAAGGGCTGGAGCTCGCAGGCCAGTGGCGTTGGAATAAGAATGTGTCTTCAGCCGCAAGCATCACATTATTGAAGGCCACGTACCGAGGTGGTGCAACCATCCGTGGGACCGGGACCAATGGGTCGACTGTGCGCGGTGGCGAGAAACTACCTAACATTCCTAGTGACCGAACGCAGATTGAGCTTCGCTACCGAAGTAGCGAGATGGTGCGCAAGGGCATTCCGGTCATTCAGTCTGCGGTTGAGCTGGTCTCGGTGGGTGAGGCCTTTGTGCGGTCCGACAACACGGCCAAGACTTCGCGCTACAACCTGATCAACATCGGTCTGAGTGCAAACCACGCCGTCGGGGCGGGTCTGCTAACCGGCTACGTTCGAATCGACAACCTCACGGACAAACTATACGCCGCCTCCACCATTGGTGACCAGGCATTTGCCCGCTACTTTGAGCCCGGCGCGCCTCGCAACTGGCTGTTGGGCGTGAAATACTCCGTGGCGCTTTAGACCCGCAGCGAGCTTCCAGCGAGCCCGCATGCCCATAAAAAAAGGGCGCCTGCACTGCAGGCGCCCTTCTTGTTTCTACTGCCGATGAGGGATCAGCCCATGGTGTAGATGACGTACATCAGCGCCACATAGATCACTGGTACAGCGGGTGTCAGCATCTTCGCCGTGGTCATCGACGGCGTCTCCGCGCTCTTCATGGCCATAAAACCGATGGTCATCAGGCCGAGTGCGCCCACACCCGCCACAAAGTGCGAGGGCTCCATGGCACCAAGAACCGGGCTGCCCGCGGGCATGAACAGGTCTGAGATGGACAGAATGAACACGTTGAAGAAGCAGCTGCCGTAGACGTTGCCCATGGCCATGCCATAAGACTTGCGCATGGCAGCGGCAAGGGTTACCGAACCCTCCGGGAGAGTCGTGACCATGGAGACCAGCAGCACGCCCACAAACCCAGCACCGAGGCCGGTGATGGTGGCGATCGCATTGGCGCTCTCGGCCAGGAACTTGCCGGCAATGATCACTGCCGTAGAGGCCACGATAAATCCGACCCAGGCCTTGGCGGGGCTACCGCGCTCTGCGCTGCCATCCGCCTCTTCTGCTTCGGCGCTCGCCTTGCTGGCGGTGTAGACCTTCTTCATGCCAAAGTAGTACACGAGGCCAAGCACAATCGCGCCCACGCTGGTGGGGCCAAGCTTCATGTCACCCCAGGCGGCCAGCAGCAGGGCTGTTGCGACAATCACCAGGCCAGCCTTGACAAGAATCTCGGTCTCTTTACCGTGGCCACCGAACATGTTGCGAATGCCAAATAGCAGCGCCACGATGGCGATGACAAAGACGTTCATCATGTTGGCACCAAAAACGTTGCCCAGGGCAATTCCGGGCGCATTCTCGATCCACACGGACGACACGTTGATGGTGAGTTCTGGAAGCGAGGTTGAGACGGCCACCAGCACAGTTCCAACCCAGAGTTTTCCCCAGCCGGTTTTCTCGGCCAGTTCATCTCCGTACTTCGCCAAATTCACACCTGCAATGATCACGCCAATGGCGCATGCGACAAAGACGGTGACGGCACCACTTAAGGTATCCAAGATGACTCCCCCCCGATGTAGTTGTGAGTGCGTGGAGGGTACCGCTTTATCGGGCGTTTTGCTCTATGAATTGTTGAGAATGGACCCGGCTTCAGGCCGAAGGGCCCGTTTGAGGACCTTCCCGACGGCTGATTTGGGCAGGCTCTCCGGAAAGACAGATGTCTTGGGCACCTTGTAAGCGGCGAGCCGCTCTCGGCAATGGGCCTCGAGGGCTGCTGCCGAGAGGGGAGCCTTTAAGACCACGTGGGCCACCACCCGCTCGCCGGTGGCCGGATCCGGCTCGGCAACCACGGCGGATTCCAGTACGTTGGGGTGAAGGTTGATCTGCCGCTCCACCTCGGCGGAGTAAACGTTAAAGCCACTGACCAGAATCATGTCCTTCTTGCGATCCACAATCTGGAGGCTGCCGTCGGGCAGCAGGCAGCCGAGGTCTCCGGTTTTGAAAAATCCGTCGTCGGTGAAGGCCGCCTTGGTCTCGCGCGGCCGGCCCCAGTAGCCGCGCATCACTTGGGGCCCACGCACGGCAATTTCTCCGACCAACCCCTGGGACAAGGGCAGCCCATCATCAGAGAGGATCTGCACCTCGGTGCCGGCCAGGGGTGGGCCGACATGCCCTTGGAACGCCTTGGAGTCGACCGGGGTGGCGGCGACGACGGGGCTGGTTTCGGAGAGGCCATAGCCCTCGAGCAGGGTGCAGCCGGTGTCGGCCTGCCACGCGTTGGCCACGGCGGCACTGACGGCCATGCCGCCACCGAGGCTCACCCGCAGGTGCGGCATTCGAAGTGCCTTCCAGCCAGGGTGGTTCATCAGCGCAAGAAAGAGGGTGTTGACGCCGGGGAATAGATGCACGGGTTCACGGCCCAAGGTCTTGATGAGGGCGGGAAGGTCTTTGGGGTTGGGAATGAGCAGGTTCTGAAGGCCCAGGCGGCAGCCCATGAGGAAGCAAATGGTGAGGGCAAAGATGTGGAAGAGGGGCAGGGCGCAAAGCATCACAATCGGCTGCCCGCCGTGCGGCCGCTGCGCCAAGGCTGGGGACAGAAAGGCACTGGCCTGCTCAATGTTGGCCACCAGGTTGGCATGGGAGAGCATGGCGCCTTTGGTAAAGCCCGTGGTGCCGCCGGTGTACTGCAGCACGGCCAAGTCCTCTGGCTGCTTGCTGGGGCGGCTCAGTGTGAGCGCCCGAGCCACGCGCATCACGGAGCGCCAGTGGACCACCCGCATGTCACGCAGGTCTGCCTTGGGAACCTGTCGCTTCACGTGCCGAACCACGGCCGTGATCACCCGGCCCTTGGCGCCCATGGCATCGCCCACTGCGGTTCGAATCACAATCCTGACATCGGTCTCGGGAAGGGCAGGTGCGAGCCGCTCAAGGAAGTTCTCGAGCACGATCAGGGCGGTTGCACCGGAGTCCTTGAGCTGATGGCTCAACTCCCGGGGGGTGAGCAGCGGGTTGACTTCTACGAGGATCAGCCCAGCCCGAATCACGGCTGCAATGGCCACGGCGTGCTGCGGCAGATTGGGCAGCATGATCGCCACGCGCGCACCCTGCGCAAGGCCGAGCCCCTGCAGATAGGCCGCCAAGGTGGCGGAATCTCGGTCCAGATCGCGGTAGCGCATGGTGCTGCCCATGCAACGAAGCGCGGGCTTGTCATGGTGCTGCTCAAAGGCCTGCCCGAGGAGATCGATGAGGGTCATGGTGGCGCGGCTCATGCTGTGCGGCTGTTAGAGTATCTCGATGTTATCGAGGCTGCCGGCACTTGCGTTGGATGCCCGCGGCGAGCCGAGGGTGAGCCTGCGGGCCATCCTCACACTGGCTTTTCCCATGTTCGTTCATGCGGGCATGCAGGCCGTGCTCAACCTCACCGACACCTGGTTCGTCGGGCGCATTTCGGTGGATGCAGTGGCTGGTGTGGGCAGCGTCTATTGGCTCATTCTGGGGCTGCTGCTGCTCATGACGGGCATGGGCATGGGGGTGCAGACCATGGCGGCGCAGGCCGTGGGTGCCCGTCGGCCGCGCCAGGCGGCTCGGGCCGTGTGGACGGGCCTCTGGCTCTCCGTTTTCACCGTGCTGCCCTTTGGTCTGCTGGTGCTGGCCGGTGCCGCCTGGATTCCCCACCTTGGGCTGCCTGCAGGCGTGGAGGCCGCTGCAGTCGACTACTGGGCACCGCGGTTTGCGGGCGGGCCGCTCTCGGTGGCCCTCACGGCCGTGCTGTCCTTCTTCATGGGCATTGGTCAGCCCCGGATGGCCTTGGCCGTCAATGGTCTGGTGGTCGTGCTCAATGCCATCTTCAATGCCTGGTTCATTTGGGGCCTGGACATGGGGGTTGCCGGCGTGTCCTGGGCCACCACCGCCTCGGTGGCCTGCGGCCTCTGCCTGGCCTTGGTGTTGTTCACGGGAGAGCGTTACGCGCGGCGTTATTGGTCCCGGCATGTCTGGCGCCCAAACATGGCCCGGGTGATTCGCCTTGCTGCCTTTGGCTTTCCCATTGGTCTCTCGATTGCCTTTGATGTGCTGGGCCTGGCCGCCTTTCAGGCCATGGTCGCTCGTCTGGGCGGCATTGAGGGGGCTGCCACGCAGATCGTGATGATGCTCACCTCGGTGGCTTACATGCCGGCGGTTGGTCTGGGTAAGGCGGGCACCACCTTGGTGGGCCAGTCGATCGGCGCGGGCGAGCCGCAATGGGCACGTCGGGTTGGCAATCGCGTGATTGGCCTGACCACCCTGTACATGCTGGGGGTGGGCCTTGTGCTGGCCCTGGCTGGGGGCCCATTGGCCTCCCTCTTCATTCCAGCATCGGACCCGCAGGCTTCAGAGGTCATTCGCCTGGCCGCATGGCTGGCCATCATTGCCGCCTGCTACCAGGTCTTCGATGGCCTCTACATCGGGTCGGTCTTCTGCCTGCGCGGCGCGGGCGACACCCGGGTGCCAGCAATCCTGCTGCTGTTGCTGTCTTGGGGCGTGTTCGTACCCTTGACCCATTTTCTGGCCTTTTTACCCGGCCAAGGCTGGGTGGCCAACGCACCGGGTCTGGGTCTCGGTGCTGCTGGTGGATGGCTGGCTGCGGTGGTGTACATCTTTCTTTTGGCGATGGTGCTGGGCTGGCGCTGGTTCTCAGGTCGCGGGCTCGGTCGGGCCCGGGTGCGCATCTGATGCGGGCGCATTTTGAAACCATCCTGCCGGCCGTCTGGCCCAACCTGCGGCATGTGGTGTGGGCACGCGAGCGTTGGGACACGCCCGATGGCGATTTCATCGACCTGGACTGGTCGCTTGGCGCTGAACGATCTTCAACAGCAGATGCGCCGCCTGCGCCGCTGCTGGTCATCTTTCATGGCCTCGAGGGCTCCTCTCGAAGTGCCTACGCGGTGGCCCTGGCCGCAGCAGCCCGAGACCTGGGCTGGCCGGCGGTGGTGGCCCATTTCAGGGGCTGCTCCGGAGCACTCAACAGGCAGCCCCGGGCCTATCACGCGGGTGACATTCAAGAGATCGACTGGATACTCGGTCGGCTCGCGACAGCGCATGCGGGCCACCTCTTGGCGGTGGGTGTCTCGCTCGGGGGCAACGCCCTCATGCGCTGGCTGGGCAGTGGCCTGCCTGTGCCCGAGCGGCTCATGGCCGCCGCCGCGTTGTCAGCACCCCTCAACTTGGCGGCAGCGGGCGCAGCCATCGACACAGGCCTGAACCGATTGATTTATGGGCGGCTCTTTTTGCGGACCATGCGCCAAAAGGCCTTGGCCAAGCATGCGCAGTTTCCGGGGCTCTTTGATCTTTCCCGCGTGATGCGGGCCAGTACCCTGCGCGAGTTTGATGACGCCTTCACAGCCCCGCTGCATGGGTTTGAGGGCGTGGATCACTACTGGCAGGTGGCCTCGGCTGCGCCAGTGCTTCCGCAAGTTGCCCGACCTGCCTTGCTGATCAATCCCCTCAATGACCCCCTGGTGCCTGCAGCCAGCCTGCCGAATCCAGACTGGCTGCTGCAACAGACGGGTGGTCGTATTCGTGCCTGGCAGCCTCGGCGCGGTGGCCATGTGGGATTTGCGCGTGCCATGGCACCGCTGGTACTGCGCTGGCTTGGCCAGCACCTGGATCGCCGATAATCCAGCATGTCTCTTCTCACACTGTCGGACGCGCAGCTCGCCTTTGGCCATTGGCCACTCCTCAACCGCGCCAATCTCTCCATCGAGGCGGGTGACCGTCTCGGTCTCATCGGACGCAACGGCACTGGAAAGTCGAGCCTCATGCGTGTCATGGCAGGGCTTGAAACCCTCGACGATGGCCTCATCCAGCGGCAGCAAGGCCTGCGAGTGGTCTACGTGCCACAAGAAACCATCTTTGGCGAACAGGAGTCGGTCTTTGAGGCCGTGTCGCAGGGGCTTGCCGATGTAAAGGCCATGCGCGAAGAGTACGAGCAGGTGAGCATGTCCTCGGAGGGTGAGGCGAGTCACACACGACTGGCCTGGTTACAAGACCAGCTCGAGACCCATCAGGGATGGGCTTGGGAGCAACGGGTGGCAGAGACCCTGGAGCGCATGGGCCTTGAAGCCGACCCGATGGTGAACATGCTGTCTGGGGGTCAGCAGAAGCGGGTGGCCCTGGCCCGTGGGCTGGTTGCTCGGCCGGATTTGCTGCTGCTCGATGAGCCCACCAATCATTTGGACCTTGATGCCATTGAGTGGCTCGAGACACTCTTGATCGACCTGGGCCTGACCATGCTTTTCGTCACCCACGATCGATCCTTCCTCGACCGCGTTTGCACGGGCATTGTTGAACTTGACCGGGGCCTGCTCCGAAGCTATCCGGGCAACCATGCCGCCTATGAAGTCCAGAAAGAGCAGGAGCTGGCCTCGGAGGCGCTTGCGAGTGCCCGGGCCGACAAGCTGCTGGCCCAAGAGGAGGCCTGGTCCCGCAAGGGCGTGGAGGCACGGCGCTCCAAGAGTGTGGCAAGGCTTGAGCGGCTCTCGGTGCTGCGGGAGCAGCGCCGTGAACGCCGCGAACAGGTGGGGCAGGTGGCCATGGCGGTCTCCCGTGGGGAGCAGAGTGGAAAGCTGGTGGCCGACCTTCAGGATGTCTCGATCTCATTTGGCGGTCGATGCATCGTGAGTGGTCTGACCACCACCGTTCTGCGTGGCGACAAGATTGCCTTCATGGGCCCCAACGGGGCGGGCAAGACAACCTTGCTCAAGCTCTTGCTGGGCCAGCTCAAGCCCGATGCTGGACGTGTGCAGCTGGGCACTCGGCTCTCCGTGGCCTACTTCGACCAAATGCGCGAGGGGCTCTCGCTCGAGAGCAGCCTGGCCGACACCATCAGCCCGGGCAGCGAGTGGGTGGAAATCGACGGGGTGCGCAAGCACGTGAAAGGCTACTTGGGCGACTTCTTGTTTTCTCCCGAACGGGCAGGATCGCCAGTCAGCAGCCTCTCGGGCGGCGAGCGAAACCGACTCTTGCTGGCCCGTCTGTTCGCGCGACCGGCCAACCTCTTGGTGCTGGATGAGCCCACCAATGACCTCGACATCGACACCCTTGAGCTGCTCGAAGGCCTGCTCCTCCAATACAACGGCACTGTTTTTCTGGTCAGCCATGACCGACGCTTTGTGGACAATGTGGCCACGAGCATTCTGGCTGCAGAGGGCGATGGGCTGTGGCGCGAGTACCAGGGCGGGGTGGAAGACTACCTGTTGCAACGCAGCCGCTCAAGGACCGTCGTGGCAGCTTCCAAGCCCGGCAAGAAGAAGGCGGAGCCTGCGCCTCAAGCATCGGTGTCACAGCCTGCGGTGGCCGCGACCAAATCGGGACTGAGTTTCAAGGAGCGCAAGGAACTGGAGCAGTTGCCCGGCCAGATCGAGGCCCTGGAGGCAGAAATGGGCCGGCTACAGGCGTTGCTGGCAGATCCTGCGCTCTACCGGGGCGCGCCCGAAGAGGTTGCTCGTCTCACCACCGAACTTCAGGCCAAAGAGGCTTCACACCAGGCCTCCATGCAGCGCTGGGAGTCGCTGCTCTCAAGAGAATAGCTGCACCATCTCCTGGCGAAGCCGCTGGGCCGGGGAGTCCACGGCCGCGACGTCGTCCCAAGACAGGGATGCGCCTTTGGCCACAGGCCGCGTGACCTTGATGCCATGGGCCAGCCCCAATGGGAGCCCTTTCATCTGCTTTGAGGTGGCGGCTGGCAGCAGCTTGCCCCAGACGGTAAAGCCACCCTCACCATCCAGTAGGTCTCCGGGGCGAAGGTCTCGCTTGGCCGTGGCCACGACATCAGCCCGCCAGGCGGAGGCTGTTCCTGTGGCTTCACCCCGAAGGGCCACGCTCGCCACCGACTGACCCACCTCAAGGCCGATGAGGTGCCAGCGTTTGTAAAGTGTGAAGTAACGGCCCGAGGGGTCGGTGTGCGCCTTGTATTCCTCGAAGCAATTCTTGATGTAGTCGGTCTCGCCCTCGACCGTGACCCACACTCCCATGCGGATCTCGTAGGGAATCTCGCGTCCGTCGGTCTCGAGCGATGAGATCACCTCGACCATGCCCTTCTTCTCGAGCACTCCGCCTTCGCTGCGGGGCCGGGTGACGAAGGGAATGTCAGCAATGCTGGCTGGTGGATACAAAAGGCCGTTGCTCGGGACATCGAGCCCGCAGGCATTGGCCACCGCAGTCGATTCGATGGCGGGCTTGGAGCCATCCAAGAAGCTGTTGAACATTTTGGGGTTCAGCCCCCCACGGGCTGCCTGCTCAGGGGTCAGGCCCCAGTTGTCCCAGACGGTTTCGGGTGTGGATTCACAGAAGTGTGGGAGCCACTTGTGGCCGCGGCCAGCCGCCACCACCGGAAAGCCACAGGTGCGGGCCCAGTCCACCAAGTCACAGATGAGCGCGGGCTGGTCGCCAAAGGCCAGGGAATAGATGCGGCCTGCTTCGGCTGCGCGCTTGGCGAGAATGGGGCCACAGAATGCGTCGGCCTCCACCGTGACATTGACCACATGCTTGCCCTCTTTGAAGGCGGCCAGGATGTGGTCGACGGCGGCGATGGGGTTCCCAGTGCTCTCGACCACGACATCGATCTGGGGGTGCCTGACAAGCTGCTCCCAGTTGTCGGTGAGGTGAGTTTGTCCGCTGGCAATGGCCTCATCAATGGAGCGGGCCTGTGTCTGCTCGTCGGACCAGCCGACCCTGGCGAGATTGCGCCGGGCTGCATCGGGAGAGAGATCTGCAATGCAGGCCAGGTGCACCCCAGGGGTTCGCGGCACCTGTGAGAGGTACATCGACCCAAACTTGCCCGCACCGATGAGTCCGACACGGATGGGCTGATTGGCGGCCGCACGGGCCAGTAGTTTTTGATGAAGGCTCACTGGGTTTCTTTCACGTGGGACTTCCGAGGCCGCCCATCCATCGGCAGACGGTCTGCAGCCGGGCAACAGGGTCATCCTCCAACAATAATGCCTGCTTCTGGCTGGATCCAAAGGGCAGAATCTCGGCCCATCGATTCGCAACCCACCCAGCCTCATCGAGCCGATAGGGCGCCAAGATCGGCATTTGTTCGGGCGCAACTCCCTGGCGCTGCAGGTCTGCAATGAGTTGCCCGAGGGAATCGACGGCATGGGTGCAGTCGGTTGGGATGGGCACTGGCGTGTCGTCGGGCAGTTGGGTCACATCCCCCGACCAGAGACCGTATCGCCCCTTCTCGAAGCCCTGCACCTGAACCCGGTGGGTGCCAGCAGCCCGAACGGTGAGCAGCGCGGGCGTGATGGCGTCGACCTCGAGGCATTCGGCCAGGCACCCAACGGTCTCAAACGAGACGGTCTCTGCAGGCGCATCGACCTCACGGCCTTCGAGCAGCCGCACAACGACAAACGGCGTCTTCTCACGAAGACACCGTTTGATCATGTCGAGGTAACGGATCTCAAAGATCCGCAATGCCAAAAGCCCGTCGGGGAAGAGCCCCGACGAGAGCGGAAAAAGCGGCAGCCGCTGGTTAGGCTGCCCGCTTTCCACCGCTGAATCCACGATTACCTGCTGGCCGGCGTGCGGCTGGCTTGGCGCCGCCTGGAATCACGCGGTCGTTGGCAGCACGTTTGGCACCAAAAGACTTCCCGGCAGGCCTGCGTGAGGGCGGGCGGGTGTTGCGCACGCTGTCGGGCAGGAGTCGCGCACCGGTGAGTCGCTCGATCTGAAGCGCCAGGCCGATTTCGCTCTTGTCGCACAAAGAAATGGCGTGGCCACTGCGGCCAGCGCGCGCCGTGCGACCGATTCGGTGCACATAGGCCTCGGGAACGTTGGGGAGGTCGTAGTTAAAGACATGGCTCACGCCGTCCACGTCGATGCCGCGGGCGGCGATATCGGTGGCCACGAGCACCTTGATCTTTCCCTCTCTGAACATGGCCAAGGCGCGGTCGCGCTGGCCCTGGGTCTTGTCGCCGTGAATGGCCACGCTGTAATGGCCTGCATGCTTGACGACCTGCTGAACGCGGTCGGCACCGTGCTTGGTGCGAACGAAGACGATGGCCTGATCGATGGCGTCATCGGCGAGCAGTTCCACGAGGGTGTCGGGCTTCTTGCCTGGGTCGACAATCAGCAGGGACTGTTCGATGCGCTCGATGGGCTTGGCCGTGGGTGCCACGGAGATCTCTTGGGGCTGGTTGAGGAACTGGTCGGCCAGGCCACGGATTTCCCGGGGCATGGTGGCCGAGAGCAGCAAGGTCTGGCGCTGGCGGGGCAGTCGGGCGAGCAGATCCCGAATCTGGGGCATGAAGCCGAGGTCCATCATTTGGTCGGCCTCGTCCAGGACCACGGCCTGCGTTTGGTCCAGGCGAACATGCTTGGATTGAAGGTGGTCGGTGAGGCGGCCGGGCGTGGCCACGAGGATGTCCACGCCGGGCATCAGGGCCCGAATTTGTGGACCGGCCTTGGCACCTCCCACGACCAGTGCGGTCGAGAGGCGAAGAAACTTGCCATAGGTGCGGATGCTCTCGACGATCTGGCCTGCGAGCTCACGGGTGGGGGCCAGCACCAGGGCCTGGCATGACTTGGGCATCAGGGTGGCACCGGACTGCTTGAGGGCCACCAATCGATGGAGCAAGGGCAGCACAAAGGCCGCAGTTTTCCCGGTGCCTGTCTGCGCGATGCCAAGGACATCCTTGCCAGACATCATGAGCGGAATGACGGCAGCCTGGATCGGGGTGGGGTCGGTATAGCCCTCGGCCGCAACGGCACGAAGAATGGGCTCGGCAAGGCCGAGATCAGCGAATGATTTCAAGGGTGGCTTTCTGTAAAGGGCCGCCCTAAAACAAGGAAATCAATCAGCGCATGGGGCAGCGAAAAGGAAACAACAAGCGGAGTGTATTCGGGTTTCCGAGATGACACAAGGGTTTTTTGCGGCGCAGAAGTGGAGCGGGCGATGGGAATCGAACCCACGTCTTGAGCATGGGAAGCTCAGGTCCTGCCATTGAACGACGCCCGCGCAACAGCCCTACGATTGTATCCGGCCCTCGGGGCTTGTGGCGTTGGGGGTGTTGGTGTGCTGGGGAGTCGGCGGCGCGGCGCTCTCTGAGGCAATGACTGCGGCATCGACTGCAGCACCATCCTGCGATTCCGCCCCAGGTGCCTCTACGGGGGACTCGCCGGGTGGGCTGGCCGGTGGATCGACTGGGGGGTGTGCAGCCAGGCGGGCCTCCTCTTCGAGCTTGACCAAAATGGCGGCTCGGGCCTCTTCGACCCGGGCCTTGGCGGCATCTCGGGTGGCCACCAAGGGGTTCACGGGCGGGTCCGCCTCAGCCTTGCGCTTGGCAATGGCCTTCATTTCTCGGCGGTGCATCCAGTAGAGCAGCAGGACCACGCCGAAGCCAAGAAAGCCTTCAATGATGATGATGGGGGTGAAGCCGTCCATGTCGAGCATTTTGACAGGGAATCCACTTGGCCGATTCGCGTGCAGGCCCATCCCGACCAGCATCAGGGCTCTTTCGAATCAGGAGCCTCCAACATGTTTCAGTCCAAACGCAACACCCGATCACGCCTGCTGGCCACCCTGTCTGTGTCGGGATGGTCGTTACTGCTGCTCGTCTGGCTCACACCCGATGGCGACCTTCAGCTTGCGCTAAAAGGGCTGGGCCAACTCCTCTCAGACTGGCCCGCCCACTCGGCCCATCGGTTCGTGTCTAGCGAATGAAGTTCTGGATCGCCTTGGAGACCCGGGCCGAGTCCTCGCTGACCAGGAACCGCAGCAGGGCCACCTTGTCGTCGTAGGAATTCGCCGTGTTGAGCAATTCCATGGAAATCTTGGGCTTCTTCGGCTTGAGGCGAGCCTTGATCTCCTCGAGCGACTCGCCTTCCTCGATCTCGATGACATCTTCGGGGTTGATGACATCCGGCGGCGGCAGGGCAGCGGCAGCGGCGGCGGCAGCGACCTCAGCAGCCTGGGCAGCTTGCGCATCGGCGGCGGCCTTGGCCAAGACCTGTTTCACATGGGCCTTGGGGTTGTTGACCCGTTTGGTCAGCGATGTGGCCCGCGTGCGAATCTCTTCGGGCACGGGCGGCACCATCGAGCGCCAGAGAAAGCCTGCAATGGCCGTGATCATCATGGCCATGACGAGAAAGCCCACAACTTCCACGCTGAAAAGAAGCTCGGGCGACTTCACGCCAACATAAGAGATCACCAGGAGGGCGGCGCCCAGGATGGCGGCCGAGACCACCTGCGAGCGGGGGTCGGCCACCTTGACCTTGGCCTTGAAGGTGGGGCGCGGCTTGATCTCCTCGCCATCGGTCTTCACGATCACGTAGGTCATGAAGGCCATAAGGCCGACCATCACCACGTAAGCCATGATGTCAAAGGCCAGGAAGACCTTTGGGTGCACCGCGGCAAGCACCATGTAAATCAGGGCAATGGGGGCCACGGCCAGAAAGGCAGTGAGCTTCTTTTGAATGAGGCGGGTCTGAACCATGGTGCTCTCCATCCCTGAAAAATGTCTATCAGTGGTTAGATCGGCAGACCAGCCAGTTTCTTGAGATCGGGCTGCGAGACCGGCCCTACTTCTTGGCGTCCTTGGCGGCATCCTTCGCGGCCTTCTCTGCGGCAGCCTTTTCCGCCTCCTCCGAGCCCGGCGGCGGGGCTGGCGGCTCGACATAGCCCGAGGAGGTCGTGCTGCTCTCGACGGAGCAGACCAACTCATGGAAGGTTGGGATCACACCCGTGCTCCCGATGTCTTTCCAGTCGGGGTCTTCGGAGCGCAGTGAGGCAATGATCTGACCGCCAGCGGCCGTTCCTTGATAGTGGATGGAAAATATGCTGCGGGCGCGGCGGCCCTTGCACTCGATCTCCATGCGAGACCTTAGCGACAGGGCCCCAACCTTGTCTCGCTCAATGAGGTTGGTGAGCCGCCAGAAGCTGCGGACATCCCCGCGGACATCGATGCGATCGACGTCTAAGAAGTGTTTGACGCGAACAGGCTCTTCCCCAATGAAGCGATAGGTGATCTGGGCGTGAAGGCTCGGGGCCTGGCAGAGAAGAATCGCTGCAATGCTGGCAAGAACGTTCGGTCTCATGACCACATCCTAACCGAGCTCAACGAATTCCGAAACGGCGCTCGGTGAGCCGTAGCGCGAGAAAGAAGCTCCCAAGCCCATAGACCGCCAGCAGCCCGAGATTGGCCAGCACCGCGGTCGGCCACTCGCCCATAAACAAGGGTCGCACCAGCGAGACCGCCGCCGTGAGGGGGAGCCATTCCGACAAGGCCCACAAAAATGGCGGCAACTGCTCTCTCGGGAAGTAGACCCCAGATAAAAATGTCATCGGCGTGAGGAAGAGGGTGATGTAATAAGTGAAAAAGTCGTAGCCGCGGGCCAGGGCATTGAAGACCAGCGCCATGGCGGCAAAGACCAGGCCAATGAGGAGCATGAGCGGCCATACCAGCAGCAAGGTTGGGGCGGTTGAGATGCCGAGCACCACCATGACCACGAGGATGGCCGTGGCCGTAAAGAGTGACTTAAAGCCCGCCCAGATGGCTTCGGCCAGCACAATGTCTCGCAGGCCAATGGGGGCATTGAGAATGCCCTCCCAAGTCCGCTGCGGCCCCATCCGAGAGTAAGCCGAATAGAGGCCTTCAAAGCTCGCTGCGGTCATGGTGCTTGCACAGATCGAGCCGCTGGCCAGGAACAACAGGTACGGAATGGTCTGCCCGTTGTAATCCACGGCACCAATGAGGGCCCCAACACCGAAGCCAAATGCGACCAGCACAAAGAGTGGTTCGGCGATGTTGCCAATGAGGCTTGGGACAAACAGCTTTCGCCAGACAAGCAGGTTGCGCTGGAAAACAGGTACCCAGGCCCATCGGGCAGCCAAAATAGACAGTGGGCTCATGCGGCCTCCCGAATCTCTCGGCCGGTGAACTTCAGAAAGACATCCTCGAGGTCGGCGGGCCGATGCAGGACTCGCAGCCCTGGCCTGGCCTCCAGCGCCTGCAACAGCGCGTGCGGCGCCCGCGAGTAAAAGAAGGTGCTCTCTCCACTGACTTCCACGCGGTCTGCATGCAGGGCGATGTCTGCGCGTTCTGAATCTGTCTGAAGGCCCTGCACCTCGACCACGTGAGGCTCAACCTCCGCCGCAATCAAGGCCTTGGGCGAGCCCTCGGCAATCTTTTGGCCATGGTCCATCACCATCACCCGGTCGCAGAGTCGCTCGGCCTCTTCCATGAAATGGGTGGTGAGAATGATGGCCTTGCCGCGCTTTCGAAGGGCGCCGAGTCGCTCCCACATGACATGACGTGCTTGTGGGTCTAGGCCCGTGGTGGGCTCATCAAGGATGAGCACATCGGGGTCGTTGACGAGTGAGCGGGCCAGGCTCAGTCGTCGCTTCATGCCGCCGGAGAGCTCATCAATGCGCGCATGCGCCTTGTGTGTCAGCTCGGCAAAGGCGAGCAGGTCGGGAATCTGTTTTTCAATCTCGGCATCGGCGAGGCCAAAGTAGCGACCATAGGTCAGGATGTTCTCGCGGCAATTAAAGTCTGGGTCGAGGGTGTCGAATTGACCCACAACGCCAAGGCGTTTGCGAACGCGCTGTGCATGGGTGGGCTGCTCAAGGCCGAATGCGGTCACCTGGCCGGCGTCTGCAGTGAGCAGTCCGAGCAGAATGCGGGTGGTCGTGGTCTTGCCCGCACCGTTGGGGCCGATGATGCCAAGGCATTCGCCTGGGAAGAGCGCCAGGTCGAGACCGCAGAGGGCCATATGTCGGCCGAGCCGCTTGGTCACGCCCTGCATCAGGATAAGCGGTGCGCGGTCGGCAGCATCAGTTCGTGCTAAGTTGGTGTCGTTCATGAAACGGATCGAGACGCGGGTATGAAGAAGTTCATCATCATCATTGTCGTGCTTTTCCTGGCTGCTGCCGGCGCCGGCGGTTTTGCCTTCCTACAGTGGCAGACGGCCACTGAACTCACCGCAGAGGTCGAGCAGCTCCGGGCTGAAACCGCCTCCCAGCGCCAGCAGCTTGAGGGCCTCTCCCGCATGGAGAGCCTGCTCTCCAAAGAAAAGCAGTTTGATGCAGCCCGTGAAGCCCTGGCAGGCGGCCAGGTCTTGTCAGACATGGAAGCCATCGTGCGCGGCTCGAAGGAGCCCAGCACGGAGCGTCTCTTGGGCCTTGGGGCCCTGCGTCTGATGGTCAAAGGCCCGCAAGACCCGTCCGTGGCGGAAGCCTTCGACCGGGCCCTGAAGATGACGGACCTCCCGAGCCGCTTGGCAGCAACCTGTGCCGCACAGGCCGGCATTCGTGCCGCCGGTGGGCAGGTGGAGATGCTCAGTGAGTGCGCCAAGCTTCGGCCTGCACCGGAGCCTGCGGCTCCTCCAGCAGCCGAGGCTGCGCCTGCAGCGCCAGCAACGCCTGCAGCGGCCGGCAACGGGGCTGCACCCGCCTCAGCGCCTGCCCCTGCAGCAGGATCGGCACCCGCGCCAGCACCAGCACCTGCACCGGCAGCGGACAAAAAAGGCTGACGAACCCCCAGGGTCGGTTAGACCGTGACGGCGCCCACAAAGCGCCGGATGGCCTGACAGACCTGCGCGTCATAAGGCGCGGGGTGGCGGGCCTCGGGCACCATCAAGGTCTCACCCAGGGGGTTGCAGCGGCGCGTGGCCTCGATGGCCTGGTCATTCACCACATCGCTCTGACCCGCCTTGATGAGCAGGACCGGCTGCCTGACTTGTGAAAACGTCTCTCGAAAGTCCACACCGTGCATGGTCGTCTGGTGCACGATGTCGAGGTGCTTGGGCTGTTGAACGGCCCGCAGCAGGCGGTGGTCGATCTGAAGGTCCTCGGCCACCTCTCGGTGGTTGCCAAAAAGGGCTGCGCCCTTGGTGGCAGCGCCAAGCCCAGTCATCAGCCCAAAGATGCCAGCCCAGGGAAGCAGGCAGGCCACGTCGTTGAGTACCACGCTGGCCAGGCCGGCTGGCTGCTGGGCCGCGATGGACATCGCCAGAATGCCGCCCATGCTGGTGCCCACCAAATGCAGCCGAGGGGAGGGCCGAGATTCTCGAAAAAGGCTCGATGGCTTGGCTGAGGACGCCATTCGGCCCTGGACATAGGCCAGCGCCACGCCAATGTCGCTCAGGTAGCGGCTCATTCGGTAGTGGGAGGCCTCCTTCATGGGGTCGCTGTCGCCCCGTCCGGCATGGTCGAGAATGAAGAGCCGGTGGTCATGACCCAACTCTTTTTGTAGGCCGCTGAAGCTCTCATGGGTCTCCAGCAGGCCTGGCAGGCAGAGCAGAACCTCTGAGGCCGATTCGGGCCCCACTTCTTGAATGGCGATGCGTCTGGTGGGCTCCTCGCCTGCAATCAGCAGGCGAACGACAACAGCCTCAGTGTCCTTCACTGCGCTCGAAGGCCTCTGCGACATTGGCGTGTGCGGGGAAGGTCACCACGTGGTCGGCCTCGAGCCGAATGCCAATGGGCTCATGCAAGGGATGGTCGTGGTGGCTTGGGACCAGCGAGAGAATCTGCTCGCCATTGGGCAGCTCCAGGGTGTAGAGGAAGTCGGCGCCGCGGAAACTCTTGCGAATGACCTTGGCCTGAAGCGGGCTCTCGTCGTCGTGCACGACGTCATCGGGCCGCAACAGCACACGCACTTCCTCCGACTGAATCTTCTCGTTGCAGCAACAGGGTGCCAGGGCCAGGGTGCCCAGTGGGGTGCGCACTTCATGATGGGTCTGAAGGCCGCTGACCATGGCGCCTTCACCAATGAAGCGGGCCACCTTGGGAGAGCAGGGCTCGTGGTAGACGTTGTAAGGGCTGCTCCACTGGGAGAGTTGACCATCAAACATCACCCCAAGCTGGTCGGCCATGGTGAAGGCCTCCGCCTGGTCGTGTGTGACCAGCACGGCCGTCTGGCCTGCAGTCTTGAGAATGTCGCGGACCTCTCGGGCGAGTCGGGCCCGCAGGTTGAGGTCGAGGTTGGAGAAAGGCTCATCGAGCAGCAGCAGGCCAGGGGCAGGGGCCAGTGCACGGGCCAGCGCCACCCGCTGGGCCTGGCCGCCGGAGATCTCGTGCGGGTAGCGATCGGCGAAGGCACGCAGGCCCACCAGGTCGATCATGTCGCGCGCACGCTGCCGTGCCGGCTCGTCGGCCGCCTTGGGGCGGCCTGACGTCAGGCCAAAAAGAACGTTCTCTTCCAGCCGCAGGTGCGGGAAGAGGGCGTAGTCCTGAAAGACCATGCCGATGCCGCGGGTCTCTGGCGCCAGGTTCACGCCCGGTCCGAAGAGCATGCGGCTCCCAAGCAGGATGCGTCCGGTCACGGGCTGCACAAAGCCTGCAATGGCCCGAAGCAGGCTGCTCTTGCCGCAGCCAGAGGGCCCCACCAGGCAGGCAATCTCTCCCTTGGCGAGGTCCAGGCTCAGCCCCCGCACCGCATCGGCCCCATGCGGTGTGTCCGGGTACCGGATGGTGATCGCGTCGATTTGGAGGGACTCAGACATGCGCCCCAGTATAGTGTCTGCGTATGCAAAATCGGGCATTGCGCACCACCGTCTCCCTTGTTTTTATCCTCGCAATTGCGGCGCCGCTGATCGCGGTGGCCTGGCTTGGGATGGCTGCTTTTGCGGATCCCTCTGCACTGGGCTGGATGGCCCAGACGGTGCTGCCCATCTACCTCCTCAACAGTGTCGTGCTCTGCCTGGGCAGCCTGGCGGTGGCCTGGATCTTGGGGCTGCCAGCGGCCTGGTTCCTGAGCCAGTACGAGTTTCGGGGGCGGGTCGCATTGGAGTGGGCCATGATTCTTCCAATGGCGCTGCCTGCCTATGTGGTGGCTTATGCCTATACCGATGCCTTGGACTTCTCCGGCTGGTTGGCCCAGTGGTTCCAGATGCTTGCCCTGTGGGTGGGTCTGTCGGCACGAGATTTTCAGGCGATCTGGCCCGAGATTCGCTCCTTGCCGGGTGCCATTTTTGTGCTGGGCGTGGCCCTGAGCCCTTATGTGGCCCTGCTCGCCAAGACTGCCTTCGAGGACCGGCAGGTGAACCTCTCGGAGGCGGCCCGCTCATTGGGCCTCTCGCCTGCGGGTGCCTTCTACCGCGTGGTGCTGCCCTTGGCCAGGCCGGCGCTGGTGGCGGGCAGCGCCCTGGTCATCATGGAGTGCCTGGCCGACTACGGCACCGTGTCCTTCTTCTCGGTGCAGACGCTGTCCACGGGGCTTTTCAAGACATGGTTTGGCTATGGTGATCGCTCGGCGGCTGCGCTGATGGGCCTGGGCATGCTGGGGCTGGCCGTGCTCATTCTTGCCTGGGAGCGGTTGGTTCGAGGGCGCGCGGGCTTCACGGGGCGGCCGGGGCAGGCACGGCCACGGCTGCCACTGCAGGGCAAGGCCCGGGTTTGGGTGCCATTGGTCTGCGGCCTTGGCGGCTTGTTTGGGTTTGTGCTGCCCGTGGTGCTCCTTCTGGTCGCGGGTCTCTCCTCGGCCGAGCCCATCGAAGTGAAGGGCCTCATTCAACAGACCCTTCAGACAGCCTTCTATGGCGTGTATGCCCTGGCCGTGATTCTTCCGATGGCCATCGTGCTCGCCTATGGTCAACGCAGCATGCAAGGGGGCTGGCTCGCCAAAGGCCTGCAGCTGGCCTCATCGGGCTATGCCGTGCCGGGGCTGGTGGTGGCCCTGGGCCTGCTTGGCTGGAGTGCGTTCTTTACCCAGACCGCCATGAGCCTCTTTGATTGGCGGGTGACACTCACCGCCACCAGCGTGCTGCTGATCGGCGGTTACCTCACCCGATTCTTCACGGTGGGCTATTCCAGCGTGGAGGTCGGCCTGGGGCGGCTGACCAACAGCCTGGACTGGTCGGCCCGAAGCCTTGGCCTGTCTGCGCAGCAGGTCGTGTTCCGCGTGCACTGGCCCGTGCTCCGTGGCAGCGCCGCGGTGGCCGGCCTTCTGGTGTTTGTCGATGTGGTCAAGGAACTCCCCCTGACACTGGTGCTGCGGCCCATGACTGTCGAGACGCTCGCCACCGCTGCCCATCAGTTTGCTGCTGATGAGCGCCTGGCCCAGGCGGCCTGGCCCTCGCTGACCATCGCCCTGGTCGGGCTTATTCCACTGCTGGTGTTGGGCCCGAGGCTTCGGGCTTAGACCGCAGTCTGCAATAGGGTGTCCTGCACGGCCTTGCGATTCGCACCGCTGCGTCGACGCACCGTGTAGACACCGTCGGCCCGCATCTGCCAGCTCGTGGCGTTGTCGGTCAGGTGAAGACGCAGGCCCTCTCGAATCACGCGGCGCTTAAGGGCCTTGTCGAGAATGGGGCAGGCCAGTTCCACGCGCCGAAAGAAGTTGCGATCCATCCAGTCGGCGCTCGAAATGTAGACGTCCTCGGCCCCCTCGTTGCGGAAGTAAAAAAGGCGGCTGTGTTCCAAAAAGCGGCCAATCGTGCTGCGAACACGGATGTTTTCTGAGAGTCCTGGCACACCGGGGCGAAGCACGCAGATGCCTCTCACGATGAGGTCCACCTGCACCCCGGCCTGGCTTGCTGCATAGAGCGCCTCGACCACGGCCAACTCGACCAGGGAGTTCATCTTGGCCATGATCTGTGCCTTGCCGCCGTGCTTGGCAATGAGCGTTTCCTTGCGGATGGCCTTGAGCACATTGGAGTGCAGCGTGAAGGGCGACTGCCAGATCTTGCGCAGGGCGCGTGCCTTGCCAAGCCCGGTGAGCTGGTGGAAGACCTCGTGTGCGTCTTGGCAAAGGTCTGGGTTGGCGGTAAACAGGCCAAAGTCCTCATACAGACTGGCCGTGCGCGGGTGGTAATTGCCCGTGCCGATGTGCACATAGCGGCGCAGGCCCGCCTTTTCCTTTCTCACCACCAGGCACATCTTGGCGTGGGTCTTGTTACCCACCACGCCAAAGACCACATGGGCGCCCACCTCCTCGAGCCGGGAGGCCCAATTGATGTTGGTCTCCTCGTCGAATCGGGCCATGAGCTCCACCACCACGGTGACTTCCTTGCCGGAGCGGGCGGCCAGAATGAGCGACTCCATGAGCGAGGAGGTCTGACCGGTTCGGTAGACCGTCATGCTGATGGCCACCACCGAGGGGTCCTCCGAAGCGGTGCGCAGGAAGTCCACCACGGCACCGAAGCTTTCATAGGGGTGATGCACGAGCACATCTTGATTGGAGATGACCTCGAAGTGGTTCTTTCCAACGAAGGCGTCTTGGTGGCGCGCCGAGAAGGACGGGAATTTGAGATCAGGCCGGTCGACCTGATCCGGCATGCTCATGAGGCGCACCAGGTTCACGGGCCCCGGCACACGGTAGCAATCCTCTTGGCCAAGCTTGTATTCACGTAAAAGCAGGTCGAGCAGGGCGTCTGGAATGGCATCGGCAACCTCGAGCCGCACCGAGTCCCCGAACTGCCGCTGAGAGAGTTCGCCCTTGAGGGCCTCACGCAGGTCGGTGACCTCTTCGTCATCCACGAATAAATCGCTGTTGCGGGTGACACGAAACTGGTAGACCCCTTTGACATCCATGCCCGGAAACAGGGCTGGCACGTTGTCTTGAAGGATGGAGCTCAGCAGCATGAAGCCGTGGGGATGGCCAGAGACCTGCTTGGGCACGCGAATGAGCCTGGGCAACACCCGAGGGGCCTGCACGACCGCCGCCCGTGATTCACGGCCAAACGAGTCGCGGCCCTCCATCTCGAGAATGAAATTGAGGCTCTTATTCAGGGTTCGTGGGAAGGGGTGTGAGGGGTCGAGCCCAATCGGGGTGAGAACGGGCATGACCTCCTTCACAAAATACTGGTGGGCCCATTTGCGTTGGGCCGCCGTAAAGTTGGTGGTGAGGTGAATCTTGACGCCGGTCTGCTCGAGCGCGGGCAAGATGCCCTGGTTGAGGATTCGATACTGGCGCTCCACCAGGCGGTGGGCCCGCAGCTGAACATCTTGGAAGCTTTGGGCGGCCGTGTAGCCATCGAGGTCGGGCAGGTCGCCCGCGCCCTGGCGAATCTTGGCCTTGAGCCCCGAGACCCGGATTTCGAAGATCTCATCGAGGTTGCTCGAGACGATGCAGATGTACCGCAGCCGCTCGAGCAGGGGGGTCTCGAGGCATTCGGCCATGGCCAGCACGCGCTCATTGAAGGCGAGCAGGCTGAGTTCTCGGTTGAGGTAACGGCTCTGGCCAGGCTGGCCCTCGGTGTGGAAGACCGGTGTGGGGGCGGGCTTTTTTGATTTCATCTTCTCTCCAGTTTAGCCACCTATAATCCGGCCATGGCGACTGTGTTGGCCCAAATACAAAACGATCCAGAGCTGGTTGCGGCGGTGGATCTTGGGTCGAATTCGTTTCACTTGCTCATTGGGCGCGTGCAGAGCACGCCAGCAGGCCCACAGATTTCCCCACTCGACAGCCTCAAGGATGTGGTGCGACTGGCCTCGGGCTTGTCTGCCGACAAGCGCCTCGACGCCGCCTCCCAGGCCCGGGCCATCTCGGCACTCCAGCGCTTCGGAGAGCGCCTTCGCGCGTTTGACACCCAGCATGTCAGGGCTGTGGCCACCAATACCTTTCGAGTGGCCAAGAACGGGGCCGAGTTTCTGAAGACCTGCGAGGCCGCCTTGGGGTTCCCCATTGAGGTGATTGCGGGCAAGGAAGAGGCTCGCCTCATTTACAACGGGGTGGCCCACTCCTTGGCAGCCGATGGCGCCCGCCGCCTGGTCATCGACATCGGCGGGGGCTCCACCGAGTTCATCATTGGCACCAACTACGACGCCGAGCTGCTCGAGAGCGTGTTCGTGGGCTGTATTCGGTTCAGCCGCGATTTTTTCCCGGGCGGAGACATCACCCGATCGGGCTTTAAGGACGCCATCTTTGAGGCCCGGCGCAGCATCCAGGTCATCAGTGCCGCCTATCGTCGCCATGGTTGGGAGCGGGCGGTGGCCTCGAGCGGATCGGCCCGGGCCATTCAAGATGTTCTGGTGGCCCTCGGGGACACCAGCCACCGCATCACCTTGGAGGGCATGGAGCATGTTCGCAGCCTGCTGATCAAGGCCGGTCGTGTGGAGGATGCTGCCCTGCCAGGACTCAAGGTGGACCGCATGCCGGTCTTTGTTGGGGGGCTGGTGATCATGATGGCCGCCTTCGAAGAGCTCAAGATCGAGGAGATGCACTACGCCGATGGGGCCCTGCGCCTGGGGGTGCTCTACGACGTGCTGGGTCGTGCTCGGCACGACGACATGCGAATCCACACGGTGGAGCAGTTCATGAAGCGCTACCAGGTGGACCGGGCCCAGGCTGCGCGGGTGGGGGCTTTGGCGCAGTCGCTCTGGATGCAGCTCTCTGGTGGCAGCCGCGAGGAGAAGGCCGAGATGGCCGCCCTCATTGGGTGGTCGGCCAGCCTCTTGGAGATTGGCCATTCGATCTCCCACAACAGCTTTCACAAACACACGGCTTACATTTTGGCGCAGGCCGACATGCCGGGCTTTTCGCGGCGCGACCAGCGCATCATGTCCACGCTCGCCATGGGTCATGTGGGCAAGCTGGGCAAGGTCATGCCCATGGTGGGTGAGGCCGTGCCCTGGGCTGCAGTTCTGTGTCTGCGACTGGCGGCCGTGTTCTTTCGGAATCGCTCCGATGCGAAGCTGCCCTCCATTGCGCTGGTGGGCGATGGCCGTCAGTTTGAGTTGAGCCTGCCCAAGGCCTGGCTCTCCAGGCATCCATTGACCCAGCACAGCCTCGACCAAGACCGCCTGGAATGGCGAAAAGTGGGAGTGGAGCTCGGCATTCGGGCGGGATAGGTCTGCTACACTGCGGCTTCTGTTTTCGGCAGGCGCGTAGCTCAGCTGGTTAGAGCACCACCTTGACATGGTGGGGGTCGTTGGTTCGAGTCCAATCGCGCCTACCAATCAAGCCCATATGGTCAACATCACCCTTCCAGATCAGTCTGTTCGCTCATTTGAATCCCCCGTGACCGTGGCCGCGGTGGCGGCAAGCATCGGGGCGGGGCTGGCCAAGGCCGCACTGGCCGGGCGCGTGAATGGGCAGCTCGTCGACACCCACCACCTCATTGATCAAGACGCGGCGCTGGCGATTGTCACCGAGAAAGACCCTGATGGCCTGGACATCATTCGGCACTCCACGGCGCACCTGCTGGCCTACGCGGCCAAGAGCCTGTTCCCAGACCTTCAGGTCACCATCGGTCCCGTCATCGACAACGGCTTTTATTACGACTTCTCCTACAAACGTCCTCTGACCCCAGAGGACCTCGCCGCCATCGAGTCCAAGATGCGTGAACTGGCCAGCAAGGATGAGCCCGTGACCCGAGAGGTCATGGACCGCGATGCCGCTGTGGGCTTGTTCAAGTCGATGGGCGAGCATTACAAGGCCGAGATCATCGCCAGCATTCCGGCGGGCGAGCAGATCTCGCTCTATCGCGAGGGCGACTTCGTCGACCTCTGCCGAGGCCCGCACGTGCCGTCGACGGGCAAGCTCAAGGTCTTCAAGCTCATGAAGGTGGCTGGCGCCTACTGGCGAGGCGACCATCGCAATGAAATGCTCCAGCGGGTCTACGGCACGGCCTGGGCCAAGAAGGAAGACCTCGAGCAGTACCTGCACCAACTTGAAGAGGCCGAGCGCCGAGACCATCGCAAGCTTGGCAAGTCCCTCGACCTCTTCCACCTTCAGGACAACGCCCCGGGCTTGGTCTTCTGGCACCCCAAGGGCTGGACGATCTGGCAGCAGGTGGAACAGTACCTGCGGCATGTGTACCTCGCCTCGGGTTATCAAGAGATTCGCTGCCCCCAGATTCTCGACCGCAGCCTTTGGGAGCAGTCGGGCCATTGGGAGCATTACAAAGACAACATGTTCACCACGGCCTCGGAGAACCGAGACTACGCCGTCAAGCCCATGAACTGCCCGGGCCATGTCCAGGTGTTCAATTCCAACCTTCGCAGCTACCGAGACCTGCCCCTGCGCTATGGCGAGTTCGGCTCCTGCCATCGCAATGAGTCGTCGGGGAGCCTGCACGGCCTGCTTCGGGTTCGCGGCTTTACCCAAGACGACGGTCATATTTTTTGCACGGAAGACCAGATCCAGGCAGAGGTCTACGCCTTCACCCAAAAGCTGCTCGAGGTCTACAAAGACTTCGGCTTTCATGACGTCATCTACCGGCTCTCGACCCGTCCGCCCAATCGGGTGGGCTCCGACGAGAGCTGGGACAAGGCCGAGAAGGCGCTTTCAGAGGCGCTTGATCGGGTTGGGGTGGACTGGCAGTTGCTGCCAGGCGAGGGCGCCTTTTACGGCCCGAAGATCGAATACAGCCTGAAGGACTCTCTCGGGCGCATTTGGCAGTGCGGCACGATTCAGGTCGATTTCAACATGCCGGTGCGCCTTGGGGCGGAATACGTGGCCGAGGACAACACCCGGCGCCACCCCGTCATGCTGCATCGGGCGATTGTGGGCTCGCTCGAGCGTTTCATTGGCATTCTCATTGAGAACCACGCCGGGGCCATGCCTTGCTGGCTGGCCCCCCTGCAGGTGGCCGTGGCCAGCATCACCGAAAACCAGGCCGACTACGCCCAGTCTGTTGCGAAAAGATTACAAGCCCGGGGCTTTCGTGCCGATGCTGATTTGCGAAATGACAAAATTTCCTACAAAATCAGAGAATTAAGCCTGCAAAAGATTCCTTTTGTGCTGGTGGTCGGCCAGAAAGAGAAAGATTCCGAGCAGGTGGCGGTCCGAGCCCGTGGGGGTGAAGACCTGGGAAGCATGTCGATGAACGCCTTTTTCAAGCTCCTGTCCGAAACAGTCGAGCAACGGAAATAGGGCGTTTTTATTTTTAGAAAGGCAACGCAATCGCTACAGAACGAAGCCACCGAATCAACGGTGAAATCACAGCCCCGCAGGTGCGGCTGGTTGGATTAGAAAACGAAGCCATCGGAATTGTGACCCTCAATGAGGCGATCCGAATGGCCGAAGAAGCAGAAGTAGACCTTGTCGAGATTGCCCCTCAGGCAGTGCCCGTGGTGTGCAAGCTCATGGATTTTGGAAAGTTCAAGTACCAGGAGCAGAAGCGGGCTCAAGAGGCCAAGGCCAAGCAGAAGATCATCCAGGTCAAAGAGGTGAAGTTTCGCCCCGGCACCGATGACAACGACTACCAAGTCAAGATGCGCAACCTCACTCGGTTTCTGGAAGAAGGCGACAAGGCCAAGATCACCATCCGGTTCCGTGGGCGCGAAATGGCCCACCAGGAATTCGGAATGCGAATGCTGGAACGCGTGAAGTCCGACCTCGGCGAACTCGCCCAGGTGGAACAAATGCCCAAGTTAGAGGGCCGCCAGATGGTCATGGTGGTGGCTCCTAAGAAGAAGAAGTAAGAGAAGAAGTAAGGCAGTCGAGTGGTAAGGCAGTTGGAAGAAGGTCGCTGAGGGTTCAACAAGTGAGGGCAAGGTGCCCACCACCCGCCGAGACCAAATCAGAGGAGCAGTCATGCCCAAGATGAAAACGAAAAAGGCCGCCTCCAAGCGGTTCATCGCCCGCGGCAGTGGGTCGATCAAGCGCGCGCACGCCACCAAGCGTCACATCCTGACCAAGCGCACCACCAAGAACAAGCGTCAGCTTCGCGGCACGCTCACTGTGCATCCTTCGGATATGCAGCGCGTTCGCGACATGATGCCCTACGCGTAAAGGAGAACTCATATGCCTCGCGTCAAACGTGGTGTTACGGCTCGTGCCCGTCACAAGAAAATTCTGGCCCTCGCAAAAGGTTTCCGAGGCCGCCGCAACAATGTCTTTCGTGTGGCCAAGCAGGCGGTCATGCGTGCAGGTCAGTACGCCTATCGCGACCGTCGCAATCGCAAGCGTGTGTTCCGTGCACTCTGGATCACCCGCATCAATGCGGCCTGCCGTGCGAACGACCTTAGCTACAGCCGTTTCATTGCTGGCCTCAAGAAGGCCAACATCGAAATGGATCGTAAGGTGCTGGCCGACCTCGCAGTGATGGACAAGCCCGCATTTGCAGCCATCGTGGCCAAAGTGAAGATCGCCCTCGGGGCTTAACCCCCGGGCATGTCGGATCTCAATCAGCTCGTCTCGGAGGCGCAACGCGCCTTCGAGGCTGCTCCCGATGCGCCTGCGCTCGAGGATGCCAAGGCGCGTTTCCTTGGCAAGACGGGCCTTCTCACCGAACAGCTCAAGCAGCTTGGCAAGATGGACCCAGAGGCCCGCAAGGCCGCGGGTGCCGCGCTCAATGAGGTCAAGACTCAGATCGAAGCCTTGCTGCAGGCGCGCCGAGATCAGCTCGGCCAGGCCCAGCTCCATGCGCGGCTGGCCCAAGAGTCCATCGATGTCTCTCTGCCCGGTCGCGGCCCCTTCGTGGGTGGCCTGCACCCCGTGGTTCGAACCTGGCGCCGTGTCCAGGAGATCTTCCAGTCGATTGGTTTTGATGTGGCCGACGGCCCCGAGATTGAAACCGACTGGTTCAACTTCACGGCGCTCAACAATCCCGAGAATCATCCTGCGCGCTCCATGCAGGACACCTTCTACCTCGAGGACCGCGACGAGTCGGGCCTGCCGCTGCTGCTGCGCACCCACACCAGCCCCATGCAGGTGCGCTACGCCCAGACCCATCAGCCGCCCATCAAGCTCATTGCGCCGGGCCGCACCTATCGGGTGGACAGTGATGCCACCCACTCGCCCATGTTCCATCAGGTTGAAGGCCTCTGGCTCTCCGATCGTGTCAGCTTTGCTGATCTCAAAGGCGTCTACCACGACTTCCTGGGCCGCTTCTTTGAAGACGACCAGCTCGACCTTCGATTTCGTCCCTCTTTCTTCCCCTTTACCGAGCCCTCGGTGGAGGTGGACATGCGCTTTTCCAGTGGCCCGCTCAAGGGTCGGTGGCTGGAGATCTCGGGGGCGGGCCAGGTGCATCCCAACGTGATCCGCCACTTTGGGTTTGATCCCGAGGAGGTGGTTGGCTTTGCATTCGGCAGTGGCCTGGAGCGGCTCACCATGCTTCGCTACGGCATTGGCGACCTTCGCCTCTTCTTCGAAAACGACCTGCGCTTTCTGCGCCAATTTTCTTAGCCCATCATGAGAATTCCTGAGGCCTGGCTTCGTGAGATGGTTCACACCGATCTCTCCATCGAGCGCATCGCCGATGTGCTCACCATGGCCGGCCTCGAGGTGGAAGAGGTCGAGATGGCTGCACCGCCCTTCACCGGCGTGCGGCTGGGCAAGATTCTCTCGGCCCAGAAGCACCCAGATGCCGATCGTCTGCAGGTCTGCGAGGTGAGCATCGGGTCGGGCAGCACGCCCCTTCAAATTGTTTGCGGAGCACCGAACGCCAGGGCAGGGCTGATGGTGGCCTGCGCCACCGATGGCGCTTTTCTGCCTGGTGGCTTCAAAATCAAGCAGGCCAAGATGCGGGGCGTTGTGAGCCAAGGCATGCTCTGCTCGGCCAAGGAGCTCGGCATCTCGGAGGCCTCCGAGGGCATTCTGGAGGTCGATGCGAGTGAGGCGAGCCTGGGCGAGGACATCCGCCAGACACTGAATCTGGATGCCGCCACCTTGGTGTTGAAGCTCACCCCCAACCGCGGCGACTGCCTCTCCATGCTGGGCGTGGCCCGCGAACTCTCGGCGCTCCTGGGGGTTCCACTCTCCACGCCGAGTTGGTCTGCGGTGGCGCCCACCATTGAAGACACGCCGAGCATCACCTGCGCCCCAGATGCCAAGAGCCTGTGCGGCCGATTCTCGAGTCGGGTCATTCGTGGCGTGAATGCCCAGGCCCCCACGCCGGGCTGGATAAAACAGCGCCTGGAGCAGTCTGGTCAGCGGCCCATTTCTGCCCTGGTGGACATCTCCAATTACGTGATGCTCGAGCTCGGTCGGCCATCGCATGTCTTCGATCTCGATGCCCTCGTGGCCATCGATGCACCCGCAAGCCTCGCCGTGCGCTGGGCGCAACAAGGCGAAGCCTGCGAGCTGCTCAATGACCAAACTGTTTCGCTCGACCCCAGCGTGGGGGTGATTGCCGATGCAAAGGGGCCTGTGGCCCTGGCCGGGATCATGGGTGGGGCCCGATCCGCAGTCTCCGATCAAACCAAGAACATTCTTTTAGAGGCCGCCTTCTGGTGGCCCGATGCCATTCGCGGTCGTGCCCAGCGCTTCAAGTTCAGCACCGATGCGGGCCATCGATTCGAGCGCGGGGTCGACCCATCCACCACGGCCGAGCACCTCGAGCGCATCACAGCCCTTATTTTGGAAGTCTGCGGGGGCCAGGCGGGCCCTGTGGCCGATGCCCAATGGAACCTTCCAACGGCCACTCCCGTGCGAATGCGCCGCAGCCGCTGTGAGCGCCTGATTGGTCGCCCCTATTCCCGGGCGGAAGTGGAATCCGTATTCAAGGGTTTGGGCTTTTCGTTCACACACGCGGTGGTTGGCGAGGACGATGTCTTCACCGTGGCGCCGCCGCCGCACCGGTTCGACCTGGCCATCGAGGAAGACCTCGTGGAGGAGGTGGCCCGTGTGATTGGCTTTGAGCAGATTCCATCGCACCCGCCGGTGGGGCCGCAACGCATGTCTGCCCAGCCAGAGAGCCAGCGCACGGCCATGGCGATGCGCGACCGCATGGTCTGCCTCGATTTCCAAGAGGTCGTCACCTATTCCTTCATGGACTCCGCACTGGCCGCGCAGTTTGCACCGCCGGCCGAGCACCTGGTGCTCCAGAATCCCATCGCCTCGCAGCTCTCGACGATGCGCCCCTCGATTGTTCCCAATCTGCTCAAGGTTCTGGCAGACAACATTGCCCATCGAGAGACACGGGTTCGCATCTTCGAACTCGGCCGGGTGTTTCGGCGGGATGCATCGGTGTCTGCCGGGCCGTGGTCGGTTCAGGGGGTGTCACAGCCGATGACGCTCTGCGCCTTGGCCTGGGGTGGCGTGCCCTTTGCGCCCTGGGAGGGGAAGGCGGACGCCGTCGACTTCTTCGATCTCAAGCAAGACCTGGTGCGTTTGGCCGCGCCTTGCAGCCTCACCACCAGCGCTCCGGCAGCTCCCATTTCGGGGTTGCACCCCGGTCGTGCTGCGGTCGTGAAACTTGGTGATGCGGTGATCGGGGTCATGGGCGAGCTTCACCCCACCCTGGTGGCCCAGTTTGAACTGCCGTCTGCCCCGGTGGTGTTCGAGGTGGCGCTGGACCCGCTCCTGGCGTTGGAGATGCCATCACCGCAGCCGCCTGCACGCCACCCGAGCGTCTCCCGAGACTTGGCCTTTGTGCTGCCCCGCAGCATTGCGGCCGGGGATGTGCATGCCGCATTAATGCACCTTTGCCAGGGCCCTGAGGTTAAGGGGCGGCTGAAGTCTGTGGTGCTTTTCGACCAGTATCGGGGCCCTGGCCTGGCTGAGGATGAAAAAAGTCTTGCCTTTAGGTTTGTGCTGCAAGATACTGAAAAAACACTAGAAGATTCAGAAGTCGATGCCTGCATGGATTGGGTGGCCCAAACGGTTGTGTCTGCCTTTTCTGCGAAGATTCGCAAGTAAGCGTCTGTTTCATCTAGACCTTTAGACACCAAACCCGTAGGAGCAGACCGAATCGTGCCTGCCGCGTCAGACACCCTCACCAAGGCCGAGCTTGCCGACATGCTCTACGAGCGTGTGGGCCTGAACAAGCGCGAGGCCAAGGAGGTCGTGGAGGCCTTTTTCGATGAGATCCGCACCCAGCTCGAGCAGGGCGAGAGCGTGAAGCTCTCCGGATTTGGCAACTTCCAGCTTCGGGACAAGCCCGAACGCCCCGGGCGAAACCCCAAAACGGGGGAGCCCATCCCCATTTCAGCGCGCCGCGTGGTCACCTTCCACGCCAGCCAGAAGCTCAAGGCGCACGTTCAGAACCCAGACCTGCCACTGGGCGACCTCGATGACGACCAGTGAGCCACGTGCGGCCGGTGTCACAGAGGCGCTGCCCGTCATTCCGGTCAAGCGCTACTTTACGATTGGTGAGGTGAGCGAGCTCTGCCAGGTCAAGCCCCATGTGCTGCGCTACTGGGAGCAGGAGTTTGCCCAGCTGCGGCCGGTCAAGCGCCGGGGCAACCGCCGTTACTACCAGCACCACGAGGTGCTGCTCATTCGCAAGATTCGGTCGCTACTCTACGACGAGGGCTTTACCATCTCGGGTGCCCGCTCACGGCTTACCGGCCTGCGCGGCAGGGCCGTGCCCGATGCCTCGCCAGATATTGAGGTGGATGCGCCTCCGCTTCCAGCTGCAGCCCGCAGCCCTAAGGCCAGCGCGGCTGCTCCTGCCGCACCCGCGTCTGCGCCCGTGGCCATGTCGGCCGCAGTTCGGTCGGAGCTCGAGGGCATTCTTGCATTGCTTCGGTCCGCCCCCAAGAAGCGAAAACCAGCGGTCTGATCCGGTATACTTCACCGCTTCGGTCGGGGCGTAGCGCAGCCTGGTAGCGCACTTGCATGGGGTGCAAGGGGTCGGATGTTCGAATCATCTCGCCCCGACCAACTTCTTCCTCTCCAGTTTGAAATCTCCACTCAGGCGTTCTACACTCGG
>CAMAXF010000003.1 GCA_945862305.1 Bordetella parapertussis | reverse complement strand
ACATCCGAGACGGTGACTGTCTTGCCAACAGCAGCATTCTCATCAGCAAAGGTGCCCGCACCACTGGCCCCACTCACCAAGAGCGCCTCACCGCCCACCGTTCCCGAGACCACACCACTCGAGATCACCGCATTACGATTGCCGTCATAAACCTTATCCGCCGCAACAATCGAAGCCAGCGTCACATCCTTCTTCGAAATGGTCGCCGTGGTCGTGGCGACTGGATTGAGCACATAGTTGTCACGATCAGTACCAGCGAGAGTGCCCGGGTTGGTGACCGTCACGGTTTTGTTCACACCAGCGTTCTTGTCTGAAAAAGCTGCGGTGTGGGCACCAGAAGCACTCAACGTAAGGTCATCGTTGAGCAAGGGTGTAACCGACAAGTTACCTGTGATGGTTCCGGACGTACTGCCGTCATAGACCTTGCTCTGCGCGGTCATGGCGTTGAGTTGTATGGTCCGAGCAGAAACATTTGCCAAGGTCTGCGTCGAAGTGTTCACCAACTGGTAGTTTCCCGCGTCCGTTCCTGCGACGGCAATTCCCGCCACGGTGACCGTCTTGCCTGTTCCCACATTCTTGTTATTAAAGACACCGCTGGTCGAAGAGAGAACAAGGCTATCCGTTGCGATCTTGTCCGAGAGCAGCGTGTAAGTTGCCGCCGTGGTGGCGTCATAAATTTTGTTATCTGCCAAGGCTGTTACCGAAAGGTTCCGAACTGTGATGCCCGCCGTGGTGGTGGGCTGCGAGGTAATCGCGTAGTTCGATGCGCTCGTGCCGGAGTAAGTAGACGTGAGCGTGATTGTTTTTGTGGCCCCCACATTCTTGTTGTCGTACAAGCCTGATACCGATGCAAAAGTAAGGTCATCTCCAGTCTCGCGCCCGATTACACCCCAGTTCACGCCAGCAGTCGACACGTTGGCCGTTCGCGTGGCGTCGTAGACCCTGGTGCTTGCCGTGATTCCCGTAACCGTAATGGGCTTGGCCGTAATGCTCACTGCTGCGTTGGCATTGTTGAGTGTGGGCAACTGATAGTTTGTAACGAGGCCACCATTGGTGCCATCCGCCAAGGTAATCGCACTGATGAATTTACCCGCTGTGGCCACGTTCTTGTCACTGGCAGTGGCACTGCTAAACCCAAGGGTCTCGGTACCCACACCGGTGGTGATCGTCACCTCCGACCCCGTCAGCGCCGTATCACCGTCATAGACCTTCGCAGCAGACAAACCAACCGTCTTGGCCGTGATGCTCACTGCTGCGTTGGCATTGTTGAGTGTGGGCAACTGATAGTTTGTAGCCAGGCCACCATTGGCGCCATCCGCCAAGGTAATGGCGCTGATGAACTTACCCGCTGCGGCCACGTTCTTGTCACTGGCAGTGGCGCTGCTAAACCCAAGGGCCTCACTGCCCACACCGGTGGTGATCGTCACCTCCGACCCCGTCAGCGCCGTATCACCGTCATAGACCTTCGCAGCAGACAAACCAACCGTCTTGGCCGTGATGCTCAACGGTGCGTTGGCATTGTTGAGTGTGGGCAACTGATAGTTTGTAGCCAGGCCACCATTGGTGCCATCCGCCAAGGTAATGGCGCTGATGAACTTACCCGCTGTGGCCACGTTCTTATCACTGGCAGTGGCGCTGCTAAAGCCAAGGGTCTCACTGCCCACACCGGTGGTGATCGTCACCTCCGACCCCGTCAGCGCCGTATCACCGTCATAGACCTTCGCAGCAGACAAACCAACCGTCTTGGCGGTGATGCTCACTGCTGCGTTGGCATTGTTGAGTGTGGGCAACTGATAGTTTGTGGCCAGGCCACCATTGGTGCCATCCGCCAAGGTAATGGCGCTGATGAACTTACCCGCTGTGGCCACGTTCTTCTCACTGGCAGTGGCGCTGCTAAACCCAAGGGTCTCGGTACCCACACCGGTGGTGATCGTCACCTCCGACCCCGTCAGCGCCGTATCACCGTCATAGACCTTCGCAGCAGACAAACCAACCGTCTTGGCCGTAATGTTTGCATTGACCGTGGCCGTGGGATTGCTCACGGAGTAGTTTCCAGCGTCTATTCCAGTGAGCGCTCCTGCCGTGACACTCACAGCCTTGGCTGTGCCCACATTCTTATTACTGAAACTGCCCGATGCCGTCGCGGAGACCCCATCGCCGGAGAAAATTCCGCCGGAAAGAATTCCAACAGGTACATTCGCGGTGACCGCGGCAGTATCAGTACCGTCGTAAACCTTGTTTTGGGCGGAATAAACGGCCGAAATACCCAATGGTGTGATATTCGCCGTTGTGTTGGCTGTGGTGTTTGCAACCTCGTAGTTCCCAGCATCGACGTTCTGGGCTTCAGTGCCCGAAACATTGATTCCAACCACCGTGATGGGCTTGTTGTTCCCCACATTTTTATCTAAGAAAGATGCAGATGCGGCCTTCGAAATAACCTTGTCTGTTCCAATGGCGTCATTCGAGAGCGCTGCTGAGGCGGTGGTGGACTGATCGTAGACTCTGTTATTTCCGACGGCCGAGGTGGTTAGCGGCCGCTTGGTCACTTCAAGGGAACCACTGCCCCCCACAACCGCATAGCCAAGTGCACTCGTTCCCGTACTAACCGTCAGAGAGTAGGTGCCAACCCGTGTATTTCCGGACGTGGAAGTCAAATCATTGACAACAGACACGGAGGGGTTGACAGAGTAGGCGAGGGCCTGGGTGTCCCCATTCAGCAATCCGGAAATGCTAGGGGTGAGCGATCCGATGGACCCGTATGTGCGGCTGAGAGAACCAATCGATGCCGTCAGGGTTGGTTGCTCACGGTAGATCACATGAAGGCCTGTTGACTCAAGCTGCCTGTTAAAGCCAGCCGATCCTTCGTGAATGTTGTAACGGAATCGACCCGAGCCAGCGGGCACCAGACGAAGCAGGTTTGTACTTCCTTGGGCCACAGCCCCCGTGTAGAGCAAACCCTGCCCACCGGTGCTGATGCTTGCGGTGTCCGACACAATGAGGTTGGCTGCCGAGGAGGCAGCCAGGGCAGCGCCAGACACACTTCCTGCATTGAGCACCAAGTTGCCGCCCGCAACCACGTTTGAATTCACGTAGAGGTTGGTGTCCGTCACCCTCAGGTTGAGTGCACCGGTGGTGGTGAGGCCCGAGAGGCTCGAGACGGTTCCGACATACACACCGGTGCCATGACTGGCATTGGCCACGGACACACCGGTTCCGGCCAAGAGGTCTAGGCTTGCAACATTTCCGGCCACCGTGCCCAGACTGTTGGTGATGGTGGTTCCGGAGACGATCTGATTGGTTTTGAGGTCCACCGCCGCCAAGGGGGCATTAAGCCCAAGGTTGGTGACCGTGAGGGCGGCCGCTCCTGCCGTTGCCCCCTGATTGATCGCGCCAGTACCAGACGCATTCACCACCAGGGTGTCCACTGTCACGGGTGCCCGGAACCCCACGGCCGCGCCACTCGAACCGCCCGCTGTGAGTTGTAACAAAGACCCACTGCCCGCAATGTTGATGGCTTGATTGATGGTGATGTTTCGGTCTGCCGTGAGGCTGAGAGTGGCCCGTCCAGTCGTGGTCGCTCTGGTGATAGCCGCATCCACCACAATGTTTCCTGCAGTGGGATCGGTGCCCGCACCCGTGGTGGTGACGGTCACGTCGGTTCCAGCCTCAAGAAGGGTGTTGATCGTGGTGTTGAGGATGGTGGAATTGTCTGCAGTCGGGGTCCAGGTACTCCCATTGACATCCGCCACCTCATTTGGATTGGATGTCATGTCGGTTGGCGCATTGGCGGCCGACGTGATCGTCACGTTGTACGGGTCGAACAGCCACTCGCCCGACACACCCATGGGCGCCGACGCATCGCCTGTGACACCCTGCACATCCAAATTCGCACCAGAGGTCTCGATTCGGCCACCGTCACCACCCTGCGGGCCACCCCGCGCGCGAAGGTCTCCGGCCACCCGCGTGACCCCCTGCGGATTGGCGGTATCAGACCAGACCACCACAGTGCCGCCATCACCCTGCTCGCTGGCTGAGGCATCCAGCCGAGCCCCAGAGGCCACCACCACCGCATTGGCAGAGTTGATGCGAGGGTCTTGGCCTTGCCATCCCCCACCAACCAGCACCTCGCCCCCGCCTGCGGGCCCACTCGCCTCCAGTGCCGCATCAGCGCCTACAAAAACCTTGTCTCCCGTGACCAGAATTTCGCCACCACGGGTGCCGGCCTCGGCGCCACGCGCATTCAGTTGGCCTTCCACGGCCACCACGCCGCGCTCACCGCCCTGCAAGAGAATGCGACCGTTCTGGTTGACCAGGCTTTGCGCAGTGACTTCTCCCGACTGCTGGATGACACTCTCGAGAATGGCATTGGCACTTCGCGCCGAGAGCACAACCACGCCACCATCGGCCCGAATGACATGACGGTTGGACACCAGTGCGTTCATGACGGGGGCGTCCACCACCACCGAGAGGCGGCGTGAGCCGGCAAACTGCAGGGTCACCGCCTCGCCTGCGGCCATGGCCACGGTGCCCTCACGGGCCAAAACCACGCCGTCATTTCGGACCTCGGGCGCCAGCAGGGCAATGTACCCACCAAGTTCAGCCTGCAGTCGGCCCGAATTCTCCACTCGCGCACCAGCAGCGCCCCCTGTGAAATGCCAGCGGCCAGCGAGAAAGTCCTCGTTGCTCAGGTTATGGACGGTCACGATCAGTCCACCCACATCGACCTGGGCCGTGGCCCCAAAGACCACACCCTGCGGGTTGCTGAAAATCAACTGGCCGTTGGCCTGGATGCGACCCATGATCTGGCTCGGGTTGGCATCCAGGATCCGATTGAATGTGGTCGACTGTGCACTTGGGGCGATGAACTGCACCGACTGGTCTCGACCCACATTGAAGGTGTCCCAGTTCACGATGGCCTGATGGGTCGACTGGCGCACCGTCATCGAACCATTGTTGGCCTCAATGCTGGCCTGGCCCGAAACCACCTGCCCCCCGGAGGGCAAGACAGCCTGGGCACATGCGGCGGTGGTCATCATCCAAACAGTCGTCCCCAGCAACAACTGCCGCAGAACGCGGGCAGCCGTGTGGGTCATGGATGGGTCAGTGCGCATGTCGCATCTCAGCATCGGTCCTAGAACCGAAGGTTCGCATCCAACCGGAAACGGTTCAAGGTTCGCGTGCCGTCCTGGTCCAGGCCCAAGGTGCTGCGGCCGGGGTTCTCACCGAGCCGACGGGCCCAGGTGAGCCTCACGGATGATTCGGCAAAGCCGAAGTCGGTCTGGGCGCCGAGCCAGAGGCCATAGCCACGCAGGCTGTAGTCGTTGGGCGAGGCGGCACCGGTGAAGTCATTCTCCTTGTTCACCCGAACTCGGCCATGGTCGTAAAAGCCAGACAAGGTCCATCGCTGGAACTCCGAATTCCAACGATGCTGCCACTCCAGGCTCGCGAGCCCACCCAGGGCGCCACCTGCCTCATTGGTCGGGTAGGCCCGAACGCCTCTCGCACCCCCCAAGAAGAATTTCTCGGAACCGTCTAAGTTACGGCTCGCCCACTGGCCTTGCGCCATGACCACCAGGGTATTGGAGGGATCCAAGACCTGTCGGCGCATGGCCGAGAGCCTCACCTTCGAGAAGTAGCCCGCGGTCTGCGTGGTGCTGGCATCTGAGGTGCGATGCGCCTCGGGTGAATCGGAGAGGTCAAGCTCCCCTCGACTCCAGAAGGCAGACCAACTGTTCTCGCCACCGCCCATCCAGCCGTCTGCCGCGTTGCCCTCCAGGCCCATGGAGAACAACTGGCTCTGATACCGCGAGACCACCTGGCCTGCTGCCTCGTTTCGATAACGATTGTTGTCAAACATCATCTGAAAGCTGATGTTTCCGGAGGGCCTGCGCTGAAGGGGCACGACCACAAAGAGCCCCTGGTTCGAGGTGGGGCCGCGCATGTCCGCGCTGGAGAAGTCTGAAGAGATCAGCTTGTACTGCATCGCCGACCATTGGCCTCCCACACGCCAACCGTACTGATTGAACGGAAGGCTGTACTGAACTTGCGCGTACTGAACGCCCTCGGTCACGAGCCCTTGGGCCACGAGGCTGTCTCCGCGTTGGGTGGGATTGTTGAAGGTCGCCCGCACATGGGCACGCTCTGGGCCCGTGGAGCGGGAGCCGCTGTTGTCGACCCCCACCGTCAATTCGACGGGCTTGGTCTGCTCCACTTGCAAAACCGCCCCGGTCTGCCCCTCCTCCTGGCCCGGCACCACATTGAGCCGCGTCTGGACACCGGCCAGGTCTGCCAGTTTGGCATTGGCCTCCTCAAGGGCCGGCAGCGAGACGGCCTCACCCACGGGCTGGGCCGTCTCGATGACACGCTTGGGAACCTGGGTGTTTTGCAGCAAGCCCTGCGGGTCTTCAATGCGCACGCCACTGAAGGTTGACTCCACCACCTGAATGAGCAGGCGACCTTCAGAGAGGTCCTGCGGAGGAAGGGTTGAGCGAGCCAGCCAGCCACGCTCTCGATACAGGCTGTTGACCACCTGCGTGATGCGATCGAGACTGCGCAGGTCGATGTTGGCCCCCACAAATGGGGCCAGGACCGTGCGAATGTCCTCCACGGGCAGGGCGGTGACCCCCCGCACCACAAAGCCTGTGAAGACCGAACTGCCCTTGGCGTCCTCAATCTCCTTGGCCATGGTGGAATCGACCCGGGCGGGTTCCGGCGTGCGCACCACCGACTCATCCACGGTGACGGGTGCAACCGGTCGAAGAACGGCCTTGCTGGCACTCTGATTGGTGTCGGTGGGGAGCACCGGCGGCGCCTCCACGACCGGTTCGGCTGGGCGCTGCGCGAGGGCCTGCTCCACTGTCTTTCCGCAGGTTTGTTCAAAGAAGACCGACAGCAAGGGGTCGGCCTTGAGCAACTCCAACGAAGCCGGCCCAGACGAGCAGACGCTTCCCAGAACACCTGCCGGGTTCTGGGCATGGGCTGGCATGGCTGCAAGCCACGCCCCTGCCAGCCAAGCCCCCCGCAACACAAGCATTCTCATGGGCCAGCCCATTGCTGCCACCTCAAAAAGTTATGACCAACATCTAAAGGTCGGTCGCTGGGCCGAAAACTTGACCCCTCACAACCCCTCGGAGCCCACCAGGGCCGCTTTAGAGCCGCAGCGCCCCGCCATAGCCGGTGAGCTCAAGGTAGCCGCGGCCGAGCAACTGCCCCCGCTCACGCAGTTCCACCGCCCCCTCCCAATAAAAGCCGCCGGTGCTCGCCCGGGCGTCGACCTCCTGGGCCAGCATCAAGGGGGCGAGCTCGAGGCGACGCGACCCCACCGTCAGGGCCATGGGCACCGGGTACTCGATCAGGGAGCGCGAGGACCGCCAGCGGCCGGCGGGCTCCCACCGCAGACCCTTCCAGCCGAGCTCAGGCGCACCGCCGGGGCTGCGGGCATCCACATGGTTGTAGAGGGTCTGGCCCTGGTCATCTCGAATGCGAAAGGCCATGAGGGTGCCGCCATCGAGCAAATTGATGCCGATCCAATCCCAGCCCACTGCGCCGGGCATGAGCAATTGGCTGGACCACTCGTGGTCGAGCCAGGCTTGGCCCTCGCGCAGCTGCAAGGCCTGACCATCCCGAACACGGGCCTTCACGGACAGGGGCGCACGGCTGTAATAGTGGCTTGCCTGCTCGGGACGCGGCCCCTTCCTGGAGTAGCCCTGCTCACCGCGAAGCACAGGAGGTTGTGAGGCCTGTGCCTCCAACTCCAGAGAAAAGCCATCTCCTGCGAAGTAGCCAAGGTAGCGCTCGGAACCCGACGCGCCCACCCGACGCAGGTACCAATCCTCAAACTGCAGGTCAGTGTCTTGCTCAGAGGCCCGCAGTGATGCACGCCCCAGCCGACCCGCACGCTCTGCATGACGCAGGCTGGGCAGGTGAGGCATGGCCAGCGCCGCGTGGGCAAAGAGCAGCTGCCTGGGCGCGAACCGGCTCGGATTCTCGGGTGCGTGCTGGGTGCGGCTGCGAAAGAATGTGAGCTGAAAACCCATGGCGCCAGCACCCTCCCCCAGCCATCCCGTGAGGTACCACCACTCGGTTCGATGGTTCGGGTGGGCCCCGAAGTCTCTCGGGAACACCAGTGGTCGGGGCACCACCGACGGATAAAACGACGACGCCTGCTCGGCAGACATCCCTGGCCCATGCCAAGCCAAGCCCGCAGCAGAGAGAAGCACGGGCGCCTTGAGCAGTTCTCGTCGATGCATGTGTCTGCTGGCCTCTACCAGTCTGCCCGAAGGCTTGAGGAGAGTTGTTTGTCATCCAGGCCCTGATGGGCTGCCCAGCGGGCGGTGACCACACCCAGCAGAAGCAAGGCGGCCGAGAGTACGGCCCACTGGGCGACATCCACCGTGGTGGTCATCGTCCAATGAAACGACTCCGGATTCACCTTGTGTATGAGCACCTGGCTCATGAGCCAGCCCATCACACTGCCCCAGGCCACGGCCACAAGCAACAGCAGGCCCGCCTCCCAAGACACCAGACGAAGCCGATCGCCTCGAGACAGACCCAGTTGTGCCAGCAAGGCGAACTCGCGCCTGCGCAACAGCAGCTGGCCCGCCAGGCCTGCGGCCACCGACAAGAGGGCCACACACAGCGCAGCCGCCTCCAGCACATAGGTCATGGCAAAGCTGCGGTCGAAGATGCGCAAGGACAAGGCCCTCACATCGGTGGCCGTGATCCACTTCAGCACGCCCAACTCGGGCAAGGCTGCGGACACGGCCTGTGTGATGGCCGCTGGGTCTGCACTGGGCTGCAGCCAGATCGCCAGACCCGACCGCGACCGATCTCCAGTGAGGCGCTCGTAGTCCACCTCTCGGAGCACGACCGAGCCATGCTGCCGACCATAGTCACGGTAGAGCCCCGCCACCCAGACCGACTGCTGTCCGCTCGGCCCAAGCGGCAGCAGTGCAGTGGTGCCCACACGCCAGCCATAGAGGCCCGCCATCGCCTCGGAGCCGAACACCACGACGGCATCACCACCTCCAGGCGGCAACACGGCCTCGCCCACCAGGGGGAGCGCCTGCATGGGGTCTTCCAGCCTCAAATTCCTGGCCATGAGCATGACCTCCGGCCGATCGGTGTCGAGCCGAATGCTCCGATGCCGAATCATCTCGACGCGACGCACGCCCTCTAGACCCGCGATGACGGGGCCCACCGAGGGGTCAAAGCCGGGGGCATCCACCAGCGACTGACCGCTGCTGTAGAGGTCGGCTGGCAGCACCTGCTGGAGCCAGTCTGAGACGGAGTCTCGAAAACTTCCCACCATGATCATCATGGCCACGGTCAGCGAGAAGGCTGCCACGGTCCCCGTGATCACTGGCGTGGCCACACCGGGTGCCTGCGCCAGACGCCAACTGGCCATCAGCATCACAGCATCGCTGGTCTTTCGAGACATCAACCGCCGCGACAGACCACCCCAGGTCTGGGCCAGCAGCCATGGCAGTGCAGCCAGCCCCGCAAAAAGAATGGCCGCAATGGCGGCATAGGCCGCCCAGGGCAGCCCACCCACGGGGGGCACCAGCATGAGCAGCCCCGCCGCCAGCAGTCCCAGACCACTCCATCGCAGGCCCGGTGGCTGCAAGCCTGTGGCCTCTGCCTGCCCCGCCCGCAACAGGGCCATGGGCGCTCGCCAATCGATGCGACACAGGGGCTGCCAGGCTGCAAGCAAGCCCACCAACGTCGAGAGCGCCCAGAAACCAGCCAATGCAGGCCAGTCCAACACCAGTGGCGCATGGGCCTGACTGAAGTAGCCCCCACCAAGATCGCCGCCCAACAGGCGCATGAGCAGCCAGGCCAATGCCAAGCCCAGGCCCACACCGAGCCCGCCACCGAGCGCACCCACCAGGCCGCCCTGCACCCAGACCAGTCGCCGCAGCCATGCCACCGGTGCACCCAGCACACCGAGCAAGGCCAGCTCAAACCGCTGCCGGATCACGGAGAGGTTCACCGCGGTGGATACCAAGAAGCCCCCCGTGAGCAGGGCCACCATGGCGAGCACGGTGAGGTTCACGCGGTAAGCCCGCGAGAGATTCGACATGCGTCGGTCTCGGTCCTCGGTGGCCATCACCGCAAGCGGCTCACCGACCGCGCGCAGCTGGTCACGAAGACCTTCTACCGTTTGTTCGCTTGCAAGCTTGATGTCGATTCGAGAGATCAGACCCAGTCGACCAAAGGCCCATTGGGCCGAGCCAATGTCCATGACCGCAATAGCCTCTCCCGGCACACCCGGCAGATCACCCGCCACGCGCAGCCGCACGTCTTGCAGGCCATGCCGAAGCAAAATGTCTTCACCCACGCGAACCTGAAGCGTCCGTTGGGCGCTGGCCGACAAGAAAATGGAGCGCGCATCAAACAGGCCGCCAACGCCCTCGGCCGCAGCCGGAAGCAATGCAGGTGTGACACGTGCAGCCTGAAAGACATCGATGCCCAGCACGAGCACACGGTCGGTGCGCACGGCCAAGACAGGACTCATGTCTGTGATGCCCATCGCGAGGCGCCCCGGCTCGAGGGCATCCAATCGGCGCTCGTCGAACTCGCCAAGGCTTGAGACCAACTGTGCAGAGGCCTGTCCATTGACCGCATCCAGCGCACGCCCAAAGGATGACAAGGCGGAATGGTTCACGGTGTGAATCGCCACAGCGAGCATGACCCCAATGCCCACCATGATGAGGGCAGCCAGCCAGCGCACACGCTCCCGGACGGTGGCGCCCCAGAGCATCCAGGCAAAGAGCGGAGCCGACGGCCTCATGGCCATCTCACTGGCCGAGTCAATGGCCCAGTCACACAAGGCCCTCGGGCGTGAGCTGCAACACCCGGTCCATGGCTCGCGCAGCGGCATCCGCGTGCGTGACCATCACAAGGCTGGCCTGTTGTTGCGCGCACAAGTCCAGGAGACAGTCGAGCGCATTGGCGGCAGACGCCGCATCGAGATTGCCCGTGGGCTCGTCGGCAAACACGACGGCTGGCCCATGCACCAGCGCCCGGGCCAGGGCCACCCGTTGCTGCTCACCACCCGAGAGGGTGGCCGGCTTGGCCTCAAGACGATGGCCCAGGCCGAGCGTCTCGAGCAGCTCAGTGGCACGCGCCTTGGCCACCTGCGCCGACTGGCCGCCCAGCAGGCAAGGCACCATCACATTCTGGAGGGCGGAGAGGTGCGGCAAGAGATGGAAGGCCTGGAAGACAAAGCCCATCTGTGACTGCCGACAGGCGCGGCGCTGCGCATCACTCCAGCCAGACATGGGCTGTTGCCCCCAGTAGACCTCGCCCTCGATGGGCGCCTCCAAGCCCGCCATGATCTGCAGCAGCGTGGACTTTCCGCAGCCGGAAGCCCCCTGAATGGCCAGTCGCTCGCCGGGCTGCACCGAGAGGTTCACACCGCGAAAGAGCCATGGTGCTGCGCCATGGACATGGCCCACGGAGGCCAGTCGCAGAAGCGGTTCCGAGACCGCGTGCGTTGGTGTTAGGCTCGAAGCTCCCGGATCTTTCGTCATTCACGGATTCTAGTGCGCGCGCATGTCCTTTTAGGCATCACCCTCGGATGGGCCCTGTGTTCATCTGCACACGCGCTGACCTGCTCGCCCGAAGACGAGATCACTTTTCACGCCGCAAGCCTGCGGATCGAGAACGATTTATTCATCAACACAGACCGCGACTACACGAGTGGGGTCTCGGTGGCCTTGGTCTCGCGTGACATCACTGGGCCACTGCGCTCCAACTGCCTGCCGCTCTGGGCCGACAGCCATGCACGCCTCATTGAATGGGTCGACGCGGACTTCTGGGCTGAGGATGGCCGGCTCAACACACGCCAGAACATCGTGCTTCGGCTCGGTCAGCAGATGTACACGCCAAGAGACCCGCATCGATCCGACCTCATCGTGGAGGACCGCCCCTATGCTGGTCTGCTGATGAGCAGCCTGGCCTGGAACCGACGCTGGGTAGACCCCTTGGCAGGCGTGCAGGTGCTCGACACGCGAGAGATCGGCCTCGGGCTGATGGGCCCGGCCTCCATGGCCAAGGCCTCCCAGAACGCCATTCACCACCTAATTGGATCACCTCAGTTTCAAGGCTGGCATCACCAACTGAAAAATGAACCAGCTGTGCTCGTGGCGGCCGAACGCAAGGTCCGCTCAGACCTGGGCGGCGCAAAGCTGGGATGGTCCTCCGACATGATCTGGGGCTATGGACTGCGCCTTGGGAATGTCGAGACCTCCACCGTGGGAAGCATCGAGGGACGCTTTGGGTGGAACCTGCCAAATGACTTCGGCACCTACCCCATACGCCCTGGTGCGGACAACCGCCCGCCCTTGCGGCCACTCTCGCTCGACCGGGCGAGCCCTTGGGGCATGCATGGCTTTGCCCTGCTCGAGACCAAGCTGGTGGCCTGGGACTTCTCCTTGGATGGAAACCTTTTTCACAACAGCCATTCTGTTCAGAAGCGCATCGGAGTCGCGCAGCTCGCCGTGGGCCTGAGCCTTCAGACGCGACTGGCCGACCAGGGCTTCAAACTCGCCATCATGCGGGTCTTCAAGACACCAGAGTTCAAGGGGCAGGTGGGCCGGCACGGCTACATGTCGCTGCTGGCCAGCCTGGAGTGGGACCCTTAAGCAGAGCGTTCCCCAAGCGATGGGGCGGCTCGTAAATGGGCCAACAAGCCCTGGGCTGCAACGAAGGCACTGGCCCAGGCCCACTGGAAATTGTGGCCACCGAGATGCCCCGTGACATCGACAGCCTCCCCAATGAATGACAAGTTGGGCCGACCCCGAACCGCCATGGTTCGACTCTCGAGGGCATGGGTGTCGACCCCACCGAGCATCACTTCGGCCTTCTTCCATCCCAGGGTGCCAGCAGGACGTGCCACCCAATGCTCCAGGGTCTGCCGCACTCGGAGCCTGTCGGCCTTTGCGAGCTCGGCCCATCGCCGGCCCGCGAGACACAGGGAATCCGCAAAGCCCTGGGCCAGGCGCTGTGGCAGCAGACAGGCCAGCACCGCCTCGACGGTCAGTCGGCCGTGAGTGGCCTCGCGAACCTGTTCGTCGAAGGACTGTCCGCCGAGCCAGTTGACCACGATGTCTGTGCCTGGGGTCCAGTGGCTGCTCGCCTGCAGAATGGCGGGGCCAGAGAGCCCCTTGTGGGTGATCAAGAGGTCTTCACGAAAGCCCGCCTCACCGTACGGCAGGGATCGTGCGCCGGCCGAGACCTCCGCCTCGAGGGCCACACCCGCAAGTGCAAAGAGCCACTGCTGCGATGTTGCGGTAAAAGACAAGGGCACGAGTGCGGGGGCAATTGGTGTGACCGGCAGGCCCAGCGAGGCGGCAAAGTCGAGGCCCCAGCCTGACGCACCGATGGCGGGCACAGGCAAGCCACCAGTGGCCACCACCAGGGCCCGCGCCTTCACCTCTCCCCCATTGGTTCGCAGCCTCCAGCCCTCGGGCGTGGGCGTCACTGCTTCTACGGATGCCGGATGCTGCAAGACCACCCCCGCCAACCTGGCCTCAGCGAGGAGCATGTCCACGACCTGGGTGGCCGAGCCATCGCAGAACATCTGGCCCCGATGTTTCTCGTGCACAGCAATGCGATGTTTGGTCATGAGGCTCATGAAGTCTGCCGGCGTGTATCGGGCCAGCGGGCCACGAACAAAATTGGGGTTTCGCGAGAGGAAGTTCGCGGGACCACTGCTTCGGTTGGTGAAATTACAGCGCCCCCCACCGCTGATGCGAATCTTCTCGCCAAGCTTGGGGGCGTGGTCGATGGCCACCACCCGAAGTCCGCCCTGGCCAAGCAGGCCCGCGCAGAACAAGCCCGCAGCGCCTGCCCCCACCACTGCCACATCCGTTGTTGTCATACCGCTCCGAGCATTTTTACCTATGAAGTCTCGCGCTTATCGCCAAACCGACTCTACCCGCATAGAGTTCGATCGGAAAACTTCTCAGGAGCCATCATGTTTTTTACACGTCACACCACCACCCGCGCCAGCCTTGCGCGCAGCGCAGCAGCGCTGCTCATTGGATTGTCCAGCGCTGCCCATGCAGCCGGCAGCATCACCCTGGCATCGACCACCTCCACCGAGGCCTCCGGCCTCTTCTCCGTCATTCTGCCGGCCTTCAAAAAGGACACCGGCATCGATGTGAAGGTCGTGGCTGTGGGCACGGGACAAGCCATTGACATTGCCAAGCGGGGCGATGCGGATGTCCTCTTCGTTCACGACACCGTCAAAGAAGAGGCCTTCGTCAAAGAAGGCTTCGGCCTCAAGCGGCTCGACGTGATGTACAACGATTTCGTCGTCATTGGGCCGAAGGCCGACCCTGCCAAGGCCAAGGGGTCGGATGTGCTGGCGGGATTCCGCAAGATTGCTGCAGCAAATGCGCCATTCATCTCACGCGGTGACAAGAGCGGCACCCACGCCGCCGAACTGCGTTACTGGAAGGCCGCTGGCAGCAGCTCTATGGGCTCGCAATACAAGGAATGCGGCTGCGGCATGGGCCAGGCCCTCAACACCGCCTCGGGCATGTCGGCTTACGTGCTCTCAGACCGGGCCACCTGGGCCAACTTCAAGAACAAGGGCGACCTCACCATCCTGGTCGAGGGAGACAAGGCCCTGTTCAACCCCTATGGCGTGATTGTGGTGGACCCCGCCAAACACCCAAAGACCAACGTGAAGGACGGCCAAGCCTTTGCAGACTGGATCACATCGAAGGCCGGCCAGGCCGCCATTGCCAGCCACAAGATTGGCGGTGAGCAGCTCTTCTTCGGCAGCGCAAAGTAAGCACTAGACCTCAATGCCCTCGGCGGCCAGCAGCCGTCGCAGGGCTTGATCCAAAAGGCTGCGAGACTCCGCGGCCACACGCTGCAGCTGAATGTGAATGAGGGCATCCAGGCCATCGCGGCTTGCACACTCCGCGCTGTAGCGCTCGAAGGCCACCACACCGAGCAGCAGGTGGGCCAACTGTTGCGGACATTCACAATAGAGGTCGCTCTTCACATCCAGAAGCCGATTGAGAACGTCTTCCGACAGGCATGTGTTCGAGCCGATTGGTGCATGACCATTTTCCTGCGCTGCCATAAGACGACGCAGCACGGAGGCGCAGGCCTGTTCGACACCGTCGGCGGATGTGGGCCGTCGGGTGGCCTCAATGCCCTTGCGCATGAGCCCTCGAATCAGGGCACTGGGCGCATGCCGGTAGAACAGCAAGGTCTCATTGGGCAGAAGCGCCTTTTGCAGCGCAACCAGCCGGGCACTCTGCTCAGCCGTGAGGCTGCTGAGCTCCACGAACAGAACATCCAGGGTCTCCTCTGGCAGGTGCCCCACGCCCTCGAGGGTGGGCGCTGTGAACACAAGTTCGACCGCTGCTGCCCGAAGGCTCGACATCAATGACCGATTGGCGGCACCAAAGCCCACCAGACCCACCCGAATGGCGGTGGCCGTGGTCGGGTGACGCGGCGCCGCCGCGCCTCGCAGCCCCGAGGCATCCGACATCATCTGAGCCAGCTGGGCATCGGAAAGGGTTGCCAGGCTACCAATGGCGTGGCCACCGTCCACCAGTCGCTTGACCAACGCGAGCCGTTCGACCTGTGCTCGGCTGTAGAGCCGATGGGCGCCCCTGCGAAGCGGCTCGCCCGACACCGCGTGGCGACGTTCCCACACCCGCAGCGTTTCCACGGGAATGCCAGACAGGCGGGCTGCGGCCCCCGTCTTGACCACCCAATCCGTTGAACCCCCCGCGGAACTCAGTTGTGTGTCCATGAATGCACCATTATTGAACCGTTTTAGTGATGATGAACTGATTATGAACTGAATCTTAGCGTGTATTCGGGTGTCTACTGTGTTCACTTCCACCTTTGGATGGCAAACATGAAACTCTCGAAAAAAGTTCAGGTTGCAGTCGAGGCCCTCACACACGTGGGGCTCAAGCAAGGATCCTCACCCGTGAACCTCACCGTGATCAGCCGCGAGCTCAACGTGTCGGTGAGTTACTTGGAGGGCATTTTTCAGTCGCTCCGTCTCGCAGGCTGTGTGTCTCCGGTTCGCGGCCCCGGTGGCGGCTACCGGTTGGGCAAGCCACCCCAGGACATCAGCGTGGCGAGCCTGGCCTTTGCGGTCGAGCCCCAGCAGGTGGATGCAGAGCCCGAAGATAGTTCGGCAGAGGCGGAGTCGCCCATTCGCGCCCGCACACGCTCGCTGGTCCAACGGGCCCACGAGACCGAACTGGCCTTTCTTGAGCAGGTGAGCCTTCAGGACCTCCTGGTGCAGGCCACGCGCCGAGACAAACAGCGCCGCAATGCACGTCGCCCGGCCTTACACTACGAAGACCTGCACGAGGAAGAACTCTCCGTTACATGATCCTTGGGCTCGACAGCCTGCTCTTTCATGGCACCAGCATCCAGAACGTGGAGCGCATACTCCGCTCGGATACGCTGCAGGCCACCTCTCGCCTCCCAGACGCCGCGCTGCACCTTCTGCCGGGCGTGGTCAATGTGGCAGGCGATCAGCCCATTCGGGTGGCAAGTCTCAGCAGAAGCATTTCGGCCGCCCGCGAGCACAGTTCGGCCTGGGCCAGGGTGTCCGCGGCCATTCTGGCCTTCGACGAAGACAGCCTGCGGCGGGAGATCGGCCATCGCCTCTTTTCCTACAACGACCTCTTCACGCAGGCCGGCACCGATCCACTGACCGCCAACGAGCAGGAGGAGGCCATCGCCGGTCATCTCGAATCTGCCAGTCGATACGTTCGCCACATCCTCATCTTCAAAAAAGGGCTGCGCGACATTGATGCGATTCTGGCTGAGTTCCCACTCATCGCGGAACACCCCGGCCTGATCGTGCTGGGCGACCAGCGCAACATGAGCCTGAGCGCACTGCGGCACCACCTTGCCAAGCCACTGCTGCGGCGCAGCCAGCGCTTTGGCCTGCCGGCCAAACGACTCAAAATGCTACGGGCCCTCTCGCGCCTTCGCTAGCCCGTTTTCATCAAAGCTTCGTAAACATCTGGCACCCAGCGTTGCTCATCGATGGCCGGACGCCGCACGCGGCGCTTGGACACTTCGAGTTTGGGCAGTCGAATGCGGCCCTTGCGCACGGCTTGATATGGAATTTGATCCAGCAGGTGTGCAATGCAATTGAGACGCGCGCGCTCTTTCTCGTCGGCGGCCACGCCGTGCCATGGCGCCTCGGGGATGTCGGTGTGCCGGAACATGTCGTCTTTGGCCTCTGAGTATTCCGCCCAGCGACGACGGGAGACAAAGTCGATCGGGCTTAACTTCCACTGCTTCAATGGGTTTCGGGCACGCTCCTGAAAGCGAGCCTCTTGGACCGCTTGGCTCACAGAGAACCAATACTTCACCAGATGAATGCCAGAGCGAACGAGCATGCGCTCGAACTCTGGGCAGGAGCGCATGAACTCAGCGACATCGTCCTGCGTGCAAAAGCCCATCACGCGTTCAACCCCGGCACGGTTGTACCAAGAGCGGTCGAACAGGACGATCTCGCCTGGCGACGGCAGATGCGCCACATAACGCTGGAAATACCACTGGCCGCGCTCGCGCTCCGACGGCTTTGACAAGGCCGCCACCCGACAGACACGTGGGTTGAGGACCTCGGTGATGCGCTTGATGGTGCCGCCCTTGCCGGCTGCATCTCGCCCCTCGAAGACCACCACCACCCGCGCACCGGTGGCCACGACCCACTGCTGAAGCTTCACGAGTTCGATCTGAAGGTGCTCGAGGGCCTGGGCATATACTTCTTTCTTCTTCATGGCGTCTCCCTTTTTTGGAGGCCAGTTTAACGTCACCAGACCGACAAGCCCATGCCAAAACTCGTCGTCTTCGATGCCTACGGAACGCTACTGGATGTCTTTTCGGTCACCACGGTGGCGGAGACCGCCTACCCGGGGCAAGGCCAGGCCATCGCCGCTGGCTGGCGAGACAAACAGATCGAGTACAGCCGCCTGGTGGCCCTCTCCGACCCAGACCCCATACACGGCAGTCGCCACTACATGCCTTTCTCGGAGATCACGGCCGCGGCGCTGCGCTACACGCTCGATCGACTCCAGCTCGATCACCATGCCCTGCCACGGCTGCTGGAAGCCTACCTGCGACTGGAACCCTTCCAGGATGCCAAGCCGGTTCTGGTCAGACTCAATGCCGTGGGCATTCGAACAGCCGTGCTCTCCAATGGTGACCCCAACACGCTGGCCAAGGTGCTCGAGCATGCGGAACTTTTGCCCCACTTCGATCGACTGATCTCGGTTGAAGAAGCCCGCACCTTCAAGACATCACCCACCGCCTATGGGCTGGTCGCACGTCATTTCCCCGAACCACAGACACCGATCACCTTTGTCTCGAGCAACGGATGGGACATCCTCGGGGCAGGCTGGTTTGGCTTTCAAACCTTTTGGCTCAATCGAGCAGGCCTGCCACCCGAGGCCATCGGCCCCGCACCAGATCATGTGGGCAGCAGCCTGCACGAACTCCTTCCGGTTCTTGGAATCCACCTGACCAACCATTGACATGTCCGATCAAGCCTCCATCGCCCCACTGCTCCCAACACTCAAATGGCTCGGCTATGGCGGGCTCATTCCATTCTTCGTGCTCTCACTCTTGGCCCTCTTGAGTGGCGGTGATGCGCAGGCCTTTGCCACCACCGCGCTGACCCTCTACGGCATTTCTATCGTGACCTTCGTGGGCGCGGTGTCTTGGGGAATGGCCCTGGCCAGTACCGCTGTGCCGCTTGCAGCCCGCAGGCGGCTTCTGATCTGGAGCGTGGCACCCTCGCTGGTGGCCGTCTCGCTCTGGTTCCTGCCAGACACGGCGCCGCTCGGTGCACTCGCGGTGCTCGCCATACTCAGCTATCGGATGGACCAATTCCACGGCCGCGCCCTGGGCTGGCCGCCGGCCTGGATACGGCTTCGCCTGCACCTCACGATCGGGGTGTGCCTGTGCCTGCTGCCACCGTTTCTCATTCTGTAGGCCAAACCCCGGTGGCAGGCGCACCGTCCATCACGGCCGACAGCCCTTGGCTGCAGTCGTTTGAAGAGACCCTTCTCGAGTTGGCATACGGGGCACCACTGCTCGACCTTCTGAGTGCCTTCAATGCGAGGGCGCAACGCGACGGGCTGTGCACAGGGGACGGCCAACCGCTGCAATTTGTTCAGGCGGCGATGCAGCCCGCCCATATCGACTATGAATCTTGGATTGCACAGACCGGCTGTGTGCCCACGCGTGACAACCTGCACGATCGCCTCAATGCCCTGATCTGGCTTCACGCGCCCATGTCGAAGGCGCACCTCAATGGCGTGCAGGCGGCGCGTATTGGGGCGGAGGGGCTCGCCCGCGGGCCCATTCGAGATGCACTCACGCTCGTGGACGAAAACCTCCTGGTGCTCGCCCACACATCGGGCCCAGACCCCCGAGACGCAGATGGCTGGTCCTCGCTCTTTGTGGATCACAAGCAACACTGGTTGACCGACTGGCACCCCATGCCGTTTGGGCATGCACTCCTGGAGAAACTGAAACAGCCATTCAAGGCCATCGCCGCGCACAGCCTGGTCGTTCGGATTGCCGAGCCCGCCTGGGCCGCTGCGGACCGGGCACTACTCGAGCAACTCGAGCATGCACAGGAGCATGGAGGCCCACGACCACAACAGCTCTGGCCCGTGCCGGTCATGGGCATTCCTGGCTGGAGCCCTGCGCAGGTGCAGACCAACTTTTACAGTGATGCATCCGTGTTTCGACCCATGGTGCATCAAACCGGGGCCGGCCGGACGAGGCGTGGCAGCCTGGGGGGCAATTTGGTCGCCAAGTCATCCATCGATACCATGGCGTCATGAAATACATCACCATGCTGGGCTGGATCGCCGTTGTGCTGCTGTTACTTAGCACGGCCTTGAATTACCTCGGCGTATAAAAAAAGCCGCCCAAGGGCGGCTTTTCTGCTCCTGCAAACTCGCCCTACAGCAGTGCAATGCCGTCGGCCACACGATGCTGGTTGGCCACCACCTTCTCACGCAGCGCCACGATCTGGCTGCGCAGTTCCATGACGTCTTCCAGGTCTTTCTCTAACGCATGGCGGTTCTGACCCTCATGCTCATAGATCTCAGTGATGAGGCCGCGGTTCTTTTCAGCCAATTCACGCACCTCGGTCACCATGGCCGTGTTCTGGGTGACACGCTCATCGTTGGCCTCGTGGGTGGCCGCCTTCATCTGGGCCTCAAGCTCGCCATCCACCCAGGCCGCATTGGAGTTGGAGAGCTCATCAATGACGTCAAAAAACTCATTGTTGTGCTGTGTGATGAGCACGTTGATCTCCACCATTAGTTTGTTGACCTTCACCAGCATCTCATTGATCTTCACAGAGTTGCGATTGGCGGCCGCGCGGCGCTGAATGCCCTCAATGCGCGCGCGATTTGTCATGGAGCTTTTGAACCGCTCCTGCTCTTCACTTGCCGGCTCGAGCTGCTCCAGAATGGCCAGCCGGTTACGGATCACGTCGTCGAAGGTTGCAGACAGCAATGTGCCGTTGCCGGTTGCCTCCGCGGCGAAAGACTCCAGTGCCAAGGTTCGGTTCTCTTCAATGGCCGAGCGACTGACCAGTGTTTGAGCAGTGTTGAATCGGACAAATGAGTCGGCGTCAAAAATCCGGCGACGGTTCTTCTTGATGCGCTGTTCGGTGGCTTCATTCATGTTTTGTGGCTCCTAGAGGATGTCTGGATGAATTACGCGGCCGCCCGGGCTGCGAGTTCTTGTTCGGATGGGAGTTTGTGACGCGTCGACATCAGCAACTTATTCACAAACACAATGCCGCGCTGGGGTTTAAAGAGCTCTGCAGCCTCGTAGATCAGGGCCATGATGTAGTCGGCCTGATCCGCGGCCACGACGGCATGCAACTGTTCCGTCTTGGGGATCTCTGGCAGGCCCGAAGACTCAGAGGCCCGCCCCAGAGGCGCACCGCGGACCGCGTCATAGAAGACCTCGGTGATGCCGCGATCGAGCAACAGTTTCGCAACGTCGGCTGCGCCACCCTCGTAGAGAATGACGGTGATTTCCCGGGTGTAGTCGAGAACCACCCCCTCTGGAATCTTCTTGAAGGTTGAGAGACTCATGCCATGGCTCCCATGCTGCCCTGGGCGCGGTCCTCCAAGAGGTGCGCCGGCACATAGGTGGCAGCCTGAACCAGCGGAGTGGCATAGACATAGCCCATGCCCGGCGTGTCCAGACGACCGGCCAGATAAATGCGCTCAAAGATGCGGGTGAGTTGGTCCTTGGCCACCAGCACGCTGATGATCTCGCGCTCAACCTCCACGGCCACACCGAGAAAGCCCATCTTCTCTCGGATACCCGTGCCGACGCCCTGGTGGACAGTGGCGCCTTGAACACCTGCATCTAAAAGCGACTGGTTGATGGCATCTGCCATTCCCTTTTGGACCACACAGGTGATCAAGGAGACTTCAGTCAGGTTGACTAATTTACGCTTGGCCATTGTTGGCTCCCTCAAAAAAGTACGTTTGGTTCACGGTTATCAGAATGGTCATCTTGCCGACGAAGCCTGAGCAGCAGCTTTTGTCTCTGCATCAGCCTCGGCCATCGCCCTGTCGTTCTCACGCTTCACCTTCCACTGCACGAACACACCGAGTGCCAGGACCGACACAATCGGGCAGATCGAGGCAGCAGCCAGGATGCCGAAGCCTTCGACCGCGCCCACAGCCTTGCCGAAGCCCAGGCCCATGGCAAGCACCAGCGGCACCGTGACGGGACCCGTGGTCACGCCAGCACTGTCCCATCCCACGTTCACAAATTCCTCTGTGGACATGTAGGTGAGGATCACGCCCAAGACATACCCAGGAATCAGGATGTAAAGAATGCTGAAGTCAAAGATGAGCTTGACAATACCCAGCATGATGCCGATGGCCACACCGAAGGACACCGAATACATCAGCATCGACTTCTTGAAGGAGCCGTTGGTCAGGTTCTGAACTGTCAGGCCCAGTGCGTTGAGCGCCGGCTCAGCCAAGGTTGCACCGAAGCCAAGAATCCAGGCGAACAGTGCCGCAATGAAGATGCCCACACCCGCTGAATACAGGGGCGCATTCGGCATGGATTCAATGGCCGTGAACAGGCCTGGCACCAATCCGCCCGCGCCGTCACCCAGCTTGGCCAGACCGTAGGTGAGGCCCACGCTGAAGACACACATGCCCAGCACCGACAAGAAGATGCCGTAGAAAATGATGAAGGCATTGGGCAGTTTCTCGCGCAGCACGATGAAGAGCACGATCATCAGGAAGATGACGAGCGGCACGATGGCCCGAATGCCACCCACCACCTCCATGCCCGGGGAGACTGTCCACCAGTCCACAGGGCCCGTGGCTGCAGCAGCGGCCGCGAGTGAGGCCTGTTTGGCCGCGGCTTCGGCAAGAATCGTCTCCACCGGCACAGTCACCTGATAGAAGATCGCCAGGCCGAGTACTGCCATGATGGGAAAGAGAGAGGCCAGGGTTACGATGCCGAAGCCCTGCAGCTTGCTGTCGCCAGCACCGCCCGCAGTGGCCACACCGATGCCCAGAGCCAGAACCAAGGGCACCGTCACGGGCCCGGTGGTGACTGCACCGCAGTCCCAGGCCAGGCCAATCATGGTGCGGAGGTCTGGGTTCACAAAGGCATAGCCCGTGAGCAGCACGCAAGGAATGAGGCTTAAATAAATGAGGGGCTTGAGGCTCCAGTTGTAAAGGAAGCGCATGGTGCCGATCACGGCCGCAATGCCCACACCCACGCCCACCACCAACACCGTGGCATCCACCCGATCATTGAGCAGCGTATAGAGATAGGGCGCGTTCTTCGGGTCCACAATCTGGCCAGCCACCTGCAGGGCGCCAATGGCGGGCTCGGCGAAGGTCACGCCGATGCCCAGCAGGAAGGCAATGAACAGCACCCCAAACAGCGGTAGCTTGGTTGGCAGCTTGCTGCCAATGATTTCTCCAAACGGCATCAGGCCCAGCTTCAGGCCTTCGAGGAAGATCATGAGCCCGACCATCACCGCGAGTAAGCCCAGGCCCAACGTGGCAGAGTCTTGAATGCTCTGGTTCAGCACCAGCAGCTGGAAGAGCGCCAGGTAGGCCGCCAACGGAACCACGGCCTTGGCCTGCTCCATGAACCGCACAGAGAGGTAGGGTTGGAGTAGTTTGTAGACATCCATGCCCCCGAGCCGAAGCTTTTCCGGCTTTTGTGGAACCTCGTTGCCCTGCTGATCGAACAACGGACGGGACATGAGCTTGGAATAAGCGATTTCGTCCGAGTCGACCGTGATGGCCTGGACGTAATCACCGAAACGAATAGAACGTGGCATAAAGCCCTCCACTGAAAAGCCTTTTTGGCTGGGTGGAGTCTATCGGCTTAACTTTACATAGACAAGTCGTCTCGCAAAAGGTTCACGAAAACCCTAGCCCCCCCCCAGAGGGCCATGCGCCGGTCGGGAGAGCGACGCTCAGTCCAACAAAGGGTTCGGCGTTGGATTTGCCAGAATTTGATTGCGCTGCACCGGTGTAATCTAACTGGGCCTCTTTATTCACATTTGCCATCCATCATGACCAGCACTTCGCCAACCATTGATCCCCAGCTACCCCCATGGAAAGCCGCCATCGAGCGCTTCTGGGGACAGGCATGGGTTCAGAACACCATCATCGTGTTGATCCTTATCAATGCAGCCATCCTCGGAATGGAAACCAGTCCAACCATCATGGCGGCCTACGGCGAGACCCTCATCGCAGCCGACCACGCCATCCTAACGGTCTTCGTGGCGGAGATCGTCTGCCTGCTGCTCGCTAGAGGCTGGCGGTTCTTCAAAGATCCGTGGTCCGTCTTCGACTTCGTTGTGGTGGGGATCGCCCTCATTCCGGCCTCGGGCCCATTCGCGGTGCTGCGATCGCTGCGGGTGTTGCGGGTGCTGCGCCTCATCAACAAAATTCCGAGCATTCGGCGCGTCGTCGGCGCATTGCTGTCAGCCATTCCAGGCATGGCCTCCGTCATCGGACTGGTTGCCATTCTTTTTTATGTCTGCGCGGTCATCACCACAAAGTTGTTCGGCCAGGCATTTCCGGAATTGTTCGGGGACCTCGGACGAAGTCTCTTCACGCTCTTCCAGGTCATGACCCTCGAGGGCTGGTCCGGCGACATCGCGCGGCCCATCATGGATGTCTATCCGTACGCCTGGATCTTCTTCATTGTTTTCATTCTGACAGCGACATTCACGGTTCTGAACCTCTTCATTGCCGTGATTGTGAATTCGCTCAACGCCATTCATTCCGATGAACAGGCGGTCGAGGGCAACGACCTCCAAACCATCCGCCAAGAACTCTCTGCAGTCCACGCAGACGTCGTCGTCATTCGAAAAATTCTCGAGGAACAGAAGGCCTCGGGTGCCCGCTAAATTTTGAATCAGAAACCACCCTCAGAGAGCCCCGGGTCGAAGGATTGGGGCCTGTGGATTCGGCTCGGGGCAATCACATCGTCGCTCTTCCTCGGCATGCTGGTCGGGAGCATCGCCCTTGGGCTTTTTGCAGTTGTTGAATACTTCAACTCGCTCTGGCAAGTACCCCTGCCGAGCATCCTCGCATTGAACACACTATCCCTAAGCCCCGCGGTGGGCGTGGCCCTGCTCATCGCCGCATTGATCTCTGGCCGCATCCTGCTGCTTCTTGAGGCCGGCCGGCCTCATGGCCCTGCAGATCTCATTCTGGCGGCCCAACGGAACGAAAATCCAAGTGTGCGATCAGGCGCCCTGTCCACCCTGCTGGCCACCGTGAACCTCTCGGGGGGCGCATCCATCGGCATTTTCGGGCCCCTGATGCACTTTGGCGGCTATATCAGCACAGTCGTGATGCGCTGGTCTCACAACCTGTCTCAAAGGCTGCCCACAGACGTGATTCTGGGCAGCGGCGCAGCCGCTGCCATCGCAGCCGTTTTCTCTGCCCCCATCGGGGCGGCCATTTTGGCGCACGAGGCCATCATTCGGCGCTTTGGTGCATTCGGCGCGGGCCCAGTCATCGCGGCCGCCTTCGGTGCCCAATGGATTGCGCACGCATGGGTGGGTGACCAGCGCCTCTTTGACATCCAATCCACGCCGGCCCTCACTTTGCCCACCTTCTTTCTGGCCATTGGTGTGGGCATCTCGAGCGGCATCGCCTCGGTCATCTACATTCGGGCAGTCACAGCGTCACCGGGCTGGGCCAAGCGCACCAGCATTCCCTTGCAATGGCGTCCGCTGGTGCCAGCGGCCTTCTTGTTCTTGATCTCACCTTTCTTTCCCCACCTTCTGGGCCACGGCCTTGGCTCCGTGGACCTTGCGCTGGCCGGCAAGCTCAGTCTGGTGCTTTTGCTGTGTCTGATCGCGCTGAAAATCGTGGCCACAAGCCTGTGCATTGGCTTTGGCATGTTCGGGGGTGTTTTTGCGCCAGCCCTTTTCATCGGGGCACTTTCCGGAGCCATCTTGGACGTGAGCCTTCCCGGGATTGACCCAGCATCGTCAAATTTTGCGATCTTGGGGGCGGCCAGTTGCATCGCGGCCGTCATTGGAGCACCCCTGGCCGCAGTGATGATCGTCTTTGAACTCACGGGCAGCTATGAGTGGGCCGTGCTGGGCATGATCAGTGTAGTAACAGCCAATCAGTTTTCGAGAGCCTTGGCCGGTCGATCACTCTTCGACCGTCAACTCATGCTGCGCGGAGTCAACCTGGGCGACGATCACCTGCGCTAGGTGGCCTGGGCTCATCGTCGGTATCGATGCCCCTCAAGAACAATGACCGATCCCAGACCGAGCGCCCGATCAAGGTGCGGCTCACCTGGCACGACACGGCCACCGCCACCATCGCCAGAACAATAAAGCGGTAATCGCCGCTCATCTCGAAGATGATGACCACGGCAGCGATTGGCGCGCCGATCGCAGAGCCCGCACAGGCAGCGGCACCCAACAAGGCATACATGTGATGCCCGCCGCCCAGGGCTGCGTCAATCATTCCACCCAGCATGGCACCAAAAAAGACGGCGGGTAGAAAAATGCCGCCGTGGAATCCAAATGAACGACAGAGCGCTGCAGCGAAGATTTTTAGAAAGACCAAAAGGAGGAGGAGCACCAGCCCAAACTGGCCGGCCAGAGCCATGTTCACGGCACCAAGACCAGGGCCAATGAGCTGCGGAAAAAATGGTGACACCAGATAGAGAATGGTCGCTGGAACAAGTGGGCGAAACAAGGACGGAATCTTTGTGGCGTTCGCCAACTTGGGGCCCCGCGTGAGCAGATAGATGTATAGGGTAGAAGCCAAGCCACACAGCAGTCCGAGCACAACAGCAAGGGCCAAAGACTCTGGGCTGACATCGAGCGGTTCGCCTACGATTTTCAGCAGCTTGCGGTCTGATCCGAGCAGCATCACCGAGGCGAAAAAGCCACCCAAGGCTGCCACCACCAGCGGCGCTGACTCACTGGAGCGAAACCGGCGCAACAACATCTCGTGGGCGAAGATACTGGCCGCAATCGGAGCAGAAAAAAGTGCAGCGATCGCTGCAGCGCCCCCCGCAGCCAGCAACAGGCTCCGGGACAACAAGCGAAACGCCCGCTGCAGAAGAGACCCGATGCAGGCGCCGAAATGCACAATCGGACCAAACAGACCGACAGAAGCGCCGCATGAGACGCTCACCAGTGTCAGAGCCGAAGTGAGCCATCCACCCTTGAGTTCAATGTCAGTGTCATTCTTGATGGCAACAATGGTGTCGGCTGGGCCATGGGATCGAGGACCTTCCAAATGACTGAATATCCAGCCGGCCAGAAGAGCTCCCCCGAACATAAAGGCTGCGAGCACTGGCGAATAACTCGCCTCAGACCAAGGCACGAAATCCGTGGCAATCGGAATCTTCCAGACCGACCAGGCAAACAAAATGATGGAGAGAAATCCTACGGTGGCCACGCCGACAATGTTGCCGAACAACAGCGCAGTGCCCAGTCTGGTCAGGTCTCGCAATAACATGATTCATGCCCCGCGAACCGAGGCGCCTCACTCTCAAGAAAGTTGGTTAAAGCAGTGTGCGAGAGTCTGCATAAAGCCCGACGAGACTGCAAGCAGATTTAGCGCTGGGACATTGAACGACACCCAATTCCTCTACACTCATCAGCAAACTCCATTTTTGCAAAACTGTTTGTGTCATCCATGCCCTTCAACCCAGAGTGCGTTGGCGCACCAATCTCAGAGGCCGCTATTCGCCGCGATCTTGCTGCGGCCTACCGCCTGTCGGCGCACCGGGGTTGGGATGACCTGGTCTGGACCCACATCTCTGCAGCCGTTCCCGGCGAGCATGGGCACTACCTGCTCAACCGTTTCGGCCTTCAGTTCAAGGAGGTCACCGCATCTAACCTTGTGAAGGTGAATGTGCAGGGCTCGGTGGTCGACGGCAGCAATGCACCTGTGAACCCCAGCGGCTTTGCGATTCATGGCTGCATCCACGCGGCCCGGCCGGACGTGACCTGTGTGCTCCACCTGCACGCCTTCTGGGCCCAGGCCTTTGCAGCCACCGGGGCAGACCTGCTCCCCTGCTCGCAGCCCGCCATGCGCCTGGTGGGCCGACTCGGTCGCCACGCCTACGAGGGCCTGGCCTTCGATGCGCAGGAACAGGCGCGACTGGTCGCCACACTGGCAGACAAAGATGGCGTGATTCTCGAGAACCACGGCATTTTACTGGTGGGTCGAACGGTGGCCGAGGCCTTCATGCTCATGCACCTCTTTGAGCGCGCCGCCCAGATCCAACTCACCGCAGCAGCCAGCCCCGCCGGCCTTCGACTCATTCCTGCTCCGGTGGTGTCGTTGACCCAGCGGCAATGGACTGGGCCTCAGAATGCCCCTGAGGGCATCGATGAATGGCCGGCCCTGCTGCGCAGCCTCGCCCGCACCGACTCCGACTTTGACCAATAGAAACGACAGGAGGAACCATGCCCACCATTCGCGTTGAACTCTTCGAAGGACGCACCACTGAACAGAAGCGCGCCCTGGCCAAGGCCCTCACAGAGGCCACCGTGGCCACACTGGGTGGCAGCCCCGAGGCCGTGGACATCCTCTTCTACGACATCAAGCGAGAGGACTGGTCGACTGGCGGCACGCTCTGGGCCGACCGGCCCAAGGCCTAAACACCCTGACCATCGGAGGCTAGGCCTCGACAGTCTCCGATCGCATCAAGGCGCTCACGTGGCAGGCCACGCTTCGCCCGAGCGCGGCCACCTCATAGCCGCCTTCGAGGCTGCTGACCACGCGACCCTCACCATGGCGAGCCGCCACCTCGAGCAACTGCTCGGTCACCCACTCATAGTCCGCCTCCGACCAGCGCAGGCCTGCGAGGGGGTCATCCCGGTGGGCATCGAACCCAGCAGAGATGATGATGAGTTCCGGCGCGAAGTCATTGAGTGCGGGCAGCCATTCCTGAAGCACGGCCGCTCGGAGGGCCTTGCCATCGCTTCCACCGGGCAGCGGAACATTGACCATGTTCTGGCCCATGGGCCGCTCTCCGCGGCCTGGATAGATGCCCTGCTGAAAGGTGGAGACCATGAGCACGCCCGGCACGTCCGCGAGAATTTCTTCGGTGCCGTTGCCATGGTGAACATCAAAATCGACCACGGCCACGCGAGACAGGCCGAGTGCCTGGGTGGCGTACAGGGCACCGACCGCCACGCTGTTCACAAAGCAAAATCCCATGGCGCGGTCGCGCTCGGCATGGTGACCCGGCGGGCGAACCGCGCAAAAGACCGTCTGCGCCCTGCCCTGAACGACGGCCTCCACACCCTCAACGACCGCCCCCGCGGCACGCGAGACGGCCTCTAAGGTGAATGGGTTCATGGCGGTGTCTGGATCGATGACAGCGTATCGACTGCTCGGCGAGGCCGCCTTGAGCGCCTCCCAATGGTCAGGGGTGTGGGCCCGAAGGATGTCTTCGTCGCGGGCCATGGGCGCCTCTTGTACATCGAGACGGTCCAAAAGGCCGGTGGCCTGTAGTTCGGCCAACACTGCACGAACCCGCGCGGGTGATTCTGGGTGGTGCGGCCCCATCTCATGGGCGGCAAAGGCGTCGTGGGTGAAGAGTGTGGTCATGCGCAAATGTTACCGCTTGGGCTCTTCATAGGGCCGAACACCCGTGGCCAGCAACTGGTAGCCCGTCACGCCCTGACTGGTCTCGGTGCGCACGCCTTCGAGCCGGCCCTCCACCCAGACTGTGGCCATGGACTCCGGCACCTCGCGAATCCTTGCACCCTTCTGAGGAACCACGAGAATGATCTGATTGGCCGGTGGTGGCGGGGTGTGAATACAGGCGCCAAAGTAAGGCACCAGCAGAAACGACCGGTCTGCAGATCGGTCTGCATCGAGTGGCACCACATAGCCTGGAATGCGCACCTGTTTGCCCAGATGGGTGGACACAATCGGCGCGGCATCCCACTTCTCGCGCAGCTTGGACATGGCCCGGTCGGCTGCTTCGGAGCCATCCTTCAGGCCACCAAGCCGGCCAAGCGCCATCATCTCGACCTGAACCTGCTTGGCCCATTTTTCGTCGATGAGGTCGTCCCAGCTGATCTCCAAGGCGGGCTTGGCCCAGGCCACCCCCAGCACGAACAAGCCCAAGATGGAGAGCCAATGCCGCATGCTAGGCCACCGGAGGATGCAGGCCATCCACCAAAGACAGGCGCCGCGCCCGCCAGGCAGGCAGGAGGCTGATGGCCACAGAGGCCATCCCAAGGCCCATGAGCGAGAGCCATGCCTGGGGTGGCAGATTCAGTACCGACATGGCCACACCATATTCAATTCGTAAAAAGTCGGCAAACCACCAGACCACGGCCTGCTGAACGAGGAGCCCCAGCAGCACACCCGCCAGGCCCACCAGGGTGGCCTCGAGCAGAATGAGCCAGGCCACCTGCGCCGGGCCAGCCCCCACCGCACGAAGAATGGCGAACTCTCTGCGGCGCGATGCCAATGAGACCAGGGTCACGGCTGCCACCGACAACAAGGCACCGATGGAGACCACCCAGCCCACGAGCGCAAAGCCACGCTCCACCACGGAGAGTGTTCGCCAGAGTTCATCGAGGGTGACGCCAGGCAGGGCGGCGGTCAGTGGGGCGCCCGGCAGCGACTCGATCGCACGACGGGCCGAAAAGACCTGGCCACGGTTTTGAAGGCCCACCCAAAGCGTGGTGTAACTGCTCGGTGGTGCCAATGCGCCGAACAACCAGCCTTGGTGAATGGACTCAAAGCCCTCGGTCGAGACAAAGACTGCGCGGTCCAGGGGGCCTCCGGTGGGGGCCAGCACGCCCACCACCTGGAACGGGTGGTCGTCATGGTCGCGAGAGAGGCCGTCTGAGCGCCCATGCGTGAGCACCAGGCGATCGCCGAGGCGATGCTCAAGACGCCTGGCCACCTCGGCACCCAGTACGGCCTCGGTGGCTGCCGAAAAGACCTTGCCCTCGGCCATGCGCAACGGCTGTCCGCGAACCTGAACCCGGCTGAAAAAATCGACCTCGGTGCCCCAGACCGGCCGCCCCCGATAGGTGTCGCCGAGCTGAACCGGCACCACCCAGTCAACCTGCGCAAGGCCGCGGACCCGCTCCAACTGGGCAGCATCGAGGTTCTGAGTGGGACGGCCAAGCTGGAAGACACCATAGAGCAGGATCTCGGTGGGACTGCCCCTCGGGGCCACCAGCAGATCAACCCCACTGATGGCCTGACCAAAACTGGTGCGGAGGTCTGCCCGCAATTGGCTAACGAACAAGACGAGCAAGGAGGATGTGGCCACGGCCAGCAGCACCAAGAGCACCGGCAGCCGACGTGACCAGGCGCTGGCCAGTGCGAGGCGCAGCCAAACATTCATCGCACTGCCGCTCACCGAAGAGCCTCCAATCCGCCTGACTCACCGAGGGCCCAGACCTCATCAAAGCTGCTGCTCATGCGATCGTCGTGGCTCACCATGATCACCGTGACCTTCGAGGCCTGCGCAAGTTCAAGCAGAAGCGACACAAACGAGGCCTGGTGGACAGCATCCAGAGCCGATGTGGGCTCATCTGCCAAAAGGAGGCTCGGGCCCAGGAGAAGGGCTCGGGCCACTGCAACCCGCTGCTGCTGCCCCACCGACAGCTGATGGGCAGGGCGCGACCAAAGCGCTGGCGAAAGCCCAAGCCGATTGAGCAGGTCGCTGGCCTCATGAACGGGCGCCCGGCCTGAGAGTCGACTGGGCAACAGAACGTTCTCCCATGCAGACAGGTAGGGCAGCAGGTTGAACTGCTGAAAAATCACGCCGATGTCGGTGGCCCGAATACGGTCGCGGGCTGTCGCGGACATCGCATGGAAGGGGTGGCCGAGCACGAGGCATTCACCGGAGGTTGGGGTCTGCACCCCAGACAAGATGGACAGCAAGGTGCTCTTGCCAGACCCGCTAAGACCGCGCAAAAACACCCGTTGGCCGGCGCCCACCGACCAAGCTGGAATGTGCAGCAAGGGCTTTGCTGCACCCGGCCATTGGAAGACCAAGTCCCTGAGTTCAATGTGCGTGTTCAATGCTGAGCTCCTGGGGTGCGCAGATAAAAAAAGCCCCAGCCGGTTGGGCTGGGGCCGCAAGGCAGAATGATCTGCAAGGAGACAACAATGCGGCCGAAACCGCACTTGCATTGCAACATAAACGCGTGTGTTTTGCAATGCAACATGCGAGCATTCATCAAAACTTCATGAAAAAGGGCACAGACTTGCATCATCTCTCCTCGCATGGTCTCCTACCCGTTGTGAACACCCACATGCATCCTCTCCGGCAGCTGGATCTCCCCGCGGTGGCCCGTTTCATTGCAGCGCAATCGGCCAGCACTCGGATTTACATTGGTGCGGACTCCTGTCGGCTCTTGGAGGGCCAAGTCTGGCACGCGGACTACACCCTGGTTATTGTGGTGCACATCGACGGCAACCGTGGCTGCAAGCTCTTCGGAGAGACCACGCGCGAGCGAGACTTCGACCAACGGGCCGACCGGCCTCACCTGCGCCTCATGAACGAAGTCTACAAGGTAGCCGACCTCTACCTGCGTCTGTCGGATGCCATCGGGCAACGCCCTGTAGAGGTGCACCTCGACATCAACCCAGACCCGGCGGCCGGCTCGAGCTGTGTGATTCAGCAGGCCGTGGGTTATATCCGTGGCGTGTGTAATTTGTCGCCAAGGGTCAAGCCCCATGCCTTTGCCGCAAGTTGTGCTGCCGACCGGTACAAGGAAATTGCCAGCAGCCATCACTCAGGCCTTCGGGCGGCCTAGCCAGGAGCCCCCCAGGTTTGTTGTCGCTACTCGATCCAGCCGTTCTCTTCTTTTTGGTGGGCCTCTTTGCAGGCCTCGTGCGCTCCAACCTAGACATCCCGCCCGCCATCAGCCGTTTTCTGGCGCTCTATTTGCTCATGGCCCTGGGCCTCAAGGGCGGGCTCTCACTGGCCGAGACTGGCTTCACCTCCGAGGTGATGACCATTCTTGGGCTGGCCATTTTGCTGGCCATGCTGACCCCCGTTCTCGGGTTCCTGCTGCTGCGCCGGGTGACCCAGCCCTTCAATGCCATCGCCATTGCCGCGACCTATGGGTCGGTGAGTGCAGTCACCTTCATCACGGCCAATCAGTTCCTCGACCGCCTGGGCATTGAACACGGTGGCTACATGGCTGCCGCCATGGCCATCATGGAGTCGCCAGCCATCATCTTTGCGGTGCTCATGGCCAATCTCGTGCGCAAGGGTCGCCTCGGTGGCCCGCAAGGCATTGAAACTGCGCCGCACCCCGGTGGTCTTCGGCAGACCCTGCACGAGTCCTTCACCGATGGTGCGCAGCTGTTGCTGCTCGCGAGCATGGTCATTGGCTACTACATGGGACCCGAAGGTGCCGCAGCCATGAAGCCCTTCTCTGCAGACCTCTTCAAGGGCATGCTCGCCTTCTTCCTGTTGGACATGGGCCTGTTGGCTGCCCGAAACCTTGGGGGGCTGCGCGGCCAGTCCCCTATGTTGCTGGTCTATGCCGCAGGCATTCCAGCGGTGCATGCGGTTGTCGCCATTGCCCTGGGGCTGTGGGCGGGTCTGAGCGTGGGGGACACCACGCTGCTGGCCGTATTGGCGGCCAGTGCGAGTTACATTGCCGTGCCCGCCGTGCTGCGAGAGGCCATTCCAGAAGCGGATTCCGCCGTGTATGTGGGGCTCTCTTTGGGCCTCACCTTCCCGATCAACATCCTATTTGGGATTCCGAGCTTCTACTGGCTCACCCACACCCTGGCAGCCCTCTAGACAATAATCACGTGCAGGCAAAAAAAAGGCCCTCCGAGGAGGGCCTTTTCAACACTGGGCCTGCCAAATTACTCGGCAGTGCGGCGTGCGGATTTCTTGGGCGATGCGCTGGAGACTGCAGCTTCACCAGCCTTCGTCGCAGCTTCGACGTTGGTCTCAACCATCTCCACCACCTGCTTGGTGGCCTTGTTGATGGCGTCGAAGGCTGAGTTCGAGGCCGCGAAGGCCGACTTCATCATGGCAACCATGCCCTCGGTACCGGCGGGGGCATTCTTGCTCAGGTCGTTCACGGCCGAGGCCATGGCCTTGTTGGCCTCTTCGATGCGGGACTCGACCAGCTTGGCGAACTCCGTGGCTGCTTCCGCATTGATGTTGTAAATGTTGCGGTTGTAGGCAGCGGCCTTGCCAACAGCGGGCTGACCCACCGTTTGAGCAACGGCGTAGAGCTCGGGGAAATCTTTCACGCTCATCAGCTGGCTGGAGGCCTCGGTGGCATCGGCGAGGTTGGCCTTGGCGGCCTTGAGGTTGAGCTCAAGGTGCTTCTCCATGCACTCGATGGAACGGGCAGCCATTTCAACCATGGCGGCTTGGGATTGCTTGATGCTGTTGAGCATTTGCTCGGGGGTAACGTTGTTCATTGTGTTTCCTTTCAGAATGAAATCGATCTGTCGTGTCGGTGTTCGTTTACTGCATAAGGCAAATTATAATGACGCACTGCACAAATTGCAAGCCCAAGACTCAATATTTTAATATATTGTTAAAAATCAATAATTTACGAACTTAAATCGGGGGCCCTAGGCCCGCCGACCACAGCATCTACATGCGCCGCAACACGCTCTCACGGTAGGCTATTAGTCGGGCATGAAGGTCGCCGGTCATGGACAGACGCAGGGCCGATCGATCCCTCTCCAAGCCCTCCGCATCGGTGCCAAACGAATCCTTCGTGACCGCCTGCACCATGCGCTGGGTCTCGTCACTGATGAGCACCGCATCCAGTGAAGGCCACGGTGTTGCCATGGCTGTGGCCAGGCCCATGGCCATGGCCTGCTCGGCGTTGACGGTGCGCCCCGTCAAGACCAGGTCTCTGGCATGGTCTCGACCAACACGTTGTGCGAGCCGTCGCGTGCCGAGCACCAACCCAAACTGCGCACCCGGAAAGCGAAAGCTGGCATCTGGTGTGATCTGCCGATGGTCGCAGGCCACCACCAGGTCGGCCGCCGCGCCCCAGGCGCGTCCCTGCACCCGCGCAATGGTCCGACACGGGCTCGACCAAACGGCCGCAAGCAGGTCTTCGATGGCCTCAAAACGCGCACGCAGACTCTCATCTGTCTCAGACGCCAGACCGGAGAGGTCCATCCCGGTGGAGAAATCGGCCAGGGCCGAGCAAAAGCCAATGGTTCGCACACCGGGCATGGCCTGCGCCCGACGGAATGCCTCGAGCAAGGCCAGTACAAAGGCATGGGACAACGCATTGGCCGAGGGCGCTCGATTCAGGTGGATCCATGCCGTGGCGCTCTCCACCTCGAGGACCACGAGCTCAGGCGAGTGGGTCATGAGGCCTCTACCCCCACGGGGCCGAGCGGCGGCACGGCTGACTCCACGGGAAGCGTCTCTCCATTGAGACGCACAGGGCAGCCCACGGTCTTCGAGACCCCGCCCTCGGGCAAGGGCAGCGGGCAGACCAGTTCCAGGTGCTCGGCCTGGGGGTCCGACAAGGCCTGCTCGTAATTCTGGATCGGTGAGCATGGAATGCCGACCCGGCGGCAGGCCGCCAGCCACACCTCGGTCGACTCGCCAACAAAAACGGCCTCGAGCAACGCCTTGAGTTCAGACTGATGCGCAGCCCGCAAGGCCGTGGTGACAAAGCGCGGGTCTTCGCGCCATTGGGGGCGGTCCACAATCTCACAGACCGATTGCCAAAGGCGGTCGTTGCCCGCTGCGAGCACGAAGTAGCCGTCCTTTGCACGAAAGGCCTGATAGGGTGCGTTACGCGGGTGTGCAGAGCCCAAGGCCTGGGGGTTCACACCAGTGCCGAAAAACTGGGAGGTCTGCAAGGCCGCGATGGCCAGGCTGGTGGCAAACATGGGAATGTCGAGGTGGCCCCCGGGGCCGCCCGCGCGCACCCGATGCAGCAAGGCCAAGATGGAATAGGCCGCGTAGAGGCCCGCGGTGAAATCTGAGATGGGCACCCCGCACTTGACGGGCGCACCGTCGGGCTCGCCCGTCACACTCATCACGCCGCTCGCGGCCTGAATGGTCACATCGAAACCACCCTCCTGCGCCCGCGGCCCAGACTGGCCAAAGGCCGAAATGGAGCAATAGACCAGGTCTGGCCGACACGACAACGCCCAGTGTGCACCCAGGCCAAGCCGATCCATCACACCTGGCCGACTGTTCTCGAGCACCACATCGGCCTGGAGCATCAGCCGCCGGGCCTCCTCGAGGTGATCTGCCTGCTTGAGGTCGAGCCGAATCGACGACTTGCCCCGGTTAAGCGAGGCAAAGTTCTCGCTCAACCCCTCCGAGATGGGCGGCCAGGCACGCATGGCGTCGCCCTCCGGCGGTTCAATCTTGATCACCTCTGCGCCGAAATCGGCAAGCAGCATGCCTGCAAAGGGGCCCGCTGCGATCTGACAAACCTCTACAACCTTCACGCCTTCAAGGATTTTCACCATGGCATACTCTAGCCCATGGCCAGAATCGTTCAGTGCATCAAGCTCAAGCAAGAAGCCGAGGGCTTAGACTTTCCGCCCGCCCCGGGGGAACTCGGCAAACGCATTTTCGAGGGTGTGTCGAAGCAGGCCTGGGCTGATTGGCTCAAGCATCAGACCATGCTGGTGAATGAGTACCGGCTGAATTTATCGGACGTTCGAGCCCGCAAGTACCTGCAACAGCAGATGGAAGCCCACTTCTTCGGCGACGGCGCCGAGATGGCCTCGGGCTTTACACCACCGCCCCCACCACCAGCCTAACGTTACGTGTCGGACTGGTGGCGCATGTCGCGCCCCTTGACCATGAAGACCACGTGCTCTGCGATGTTCTTGGAGTGATCGCCAATGCGCTCAAGCGCCTTGGCGAAGAACAGCATGTCGATCGAGCGTGAAATCGTTCGAGCGTCCTCCAGCACATAAGAGATGAGCAGCCGAATGGTATTGCGGAAATGGTCGTCTACGATCTTGTCCTCACGGATCACGGCCTCCAGCACCTCGGCATCCTCACGGGCGTAGGCATCCAGCGCCTTGTGCAGCATGGAAGAGACGTGCGTGGCCATGGGCGTGAAATCGAGGCGCTGGGCCGCCACCGGGCCAGCCTCATAAAACCGAATGGCACTGCGGGCCATCTTCTCGGCCTCATCACCCGCACGCTCGAGGTCACGGATGAGTTTGAGCGAAGCAACCAGGAAACGAAGGTCTGTCGCGATGGGCTGGCGCTTGGCGATGACGTGATTGCAGATGTCGTCGATTTCAATTTCGAGCGCATTGACCTGACGCTCTTTCTCGAGCACTTCCTTGAGCTGGGCCGTGTTGCCCGTGGAGAAGCCCACAATGGACCCCTTCATCATGTCCTCGACCACTCCACCCATCTTGAGGAGCTTGGAGCGGATCTCCTCGAGTTCGTTGTCGAATTGCTGAAGGGTGTGCTGCTTGTTCATTGGGACGGTCCTTGGCCTAAAAGAGATGACTTCCCAGAGGATACCGCCCGAATGGGTCTGGAATATGACAATTCAATGTCAAGCAGCCGGCAGCCTCAGAACGCCATCGGGGCGGCCAACCAAGACCGTATTCGCACGTTGGCGGGCGAAGATGCCGTTGGTCACCACGCCGGGCAACGCGTTGAGCCGATCCTCCCAGGCCAGGGGGTCGTCAATGGCCAGGCCGTGCACGTCCAGAATCGGGTGACCATTGTCGGTAAGAACGCCCTCACGCAGCACAGGCCGGCCACCCATGGCCTCCAGCGCCCAGCACACGGGCACCACGGCAGCTGCAATGACCTCCATGGGCAGCGGGAACTGACCAAGCCTGGCCACCTGCTTGCTGGCATCCACAATGCACAGGAAAGAGCTGGATGCGCTCGCCACAATCTTCTCCTGGGTGAGTGCAGCACCCCCGCCCTTGATCATGGCCATGCCCGGCTCAATCTCATCGGCACCATCGATGTAGAGGGCCAGCGGCTGCTTGAGGCTCGACACCGGCAGCACCGCAATGCCGTGTCCGGACAATCGCGCAGCGCTGCGGGCCGAGCTGGCCACCGTGCCCGCAATCGAGCGGCCAGAGGCAGCCAGTGCGTCGATGAAGAGATCCATGGTGGAGCCGGTGCCAATGCCCAGCATGAGAGGCCCATCGGGCAGCAGCTCAACAGCCGCCTGGGCGACCGCCTGTTTCATTTGGTCTTGAGACATATTCGCCATGGCTGCCACTATACAATCCGGGCAAAGGAGCAGACCCGTGAGCAAAGCAGCCAGCACCAAGAACGCCGTGAAGTACGACTGTGCCAAGTGCCCAGGCTACTGCTGCAGCTACCCCCGAATCGTCACCACGGACAAGGACATCGCCCGGCTGGCCAAGCACTTTCAGGTCTCAGAGGCGGAGGCCAAAAAGCGGTTCACCCGACGTTACCGGTGGGCCTCCGAGGACGACAGCATCGATGAGCGGGTGCTGCGGCACCGGGAGGACACGGTCTACGTGTCCACCTGCCAATTTCTGCACCCAGAGACCAGACGCTGCACGGTCTACGAGGCCCGGCCGGAGGTCTGCCGCGAGTTCCCCAACGGCAAGACCTGCGGCTATTACCAATTTCTGAAGTTTGAACGCAAGCAGCAGGGCGACGACAGCTTCATTCCGAGCGCTTAAGGCGGCCGAGGGCAAGGAGCGCCCCTGGACCGGGAGTTGCTGGACGGGTGGATGGGGTGACCGATGGGACTCGAACCCACGACAACCAGAATCACAATCTGGGACTCTACCAACTGAGCTACGGCCACCACGAACCGAACACGCACTGCACATCAACAGCCGCCAAGGCCCACCGCGAAACTGGCCTGCCGGGAGGGAATTGAACCCCCGACCTACAGCTTAGAAGGCTGTTGCTCTATCCAACTGAGCTACCGGCAGTTGACATGGTCGGGGTGGAGAGATTCGAACTCCCGACCCTCTGCTCCCAAAGCAGATGCGCTACCAGGCTGCGCTACACCCCGAGAGTCGTGAAGTATACCAAGGCCGCCCCGGGGCCGGCCTGTCACAGATTATTCATGTGCACGACACCGATTCGTCATCTGGAGACCGCAGCATCTGATCAATGCATGTTGAGGACCCCACGTGAACGCGCCGATCCGACACAGTTTTCTGAGCCGACCCCTGGTCGCCAAACCTCTGAAGAAGGCAGCCCGCGTCACCCGTCTGCTGGTTGGAAAGTTTAAGAAGCGTTACGCGGTCGGAGCCACGTCTCCGCTACTCGATACAAGCCCTCAGGACCCTCCCTTTTGTAGCGCCGCGCTGCTGGCCGAGGCTGCGGCGGTGACATCCATGTCGGACGACCGTTACATGGTGACGCTCGCCCAGACGGCCGCCGACCTTCGGGAGGCTCAGCGCCTGCGATTCGAGGTCTTTCGCCAGGAATTCGGTGCCGAGTTCAACACCACGGAGCCCGGCCTGGATGCCGACCGGTTCGACCCCTACTGCGATCACCTCCTCGTTCGAGACCAGACCACCCAAGACGTGGTGGGCACCTATCGCATTCTGGTGCCCAGCCAGGCCGCAGAGCTTGGGGGCTACTACAGCGAATCAGAGTTTGATCTCTCTGCCCTGGCGCCCCTGCGCGACAGCATGGTGGAGCTCGGGCGCTCTTGCGTGCACCCGGACCATCGCAATGGGGCTGTGATCATGATGCTCTGGTCGGGCATTTCTCGTTACATGAAATTCCATGGCTATCGGCACCTCATGGGCTGCGCCAGCGTGAGCATGCGAGATGGTGGCCGCAACGCCAAGGCCATCTGGCAGCAGCTTTGCACCAAGCATGGCGATGGGCAGGCCCGACGGGTGGTGCCCAAGCACCGGCTGCCCCTGGAGCGCATTGAGGCGGCCGAAGCGGCAGTGGAGCCGCCGCTCATCAAGGGCTATGTGCGCGTGGGCGCCAAGGTCTGCGGTGAGCCCAGCTGGGATCCAGACTTCAACACCGCGGATTTCCTCATGGTGCTGACCCTTGAAGACATGACCCCCCGATACGCACGCCACTTCGGCCTCACAGGAGCCACGGAATGATGATCAAAGCAAAGCTTTACGACCTGATGTTTGGCTGGCTCGACCTCATGGAGATCGGGCCTTACTTCTCACCGTTCTAATAACGGTTCGGGACGAAAAGCTCCTTGGGGGTGGGTACCCGGGAGTAATCGGGGTTGTGAACCCGCGCCGGCAACACCACCTCGGGGTGCGGAACCTCTTCGTAAGGAATTTGTGAGAGCAGGTGCGACATGCAGTTGAGCCGCGCCCGCTTCTTGTCGTTGCCCTCCACGACCCACCAGGGGGCCTCTGGAATGTGCGTTCTCTCGAGCATGGCCTCCTTGGCCTTGGTGTAGGCCTCCCACCGCACACGTGACTCCAGGTCCATGGGCGAGAGTTTCCACTGCTTGAGTGGGTCGCGGATGCGCATGGTGAATCGCGCGTGCTGCTCTTCATCGCTGATGGAGAACCAATATTTGATGAGCACGATGCCCGAGCGCACCAGCATCTTCTCGAAGTCTGGAACGCTGCGAAAGAACTCTTCGACATCGTCATCGGAGCAAAAGCCCATCACCCGCTCCACACCTGCCCGGTTGTACCAACTGCGATCGAAGAAGACGATCTCACCGGCTGCAGGCAGGTGCGAGATATAGCGCTGGAAGTACCACTGGGTTTTTTCCCGGACGTTGGGTGCTGGTAGCGCCGCCACGCGGCAGACCCTGGGATTGAGCCGCTGGGTCATGCGCTTGATGGCACCGCCCTTACCGGCCGCATCCCGCCCCTCAAAGACCACCACCAGCTTGAGACCCTTGTGAATCACCCAGTCCTGCAACTTGACCAACTCGCCCTGGAGACGGAAGAGCTCGCGAAAGTAGGTGCGGCGATCGATGGCGCCATCCGGGGCCGCAGGCTGCTCGGCGCCACCCTTCTCCATAAGGAATTCGGAGATCAGGTCGTCGTCGAGCTCCATTTCGAGTTCCTCATCGTAGCTGTCGATGAGGTCTTGGCGTTCTTGGTCAGAGAGTGTCGGCATGGGAAAAATCGTAATGAGGTGGAATGACAGGGGCGTGACAGGTTAGTGACGGGTGAGTACCAAGGCCCAGACCATCACCGCATTGATGATGGCACCGAGCACCGCAGCACTGCCCATGTCCTTCACACGCTTGGAGAGTGGGTTGTGCTCAGTGGAAATGCGGTCGATGGTCTTCTCAATCGCGGTGTTGAGGAGCTCCACCACGACCACCAGGATGAGTACCCCGATGAGCATGGCCCGTGCGAGACCGTCGGGCTCCAGGTAGATGGCCAGGCCCACCAGAATGGGCAGCAGCAGCATCTCGACCTTGATGGCCTCCTCGGAATTCCAGGCGGCCCCGAAGCCCTCGATGGAATAGATGAGCGCCGAGACCAGCCGACGGCGCATCACAGAGCCCAGACTTTTCAACATGCCGAGAGTGTAGTCGGTCAGATGAACTGGACTGCTGTTGTCACGAAAGATTCATGACACTGCCACGGGCCTGTCAAGAGTCCGGAGGAACATGAGCACTCGTGAAGCCACACGAGCCACTACCCCTGGAACCCCAGCCGAGCCATTACCGGGCCATCTGGATCTCTGACATCCACCTCGGAACCAAGGGATGCAAGGCCGACTTCCTCCTCGATTTCCTCAAGCACAACGAGTCTGAACAGCTCTATCTGGTGGGTGACATCATCGATGGCTGGCAGATGCGGCGCAACTGGTATTGGAATCAGTCGCACAACGACGTGGTGCAGAAGGTGCTGCGCAAGGCTCGCAAGGGCACGCAGGTCACTTATGTGGCAGGCAACCACGACGAGGCCCTGCGAGACTTCCTCGGCATGTCCTTCGGGGACATTCAGATTGTCAATGAGGCACGCCACACCATGCGAGACGGCCGCGTGCTCTGGGTGACCCATGGCGACCTCTTCGATGGCGTGATCCAGCATGCCAAGTGGCTGGCCTACCTGGGCGACTCCGCCTACACACTAATCTTGAATATCAATGACCACTACAACCGTCTGCGACACCGGCTGGGGTTGTCTTACTGGTCGTTGTCGCAGTACCTCAAGCACAAGGTGAAGAACGCGGTCTCTTACATCACGGCCTTCGAGGAGGCCCTGACCCAGGAGGCACGCCGCCGAGGCTATGACGGCGTGGTCTGTGGCCACATTCACCGCCCCGAAATACGAGAGATCGACGGCATTCTCTACTGCAACGACGGCGACTGGGTGGAAAGCCTGTCTGCACTCGTTGAAACCCACGCGGGCGAGCTCAAGATCATTCACTGGCCCCATCGGGCCAAGAAGCAAAAAGGAGCCCCGCAGCTTGCAGAGTCCATCGACACCGTCTCATAAGCATCTCGTCATCGTCACAGACGCATGGCATCCGCAGGTCAACGGTGTGGTTCGCACCCTGATGAACACCTCCAGAGAGATCCAGGCCCTGGGCTATCGGGTCTCCATGATCACACCCGAGGCCTTCCGCTCGGTGCCCTGCCCCAGCTACCCCGAGATTCGGCTGGCCCTGACCACCTCCCGAACCATCGAGGCCAAGATTGAAGCGCTGGCCCCCGACGCCCTGCACATTGCCACCGAAGGGCCCCTCGGCTGGGCCGCGAGGGCTGCAGCCAAACGGCGCGGCTGGCAGTTCACCACGGCCTTTCACACCCGCTTCCCGGAGTATGTAAACGCCCGAACGGGCATTCCCGTGAGTTGGCTCTATGCCCTCTTTCGCCGGTTTCATGCGCCGTCCAGGGCGGTGCTTGCACCCACCCAGGCCATCATCGACGACCTCAACCAATGGCGCTTCTCAAACGTGACCTACTGGAGCCGGGGTGTCGATCACAACATTTTCTATCCGCGCTGTGAACAGAGCCCCCCCAAACCCGACAAGCCCATCTTTATCTACGTGGGGCGGCTGGCGGTCGAAAAAAACATCGAGGCGTTCTTGTCACTCGACCTACCCGGCGAGAAATGGGTGGCGGGCGAGGGCCCATTGGAGGCGAATCTCAAGGCTCGTTATCCGGCTGTGAACTGGATTGGAGTGCTACCACAGGACAAACTGGCCGAGGTCTACAGCCAGGCCGATGTCTTTGTGTTCCCCAGTCTGACGGACACTTTTGGGCTGGTGATGGTGGAGGCCATGGCCTGCGGGCTGCCTGTGGCGGCCTACCCCGTGGCAGGCCCGATCGATGTGGTGGGCACGAGCAGGGCCGGCGTGCTCTCGAATGATCTGCGCCAAGCCTGCCTCGACTGCCTTGACATTCCTCGTCAGGCGGCGTTGGAGCGAGCCGCCCAGTTCACCTGGCAGGCAGCCACCCAGCAGTTCGAGGCTGCCCTGGTGCCGATGATCAGCCGAAGCGGCCGGTGATGTAGTCCTCGGTTTCTTTCTTCTGGGGCTTGATGAAGATTTCATCCGTCTTGCCAAATTCCACGAGTTCACCCAGGTACATGTAGGCCGTGAAATCGGAGACCCGAGCAGCCTGCTGCATGTTGTGGGTCACAATCGCCACGGTGTAATCCGACTTCAATTCATGCACCAGCTCCTCCACCTTCGCGGTGGAGATCGGGTCGAGCGCGGAGGTGGGCTCATCGAGCAGAATAACCTTGGGCTTGACGGCCACTGAACGGGCGATGCACAGCCGCTGCTGCTGACCACCGGAGAGCGACAGGCCGCTCTGGCCGAGTTTGTCCTTCACCTCGCCCCAAATGGCCGCTTTGGTCAGCGCCCATTCCACGCGCTCGTCCATCTCGGCCTTGTTCATGTTCTCGTAAAGGCGCACACCAAAGGCGATGTTCTCGTAGATGGACATTGGAAAGGGCGTGGGCTTCTGAAAGACCATGCCCACCTGGGCGCGCAGCAAATTCAAGTCTTGCTTGGGCGAGAGGATGTTCTCGCCGTAGAGGTTGATCTCGCCCTCAGCCCGCTGGCCCGGGTACAGGCTGTACATGCGGTTGAGGGTGCGCAGCAGGGTGGACTTTCCACAGCCCGACGGACCAATGAAGGCCGTGACCTTGCGCTCGGCAATGTCGAGGTGAATGTCTTTTAAGCCCTGGAACTTTCCGTAGAAAAAGTTCAGGCGTCGACACTCAATGGCGTTGACGGTCGACACATCGGTGGTTTCAGACACGGCAGTTTCGGACATGTTTAATTCCTCTGAAATTTACGCTTGCACTTTTTCGCGGAAGAGCACCCGGGCGAGAATGTTCAGCACGAGCACGGTGAGTGTGATCAACAAGGCGCCACCCCAGGCCAGACGAATCCAGTCGTCGTAAGGGCTCATGGCGAACTGGAAGATCACCACAGGCAGGTTGGCCATGGGGCCGTTCATGTCTGTGGAGAAGAACTGGTTGTTCAAGGCTGTGAACAACAAGGGGGCCGTCTCACCACTGATGCGGGCCAAGGCCAGCAGAAGACCCGTGATCACACCTGCCTTCGCGGCACGCAGGGTGACGAGCGTGGCGACCTTCCAGCGTGGAGCTCCCAGCGAGAAGGCAGCCTCTCGTAGGCTGCCTGGCACGAGCCTCAGCATGTTCTCGGTGGTTCGAACCACCACGGGAACAGCAATCAGCGCAAGCGCCAGGCTACCGGCCCAGCCGGAGAAATGCTTCACCTGCGCAACCAAAATGGCGTACACGAAGAGGCCCAACACAATCGAGGGGGCCGAGAGCATGATGTCCGTCACGAAGCGGGTGAGTTCTGCCGTCTTGCTCTCATCGCCGTACTCCGCCAGGTAAACACCGGCGAAGATGCCGATCGGTGTGCTCACCACGGCAGTGACGACAACCATCATGAGGCTGCCCACGATGGCATTGGCCAGCCCGCCACCCTCGGAACCAGGAGCCGGCGTGGACTGCGTGAACATGGCCCAGTCGAGTGCCTCGAACCCGTTCTTAAAGAGAATGAAGAGAATCCAGAGCAGCACGAAGAGGCCCAGCACCATGGCCAGCATGGACAGGGTCAGACCAATGCGGTTCACCCACATGCGTTTGTTGTAAAGGTTCACGTTCATCGCCAGCGCCTTAGGTTCTTGTTCCCTTGGCCCGCTCGGTTCGGATGATCAGAATCTTGGCCAGGGCCAAGACCACGAACGTGATCACGAACAGAAGGAAGCCAAGCGCGAACAGGGTGGAGAGGTGGAAATCACCGGCCTCGGCAAACTCATTGGCCAGGGTTGAGGCAATGGAGGTGCCTGGCGCGAACAGCGAGGGCAGCAGCCTTTGGGAGTTTCCAATCACGAAGGTCACGGCCATGGTCTCGCCCAGGGCTCGGCCCAGGCCCAGCATGATGCCGCCGATGACGCCCTTCTGGGTATACGGCAGCACCACATGCCGAACCACCTCGTAGGTCGTGCAGCCCACGCCGTAGGCAGACTCCCGAAGAATCGGAGGCGTGATTTCGAAGACATCCCGCATCACGGCGGCGATGAAGGGGAGAATCATGAAAGCCAAAATGATGCCGGCCGCCAGAATGCCGATCCCGTTCATGGCCCCCCCAAACAGGGGCGCAATGATGGGCATCTGGCCCAAGGTCGACTGAAGCGCCGGTTGGCCATACTCAGCAAAGAGTGGCGCGAAGATGAAGAGGCCAAACATGCCGTAAATAATGGACGGCACCGCGGCCAGCAATTCCACGGCCGTGCCCAGTGGGCGCCGCAGCCATGTGGGGCAGGTCTCGGTCAGGAACAGGGCGATGCCGAAAGACAAGGGCACTGCGATGAGCAGCGCAATGGTGGCGCTCATGATGGTGCCGTAGATGGCGATGAGGGCACCAAACTCTTCGTTGATGATGTCCCACTCGATTCGCCAGACAAATTCGATGCCAAATTTCTGAAACGCGGGCCAGGCGTTGAACAACAAGGAGCCGATTATGCCGACCAAAGCAACCAACACCAGCAGGGAGAAGGCCATGGTGACCTTGTGAAACAGGAAGTCCTGCGTCTTCTGACGCGCCACCACCGCAAGCATTTGCTGATGCGTGGTCGCTTCTGGTGACATCTGTTGGGTCTGACTCATGCTTACTCCTGACAACACCGATGAAAAACCTGGCCTAGAGGTCTAGGCCAGGTTTCTAACTGCTACGACTCGAGCGAGCGACTTACTGGTTTTGGATCTGCGACCAGACCTTCGAGCGGATCTGCGCGGTCAGGCTGTCGGGCAGGGGCACGTAGTCGAGGTCGATGGCCAATTGCTTGCCATTCTTGAACGACCAGTCGAAGAACTTGAGCACGTCGGCCGAAGCCTTCTTGTCGGTGGGCTGCTTGTACATCAGGATGAACGAGGCCGTGGAGATGGGCCAGGAATCGGCACCAGGCTGGTTCACGATGGACAGGCCCATGCCGGGAACGCTGAACCAGTCGGCGCCAGCAGCGGCAGCAGCGAAGGTCTTGTCATCCGGGCGAACGAACTTGCCGTCTTTGTTCTGGAGCGACATGTAAGGAATGTTGTTCTTCTTGGCATATGCGTACTCCACATAGCCAATGGCACCCTTCACACGGGCCACGTTGGCGGCCACACCCTCGTTGCCCTTGCCGCCGATCGAGGAGGCTGCGGGCCACTTCACAGCAGCGCCCTTGCCAACCTTCTCAGCCCAGAGCTTGCTGACGGTGGTGAGGTAGTCGGTGAAGTTGAAGGTCGTGCCCGAACCGTCTGCACGATGCACCACGGTGATGGTCTGGTCGGGCAGCTTCTTGCCGGGGTTGAGCGCGGCGATCTTGGGGTCATTCCAGTTCACGATCCAGCCCATGAACATCTCGGCCAGAATATCGCCCGTGATGCGCAGTTCGCCGGGCTTGAAGCCCTCGAGGTTGAAGACGGGAATCGTGCCACCGATGATGGCGGGGAACTGAACCATGCCGTCTTTGTCGAGGTCAGCACCGCCAATCGGGGCATCAGACGCGCCGAAGGTCACGGTCTTGGCGCGGATCTGACGCATGCCACCCGAGGAACCGATGGACTGATAGTTCAGGGACACACCGGTATCTTTCTTGTAGGCCTCGGCCCACTTGGCATACACGGGGTAGGGGAACGTGGCGCCCGCACCGGTGATGGTTTGTGCCGCAGCATGCAGGCTGAACGCCATGACAGCGCCACCCACCAAAACTTTTGTAAACATGTTTTTCATGAAATGCCTCTTTCTGGAATCAATGAACAGAAGGGGAACAACGCCTAGGTTCAGCGTTAACCCGAAGGCTACCGACCGGATGTGACACTTCGATGACAATCAACGCGTGGCGTGCTGTCGGGGCAGGCCCGCGGTGCACAGCACGGCCATGGCCAGCATGGCGGCGCTGCCGATCAGGCATCCCATCAGGCCAAAGCCCTGGTAGAGCAGGCCCGAGAGCAGCGTGCCCAGGAATCGGCCCACGGCATTGGCCGCGTAATAGAAGCCCACGTCTTCGGCCGCCTTCTCGGAGCCAGCATAGGCGAGCACCAGGTAGCTGTGGAGCGAGGAATTCATGGCAAAGGCCAGACCAAACACGGCAAGGCCTGCCACCACCCATGGCCCCACCGGCGTGATGCCCTGCCAGACACCCGCGGCGATCGCCAGGGGCACCAGGGCCAGGCCAAAGCCCCACCACTGGGCGGCGGGCACTTCCTTCGAGAGCCCATCGGCGCTCTTTCGAACAAACTGCGGCGCCATGGCCTGCACCAGGCCATAGCCAATCGTCCAGGCCGCCAGGAATGCGCCCACCTCGGTGAAGGCCCATCCCTGGGCGTAGAGAAACACGGGCACCCCCACCACGAACCAGACATCCCGTGCGCCAAACAGGACCACGCGGCCCGCTGCCAACAGATTGAGTGCACGTGACTTTGAAAACAGCTCTCGGGCCGACTTGGAGGCCTTCTGGGACTGACCCATCCACGGGGGTAGCAGCAGCAGGACCCCGACCAGCACGAGCGCCAGCAGACCCGCCATGAGCCAGAGCGCGCCCTGAAAACCAACGAGGTCGAGCAGCAGGCCTCCCAGGAAGAATCCCACGCCCTTCATGGCATTCTTGCTGCCCGTAAACCAGGCCACCCAGCGGAAGAGGCGGCTCGATGCATCGCCGGCCGTGAGCTTGATGGCCGACTTGCTCGCAGTCTTGGTGAGGTCCTTGGCCACACCACAGATGCCCTGGGCGAGCACCACCCAGGCCACCGACAGCCAGGCCGACCAGTCTGGCGAGACCATGGAGAGCACGAGAAAGCCCAAGATCTGCGTGGCCAGGCCCACGGCCAGCATGCGCGAGATGCCATGCCGGGTCGCAAGCCAGCCGCCAATCAGGTTGGCCAAGACCCCCGCGGCCTCATAGAGCAGAAACAGGAAGGCCAGCGTGAAGGGTGAGTAGCCAAGATTGAAAAAATGCAGCAACACCAGCATGCGCAGGGCGCCATCGGTGAGGGTGAAGCCCCAATAGCTGGCGGTGACCAACAAATACTGACGAGCGCCCAGCCCAGGGTTCATGGAATGCTGCCGATGAGAGGGGTCGTGGGGCGCGTGGGCTTAGAGGCCCACGGACTCCAAATGACAGGCGAGGTCCACCATTCGGCAGGCGTAGCCCATCTCGTTGTCGTACCAGGCGTAGACCTTGAGCATGGTGCCGTCGGTGACCAGGGTCGAGGGTGCATCCACGATGCTGCTGCGAGTGTCTCGTGCGTAGTCAGCACTCACCAAAGGAAGGGTTTCATGGCCCAGGATGCCCTTCAGTGGCCCCGCGGCGGCGGCCTGCGCAAAGGCCGCGTTGACCTCCTCGGCCGTGACCGCGCGGCTCAGTTCAAAGACGCAGTCGGTGAGCGAGGCATTGAGCACCGGAGCCCGAACGGCATGGCCGTTCAGTTTTCCCTTCAGCTCGGGGTAGATGAGTGCGATGGCCGTGGCACTGCCCGTGGTCGTGGGTGCCAGGCTCATCATGGCGCTCCTGGCCCGACGCAGGTCTTTGTGGGGCGCATCCACCACCAGGTTGGTGTTGGTGGGGTCGTGGATGGTGGTGATCTGGCCATGCCGAATGCCGAACTGCTCATGCACCACCTTCACCACGGGCGCCAGACAATTCGTGGTGCAGGAGGCCGCCGTCACGATGCGATGGGCGGCGAGCAGATACTGGTCGTGGTTCACGCCCACCACCACATTGAGCACGCTGGGGTCCTTCACCGGCGCGGACACCACCACCCGCTTGGCCCCGCGGTCGAAGTGGCCCTGCAGGGACTCCGGCGTGAGGAACTTGCCCGTGCACTCCAGCACCAGGTCGACCCCTTGGGCCGCCCAGTCGATCTCACCTGGCGTGGCATGGCTTGTGAATGACATGCGGTGGCCTGCGACATCGATGGCATCGCCTGTCGCCTGGGCAGCAATTGGCGCGCGCCAACGGCCCTGCACCGTGTCGAAGGCCAGTAGATGCGCCGTGGCCGCCGCACCACCCTTCAATTCATTGAGATGCACCACCTCGAGTCGGTTACCAGCACGTGGATCATCGGAGGGTCGCTCGGCCGCACCCATGGCGGCCCGCAGGGCCAATCGGCCAATTCGGCCCATTCCGTTGATCCCAACACGCATGACAAAACCTTTCGAGAATTTTGAAAGTATGAGTGTCGAAGACCAACATGACAAAACGATGACAATCCGCGGCGAGCCGGCCCAAAGGGGCTGCGCGGCCGACTACTGATCGGGCAATTCGGCGGCCAGCCCCTCGGCCATGTCGGCGGCGGCCGCTGCGCTTTCGTGCTCCACCATGATGCGCAGGAGGGGCTCCGTGCCAGAGGGCCGAATCAGAATGCGGCCCTGGCCCTGGAGCGACTGCTTGGCCCGTTGGTAGGCCGACTGAAAGGTGGCATGGGCCTGCCAATCAAAGCCAGGCGGCAGGCGGCGATTGACCAGCACCTGCGGCAGCAACTGCAGTTCCGACACATAGTCTGAAAGCGTCTGCTCCTGCCCCACCACGGCGGCCAGCACCTGTAGGGCGCTGATGATGCCGTCGCCGGTCGTGTGTCGATCCAGGCAGAGCAGATGACCAGAGGTCTCGCCACCCAGCTGCCAGCCCGTCTCCTTGAGCGTCTCCATGACATAGCGATCACCCACCTTGGCCCGGCGGAAGTCCAGGCCCATGGCGCCCAGCCGCTGCTCCAGGGCGAGGTTGGTCATGAGTGTGCCGACCACGCCACCCACGGCCACCTTGCCGCGCTTGCTCACCCGGTGCTTCACGATGGCGTAGAGGAGTTCGTCCCCGCTGAAGATCCGCCCGGATGCGTCGGCCATCATGATGCGATCGCCATCCCCATCGAGCGCAATGCCGTAATCGGCCTCCGCCGCCAGCACCATGTTGGCCATGGCCTCTGGATGGGTGGCCCCCACCTGATGATTGATGTTCAGGCCATCGGGCTGGTGGCCCATGCGAATGACTTCAGCGCCGAGCTCGTGAAAGACATCGGCCGCCACGTGGTAAGCCGCACCGTGGGCGGCGTCCACCACCAGGCGCAGGCCCGACAGGCTCAGCGACTGCGGGAAGCTGCTCTTGCAAAATTCAATGTAACGACCGGCCGCGTCATCGATGCGCCGAGCCTTGCCGAGGTCTCTGGAGGCCACACAGGCAATCTCTTGGGCCAGGGCCGCCTCGATCTCCAGTTCCACGCTGTCGGGTAGCTTCTCGCCCTGGTGGTCGAAAAACTTGATGCCGTTGTCATCGTAGGGGTTGTGCGAGGCGCTGATGACCACACCAGCAGACAGGCGCAGGGTTCGCGTGAGATAGGCAATGGCTGGCGTGGGCATGGGCCCCGCCAGCATCACATCGACCCCCACGCTCGAAAAGCCCGATTCCAGCGCGGCCTCCAGCATGTAGCCGGAAATGCGGGTGTCCTTGCCAATGAGGACGGCCGGGGATCGCCAGCGCTGGGCGAGGATACGGCCGGCCGCCATGCCCAGGTGCAACATAAAGGCGGGCGTGATGGGTGACTCCCCAACACGGCCTCGGATGCCGTCGGTTCCAAAGTATTGTCTGGTCATCGCGCTATTTTAGGCCGGCCCAGACCCGCAGGGCGTCCACCGTCTCACGCACATCATGAACGCGCAGCACCTGCGCGCCGGCGGCCGCGGCCATCACGGCGGCGGCAAGGCTCCCACCAAGACGGCTCAGGGGTCGATCCAGCGGCCGCTGGCTGAGCTCGGCCAGCATGCGCTTGCGCGAGACCCCCACCAGTAAGGGGCCCAGACGGGATAAGGCCGGCAGGTGACGAAAGAGCGCTCGGTTGTGGGCCAGTGTCTTGCCAAAGCCAAAGCCAGGGTCGAGCAGAATCTGGTCACGCGCCAGTCCAGTGGCCATCAGGCGGGATTGTTGGGCCTCCAGAAAGCCGGAGACCTCCGCCACCACATCATCGTAGTGAGGGGCAGACTGCATGGTCTGCGGCTCCCCCTGCATGTGCATGACGCACGCCATGGCCCGGCATTGATGGATCGCCGGCAACAAGGCCAGCATCGCTTCCGATTGAAAGCCCGACACGTCATTCACAAGATCAATGCCCACGGCCAGTGCCTGCCGCACGACACTGGGCCTGCGACTGTCGAGTGAGAGAGGGATCTGCAGGGGTGCGAGGGCCTCGAGCACGGGAAGGACCCGGTCGGCCTCTTCCTCGGGCGAGACGGGCTGCGCCCCGGGCCGGGTGCTCTCGCCGCCAACATCGATGATATCGGCACCCTCTTCCTTCATGCGATGGGCAGCCTCCAAGGCCTGGGAGAGCGCCATGTGGCGCCCGCCATCGGAGAAGGAGTCGGGGGTGACGTTCAGGATTCCCATGACCCAGGGGCGCTCGGCATCGAGCTCGAAGCGCCCACAGATCATGGGAAGGTCTTAGGCGGGTGCTGCTGCGCTGTCTGGTGCGATGCTGCCGCTTGGGCCGGCTCCGGCCGAGGGCGTGCTGCCTCCCGAACCAGGCTTGCTCGAGGGCGGCTTGGGCTCACGGCCTTCCAGGATGTCCTGAATCTGCTCTGCATCGATGGTCTCCCACTCGAGCAGGGCCTTGGCCATGGCATGCATCTTGTCTTTGTTGTCCTCGATCAGCTTGCGCGCAACCCGATACTGCTCATCGATGATCTTACGAATCTCGGCATCGACCTTTTGCATGGTGGCCTCGGAGATGTTGGTCGTCTTGGTGATGGAACGGCCCAAGAAGACTTCACCCTCGTTCTCTGCATAGACCATGGGGCCCAGGCTGTCGGTCATGCCGTAGCGCGTGACCATGTCTCTGGCCATGGCCGTGGCCCGCTCAAAGTCGTTCGATGCGCCGGTGGTCATCTGGTTCATGAAGACTTCTTCTGCAATGCGACCGCCAAAGAGCACGGCGATGGTGCTGAGCATGCGCTCTTTGTCCATGCTGTAGCGATCGCCTTCCGGCAGTTGCATGGTGACGCCCAGCGCACGGCCACGGGGAATGATCGTGACCTTGTGGACCGGATCGGTCTTGGGCATCAGGCGTGCCACCAGGGCGTGGCCAGACTCATGGTAGGCCGTGTTGCGACGCTCTTCCTCGGGCATGACGATAGAGCGGCGCTCCGCACCCATGAGGATTTTGTCCTTGGCCTTCTCGAAGTCGTCCATTTCGACCAGACGGCCGTTGCGACGGGCGGCAAACAGGGCGGCCTCATTGACCAGGTTGGCGAGGTCTGCACCCGACATGCCGGGCGTGCCACGGGCAAGCACGCTTGCCTTTACGTCGGTGGACATGGGCACCTTGCGCATGTGCACATTCAAGATTTGCTCACGGCCACGCACGTCTGGCAATGGCACCACGACCTGGCGGTCGAAGCGGCCGGGACGCAGCAGGGCTGGGTCGAGCACGTCGGGCCGGTTGGTGGCAGCAATCACGATGATGCCCTGGTTGGTCTCAAAGCCATCCATTTCAACGAGCATCTGGTTGAGCGTCTGCTCACGCTCGTCGTTTCCACCGCCCAGGCCTGCGCCGCGCTGACGGCCCACGGCATCGATCTCGTCGATGAAGATGATGCAAGGCGCCTGCTTCTTGGCGTTCTCGAACATGTCGCGCACACGGGCGGCACCCACACCGACAAACATCTCAACAAAGTCGGAGCCCGAGATGGAGAAGAAGGGAACCTTGGCCTCGCCCGCAATGGCCTTGGCCAGCAAGGTCTTGCCGGTGCCAGGTGAACCCACCATCAGCACACCGCGCGGGATGCGGCCACCCAGCTTTTGGAACTTGGAGGGGTCGCGGAGGAACTCCACGATCTCCGTGACCTCTTCCTTGGCCTCATCGCAGCCGGCGACGTCGGCAAAGGTGATGTTGTTGTTGTTCTCGTCGAGCATGCGGGCCTTAGACTTGCCAAAGGAGAAGGCACCACCACGGCCACCGCCCTGCATTTGACGCATGAAGAAGATCCAGACCCCGATGAGCAGCAGCATGGGGAACCAGGACACGAAAATGCTCATCAGAAGAGATGGCTGCTCCTCGGCCTTGGCCGAGACCGACACGCCGTACTTCATGAGGTCGGAGACCATCCAGAGGTCTTGCGGCGCATTGACCGTGATGATTCGCTCGTCGGTTGTTTGTGCCCTGACGATGCGGCCGTCGATGCTGGCTGAACGGATGCGACCTTGCCGGGCCTCTTCCATAAACTGGGAATAAGAGACCTCGGTGCCCATGCGCTGGCCGCCGTCGAACTGCCGGAACACGGAGAAAAGCACAAGGCCAATCACCATCCAAATGGCAACCTTCGAAAACGTATTGTTCAACTCATCATCCTTTCTGATGACACTTCTTCAACATCGAGGCTACACCAAAACCCCGGCGCCCTCGAATACTTGACTAAGACACTAGGATATATCAACTGGCCTTAATCACAAGCCCCGGGGCGTAAATCCCTACCGAGCAAAAACAGCTCCGAGGACTCCGCCCGGGAGGCCGCCGGCTTGCGGGAACTCACCCGGTGGAAGACCTTTTTAAAGGCCGTCACGAGCTGGCTGTAGCCACTGCCCTGAAAGGTCTTCACCAAGAGTGCTCCCTGGGGCTTGAGATGTTGACTCGAAAAGGCCAAGGCCAGTTCACAAACATGCATGATCCGAGCGGCATCTGCCACGCCCACCCCCGATAGATTGGGGGCCATGTCGGACAAAACAAGGTCTACCTTGCCGCCCTGAAGGCGTTCGGCCAACTGGGCCTCCACCTGTTCATCCCGAAAATCACCTTCAATGAAGGTCACATCGGCCACAGGGTCCATGGGCAGGATGTCCAGCGCCAGGATGGTGCCGTCGATGCCCTGGCTGCCCTTCTTGGCCAGGCGCTCACGCAAAACCTGGCACCAACTCCCAGGCGCAGAGCCCAGGTCGACAATCGTCATGCCCGGACGAATCAGCCGGTCTTTCTCATCGATTTCCAGGAGTTTGAAGGCTGCACGTGACCGATAGCCCCTTTGCTGGGCCTGCCGAACATAAGGGTCTGTGATGTGGCGCTGAATCCAGGCCGGGTTGGACTTGTTCTTGGCCAGACCAATTACTCGTAGCGAACGTCGAGGATCTCGAGTTCACGGGCGCCACTGGGCGCCTGGACCGTGACGACATCGCCCACCGACTTGCCAATGAGTGCACGCGCAAATGGGCTCGAGACGGAGATCTTGTTCTGCTTGAGGTCGGCCTCGTCATCACCCACGATCTGGTAGGCCGCCACCTCGCCGGTCTCGATGGTCTCGACCGACACGGTCACGCCAAAGACCACACGGCCATCTTGTTCGAGGTCGCTGGGGTTGATGACCTGGGCCGTGGAGAGCTTTGACTCAAGCTCCGCGATGCGGGCCTCGACAAAGCCCTGGCGCTCCTTGGCCGCGTCGTACTCGGCGTTCTCGGAGAGGTCGCCCTGGGCCCTGGCCTCAGAAATGGCGTTGATGACCGAGGGTCGCTCCACATGCTTGAGGCGATGCAACTCCTCCTTGAGCAAGGCTGCGCCGTGAACCGTAAGGGGCGTGGATGCCATGTTGTTTGTCCTTTGATCAGTGAGGATGCAGCCGCCGATGCAGGCCCTGGAGATCATAGACCTCGAAGCTGGCATCGACCATGGACCGCATGCCCTCCACCGCCGCCCGGGCGCCCGCCAGGGTGGTGTAGGTGGTGACACGCTGGGCCAGGGCGGTGGTGCGGATGGAGCGCGAGTCGGCCATGGCCGTTCGCTTCTCCTCCACGGTGTTGATGATAAAGCTGATCTCGCCGTTCTTGATCATGTCGACCACGTGGGGACGCCCTTCGGTGACCTTGTTCACGGTGACCACCGGAAGACCCTCGGCCGAGAGGGCCGCAGCCGTGCCGCGGGTGGCGATGAGCTTGTAGCCCATCTCATGGAGCATGCGTGCCACACCCACAGCATGCGGCTTGTCGCTTGCCTTCACGCTGATGAAGGCAAGGCCCCCCTTGCTTGGGTCGGGCAACTGTGTGCCCGCGGCAATCTGAGACTTCACAAAGGCCTCGACAAAACTAGGGGCCACACCCATGACCTCGCCAGTCGATTTCATCTCAGGGCCCAGGATGGTGTCCACACCCGGGAACTTCACAAAGGGAAAGACCGCCTCCTTGACAGAGAAGTACGGCGGCACCACTTCGGTCGTGACGCCCTGGTCGTCCAGGCTCTTGCCCAGCATGGCCCGGGCCGCCACCTTGGCCAAGGGCACGCCCGTGGCCTTCGAGACAAAGGGCACCGTGCGAGACGCCCTTGGGTTGACCTCCAGCACATAGACCCGCTGGTTCTGTATGGCGAACTGCACATTCATGAGGCCCACCACATTCAAGGCCCTGGACATGAGCTCCGTCTGGCGCTTGAGCTCGGCAATCAGTGACTCAGAGAGCGAATACGGTGGCAGGCTGCAGGCGGAGTCGCCCGAGTGCACACCGGCCTGCTCAATGTGCTCCATGACCCCGCCAATCACCACGCGCTTGCCATCGGAGAGGGAGTCCACATCGACCTCGATGGCATCGTTGAGAAAGCGGTCGAGCAGCACTGGGGAGTCGTTGGACACCTTCACGGCCTCTCGCATATAGCGCTCGAGGTCGCGCTGCTCGTGAACAATCTCCATGGCCCGTCCACCCAAGACATAGCTGGGCCGAACAACCAAGGGGTAGCCAATCTCTTGGGCAAGCCGAATGGCCTCCTCCTCGTTGCGGGCCGTGCGGTTGGGCGGCTGCAGGAGCTCGAGCTTCTGGAGCAGTTTCTGGAAGCGCTCACGGTCCTCGGCAATGTCGATCGACTCGGGCGAGGTGCCCACGATGGGAACGCCCGCGGCCTCGAGGGCCTTGGCGAGTTTGAGCGGGGTCTGGCCGCCGTACTGAACGATCACGCCCACTGGCTTTTCAAGGTCGACGATCTCGAGGACGTCCTCCAGGGTGAGGGGCTCGAAGTAGAGGCGGTCGGAGGTGTCGTAGTCGGTGGAGACGGTCTCGGGATTGCAATTGACCATGATGGTCTCAAAGCCATCATCCCGAAGGGCCATGGCGGCGTGCACACAGCAGTAGTCGAATTCAATGCCTTGGCCGATGCGGTTGGGGCCACCGCCCAGCACAATGACCTTCTTTCGGTCGGTGGGCCGGGCCTCGCAGTCCTTCTCGTAGGTGGAATAGAAGTAAGAGGTGCTGGTGTCGAACTCGGCCGCACAGGTGTCCACCCGCTTGTAGACAGGCCTGACCTGCAGGCTGTGACGAAGCTTGCGCACAGCATGCTCCGTGGTGTCGAGCAGGTAGGCCAGCCGACGATCCGAAAAACCTTTTTGCTTGAGCGCCAGCAGAAGCTCGGCATCGAGGTCGGCCATGGTCTTCTTCTCCAGGGCCAGTTCGATGTCGATGATCTCCTTGATCTGCTCGAGGAACCAGGGGTCAATGTGGGTGAGTGCCTGAACCTCCGCCACCGAGAAGCCCTGGGCAAAGGCGTCGCCCACATACCAGATGCGTTCTGGGCCAGGCTCGCCCAATTCTTCCTCGATGACCTCACGGTCGGTGGTCATCTGGTTCATGCCATCGACGCCCACCTCCAGGCCACGCAGGGCCTTTTGAAAGGACTCCTGGAAGGTGCGGCCCATGGCCATGACCTCGCCCACAGACTTCATCTGGGTGGTGAGGTGGCTGTCGGCGGTTGGGAATTTCTCAAAGGCGAACCGAGGCACCTTTGTCACGACATAGTCGATGGATGGCTCAAAGGAGGCTGGCGTGGCCCCACCGGTGATCTCGTTCTGGAGTTCATCGAGGGTGTATCCCACCGCCAACTTCGCCGCCACCTTCGCAATCGGGAAGCCGGTGGCCTTGGAGGCCAGCGCAGACGACCGAGACACCCGGGGGTTCATCTCGATGACGATCATCCGGCCGTTGGCCGGATTGATGGAGAACTGGACATTCGACCCCCCGGTGTCCACACCAATCTCTCGCAAAATCGCAATCGAGGCATTTCGCATCAACTGGTATTCCTTGTCGGTGAGGGTCTGGGCCGGTGCCACGGTGATGGAGTCACCGGTGTGAATGCCCATGGGATCGAGGTTCTCAATGGAGCAGACGATGATGCAGTTGTCTGCGCGGTCGCGAACCACCTCCATCTCGAACTCTTTCCAGCCAATGAGGGATTCCTCGATGAGCAGCTCGCTGGTGGGCGAGGCCTCTAGGCCACGCTTGCAGATGGTCTCGAACTCCTCCGCGTTGTAGGCAATGCCACCACCCGTGCCACCCAGCGTGAAGCTCGGGCGGATGACCATGGGAAAGCCAACGCCGCCAGTGAGTTCGGCAATGCGCCGCTGCACGGCCCAGGCCTCGTCCATGGTGTGGGCAATGCCCGACTGGGCGGAGTCCAGGCCAATCTTGGTCATGGCCTCCTTGAACTTGAGGCGGTCCTCGGCCTTCTCGATGGCCTCCTCACGGGCGCCGATGAGCTCGACCTTGTACTTCTCCAGCACGCCGTGGCGGGCGAGGTCGAGGGCGCAGTTGAGCGCCGTCTGGCCACCCATTGTGGGCAGCAGGGCATCGGGACGCTCTTTTTCGATGATGCGGGCGACCATCTGCCAGGTGATTGGTTCGATGTAGGTGGTGTCGGCCGTGCCTGGGTCGGTCATGATCGTGGCCGGATTGCTGTTGACCAGGATGACCCGGAAGCCCTCCTGCTGCAGGGCCTTGCAGGCCTGGGCGCCGGAGTAGTCGAACTCACAGGCCTGGCCGATGACGATTGGGCCTGCCCCGATGATGAGAATGCTCTTGATGTCGGTGCGCTTAGGCATGTGCGGCCCTCATGGCATCGAAGAAACGATCGAACAGGGGCAGGATGTCGTGCGGGCCCGGGCTCGCCTCGGGGTGGCCCTGAAAGCAGAAGGCGGGCGCCTTCCGGTGAGATAGGCCCTGGATGGATCCATCAAAGAGCGAGACATGGGTCACCTCGAGATGGTCCGGCAGGGATTTGTCATCCACCGCAAAGCCATGGTTCTGCGATGTGATGAAGACCCGACCCGTGGCGAGTTCCTTCACCGGATGGTTCGCCCCATGGTGACCGAACTTCATTTTGTAAGTCTTGGCACCGGCGGCCAGCGCCATGATCTGATGGCCCAGACAGATTCCAAACAGAGGGACCTTGGCCGCCATGGCCGCCTGGGCCACCGAGATGGCGTAGTCGCAGGGGGCCGGATCGCCAGGGCCGTTGGACAAGAACAGGCCATCTGCGCCCATGGCCATGGCCTCTTCGAAACTGGTCTTGGCTGGCACCACCGTGAGCTGACAGCCGCGGTCGGCGAGCAGGCGAAGGATGTTGGTCTTCACGCCGTAGTCGAAGGCGATCACACGAAAGCCTTTGGCGGGCCTCGCAGGATGGCCTTCGCCGAGGACCCAACTGCCAAACTGCCAGTCGTAGGGCTTGCTGGTGGTCACCACCTGGGCGAGGTCTTGGCCGAGCAGGCCAGACCACGCCCGCGCCCGGCGCAGGGCCTCTGCTGGGTCGAGGGTGTCACCCACTGAGCTGGCCGCCAGAATGCAGCCCGACTGGGCCCCACCGTCGCGCAGGCGCCTTGTCAGGGCCCGCGTGTCCACGCCACTGATGGCCACACAGCCAGAGGCCTTCAGGGCCGAGGGCAGGTCTTGGGTGGAACGAAAGTTGGAGACCACCGGTGGAAGGTCTCGGGTAATGAGGCCAGCAGCCTGGACCCCACTGGATTCGTTGTCTTCATCGTTCCAGCCCGTGTTGCCAATGTGGGGATACGTGAGGGTGACGATCTGACGGCAGTAGCTGGGGTCGGTGAGAATCTCTTGGTAGCCCGTGAGGGCGGTGTTGAAGACCACCTCACCCACCGTGGCACCGGGTGCCCCGATGGAAATGCCCTCAAAGACAGTGCCATCGGCCAGGGCCAGGACGGCTGGCGGATGCGCCCGCACAGGGCCCGCGCCGGAGCCAGCCGAATCGGGTGCACCCGCGGCCAGCAGTTCAGTCAGCTGCAAATTGAACTCCTTTGGATTTTCCGAATTATACGGGGGTCAACGCCTGGGCCCAGGTGCAGACTGTGGCCATACCCCTGGCAGGGCCCACCGACGGGCCATCGCCGGGGCTGCGCAGTGGACTAGGCGCCCACCAGGAAAATCGACAAGGTCATGAAGAAGCCAGCCACCCAGACCAGGGTTCTGGCCATGGCCCAATTGGCCACATAGCAAAGAATGTAGGCCAGCCGCGCCACCACCACCGCCACGGCGAGCTGGTTGGCCGCATCGCTCGGCCCGACCGAGGCATGGGCCACCAGCACGGCTGCCGTCATGAGCGCGAATGCCTCCCAACTGTTCTGCTGGGCCGCCACGGCCCGGGCGCGAAAGCCCTCCTGCCGCGCAAGCCAAGCCCTCGGTGCATGGTTGTCGTAGGCGTCGCCACCGGCTTTGGAGATGCCCGCGCACACAATGGGCAGCACCGCCAAGACCAGCAGGCACCAGAAGGCCGTGGTCATTCCCAGTTCTGTTGTCATTCGAGCATTCCTTTCGAGTCATGGGTGTCGGCATCAATGGCCCGTCGATCCCGAAAGGCCTGCGCCACCGTGCCGAGGTCAACGTACTCCAATTCTCCGCCAACCGGCACACCCCGCGCGAGGCGACTCAGCCGCAGCGGCGGGCAGAGCTGGTGAGACCGAAGCAAGGTTTCAATGGCGTGGGCGGTGGCCTCCCCCTCTGGCGTGAAGTTCGTGGCCACCACCACCTCTTGCAGGGCCGGGTCTGATGACACGCGGGCCAGCAGACGCTCCAGGTGAATCTCGCGGGGGCCGATGCCATCCAAGGGCGAGAGCCTCCCCATCAACACAAAGTAGCGACCCTGAAAAGACTGGCTCTGCTCCAAGACCAGCAGGTCTGACGGGCTCTCGACCACACACAGGAGACGGGGGTCGCGGCTGTCGTCGTCGCAGGTCTCGCAGACCGGCAATTCTGTGAGGCTGTTGCAGCGCTCGCAATGCCGCAGGCGCTCAGCGGCCTCCAGCAGCGACCGACCCAGAAGTTCTGCGCCCGAACGATCGTGCTGCAGCAGGTGCAGGGCCATGCGCTGGGCCGTCTTGGGGCCCACACCGGGCAGTCGTGCAAAGGCTTCGGTGAGCGCAAGCAGCGCGGGCGGAACCCTGGCCGGGGCCGGCTTGGACACGAACGAGAATTAGAGCCGAAAGCCCGGCGGAAGCGGCATGCCCGCCGTGGCCGCCGACATGCGCTCCTGGCTGGCCTGCTCCACCTTGGCATGGGCATCCTGCAGGGCCGCCACCAGAAGGTCTTGCAGGGTTTCACGATCATCTGGGTCGGTCGTCATGAGGCTGGGATCGACCTCCACCGACTTCACGGCATGCCGACCATCGACCACCACCTTGACCAGGCCAGCACCGGCCTGCCCCTCGATGGTGAGGGTGGCCAGCGCGTCTTGGGCCTGCTTGATCTTGTCTTGCATCTGTTGCGCCTGGCGCATCAGCCCGGCCAGTTGATTCTTCATCATGAGGACGACTCCTGATTCGGTGGTGAGGAGGGGGTGGTTGGCAGGCTGGCATCGGCCGAGGCTGCGGGCTCATCTGGGTCTGGTCCAACCCAGCGGATCGAACCCGGAACAATGGTGCCATCGAATTCACGAATGATGGCCTGAACGAGCGGTGACTCCGCAATGGCAAGTTCTGCGCGACGCTGGAGTTCTTCAGCCCGGGCTGCCGCCTTGGCGGCCGCCGTGGGGGCTTCGCCGGTCTGCCCGACCGTGACCGACAGGCTCACGGTTTCACCCAGCGCGGCACACAAGAGTTGGGTGACCCGCGCCACCAGGTTCGACTCCGAGAGTGCCTCCACGGGCACCTGAAAACGCAGTTGATGGGGCCGTGATGCGTCCAGCCCCACGAAGCCAGACTGCTGAAGGAATTGTCGTGTCAGGCCAGTGGCCTGCAGAGACTTGGCGTGTGTGGGCCAGTTGACTGGGGTGAGGTCTTCTCTTTTGAAGAGGGGCTTGACCGCGGGTGGCGGGGCTGCCGCTGGCGAGGCTGCAGACGCCTCGGCCGCCAGGGGGCGCGGCGGAACGAGGGGCGCACGCGCGGACACCCGCAGGGCAGCGGCCTTGGCTGCCGGGGCTGCCGCCTGAACCTGTTCCGGTTGAAAGGCCAGCAGCCGAAGAACGGTCATCTCCAGGCCGGTCTTTTCATCGGGGGCCAGGCCAAGGTCGCGTCGGCCCAAGACGACGATCTGATAGGCCAGCTGGGCCGACTGACCATCCATCAGGCCCACCAGGGCCTGCAGGCTGGGGTCGGCCTGCTCGAGTGCCTCGCCCTTGAGCACCAGGAGGGCCGACACCTCATGAAAGAGCCTTGCAAGGTCGCCGAGGATGGCATCGGCTGCGCCGCCAGACTCCAGGAGTTGGTCGAGCTGGGCCATGGCGCCTGCGGCATCGGACTTCACGATCAGCAAGGCCAAGGCCAGGAGCGATTCACGCTGCACCAGGCCAAGCATTTGGGTGACTGACAAGCTGCTGAGCGAGCCACCACCGAATGCAATGGCCTGGTCGGTGAGCGACAAGGCATCGCGAACGCTGCCCTGGGCTGCATTGGCAATGCCCGCGAGGGCCTCTGGGTCGGCCGAGACCGATTCCAAGGACAGCACATGCGAGAGGTGTGCCACCAAGGCCTCCCGACGCAGGTTCTTCAGGCTGAACTGCAGGCAGCGAGACAGGACGGTGACGGGAATCTTTTGCGGGTCGGTGGTGGCCAGCACAAACTTCACATCGGCCGGTGGCTCTTCGAGGGTCTTGAGCATGGCATTGAAGGCATGCCCGGTGAGCATGTGCACCTCGTCGATCACATACACCTTGAAGCGGCCCGCCGTGGGCGCAAAACGGGCCTGTTCGAGGAGTTGTTGAATTTCAGCGACGCCACGGTTCGAGGCCGCATCAATCTCGATGTAATCGACGAATCGGCCACGGTCGATGGCCAGGCAGTTGCCGCAGGCGCCGCAGGGCTCGCGCACCACGCCCGACTCGCAGTTGAGGGCCTTGGCCAGAATGCGCGCCAGCGTGGTCTTTCCCACACCCCTGGAACCAGTGAGCAGGTAGGCGTGGTGAAGGCGGCCGGTCTCGAGCGCGTGCTGGAGTGCGCGCACGGCATGGTCTTGTCCCACCACGGCCCCGAACTGCCTTGGTCGCCATTTGCGCGCCAGGGCCATGGGGGCCTGATCTGACGATGCTTGGTCTTCGAATAGGGCTTGGGACATGGTCTCTTCTGGGGCAAAAGGGGGCGAGCCGGACCCCCGGCACTTGTGAGGACCCGCTATGGCTGCTTCGTTCCCGACCTGACCAGGTTCACAGGCTCACAATGCGGGGCGGCCCGCCGAGGGGCAGTGTACCAAGCCCTCTTCGGCCAGCATCCAGTGACCGCCATCGGCCGTCACGATATGCGCTGTGGCGCCTGGCGAGATGACAGCCTGATAAGAACGCAACTGCGCGGCATAGTCGGCCTCCTCGGCTGGCAGAAGACGCCATTTGAAGTCGATGATGCGCACCGACTGGCAGTCCGGCAGCCAGACCACCCGATCGGGTCGAATCCAGCCGCCCGATGCAGCCGGCCACTCGCGCTCGGCCCAGGCCATGGCCTGCGGGGTGTCCAGGCCGAGCAGGCCCCGCATGTCGGGGTCAGACACGATCTGCACCGCGCAGGCACCGACCTCGGCGCAGGCCTCTCGGGGCAGGGCATACGGTGCAAGCAGCCGACCCCAGCGGCCACGCTGCCAGTCCGCCTCCGGCATGGTCCGGGCCGGAAGATGTTCTGCAAACTCCATGAGCCGATGAAAGGCCTGGCCCAGCCGAATGGGGAGCGAGTCGGGTGTGGTCATGCCGGCCTTCCCGACGACGGGGGTGGCAGCACTGGGGCCTTGCCCGTCCAGGCATCGCACTGGGTGATCACCCGGCCAAACCAGTGCGACTCCGAGGCCTTGGCAGCACTCAAGAGCAGCATGCGACGCGCCCGCGTGATGGCCACATAAAAGAGGTTGAAGGCCTCCTCTTGGGCCAGGCCCAACTGCTCCTCGCGCCGATGCAACACCTCCGGCGTGTTGGCATCGCCCTTGTGCCAGGTGGAGACGCCCACGAGCTGAGAGCGGTCGGCCGTGAACTCGGCGAGCCAATGGATGCCCTTGTCCTGGCCGCCGACATCGGTGAGGCCCGCCAGGATGATGAGGTCGGCCTCGAGCCCTTTGGCTGCATGCAGGGTTTGGATTTGAACGGCAGAAGGGCCGCAGCTCGCCTGCACCACTGCGGGGGCCTCTTGGTCGGCACGGGCCAGGAGGGCCGACATGTCCTGCACGAACCGGGCAAGGCTTGGGGAGCGGCCGGCATCCCACTCCAGCGAGAGCGCCAAGAGGCTCTCGATGTTGGCCCGCACCTGTTCAACGCGCTGAGGCCCATAGGCCAGAAGCCGATTCCAAAGGCCCGCATCCGTGAGGATGCGGTCGAGGAGGTCGTGAACAGGCAGGGTGGACATCCAGCTGCGCCAGGTGCAAAGGCGAGCGGCCACGCCGTCGAGGCATGGGTCTGTGCTGGCGGGCACGGCCTGGAGGGTCTCCCACCAACGCTGGCCATCGCGCTGGGCCATGGCGGCCAGGTGCAGCAGGCTCGCATCCGTGACAGAGAAGAACGGCGAGCGCAGCACATGGGCCAGGTCTGCATTCGACCAGGGGTGCGCCAGCCAACGACACAAGGCGAGGATGTCTTGCACCTCCGACTGCTCGAGCAGCCCGCCGCGCCGGTCGCTCTGATGCGGGATGCCGTGCAGGGACAAGGCCTCTTCATAGGCCGCCATGTGGGTGCGGCCGCGGGTGAGGATGCGAATGCCACTCCAATCGAGCCAGGGATTGGCCGCCCGGCAGGCCAAGATGGCATCGGCGATGCGCAGGCCCTCGGCCCGCCAGGCCGACGCCATGCGGGGCCGCTCGGGCGAGGCGAGCCAATCACGCGTCTCGTCGTTCCCCCCTTCGGTGGCTCCCTCTCCGCCCGCCTCAGTGTCCTCATCGTTGCCCCTGTCGGCCTCCGCCTCGGCGGAAGATTCGAGACTGGGCAAAGGCAGGTGGGCCACACAGCCCGGCAGGGCCGATGGGTGACTGCTGTGGGCGCGATAGCGGCTGCCACCCCAGTCGGGCAATGCACGGTTCATGAAGTTCACCACCTCCGGTGCGCACCGACGTGTGGTGTCCGTCTCGATGCACGCCGCACGGTAGTGCGCAACCAGCCACTCGCGCGCCGCGATAAAGACCTTCGGGTCTGCGCCTCGAAACCGGTAGATGGACTGCTTCGGGTCGCCCACCATGAAGACCTTCGGCGCACCCGGCATCACACCCTCTGCCCCCACATGCGGCTCAAGCCAGGCTCGCAACAAGCCCCATTGCACGGGGTTGGTGTCTTGGAACTCATCGACCAAGATCTGCTCGTAACGGCAATCGAGCCGGCTCAACAATGCGGGGGCCTCCGCGGAGGCCATGAGGCGCACCACGGCCGCCTCGAGGCCGTCGTAGTCGGTCTCCCCGGTGCGAGCCACCCAGCCCGCCCAGTGGTCTTGCCAGTCCAAACTGGCCCGGCACAGCATGCGATGGCGGGCCGCCTGAATGCGGCGATCGGCCTGCTCCAGGGCCTCATTGAGGGCCTCCACCAGCCGGACAATGCCATGCTCGATGTCGATGGCCTGAGGGCCCCAGGCGGTTCGATCGGCCTTGCGCACAAACCGATGCTTGATGATCTGACGCGCCTGACCCTCCGGGGCGTCTCTCAAGAAGAGTGTTGCGAGGGCTCGGGCATCGGACTGGCGCCAGGCCGCAAGCGCCTGTGCATGCGCGTCTCGCTTGGGCAGTTCTTGAAAGAAAGGCGCCAGTGCTTCGGCGGTGTGTGCAGTCTGCGACACCCAGCTCGCCAAGTCTTCATTGGCCTGGGCCCTGGCGGTGAGGAGGTCCTCCCCACTCGGGTCTGCATCGGCCTGCAAGGCTACTCGCCAGTCTGCTGCCGCGCTGAGCACCGCCTGCCGGGCGGTGTCAAAGCCGAGGTGCTCGGCCAATTGGGCCAGCGGGTGTGTGGGATCGGCAGCCGTGGTGGCCACGAAACTGGCCCAGGCCTCGGCCCTCACCATGCTGGGGTACGGCGCCAGCCCGAGGGTGGCCAGGCTGGCCATGGGCGAGGGTGCATAAGAGAGCAGCTGCGCATACCACGCGTGAAAGGTGCCAATCGTGGGCTGCTGATCGGCCACCAACAACAGCTCGTAGGCCCGGGGTGCCGAGGCCATGGCCCGCTCGAGGGCCTCTCCCGAGAGGCCATAGTCTGAGAGCACAAGACGCAGCCGTTCTGATGGCAGGTGACACAGCGACAACAAGGCCTCGCGAATGCGGCTGCGCATTTCTGCGGCCGCCTTGTCAGTGAAGGTGAGTGCCAGAATTCCGCCGGGCGAGGCCCCTTCCAGCAGCGCCCGAACCACCCGGGCGGTGAGCAGCCAGGTCTTGCCACTGCCGGCACACGCCTCGACCACCACCGATCGCATGGGATTTGTGGAGAGTTGGGTGTCCATCAGACAGCGCCCCAGTCTTGAACTCGACAGCAGCCCTTGGCGGGGCAGTGTTCGCAGTCGGCGCCATCGCCCTCGCCGGCGAGCGCCCGCACAGGCTCCCCCTGCGCGAGCCGAGCCAGGGCTTTGTCGGCCGTGGCCATGAGCTCGGGCTGATGGTCGCAGGCCACCCAACGGGCCCCCGACCAGGACACGCTCAAACAGCCCTGCTCCTCGGGCCGGCCCATGCCAGCAGCCTCCAACAGCCAGCTGTAAGCCTCGATCTGCAGGGCGCCGCTGTCGCGTCGCAGCCGAGCACGCAGTGTGTCGGCCGATGTGATCTTGAGATCCACCAGCCGCAGCCCGCCCGTGTCCTGGTGGGCATCGAGGCGGTCGGAGCGGCCTCGCAGGCGCACGCGACTCTTGGGAAGGTCTGCAATCCACTCCTGTTCCAGACCCACGAGGTTGTGGCTGCAGGCCGTCTCGGCGAGCCATTGCGCGAACCCGGGGAGCAGTGGTCGGGCCTGCGCGAGAAGGTCTGCCGACCAGCCTCGGCCCTGGGCCATGCTGCGCAGCGTGGCCTCGAGCCAATCGGACCAAGCCTGCGGCAAGGCCGCCTCGGGATGGCGCGGTGCCTGCATGGCCGGATCTCCCACCGCCTCAGAGAGCCGATGCAAAAGAAGTCCAAGGTCGGGTGGCCCCGAGAGGTCTTTGAGAGGCGACAACGACGACAGGCCCAGCACGGCCTGCCAATGAAACCGATACGGACAACTCGCCAGCGACTGGAGGGTCGAGACACTGACCTCCGAGGGCAGGCCCGCAAGCATCACTGCCGGTGGCGTGGGCGGTGGCAGTGGCAGCAGGTGCGTTGTAGCTAGCGGGTGTGCCAGGCGGGGCCGTGTGCTCGGTGCCACCAGGTGGAGCCGCGCCAGACAACTGGCCCAGGTGGCGGGCTGGTCTTCCGCATCCCGCTGGGCAATGGCCACCACGGGCACGCCGCGGGCCAGCACCTCGGCCAGGTTCGAAACGAATCGGGCCTGCTCGAGGGCTTGCGCAGGCAGGCAAAAGAGAAGGTCTCGCCGACTGCGGGTGACAAGGCGATTGGGTGGCCGTGCCGGGAAACGACCATCGGAGGCCCCGAGGAGCACGAGGCCGTCGATCTCGGAGAGGGCCGCCTCCGCCAGGCTGAGCATTCGAATGGAGGCGCCGTCGGCGCGGATGGGCAGCCGAGCCTGACGAAGCGTGTCGGCCAGGGCCGCCTGGGTGTTGGCCACGGTGACCGGCTCATCGGACAAGGCCACCGCCAACTCAGCCATGCCGCTGATCAGGCGCAAGCCGGCGGCGTCCTCCAGCAACACCGCCTCCAGACCCGTCTCGCGCAGGCTGTCTTGGATGCAGGCCAGCCAGGCACCCATGGTGCCCGCCTGGGCCAGCGCCTCAGACCAGCGCCTACAGGGGGGGCTCAGCGCTGGACAGACGGCATCTAGGTTCAAACGGCCCGATGGCTGGCGGCGCAGTCGACGGTCGATGGCCTCGGCAGCATCGGCATGCATGAGCCCAGTGCGCTCAAGGGCTGTGATGACCAGAGGGCTCTGCACCCAGCCCAGGAAACGATCGCGGGTGATGCGGTGAAGGAGAAGGTCGAGCCAGCCATCGAAGGCCGTGGCGGCCAGGGTGGTGTCGAGTGACCAGCCGGAGAGGTCGTCGATGAAGATGCCATGGGCTGACAAGCCCGCCGCCACACGCCGAGCCATTTGTCGGTCTGCAGGGACCACACCCAAATCTGCCCGCCCCTCGCGCAACCAGGCCAGCAAGGTCTCGACGGCAAGGCCCGCGCAGGCCTCCATGCGGGCACCCTCCAGGCATGTGCAGTCGAGCGTGAATGCGCCCGCTTCCAGGGATGCCGACAGGTGTTGGCTGCGCAAGGCGGGTGGGTCCCAGTCGGCCGGCTGCGGTGACCGCCCCGCCTGCAGGTCTTGGATGTCGGGCCAGGCCACTGCGAGCAGGCCTGCCTGTTGATTGGGCTCCACGGCCACCGCCTGCCAGCGACCGGGCCAGGCCACTGCCAGCCGGGCGTGGTCGAGCGGATCGGCGGGGTGAACCCCGCACCAGAGGATGTCTTGGGCTTCATCCGCTCGCGGCGGGTGCGATGCAAACCAGGTTGCCGGGTCGTTGTCATCCCAACAGGCTTCGTAGAGGGTGGCCAGCAGGGAGACGTCGGAGAGGTCGACGGGCTGTGCATCGGGCTCACCGCCCAGTGACCAGGCCGCCATGAGCCAATCCCATCGGTTGAAGAGCGCGGCCCATTCTGAGGCCAACTGCCAGGCAGACCGGGCCGTGGGTGCCAGGCCTGCCGACAGCACCGGTGAGTTGGCCACCGCGCTGGCCAACTCGGAAATGCGCGCCTGCTGGGTGCGGGGCACATCGGCCGAGCCGGAGGCCCGTCGAATGATGGCCTGTTCCAGGCTGTCGTCGATGCTGAGGCAGGCCGGCAGTGGCCAGGGTGCAATGCCCAGACTGGCCGAGGACACGGCCCCTCGGCCCAGGGCGAGCCTGCGGCGGATGGCCTGGAGCAATGGCGGGCTTGCACTTACCACCGCCACGTGGCCCGGGCACGGGGCCTGGGCGATGCGATGAACCGCGGCATCCAGGCAGACCGCATCCATCGAGCGGTGCTGGCTGGGGTGCGCTGCCAGGTCTCGCCAGTGGCCCAGCGCAACCGCGAGTTGTTGAATGGCCGTTTGAGCAGCGTGCATGGCCCTATGCTATTCTGGACGCTGATCAATTTGCGGATCAGTCTTTGATCCCGACTCGCGCCGCCCGGTGCCTGACCCCCCGATCAAACACAACCTCAACCCTTCACCACCTGTTGAACAACCCATGAGCCAAAACGTTAAAGCCGTGACCGATGCCAGCTTCGAGGCAGATGTCCTGAAATCCGACCTCCCCGTTCTCATCGACTTCTGGGCCGAATGGTGTGGCCCCTGCAAGATGGTCGCCCCCATCCTGGAAGAGATCGGCGCAGACTATGCCGGCCGTCTCGTGGTGGCCAAGATCAATGTGGACGAGAACACCGCGGTCCCTGCCAAGCACGGCATCCGAGGCATCCCCACCATGATTCTGTTTAAGAACGGTGCCGTGGTGGCCCAAAAGGTTGGCGCAGCCGCCAAGTCGCAGCTCACCGCCTGGATCGACAGCCACCTCTAAGCAACCCCGTTTCATCGGCCCAGCACCCCGGCTGGGCCGCCCCCCCTCACCGCCCTCCCCACCTAGAAGCCCTCCCTCCGCGACATGTACCTCTCCGAACTCAAAGCACTCCCCGTCACCCAGTTGGTTGAACTTGCTGGCTCCCTCGAAATCGAGAATGCCAGTCGCCTGCGCAAGCAGGAGCTGATGTTCGCCATCCTCAAGAAAAAGGCCAAGACCGGCGAGCAGATCTTTGGCGACGGTGTCCTGGAGGTCCTGCCCGACGGCTTTGGCTTCCTCAGGTCGCCCGAGGCGTCTTACCTGGCGAGTACCGACGACATCTACCTGTCACCGTCCCAGATTCGCCGCTTCAACCTGCACACCGGCGACTCGGTGGAGGGGGAGGTTCGCACCCCCAAAGACGGCGAGCGCTACTTCGCCCTAGTAAAGGTCGATCGGATCAACGGTCAGCCGCCAGAGGCCTCGAAGAACAAGATTCTTTTTGAAAACCTCACGCCCCTCTTCCCGGACGAGCCCATTCGTCTTGAGCGAGACATGAAGGGCGAGGAGAACATCACCGGCCGCATCATCGACATGGTCTCGCCCATCGGAAAAGGGCAGCGCGGCCTGCTGGTGGCCTCGCCCAAGAGCGGCAAGACGGTGATGATGCAGACGATTGCCCATGCCATCACCACCAACCATCCCGAGGTCGTGCTCATTGTGCTGCTCATCGACGAGCGGCCCGAGGAGGTCACCGAGATGCAGCGCTCCGTGCGCGGTGAGGTCGTGGCCTCGACCTTCGATGAGCCCGCCACACGCCATGTTCAGGTGGCCGAGATGGTCATCGAGAAGGCCAAGCGACTGGTAGAGCACAAGAAGGACGTCGTGATCCTGCTCGACTCCATCACGCGGCTAGCCCGCGCCTACAACACGGTGGTGCCCACCTCAGGAAAGGTGCTCACCGGTGGTGTGGACGCCAACGCCCTGCACCGACCCAAGCGCTTCTTTGGCGCGGCTCGGAACATCGAAGAGGGCGGCTCCCTCACCATCATTGCCACGGCCCTGATCGAAACCGGCTCACGCATGGATGAAGTCATCTACGAAGAATTCAAGGGCACGGGCAACATGGAGGTGCACCTGGAGCGCCGCCTGGCTGAGAAGCGGGTGTATCCGGCCATCAACATCAACCGCTCCGGCACCCGAAAAGAGGAACTCCTCATCAAGCCAGAGCTGCTTCAGAAGATCTGGATCCTTCGCAAACTCCTACACGACATGGACGAAATCCAGGCCATGGAATTCCTGCTCGACAAGATCCGCCAGACCAAGAACAACGGCGAATTCTTTGACATGATGAAACGCGGCAGCTGAGGTAGAATTTCTGGTTATTCATCCACCGGCAGAACGGTCGTGTGAATGGCCTGACTGATACGGACCGCGATACGGGTCGGGATCGGGATCGGGCCTCACCCGATATCGGCTGCAACTTAGAAAAAGAGAAGACCATGAAAGAGGGCATCCACCCCAACTACCGTGAAGTCGTGTTTGTCGACATGTCGAACGACTTCAGCTTTGTCACCCGCTCCACGGTCCAAACCCGCGAGACCATCAAGTGGAAGGATGGCAAGGAGTACCCGCTCTACAAGCTCGACACCAGCTCGGAATCCCACCCCTTCTACACCGGCACCCAGAAGATGATGGACACGGCAGGCCGCGTCGAGAAATTCCGTCAGAAGTTCGGTTCCAAGCGTGGCACGGGCGGATCGAGTTCCGGCCCCAAGGCTTAAGCTTCGCGACTTGCTGGCGCGCTGGGGAGAGGCAAGGCCACTCCCCGGTCTCGCAGCCAGTGCTGCACGCCCCATCCGGGGCTGGCTCCTCCTCAGTCTCATCACCGTCTATGCCCTCACGGGGCTGTTTGGCCATGGCCCCTGGCGCGGCGATGACATCCTTGGGGTGGCCCTCTCCAGAAGCGTGCTCGATGGCCTGACCGGCGCGGGTGGGCTGTCTCTGTTGCCCGACCTGGCGGGCGACCTTCATCTTCGGCATGGCCCACTGGCGGCATGGCTGGCAGCCCTTCTGATTCTCCCCTTCGAGGCCCTGCAAATGGCCCTGCTGGGCCGAGGTTTGTCACCCACCGTGCTCGACGATCTGGTGCGGCTGGTGCAGGCGGGCTGGCTGGTCCTGGGCCTTTACGCGCTCTGGCGCGGCACCATGCGCCTGGCCCTTCGCCGAGAGGCACGGCCCATCGACCCCCTGGGCATTGGACCAGATGCCAGCGCTTATGGCAGAACGCTCGGCGACTGCGCCGTGTTGCTGGCATTGGCCTGCCTGGGCACAGCCACCCGCTGGCATGAGGCCGGCCCGGCCAGCCTCAGTTTCTTCCTGCAGGCCTCGCTCATCTGGGCGATTGCCATCGCCCCAGAGCGTCCAACCCATGCGGGCCGTTTGATCGGACTGCTGCTCGCAGCCCTCCTGCTCACCGACGGCCTGGAGACGGCGCTGGCCCATGGCCTGGCCGTTCTTGCGCTGGCCTGGTTGGTCCATCCCATCCGCCTGGTTCGGCGCGATCTCCTGGTGGCGGGGGGCCTGGTGCTCCTGGCCTTGCTCCTGGCCTGGACGGCGGCGGCGCTGGCAGTCGATGGCGCGGAGCGAACAAGCCTCTGGTGGGATGCCCAGGTCTGGTCGAATACACAGTCGCTCTGGCGCGCCATGAACACCTGGGCCTGGACCTGGTGGCCGCTCTGGCCGATTGCATTGGTCCTCATCATCCAGGCCAAGCGGCATGGACTGCTCGCCCTCGCACACATTCAGACATTGCTCATCCTGCTGGCGATGCAGGTCGCAGTGGGTGTCACTGGCCTGGGCTTGTCCGAGCCTGGCCGCCTGCTGCCGGTGGCCAGCCTGGCAGCCCTGGCTGCCTTCGGCCTGCTCTCCATCCCCCGCAGCCTGACCAGCCTGCTCGACTGGTTTGCCGTGGTGGTCTTTTCGGCCCTGGGTCTGCTCATCTGGCTTTACTGGTCTGCCATGGTCTTTCAGTTCCCAGAGAACCTGGCCAGCAGACTGGACTACTTTGCCCCTGGCCTGGCCCGAGCAGAGCCCAGCGCCGCAGAGGTGCTCTTTGGCACAGCAGTAAGTGGCCTTTGGGTGAGCCTCGTGATCTGGCGCATTCGTCGCACCGGACAGCAGCTCTGGCGGCCCGTGGCCCTGACCTCCGGCGGGCTTGGCCTGGCCTGGATTCTCATGATGACCCTCTGGATGCCTGCCCTGGAAATCAATCGCGGCCATCGGCCCGTCTCTGATGAACTCAATGCGGCAGTCTCTGCCGCCTGGGTCCGGCTGGGCTACCAGGCATCGGATGCCAGGGCCTGCATCTCCGTACCCGAGGGCGACACCTCCGCTCGGCTGCTCGTGCTGGCCACCGTGTCGTCTCGCATCGGCACAGCCTCGGCAGCCTGCCCGCTCACCGTCCGGACCACACCGGCCGCACCCGATGACACGGTGCTCTGGTCGGGCAGTCGGGCCACCGACCGAGACAGCCGTGAACGCTATGTGCTGCTGCTGACCGACAAGCCCAAGAAGTTGCTTCGGTAATAGCGCAACTCCTCGATCGACTCCAGCACATCGGCCAAGGCCGTGTGGGCACCCTTCTTCACAAAGCCCTTGTAGACCTCCGGACGCCAACGACGGCAGAGCTCCTTGAGCGTGCTGACATCCAGGTTGCGATAGTGAAAGAAGGCCTCAAAGGCTGGCATGTAGCGATGCATGAAGCGACGGTCCTGGTGGACACTGTTGCCACATAGAGGGGACTTCCCCGCAGGCACATGCTCAGCCAGGAAGGCCAGGAGCTGGACTTCAGCCTCCTCCTCGGTAAGGACAGAGGCCTTCACACGGTCGATCAGACCCGACCGACCATGGGTGCCCTTATTCCAGTCATCCATGGCATCGAGGTGGGCATCGATCTGATGAATCACAAGCACCGGGGCCTCTGCCACAAGGCAGAGATCGGATGTCGTGACCACCACGGCCACCTCCAGAATTCGATTGGTGAGTGGATCAAGCCCACTCATCTCCATGTCCACCCAGACCAGGTGATTCTCATTTTGCACTTGGGCCATTCGCGGATGATCGCACGGTTGTGACATGATCTTCCCGTGAACGCCAGCACCCCTCTTCGCGACCACGAGATTCTCGAGGCCCTTGAACGACGGCCCCAATGGGCCTATGTGGATGGCAGCCTCGTCCTTGAGCGGCATTCCGTGGCCTATGAGGTCATCTGTGGCTGGGTTCAGTCCATTGCTGCATTGGCCATCGAACTCGACCATCATCCCGACATCTGCTTTGGCTACAGCAGCCTGCGTGTGTCGCTCCGAAGCCATGACCAGCAGGGCATCACCACCAAAGACTTCGAGTGCGCGGACCGCATCCTGACACTGCTCGTGTGATCAGCTGCCATGGCCGGCAGGCCTGGGTCGAGACAGACGACGGATCCCGTCACCTCTGTCACCTTCGCGGCCGTGGCCTCACGCCACTGACCAACGATCTCGTGGCGCTCAATCGCACGCACAGTCCACCCACGGTGGAGTCGATCGGCCCTCGGACCAACACCCTGCTGCGCCAAGAGGGTGACAAGGCCAAACGCCTTGCGGCCAATATCGACCTGGCCTGGGTCGTGGTCAGTGGTCACCCAATCTTTTCGCCGGACATTCTGCTGCGCGTGTTGGCCAGTCTCATGAGCCAGCGCATTCCAACCTGGGTGCTGCTCAACAAGACAGACCAGGCCGAAGGGGCCGCTGTGGCCAGGGCCCAGCTCCAGGCCCTCATGCCGCAGGGCATGGACTGCCCCTGGCCGGTTGTGGAGACACACATTCAGGCGGGCGGGCTCGATGGTCTGATGGCGAAGATCTCAAATGCATTCCCGGGGGAGCGGCTTTCGGTGGCCCTCATGGGGCAGTCCGGCATGGGCAAGAGCAGCCTGCTCAATCGGCTCGTTCCCTCGGCCCAGGCCCAGACCCAGGCCATTTCCGAGGCCCTGCAGACCGGCCGCCACACCACCACCAGCAGCCAGGCTTACCAGTGGGCGGGCGGGCGCATCATCGATACGCCAGGATTTCAAAAGTTTGGGATCGGCCACCTCGAGCAGGACGACCTCGTGGGGCTCTTTCCCGAGTTTCAGACGATTCTGGCGCAGGACGGTGCCTGCCGTTACGCCAACTGCAGCCACCGCCATGAGCCCGGCTGCCCCATTCGCAAGGCCGCTTCGGCGCATGGCCTGGGCGCGAGATTAGAACAATGGGAAGGCCTGCTGACGGCGCTCGAGCGCGAGCGCCTGGCCCATTAACTCAGCCAGCGGCCGAGGTAGAAGAGCAGCACCAGGAAGAACCAGATGATCACCGCTCGCCAGACCAGGCCCACCGCCGAGTTCATGCTGTAAATGCTGGCCTCACGAAGCTCTGGTTCTGTAGACACGCCGTCGGCATACGACTCATAGTCGTCGGAGCCCGTGGGTGCATCTGGAATGGTGAGCCGCACACCAATGGCCCCAGCACCCGAGGCAACGAGTACGCGATCGGTGTCGTCGGACAGCATCGGCGATCCCACTGCGCGGGCACGCCACATGGCAACGGAGTCTTCAAAGTTGCCCACCACGGCGAAGATCATGGCCGTGACCCGCACAGGCAGCCAGTCCACCCATCGGTAGGCTGCGCGGGCTGTCTGGCCGAACAGGTCGGCGGTGTCTTCACCCCAGGCCCGCAGCATCTGCACCGTGAGCCAATAGGCCAGGGCTCCCGATACGCCGGGCAGCACGACGAACCAGAAAATGAGACCGAAGACATGCCGTTGGGCCGAGACCAAGGCCAGCCGAATCGACTCCCGCACCACGGCAGACTCGTCTCCAGACTCTGCCGCCGCACGGGCCACCGGGTCGGCATGCATGTCGATGGTCCAGAGCGACAACAGACGCCGGGCCTCGGGGAGGTCGTCGGCCCGCAACGCCGCCTGAATGTCGTGGAATCGATGGCTAAACTGCCGAAAGCCAAGGGTGAGATACAGGACACCCACCGCAAAGAGCAACTCGAGCAATGGGTGCACAAAGCCCAGGACGCGGCCCACCACCAGGCCAAAGATGGCCGAGCCTGCAACGACCAGCAGCCAGGCCGCCCAGATGGAGCGCGGGCCGTTGGGGTCGACGAGGCCACGGACTTCCTCGAGTTTTCCGACCACCCACGACTGGATCCAATTGGCCTGACGAATGGGCCGCACCTGCTCGAGAAGCAGGGCCACCAGGAGGCTCAGCAAGGTCATGACAAGAGGCCCTCAGCGGATGGACGAGTGATCAGACTGGTTCCAGGTTGCATAAAAAAAGTGATACAGGTTGCGAAGCATGGCTGCGGTGGCGCCCCAGATGAAATGCTGCTCGTAGGGCATGGCAAAGAACTCGATAGGCCCTGATTCTATCCTGAGCCCCCGGCGCTGATGATGACGCGGGTTCATGAGAAAGGACATCGGCACCTCGAAGACCTGGGCCACCTCTCTGGGGTCGGGGCGATAGACGCAGGCCTGCGGCAACAGGCCAATGACGGGGGTGACCTCAAAACCCGTCACGGTGCGATACACAGGCAGTTGAAAGAGTGGCTCGATATGGTCACGGGGCAGGCCAATCTCTTCCTCGGCCTCTCGGCATGCCGTCATTTCTGGCGAGCCATCGCTCGGCTCGCAGGCGCCCCCGGGAAGGCTGATCTGTCCTGGGTGGTGTTTCAGACTGGGCAGACGCCTCGTGAGCACCAGGCTGCAGCCCGGCAGGCCGGTGTCGGGCTCCACCGTGGCACGAAGCCCCATGAGCACGGCCGCAGCGCGCCACTCGGTGGCGCCGTCAGGGGGCTCACGCCGATCGGCGAGCACCTCGGGCTGCCAAATGGGAAAGCCCGGAGCGTTGGCTTTTGCAAGCCGACACCACCGGGCAATGTTGTCTGATCGGAGCTCAGATGCTGGGATGGGTTGCCCCGGCTCGAAGGGCCGGGGCTCAGAGGCCTCGGGATCGAACCGAGGTGTCAGGCCTGAGACTCCTGGGACGCCTCTTGCGCCTCTGCAACCTCACGCGGTGAGCGACGTGCGGGGAGTTTCTCGCGGATGCGGGCCGATTTGCCCGACCGGTTGCGCAGGTAATAGAGCTTGGCCCGGCGAACATCTCCGCGACGCTTGACCTCGATCTTCGCGATCAGCGGCGAGTAGAGCTGGAAGGTACGCTCCACGCCCTCGCCGGCCGAAATCTTGCGCACGATAAACGAGGAGTTGAGGCCGCGGTTGCGCTTGGCAATCACCACGCCTTCGTAGGCCTGAAGACGCTTGCGGGTGCCCTCGACCACGCTCACGCTCACCACCACGGTGTCGCCAGGGGCAAAGGCAGGAATGTCTTTCGCAAGACGTGCAATTTCTTCTTGTTCGATTTGATCAATGATGTTCATGGTGTTCTTTTCTCCTGGGCTGCGCGCGGTGAAGTGATCGACTCGCCCGTCTTCTCCATTTCATCGGCCAGTAAATCGGGCCGCTTCAATTGGGTGAGTCGGGTGGCCTGCGCAGCACGCCAATCCGCTATTTTGCCATGATGTCCGGATAAAAGCACCTCGGGCACCGACTGGCCCTCAAAGGTCTCTGGGCGGGTGTAATGGGGGTGGTCCAGCAGGCCGGCCATGAAGGAATCCTGGGCCGAGGAGGCGTCATCGCCCAGCACCCCCGGCAGGCGCCGGGTCAGGGCATCCATGAGGGCCATGGCGGGAATTTCCCCCCCTGAGAGCACGAAGTCGCCCAGGCTGATCTCCTCATCGACGAACTGATCGATGAACCGCTGATCGATGCCCTCGTAGCGGCCACAGACCAAGGTCCACTGGCGTCGCGCATGGCCGTCTCGAACAGGCCCCAGTGCAGCCTCGACCCAATCCTGGCGCAATGGACGCCCCACCGGGGAGAACAAGACAATGGGGCCGACTGCCCAACCTGCGGCGAGCGCTGCCGACTGACAGGCGACCACGGCGTCCCGGAGTGGTTCGGCCATCATGACCATGCCGGGGCCACCCCCGTAGGGTCGGTCGTCCACGGTCTGGTGTACGTCGGAGGTGAACTGCCGGGGATTGCAGAGCGAGACATCCACAAGCCCCCGAGAGACTGCCCGGCCACACACACCGGAGGACGCCCAGGCCTGAACGAACTCAGGAAAGAGCGTGACCACATCGAATCGAACGATGGCGTTCGTCACCAGTCGGCCTGCCAATCCACCCGCACCGTGCGACTGGGAAGGTCGACCTCATCCACATAGGCCTCGACAAAGGGAATCCAATGCCGGCCAACGATCAGCCAATCGTGGACGCCGTTGGTGTCCATGCGATCGACCTCACCCAGTATCGTGCCACTGCGATTCAAGACTCGGCAGCCCAGCAGGTCTGTCCAGTAGGTCTCATCGGGCGCCGCCTCGGGCAAGGCCTGCCTCGGCACACCAATCTCAGCCCGCACATGGCGCTGGGCCATCTCGGGCGTGTCGACTGTGCGGAGTTGAATTCGGAAGTCTTTGCCATTGGGCTCGACCGAGTCCACTGTGGCCCGCCGATGGCTGCCATCGGGCATTCGAAGGACGGCCTCTTCAAGGTGCATCAAGGCCGAGGTGCGCGGATCGCCCGCATGAAACGCTTTCATCCGCAGGGCGCCCTTGAGGCCAATTGGCGCGAGCAACAGGCCAAGGGCCACGAACGAGGGCGGGGGGTCACACAGAGGGAGGTCTGGGGCAGGTGCGACTGCCCCCTGAAGGCTCGCCTCCACGAGGCGAGCAACACGCCGGGCAAGAAAGGAATCGCCCGGGTCACTGCCGGGCGAGGCGCCCTGGACAGTGCCTTTGGCGGATTTAGGCCTTTGCGGTGGCCTGGCCGGCAAAATCTTTAAGCAGTTGCGCCACGCGGGGGCTCACCTGCGCACCGTTGCTGCGCCAGTGGTCGACGCGCGCAATTTCGAAATTCAGGCGAACGTCGTTGCCGCGCGCAATCGGGTTAAAGTAACCAAGCCGCTCAATGAATCGACCATCGCGGCGGTTGCGCGAATCGGTTGCCACCACGTGATAGAACGGGCGCTTGTGGGAGCCACCGCGGGCCAGGCGAATTACGACCATGATCTTGAATCCCTTTTATATTGTCTCGGCATTGCCATGAAAAGCCCTCAAGTTTATCAGCCTCACCGCTCGAAAGACAAGGAGCCCCGCCATTAGCCGCAGACACCTGCTGCAAGGGCTCACCGGCCTGATGCTCATGGGCCTTGGCCTTCAGGCCAAGGGGCAGGATGCATCTGGTGCCAAGGCCAGCACACCGGCCAAGCCCAAGACCGCCCGTCCCCGCCTGCACCTTCCTGAATGGCTTCCCCGGGCCGCCGTGATGGCGCAGCTCGAGCAGGTCCATCGGGCCCACGGCATTCAAATGGGCTGGCTCATTCGACAATTCCAACACACCAAGCCCCAAGACGCTGCCCTGCGGCTCATCAATCCGCCGCCCTCGGACGGGCCCGCTCCAGCCCGGTCGGTCTACCGAGTCATTCAGCGAAGCCTCAACCCCAAGCTCGTTCAAGATGGAAACCGGTTCCTTCGGCTCCATGCGCCGGCCTTCAAGCGCGCATTCGACCAGTTCGGCGTACCACCTCGAGTGATTGCCGGCATCATCGGCATCGAGACCCGTTACGGCCGCATCATGGGCAGCTTCCCCACCCTCGACACCCTGGCCACCCTCGGCTTTCTCAACGAGCGTCGTTCGAGTTTTTTTCGGGATGAGGTCAGTGCACTGCTGCTGCTCTCGCACGAGCAAGGGCTCAACCTCTCACAGCTCAAGGGCTCCTTTGCCGGTGCCCTGGGCATCCCGCAGTTCATGCCCAGCAGTTGGCGTCGATACGCCATCGACTTCGATGGTGATGGACGGGTGCAACTCCTTCAAAGCCCGGCCGACGCCATTGGCTCCGTGGCGAACTTCCTGCGCGAGCATGGCTGGGTGCCAGGCCTCAAGACGCACGTGGGCCTGGGAACCCTGTCGGACCTCCAAGACCGCCCAGAGGACATCGGGCGCATTTCCGTCAGCGGCCTCACCGCAGAGCACACGGTTCGGGACATCATCGCGGCCGGCGCAATCGACGACACCCCAAGCCTGCCGCCAGACACCCCGGCGAGCGTGATTGCACTGCCCGAGCCCGACCTGGGCCAGCTCTACTGGATGGCTACACCCAACTTCTTCGCCATCACGCACTACAACCGAAGCTACTTTTACGCGGTCTCGGTCTTGGCACTTTCTGAGGCACTCAGCACCAAGGGTGCTTGAGATGTGGCGGTGGCCACCGCCGCCTCGTGATTGAAGCGGCCCTCCTGCCAGGCCTGCCAGACCAATGCCATCGACCATCGATCGACGGCCATGACCTCTCTGTCCTGAGGCGCTGGCACCCAGCCATCGGGCACCGTGAGCGAGAAGGTCCAGACCCGCTCCAGGTGGACCTGCGTCGGAAGCAGCCGAACGGCCCGAACCAGCCCACAAAAGTGCGCCTGCTCCGCCAAGGCGGGCGATAAACCAGCCTCCTCCCAGGCCTCGCGCACCATGGCCTCGCGTGGGGACTCCCCTCGGGGAAGGCCACCGGCCACCGCCGCATCCCAGCAGCCTGGGTCGATGGCCTTGGAGAGGCTTCGACGGGCCACCCAGAGGGTTCCGTCGGCATCCTGCACATTCAATTGAACCGACTGCGCCAGCAGGCCGAGCGGCCGAAAAAGACTTCGCTCGAGCCCCAGTGGCTGGCCATCGGAGCCCCAGATGATCTGACCGTCGCCCCCCACCATGCGATGGTCCTCGCCTCGCCAGGCAAAGTCTGACTGGTCACGCAAGACATCACGCAACTCGAGCGACCATGACGCCAATGCCGACCAGGCCACCGTGGCTGATGCCGGCAGACATGACGACACCAATGGGCTTGCCCAGCCCATCCAATGGCGCTGGCCCTCTGGGTCCATGAGCCACCAGGGGTGAAAGCGGCCGTGAAGATCGTGAAGTGTGGGTGGGCTGCCGAACTGGGGCAGCTGCAGTTGCTCGCCCGCCAGGCCCAGGGGCCCGGTCGGACGTGGCGATTCAGCGGACGACTGCAGGCCCATCCGATGACGAACGCGGAGCAAGCCGCCGCTGGCGCAGGGCCTCGAAGAAGACAACGCCCGCGGCGACCGAGACATTCAAACTCTCCACAGACCCCACCATCGGCACACTCAACAAGGCATCACAGCCCTCACGGGTGAGACGGCGCAGGCCCGACCCCTCTGCGCCGAGCACGAATGCGATCGGACCACGGAGGTCGACGTCGTAGAGAGATGCGCCCACATCAGAGTCGAGCCCCAGCACCTGAAACCCCTCCTCCTGGAGGGTCTCGAGCGCACGTGCGAGGTTGGGCACACGCAGGTAGGGCACACGATCAGAGCCACCCGCGGACACCCGAACGGCAACCTCATTGAGCGGCGCGCCATGGTCCTTGGGTGAGATCACCGCCAGAACACCCGCAGCATCTGCCGTGCGCAGAATGGCACCCAGGTTGTGGGGATCGGTCACGCCATCCAAGGCAACAATCATTTGCGCTGTCGCGGGCTGCGCACGAAGCTGCTGGAGCAAGCCCTTGAGATCATCTGGGGCCTTGCGCGCCTGGGCCAGGGCCAACACGCCCTGATGGCGCTCACCCTTGGCCCATTCATCCAAGGCAGACACCTCCACGGGTGTAACCCGACAGTTCACCAGTCTGGCCTCCTCGAGGAGCGCCTTGAGCCGGCCATCCCGGCGTTGGGCATCCACGAGGATTCGATCAATCGTCTGCGGTGCAGCCCGCAGCCGAGCCCGCACGGCATGAAAGCCCAATAGGGCAACGGCCTCTTCCGTGTCGGCCATGGATCAACCTCGGCGCTTTCGACCCGAGCGTTTGCCCGCCTTTGCAGCCTTGGGATGGGCCGCCTTGGCCTGCGTTGGCTTGGACTTCAAGGCAGTGGCGGCTGCCCGCACACCCTTGCCGCCCTTGGCACCTCGGGCTGACTTGCTCCGTGGGGACGGGCGGGCCTCGGCCAGGCCCAGGGCATCCGTGGCCTCGTCACCCAGCAAGGCTTCATTGGAGAGGTCTTCATCCGAGACCAGCTTGCTGCGCTTGACCGCACGCACCATCGAGGGCACCAGACGAAACTCGATGCGTCGGGCGTCGAGATCGACCCGAGAGATCTGCACGACCAGTGGGTCGTAGAGACGGAAGCGCCGCCCGGTGCGCTCACCACGCAGTTCGTGAATGACTTCGTTATGTTGGAAGTACTCGCCCCCGAGTTCGGAGACATGGATCAGGCCTTCCACATAGAGACTGTCCAGCGTGACGAAGAGGCCAAATGGCGCCACACCAGTGACCGTGCCGGGCAACTGCTCGCCCACCCGGTCCTTCATGAACTGGCACTTGAGCCAGGCCTCTACATCGCGTGAGGCTTCATCCGCCCGTCGTTCACAGACCGAGCAATGATCGCCAATCGTGCGCCAGCGGTCGATGAGTTCCTGGTCGGTCGCGCGGGCGGCCCCCTCACCGTACTTGGGCTGATAAGGCTTTCCCGTCAGCACAGACTTGATCACACGGTGAACAAGCAGGTCTGGGTATCGCCGAATGGGCGAGGTGAAGTGGGTGTAGGCAGGATAGGCCAGCCCGAAGTGGCCCGCATTGTCCGGGCTGTAGATGGCCTGCTGCATCGATCGCAGCAACAACGTTTGAAGCAGTCGTGCATCGGGGCGCTGGCGAATCTCTCGGGAGAGCCTTGCATAATCGGCGGGCTGCGGGTCCTCTCCACCGCCGAGCCGAAGGCCCTGCACCTTCAAGAACTCGCGCAAGGCCTTGAGGCGCTCGGGTGTCGGGCCCTCATGCACGCGGAACAGGCCCAGCGCCTTGTGACGAATGAGAAGGTCTGCCGCGCTGGTGTTGGCTGCAAGCATGCACTCCTCAATGAGCCGGTGGGCGTCATTGCGAAGTCGCGGAAGAATATTGGCGATGCGACCCTGGGCATCCGTCTTCATGACGGTTTCCACCGTCTCGAGTTCGATCGCACCCCTGGCCTCCCGCTGCGAGACCAAGGCCTGGAAGACTGCATGAAGGTGCATCAACACCCCATGCCGAGGGCCCAGCACGCGCGCCTCTGCACCCTCGGGGTCGGCCAAGGCCGCCCAGGCCTGGTCATAGGTCAGGCGGGCCGATGAGAGGATGACCGCCTCATAGAACTGGTAGGCCTTCACCAGGCCATCGGGCGAGACCACCATGTCGCAGACCAAGGCCAGCCGCTCCACCTGCGGATTGAGGGAGCAGAGTCCATTGGACAATTTCTCGGGCAGCATCGGGAGCACCCGACGCGGGAAGTAGACCGATGTGGCCCGCTCAAAGGCATCGCGATCGAGGGCATCACCTGGCTGAACATAGTGGCTGACATCGGCGATGGCCACGAGCAGGCGCCAGCCACGACGACCCAAGGGCTCGGCATAGACCGCATCGTCGAAGTCGCGCGCGTCCTCTCCGTCGATGGTCATCATTTCGACGTCGCGCAGGTCGACACGGCCCTTGAGGTCTGCCGTTCGGACCTTCTCTGGGAGTTTCTCGGCGAGGCGCTCGGCGGCCTCGGAGAAGCGGTGGGGGACATCGAACTTGCGCACAGCGATTTCAACTTCCATGCCCGGATCGTCCACCGAGCCCAGCACCTCCACCACGCGACCCACTGGAGGCGTGTAGCGCGTGGGCGGGTCGACGATCTCCACCATCACCACCTGGCCAGGCTCTGCACCACCGACATCGGATGGACCAATGAGGACGTCGTGCTTGATGCGTTGGTCTTCCGGGGCCACCAGAATGATGCCCCGCTCATGGACCAGTCGGCCCACGAGTTGGCGTGTCGCATGCTCCAGCACCTCCAGAATGACAGCCTCTGGCCGGCCACGCCGGTCGGTCGTCTGCACACGCGCCTGCACGCGATCGCCGTGCATCGCCTTGAGCATCTCTCTCGGCGAGACGAAGACATCATCGGCCCCGGTGTCAGGGCGAACAAACCCAAAACCATCTCGGTGGCCGATCAGCCGTCCTGTGAAACTCGGCTCGGTGTTATCACCGCCCTCGGTCGAGGGGGTTGCATCTGGCCGTCCTGGACGACCGCTGCGAGGTTTTGACAAATTAGACTTTCCCGTTAAAGTGGGCGGCCTGAAGTTCAATGCCCAGATGGCGGAATTGGTAGACGCACTAGGTTCAGGTCCTAGCGGTGGCAACACTGTGGAGGTTCGAGTCCTCTTCTGGGCACCATTCTCGCACCCTTAGCCGACCTGGAATGGGTGCTCCATCAAAATCGTGTCGTCCCGGTCTGGCCCAGTGGAGACCATGGCGATCGGTGCGCCGGTTACCTCCGAGAGTCGGTTCAGATAATCCTGGGCTGCGCGTGGCAGATCTTCCCAACGGCGAATGCCCGCAGTCGACACCGACCAGCCCGGCCATGTCTCGTAAATGGGCTTGCAGGCCTCCACCGCATCGGCGCCGAAGGGCAGCACGCCCACAGGGCCATCGGGCGTGTCATAGCCTGTACAGAGTGAGATCGATGAGAGGCCATCCAAGACATCGAGCTTGGTGATGCAAAGGCCAGACACTCCATTGATCTGAATGGCTCGACGAAGGGCTGCAGCATCGAACCAGCCACAGCGTCTGGGCCGGCCTGTGACCGAACCAAACTCATTTCCCTTTTCAGCCAGGTGCTGGCCAATCTCGTTGGTCTGCTCTGTTGGAAAAGGACCTGAACCCACACGAGTGGCATAGGCCTTGGTGAGGCCCAGCACATAGTCCACCTGACCAGGGCCAATGCCGGCACCCGCGCCCACGGCGCCTGCCACGCAATTGCTGCTGGTCACGAAGGGATAGGTGCCGTGGTCGATGTCGAGCAAAGAGCCCTGCGCACCCTCAAAGAGCAGGTGCTGGCCAGCCTTCATCGCCTGATCGAGCAGGTCGGGCACGTCGGCCGCCATGGCCAGAAGCCTCGGTGCCAGGGCCATCAACTGGGCATGGGTCTCCTTGGGACAGACGGTGGCAGCCCCCAGAAAACCAGCCAGGACATGGTTGTGAAGTCGATGGCTCTCTTCGAGCAGGGCCAGAAGACGGTCGGGACGTTTGAGGTCGATGAGTCGAACCGCACGACGGGCCACCTTGTCCTCGTAGGCCGGGCCAATCCCTCGGCCTGTGGTGCCAATCTTCCCCTCGCCTTTGGCGGCCTCGCGAGCCTGATCCAATGCAACATGCACGGGCAGGATGAGTGGGCAGGCCAGGCTGATCCGAAGCCTTGCCTCCACGGAGAGGCCACTGGACTGAAGCTCATCGATCTCGGAGAGCAGGGCCTGGGGCGAGAGCACCACGCCATTGCCGATGTAGCAGGTCACGCCTGGGTGAAGAATGCCCGACGGAATCAGGCGCAGGACGGTCTTTTTTCCATTGACCACCAGGGTGTGGCCGGCATTGTGCCCGCCCTGAAAACGAACCACCCCCTGCACATCCTCCGTGAGCCAGTCGACAATCTTGCCCTTGCCTTCATCGCCCCACTGGGTGCCCACAATGGCCACATTGCGGCCCGCTCGCTTCTTGGTCGTTGTCGAATTCGACATGGCCGTCATCCTTCTTCTTTCTTCTAAATATCCACCAAGGCCCACTGGCCTGAAACCCGCTTCAAGCATGGTCCCGACCAAGTCTCTAGGCCCGCGCTCGGGAGTTGTACGACCACGCGACCCTGCTGCCGCAAGGCTGTGATGGCCTCTTGCAAGGAAGCGTCGTCCTGCCAAGGTGCTGCCACAGGGGCCGGATTGGCCTGCACCTGACCCGACTGCACGGCCAGGGCGGCAAGGCTTCGCAGCTCGAGGCTAAAACCGGTGGCCGGACGCGCCCGGCCAAAGGCCTCGCCCACGCCGTCGTAGCGGCCACCACGCACCACAGCATCGGGCACACCCGGGCAGTGGATCGAGAACATGATGCCGTTGTGATAGCGCCAGCCCGCGAGGTCGGCCAGGTCGATGGTGAGCTGGCAACTGGGATGGCGCACAAACAGGGCGGACTGAGCCACGGCCTCGAGTCGATTGATGGCCGCCGCAATGGCATCGGTCTGAGGCAGAGCCGCCCGTGCCCGCTCGATCACACCCCCTGCACCGGTGGCGGGACCATACAGGGTCATGAGGGCCTCGCAGAGTCGCAAGGTCTCGGGTGCAAGGCCAGCCGACAGGCTCCGCAAGGCCGTTCGATCCTTCCAACGCAGCGCGTCCAACACACGGTCTTCATGGCGCGCAAGGCCAGGGTCTTGGGCCCGAAGGGCCAGAAAGATGCTGCGATCGGTGAGGTCCAGGTGAACCGAGGCCAGGCCTGCGGCATCGAGCGAGGCCAGGGCCAGCTCTTGAATTTCAAGGTCCGCCTCCAGGCCCGCATGGCCAAACAACTCGCAGCCGACCTGGAAAGGTTCACGATGGGCCAAGAGGCTCGCAGCCTCTGCATGCACCACCGGCCCGGCATAGCAGAGCCGGGAGAGGCCGGACTCGCCCAGCAAGTGGGCATCCACCCGGGCGGCCTGCGGCGTGATGTCGGCCCGAAGGCCGAGCAACCGGCCCGATGCAGCATCGGTGAGCTTGAAGCTGCGCCGCTCTAAGTCGTGTGCACCGGTCACGCGCAGCGACTCGGCGTATTCCACCAAGGGCGGCATGAAGAACTGGTAGCCATAGCCGCTGTAGAGGTCGATGAGCCGGCGACGCAGGCGCTCAAAGACGGCCGCCTCCGGAGGGAGGAGGTCGGAAATCTGATCGGGGAGAATCCAGGCGGTCATGACGGCATTATCCCCGACAGCGCCGCCCAGGCATCGGGGCGGCGGTCAGGGCTGCGGCGGGGTGCGCTAGCGCTTCGCGTTCGGGGCGCGGAAGTAGCGGAAGAACTCCGACTGCGGATCCGCCACGATGACATCGGAGCGCTTGTTGAAACTCTCACGGTAGGCCTGCAGGCTGCGATAGAAGGCTGCAAACTCGGGGTTCTGCCCGAATGAAGCTGCATAGGCTGCAGCCGCTCGGGCATCGCCATCACCCTTGATGGTCTGCGCCTTGCGGTAGGCCTGGGCCAGGATGCCCTCGCGCTGCCGGTCTGCATTGGCCCGAATTTTCTCGGCCTCTGCAAAACCCTCAGAACGCCGCTCGCTCGCAATGGCCTTGCGCTCGGACTCCATCCGGCGGAAGACCGAATCACGAATCTCCTCCGCGAAGTCGACGCGGCGCAGCCGAACATCCACAATCTGCACACCGATCTGCTTGGCGTCCTCAGAGACGCGAGTAAGGATGCCTTCCATGACCTTCTCACGAGCTCCGGAGACGACCTCGTTGACAGTCCGGGTTGCAATCTCATTGTTCAGGCCATCCCGCAAGGCTCTGGAGATGCGGTCCTCGGCACTGGACACCCGTCCAGCCACGCTGGTGTAGAAGACCTTCGGATCCTCAACACGCCACTTCACATAGGTGTCGACCACCACGTTCTTCTTCTCGCTGGTGATGAAGCGATCCGCATCGGTGTTGTCGATGGTGAGGATGCGCTTCTCCACGAAGACGACATTTTGGAAGGGGGGAGGCAGCTTGAAGTGGAGGCCCGGCTCGCTGATGACCGAGCGGATTTCACCCAAGGCAAAGACCAGCGCGAACTGCCGCTGATCCACCACAAAGACACAGGACAAGAAAACGAGGCCGAGGGCCACCAGGGCGGATACCGCCGCAAAGATCTTATTCATTTAACGGGCCTCCCGAAGACGGTCACGCAGGCTCGGGGGTGCGGCCGTGCGAGGAGGCTCTGGCGCAGGCGCCGGAGCCGTGGCTGGCGCTGCGGGGGCATCACCGCCAGTTGCCGCGGCCTGAGACGCCTGCGAGGTCTGCTGCAGGATCTTGTCGAGCGGCAGGTAGAGCAGATTGCTATTGGAACGGGACTCCACCATGACCTTGCTCACATTCGAGAAGACTTCCTGCATGGTCTCGAGGTACATCCGCTCCCGGGTCACGGCAGGGGCCTTGGTGTACTCCGCCACGATTCGACGGAAGCGCTCGGAGTCACCCTGTGCCTGAGCCACCACGCGCTCTCGGTAGCCCTCGGCCTCTTCGGCCAATCGGTCTGCCGCACCACGTGCCCTTGGGATCACATCGTTCGCATAGGCCTGGCCTTCATTCTTCACCCGCTCAGCATCCTGGGCCGCCTTGATCGCGTCACTAAAGGCGGCCTGCACTTCTTCAGGCGGCTGCACGTTCTGAATGGTGATGTTCACGATGGTGATGCCGGACTGATAACGATCGGCAATGCGCTGCGTGATGGTGAGGGCCTCACGGCCGATGGCCTCTTTGTTCTCATAGAGAACGGAGTCGCTCAGACTGCGGCCGACCACCTCGCGCATAGCGGTCTCGGCGGCCTGCAGCACGATGTCATCCGGGCGCACGTTGTTGAACAAGTAAGCCTCGGGCTGGCCCACCCGGTACTGCACCGCAAACTGCATGTCGATCATGTTCTCGTCTTTGGTGAGCATGAGCGAATCTCTGCTCTGGCCTGCACGCTCGCCTCGGAACCCCACCGTGGTCTGCCTCAATTGGGCAATGTTCACAAGCTCATGGCTCTCGATGGGCGACGGGAAACGCCACTTGAAGCCGGCACCCGTGCTGTATTCATATTTTCCAAACCGCAGGACCAGGCTGCTCTGGCCCTCTTGAACAATGTAGAAGCCACTGGCCAGCCACAGGAGGATGAGCACACCAAAGCCCGCGCCCAGAACGCCTGCGCTGAACTGGAAGGATGGAAGGCCACCGCCACCGCCACCGCCTCGATTGCCACCGCCCCAAGGCGACTTGGGGCCACCGCCCCCCTTGTTCCCACCGAAGAGCCCGCTGAGCCGGCGGTTGAAGTCGCGCCAGACCTCGTCGAGGTCGGGCGGCTGCCCGCCGCCGTTGCTCGGCCGACGCGGTTCAGATGGACGCTGCTGGCCCGCCCCATCGTTCTGGCCGTCTGCGCCAGACTCACCTGGGCCCGGGTCTTTCCCCCAACGGGGATCACCAAGCGACATCAACTGGGAAAAGCCTCTGATCATTTGAAGTGTTCTTGTCGTCATATAAATGCCCGTTCCGCAACTGCGGCGCTGGACTCCTCTGCTGGAAACGCTGGCCATCCGTGAGAGGCCACCGCAGACCGCAGGCCACCAAGGCCCTCGCCGGTTGCAGCGCTCAGCCAGACCCGGGAGATCCTACCATGGGGGTCTCGCTCCACCCGTGGGGTTAATCCCGCTAGATCGATCTTGTTGAAGACCTCTACGCGAGGGACATCTGCGGCACCGACCTCCCGGAGCACCTGCTCCACGGCGTCTTGCTGGGAGAACCGTTCGGGGTCTGAAGCATCCATCACGTGAATGAGCAGGTCGGCGTCGGCCGCCTCCTGGAGTGTGGACTGGAAGGCCTCGATCAGGGTGTGCGGAAGCTGCCGAATGAAGCCCACGGTGTCGGACAACACCATGAACTGTTCTGGCGCCAGAAAGACGCGACGGCTGGTGGTGTCCAAGGTGGCAAACAATTGATCAACGGCCAGCACGCCAGCATGGGTCAGGGCATTGAAGAGGGTGGATTTCCCGGCGTTCGTGTAGCCCACCAGAGACACGTTCAACGTTCCCGCCCGGGCCCTCGCACGCCTGCGGTTGGAGCGCTGCTTGGCAAGAACGGCCAGCCGTGCCTTGAGCTGCCGAACCCGGTTGCCGATGAGCCGCCGGTCGGTCTCGAGCTGGGTCTCACCCGGCCCGCGCATGCCGATGCCACCACGCTGGCGTTCGAGGTGTGTCCAACCCCGTACGAGACGGGCCGAAAGGTAGTCGAGCTGGGCCAATTCCACCTGCAGCTTTCCCTCATGGCTGCGGGCCCGCAGGGCGAAGATGTCGAGAATGAGCGCCACCCGATCGATCACCCGCCGACCGATGGCCCGTGAGAGGTTGCGCTGCTGGGCGGCACTCAACTCGTGGTCGAAGATGACCAGTTCGGCCTGGTGAGCCAGGCATGCAGCGGCAATTTCTTCCACCTTTCCGCCGCCGGCAAAAAAGGCGGGGTCGGGGCGGTCTCGCCGGCCCATGACGACCTGCACCACCTTGGCACCGGCGGATTCGGCCAAGGCCTGGATCTCACCAAGGTCTGGCGGTTCATCCCGGCCGATCTGCAGGGCCACCACCACCGTCTTGGGGTGCTTGGAGACCGCCGCCTCTGGCGAGACGGCCAGGTTGGAGAGGTCGCTCAGGCGTCGGGCTCAGCAGTGAAGTTGACCGCGCGCGAGGGCACGATCGTGGAGATGGCGTGCTTGTAGACCATTTGGGTCACGGTGTTCTTGAGCAACACCACGTACTGATCGAAGGACTCGATGTGCCCCTGCAGCTTGATGCCATTCACCAAATAGACCGACACCGAGACGTGCTCTTTGCGCAGGGTATTGAGAAAGGGATCTTGCAGGGCTTGTCCTACATTCTTGGTCATGAACAGACTCCAGGGGTGTTTTAGTTATGACTTCACTATAGCGCTTTGATTCCCTTGGTTCATTCCTTCGGTGCGTAGGGGTTTTTGGAATTCTTCCATTCAATTCGAAGGGGTGTGCCTTCGAGGTCAAAACGCTGCCGGAACTGTGACTCCAGATAACGGCGATAGACGTCGCTCACGGCGTCCAGGGAATTTCCATGCACGATGACGATGGGTGGGTTTTGGCCACCCTGGTGGGCATACCGAAGCTTGGGCCGAACACGCCCCTTTCGTGGCGGCTGCTGTCGCTCGACCGCCTCTCGAAGTGCCCGCGTGAGCTTGGGGGTGGAGAGCTTTCGCGTGGCCGCCTGATACGACAAGACCACCGATTTCATCAGGCCATCGATGCCGTGACCCGTTTGGGCTGAGAGGTAATGAAAACGGGCCCAAGACAGAAAAGGAAGCTTGCGCTGCACCACCCGCTTGACCTCCTCTCGGGCCACGGGGTCGAGACCATCCCATTTGTTGATGCCCACCACCAGGGCCCGGCCAGACTCGGTGACAAAGCCGGCGATGTGGGCGTCCTGATCAGAAATGTCCTGCTGGGCATCGAGCAGCAAGACCGCCACATGGGCATTCTCGATGGCCTGAAGGGTCTTGATCACAGAGAACTTCTCCACCGCCTCGAAGACACGCCCCTTGCGTCGTAGTCCCGCGGTGTCGATCAGACGATACCGAACACCCTGCCGCTCAAACGGAATCTCAATCGCATCTCGGGTGGTGCCGGGCATGTCAAATGCAATGACCCGCTCCTCTCCCAGGAGGGCATTCACCAGGGTGGACTTGCCCACATTGGGGCGGCCCACAATGGCCACACGCAGCCCACTGGCTGGCATGCCCAGGGTCGGGTCGATGTCATCGTCGGTGGATTCGCCAGCGGCCTCCTCGACCGGCGCCGGCAGCCGACCCAGTGCGGCCTCGATGAGGCTGTAAACACCATCGCCGTGGGCGCCCGACATCGGCAGTGGCTCACCGAGCCCCAGCTCATAGAACTCCCCTGTGCGTCCCTCTCCCGTAAGGCCCTCGAGCTTGTTCACAGCCAGCACCGTCGGCCGACCGCTCCGACGCAACTGCTCGGCAATTTGAAGGTCTTGGGGGGTCACGCCGGCCCGGCCATCGACCATAAAGACCACCACGTCAGACTCCGCCACAGCCTGCAGACTTTGCCGCGCCATCTGGGCGTAGATGCCTGACTTGGCCACGGGCTCGAGGCCGCCCGTGTCAATGACCAGGTAGGGCCTCGGGCCGAGTCGACCCTCGCCATAGTGACGATCTCGGGTGAGCCCCGGCATGTCCGCCACCAGCGCATCTCGAGAGCGCGTGAGGCGATTGAACAAGGTGGACTTGCCCACGTTCGGGCGGCCCACCAGGGCCACCACAGGCTTGGCGGCCACCGGGCTGCTGGCGGTCACCTCAGGGGCGAAGGAAGCTGAGTCGGCCACTGGCCGTTTGAACCAGAAGACCCTCTTTGCCGAGTCGGATTGGACCCGCCAAGGGGCCATCGAGCCGGATGCGCCCGATGAACTCACCGGTGGTGAGCGACATGGCATGCAGGTGGCCGTCGGCATCCACGGCCCAGGCCGCTCGGGCGTCGACCGCAAGCCCGGTGACTTCACGCAGGAAGAGGCCCTCCTGGCGCCAGAGCAGGTCGCCCGACTGGAGGTCGAAGGCCTGGATGCGGTCGCTGCTGTCGGCCGCGATCAGAAGGCCAGAGCCCACTGCAGCCGGCAGGGCGGCATCGAAACGCTTCTGCCAGATCGGCCGGCCGGTCTCGGCGGAGACGCAGCCCACCTGGGTCTGATAGGCCGCCACGCAAATGCGATCGGACTGAAGGATGGGGGCACCCAGAATGTCGGAGATGCGTTCCACCTCATTGCTGCCGCGCGGAGTCACAAACTGGGACTCCCATCGAATGGCGCCATTGGTGCCGCTCGCCCAGACCAAACGACCCCCAGGCAGGCCCACGAGGAGATCCCCAGGGCCCATAAGTTCAGCCGCAGAGGCCTCATCTGCGGTCGGCAGGCTTCGCAGGCCGGACTGTCCGTGCAGCACCAGTGTGGGCAGTGTGCGTTGCAAGACCCAGCGCCGGTTTCCAGTGGCCAAGTCCCATCCGGCCACCCGGTTGTCGGCCAGCCGCACCACCACATGACCGCCTGAGATCACAGGCTTTTCCAGGCCCACCCCACCCATGGGCACCCGCCAGCGCACCTCGCCTTTGGCATCAATCAGAATCAAATCTCCACCCACGGTCACCACGGCGAAGCTGCCCTCGCCCGACCCACCACCCGTGCCAACGCCTGCGGCCAGCGGACCCTTCAGGTCGGTGCGCCAGACCACCCGGCCCGAAGCCTTCTCGATGCCGTGGACCACCCCTTGCCGATTCGCGGAGACCACCAGCCCCTCGGACACCACGGGCGAGAACGCACCCTGGCCTGCACCGATGCGCGGGGAACGGCCGACATCGGCTGTCCAGACGGTTTGAATGGTGATCTTGGGCGAGATGTCTGTGAGCTTCGCGGGCTTGGGCTTGCTGCCACTCGAGCAGGCCGCCAGGCCCAAACAGAGGGGAACTGCAATCCAGCGCCACGAGCAAGTCTTCAGCATATTCATTGTCCTGTTTGGGCAAAGGCGTCCAATGACGCGAGTTTACGCGCCACCAACTCAGCGCCTCGAGCGTCTTCGGCATTGGCCTGCAGGGCCTTCTGTGCAGCCTCCCATGCAGACCGGGCCTCATCCCAACGCTTCATGAGCGAGAGCACATCGCCTCGACGATCCTGCACCATGCCCAGTGCGGCCGCGGGCGGCTCACCCTCCAACTGCTGAAGGGCGTCTGGCAATCGGTCAAGGTCCATGAGCACCGTGGCTGCACGCACGCGGGCAATCCAGGCGATGGAGTCATCGGAGCTCTTGGCTGCATGGGCCAGCATGGGCAGTGCCTTGTCGAGGGCACCGCTGGCCACATGAACGCGTGCAAGCCGCAAGGCAGCCAGGCTCGCATGGGTGGAGCTGCCATGCTCCTTCAGAAGGAGCAGGCCATGGGCCTCGGCCTCCTCGAGCTTGTCGGCAGCCAGCGCAGCCTCCATGCGCTCGAGCATTTGCGTGGCCGCCACGGCCCGACTGCCCTGCCAGGCGAGGAAGCCCTGGTAACCAGCCCAGCCACCACCAATCACAATGAACACCGAGAGAATCCAGCGACGGTTCTCACGCCAGAAGCCCCGCAGGGCGTCCATTTGTTCCTGTTGCTCGAGATCATCCCGCACGGTCACTGCCTCCTTGAGAAACCAATTCACGACGAATCAGGCCAGCGGCCTCGGATGGCGCCAACGTTTGCTGGGCCAGCCCGCCCTCTCGGTCGCCACGCAGTGGCTTGACCGCCACGAGGCCAGCCGCACGCTCGGCCTCTCCGAGAATCACTGCGAAGGCTGCGCCACTGGCATCGGCCTTCTTCATTTGAGACTTCACACTCTGGCCACCGGTGTGCATGAGCACCCGCAGCCCCTGGGCGCGCAAGGTCTCGGCCACCGACATGGCCCGCAGGCCACCCGCGGCAGCCTCGTCGCCCCAATTCACCAGATAGACATCCAAGGGGGCCGCAGGCGCCATGGGAGCCACCCCCTCCAGAAGCGCAAGCAGTCGCTCTGCGCCCAGGGCCAGGCCGCAGGCCGGCGCTGGCTTGCCACCCATCTGGGCCACCAGCCCATCGTAGCGTCCGCCTCCGCAGACCGTGCCCTGCGAGCCGAGTCGATCCGTGACCCATTCGAACACGGTGAGGTTGTAGTAATCGAGCCCGCGCACCAGGCGAGGGTTCATGACAAACGGAACACCCGCATCGGCGAGTGCCTGGCAGACACGGTCTTGATGGGTGCGCGAAGCCTCCCCCAAAAACGCATCGAGGGTGGGCGCGCCCTGCACCACCTCGGCCATGGCCGGGTTCTTCGTGTCCAGGATGCGCAAGGGATTGGTCGGCAGGCGTCGCTTGGCGTCTTCATCGAGTAGGCCCGCATGGCGCGTGAAGTGCTCGACCAAGGCCGCACGGTGGGCCAGCCGCTCCTCGGTGCAGCCCAGGGAGTTCAATTGCAGTTGAGGCCGGTCTGCTGGCGCAATGCCGAGGCGATCCCAGAGACGCCAGATCATGAGCAGCTGCTCGGCATCGACCTCGGGCTCAGCCATGCCCAGGGCCTCCACGCCAAACTGATAGAACTGCCGATACCGCCCCTTCTGAGGACGCTCGTGGCGAAACATGGGGCCGAAGTACCACAGGCGCCGTGGGCCGTCGTAGAGCAGGTTGTGCTCAATCACCGAGCGCACCACGGCTGCCGTGTTCTCGGGCCGAAGCGTGAGCTGCTCACCATTGAGGGCATCGGTGAAGGTGTACATCTCTTTTTCGACGATGTCGGTGACCTCGCCAATGCCGCGCACGAACAAGGCGGTGGGCTCCAAAATCGGGGTTCGGATGGCGGCATAGCCATAGAGCCGAAAGGTCTCGGCCACGGCGGCCTCCAGCCGCTCCCACTGGCGCATCTGCTCCGGGAGCAGATCGTTCATGCCCTTCACGCCAACCAGTTTGTCCATCAGCCGTAGCGCCTCACCACGTAATCCTCGATGAGCGCCTGAAACTCCTCGGCAATGCGATCGCCCTTGAGTGTGGGGCCCCGCTCGCCATCAATGTAGACCGGCGCCACGGGCTGCTCGCCCGTGCCCGGCAGCGAGATGCCGATATTGGCGTGCTTGCTCTCGCCAGGCCCGTTGACCACGCAGCCCATGACCGCCACATTCATCGACTCCACACCCGGGTACTGCCTGCGCCAGACCGGCATTTGATCCCGGAGATAGACCTGCACCTTGTCGGCCAATTCCTGGAAGAACGTCGAGGTGGTTCGGCCACAGCCCGGGCAGGCAATCACCAAGGGCGTGAAGGCCCGCAGGCCCAAGACCTGAAGCATCTCTTGGGCCACCACAACTTCCTTGCGCCGATCGCCACCAGGCTCTGGCGTGAGGGAGACCCGAATGGTGTCGCCGATGCCCTCTTGCAGCAGCACGCCCATGGCCGCGGTGGAGGACACAATGCCCTTGCTGCCCATCCCAGCCTCGGTGAGGCCCAGGTGCAGTGGGAAGTCGGTGCGCCGAGACAGGGCGCGATAGACAGAGATCAGGTCTTGAACCGCAGACACCTTGGCCGACAGGGTGATTCGGTCGCGGCCCATGCCCCACTGGACCGCCTGCTCTGCGCTCTCGATGGCGGATGTCACCAAGGCTTCACGCATCACGGCCTGCGCATCCCAGGGCTCGGGCCGGCCCGCATTTTCATCCATGAGCCGGGCCAGCAGGTCTTGGTCGAGGCTGCCCCAGTTCACGCCAATTCGAACCGGCCTGCCATGCCGCTGGGCGGCCTCGATCATGGCGCCGAACTGCGTGTCGCGCTTGCTGCCGCGGCCAACATTGCCTGGGTTGATTCGATACTTGGAGAGCGCCTCGGCGCATGCAGGCACCTGGGCCAGCAGCTTGTGCCCGTTGAAGTGGAAGTCGCCGACCAAGGGAACCGGGCAGTTCATTTTGTCGAGCTGATCGCGGATGGCCGGAACCGCCTCGGCTGCCTCCAGCGTATTGACCGTGATGCGAACGAGCTCCGAGCCTGCAAAGGCCAGGTCTCTGACCTGTATGGCCGTGCCGATGGCATCGGCCGTGTCGGTGTTCGTCATGGACTGCACCACCACGGGCGCACCCCCGCCAATTGAGACATGGCTGCTTCCCCAGGTGACATGCACCTGCTGCGTGATGCGTCGCTCGGCAGGGCCGCAGGCAAAAGGCTGGCTAGACATGACGGCTCACCTCGCGTTGGATTTGGATGCGCTGTTGGACATGGGTTCGGTCTTGGACTGCACCCGCGAGCTGGCCACAGGCCGCATCGATGTCATCGCCGCGGGTTCGGCGAATGGTCGTCACAAAGCCGGCCTCCGTGAGAATGTTCGCGAACATGCGGATCGTCTCCGGCCGCGAGCGCTTCAGGCCTGAGCCCGGAAATGGATTAAAAGGAATGAGGTTGAACTTGCAGGACACCGCCTCGCGCGTGACCAGATCGATCAGTGCCCAGGCCTGCTCCGCTGAATCGTTGATGCCCTCGAGCATCACGTATTCAAAAGTAATGAAGTCTCGGGGAGCGACCTCGAGATATCGGCGACAGGCCGACATGAGCTCCGCCAACGGGTACTTCTGATTCAGGGGCACAAGTTCGTTGCGAAGGGCATCGGTGGAGGCGTGAAGCGACACCGCCAGGGCCACCGGACAGGCCTGGGCAAGTCGATCCATCATGGGCACGACGCCCGAGGTCGAGACCGTCACCCGCCTGCGCGACAGACCGTAGGCGTTGTCATCGAGCATGAGCTCGAGCGCCGGCAAGACCGCATCGAAATTCAGCAGCGGCTCGCCCATGCCCATCATCACCACATTGGTCACTGGCCGCTCCAGCAGCCGGTTGGCCATGTGCAGCTGACCAATGATTTCGGCGGTCGTGAGATTTCGAGCAAAGCCCTGATGGCCCGTGGAGCAGAAACGGCAGTTGACGGCGCAGCCGGCCTGAGAAGAGATGCACAGGGTGCCGCGATCGTCCTCGGGAATAAAGACGGTCTCGATGGCATTGGACTGTCCGGCATCGAGCAGCCATTTCCGGGTGCCATCGGCGGCAGTTTGGTCCGCCAAGACCGGCAGCGAGCGAATCTCGGCCATGGCGGCCAGGCTCCCCCTGAACGCCTTGGCCAGATTGGTCATGTCCTCGAAATCGGTGGCGCATGACTGATGCAACCACTTCTGAAGCTGGGTGGCCCGAAAGGGTTTTTCCCCGATCGACACCACCCAATCACGAAGGGCCTGGGGCCCGAAGTCCAAGAGGTTCACCATGAGCGTTCCCGCCGGACCGGGCCCGAGCGCCTTACCCCCGACGGTGGACCGACAAGCCGGAGAAGAAGAAGGCGATCTCTTGCTGGGCCGTCTCGGGGCCATCGGAGCCGTGCACGGCGTTGGCATCGATGCTGTCTGCGAAGTCGGCTCGGATGGTGCCTGCCGCGGCCTTCTTGGGGTCGGTGGCGCCCATCAAGTCGCGGTTCTTGGCGATGGCCCCCTCGCCCTCGAGCACCTGGATCATCACAGGCCCAGAAACCATGAAGTCGACAAGGTCTTTGAAAAAGGGACGCTCACGGTGGACGGCATAGAAGCCCTCGGCCTGCGCCCGAGACAGATGCATCATCTGGGCAGCGACCACCCTCAGGCCCGCCTTCTCAAAACGTGAATAGATCTCGCCGATGACATTCTTGGCCACGGCGTCGGGCTTGATGATGGACAGGGTGCGCTCCACTAGCATGACAGTCACTTTCTTGAAAACGGTTGGAATTATTTGACCCAAACCCCGTCTAAAACCCATGGGCTTGGGTTGTAATCAAAGCAAAATGCCTTGATTTGTCAACTAAACCTGAGATTATAGAGGCTGGAATCACATCTCTTGAAGGAGAACTTTCGCAATGATCCCGCAACTGAATGACCTGCAGTCCACTGGCCGCGTCCAAAGCGCGGGTCAGAACCGTGTCCTGCGCAACACCTACCTCATGCTGGCCGCCACCATGGTGCCCACCTTGCTGGGCGCTTGGGTGGGCATGTCGGTGGGCTTCTCGCTGTTCGAGGGCAGCCCGCTCATCAGCATGCTGCTCTTCATGGGGATTGCCTTTGCCTTCTTCTATGGCATTGAGCGCACCAAGCACAGCGTGGTGGGCGTCTACCTGCTGCTGGGCTTCACCTTCTTCATGGGCCTGATGCTCTCCCGCATCCTGAGCGTGGCCCTTGGAATGGGCAACGGCGGCCAGATCATCGCCGTGGCCGCGGGTGGAACCGGTGTCATCTTCTTTGGCATGGCCTCACTGTCCACGGTCGTCAAGAAAGACTTGAGCAGCATGAGCAAATTCTTGTTCTTGGGCGTGCTCCTGCTGATCGTGGCCTCGATTGCCAACATCTGGCTGCAGATGCCGGCCCTGATGCTCACCATCTCTCTGCTGGCCGTGGTGATCTTCTCGGTCTTCCTGCTGGTCGACCTTCAGCGCATCGTCAACGGTGGTGAAACCAACTATGTCAGCGCCACCCTGTCGGTCTACCTGAGCGTCTACAACATCTTCAGCAACCTGGTGGTGCTGCTGATGTCGCTCTTTGGCGGTGGCAACCGCGAGTAAAACGCAGCAAGACCCGCTCAAGCCGGCCGTGTGGCGTTGCCCTCGGCCGGTTTTCTTTTGAAGACTGCGATCGATTCCACGTGGGCCGTTTGGGGAAACATATTCACAATGCCCGCCTGGTCCAATGACCAGGCCCCCTGATGCACCAGAATGGCCGCGTCTCGGGCCAGGGTGGCGGGGTTGCAAGAAACCATGACCATTCGGTCCGGCCCTCCGCCCTCGAGAGACCAGGCGGCATAGGCCTCGCACAGGGCCTGCGCGCCCTCACGGGGTGGGTCCAAAAGCACGCGGTCAAACTCGCCCTGGCCTTGGAGCCAGGCAAGGTCGATCTCAAATAGGTTTGCCGCCTCGAACCGAGCCCGTGCCTGCAGGCCATGCGCCTCGCACACCCGTGCGGCCTGCGAAATGAGCGCGGCGCTCCCCTCATAGCCCACGACCGATCCTGCCCGACGCGCAAGGGCCAGCGAAAAATTGCCCAGGCCACAGAAGAAATCTGCCACGCGATGGTCATCCGAGAGTTCCAGCAGGCCGATGGCCCGGGAGACCAGCACGCGATTGATCTGAAAATTCACCTGGGTGAAATCGACCGGCGAGTAAGGCATCCGAATGTTGAAGGCCGGCAAGGAATAGAACAGGCCGGGCATCTCTGCAGGGTCTGCAAGAGACTTGCCCGGCCAGCACAAGGGCATTGCCGTGGCCGGCCCGCCAGCCTGAGACCAGAAGACAACCCCGTGGGCATCGGCGAACGCCTGAAGCGTGGCCTCGTCCTCAGGCGGCAAGGCGACCAGGTGTCGGATGACCCAGACCAGGACATCTCCGGGCACGGCCGCCACGTCTGCCTTGCCCACGGCGAGTTCGACCTGCGGAATGTCTCTGGCCGTCGACAGGCTCGCGAGGCAGTCCCGCAGCAGGGGCAGCAGTTTGGCCGCCCGAGGGTGCAGGACTCGGCAGGTGTCCATCTGCGCCACATAACTGCTCGCCCGTTCGCGAAAGCCCACGAGCAGCCCACCTTTTTTATCGACCCACCGCACCGACAGCCGCGCGCGCGCCCGATAGCCCAGGGATGGCCCCCGGATTGGCGAGAGCACCTCTGCGGGCCGAAGCTTGCCGATGTGCCAGAGGTTGTCCTCGAGAACACGCTGCTTGATGGCCACCTGGGCCGATGGCGTCGCATGCTGCATGCTGCAGCCACCGCACACCCCGAAATGCGGGCAGGGTGGCGTGGCCCGATCGGGGGATTGCGAACCCCATTCCACTGCTCGGGCCTTGATGTAACTCGGTCGCTCCCGAAGCACCTCGACCATCACATCCTCGCCGGTGAGTCCGCCCGCCACAAAGACGACCTTGCCCTCGTACCGCGCGATGCCCTGGGCCTCCAGGTCAACCGACTCAATCCGAAGCGGCCCCATGCGCCGCAGTGGCTTGGGCGCCCCAATGGTTCTGCGGCCCATGCTCAGAGATCCGTGGTCCAGGCGTCCAAGAAACGTGTCCAATGGGCGCCTTCGAGCAACTCTCCCGGCTGACCAATCTTGGCCGAGAGCGACGCACGAACCAGGCGCATCTCCTCGCGGGCGGCCTCGGCGGAGAGCTGACCTCGCATCGTCTGAAAACGCACATAGAGGAGATAGGTGTTGACCACATCGGTCTCACAGTAGGCTGCCACCCCATCGGCGCGGCCATCGAGAAAGGCATCCCAGACCTTGGCGCCGTCTTCGCCGAGCTTGCCTGGAAACCCACAGAGCTGGGCCATGGCATCGAGTGGCGCGCTGGCCCGACCACTGAAGTTGGCCAGGACATCCATGAGGTCGAGATGACGGCTGTGGTAGCGGCTCAGGTAATTGTTGTACTTGAAGTCGCGGTTGTGGTCGCCTTGGTCCCAGTACTGGGGGGCCACGATGCCATGTTGCATGGCCCGATGGTGCAAGACCGGGAGGTCAAAGCCGCCGCCGTTCCACGTCACCAGCTGGGGGACGTGCCGCTCCACCGCATTGAAGAATTGTCGGATGCGCTGGGCCTCGTCGGCATCCTCAGCCCCGAAGCCATCCCCCAGGCACTTGACGCGAAAGCCCTCTTGGTCGCGAAAGGCACAACCGATGGTGAGCACGCGCTGCAGGTAGAGCGGCAGGAACTCGCCCTGCCCTTTGGCAGCGCGCTCGGCCTGAACATGGGCCACCGTCTCTCGATCATCCAGGCCCTCGGGTGCCAGGCCCAGCCGACGAATGCCCGCCACATCGGGGATCGTCTCCAGGTCGAAAACGAGAACGGGTGTCAATTAGCGCGACGGCAAGACCGACATCGGATCGATCGGCTTGCCGCCTCGGCGAACCTCGAAATGCAGCATGGGCTTGTCGGCATCCGACATGCCCAACTCTGCAATCTTCTGACCCCGCTTCACGGTCTGTCCTTCTTTCACCAGGATGCTGCGGTTGTGGGCGTAGGCGGTGATGAAGTCGTCTGGATGCTTCACGATGACCAGGTTCCCATAGCCCCGCAGGCCATTACCGCTATAGACCACCCGACCCTGCTCAGCAGAGAAGACCGCCTCACCCGGCGCACCGGCAATGGCAATGCCCTTGCTGCCACCGTCTGAAAAGCCGGTGATCACCTGGCCATTGGCCGGCCATCCCCAGCGCAGGTTTGTCACCAGGGGCGTTGCCGCCTGCTCCGGCACGCTGGTGGGGGCACTCGCAACCATGGTGGGATCTGCAGGTGCGGTGGGCAATCCAGGCTGAACAGAGGGCGCCACCTCCGTGATGGTTTCGTTGGCTGCGGGTGGCTGATCGGAGGACATGCCCGAGGCCACCGGGCGACCTTCCAGCGGACGAATCTGCATGGTGGAGGGGCGGCTCTGAATCGGCTCAGACTGCGCAAGCGTGTTGGAGGATGCAGGCTGCTCTGGCTTGGGCTCGCGAACGCGAAGCACCTGCCCCACATCGATCAGGTTGGGGTTCTCAATCTGATTCCACTGAGACAGTTCACGCCAGTCCACGCCGTGCTCGAGGGCGATGCCCACCAGCGTGTCGCCGCGCCGAACACGGTAAAAGCCCTCGGGAACTGGAGCCAAGTCGGCCAAAGCCCGACCACTCGCAGTGCGCTGGTCTGCGGGCTTGGCAGCCCCGACCTTGCGAGACTCAATCGGTGACGGCGCCTGAAACTGGGCGCACCCAGCCAACAAGGCCAGAGACAAGCCCAGCCATGCCCAGGTGGGTCCGCGATGTCGTCGCAGCACTGCATCAGTCATCGTTGAACACCTTTCAGTATCGGCACAAACTGCACCGCATCGAATTCGAACCGCTCAAAAACAGGCGCACCCGTCTGGTCATCCAGCCCACGGCGCACCACGACCAGTCGCTGGTCGGGCCAGCCCAACGGCACGACCATCACGCCGCCCACGCCCAATTGTCTCAACAATTCGCGTGGCATGTCAGGCAGGCCCGCAGCCAAGACCATGACCTCGAAGGGCGCCATGGCCTCGCAGCCCTGAAGGCCATCGCCCAGCAAGAGATGAAGATTCGACAGGGCAAGGGGCGCAAGGTTTCGGCGAGCATCCTGATGCAGGCCCTCGATGCGCTCAATGGATGCAACCGTGGGAAAGAGGCTGGCCATGACGGCTGCCTGATAACCGCAGCCCGTGCCCACCTCCAAGGCCCTTTGAACACCCCCCGATGCCCGACAATACGCGCGGGCCAGGCTGAGCGAACGCGCCACCACAAAGGGCTGCGAGAGCGTCTGCTGGTAGCCAATCGGCAGGGCCGTGTCCTCATAGACTCGACTCGCCAATGCGGGATCCACAAACCGATGTCGAGGCAGTTGACCCATCGCACGAAGGACGCCCTCGTCTGCAATGCCAGTTTGCCGAAGGCGCTCGACCATGCGTGCACGCAGCCGCTCGCTGGCCAGGCCCTGGTTCTCGGACGGGGGTTCTGATGGCGGGGCTGGGCGACGGCCACCCCATTTGGGCTCGAGCGGCTTGGGCTCCGGGGCAACCCGGCGGTCACCCGGCTTTAGGGAAGGGCTTCGAGCCACTCCGAGAGTTCCTCTGCTGCAGGGGTGTCACCCAGGTCGACACGCAGGGGCGTGATGGCCACCTCTTGATTGGCCAGGGCATGGAAGTCGGTTCCGGGCCCAGCCTCCTTGATGGCACCGGGCGCGCCCACCCAGAACATGGGTTCTCCACGCGGAGAGGCCACCCGGACCACGGGCTGGGCCACATGCCGACGGCCAAGCCGACACACCCGGTAGCCTTTGAGGCTGCCCAGGGGCACATTCGGAATGTTGACATTGAGCAGCTTGGGTGCCGAGAAAGGCTGTTGAATCAGGCCTGCCACCACCCGCTGGGCCACATGCACTGCGGTGTCGAGATGGCCAAATCCACGGTCGGCCAATGAGAAGGCCACTGAGGGAATTCCCAGCAGGAAGCCCTCCATCGCTGCGGCCACGGTGCCGGAATACAGGGTGTCCTCGGCCACATTCTGGCCATTGTTGATGCCGGAGACCACCAGGTCTGGGCGTTCCGTCAGAAAGCCCGTGATGGCCACGTGGACACAGTCGGTGGGCGTGCCATTGACGTAGTGAAATCCGTTGGCCGACTGCCGAACATAGAGCGGCCGATCCAGTGTGAGTGAATTGCTCGCGCCGCTCCGGTCGGCCTCTGGCGCCACCACGGTGACCTCGCCAAAGCCGCGCATGGCCTCAGCCAGGGCTTGAATGCCGGGGGAAAAATAGCCGTCGTCGTTGGAGACCAGAATTCTCAAGATGGATTCTCTTCGCCAGGCCAATCCTTGATGTAGGCCCTGAGCATCCGGTTCTCAAAATTCTGAGCCTCGAGCACCGCGCGAGCAACATCATGGAAAGAGACCACGCCCAACAGTTCGACGCCATCCATGACCGGCAGGTAACGCTCCCCACAGGCGTTCATCACCTCACGCAGTTCATCGACCGTCATCTCTGGTGAGGCCACAGTGGGGGAGGCATTCATCACTTCCTTGACCGGAATCTGGGCCATGGTGGGCGTAGGGCCCGCCAGGTTTTCTCGAAGTCGCTTGGCCATGACGCGGTTGACCTCACGAAAGGTCAGCATGCCCGCGAGCCGGCCATCTGACATGACCACCAGAGAACCGATGTCTTGCTCATCCAGGGTGATCACCGCGTCTGACAACAGGGTGTCCGGACCAACGGTGAAAAGGATGTTCCCTTTGACCTTGAGAATCTCTCGAACCTTCACGGCGCCCCCTTTGCCGCGCTTGGCGGCTTTGCATCATTGTTGTTCGCGACCATGCTAGCACCGCTTGGCGTCGGTGTTTTCATGGCTATGATAGGCAATGACCTCCACTCGAATTCTTGTTGTGTACTACAGCCGCCATGGCGCCACCCGTGCCTTGGCCGAAGCCTGCTGCGAAGGGGTGGAAACAATCCCCAACTGCGAGGCAGTGCTTCGCACCGTGCCAAGTGTGTCTGCATCCCATGAGGCCACCGAACCACCGGTGCCCGCCGAGGGCGCACCCTATGCCGAGCCAGACGACCTTCGCCAGTGCGATGGACTCCTGCTCGGCTCGCCAACCCGATTCGGAAACATGTCGGCCGCCATGAAGTATTTCCTCGACGGCACGATCCAAAACTGGCTCGCCGGAGACCTGGCCGGCAAGCCCGGGGGCGTCTTCACCAGCACTGGCAGCCTGCATGGCGGGCAGGAGACCACCCTGCTCACGATGATGATGCCGCTCTTTCACCACGGCATGCTGCTGGTCGGCCTGCCCTACTCCGAACCTGAGTTGTCCGCCACGCAATCCGGGGGCACGCCCTACGGTGCCACCCATGTGGCGGGCGCCGACGGCCGGCGGCCGGTCACCGACGAGGAGCGCAGGCTCGCCAAGGCCCAAGGCCGCCGCATCGCCGAAGTGGCCGCGGCACTGAAGGCAGCCCGAGCACCTTGAACCCATCCGACACCCCAAGCCCAACCCCCAGGGGCGGGCTGCTGCCCGCGCCTTGGGGCCCCATTCATGCAGTACTCGTGGTCGTCATGGTGATCTACGGCGTGGCCTGGGAGGCCGCCTGGGACCCCATCCGTGAAGGTTCACTGCTCTGGCTCAAGACCCTGCCACTGCTGCTGGTGCTGCCTGGCCTGATTCAAAGCCGTCGCCGAAGCATGCAATGGCTATCACTGATGATCTGGTTCTACGCCTGTGAGGCCCTGGTGCGAGTGGCGAGCCTTCAGCCCACAGAGCAGTGGCTGGCCGCCGGCTGGCTGGTGCTCTCGCTCCTGGTGGCAGCAGCCAATTGGCTCTCGGCCAAGGCATATCGTCGCCAAATGGTCATTGGCGACTCACCCTCGGAGATGGCCCGGCGCCAGTGACGTGCGCCAGGCTGCCCATGAAGCAGCCCGTGCCAGTGCCGGCCCATGGCCTTGCCGGGAACGCCCCTGGCCAGTTGCATCTGAAAGTAATCCTCCAAGGCCGGCAAGATGTCCTCGCGGCTGCGCGGCACCGGACTGTGCCCATCGGCTTGCGCCCAAATCCGTCGCGAGAGTTGCTGAAGAATCCAGGGGTCATGGTAGGCCGCACGGCCCAGCATGACGCCATCGACGCCCGGCCGACCGCCATCCGGCGCCATCCAGGCCAGGGCCTCATCGGACGTGGTGAGGCCACCATTCCCGATGAAGCTGGCCTTTGGAAAGGCCTGCTTGAGCAATCGCACCACATCGGGCCGCAGGGGCGGAATCTCTCGGTTCTCTTTGGGCGACAAGCCCTTGAGAATGGCCGAGCGGGCATGAACAATGAAGACACCGCAGCCCGCAGAGACGAGCGCCTCCACGAAGCGCATCACGAAATCAAGGTCGTCCTCCGCATCCACACCAATTCGGTGCTTGACTGTGACTGGAACCGAGACGGACTCACGCATGGCCGACACACAGTCGGCCACCAACTGTGGCTCTCGCATCAGGCAGGCCCCAAAGGCACCACGCTGAACTCGCTCACTTGGGCAGCCACAGTTCAAATTGATCTCGTCATACCCCCAGTCCTGTCCGATGCGAGCCGCCTGGGCCAGATCGCTCGGCTCGCTGCCACCGAGCTGCAAGGCCACGGGATGCTCCGAGCCATTGAAGTCCAACAGCCTGGGCCGATCCCCATGCAGGATGGCACCGGTGGTGATCATCTCGGTGTAGAGCAGGGCCTGCGGCGCAAGAAGCCGATGAAAGAATCGGCAGTGACGGTCTGTCCAGTCCATCATGGGTGCGACCGACAGTCGACGCGCCTGTGCGAGTGGATCGGCGGGGATGGGCGTCGTCATGGTGCGAGTTTAAGATAGACCCTGCAGTGTTGTGCCTGGCCTCCGTAGCTCAGTGGATAGAGCATCTCCCTCCTAAGGAGAGGGTCGCACGTTCGATTCGTGCCGGAGGCGCCAGCCCCAATTCAAGAGCAGTCAAGACCAGCCCAGACCAGTTGATGAACCACACCCCGCACCCATGCATGGCATGAGAGGACTCAGCCTGATGTTGGCCAGCCTGGCAGCCTGCTCGACTGCAGCAGCCCAGCGCATTCCGGATACATCGCCCATGGGCACCATCGACATGGCCACATGCGCGGCCGCCGCCAAGGGGGCCAACCAGGACTACAACACTTGGGCCAAGGCACTCGAGGGTCGCTATCGCTGGTACTACCCCGAGATGACCAAGATTGAACTCAAGGAGTATGTGGAAAACGTGGTCTTTGTTCGAGGCAAGAAGCTCAGCAATCGGGGCATCATCAAGAGAGAGTTCGTTCAAAACTATTACGACCAGCACTGTGCGGCCTACAAGCCGAGCCCGCGGACGCCGCGGCCGTGATGCTTGGAACCCCTGCCGTGAGGCATTCAAAAAAAACGGCGGGGAAGAATCTTCTCCCCGCCGCAACCACAAGCTGATCAAGATTGATCAGCCATCCCCCACTAGGCAAGACCGTAAAATGGAAGTGGCAGGGTGAACATTTGTGTTAACCCTAATGGTTGTAACCCTAGGCTGACATGCAGGCACCCATTCTTAATCTCGCGGCGTACCAGTTCCACCCCATCGAAGACCCTGCCACCCACCTGGATGCGCTCAAGGTGCAGGGCGATCAACTTGGCATTCGCGGCACGATTCTTCTGAGCCCCGAAGGGCTCAACGGCTTTTGGGCCGGGCCCGAAGCGGCGGCCCAAGCATTTCTAAACCTGCTTCGTGGACTCCCTGGCTTTGAGGGCCTTGAGGCCAAGGCCAGCTGGTCAGATGACCAGCCGTTCAAGCGTTTCAAGGTCAAGGTGAAGGCAGAGATCATTCGAATGAACCACCCCACCATTGCCCCCTGGGGTGGTCGGGCGCCGGCCATCTCCGCGAAGACCTTGGCCCGCTGGCTCGACCAGGGCCACGATGACGATGGACGCCCCGTTCTCATGCTCGACACCCGCAATGGATTCGAGGTCGACCACGGTCGCTTCGAGGGGGCCATCGACTGGCGGCTGGAGAAGTTCACGGAATTCCCCGCGGCGGTCTGTGCGCACCAAGACGGCCTCAAGGGTGCCACGGTGGTGAGCTACTGCACCGGTGGCATCCGTTGCGAGAAGGCAGCGCTCTTCATGCAGTCGATGGGGCTTGCCCATGTCTATCAATTGGACGGCGGCATTCTGAAGTATTTCGAGGAGACCGACGGTCGCCACTGGGTGGGCGACTGCTTCGTCTTCGATTCGCGTGTGGCGCTGAGCCCAAGCCTGAAGCCTAGCCTGGAAAAATCCCCATCGACAGGTATCGATCGCCCCGGTCACACACAATGAAGACCACGGTGGCGTTCTCCATCTGAGTCGCCACCCGCAGTGCAATGAGGGCGGCGCCTGCCGCCGAGGGGCCACAGAAAAGACCTTCAACGGTTGCCAGTCGTCGGGCCATGTCCTCGGCATCGGCCTGGGTGACCTCTTCAATCTGGTCGATGAAAGCCTTCTCACGAATGGGCGGCACATAGGCCGGCGCCCACTTGCGAATGCCGGGAATCGATGAGCCGTCTGCCGGCTGGGCACCGATGATCTGAATGCCGGCGTTGCGCTCCTTCAGGTATCGAGAGACGCCCGTGATCGTGCCGGTGGTGCCCATGGCGGAGACAAAGTGGGTCACGCGTCCGGCCGTGTCGCGCCAAATTTCCGGGCCCGTGGTCTCGTAGTGGGCGAGCCAGTTGTCGTCGTTGGCAAACTGATTGAGCACCTTGCCCTGCCCCTGCGCCTCCATCTCAAGCGCCAGGTCACGTGCGCCCTCCATGCCCTGCTTCTGGGTGACCAGAATGAGCTCGGCCCCATAGGCCTTCATGGACTGCCGCCGCTCCAAGGAGAGGTTGTCCGGCATGATGAGCACCATGCGGTAGCCTCGGATGGCCGCGGCCATGGCCAGGGCAATGCCGGTGTTGCCGCTGGTGGCCTCGATCAGGGTGTCGCCCGGTGAAATTTCGCCGCGCGCCTCGGCCCTCATGATCATGGACATGGCCGGCCGATCCTTCACCGAGCCCGCGGGATTGTTGCCCTCTAACTTGCCCAGAATGAGATTGCCCCGGGCGGCCTGTTCCGGGCCCGCAATACGGGCAAGACTGACCAATGGGGTCTGGCCAATCACCGAGGCCATGGTCTGTATCGACATGGTCATGCAGCCCGCCTGCTGCGTGCAGCACCGGATGCCTTCGAGGGCTGGGCAAGCTTGGTGCAGCCAGGAAGATCCACCGACATGACGATGTCACGCAGGCACTCCACGGCTGCGAGTCGCGCAAAGCTCTTGCGCCAGACCAAGGAGACGCGTCGCGTGGGGATGGGGTCCGCAAAGGGCAGCATGGTGAGCAAGGGGTCGGCCGGGGCCGAGAGCACGGCCATCTTCGGCAGTACGGTGATGCCGAGCCCGGACGCCACCATGTGACGAATGGTCTCCAAGGAGCTTCCTTCGAAGGTCTTCTGAATGCCGGCTGAACTCTGCGAGAGCCTTGCAGCCTCGGGGCAGACCTCCAAGACCTGGTCTCGAAAGCAATGGCCCACGCCCAGGAGCAACATGGTCTCGGCCTTGAGTTCATCGGGTGGCACCTTGCCCCGCGCCTCCCAGCCATGGCCCTTGGGCACGGCGACCAGGAATTCCTCATCGTAGAGCGGCAGGATGTCCAAACCACTGGCATCAAATGGCTCCGCCAGAATGGCCACATCCACCTCGCCCGTTCGCAACTGCTCCAGGAGCTTCAGTGTGTAGTTCTCCGAGAGGATGAGGGGCATCTCTGGATGCTTGCGGATGAGCTGCTTGATGATTCTGGGCAGCAGGTAAGGCCCAATGGTGTAGATCACGCCAACCTTGAGCGGGCCCATGAGGGGATCACGGCCCTGGGCTGCGAGCTGCCCCAGCATGGACACCTCATCGAGCACCCGCTGGGCCTGTGCGACCAGCCGTTCGCCAATGGGCGTGAGGCTCACCTCGGAACCACCTCGTTCAAAGATCTGTGCGCCCAGTTCACCCTCGAGCTTCTTCACGCTGACCGACAAGGTGGGCTGACTGACAAAACAGGCCTCAGCCGCCCGCCCAAAGTGACGCTCCCGCGCCACTGCCACGATGTATCGAAGTTCCGTTAAGGTCATGCCAACACCTTCATTACAAACTGGTTAGATAGTGCTCCGCACGGTAGGCCCACCGGTCGAGCAGGCCTGCAATCGCGGTGGGGTTGGAGGCCCCCTGGGCCCGATAAGACCGGCCCCAGTCGACCGAAAATTCCACCAGCCGCTGGTCTCTGGTCAGGTCGCTCAGCCGAAGGCTGGGTTCGCCTGATTGTCGCACGCCCAACAGTTCGCCTGGACCTCGCAGGGCCAGGTCACGATTGGCCAACTCAAAGCCATCATCGGTCTCGTAGAGGGCCCGCAGCCTGGCGCGGGCCAAGTCCGAGAGTGGCTCCTCAAAGAGCAGAATGCAGGTGCTCTGGCCCTGGCCTCGGCCCACACGGCCACGCAATTGGTGCAGCTGTGCCAGGCCAAATCGCTCGGCATGGTCGATCACCATCAGACGAGCCTGCGGAACATCCACACCAACCTCGATCACCGTGGTGGCCAGCAAGACTGCGGCCTCGCCCGATGCGAACCGGGCCATCTCGGCGGCCTTCTCGGCCGGCGGCAGTCGGCCATGCACCACCGCGAGTCGATCACCGAGCAGGGGCCGCAGCCAGGCCTCCGTCTGCGTGAGTGCGACCAGGGCACGGTCTGCATCGGTCTGCTCATCAATGATGGGACAGACCCAGTAGGCCTGACCCTCGGTCTCAATGAAGCTCAGCAGCCGCCCCACCAATTCCTCTCGACGCGACTGGGACAAAAGCCGTGTGCGGATCGGCTGCCGACCCGGCGGCCGGGCATCAATGACCGACACGTCGAGATCCGCCAGAAAGGTCATGGCCAGGCTTCTCGGAATTGGCGTGGCCGTCATGCCCAGCACATGGGGGCTGCCGTCCCGCAGGGCCAGCCGCTGGGCCACTCCGAAGCGATGCTGCTCATCCACGATCGAGAGCCCCAGGCGGTGAAAGACCACATCCTTCTGAATCAGGGCGTGGGTGCCCACCACCACCTGGGCCGCTCCCGAGGCAATGGCCGAGAGTCGGCCACGCCGATCAGCCGCCGGCAGGCCGCCCTTGAGAAAGACCACCGCCACACCCAGGGGCTCAAACCATTCATGCATTTTCGAGAACAACTGCGCAGCCAGAATTTCAGTGGGGGCCATAACAGCCACCTGATGGTCTGCACCCACCGCCTGGGCTGCAGCCAGGGCCGCCACCACGGTCTTGCCACTGCCCACATCACCCTGAATGAGGCGATGGGCTGGCCGTGACTGCACGAGGTCGGCCTGAACACCCCGCCAGGCCGACAGTTGGGCTGGCGTGAGCGTAAATGGCAGTCGAGCCATGAGTTGATCAACAAGGCCTGCTCGATCGATCAGTGCAGGGGCCTGCTTCGTGGCACGACGACTGCGAGCATGCTGGAGCGCAACCTGCTGGGCCAGGAGTTCATCGAGCCTCAGGCGATCCCACTCCCCGCCCTCGGCCCTCAGGATGGCCTCGCGGGTGCTTCTCTGTGTATCGCCCGCAGGAAGTCGGTGCAGCCGTTCGATGGCTTGGGGCAGCGGCGTGAGCCCCAGCTCCCGCAGTGTCTGCGGCGAGAGCCATTCCTCGGGCAAGTCGGTCTGCAGTGCACGGGCCACATGGCGACGGATCACCGCCTGGGCGAGGCCTTGGGTGGTCGGGTAGACCGGCAGCAGGGGCTGCGACTCGAGGGCCTCCGCCGAGAGCCAGCCCGACCGCACCTTGGGGTGAATGAATTCCAATCCCGCCAACGATCGGCGCGCCTCCCCCAGCACACGAATCTCTCGGCCCGGCGTGAAGGACTGCAGCATGCTTTGATTGAAGTAGATGAAACGAAGGCTGGCCTCGGCTGTGTCGTCCTCAACAGTCACCATCAAGGTTCTGCGAGGCTTGAAGACCACCTTGGCGAGCACCACCCGGACCTGCACCTGCACCGACTGCCCCGCGGCCACCTGGGCCAGCGGCCACACTTGAGACTCATCCTCGTAGCGAAGCGGCAGGTGGAGCAGCAGGTCGATGGGGCGCATGAGCCCCAGCTTGCGCAGGCCTTCCGGCCAAGGGGCTCGGCTCGTGGCCATGGGCTGATTAGTCTGGCAGGACCAGCACCGCCTCGGCCTCGAAGGCAGCACCCCGAGGCAGACTTGCCACCCCGACCGCCGCACGTGCGGGATACGGTGGCGTGAAATAGGTGGCCATGATCTCGTTGACCTTGGCAAAGTGCGACAAGTCAGTGAGGTAGAGATTCACCTTGACGGCATGCTGAAGGGAACCGCCCGCCGCCTCGGCCACTGCCGCCAGGTTTCGAAAGGCCTGGTGAATCTGTTGGGCAACACCCTCGGGTGTGTTGTCGCCCACCAAGGTCATGGTCTGTGGATCCAGCGGAATCTGCCCAGAAAGCCAGACCGTCTGGCCCACCCGAACCGCCTGAGAATACGTGCCAATGGCCGAGGGCGCGCCCGCCGTGGAGACAATCTCGCGAGTTGACATGGTTTTGATGTTCAAAAATGAAGGAGGCCTTCATCATAACGGCACCCCTTCATTGGCCCGCTCCATGAAAAGACGATCCCTTCTTCAACTTGGTGGTGCTGCGGCGGTGTCCTGCCTGCTGCCCTCGGACCCACTGCGGGCGCAGCAAGGCGCATCCGGCACGCCCTCGAGCGCAGTGACAACCATCGGCCTATCAGCCCAGCCCACGCAAGTGCAGATTGGCCCTGCCTCGGTGGGGCCCACGGCGGTCTGGGCCTTCAACGGCCAACTGCCTGGCCCCGAGATCCGGGTTCAACAAGGCGGCGAGTTGCGGGTGGCCTTTGCAAACCGGCTGCCGGAGCCCAGCACCATTCATTGGCACGGCATACGCCTGCCCAACGCCATGGATGGCGTGCCCGGCCTCACACAGCCTGCTGTTGAGGCGGGCTCAGACTTCCAGTACGCATTCCGATGTCCCGACGCGGGCACATTCTGGTACCACCCTCACTACAACAGCAGCGAACAATTGGGGCGCGGCCTGGTTGGCGCACTTGTGGTGGAAGAGGCTCAGCCCATCGATGTCGACCAGGACCTCACCTGGGTGCTCTCAGATTTACGTGTGGATGCCGCCGGCCAGATCACCAACGACTTTCAAAGCCGGCACGATGCAGCCCACGCGGGCCGCATCGGAAATGTGGTGCTCATCAACGGCAGCATCGAGAGCGACTTTCTCTTTCCATCGCCACAGCGCATCCGGCTTCGCCTCATCGCCGCGAGCAATGCCCGCATTTTTGGGCTGCGCTTTAAAGGGGCAAGGCCTTGGCTGGTGGCCATCGATGGGCATCCAACGCCTGTGAGCCTGCTGGAGGAAGACCTGGTGCTCGCCCCAGGTCAGCGGGCCGACCTCATCCTCGACATTCCTGGCAAAGGCGGGCTTCGCATTGAAGACCACTTCTATGGCCGACAGGCCTACAAGCTGGCCAGCATCCAGGTGGCCGACACCTCACAATCAGCAAAGTCACGAGGGGCCCCACAGGCCCTTGCAGCCAACCCAGTGGCGCCTCCAGTCCTTGGTCGCTCCATGCGCACAGTGAGCATGCCCATTGAAGGCGGTGCGAGAAGCCCCGTGGCCAGGCCCAATGCCATCTGGCGCCTCAACGGGCAGAGCGTGAAAGAGCACGACCACCAACACGGGCATGGCCATCATGAATCTCTCTTTGTCCTCGAGCGCGGAGAGACCATCCGCATCAACCTGGACAACCAGACCGCCTGGCTACACCCCATGCACTTTCACGGGGTCGTCTTCCAGCAGATTGACGAGCAGGCCAAGACATTGCGAGGACCACTGCGCGACACCCTGCTGCTGCGACCCGGAGAGAAGACGTCGATCGCCCTTCGTGGTGATGAGCCTGGCCGTTGGATGATCCACTGCCACGTGCTCGAGCATCAGAACTCTGGGCTGATGGGCGTCTTTGAGGTCAAGGCCTGACAGGGTAAAACCAAGGACATACAAGCCGGACAAGCCGGCGGCCGGAACCGGCTGAGACAACTCACCAAAAGCCGAGCTTCTGGGCTTGGTCGAGTGCCTTCATTTTGTCGTGCTGGGTGGAGTCTCGGGGAACCGCAACCCAGTCTGACTGCTTGTGGTCTTCGAGCACGACATCACCGCCACCCATGGCGTCTGAGCAGGCGAACTTACACAAGGTTCTGCGCATGAATCGCTGAGGGTCGTACTCCGCGCGAACCCGCATCGACTGAAAAGGCCGGCCACTGCTCGTGGCCCGGGGTGCTTGAAAGTCCTGGAGTTCCTCGACCACGAGCACCCCCACGCCCACCTCCTGAATCGACTCGAAATCCAGGTACTCGGTCATGTCGTCATCTTCATGCACTTTGAACAGCATGGCGGTCCTTTCAGTACTTGACGGAGCAACCGTACGGCGTGGTCTGGGGCTCTGCGATGGGCCGACCAGCCTGAATGTCAGCCATGGCCTGCAGCACATGGTTCCTGGCCTTGGGAATGTCGGCTGGGTCTGGTGATCGGATGCTGTCGATGGCCCCGTTGTACACCACCACACCCTGGGGGTTGATGATGATCATTTGCGGCGTGGTCTTGGCGGAATACGCCCGGCCGGTTTTACCCTCGGTATCGAGGGCCGCATGGCTAACCAGGGATTTCATCTCTGCATTCCAAGCCTTCATGGCTGTCGGTGAGCGGAAATCACCATGGCCTGGATTGGTTGAATTGATTTGTACCCACTGGAAACCAGCCTTTTTTGCTGCCGCCTGGGTGGCCTGCATATTCCCTGCCTGGTAGTGCTTCTGTACAAAAGGGCAGCCTGGATTCGTCCATTCAAGGATCGTCCATTTCTGCGACAGGATGGTTGAGGTCAGCCGTGTGCCGTCCAGGCCCATGAGCTCAATGGGTGGGGCCGGCTGAGAGGGGGAAACCGCGCTGGCCCCGAGGGGCAGGGCCAACAGGGTCAAGCAAGCCGCCATGCGGCACGCGAGAGTGGATGCCAATGTCAGACGCATACGGGTGTCTCCAAGATTGATGCCTGAGTGTAGCGCCCGTGGCAGGCCATGCGCCATCGCGGCTCCGTGACAGGTAGAGTGGTTGGATGGATTCCCTCACACAGGCCACGCTGGGTGCTGCCGTTGGCATGGCGGTGCTGCGCAACAAAACGCCGGCATGGAAGGCTGCCCTCTGGGGGGCCGCCGTCGGCACCCTGCCAGACCTTGATGTCTTGCTCGACTTTGGCGATCCCATTCGCAACATGACCGAGCATCGGGCTCAGACCCACGCCTTCTTCTTTCAGGCGCTGGCCGCTCCCCTGCTTGCACTCATGGTGGCGCGGCCCGCCTGGATGGGGGGTCGCCGCACCGGCTGGCAGACAATCAAGCCCGTGCGGCATGCAGGCTATCCGCAATGGCTCCTTGCCACCTTGCTCATTCTCTTCACCCACGCCGTGCTCGATGGCCTCACCGTCTACGGCACCCAACTATGGCTGCCCTTCTACACAGAGGCGGTTGGCCTGGGCAGCATTTTCATCATCGACCCGCTCTACACACTGCCGCTGCTGCTCGGGGTTGTTTTAGGTCTGGTTCGGGAGGATGTCGGCGGCACCCGACGGTTGCTGATCGGCCTTGGGCTGAGCAGCCTGTACCTGGTGTGGTCGGTGGTTGCGCAGCAATGGGTTGTCCATCAGGCACGATCACAACTGCCCGAGCCCAATGCGAAGCTCTTGGTGACCGCAGCCCCCTTCAACACCGTGCTGTGGCGACTGGTGGCCGTGACGGACAACCAGCGTTACGAGGGCTGGCATTCCTTGCTCGACAAGACAGACACCATTCGTTGGCAGGCCTTCCCGCGCGATGCGGTTCTGCATCGCTCCTATATTCGAGAGGTGCCCGTTGCGCGACTGGCTCGCTTCAGTGATGGCTTCTTTGATCTCGAGATGGATGGAAATGCACTGCTCATCAAAGACCTCCGGATGGGCCAAGAGCCGAATTATGTTTTCCAGTTTCGGGTGGGCACACTCTCCGAGGACGGTGAACTCGCCATCGATGTGACACGTGTGACTGGCACCCGGCTTCCCATTCGTGAGGGGCTCCCCTGGCTCTGGGAACGCCTACTGGGAAGAACCACGGCAACGCTCTCCGAGACACTCTCCGGAACACGCTGACTGCTGTTTCTGCGACAAGGCTACTAAGCCTGGCTGCGAGCACTCAGTGCAGGCGGCTGCTATTAGTCCCACCGATTCCTCCTGATTTATTGAAGCACGCATGGAACTTGCTTAAGGTTGCTTGTGCTGAGATCACCAAAGGGGAATGCAGATGGATTGGCAGCCTTACATCAAAGCAAGCTGGGATTTGGTCATGGAGGCCGAGGGCCGAACCGAGGTCTACCTTCAGGACGACCTCGAGGCTTATCTGGTGCACATGATGGCGCGCAACTTCCGCAATGCGAAGATGCCACCCGACATCATCTGCCTGAACTTCCCCGAGGCGCGAACCCCGGAAGACTTTCGACAGATTGGCGAAGACTGTCTATTTGTTGACGCCTGGGATGTGAAGCGGGCAAAACTTGTGAATCGAGATTACTACCAGCGCATGGGGCAGATCGCCTACAGCAGTGCTGCCATTGCAAGCCGACCCATCAACGAACTCTACGAGCGAGTGGCCAGAGAGTTCAGCCTGCTGAGCCAAGTGCTCAGGGGCGTTCGGGATCGAGCGCCTGTGCACTAGCACTACTTCCCATTCGGGACTCAGGGGCGCCCGGAAGCGGCACTAAGACGGGCTGTCGCTCAACGGAATCAGTATTTCATTGCGTCGCCGCCAAGGCAGCGTGAAGGGGTCGTTGTAGCGCGCCACCTGAGGAGCACCACCCTCAACAAGGCCGCTGGTCTTCATCCAAGCCCTGAGCCTCTCCGTTTGCTCCTGAACGGCAGACTCGGTTGTCCAGCCGCTGAACCTCACCGAGGCCATCTGGTGCTCTGGCACCTTGCGGATCTTGACGTTTGGATTGTTCGGTTTGGGCAAGGTCTCCAGGCTCTCCTCGCTGGGCAGCACAAAGTGCAGTCGCCAGCCATCGCTCTTGGGCTCGACCGTCACGGGAGCTGTCATGGCAATTTTTCGGCTCTCTCCAGACGGCGCCTGATTGTCCCCAAAAATGTAGCCCGCCACGCGCCGAAAGCCCGTGCGGCTCGCCGCGTCGAAATCCCCGGACAACTCCGTTTCAGCGATGAGGTAGCCCGCGTAGCGCCGGTGCTCGAATGGCCCCTCTACCGAGATGACTTGGTACTTCGGTTCTTCAACGGCCATGGCGTCGCCCAAAGGAGAGATGAACAGTGCGAGCAGGAGAAATATGGCGCCCCATCGTGCAGGGCCGGTCCGAGGTGCCCTGACGGACACGGGGGATTCCATACGGGCATGGATGGTGCCGGTGAAAGGAATCGAACCCTCGACCTTCGCATTACGAATGCGCTGCTCTACCATCTGAGCTACACCGGCACGGTGCAAGTGCCTCATTTTAGAGGAAGTTAGCCCAAGCCCTTTGGCAGCGGGAAACGAATGGTCTCCTCGGCGCCCGGAAGGCGCCTCACCGCCGTGGCCCCCAGGGCTTTCACCGCGGTCACAAGCCCCTGCACCAAGGCCTCTGGCGCTGACGCACCTGCCGTGATGCCCACGCGCTGCTTGCCATCCAACCAGGTCGGATTGAGCTCCTCTGCGCCGTTCAACAGATAGGCGGGCACCCCATGCCGCTCTGCAACCTCTCGGAGCCGATTGGTATTCGAGCTGGTCTTGCTGCCCACCACCAGCACCACATCCACCTGCCCCGACATCAGCTTTACGGCGTCTTGACGATTCTGGGTGGCATAACAAATGTCGCTGACCTTGGGGCCCCGAATCTCAGGGAAACGCTTTTGGAGTTCCCGGACCACGGAGTCGGTGTCATCCATCGAGAGCGTGGTCTGCGTGACATAGGCTAGGCGATTCGGCGTACGAACCTCGAGCTGCCGGGCCTGCTCCTCGTCCTCCACCAGATAAATTCCGGAGTCGAGCTGGCCCATGGTTCCCTCCACCTCTGGGTGACCTGCATGGCCAATCATCACCACCTCCATGCCCTCTGCCGCCAGCTTGCGAACCTCGACATGGACCTTGGTCACAAGCGGACAGGTGGCATCGAACACCTCCAGGTCCCGGGCAGTGGCATGGTCTCGAACCATTCGAGAAACGCCGTGCGCGCTCATGATCACGCGGGCTCCGAGTGGAACCTCATTAAGGTCTTCCACAAAGATCGCACCCTTGGCACGAAGGTCGCTCACCACGTGGTCGTTGTGGACGATCTCGTGCCGCACATAGATGGGCGCGCCAAACTTGGACAGCGCCCGCTCCACAATCTCGATGGCTCGGTCCACACCCGCACAAAAGCCGCGTGGCTCGGCCAGAACGATTTCAACGTCGCTCGAATTCGACATGGTCACAGCACCCCAATCATTTGAACTTCGAACCGCAGCGGCTGACCCGCCAACGGGTGGTTGAAATCGAAGAGGGCACCATCGCCCTCCCAACCCTTGAACACGCCAGCGAACCGTCCCCCGTCCGGGGTGGGGAACTCGAGCAGGTCGCCGGGCTCGAGTGGGTCCGCTGGATCGGCATGGGCCTCGATGAGTTGACGTGCCACCAGCTGAAGGAGGTCCGGATTGCGCGGCCCAAACGCATCGTCGGGGCCGAGGTCGTAAGACCGGGTCTCCCCCTCCTGCAGGGCCAGAAGACACCGCTCCAGCCCCGGCGCGAACTGACCGGCTCCGAGCTGCAGCGTGGCCGGGCTGGCCTCAAAGGTGCTCAAGTAGACACGACCGACATCCGGATCCGAGAGCCGGTAGTGAAACGTCACGTGGGAATCACTTTTCACGTGGACGTTTGGCGAATGGTTTGAAGTCGGCGGGTTTTGCACAGTGAGATTTTACGCACCGGACCCACCCACATGCACCCAGCTGCCAGCCGCACATCGACCACCCCCAGACCCCCCACCGATCAGCCCAGAGAAAAATTGCTGCAACGTGGCCCCGCGAGCCTCACGGACGGAGAGCTGCTCCGAATTCTGATTGGCTCGGGCAGCGCTCAGGCCAGTGGCGCGGACCTCGCTGATCGCCTGCTCGAGAGACTCGGAGGGCTTCCCGCGGTCTTGGCTGCGCCCGCAGCCCAGCTGCTCGCCATTCCAGGACTCGGGCCTGCAAAAGTGGCCGCCATCGGTGCCGCAGCCGAGAGCGCCCGTCGGGCAGCGGACAGCCCCGCCCTTGGAGCCCCCCTCTCCACCCCAATGGACTTGGCCCCGTGGCTTGTGGCCCATCTGGCGGCCAGGCCGCACGAGATCTTTGGGGCTGCCTTTCTAGACTCTCGTAAGCGATTGATTCGAATAGAAGAATTGTTTCGAGGCAGCCTCACCCAGACCAGCGTCTACCCACGGGAGGTGGTCAGCCGAGCCCTTCAGTTCAATGCGGCCTGCCTCATCATCTTTCACAACCACCCCTCTGGGCTGGCCCAGGCCAGTCTGGCTGACATCCGCCTGACCACCACGCTGCGCAGCCTGCTCGGCCAGCTCGACATCCAGCTCCTGGACCACCTGCTGGTGGCCGGACACCAGGTGGTGAGCATCTCCGGTTGACCCAACGCTTTGTTTTTTCTACACTAGCGGATTACGCGAGTACACCTTAAAGGAATTGTCATGGCACGCGTTTGCCAAGTTACCGGTAAGAAACCCATGGTGGGGAACAATGTGTCCCACGCCAACAACAAGACCAAACGGCGCTTCCTGCCCAACCTGCACTACCGCCGGTTCTGGGTCGAGAGCGAGAACCGCTGGGTTCGCCTGCGCGTGTCGAACGCAGCCGTGCGCACCATCACCAAGAACGGCATTGAATCCGTTCTGGCCGACCTTCGCGCCCGCGGCGACATTTAAGGAGCAGGTTCCATGGCAAAGTCAGGCCGAGAGAAGATCAAGCTGGAGTCTAGTGCGGGCACCGGGCACTTCTACACCACCACCAAGAACAAAAAAACCATGCCCGAGAAAATGGAGATCAAGAAGTTCGATCCCAAGGCCCGTGCGCATGTCATGTACAAAGAAGCCAAGATCAAGTAAGCACGCCTGATCTGGCATCACCAGGTTCTCAGCTTCAACCACAACCCTCGAAGCTTTGAAAAAAACCCCCGGCCACAAGCTGGGGGTTTTGCTTTTTAGCGGCCCACCATCTCTGAGTGGAGTGCCGACTGGGCCACGCCAATTCCCGTGGCTTGGATTCCAATCATGGGGGTGGATCGCCCGAACCCTGCTCGCCCCGACAGCAGAAGACACTCCCGCCGCACGTCTGCGGCACTGCAGGCATGAATCAGGCGCAGTGTTTTGGCCATAACAGGACCTGCCAAAGGAACGATCAAGGGCACGCCCACGCTCACGTGAATCTTGATGCTCGCAGCATCTATGTAATGAAGCCCCGAGCGCCGACCAACCGGAAGCCCACCAACCACAGCTGCTGAGCCACTTCGGGGCTGCAGCGTGGATGGCTGAACCCAAGCAGGTGGAAGAATGGCACCCGTCTTTGGATCAGACCAATCCTCAAAGGCATCTCTCACGGGCGAAATCATCGACCAACTCACCTGCCCCTGCCCCTTCGCAATCACGTACCGGGGCATGCTCTCGATAATCGCCAGGCCTGCACCCGTGGCGTTGCGAGCCAGCGTGTTCGAATCAAACCAGAGGGGCGCGAGACCCCGAGCAATCCCGCGATCGATTGCAGATGCCCGCCCACCCTCCACAGCACCCTGCCGAGCACCCTCCGAGGCTGCGTATTGAATGACAAGCGAGGCCAGTCCAATGAGCACAACCTGCACAAGCCCCAAGGCCAGAAGCAACAAGACCGGCAGCACAAGCAGACCCTCCACCATGGAGGCCCCCGAGGGTCGGGCTGCAGCATGGCAAGGCTTTTGATGCGGAACCTCCACGACCATCGACGCCGTCGACTCCCGATACACACCCAAAGGCCGGGAACGCCCCTCGCGGATGAGGCATCCCTCCGAATCAAAGAATGCAAAGTCAAAGGGACCTGTGGGCAACCAACGGTGAATAGAATTGCAGGCCGGGAACACCAATGCGTCGCACTGACGGAAGCGGAGAAGCCCCCAGAATCGATCCCAAGGCCTCGTGGCCTTGCACACCCGAGCATCATAGATTTCAAGCGTCGTACGCAGACGTAACCACTCCGTCAACGTGGTTCGACCCGACCCATGGACCCTGGTCATGAGAACTGCTCCACAAGCCGAAATGCCAGTGGCGAGAAGAGAATGATGAACGTGCACGGAAAGATGCAAATCATCAGTGGGCCAAGAAGTTTGACCGGGGCCTCCTGGGCTCTTCTCTCCATGCTCAGTTGAAAGTATCGCCGTGCCTGCGAGGACTGATCCCTCAGGATTCGTCCGAGACTCAGTCCACTCTGCTCAGCAGAGAGCACCGTGGCCACAAACTGCTCAGCAGCAGGAATCGGCAGCGCCATTCGTAGCAGGCCAAGTGCCTCGGTCTTGCCGCGGTTTTGTCGGATGTCAGAGGCCACCTTCTGAAGCACCCGACCCCAGGACCGACCGCCGCGCACGCTGAGACGCTCGGCCGCAACAGACAAAGCGGCCACAAACGACTGACCCCCTTCAAGTGCAAGGGCAAGCCCGTCCAGAAAGACGGGAAATCCTCTCTCTGCGGCCTGGTACTCAGAGGCGAGCGTCACCTTCAACCGTTGAAGTGGCAAGTGGGTGCCCAGACCAAAAAAAATCGGCACCAGCCACCAGAGCACCTCAAGACCGAGGGCCATGGCAAGGACCGCACAAGTCAACCCGGATACAAGGCCCACCAGGAGTCGATAAGCGAGCCAGGTCGCCTCGTCGACGGGCTTTCTCCACCCTGCCACCAGCAACCGGATCTGCAACTCAGGCTGGTCGACGGCCCAACGGGCCACCCAGGGTGAGAGCATCTTGGCCAGCGTCAGGAGTGACTCCCTGGTCGAGGAGGCTCGTATCGCTCGAATCTTCGACAGAACCCTCCCCTCATTGACTGGCACGGCCATCATCAAACAGAAGGCAGACAGCCCAATCAGCAGACTCAAAAGAATGCTCATCACATCAGATCTCCACACGCACCAAGCGTCTTATCCAAAGAGCACCGAGCGCTTCAAGTGTCAGCACGAATACGATCACCATGAGCCCCTGCCAGGTTTGTAAGAAGAACCTTGCAGACTCCGGATCAATCATGAGAAGCGTCAGGCCCAGCAGCACTGGGATCGCCAGCATCACCAGGGCTTGAAGACGCCCCTGCGAGGTCAGGGTCTTCATCTTCTCGGCCAAAAGGAGTTCCTGGCGTAGCGCCTCTGCGAATCGCTTTAGAGCCTCGGACAAACTCCCACCCGACTGAACAGACAGCCGGATGCAGAACGACATATCGAGTGCAGGCTGTGAACGGGTTTGACTGGACCAACGGTCAAATGCGGCATCCATTGAATGACCAAATTGGGTCAGCCGGAGGATTTCCCGAAACTCCCTGGCCACAACAGGCGAGGAGAAGGCGGCCACCTGCACCAGGGCCTGACGCAGCGAAGACCCAGCCTGTATGGCACCGGCCAGAAGCTCGGTCGCCTGCGGGAGTTCCTTGTGAAACTCGTCCATTCTTGTGTGACGAGCGGCCAAGAGGCCACTGAGACGGGTGCGAAGGCTTCGAAGCCGCTCATGGCAGTGGCGCTGCAATGAGAACTCCGCCGGCGCCAAGGAGAAAAACAACATGGCAACAGACAACCCCCAAAGCACATAGACCAAGGAGATGTCATGCATGGCGCTCCCCCTCGTTCCATGACCACTCTGCCGAGCGAAACGCGGAGCCGGTCCATTCATAAATGGGCTGCAGCTGCACCACGCCGCTCTCGATTCCAGCGACCTCTTCAATTCGAACAACCCGTCGGACACCGTCGCCGCAACGCTGCTGATGGACGATCAGACCGATGGCCGACTGAATCTGGTCACGAATGACTGCAACCGGAAGGTCAAAGCCCGCCATCAAGACCATGACCTCGAGGCGATAAAGGGCGTCCCGAGGGGTGTTGGCATGAACCGTTGTGAGAGAGCCCTCATGGCCAGTATTCATCGCCTGGAGCATGTCGAGCGCCTCGCCACCACGGCACTCGCCCACCACAATTCGATCAGGACGCATGCGAAGCGCATTTCGGACGAGGTCCCTGATTCGGATCTCACCGCTCCCCTCTTGGTTGGCCGTTCGCGCCTCGAGTGCAATGATGTTCTTGGCAGAGAGCTGAAGTTCAGCGGCATCCTCGACCGTTACGATCCGCTCCGCATCCGGGATGAAGGAGGCGAGGAGTTTCAGTGTGGTGGTTTTTCCTGAGCCCGTTCCCCCACAGACCACAATGTTCTGCCGCTTCAGGACCGCATCCTTGAGGTACTCGACCATGTCCTGCGAAAGCGTTCCTGCGGCAATCATTCGATCTGCCGTGTACACCCCTTGGGTAAACCTGCGAATGGTGAGGCATGGCCCACCGATGGCCGGAGGTGACAAGACCGCATTCACTCTGGAACCGTCCGCAAGCCGGCCATCCGCCATGGGGGATGCCTCGTCAATGCGTCGGCCAATGGGCAGGAAAATCCGCTCGATCACACTGCGCAAGCCCTCTGGACTGTCGAAGGCTGCGGGCACTTGCTCGCACCGTCCAAACCGCTCAACAAAGATTTGATTGAATGCGTTCACCATGATTTCGGTCACATCCTGATCACGCATGATCGACTCCAGCGGTCCAAGCCCAACCAAGCTCGCCACCCAACGATCAGCCAACGATTCGGCCTCCGACTCGGGCAACCCCTCCAGGAGATCACTCAACTCCCGTTCAATGAGCGCATAGACCTCCAGCCTGAGGCTGGCGTCTGTCAAGCTCCCCCAATCTCGGCTTTTAGCATCGAGGCAGCCCCGAAGACGCTCCCGTCCCTCTAAAAACCGATCCACGCTGGGCTCATGGGCCATCGTCTGGCTCGGCCCAGGCGTCGCCTGACGGATCTGCACCTGCCAAGTCCCAATACGAATGTCGTCGGCAGCCGACAAGGGTCCGTACTCCGTCACCGCGCGCTGATTGACCTGAATACCGGACAGAGACCCTGCATCCCTGATCATGAGTCCCGATGGCCCGGTGTCGACTGCAGCATGCATTCGGGCGACAGAAAGCCCCGTGAGCCGGAGGTCGGCATCTTTCCCGCGGCCGAGTCGAATGGGCAGTCTTTCAAACTGAGCCTGTCGAAACGGCAATACCCCCTGGCGATAAAGAACCTCAATCATCTGTGGCCTCCTTCACCGGAGTCGGTTCCTCCTTCTCACCGTGAATCCGAGACCGAGCCTTCTCAAGCTTTCCCATGGCGTCTCCAAGAACCTTCTGGTGAAAAGCGTCTTGCGGAGAAATGAGCCGTGGCGTCACCATGACCACCATCTCGCTTCGACGGTCTCGAAAATCTTTTGAACGGAACAACGCTCCGAGAATGGGGATGTCACCGAGCCCCGCAAGCTTGTCCACCGCCTTGCTGCCCTCTTCTGAGAGCAGCCCAGACATGACAAGAGTCTCGCCCTGCTTCAGATTGACCTGTGTCTCGGTCATTCGGGACAGGAACCCGGGAAGATCCCCCACACGAATGGCCGGGTCGACAGTGGAGAGTTCCGTCAGCACGTTCGCACTGATCACACCACGCTCATTGACCCGAGGGGCAATCTCGAACCGAATGCCATACGGCTTGAACTGCACAGTGCCAGAGCCCAGAGAGGATGTGACGGGCAGTGGGATTTCTCCGCCGGCCAGAAACTTTGCGGTGCCCCCGCTTCGAGTCGAGAGCATGGGCTCAGCCAGCACAACGGCATCACCCTCCTGCTCCATGAGATTGATCACAGACAGCAGGGTGGACTGCAGCCCCATATAAACCGCAAATGGTGAGACCTTCTGCTTCGACACATCGGAATCGAGGCCCGGGAAATTGGGCGATACGGATGGGCTTCCGCCATTCAGCGCGCCATCTGAGGTGGACCGAAAATGGTTGTTGGTCTTAAAGTCGCCGACGATTCCCACCATCGGGCCCGCCATGCTCTGTTGCCACTGAACCCCGATCTTCTCCATGGCGTTCTTTTTGATCTCTAAGAACCGGACCTCCATGGCAATCATCTGCTCTGTTCCCTCGGATTTGGCGAGGTTGAGAAGTTTCGGGTTGCGCTCTGAAAGGCGCTTGAGGCGCTCCTGCTGCTCAACGGACTTCGGTGTTCCGGTAACGACCACCTGGTCGCCAATGCTGTGAAGGGACAGGCCCTCGTCCCCACCGAGCGCCTGTCGAATGTCTTCGGACACCCAGGCAGCCTCACCAGATCGAACTCGCACCAGGACCTTCCTGGCAGACATCCCATCTCCCCACAGCAAAAGGCTGGTCTCTCCCTCGCGCTTTCCGGCCAGAAGAAGGCCTCCGCCTTTGATGGCCTTGACGCCCAGAACAGCCCCGTCACCAACCACCACCCGGCGTAACCCGGGAATGTCCACGTGTTGTGTTTGACCAGCTTGAATGTGCAGGGACTCCGGGATGGTGGACGCTGCGTTGGCGCTCGCCGCAGTGATGAAAACACCCAAGACAAATCCCAGAAGGCGGAATGCGAACGCACTGAATCTAAAGTTGATGCTCATGACGCCTGCCCCCTCTGATGGACCAATATCTCGACCGATGGAGTTGCCGAGGGACGATTGCTGGTCTTGCGCGGTGCGACTGTATCTCCGGGGCCACGCAATGCAATCATGAGCCGCGCGGAGGACTGTGCCTCCATGATGGGCATGACCGCGGCGGCTGGAACAAGAACGGAGAGACCTCCCGCGGTGCCATGATGTGTTCCATCGGTCATGGATGTTCGCCCTCCCACCGCCATGACCCGAATTCCAGTCGCAATCAGACGGCCTCCGTTGCTTGGAGACTCCACACCAATCACCTCAATGCCAGAGCCATCTGCTTGCAAAGGACGTGATGGCATGCCGACCTGCCAAAGGTCGATGAGTTGCCCCGGTCTGATCAAGCCCTGCATGCCACCAATGTCAGTCGAGAGGCCGATCACACGGTGACCCGACGGAATGGTCGCATCCGCCGATCTCGTCTCCGTGGCACCCCGAAGATCCTCTTGCCAAATGGGCATGCCGGGCGACAGGTCACGACTGATCCGCTGCCCCTCCAGGGCTTCAGCCTGATTGGGAAGGATCGGCGTTCCAGACAGCCAGCCCTGCGGCAGGTCACGCATGGCCAGACGTGACAGTCGAATCGGCTCACCAGCCTTGTGGGGCTCCCCAGCAACAACCACCTGAACAAGCTTCTCTTCGGCTCGCACGTCACGAAGGACTTCTGCCCGGATGCTCTGGCGATCTTGGTAGGAGACCCCAGCCGCCACAATGCCTGCCAGAATTCCTGGCAAGAGGAACCATCGTCGCCCGCGGAACCAGCCACGAAGGCCGACCCCGAGGGCCTTGATCTTCTCTAGTTTGGTCATGCATCACCCCATTGGTAAGGAAACAAGAAAGAGAAATCGCATCCAGGCCTCCGAGAGGGCTGGCAGAAGTTCAAGCCTGTGTGCAGTCATCAGCGCAACGGACACGAGGCCCATCGCAAGAACGTGCTCCACCATGCTGGAGCCCCTCGGCCGACTCACTTCGAAGCAGCCTGACGAAGAACAACCCGAAAGCGTTCACCCGTGGTGAGGCGTAGGCTCACGACCGTGACACGCTGCCCCCCATGGGAGAGCCTTGAGATGGCATAGGGATGCTCGAGTGCCGAACTCTCAAGCGACTCGGCCTGTGCGCGAGGGCCACCATAGGTCTGCCGGATATGTTCCCGGTGCTCCAAGACAAGTGACAGCCCGCTCGAGATTGGGGTCACAGTGATTTGGGCACCATCGATTCCGAGATCGAACGCCCCCCGTCGAGGGGGCATCGGGTCGGTCAGCGCCTGCATGGGTAGTCGAACGTGATACCCCTCGGAGCCCCGGGCGGCCTCTCGCCACTGCACCGCCTCATAGCGGCCTGCCCCAACCACTGCGGCCACACACCAATCTTGTACAACCGAGATGAATGGCTCGAGGCCCTGCCTTTTCCATTCAAGCGCTTGTGCATCACGCACCAAACACGCCGCCTGCTCAGACCTCAAGAGGGCAGTTTCCATCGGGCCCGCAGACACGAGCAGGTTCATGGTCAGCAAGGCAGCCAAGGGCACACTCATTGACTTGCCCCCCGCGAAACCGTCGTCGAAGGAAAGGCACCGATGTCAGCTTGATGGAATCGTGACCTCAGGGCCTCTGACCCTGACTCCAGGCCGAGCCACTCCAGGGTGGGCATCAGCACCCCCGTGACCGGTGCATACGACCATCGCCACGCATCAGCCAGCCATGGGAGAGGATCAGCCCCGGACTGTACCCTCGACAGCGTTTCTGCATCGCTCTCAGATGACCAGTCATGGACAGCCAGGGCAAGGGAAGAGACTCGGCCCTGACCAACCGCGGAGGTTGAAGGGTCAAACTGGCTGTCCCGGGCATGGGTGCGCACCAGACGGTGGCTTGGGGGCAGCCGAAACAAGGAAGAGGCCGCCTCATCCCGAAACCCGCCCAAGGCCCGGGCGAGCCTGTCCATCACGGAGACACCGCTCACCTCAGCCATGGGTTGGTCCACATGGCGATGAATACCGCCTGCCCGATCGGCGCCCTCTGCAAGCGTGAGGCTCTGAATCTGAGCGTGCGGGTCGGCCATCCATGGTGACTGGGATGTCAAGAACTGCTGGCACTCGCCTCCCATGGCGTGGCAGGCCATGGCGTCACGGTGTGCAACCCGACTGATCAACTGTGCATCGGCACCCATGCGCCATGCAATCGTTGCCACCAACAGCAGTCCCGCCAAGACGCCCATGACGACCAACCCCTCGACCAAGGCCTGACCCTGGGGCGCCCTCATGGGCCAGCGCGCCTTCCAGCCGCCAGGATTGCTGCGCCCTGATCCTGCGGTTGAACCGACGTGAGATTGGCCTGCCAGAATGGCATGAGAAGACTCGGAAGGTGCTCCACCGGACCGGCCGTTGGATCGATGAATCGAACCTCACCCACCGACATGGCCCAGAGTGCCTGGCCCAGCAACGCACCGGATGCTGTGGAATCAGCCTTGAAGTCGGACGTCAGCAGGCGCTCGAGCGAATTCGATGCCGATGGCGCGAGCCTCTTGTTGTCGGCCAGCCGAACAAGCACGGGGATTCGAAAGGCAGACGCTCGACGCCCAGACACCGATTGATCAGACAAATCTCGATAGGCCGACAGCCCAAGGTAACCGTGAACAGCGGCTCCCTCCGACCGCGCCCTGGAGAGTGACTGACCATTGCCACCTGTTCCCGCCTGGGCCATGAGACTCCGCTCGACGGGCGTGCCCGCCTGGGCAGCCCCCCAGCCGAGCGGAAATGACTCCGTCAGGCCACTGCAGGTGCGGCGCCAACGACTCCGCCGTTGCCATCGGTGAACAGACAACGTGTCCACCGATTCCCACTCGCTCCAGTCCGACGTGAGGCCTGTTCCACCACGCCGAACCAAGCGGGAGAACAGGGTGTTGGTGCTGGTGGGGATGCAGCCTGTGGATGGCAGCAAATACAGGCGTTGGTCATAACCCCGGGACTGAGTGAAGCGATCGAGTTGCGAGAGCACATGCTGCGCCTGCAATTGACGCTCCTGGCCTGAATAGCTGCGAACCGCGCGGTAAAAGCGGGAGACATCTGAGCTCGGAAGGTACTGACCAAAAAAGCGGGGGTCACCCGACCAGATCACCTCATTGACCAGGGACTGTGTGGCAAACGGATTGGCCGCAAGCTGCATTGCCTCCTGTGAGGCCTGCAATGCCCTGGTGTAGGCGCTGCGAAAGGGAACCTCCGCAGAGACTGACGCCTGGGTGACACCCCTGGCCGAGAGCGTTGCCTGTTGCAGCCAGGCAGACACGCCCGAGACGGCCGGGAAAAGCGCTGCCACCTGACCTGTGTTGCGTGTGAGCGTCTCCAGGTGCTTGATCCAGGCCAAGACCGTCAGGCTCTGGGCAATCATGACCTCATTGGCAATGATCGCGCGATTGGCGTAGGCCTGATAGTTCAGCGCCTGCGCGTACCAGGTTGCAACCGACAGGGCCGCAGCATCGGCGAGGTCTGACCCTTTTTGCTTGTCTGCGTAAAGGGCTGCCCCTGCAAGAAGCGCCACCATGCCAATGGCGGACATGAGCACCAAGCCCAGCCCCGCCACCAGCACAAAGCCACGAGGTGCCGCGCCAGATCTGCTCACGGGCGATTGTCTTCGTTGAAGTTGCGAAGGCCCTTCGCATTGTTGGCGGTGAGGCGCGCGGTGTTGGCATTGGAATTGGCCGCGCTGATGGCCGAACCAGCATCGTTACCGGCAATCTCTTGCGCGATGCCCGCCGTCTGATTTCGAATCGTCTGGCCCAACAGGCTGTAGACCCCGATCGCGGCGACGGCCACCACCGCCACCACGATGATGTATTCCGTCATCCCTTGGCCAGACGGCCGATGAGCAGACTGACGAATCCTTTGTTTGGAAATCCAAGCTCTGAACATGCGGCGCTCCTCCTCTGTGAAAGAAGCCGCAAGTCTCGGACGCGAGCGCCCCTTGGAGAATTAGCGCCTTGGACTAGGCCGTTTCAATGCCCGTGCAAGAACCGCGTGGCCAAGGCGGCCATGGCAACACCGGCCAGCATAAGCACGGGCTGCTGCCAGACGGCGCGGGTCTGGCCACCATGGTGGTGAGAATCGGCCTGGGCATGCAGCTGGGGAATGAGGTCTGAAAGCGCAATGTAAATAAAGCTGCTCGCAGCCACCACCACCACATAGGGCAGCCAGCCGCCCGCCTCGGCCAGAGCAAAGTAGCCCACCACCCCACCCACCACGGCCCCAAGGCCGGTGAGCAGGTTGAACAGCAACGCACGCACCTTACTAAAGCCACTGTTGAGCAGCACAAAGAAATTGCCAATCTGCTGAGGAACCTCATGGGTGGCAATGGCCGCAGCCGTCATCACCCCCAGGAATGTGTCGGCCCGGAAGGCCGCCGCAATGAGCACACCATCTGCAAGCGCATGAATGGCGCTGCCCACCAGCAGGGTGGAACCTCCCTTGCCCGCCACATGGGCATCATGGCCGCTCGGATGGGCATGGCCGTCGTGCTCATGGTGGTGGTCGTGCCGAAAGAGCGAGAACCGCTCGAGCGCAAAAAATCCAATCAGGCCGCCCAGCATGGTGGCTGTAATGGCATGCACATCGGCCCCACCCAGGTGCAGGCTCTCGGGCAGCAGGTGCAGCAGTGCGGTGCCCATGAGCATGCCAGCCGAGAAGCTCACCATCCGATCCACCATCGAGGAGAGTCGGCCAAGCGACACCACGGCCGCCAGCAGAATGCTCAGGCTGGTGGCTGCAAGGGACGCCAGAAGGATGTAGAGGAGGGTCATGAGGAGCGGCAGAAAGCCCACAAGCATAGGGGAAAACCGCCGAAACGGCTTGCATCACATGGCGGTAACAGAACCATGTCAGAAATAGCCCCTCCAAACCACACCTTCAATGATGACGGCCGCCATGACCTCGAACACCGCACCACACCTCCAATCCATTCTTGAAGAAGCCCCGCCCAGCCGGCTGCGCCGCCAAATGGTGGTGGGCGGCACTGGCCTGGTCAGCCTCGCCTCGGCCCTGTGCTGGCCACACCCAGCCTGGTCGGCCACCAAGGGCAGCACCAAGCCCGAGGCCCTGCCCTTTGAGCCCGTCTCCAAACAGCTCACCGACAACGTGGTGCTACCACCGGGCTACCGCTACCAGGTCATTCATGCCACGGGCGATGCCCTGAACTTCGAGGTGCCCAGCTTCACCGGCCTGGGCCTGGAGACAGACGACTTCAGCCAGCGCGTGGGTGATCAGCACGACGGCATGGACATCTTTTTCATCACCGAGGCAGGCCAGTACACCACCGAAAACACAGGCCGCGCCCTGCTGGTGGTCAACCACGAGAGCTCAGCCGAGGCCGTCTTCCTGCACCGAAACGGCCAGACCAGTGGCACCAAAACAGGCCTGAAGTTCAATCAATTTGGCCAGTGGGATGGCGGTACACGCCCCGTGGCCGAAGTCCTCAAAGAGATCAACCTGCACGGCGTCTCGATTGTCGAGATTCGGCAGGGCGCTGCCGGCTGGAGCATGGTGCGTGGCTCACGGCTCAACCGCCGCATCACCCCAGAGACGCCCGCCCTTGTGGCCGGCCCGGCCGCAGACCTGCCCGCCATTCGGGCACTCCTGGCCACCCGGTACGACCCCTCCGGCCAGCGCTGCCGCGGCACCATCAACAACTGCGGCATGGGCCGCACCCCCTGGGGCACCTACCTCACCTGCGAGGAAAACTTCTACCCTTACTTCAGCATGACCGACGGCGGTGAGGCCCCCGACCCCCGAAGCCAGATCGCCCTGCGCCGCTACGGTGTGACCACCGAGCCCGTGAAGGACGGTGGCCGAAACCGTTCACAGGGCTGGCACACGGCCAACCCCACCGACAGTCGATTCGCCCGATGGAACACCGCGCGCACAGGCAAAGGCCCCGCAGACGACTATCGACAAGAGCCCAACACCTTTGGCTATGTGGTCGAGATCGACCCCACCCGGGCCGACAAGGCGCCCATCAAGCGGGTGTCGCTTGGCCGGTTCGTCCACGAGGCTGCAGTCTTCGGAAAGCCCATCAAGGGTGAGCCGCTCTCGGTCTACATGGGCTGCGATGGCCGCAACGAGTACATCTATAAGTTCGTGTCCAAGGCCCGCTGGAACCCGGCCGATGCTGCAGACGGCCTGGAGGCGGGCCATCGCTACCTCAATGAAGGCAGCCTGTATGCCGCGCGCTTTCTGCCCGATGGCACCGGGCAGTGGCTGCCCTTGAACATCAAAAACCCGGCCATTGCCGCCGAGAAGAACTTCGGGTTTCGCAGCCAGGCCGAGGTGCTGGTCTATGCCAGGCTTGCGGCCGATGCCGTGGGGGCCACCCCCATGGACCGTCCGGAGTGGGGCGCGCGCCACCCCACCAACGGCGAGATCTTCTTTGCCATGACCAACAACAACGACCGCAACCGCACCCCTGGGAAGACCAACGCCGCCAACCCCCGAGCCTTCCGAGATGAAGACGGCAAGAAGCGCGCGGGCAATCCCAATGGCCACATCCTTCGCTTCATGGAAGACCAGGGCCGCGCCGATGCCATGCGCTTCTCGTGGGACATCTTTTTATTCGGTGCAGAAGAAGATGCGGGCCCCGCCAACCTTTCGGGCCTCACGGCCAACAACAGCTTCTCGTCGCCCGATGGCATCTGGTTCAGCCAGGCCACGGGCATCTGCTGGATCCAGACCGATGATGGCGCCATGACCGACGAGAGCAACTGCATGATGGTGGCCGCCCTGCCAGGCCGGCTCGGTGATGGCCGCTTTGTCACGGTGCAAAACGAGCTCGATGGCCAGACCGCCGAGCAGGTCACCCGCATGGGTGCACCACTGAACGAGCAGCGGCTCAAACGCTTCCTGGTGGGCCCCAAAGGCTCAGAGATCACCGGGCTGTGTGAGACACCCGATGGCAAGACCCTGTTCGTGAACATCCAGCACCCGGGCGAGAACACCAGTGCCGCCGACCTCTTACAAGAACGCTATGAGAGCCAGTGGCCTGGCAACCAGGGGCACGGCAAGGCCGGACGGCCCCGCTCGGCCACCATTGCCATCACCCGAGACGACGGCGGCCTGATCGGCCTTTAGTCGGAGTGGAACCTCGGGCCGACCAGATCGGCAGCCCGAGGTGTTTTATCCCCGAAGCGCTTAGGCCTTGAGCGTCTTCGCGAACCAGGCCAGGCAACGCCTCCAGCCGTCCTCGGCCTGCTGCTTGCGATAGCTCGGCCGGTAGTCGGCATGGAAGGCATGGGGCGTGTCGGGATAGAGAATGATCTCGGAGGCCTGGGCCGCATCCGTCCCGAAGGACAACTTCGTTTTCATCTCATCGACATCTGAGTTCGGGATGCCACTGTCGGCGCCACCGTAAAGCCCCAAGACCGGCCACTTGAGCTTCTCGGCAATGTCGATAGGGTGCGTGGGGTTCGCCTCATTCACCGTCGTGCGAATGCGGCCATACCAGGCCACGCCACCTTTTAGGTCGGGCATGGCAGCCGAGGCCAGCCACACGATGCGGCCACCCCAGCAAAAGCCCGTGGTGCCGGCCAGGCCCTTCACACCGCCATGGCCGACCGACCAGTCCAGGGCGGCCTGAAGGTCACCCAACACCTGAGCATCGGTGGCCTTGCTCACGATGTTGGCAAAGATGGCGGCCATGTCGGTGAGCTTGGATGGATCGCCCTGGCGATGAAAGAACTCCGGTGCTACCGCAAGGTAGCCCTGCTTGGCAAACCGACGACAGACATCCTTGATGTGCTCATGCACGCCGAAAATTTCATGCATGACCACCACCGTGGCCAGGCCCTTCTTGCCCGCAGGCTTGGCCATGTAGGCGGGAATCGGGCCTGTCTTGGTGGGAATGCTCACCATGGCGGCATCCAGGCCTTGGGTGTCGGTGGTGATGGTCTGTGCCTGCAGGGTACCGGTGGGCGCCACAGCCGTGGCAAAGCCCGCCAGAGCAGAGGCCTGTAGGAAGCCACGGCGACTGCCCGGCAGCAGCTCGGGGTTGGGCGGGGTGAGGGAGTCCACCTCTTGTTGGGCTTGGTGCAACCAATCGTGCGACATCAAGATCTCCTTTGGTCGGGGTTCACATCAATGTGCCGCATCCCAGTTGGCCCCGGAACCAACCGAGACCACCAAGGGAACGCGAAGACTTGCCACAGATTCCATCACAGAGGGTACCAATTCCGAGATGGCCTCCCACTCCTGCTCGGGCACCTCGAAAATCAATTCATCGTGCACCTGCAGGAGCATGCGACTGCGCAGGCCTGCGGCCTCCAAGGCCTTGGCCATTTGAATCATGGCGAGCTTGATGAGGTCGGCGGCCGTGCCCTGCATGGGTGCATTGATCGCCGCCCGCTCTGCCCCGGCCCGACGCGGGCCATTGGGTGAGGCAATCTCGGGCAGCCAGAGTCGTCGGCCAAAGACGGTCTCGACATAGCCCTGCACCCGGGCCTGCTGCTTGATCTCTTCCATGTAACGAGCCACCCCGGGGTAGCGGGCGAAGTAGCGATCCATATAGACCTTGGCGGCCGACCGCTCGATGTCCAGGTTCTGGGCCAGGCCAAAGGCGCTCATGCCGTAGATGAGCCCGAAGTTAATCACCTTCGCGTAGCGACGCTGCTCGTCGGTGACCTCCTCGCGTGGCGTGCCGAAGATCTCACTGGCCGTGGCTCGGTGGACATCCTCGCCCTGCTCGAAGGCCGACACCAGCCCGGCATCCTCCGAGAGGTGGGCCATGATGCGCAGCTCGATCTGGGAATAGTCGGCCGACACCAGGCGATGCCCGGGCGGTGCCACAAAGGCCTGTCGGATGCGCCGCCCCTCGGGCGTGCGAATGGGAATGTTCTGCAGGTTGGGCTCGCTCGAGGCCAGCCGGCCCGTGACCGCCACGGCCTGCGAGAAGGTGGTGTGCACACGACCGGTCTGCGGGTCCACCATCTTGGGCAGCTTGTCGGTGTAGGTGCTCTTGAGCTTGGAGAGGCCACGCCACTCCAGCAGGCACTTGGGCAGTGGGTAGTCCTGGGCGAGCTGGGCGAGCACGTCTTCATCGGTGGAGGGCGCACCCTTGGCCGTCTTCTTCACCGGCGGGTAGCCCAGGCGCTCAAAGAGAATCTCGGCCAGCTGCTTGGGAGATCCCAGGTTGAAGGGCCCACCCGCCAGCTCATGGGCCTGGGCCTCGAGCCTGGCAATCGAGACGGCCAGCTCCTGGCTCTGCTGGTCGAGCAAGGCCGAGGCCACCGCAATGCCAACCGACTCCATCTCCAACAACACGCTGAGCGCGGGCATTTCGATCTCGGAATAGACCCGCAGCAGATGGGGGTCGGCCGAGATCTGAGGCCACAAGACCTCATGTAAATGAAAAGTGAAGTCGGCATCCTCACCCGAGTACTGAGTGGCCACATCGATGGCCACCTCCTCAAATCCAATGCGGCTTGCGCCCTTACCGGTCACGTCGTCATACGAGAGGCCCTTGCGGCCCAAGTGGCGCTCGGCGAGGCTTGCGAGGTCATGCGATCGATGGGCCTCGAGCACATACGAGGCCAACAGGGTGTCGTGGGCAATGCCCGCCACCCGAATGCCATGCCGACGCAGCACGTGGGCGTCGTACTTCAGGTTCTGACCGAGCTTGGCGTGCTGTGCACCCTCGAACCAGGACTTGAGCGCAGCCAGCACATCAACCAGGGGCAGTTGATCCGGCACACCGGCATAGCGATGGCCCACCGGCACATAGACCGCCTGGCCCACGGCCCAGGAGAAGGACAGCCCGACCAGGTCGGCCTGTCGTGGATCGAGCCCCGTGGTCTCGGTGTCAAAGGCCACCAGTGGCGCAGCCGCCAAGGCCGTCACCAGCTCGGCCAAATCCTCGGCGCTCAGAATCGTCTTGTAGGACACAGGGCCCACCGCTGAGACCGGCACCGGCAAGTCCTGCTCGCCTGCCCAACGGACCTCACCCACGGTTGCAGGCCGGAGCCCGCCCCCTGCTGTGCCCACACTGGTCTCATCCAAGAGACCGCGCAGGCTCTTGCCCAGGTCGTACTGGTCTCTCAAGACCGCCAGCCCCTCGGGGCTAACAGGCTGGGGCCGCAGGGCCGACTCAAAACTGGGCACCGCGGCAGAAAGGTCTGCATCGCACTTGACCGTGACGAGCTCGCGGGCCGTGGGCAGCCAGTCGAGCGCCTTGCGAAGGTTCTCGCCCACCACCCCCGACATAGCATCGGCCTGGGCCATCACCGCCTCGAGCGATCCGTGGGTCTGCAGCCACTTGGCCGCAGTCTTGGGGCCCACCTTCTCCACCCCCGGCACGTTGTCCACGGCGTCTCCCACGAGCGAGAGGTAATCCACGATCCGCGAGGGCGGCACGCCAAAGCGCTCCTCCACCGCCTTCGCATCCGTCACCTTCACAGGGCCCCCGTCGCGGCTCATGGTGTCGATGAGCGTGACCTCATCGCAGACCAGTTGGGCAAGGTCTTTGTCTCCAGTGGCAATCACGGTTCGCATGCCCTGCGCCCGGGCCTGCGTGGCCAGGGTGCCAATCACGTCATCGGCCTCCAGGCCATCGACCACTACCAAGGGCCAGCCCAGTGCCCGAACGGCATCAAAAATGGGGGCCATCTGCAGTCGCAGGTCATCGGGCATGGCCGATCGGTTGGCCTTGTACTCGGGATAGATGGCGTCCCGAAAGGTTGGGCCCTTGGGGTCGAAGACACAGGCGATGAAATCGGCGGGCCACTCCTGACGAACCCGGCGCAGCATGTTGATGACGCCGGTGATGGCCCCGGTGGGCGCGCCACTGCGACTGCGCAGGTCTGGCATGGCATGGAAGGCCCGATAGACAAAACTAGAGGCATCCACCAGCAAAAGGGTTGGCACATTCATGGCCCGATTATGCGGGGTTGGCTCCGGTAAAATCAGGGTTTACTCGAAAACCGCCATGTCCGCCGCCAGCCACCCCGACGCGCCCGCCCTGCCCGAGGCGAAGAATTTCCTCAAGCACATCATTGAAGACGACCTGGCCAGCGGCCGTGTGGCGGGCGTGGTCACCCGCTTTCCGCCGGAGCCCAACGGCTACCTGCACTACGGCCATGCCAAGTCCATCTGCCTGAATTTCGGCCTGGCCGCCAGCTATCAGGGCCGCTGCCACCTGCGGTTGGACGACACCAACCCCACCAAAGAAGACCAAGAGTATGTGGATGCCATCGAGGCATCGGTGCGCTGGCTCGGATTCGACTGGGGTGCACACCACCACTTTGCAAGCGACTACTTCGAGCAGTTCTATCAGTTCGCAGAGGCCCTGGTCGAGGCGGGCCATGCCTATGTCGATTCCCAGTCAGCCGAGGAGATCCGTGCCTGCCGTGGCAGCCTCACCGAGCCCGGCGAGAACTCGCCCTTTCGAGGCCGCAGCCCGCAAGAGAACCTTGGCCTTCTGCGAGAGATGCGGGCAGGCCAGCATCCCGATGGCAGCCATGTGCTGCGCGCCAAGATCGACATGGCCTCGCCCAACCTCAACCTGCGAGACCCAGTGCTCTACCGAATTCGGCATGAGTCGCACCACCGAACTGGCTCAGCCTGGTGCATCTACCCCCTCTACGACTACGCGCACCCACTCTCCGACGCCATCGAAGGTATTAGCCATTCCATCTGTACCCTCGAGTTCGAAGACCACCGCCCCCTATACGACTGGGTGGTGGCCCGCGTGGCCGAGGCCGGCTTCTTCAACCCCGCCTCACTTCCACACCAGTACGAGTTCTCACGGCTCAACCTCACCTACCTCGTGCTCTCCAAGCGCAAGCTCGTCGACCTCATTCAAAGCGGCGTGGTCTGCGGCTGGGACGACCCGCGCATGCCCACCCTGGTGGGGGCACGCCGACGTGGCTACACGCCCGAGGGCTTTCGGCGTTTCGTGGAACAGATTGGGGTCTCGAAGTCCGATGGCTGGATTGACATCTCGGTGCTCGAAGGCTGCATGCGCGACCACCTCAACGAGGTGGCACCCCGGCGGGTGGCCGTGCTCGACCCACTTCGGCTCGTGGTGGAGAACCTGGCCGATGGCGAGGTCATCGACTGCGAGGCCGCCAACCACCCGCAAGACCCAGCCCAGGGCCGACGCACCATGCCGTTCTCGAACAGCCTCTTCATCGAGCGTGAAGACTTCATGGTGAACCCCTCCAAAGGCTTCTTCCGGCTCACCCCCGGCGGGCGTGTGCGCCTGAAGTACGCCTTCGTGGCGGAGTGCACCGGCTACGAGACCGATGCCAACGGCGAGGTCTCGCTTGTGCGCGTGAAGATCTTCGAAGACTCCAAGAGCGGCACAGCTGGCGCAGACCTTTATAAGGTGAAGGGCAACATTCACTGGGTCTCAGCCGCCCATGCCCTGATGGCCCGCGTGCGACTCTACGACCGGCTCTTTGCCCAGCCCCATCCGGGTGGTCGCCGCGAGGGCGATCCACCCGAACTCGAGCGCGACTTCAAGGACGACCTTCACCCCGCATCACTCACCGAGATCGAGGCCGCACTCGAGCCCTGCCTGGCCGAGGCCCAGCCTGAAGACCAGTTTCAATTTGAACGGCACGGCTACTTCGTAGCCGACCTCCGGGATTCACAGCCGAGACAACCGGTCTTCAACCGCACCGTGACCCTGCGTGACACGTGGTCCTCCTCACCACAGAAAGGCGCCTGACCCCATGACCCGCATGCGACGCATCGACCATCAACCTGGCGGCGACATCAACTGCCTTCGCCTCATCGAGGACACCATCCCCACCCCTGGGCCCGGCGAGGTGCTCATCAAGGTGGCCTACGCCGGCGTGAATCGGCCCGACCTGCTCCAGCGATCGGGCAGCTACCCGCCGCCACCAGATGCCTGTCCCTACTTGGGCCTGGAGGTGAGCGGCACCGTCACCGCCGTGGGCGAGGGCGTGCGCGAGCCAGCCGTGGGCGAGACCGTCTGCGCACTCACGCCCGGCGGTGGCTACGCAGACTTCGTGATGGCACCGGCGGGGCACTGCCTGCCCGTGCCCGAGGGCATCAGCCTGCGCGAGGCCGCATGCCTGCCCGAGACCATGATGACCGTCTGGGCCAACCTCATTGAGCGGGGCCAGCTGCAGGCTGGCCAACGCGTGCTCATCCATGGTGGCTCGAGCGGCATTGGCACCACCGCCATTCAGCTGGCCAAGTGGGCGGGTGCGAGCCGCATCTTCACCACCGTGGGCAGCGAGGACAAGGCCCAGGCCTGCCGAGAGCTGGGCGCCGACCGGCCCATTCTGTATCGCAGCGAAGACTTTCAGAAGGTCATCAAGGAGGAGACCAATGGCCAGGGCGTTCACCTGGTGCTCGACATGGTGGGGGGCGACTACATCGCCAAGCACCTTCGCGTGCTGGCCGCCGACGGCCGCATGGTGTCCATCGCCTTTCTGAACGGGGCCGATGTCAAGCTCGACTGGACGCTGCTCATGATCAAGCGGCTCACCTTCACGGGATCCACCCTTCGTGCGCGCTCCAATGAAGAGAAGGCCCGCATTGCCCGCACCATGCAACAAAACCTCTGGCCCGAGCTTGCCCGTGGCCACCTGCGTCCCCTCATGCATGCGGAATTCCCACTGGCCGATGTGGCCAAGGCCCATGCCCTGATGGAATCCTCCCAACATGTCGGCAAGATCGTCCTGAGCGTGAACCCATGAACCGCATCAAACTCCATGTCATCAGCTGTACCCAGCCGGCCGCCCTCATGCGTGCTGTGCGTTTCCTTGCAGCCCAGCAGATCCCCATCGAATGCGGCAGCCAGTTCGTGAAGTTCCCCCGGGGGGATGCTGCGGCGGATGCTGCAGCGGCCCGCCTCAAGGACATGGGCTTTCGACCCCTGCCCTCCATGGACGCCCTCGAGGCCGAGACCGATGCAAACCTGGCCGAACGGGTGGCGGCACCACTGGCCGCCGAGCGGGCCGAACAGGCCCAGCACTGCTGCGACGATCCAAGCCATCACCACGGCCACGCCCACGATCATCACCACGATCACGGCCACGCCCATGACCATGACCATGATCACGGCCATGGCCATACGCACGACCACCAGCACGACCACGACCACAAGCACGGTCACTGACCGCAGCCATGGCCATTCAGGTCCGGGGCGCTCGGCAGAACAACCTTAAGAACCTCTCCGTAGACCTCCCCCTCGGGGAGATCATCGTGGTCACTGGCGTCTCGGGCTCGGGCAAGAGCTCACTGGTCTTTGACACCGTGTATGCCGAAGGTCAGCGCCGCTACATCGAGACCTTCTCCGCCTACGCCCGACAGTTCCTCGATCGGATGGACAAGCCCCTGGTCGATGCAATCGATGGCGTGCCACCGGCCATTGCCATCGACCAGACCAACCCGGTCCGCACCTCGCGCTCCACCGTGGGCACCATGACCGAACTGACCGATCACCTCAAGTTGCTCTATGCGCGGGTGGCCGACCTCATCTGCCCCGGCTGCGCGGTTCCAGTGCATCGCGACACGGCCGAGGGCATTGCCACACTGGTCATGTCGCAGCCTGCGGGCACGAAGCTCGCCCTGTGCTTCGAGCGGGACGCACCCGAGTCCTTGTCGGAAGACGACCTGCTGCAGTGGCTCTCCACCCAGGGCTTCAACAAGGTGCATGCCCGAACCAGCGACTCGGTGCGCGTGATCACCGACCGATTTGTCTGCAACGAGTCTCTCGAGCGGGCCCGAGTGACCGAGGCCATCGAGACCGCCCTGCGATTCGGGGAAGGCCAATGCCAGATGGTGCTCCTCGACACCGACACCGTGAGCCGCTTCTCGAGCAGCCTGGCCTGCGCGGGATGCAACCTCTCCTTCAAAGAGCCCAGGCCCGCCCTCTTCTCCTTCAACTCACCGATTGGTGCCTGCGAGACCTGCAAGGGCTTTGGCCGCGTGATCGGCATCGACCCGGGCCTGGTGGTGCCCGATGAGCGGCTGAGCCTGGCGGCCGGCGCCATCAAGCCCTGGCAGACCAAATCCTATGAGGACTGCCAGGCCGAACTGCTGATGCATGCAGCCCGACGCGGCGTGGCCACCGACATCGCCTGGAAGGACCTGCCCGCCGACGATCGCGCCTGGGTCTTTGAAGGCGATGCCGACTGGAAGGGCAACTGGACCAAGCAGTGGTACGGGGTGCACCGCTTCTTTGAGTACCTTGAAGGCAAGGCCTACAAGATGCATGTGCGCGTGCTGCTCTCGCGCTACCGCTCCTACACCGAGTGCCCCGGCTGCAAAGGGGCCCGGCTCAAGCCCGAGGCCCTGCAGTGGCAGTTGATGGGCAAGACCCTGGCCGAGGTCATGGCCTTGTCGATCGACGAGGCCTGGGCATGGCTGCAGTCCATTCAGACCATGGACTTGTCTGCGGGGCAGGCCGCAGCCGCCGACTTGGTCTTTAAAGAGATGTCGGCCCGCCTGCAGTTCTGCCGTGCGGTGGGCCTGGGCTATCTCACGCTCGATCGCCAGTCCCGCACCCTCTCGGGTGGAGAGGTTCAACGCATCAACCTCACCACCGCCCTGGGCACCTCCCTGGTGAACACCCTCTTTGTGCTCGATGAGCCATCGATCGGCCTGCACCCGCGCGACCTGCAACGGCTGGTGGATGTGATGCACAGCCTGCGCGACGCCGGCAACAGTCTGCTCGTGGTCGAGCACGACCCCGCCGTGATGGAGGCAGCCGACCGCATCATCGACATGGGGCCCGGGCCCGGCGAGCGCGGCGGCGAGATTCAGTACAACGGTGACTTCGCGGGCCTGGTCACGGGGCCCACACTCACGGGCGCCTACCTGCGTGGTGAGTGCCGTGTGGAGTCCACGCCACCGGCCCCCGCCGAGGTGGTCGCCAAGGCACCCCGCCTGCGGCTGCTGGGCGTGCGTGCCAACAACCTCAAGAACATCGATGTCAGCATCCCACTGCGGCACCTGGTCTGCCTCACCGGGGTTTCTGGCTCGGGGAAATCCACGCTCGCGCAGGACGTGCTCTACCCAGCCCTGTGTAAACACTTCGGCAAGGCCACCGATGCACCAGGCCCCTTTCAAGGACTCGAGGGTGCAGGACTGATCTCGGATGTCCTCATGGTCGACCAGTCTCCGATTGGCAAGACCACACGATCCAACCCCGCGGTCTATGTGGGCGCCTTCGATGCCATTCGCCGACAGTTCGCAGAGGCGCCCTTGTCCCTGCAGCGCGGCTACACGGTGGGCACCTTCAGCTTCAATGCCGGCACAGGCCGCTGCCCCACCTGCAATGGCAGTGGCTTTGAGCAGGTGGAGATGCAGTTCCTGTCGGACGTCTACCTCAAATGCCCCGAGTGCCAGGGCCGACGGTTTCGTGCAGAGACACTCGAGGTCTCGGTGCGAGGCCAATCAATTGCAGACATCCTCGAGATGACCGTGTCGGAGGCCCTGGCCTTCTTCGCAGACGACCGCGAGGTGAAGCGCCGGCTGCAGCCCCTGGTGGATGTGGGCCTGGATTACCTGCGGCTTGGGCAGCCCGTGCCAACCCTCTCGGGCGGAGAGGCCCAGCGCCTGAAGATTGCCGGCCACCTGGCGGATGCGGCCGAGCGTGGCGCCAAGTCGAAGCAGGGCATGCTGCTGCTCTTTGATGAGCCGACCACCGGCCTGCACTTCGATGACATTGCCAAGCTGATTCGTTCCTTGAAGGCCCTGGTCAAGGCAGGCCACTCCCTGCTGGTGATTGAGCACAACCTGGACCTCATGCAGGCGTCTGACTGGCTCATCGACCTGGGCCCCGATGCAGGGCCCGATGGCGGACAGTTGGTGGCCGAGGGCAGCGTCGAGGACCTCATCGCATGCCCGCAGTCGCACACGGGAGAGGCCCTTCGACTGGCCCGAGCGCCCCGGGTGGCCTCTCCGAAACGCATTGCAGCCGCGCCGCGCGCCGGCCATGCGGCCATTGAGATTTTGCATGCCCGCGAGCACAACCTGCGAGACATCTCCTTGTCGATTCCGCGCAACCAACTCACCGTGGTCTCGGGGGTCTCGGGCTCGGGCAAGTCCACCCTGGCCTTCGACATTCTGTTTGCCGAGGGCCAGCGCCGCTACTTGGAGTCGCTCAATGCCTATGCACGCCAGTTTCTGCAGCCTGCCTCCCGGCCAGAGGTCGATGCCATCTACGGCATTCCACCCACGGTGGCCATCGAGCAACGAACCAGCCGTGGTGGCCGCAAGAGCACCGTGGGCACCCTCACCGAGATTCACCACTTCCTGCGACTGCTCTATGTGAAGCTTGGCCAGCAGCAATGCCCCAGCTGCAGCATTCCCATTGCGCCCCAGTCGGCCGAGGCCATCGTGGCGAGCATCCTCAAAGAGAACGCGGGCCAGCACATTGGGCTGCTCGCCCCCCTAGTGATTCAACGCAAGGGCATCTACCAAGACCTGGCCAAGTGGGCTGCTGCCAGAGGCCACACCCATCTGCGCGTAGATGGCGAGTTCATGCCGACCGACCGCTTTCCAAGGCTCGACCGCTACCGTGAGCACACCATCGAGCTGCCCGTGGCGGACCTCGCCATTGATGCATCCGCCGAAGCCACCCTGCGAGAGGCCGTGGGCAAGACGCTCTCTTTAGGCCAGGGCAGCCTCACCGTGCTCGCGCCGCTCGACCAGACCCCACGACTGCAGCAGGTGGCCCCCACCGCACGGCTCTACTCCACCAAGCGCACCTGCCCCAGTTGCAGTCAGAGCCTGCCCGAGCCCGAACCTCGCCTCTTCTCTTACAACACCCGACTCGGCTGGTGCCCCCGTTGCACAGGCACGGGTCTGTTTGAGTCCGGCCTGGCCGAGGACGACACGGGCGAGGAGGATGCCTTTCTCGTGGACGAGGACACCGACGAAGGGGCCGGCCTCGACCCCTTGTGGTGCCCCGACTGCGAGGGCGCCCGGCTCAACCCAGTGGCCCGCTCGATCACCATCCATGGCCAAGGCCTGCATGAGATTTCACGGCTGGCCATCTCAGAACTGCCCGACTGGCTCGAGGCCCTGACCAAAAGCTTTGACGCCAGGTCCCTCGCCATCGCGGAGAACCTTGTGAAGGAGATTCGCAGCCGGGTGGACTTCCTCTGCTCGGTGGGCCTGGGCTATCTCTCGCTGGACCGGGCAGCACCGACCCTCTCGGGTGGTGAGGCCCAGCGGATTCGACTCGCCTCGCAACTGGGCTCGAACCTGCAGGGCGTGTGCTACATCCTCGATGAGCCCTCGATCGGGCTGCATCCCAAGGACAACCAGGCACTCCTGGTGCTGCTGCGCAAGCTCCAACAAAAGGGCAACACCGTGGTGGTGGTCGAGCACGATGAGGAGACGCTCACCATGGCCGACCACCTCATCGACATGGGGCCCGGCGCAGGACGCCGAGGCGGCGAGGTGGTGGCCCAGGGCAGCCAGGCCGACCTGGAGGCCTGCCCCGAGTCGGTCACCGGGCGGTACCTGCGCAGCCCCATGCAGCACCCCGCCCAACCCCTGCGCCCGCCTCCCGAAGACTGGCTGGTGGTGAAGGACGCACGGCTCCACAACCTGCAGGGTGTCGATGCACGGATTCCACTGAATCGACTGACGGTCGTGACCGGTGTGTCAGGCTCGGGCAAGTCGAGCCTGGTGCGCGATGTGATTCGCAGCAACCTCAGCCGCGTGGTGCACCTGCAGCGCTCCAAGGCCGGCCGAGCCAGCGCCATCGACTGGCGTGGCTGCGCGAGCATTCAGGGCTGGGAGTCGATTGCCCGAGTGCTGGAGGTCGACCAGACTCCGATCGGCAAAACACCCCGCTCCACACCGGCCACCTACATTGGCTTCTGGGACGACATCCGCAAGCACTTTGCCGATGGCGAGGATGCGCGGCGGCGAGGCTGGAAGCCCAACCGATTCAGTTTCAACACAGGCGACGGCCGCTGCGACCGATGTGATGGCCAGGGCTGGCAGACCGTGGAGATGAACTTCCTGCCCAATGTTCGAGTGGTCTGCGATGCCTGCGGTGGTCAACGGTTCAATGCCGAGACGCGGCAGGTGCGCTGGCGTGGCCAGACCATCTCCGAGGCGCTCCAGATGTCGGTCGATGAGGCCCTGGCCTTCTTCGATCCCATTCCATCGGTGCGGCGCCCACTCCAGTGCATGCAGGATGTCGGCCTGGGCTACCTTCAGCTCGGCCAGCCCAGCCCGACCCTCTCGGGTGGCGAGTCTCAGCGCATCAAGCTCGTGACCGAACTGGCCAAGGCCAAGGCCAATCACAAGACCCTCTATGTGCTCGATGAGCCCACCGTGGGCCTGCACATGGCCGATGTGGAGCGGCTCATTCATGCCCTTCATCAGTTGGTGGAGGCGGGCAACACCGTGCTCGTGATCGAGCACCAGCTGGACCTCTGGGCCCAATCGGACTGGATGATCGACCTTGGCCCGGGCGGCGGTGCCCACGGCGGACGCCTGGTCGCAAGCGGCACACCGCGCGAGATCGCCAAACAGAAAAGCCCCACGGGCCTTGCGCTTGCTCGCTTCCTGAAACGCTAGCCCTCGGGCCCGCCGGTACAATGCGGCCACCATGACACACACCTGCACCCTCACGCCCTCTGGCAAATCCTTCTCCGTCGATGATGGCGAAACCCTTCTTGCGGCCGCCCTGCGGGCCAACATCGTGCTGCCCTACGGCTGCAAAGATGGCGCCTGTGGCTCCTGCAAGGCCACCCTCTCAGAAGGCGAGGTCGACTACGGTGAGTACCAGACCAAGGCCCTCTCGGATGAAGAGCGGGCCAAGGGCCAGCTGCTGCTCTGCCAGGCCACCGCCCGCAGCAACCTCACCGTGGCGGCCCGCGTGGTTGCCGCCGACGGCATGATCCCCTCACGCAAGCTGCCCTGCCGGGTGGCCAGCATTGAGCGTGCTGCCGCCGACGTGGCCATCGTCAAACTGCAGCTGCCCGCCACCGAGAACTTTCAGTTCCTCGCCGGCCAATACATCGACATCCTGCTCAAGGACGGCAAGCGTCGCAGCTACTCGATGGCCAATGCCCCCCACGACAACCAGCAGGTGGAGCTTCACATTCGGCACACACCAGGCGGCGCCTTCACCGACGCCCTCTTTGGCACGGGAACCCCGTCCATCAACGCGGTCAAGGAAAAGGACATCCTCCGATTCGAGGGCCCACAGGGCACCTTCTTCCTGCGCGAGGACAGCGCCAAGCCCATCGTCTTTCTCGCAAGCGGAACGGGCTTTGCCCCCATCAAGGCGGTCATCGAGCACGCCATCTTCAAGGGTATCGAGCGGCCCATGACCCTCTATTGGGGTGGCCGTCGGCCACAGGACCTCTACATGGACGATCTGGCCCAGCAGTGGGCCAAGACGCTTCCCCACTTCTCGTACATTCCGGTGGTGAGTGATGCCCTGGCCGAAGACCAATGGTCGGGCCGCACGGGCTTTGTGCACCAGGCCGTGATGGCAGACCACCCAGACCTCTCAGGCCATTCCGTCTACGCCTGTGGTGCGCCCATCGTGGTGCAGTCGGCCCAGCGTGACTTCGTGACCCAATGTGGGCTGCCCGAAGACGAGTTCTTTGCGGATGCGTTCACCACCGCCGCAGACCTCGCCAAGCAGGCCGCAAGCAGCAAGCCGGCCTAGCAATAAACCGAGCAACAGCCTAGGTTCGCTGCACCCTCAGCAGCATCGCCATCGCCAGGAGCAGTGCGAGCCCCGTGGGGATGGCGGCCACCACCGGCGCAGGCCAGGTGTTGAGCACGCCCAGGTGGGAGAAGAGGCTGTTGAGCAGGTGAAAGGCCACGCCCAGCAGCACACCCACAAACACCTTCAGGCCCACGGTGCCGCCCCGAGACAGCAGGTAGGCCGCAGGCAGGGCCAGCAGCAGCATGACCCAGACGGCCAGCGGGTAGAAGACCTTCTTCCAGAAGGCAAGCTCATAGCGGGTGGCGCTCTGCCGGCCGGACTTGAGGTAGCCCGTGTACTGGAAGAGGTCGTGGGCCGACATCTGATCCGGCTTGACCAGCAGCGCCCCCAAGGTGGTGGGCGAGAGACCGGAGAGCATGCGCAGCGTGGGCTCATTGCGCTGGCGCACCGTCTCGTCCCGGCCCAGCTCCAGCATGCGAACGCCCGTGAGCTGCCAGACACTCGCATCGACCGAGCCTTGGGATTCAATCGACTCAAAGCGGGCCGACTCCGCACGCACCACCCGCAGCAGGCGACGGTCTTGGTCGAACTCATAGAGCACGAGGCCCAAGAGGCGCTGGTCGGGGCTCGCCCCCACGAGGTTGATCATCCGCTCCCGCACCGGGCCTGGAATGCCCGTGAGCGCATCGCGCAGCCAGTAGCCGCTGCGCAAGGACTGCACACTGGAGCTGCCCAGGGCCTCTGCACGCAGTCGACTGCCCAGGTTCTCCGAGAATGGCACCACCCACTCCGAGAGCAGGGCGCAGGCCACGACCAGGGGCAGGCCCGTCCAGCCAATGGTCTTCAGGGCATCCACAGGACGAAAGCCCGAGGCCCTGGCCACGGTGAACTCAGAACTGGCGGCCAGCCCCGCCAGGGCCCACAGGCCTCCGATGAGGCAGGCAATGGGCAGGAGCTCGTAGGCCATGGCGGGCAGTCGCAGGACGATGTACTGCAAGGCGTCGGCCAGTCGGTAATTGCCGCGGCCAATCTCCTCGAGCTCGGAGACAAAATCGAAGAGCGCAAAGAGGGCCACGAAGCCCAGAAGCACAAAGCCCACCCGTCCGTAGATGCCGCGGGCCAGGTAGGCAGAGAAGGTCCTCATCGGCCCGAACCCCCGGTGCGAAGCCCTCGAACCGCAGCCCAGAGCAGGTCCATGGGGCCGCGACGCAGCCCCATTCGGAACCAGAATAGGCCAGCCAGCAGGCAGGCCAGGCCAACATGAATGGGCCACCAGCCCAGTGCAAAACTGATGCGCTCCTGAGAAATCCAGGCCTGGCTCACGGCCAAGAGGTTGTTGGCCACCATGGTGATGAGAAAGGCAAAGAGCAGGTGAAAGGAGCGCCCGGCCCGCGGATTGGAGAAGGACAATGGAATGGCCAGAAAGCCCAGCAGTACACACAGAATGGGCAAGCCCACGCGGTAGGCCAGTTCACCCAAGGGCTGCGGGCCCGGCATGGCCATGAGCACGTGCAGTGGCAGGGCTCGCACGGACGGGTCGACCACCTTGCCACCCGGTGCGGCATCGGTTCGAAGCCGATAGCCCTCGAAGGTCATGGTGCGCACCGCCAGGGCTGCACCACCGCTGGGAGGTTGGAAATCCGTGCGGGTGCCGTCTTGAATGTAGACCCATGGCTCACCGGACGAATCGGATTCAAATCGCCCACGGGCGGCCAGCAGCACCGATTCGCGGCCATCGAGTTCGCGCGTGACCACAAAGACCATGCCCAGCTCGGTCGACTCCTCGCTCGGGTTCTCCACAAAAAAGGTTCGGGTGCCGCGGTTGGACTCTCGAAACTGGCCCGGCGCAATGCGGCGGCTGTCCTCCCGGGTGTCGAACTGCTGGCGCAGTTCCTCGGACTGCTGACGGGCCCAGGGCGAGACCACCAGGCTGATCGTGGCCACCGCGAGGGCCAAGGGCCAAATGAAGCGCCAGACCGGCCGCACCAGGCTCAACAGGCTCTTGCCAGAGGACAGCCAGACCACCATCTCGGAATCCCGCCAGAGCCGCGAGAGCACCATGAGCACGGAAATGAAGGCCGTCAGGCTGATGACCAGGCCCAGGGAATTGACCGTGGAGAGGGCGATCAGGGGGAGCACCAGCTCGCTGTCCGCCTTTCCGGAGGCCGCCCGGCCCAGGGTTCGGATGAGCGTGGTCGTGACCACAATCGTCAGCAGGGTGGCAAAAACCACACCGCCCATGGCCCTGAGTTCTTGCAATAGGGCTTTGTGAAAGATCACGGGCTTTTATAATGAGGGTTTTCGTCCATTGCTAGGCATTTTGTCATGACCGTTGCTTCCAGCATGAAAGAAGTCAAAGACCCGGGCGAAGCTCGGGAATCCATTGAATTTATCGCCAGCAACAAGCCCGTGGATCGGGCCGGCGCCGACTGCGCCTGGGTGGCGCTCTTTGCCACACCCAACGGGGTGGAGCTCACCATGCCCGCCCGCGTGGTCGACAAGGTCTCCAACGGCGCCCTGGCCCGACTGCTCAAGGCCGGCGACTTCGATGCCAAGGCCGGGACCACCCTGCTGCTGCGCGACCTCGACGGCCTGGCCAGCACCCGCGTGCTGCTCGTGGGCCTCGGCAAGAAGGAGGCCCTCACCGAGAAGGTCTTTGCCGATGCGGTGAAGTCGGCCACCAAGGCCATGGTGTCCCTGAAGGGCGTCAAGCGGGTGTCCTCCTACCTCACCGAGGTGGCCGTGGGCAGCCGCGATGGCAGTTGGCGTGTGCAGACCCACGTGCTCGCCTGCCGCGAGGCCCTCTATCGGTTCGACCGCTTCAAGAGCAAGGCCGGCCCCGAGGGCGCCGCAAAGCCCGTGGCCAAAACGGCCAAGGCCACCAAGGTGGCCGACCAGCCCTCGTTGCGCAGCGTTGAGATGCTCCTGCCCGGCGACCTGCGACCCACCGATGCGCCCAAGATCATTGGAGAGGCCCAGGCCCTGGCCAATGGCATCGAGCTCACCAAAGACCTCGGCAACCTGCCCCCCAACATCTGCACGCCCACCTTCCTGGCCAACACCGCCAAGACCCTCGCCCGCCAGTTCCGGCTCAAGGCCGAGGTGCTCGACCGCGCCGCCATGGAAAAGCTCGGCATGAATGCCCTGCTGGCCGTGGCCCAGGGCTCCGTGCAGCCCCCGCAGTTCATCGTGCTCCAGCACAACGGTGGCACCGCCAAAGAAGCGCCACTGGTGCTGGTGGGCAAGGGCATCACCTTCGACACCGGTGGCATTTCGCTCAAGCCACCGGCCGAGATGGACGAAATGAAGTACGACATGTCGGGCGCCTCCACCGTACTGGGGGTGATGCACGCCGTGGCCGAGATGGGCCTCAAGCGCAATGTGGTCGGCGTGATCCCCACAGCCGAAAACATGCCCAGTGGCTCGGCCACCCGACCCGGCGACATCGTGCAGACCATGTCTGGGCAGACCGTCGAGATTCTCAACACCGATGCCGAAGGCCGCCTCATCCTGTGCGATGCCCTCACCTATGTCGACAAGCAGTTCAAGCCCGCGGCCGTGGTGGACATTGCAACGCTCACCGGCGCCTGCGTGATTGCACTCGGGGCCGTGAACTCGGGCCTCTTCAGTGCAGACGATGCGCTCGCCCAGGCCCTCATCGATGCGGGCAAGACTCGCCTCGACACCGCCTGGCGCATGCCGCTCGAGGAGGACTATCAGGAGCAGCTGAAGTCGCCCTTTGCCGACATGGCCAACATCGGTGGCCGAGCAGCCGGCAGCGTCACCGCCGCCTGCTTCCTGTGGCGCTTCGCCAAGAACTATCGCTGGGCCCACCTCGACATCGCGGGCACCGCCTGGCGCAGTGGTCAGAACAAGGGCGCAACGGGCCGGCCCGTGGGCCTTCTGGTGGAGTTCCTCAAGAACGGCCTGGCGTGACCAGTGTTGACTTCCACTTCAACACGCCAGACCGCCTGACCCACGCCTGCCGCCTGGTCCGCAAGGCACTGCGGTCCAAGGCCGCCACTGAGGACAAGCCGCTCATTGTCTTTTGCGCGGAGGCGGCCCGGCTGGCCCAGTTCGACGACCTCCTCTACGAGTTCTCCGACGAAGACTTCCTGCCCCACGTGCCGGCCGACCATCCCCTGGCCGAGGAGTCCCCGGTGATCCTCTGCGGCGCACCGTGGATGCCCTCGGCACCCCGCACGCCGCATCTGTTGGTCAACCTCGACGACGAGGTGCCCGAATTCTTCAGCAGCTTTGACCGTGTCTTTGAAATCGTTGGGCCCGACGACATCGACAAACAAAAGGCCCGCCTGCGATTTGCCTTCTACCGCGACCGCGGTTATCCCATCACCCGCCACGATCTCCAACATGTCGACGCTCGATAAATCCTTTGAACCCGCCCAACTCGAAGCCCACTGGGGGCCGGAGTGGGAGCGTCGTGGCCTCTATGCAGCCGGCCAGCAGCCCAAGGCCGAGGCCTTCTGCATCCAACTGCCACCGCCCAATGTCACCGGCACCCTGCACATGGGCCATGCCTTCAACCAGACCCTGATGGACACCCTCACCCGTTGGCATCGCATGCGCGGCGACAACACCCTGTGGCTGCCGGGCACCGACCATGCCGGCATCGCCACACAGATCGTCGTCGAGCGCCAACTCGATGCCCAGGGCGTCTCCCGCCACGACCTCGGCCGAGAGGGCTTTCTGAAAAAGGTCTGGGATTGGAAGGAGCAGTCGGGCACCACCATCACCGGACAGATGCGCAGGCTCGCCGCGAGCTGCGACTGGTCCTTGGAATACTTCACCATGAGCCCGACCTGCTCGGCGGTGGTGCAGGCCGTCTTCATCCAGCTCTATGAGCAGGGCCTCATCTACCGCGGCAAACGCTTGGTGAACTGGGACCCAACCCTGCTCACCGCAGTCTCCGACCTGGAAGTGGTGAGTGAGGAGGAGCAGGGACACCTCTGGGAGTTGCGCTATCCGCTGGCCGATGGCAGCGGCAGCCTGGTGGTGGCCACCACACGACCCGAGACCATGCTGGGCGACCAGGCCGTGGCCGTTCACCCCGACGACCCGCGCTACCAGTCCCTCATCGGCAAGATGATTCGCCTGCCCCTGGTGGGCCGCGAGATTCCGATCATTGCGGATGACTATGTCGACCCGGCCTTCGGCACGGGCTGCGTGAAGATCACGCCAGCCCACGACTTCAACGACTACGCCATGGGCCAGCGGCATGGCCTGCCCATGCTCAACGTCTTCACCCTCGATGCCCGCATCAACGAGGAGGCCCCAGCGGCCTATCGAGGCCTGAGCCGTGAAGAAGCGCGCACGCGCATCCTCGCAGACCTCACGGCACAAGAACTGCTCGTGGCCACCAAGCCCCACACGCTCATGGTGCCCCGCGGTGACCGCACGGGCGTCGTGATCGAGCCCATGCTCACCGACCAATGGTTCGTGGCCATGAGCAAGCCTGCGCCACAGGGTAGCTTCACCCCCGGCCGCTCCATTGCCCAGCGGGCGCTCGACGTGGTCGACACCGGGGAGGTGCGCTTCTTTCCAGAGAACTGGACCACGACCTACCGGCATTGGCTCGAGAACATTCAAGACTGGTGCATCTCACGCCAGCTTTGGTGGGGCCATCAGATTCCGGCCTATTACAAGGCCGACGACCAAGGGCAGCCCATTCAAGATGGCAGCGTGTTTGTGGCCGACACCCTCGAGGCGGCGACAGCCAAGGCCAAGGCGGCCGGCTGGTCGGGTGCCCTCGTGAGAGACCCCGACGTGCTCGACACCTGGTTCTCCTCGGCCCTGGTGCCGTTCTCCACACTGGTGGTGCCGGGCGAGGAGTGGAAGGACGGCAGGCCCAACCTTCAGCCTGGCCTGTCCCAGTTCCTGCCCTCGAGCGTGCTGGTCACCGGCTTTGACATCATCTTCTTCTGGGTGGCTCGCATGATCATGATGACCACCCACTTCACGGGGCAGGTGCCCTTCCGAGATGTCTATGTCCATGCCCTGGTTCGCGATGGCGAAGGCCAGAAGATGAGCAAGAGCAAGGGCAACACCCTCGACCCCATCGACCTCATCGATGGCATTGAGGTCGATGCCCTGGTGGCCAAGCGCACCGCAGGCCTCATGAATCCCAAGCAGGCCTCGCAGATCGAGAAAAAGACACGGGCCGAGTTTCCCAAGGGCATCACGGCCCACGGCACCGACGCCCTGCGATTCACCTTCGCCAGCCTCGCAACACCCGGCCGCAACATCAACTTCGACCTCTCGCGCTGCGAGGGCTATCGAAACTTCTGCAACAAGCTCTGGAATGCCACCCGCTTCGTGCTCATGAACACCGAGGGCAAGGACTGCGGGCTTTCCGTCTGTGCAGGCGACTGCGGCCCCGATGGGCCGCTGCACTTCACCTTTGTCGACCGTTGGATCATCTCCCGGCTGCAGCGGGCCGAAGACCAAGTCCACCAGCACCTCATTGCCTACCGGTTCGACCTCGCCGCCAAAGAGATCTACGAGTTTGTCTGGAACGACTTCTGCGACTGGTATGTGGAACTCGCCAAGCGTGCGCTCCAGGGCGAGAAGGAGAACCAGGCCAAGGCCGCGCGGCGCACCCTGCTGCGCGTGCTGGAGGCCATTCTTCGGCTGGCCCATCCCATCATTCCGTTTGTCACCGAGGCCCTCTGGCAGGTGGTGGCGCCCCTGGCCGGCCGATCCGCCCGGCTGGCCAACGGCGAGGCCGACAGCATCGTGACCGCGGCCTATCCCGTGGCAGACCTCAAGAAACTCGACCCCGAGGCCGAGGCCCAGATGGGCGAGCTCCAGGCCTTGGTCTCTGCCATTCGTTCGCTGCGCGCCGAGATGGGCCTCTCACCCGCCGACCGCGTGCCCCTGCAGGTCTGCGTGGAAGATGCCCCCACCCGGGTCACAACACCCGACGACCAGCAGCTGCTCGCCGATGCCTTGCAGATGCTGGGCAAGACCAGTGGCGTTCGATTCACCAAGACCTTGGAGCAGCCCAATCCTGGTCTGCAGGCTCCGGTTCAGATTGTCGGCAGCCTCAAGCTCATGCTCGAAGTGAAGGTGGACCCGGCCGCCGAGCGGGCGCGACTCAGCAAAGAAATTGATCGCATGGCGGCAGAGGTGCAGAAGGCCACGGCCAAGCTCTCGAATGAATCCTTCGTGGCCCGCGCACCCGAGGCCGTGGTGGCCCAGGAGCGGGCCCGGTTGGCCGAATTTGAATCCACGCTCAGCCGCCTGACCGAGCAGCGCGACCAGCTCCCCGCCTAACTACGACTCAGGCGGGGGTGGCGGCGCTGGTGCCGCAGCTGGTGCCACGGCCGAGTCATCCTCCTGGAAGACATCGCGCGTGCTCGCGTAGAACGAGGCCTGCGCAATGGCCAGGAGCAGCATGCTCACCGGCAGCAAGGTCACCAGCAGGCTCTGGGCGTTGATCTGGAAGAGGTCCATGATCAGGGAGGACAGCCCACTGACCAGGAAGATGAGCACCAGCCAGGCCAGGCTGTAGCGCAGGAAGGCGGCCTTGTTGCGCCACACGGCAAAGAACGAGAAGAACAAGGCCTTGCCCACGGTAAAGCCTCGCCAGACCACCAGTTGTGGCGCAAACCAGAGCGCCATCATCAAAGGAATGTAGGCCAGCATGGCCACCAGCAGGCCCATGGGCAGGCTCTTGCGCATGACCTCCACCTCTTCTTGGCTCGGCCCGTCGCGCATCATGCTGCCGATCTGGTCTCCATCCACCAGCCAGGCCAGCAGCAGCACGATGGTCAGGCCGGCGAGATAGGCCAGGCCCAACTGCAGCATGCTTCGGGCATGGCCATCGCGAAAGCCCGCCAACAGGAGCGTTGGCGTGGCGGGCTTGGCAGGGTCTTGGCGATCGACGGCCTCGGCCAGAACAATGAATCCAAAGCCCAGGCCCGGCGTGAAGAGCAGGGGCAGGAAGAGTCCCACCACCGGCAGGATGCCCACCATCACGAGCCCTGCCCAGTAGGTCATGAGCGAGAGCACCCAGACCAAGGGCTGGCGATGGAAGATGCGGATGCCATCGATCAGCCAGGTCTGGCCGGCACGGCTGGGCAATGGGCGGGGCTGGTCCTGCATCTTCATGGCAACTGGGCCCATTCTGGAAGGGGTTGGTATCGGGACCGCAGCATGGCCTCGAAATGGGATGGGTCCTTGGGCTTTAAGAGGGCTGCGCTGCGGGGGCAGTGCCAATCATAGAGTCGTGAGAGCCAGAAGCGAAGCGCAGCCGCCTGAAGGAACAAGGGCCATGCGGCCTTCTCGGCTGGGGTAACCGGCCGCACGCTGGCATAGCCCTCGAGCATGGCTGCGAGGCGGGGCCGGTCGAGGGCCTTGCCATCGTCGTTCGACACGAGGCACCAGTCATTCACGGTGATGGCCAGGTCGTGGGCCCAGGTGCCATCGCCTGCAAAGTAGAAATCAATGAAGCCCCCCAAGACTGGCGACTCACCGAGTTGGTCAAAGAGCACGTTGTCGCGAAAGAGGTCTGCATGAATCGGGCCCACAGGGCATGCGCGAAACGCATCGCCTTGCACAAAAGCTCGCTGATCCGACAGGGCCTGGGCCAGCAAGTCCTGGGCAGGCGCCTCCAGAAACGGGGTCACCGCGGGTGCCGTCTGCTCACACCAGTCCAGCCCCCTGGGGTTGGGCAGATGCAGGCCAAAGCTTGCGCCCGCCAGGTGGGCCTTGGCCAAGGCCGCCCCCACCAGGCGGCAGGCCGCGGGGCTGGGCGCATCGGTATCACGCCCGCGCAGTCGACTCACGAAGGCAGCCGGCTTGCCCGCGCATTCGGTGAAGAGCGCGCCCGAGGTCGTTGGAATGGGCGCGGGGCAGGCCACGCCGTGGTCGGCCAAGTGCCGCATCAGGCCCAGGTAATAGGGGAGTTCTGCCGCGGTGAGCTTTTCGAACAGGGTGAGCACATGCTGGCCCTGTGTGGTGTCGACAAAGTAGTTGGTGTTCTCAATGCCGGCCGAAATGCCCTCGAAGGAGACCAACTCCCCCAGCGCGTAGCCAGAGAGCAGGGCCCGCAGGCCCGCCTCATCAACCGAAGTGAAAACCGCCATGGGCCTGAGTGTAACGGCGGGCTAGACGATCAGTCTTGCTCGCCCTCGAAGGCCTGCTCGCGCTTCTTGCGAATCGATGGCAGCAGCATGAGCAGAATGAGCAGGGCCGTGATCGCGAGCAGTGTTGCCGACAGCGGCCGATCAAAGAGCACGCCCCAGTCGCCCCTCGAAAGCGTGAGTGCCCGACGCAGATACTCCTCCATCATCTCGCCCAGAATGAAGCCCAAGAGCAAGGGAGCTGGCTCGCACTTCCACTTCTTGAAGTAGTAGCCGAGGATGGCGAATGGAATGATCATCATGACATCCCAGACATTGTTGTTGAGGCTGTAGGCCCCGATGCAGCAGAACAGCAGAATGGCTGGGTAGAGCAGGCGGTAAGGCACTTGCAGCAGTTTGATCCACATGCCGATGAGCGGCAGGTTCAAGATCACCAGGAAGAAGTTGCCCACCCACATCGAGACAATCAGCCCCCAGAAGAGGCTCGGGTTGGAGGTCATGACCTGTGGGCCGGGCTGGATGTTGTGAATCATCATGGCCGCGATCATGAGTGCCATGACGGGGGTGGTGGGTATGCCCAGTGTGAGCATGGGAATGAAGGAGGTCTGGGCGCCTGCATTGTTGGCCGACTCGGGGCCGGCCACGCCCTCGATCGCACCCTTGCCGAACTCCTCGGGATGCTTGGAGATTTTCTTCTCGATGGCATAAGAGGCAAACGACGACAGGATGCCGCCGCCCCCCGGCAGAATCCCCAAGAGCGAACCCAGTGCCGTGCCGCGCAGCACCGCGGGCGCTGCGCGCTTCACATCCGCCTTGGACGGTACCAGGTCGGTGACCTTCTCCTTCAGGAGTTCACGCGCCTCCTGGGCCTTCAGGTTGTAAATGATTTCAGAAAAGCCAAAGAGTCCCATGGCGATCACCGCGAAGTCGATGCCATCGATGAGCTCCGGAACGCCGAAGGTGAAACGGGCTGCACCGGAATTCACATCGGTGCCAATGAGGCCCAGCAGCAGGCCCAGCAGCACCATCGCCAGGGCCTTGATGAATGAGCCATGGGCAAGCACCACGGCGGCAATGAGGCCCATGACCATGAGTGAGAAGTACTCGGCCGGCCCAAACTTAAAGGCGATCTCGGCCAACGGCGGTGCAAAGGCCGCGATCAAGAAGGTGGCCACGGTGCCGGCAAAGAACGAGCCCAGGGCCGCGGTGGCCAGGGCCAGGCCTGCCTTGCCGCGGCGGGCCATTTGATAACCATCCAGGGTCGTCACCACCGAGGCCGACTCCCCAGGCAGATTCACGAGAATGGCGGTGGTCGACCCCCCGTACTGAGAGCCGTAATAAATGCCCGCCAGCATGATCAGGGCGGTGGAGGGGTCGGCCATCTTGTAGGTGATGGGCAACAGAATGGCGATGGTGGCCAATGGGCCAATGCCGGGCAGCACGCCAATCAGGGTACCCAGCAGCACCCCCAGAAAGCACCACATCAGGTTCTGCAGGGTGAAGGCCGTCTCGATGCCAAGGGCCAGATTGTTTAAGAGTTCCATGTGGAGAGCCCCTGGTTTAGGTCAGTGCTGGTGGCAGGAGCGGGAATCGCATTTCCAGGCCCACGCGAAACACCAAGATGGTGCTCACGGTAAGCACCAGGGTGAGCACAATGCGCTCGCGCCAGCTGGACTCCGGGCTCGCCAAGGAGGCCACCATGAGCAAGACAGGAGCCGCCACCACAAAGCCCGCCACCGGCAAGAGTTGCGCAAAGAGCATGACGCTGCCGATGATGAGCCCCAGGCCACGCCAGTCGGTCGGGGTCATGGGCTCGTCGTCTCGGTTGACCTTCATGAATGCAGCCACCAGCACGGTCAGCCCCAAGAGCAGTTGCAGCGCGCCCAGAATGGTGGGGAAGTAGCCCGGGCCCATGCGGCGTGAGGTGCCCATGGTGTAGTCCTGGGCCACAATGACAAACACCAGCCCGAAGCCAATGAACAACAGTCCGGCGAAGAGGTCTCGCTTGTTGTGGAGGGTCATGGCCGCATCCTTGTGTGACACAAGCGACCTATTATGCGCGAGGGATGCGCCGCGGCTTGAGCCCGCCCACCCAGGAATTCCCTCCCCTTGGCCCAGCATCCATTAAACTTTGGGGCCCTCTGAACCCTTTAGACCCGTTGGAAAGCGATCCAGACCATGATGAGCGTGAGCGAGATTCGCCGGAAATTTCTTGATTTCTTCGCGAGTCAGGGGCACACCGTGGTGGCCTCAAGCCCATTGGTGCCCGCCAACGACCCCACACTGCTGTTTACCAACAGCGGCATGGTTCAGTTCAAGGATGTCTTTCTCGGCCGCGAGACCCGCCCCTATGTGCGGGCCACCTCATCGCAGCGCAGCGTGCGCGCGGGCGGCAAGCACAACGACCTGGAGAACGTGGGCTACACCGCCCGCCACCACACCTTCTTCGAGATGCTGGGCAATTTCTCGTTTGGCGACTACTTCAAGCGCGAGGCGATCTCTCATGCCTGGCGCCTGCTCACCGAGGTCTACAAGCTGCCCCCCGAAAAGCTCTGGGTCACCGTCTACCAAGACGACGATGAGGCCCATGGCATTTGGAAGAACGAGATCGGCGTTCCGGAGGCCCGCATCATTCGCATTGGCGACAACAAGGGCGCGCGGTACGCCAGCGACAACTTCTGGCAGATGGCCGACACCGGCCCCTGTGGCCCTTGCAGCGAAATTTTCTACGACCACGGCCCGAATGTGGCCGGCGGGCCCCCGGGCTCCCCAGATGAAGACGGCGACCGCTACATCGAGATCTGGAACCTGGTCTTCATGCAGTACGACCGCAGCGAGGCCGGTGTGCTCAACCCACTGCCCCGCCCCTGTGTGGACACGGGCATGGGCCTCGAGCGCATTGCCGCGGTGCTCCAAGGCGTGCACAGCAATTACGAGATCGACCTCTTCCAGGGCCTGATCCGCGCGGCCGCCCGCGAGACCGGCTGCACCGACATCGAAAACCCATCGCTGCGGGTCATTGCAGACCACATCCGCGCCTGCAGCTTCCTCATTGTTGATGGCGTCATTCCGGGCAATGAAGGCCGCGGCTATGTGCTGCGCCGAATCGTTCGACGGGCCCTTCGCCATGGCCACAAGCTGGGACAGACCAAACCATTTTTCTACAAGCTGGTGCCAGACCTCGTGGCACAGATGGGCGAGGCCTATCCCGAGCTCGCCCAGGCCCAGCAGCGTGTGGCCGACACCCTGCAGCAGGAAGAAGAGCGCTTTGGCGAGACCCTGGAAAAAGGCATGGCCATTCTTTCCTCCGCTTTGGCCGAGTTGCCCAAGGGCGCTGCCCTCGATGGCCAGACCGCCTTCATGCTCTACGACACCTATGGCTTCCCACTAGACCTCACCGCCGATGTCTGCCGCGAACGCGGCCTGACCGTTGACGAAGACGCCTTCGAGGCCGCCATGGGCCGCCAGCGAGACCAGGCCCGCGCTGCAAGCAAGTTCAAGTCAGCCGCAGGCCTCGAATACACGGGCGCCCAGACCCAGTTCGTGGGCTACGAGCGACTCTCGCAGTCGGCCACCGTGACCGGCCTCTACCGCGATGGCACGGCCTGTACGCAGGCCAAGGCGGGCGATGCCGTGGTGGTGGTGCTCGACACCACCCCCTTCTATGCGGAATCGGGCGGCCAGGTGGGCGATGCCGGCATTCTGCAGGCCGACGGCCTTCGCATCGAGATCGAGGACACCCAGAAGATTTCAGCCGAGGTCTTCGGGCACCACGGCCGCGTGGTTCAGGGGCAGGTCACGATGGGCCAGGCCCTCATGGCCGAGGTGGACCTCGTTCGTCGGGCCCGCACCGCGCGCAACCATTCCGTGACCCACATCATGCACAAGGCCTTGCGAGAGGTGCTCGGGGCCCACGTGCAGCAGAAGGGGTCGCTCGTGGATGCCGACAAGACCCGATTCGACTTTGCCCACAACCAACCCATGACCGCTCAGGAAATGGCCACGGTAGAAGCCAAGGTCAATGCAGAGATCCTGCTCAACACCCCCACCCAGGCCCAGATCATGGGCTTTGATGAGGCGGTCAAGGGCGGGGCCACGGCCCTCTTTGGCGAGAAATATGGCGATGCTGTGCGCGTGCTCGACATCGGCAGCTCCCGCGAACTCTGCGGCGGCACCCACGTGGCCCGTACCGGCGACATCGGCCTCTTCAAGCTCGTGTCGGAGTCCGGCGTGGCCGCAGGCATCCGCCGGGTCGAGGCCATCACCGGCGACCGCGTGCTCAGCCACCTGCAGTTGCTCGACCAGCAGGTGCAGCAGGCCGCAGGCCTGCTCAAGGCCTCTCCCGCAGAGTTACAGCAACGGCTTGCCCAGCTCGTGGAGGCCAACCGCACCCTCGAGAAAGAGATCGGTCGGCTCAAGTCCAAGCTCACTGCCTCGGCCGGCGACGACCTCGCCGACCAGGCCATTGCCGTGGGCGCCCATCGGCTGCTCGCCACCGTGATTGAAGGCGCCTCCAGCGGCGACCTTCGCCAGTTGCTCGACCAGCTCAAGTCCAAGCTTCAGTCGGCGGCCATTGTGCTGGCCAGCGTGGAGGGCGAGAAGGTCACCATCATTGCGGGTGTGACCCCAGACCTCACCGCCAAGATCAAGGCGGGCGACCTAGTCAACCATGTGGCCAGCCAAGTGGGCGGCAAGGGCGGCGGCCGGCCCGACATGGCCCAGGGCGGTGGCACACAGCCTGCGGCCCTGCCCGGCGCACTCGAGAGCCTGCGCACCTACGCCCAGGCACAACTGGCGGGCGCGGCATGAGCGAGGCCACCCGTTCGCTGGACGTGAAAGGCCTGAGCTGCCCCCTGCCCATCCTGCGGGCCAAGAAGGCCCTCTCAGAGCTGGCCTCTGGCGACACGCTCGAGGTTCAGGCCACTGACCGCGGCGCCTGGGACGACTTCGACTACTTCTGTCAGAGCACGGGCCACACGCTCGAATCGCGCACCGAAACCGACGGCGTCTTCTGCTTTCGGATTCGGGTGCGCTGAGCGGCACACCCCCGCAAGGGCCTAGAGCCGTTCGAGCTTGGCCACCGAGAGGGCCAGCCACTTGGCACCCTCTCGCTTGAAGTTGACCTGCGCACGGGCGTCGGAGCCCGACCCCTCCAAGGCCATGATCACGCCGTCGCCAAAGCGGCCGTGGCGAACCGACTGGCCCACCGCATAACCACTGTCGTGGGCATGACCGGGCAGGGCTGGCCGCTGAAAGGATGGCGCCACGGCACCGCGATCGCCCATCCCCTGGCGCGTCCAGGAACCGGCTGATCGTCCCCAGGCCGAACGGTCACTGTCCTCGGCGGACTCCCAGGCCGATGACACCGCAGAGCGTGTCGCCAGCCGTGGGGTGAGCCACTTCAGACAGCCTTCAGGCAGTTCTTCCAGAAAACGACTGCGCATGTTGTAGCGGGTCTGGCCGTGGAGCATGCGGGTCTGGGACATCGAGACATAGAGCCTGCGTCGAGCGCGCGTGATGGCCACATACATGAGCCGGCGCTCCTCCTCGAGGCCGTTGGGCTCGGTCACGCTGTTCTCATGCGGGAAGAGCCCCTCCTCCAGGCCCGTGAGGAACACCGCCTGAAACTCGAGGCCCTTGGCCGAGTGAATGGTCATGAGCTGGACCGCATCCTGGCCTTCGGCGGCCTGGTTGTCGCCAGCCTCCAATGAGGCATGGCTGAGGAAGGTTGACAGCGGGCTCATGGCCACACCGCCCTCCTCCACGGGCACGCCCCCATCGAGGTCGAAGGCTGCGGCTGCGTTGATCAATTCCTCCAGGTTCTCGACACGCTCCTGGCCCTCGCGCTCGGCCTGGTAATGGCGCACGAGGCCCGAGCGCTCGAGCATCACGGCCACCATCTCTTTCAAGCTCAGGCCCTGGGTCTCAAAGCGCAGCGATTCGATGAGCTGCACAAAGCCGCGCACCGCATGGCCGGCCTTGCCATCGAGCACGCCCGCGGCCACATACAAACTGCTGCCCTGCTGCTTGGCCTGATCGGCCAGCAGCTCGATGCTCCGGGCCCCGATGCCCCGCGTGGGAAAGTTCACCACCCGCAGGAAGGCCGTGTCCTCGTGCGGATTCTCCATGAGCCGCAGATAGGCCAGTGCATGCTTGACCTCGGCCCGTTCAAAAAACCGCAGGCCCCCAAAGACACGGTAGGGCACGCCTGCTTGAAAGAGCGCCTGCTCGACCACCCGGGACTGGGCGTTGCTGCGATAGAGCACCGCCATCTCGCTGCGCATCATCCCCTCTTGAATCAGGCCGCGCACCTCGTCGACCAGCCACTGGGCCTCAAGCAGATCGCTTGCGGTTTCCATGACCCGAATGGGCTCACCCGCGCCGGCTTCCGTCCAGAGGTTCTTGCCCAGACGGCCCGTGTTGTTGGCAATGAGCGCATTGGCGGCATCCAGAATGTGGCCGTGTGAGCGGTAGTTCTGCTCAAGCTTGATGAGGTGGCGCACGCCGAACTCGGTCTCGAAGCGTTTCATGTTGGCCACATCGGCGCCCCGAAAGGCGTAGATGCTCTGGTCGTCATCGCCCACGGCGAAGATGCCACCACCGGGGTTTGAGAGCAGCTTGAGCCACTCGTACTGCAATGGGTTGGTGTCCTGAAACTCATCGACCAGGACATGCTGAAACCGAGACCGGTAGTGGTGACGAATGGAATCGGATCGACGCAGCAGTTCCACCGAGCGCAGCATGAGCTCGCCAAAGTCCACCACCCCCTCGCGCTGGCACTGGTCGTCGTAGGCCTGGTAGAGCTCAATGAATCGACGGTTGTAGCCATCGGAGTCGTCGACATCGGGCGCCCGCAGGCCCTGCTCCTTGGCGCTGTTGATGAAGGACTGCACCTGCTTGGGCGGGTACTTCTCATCATCCACGCCCAGGCCCTTCATCAGCCGCTTGATGGCCGAGAGTTGGTCTTGGCTGTCGAGAATCTGGAAGGTGGCCGGCAGGGCTGCATCTCGGTGGTGGGCCCGCAAAAACCGATTGCACAGGCCATGGAAGGTGCCCACCCACATGCCCTTGAGGTTCACCTGAATCATGCCCCCCAGCCTTGCGAGCATCTCGCGGGCCGCCTTGTTGGTGAAGGTCACCGCCAGAATGCCCAAGGGACTCACCTGGCCCGTGCAGATCAGCCAGGCAATGCGGGTGGTGAGCACACGGGTCTTGCCGCTGCCAGCTCCCGCCAGAATGAGGGCGGGCTCGGGTGGAAGGGTCACCGCCTGTTCCTGCGGTGGGTTGAGGCCCTGAAGCAGGGCAGAGACGAGGGACGAAGACATCCCTGCATTCTACGGTTGCGTCTGCAGCCCCCATCGGCGAGCCGCCATGCGACCGGCTAAAATGAGCGGCTTCACGAGCCCGGCTCGACACCCTCTCAGACACCCCACCATGGCCGCCCTCTCCCCACACTACGAACCCACCTCGCTGGAGCCCGCCCTTCAGGCCGAGTGGTCTGCCCGCGATGCACACCGGGCGGTGGAGCATGACCCACGCTTTCCGAAGGGCAAGTACTACGCCTGCTCGATGCTGCCCTACCCCTCGGGCAAACTCCACATGGGCCATGTGCGCAACTACACCATCAATGATGTGATGGCCCGCGCCCTGCGCATGCAGGGCTACAACGTGCTCATGCCCATGGGCTGGGATGCCTTCGGCCTGCCGGCCGAGAATGCAGCCATGGCCAACCAGGTGGCACCGGCCGCTTGGACCGACGACAACATCGCCACCATGAAACGCCAGATGCAGTCCATGGGCCTGGCCATCGACTGGTCGCGAGAGACCGCCACCTGCAAGCCCGACTACTACAAATGGAACCAGTGGCTCTTTCTCAAAATGCGCGAGAGGGGCATTGCCTACGTAAAGACAGGCACCGTGAACTGGGATCCCGTCGACCAGACCGTGCTGGCCAATGAGCAGGTGGTCGATGGCCGGGGTTGGCGGTCCGGTGCGCTGGTCGAAAAACGTGAGATCCCGATGTACTACCTGGGCATCACCCGGTATGCCCAGGCGCTCATCGATGGGCTCGAGGGCCTGGGCTGGCCCGACCGGGTCAAGCTCATGCAGGAGAACTGGATTGGCCAGTCCAAGGGCGTGCGCTTTGCATTCCCCCACACCATTCGCGATGCCTCGGGCAGCCTGGTGCAGGGTGGCCTCACCCACGTCTTCACCACGCGGGCCGACACCATGATGGGCGTGAGCTTCATGGCCGTGGCCCCTGAGCATCCACTGGCCAGCCTGGCTGCCGCATCCAACCCCACACTGGCAGCCTTTGTGGAGCGCTGCCAGTCGGGCAGCGTGGCCGAGGCCGACCTCGCCACACGCGAGAAGGAAGGCATGGACACGGGCCTTGCCGTGTCTCATCCCCTCACCGGAGAGGCCGTGCCCGTCTGGGTGGGCAACTATGTGCTCATGAGCTATGGCGATGGCGCCGTCATGGGCGTGCCCGCCCATGATGAGCGCGACTTTGCCTTCGCCAAAAAATACGGCCTGCCCATTCGGCAGGTCATGCAAAAACCCGGGCAGACCTTCTCCGATGCCGCCTGGCAGGAGTGGTATGCCGACAAGCAGGGTGTGACCTGCGTGGCCTCGGGACCGCTCGATGGGCTCGACCACACCACGGCCGTGGAGACCGTGGCCAGGCTGCTTGCCGACAAGGGGCTGGGAGAAACCAAGACCACCATCCGACTGCGTGACTGGGGCATCTCTCGGCAGCGCTACTGGGGCACGCCCATTCCAATCATTCACTGCCCGGCCTGCGGTGAAGTGCCCGTGCCCGAAGCAGACCTGCCCGTGGTGCTGCCCGACCACCTGGTGCCCGATGGCAGTGGCAACCCATTGCAGTCTTGCGAGGCCTTCCTGAAGGTGGCCTGCCCCACATGCGGGGCCGAGGCGCGGCGCGAGACCGACACCATGGACACCTTCATCGACTCGAGCTGGTACTACATGCGCTACTGCTGCCCCGATGCGGCAGAGGCCATGGTCGATGACCGCGTGGCCTACTGGATGCCCATGGACCAGTACATCGGTGGCATTGAGCATGCCGTGCTCCATCTGCTCTATGCACGCTTCTGGACAAAGGTCATGCGCGACCTCGGACTGGTCACCTTCGAGGAGCCCTTCTCCAACCTGCTCACACAGGGCATGGTGCTCAACGAGACCTACTACCGAGAGGCCGACAACGGCCGCAAGACCTGGTTCAACCCCGCCGATGTCGACCTCCACACCGATGAGCGTGGACGGCCGCAGGCCGCCGTGCTGCGAAGCGACGGGCAGCCCGTGGCCATCGGTGGCACCGAGAAGATGTCGAAGTCCAAGAACAATGGCATCGACCCGCAGGCCCTGATCGATCGTTACGGCGCAGACACCGCCCGGCTCTTCACCATGTTTGCCTCACCGCCCGAGCAGACCCTGGAGTGGTCCGATGCAGGTGTGGAGGGTGCCCACCGCTTCCTGCGGCGGGTCTGGGGCTTTGCCCAGGCCCACCAGGCCACGCTCACGGTCGCAGCCACGCCTGCGGCCGAGGCCACGCGGGCCGCGGTGCAGGGCGACGCCCAGGCACAAGACCTGCGTCGACAGATGCACGAACTGCTGCGACAGGCCGACTTCGACCTCGGCCGACGCCAATACAACACCGTGGTCTCGGCCGCCATGAAGATGCTCAACACGCTGGAGGAGGCTGCGAAGTCGCAGGCGCAGATGGGTGCGCCGATGAAGGCCGCCCTTCAAGAGGGCATGGGCGTGCTGCTGCGGGTGCTCTACCCCATCGTGCCCCACCTGACCACCGAACTCTGGATGGCGCTCGGCCATGGCCCCGACCGCCTCAGCCTGCTCGATGCCCCCTGGCCCCAGGTGGATGAGCAGGCGCTGGTGCGCGACACCGTGGAGCTCATGCTGCAGGTCAATGGCAAGCTGCGCGGCAGCCTCTCGGTGCCAGCCCAGGCCAGCCAAGACGACATCATCGCCCTGGCCACAGCCCACGAGGCCTTCACCAAGTTCAGCGACGGCAAGGCCGTTCGCAAGGCCATCGTGGTGCCAGGCCGGCTCGTGAACCTGGTCGTCTGACCGATCCCCGAGTGTTAATCTGAGCGACATGGTGCTTCCCCCAAGGGTCTCCCCTCCAAGCCCCCGGCGGCGTGTGCTGCTGGCCGCCAGTGGCATGGCCACCGTTCTGGCCGTCTCTGGCTGTGGCTGGCGCATTCGTGGCGCCATGGACTTCGGCTTTCAACGCATCATGGTGGTGGCCCCGGGGCAAGGCCCAAAGATTGATCGAGGCCGCGCCGTCGAGGCCAGTGGCAGCCCAGCTGGCGCGCCTGCAGCAGAGCCCGAGTTGGCCCAGGCGGTGTCTGGCGGTGGCTTTTCTGAGCGCCTGCGCCGAGAGCTGAGCGCCCGCTACCGTCGCACGCTCGTCACCCGCGCCAACGATGCCGAGGTCGTGCTGCGCATCATCAGCCTGCAGCCGCAGCGCCTGGTGGTGGGCTTCTCCGGCACCGGCCGCCCCCGCGAAATTGAACTCAAGACCTCCCTGGAATTCCGAATCGAGGACCCCATCGGCCGTCCTCTCATTCCCACCGATGTCCTCGAACTGCGGCGCACGATCAGCATCAATGAGACCGACGTGCTCTCGTCGGATGATGCCGAGCGCTTCCAGATCAACGCCATGGAGGAGGACTTGATCCAACAGATCCTGCGCCGCCTCTCGGGACTGAGCCGCCGTGCAACCCCGGTTCGACCCCCTCCGGCCTGAGGCCTTCACAGGCCGCCTGGCCACTGCCCTGGGCCAGGCCAGCGGACGGGTCTGGGCCATCTGCAGTGCCGACCCCTTGTTGCAGACCGAGGCTGCCGATGCCCTGCGTGCAGCCCTTCGAGCCGGTGGCTGCGACGAGCGCACCACCGACACCCCCGATCGCAGCTTTGGCTGGCAGGCCTGGCTCGAGTCCGCCCGCATGCCATCCCTCTTTGCAAGCCAGCGCCTTGTGGAGCTGCGCCTGCCCACCGGCAAGCCGGGGATCGAGGGCGCGAAGACCCTGGCGGCCTGGGCGCAGAACCCACCGGCCGAGACCACCCTCCTCTTGCTGCTGCCGCGGCTCGACCGAACCCTGGCCGGGGCTGCCTGGTTCAAGCAGGTGGAGCAGGCAGGCACCGTGGTGAACGTGCCCGATGTGTCTGCTGCCGATCTGCCGACCTGGGTGCAGGCCAGACTCAGCCAGCACGGACTCTCCGCCACACCCGAGGCGGTTCGATGGCTCGCCAGCCGTTGCGAGGGCAACCTCGCCGCAGGCCACCAAGAGATTCTCAAGCTCACCCACCTGCCGCCGGCCCCGGGCGATGAGGCCCGCATCGACCTTGCCCGGATGCAGGCTGCCGTGACCGACCATGCACGCTTCAACCCATTCACCGTGGGTGACACCCTGGTGGCTGGCGATGCCGCCCGCAGCCTGCGGGTTCTTCGGGGGCTGCGCGAGGAGGGCGAGGCCCTGCCCATTCTGGTCTGGAGCGTGGCCCAGGCCTGTCGCCGGCTGCCCGCAACGCGTGCAGGCCCTGCACTGCGCAGCCTGGGGCGCATCGATACAATGGTCAAAGGACTCCACGGGGAAGACCCCTGGGTGGCCCTCGAACAGTTGGCCCTGCAACTCGCCCAGCCCTCACCAAGACCATGACAGACCTCTCCAACACGCCCGTGGCCCAGGCCATGCAAGCCCTTGGCCTTGCCGCACGGCAGGCCTCGCGTGAGATGGCGCGCGCCACCACCGCGCAAAAGAATCAGGTCTTGCACAGCATGGCTGCAGCCATCTCAAAGGATCGAGCCGCCCTTCAGGCCGCCAATCAGAAGGACCTGGAGGCCGCCCGAGCCGCAGGCCATGATGAAGCCTTCATCGATCGGCTCGGCCTAACAGATAAAGCCATCGAGACCATGGTCGAGGGCGTCTTGCAGATCGCACAGCTCGAGGACCCCATCGGCGAGATCACCCACCTGCGGGCCCGGCCCTCGGGCATTCGTGTGGGGCAGATGCGTGTGCCGCTCGGCGTGATTGGCATCATTTATGAGTCGCGGCCCAATGTGACCATCGATGCCGCGGCCCTGTGCATCAAGTCGGGCAATGCCACGGTGCTGCGCGGCGGCTCCGAGGCCCTGCACACCAACCAGGCGCTCGCCGCCCTCATGGGGCCGGCCCTCGCATCTGCAGGCCTTCCTGCCCAGGCCGTGCAGGTGGTGCCCACCACCGATCGCGCCGCCGTGGGCATGATGATCACCATGCCAGCCTTCATCGATGTGATCGTGCCGCGGGGCGGCAAGTCACTCATCGAGCGCATCAGCCGCGAGGCCACGGTGCCAGTCATCAAGCACCTCGATGGCATCTGCCATGTCTACATCGACAACGAGGCCGACCCCACCAAGGCCATTCGTGTGGCCGACAACGCCAAGACCCAACGCTACGCGCCCTGCAACACCATGGAGACCCTACTGGTCCACGAGGCCATGGTCGCCTCTGCGCTCGTGCCACTCGTTCACATCTACCAAGAGAAGGGCGTGGAGCTTCGCGTCTGCGGCAAGACCAAGGCTGCACTCATCGCTGCTGGCCTCGACACCAAGGCATTGAAGGATGCGACCGAGGACGACTGGCAGACCGAGTACCTGGCGCCCATCCTGTCGATCAAACTGGTCGACAGCCTCGAGGCGGCCATCGCACACATCAACCAGTACGGGTCGCAGCACACCGATGCCATCCTCACCGAGAACCACACCAAGGCCATGCAGTTCCTGCGGGAGGTCGATGCCGCATCGGTCATGATCAACGCCTCGACTCGGTTTGCAGATGGCTTTGAGTACGGGCTCGGCGCCGAGATCGGCATCAGCACCAACAAGCTTCATGCCCGCGGCCCCGTGGGGCTCGAGGGTCTCACCACCTATAAATGGGTGGTCTTTGGCAACGGCGAGATCAGGAGTTAACGCAGATGGCCCTTCTCTGGATCAAGGCGCTGCACATCATTTTTGTCACCAGCTGGTTTGCGGGCCTCTTCTACCTGCCGCGCATTTTCGTGAACCTGGCCATGGTGCCCGAGGGCGACTCCCCCGAGCGGGCCCGCCTGCTGCTCATGGCCCGCAAGCTCTACCGGTTCATGCTGCCGCTCATGATTGGCACGCTTGTCTTCGGCCTCTGGCTCTGGCTCGGCTACGGCATTGGCATGGGCCCCGGAAACGGCTGGATGCATGCCAAGCTGCTCATCGTGGTGATTCTGGTGGGCTACCACCATGTCTGTGGTGCCATGCTTCGCAAGTTTGAGGCCGGCCAGATGCGCAAGTCACACATCTGGTTTCGCTGGTTCAACGAGGTACCCGTGCTCATGCTGCTCGGTGCAGTGGTGCTGGTGGTGGTCAAGCCCTTTTGATTCCCGCCGGTCAACTGCTGTCGGGCTTTGCCGTCTGCCCGTCGGGGCTCGAGCCCCTGCTGGCCAAAGAATGCGAGGCCATCGAAGGGCTCTCAGAGGTCCAAGCCGCCCGCGGTGGTGTGCAGTTTCGGGCCGATGCCAATGGCCTCGCCCGCGCCAACCTCTGGCTGAGAACCGCCACCCGCGTGCTGCTGCTGCTCGACCAGTGCCGCCTTCAAAAGGCCGATGACATCCTGGCGGCCGCCCGACGCATCCCTTGGGAGCAGTTCATGACGCCCGCCCAGACCTTTCGGGTGGACGTCAACCAGGGCCGCAGTCCCAGCTTTCAGTTGGCCCTGCCCTTTGCTGGCCTTCGCGTGAAAGACGGCCTGTGTGATCGCATGCGCGAGCGCACCGGTGAGCGGCCCTCGGTGGACACGCGCCAGCCCGACATTCGCATCTGGCTCTTTGTCGATGGCGAGAAGGCCACGCTGTCGATCGATACCACCGGTGAACCACTTTTTAAGCGCGGCTGGCGGCAGGCCAAGGGCGAGGCGCCGCTGCGTGAGAACTTGGCCGCGGCCCTGGCGACGGAGGCCAACTGGAACGGCCAGCAGAGCCTGCTCGACCCCATGTGCGGCAGCGGGACCCTGATCATCGAAACACTCTCGCGCTGGGCGGGACTGGCCCCTGGCTTTCATCCCGCCAATCCAAGGCGGTTTGCATTTGAGCAGTTCGGCAGCGGCTCACCCTTCTCTCGGGTGAACATGACCGTACTGCGCCAGGCCTGCGCCAAGGCCTGGCAGGCGGCGTCCAGCCTGCAGTTGCCCAAGGTCTTTGCCAAAGACCTCTCCGCGCACCTGGTGCGCACCACCCGCGAGAACCTGGACCGCGCACTGCCTGCAGAATTGGCTGCCCAGGTGCGGGTGGAAGAGGCAGACTTCTTCGAGACGCCCGCCCCAGATGCCTCAGGCCTGCTCATCACCAACCCACCCTACGGCAAGCGCCTGGAGCTCGACCAAGACGTGCGTCGCCTGAGTGAAGTCTTAAAGCGCCACTACGCCGGCTGGACGGCCTGGCTGCTCACCGATGACCCCAAGTTCGATTCCGCGCTTCGGCTCAAGGCCGCCAGGCGCATGCCCGTCTTCAATGGCGACATCGAATGCCGCTGGATGCGGTTCGACATGGTCTCGGGGTCGGCCCGTGGCTGAGGCCAGCCTGCCCGAGCGGCTCGCTGCGGTTCAGGGGCGCATTCAGGCTGCCCAGCAGCGCCTGGGGCTTGCTCCACAGGCCGTGGGCCTGGTGGCCGTGAGCAAGACCCACCCAGCATCCTCGGTCCGCGTGGCGATTGCCGCAGGCCAAGCCCATTTTGGCGAGAACTACGTGCAGGAGGGCGTTCAGAAGGTGGCAGACGTGCAAGCCCAGGCGTCCGCCCACCCGCCGCAGTGGCACTTCATCGGACCGCTCCAGAGCAACAAGACCCGCGACGTCGCAGCCCACTTCGACTGGGTGCACACGGTCGACCGGCTCAAGATTGCCCAGCGCCTGGCCGACCAACGGCCCGAGGGCCTGCCGCCCATGCAGCTCTGCCTGCAGGTGAACATTGGTGACGAGGCGAGCAAGTCAGGCGTGCCCGAGCAAGAGGCCGTGACCACCTTCCTGGCCATCGCCCAGCTGGCCCAGGCCAACCCCGGCCGCATTCAGATGCGCGGCCTCATGGCCATTCCAGCGCCCGGCGCGGGCGCTCAAGCCTTTGATCGGCTGCTCGAACTGCTGCAGGCCTGCTGGCAGGGCCTCAATGAAGAGACGCGCACGGCCATGGGCAAGCCGGTGGCCTCCATGGGCATGTCAGACGACTGGGAGTTGGCGCTCGAAGCCCAGGCCAAGGCGGCACGGGCTGGCTTCGAGACGCAGGTGTGGCTTCGGATTGGCACCGCCATTTTCGGGGCCCGACCGGCCCCCTGACGGCACAGCGCTCGGTGCGCTGTTTCTACTGCGTGTTTCCGACCTGCGCGCTTGCGACTGGTTAAGCGGCCTGGAGCGTCTTGACGGCGGCGGCCAGACGGCTCTTGTGGCGAGCAGCCTTGTTCTTGTGAACGATTTTCTTGTCTGCAATGCGGTCGATGACGCTGGTTGCAGCCGAGAAGGCCACGCCGGCGGCCTTGGCATCGCCTGCGGCCACGGCCTTGCGAACCGATTTCACCGCCGTGCGGTAGGACGAGCGCAGGCCTGCATTGAGCAGACGACGGGCCGCCGCTTGGCGGGCGCTTTTACGAGCTGAAGCTGAGTTGGCCATGGATAATCCTGGATCCTGAAAAGGAAAGCCTGTCACTATAGCGTCTTAGATGAATCTACTCAAGACCGTCGCCACCGTCAGTGGCCTGACCTTGATTTCCCGAATCACTGGGCTGGCCCGCGAGACCCTCACGGCCAGCCTGTTCGGCGCCGGCGCCCAGACCGACGCCTTCTTTGTGGCCTTCCGGCTTCCCAACCTGCTTCGACGCCTATTTGCCGAAGGCGCCTTCAGCCAGGCCTTTGTGCCGGTGCTCGGCCAGGTCAAGGCCCAGGAGGGCGAGCATCCCGCCCGCCGGCTGGCCAGCCAGGTCGCCCTGCTCCTGCTGGTCGTGCTCACCCTCATCACGGCGCTCGCCATTCTGGCCGCCCCCCTGCTGGTCTGGCTCATGACCGGCGGCTTCTCGGGCGACACGGCAAGGTTCGAGCTGGCCACGGCCATGACCCGCTGGATGTTCCCCTACATCGTGCTGATCTCCATGGTGGCCCTGGCCGCAGGGGTGCTCAACACCTGGTCCTCCTTCAAGCTGCCCGCCTTCACGCCGGTGCTGCTCAACCTTGCTTTCATTGCCGCAGCCCTCTTTCTGGCCCCCCGGCTCGAGACCCCCATCTGGGCGCTCGTGGTGGCCGTGCTCGTGGGCGGCGTCGCCCAGGTGGGCCTGCAGCTCTGGGGGCTCCATCGGCTGGGACTGCTCGCAGACATTCCCGGTCTTTTTCTCAAGCCCTTTCGAAGCCTGGCCGAGGCCTGGCGCAACCCCGCGGTGCGCCGCATGCTGCAGCTCATGCTGCCGGCGAGCCTGGCCGTCTCGGTGGCCCAGATCAGCCTGGTCATCAACACCCACATCGCCTCTCGGCTCGAGACCGGCAGCGTCTCCTGGCTCACCTATGCCGACCGGCTCATGGAGTTCCCCACCGCACTGCTGGGTGTGGCCCTGGCCACCGTGCTGCTGCCCAGCCTCACCAAGGCCCACGGCGAGAACGACCCAGCCCGCGTCTCGGCACTGATCGACTGGGGCCTCCGACTGGTGCTGCTGCTGGCCGTGCCCGCCTCGATCGGCCTGGCCCTGCTGGCCGAGCCCCTGGCCGCCAGCCTCTTTCACTATGGTGCATTCCAGGCCAACGACCTCATGATGACGGCCCAGGCCATGATGGCCTACGCCGTGGGCCTGCTCGGACTCATTGGCGTGAAGGTGCTCGCACCGGGCTTCTATGCTCAGCAGAATGTGAGAACGCCCGTGAAGATCGCCATCTTCACCCTGGTGCTCACGCAGCTGCTCAACCTCGTCTTCGTGCCCGTGCTCGACCATGCCGGCCTGGCCCTGGCCACGAGCGTGGCCGCCCTGTGCAACGCAGGCCTGCTGCTCATTCGGCTTCGCCAAAAAGGAAGTTACACACCGGAGGCTGGCTGGGGCTGGCTCTGGCTCAAGGTGATCGTCTCAGGCCTGGCCATGGCCGCCGTCTGCTGGAGTGCTGCGAGCCATTTCAACTGGGTGGCCTTGCAGGCCGAACCCTTTACGCGGCTTGGGGCACTCTTTGGCATCGTGCTCGTCTCGGCCCTCTGCTACCTGCTCATGCTCACCGTGCTGCGGGTTCGCTGGCAAGACTTCCTGCGACGCGTTCCCTCAACTCCCACATCAGCATCCACCCCACCATCCCCGTGAGGCCCAGACCATGACCCGCTCCTCTCCCATTCGTCTCACCAGCCTTGGCGGCGGCAACATGGCGCAGGCCCTGCTGGCCGGGCTGCTGCGCTCGCCTGCGCCCGTGTCTGAACTCGTGGTCATTGAGCCCGTGGCGGCCACGCGCGCCGTCATCGAGACCTCCATTGGTGCGCAGGCCTTGTCTGCAGGCGTGGCCCTGCACTGCTTCAGTGCCGTGGAAGAGGCCATTCACCTGCCACCGAGCGACTGGCTGGTCCTGGCCGTCAAGCCACAGCAGGCAAGAGACGCACTCACCGCCGTCTCCCCATCGGCCAAGGCATGGCTGCATGCGCCCGCCCTGCTCTCCATTGCTGCGGGCCTTCCCATGTCGGTGCTGGCCGGCTGGGTGGGGCACCACCGGCTCGTGCGTGGCATGCCCAACACCCCCGCCCTCGTGGGCCAGGGCATCAGTGGCGCCTTCGCAGACCCGAGCCTTCCTGCATCCGCGCGCGATCAAGCCCACCGGCTGCTGCAGGCCGTGGGGCCCGTGCTCTGGGTCGACCACGAGACACTGCTCGATGCCGTCACGGCACTGTCTGGCTCCGGCCCGGCCTATGTCTTTCGCTTCATTGAAGGGCTCACCTCGGCGGGCGTGGCACTCGGGCTCTCCGCCGAGCAGTCCCAGCAGCTCGCCAAGGCCACGGTCTCAGGTGCCATGGCCCTGCTACAGGCCTCGCCCGAGGGGCCCGCAAGCCTTCGCGAGAAGGTGACCTCCAAGGGGGGCACCACCGAGGCGGCCTTGAAGGCCTTGGAGCAGGGTGGCTTTGTGCCGCTGCTCGAGGCTGCGCTCAAGGCTGCAGCAGACCGAGCAGCTGCCTTAGGGGACGAGCGTCGTCGAGAGTCCCAGTAGGCTCACCGCTGCAAAGTCGGCAGCGATGCCGACGAACAAAATGGCGCCCAGCCAGTGGTGCCGCTGGAACACCCAGAAGCTGTCTTCGCGGCTGCGACTGCGAAGCCGCCACCAGAGGTGCACGGAATAGACCATGGCCGCCAGCCAGCCAGCCCAATAGACCACGCCCAACTGGAAGAAGAGCGGCAGGCTGGCCATGACCGACAAGAAGATGGCCTGGCAAAGACCCACTGCGAGCAGGTCGAATCGGCCGAAGGTGCGGGCACTGCTGCGCAGGCCCAGCCGGGTGTCATCGTCACGGTCCACCATGGCGTAGGCCGTGTCATAGGCCACGGCCCAGACCAGATTGCCCAGCATGATCAGCCAGGCCGCCATCGGCACCTGACCATGCGTGTCCGCAAATGCCATCGGAATGCCAAAGCCAAAGGCCAGTCCCAAGATGGCCTGAGGCACGGGGAAGAATCGTTTGAAGTAGGGATAGATCGCCGCCACGAACACCGCCAGGTAGGCGTACTGCACGGCCAGGTCGTTGAGAAAATGCAGCAGGCTCGCCGCGGCTGCAAGCAGCAGCACCGCCACCAGCACAGCCTCGACCACCGAGACGGCCCCCGTGGCCAGAACCCGCTGCGAGGTGCGGGCTACGGCACCATCAAAGCGCCGGTCGGCCAGGTCGTTGAGCACGCAGCCGGCTGCCCGCATCAGGATGGTGCCTGCCACAAAGACAGCCAGCCGCGGCAGGTCTGGCAGGCCTTGGGCTGCAATCCACAGCGCCCAGAGCGTGGGCCAGAGCAGCAGCAGAATGCCCACGGGCTTGTCGAACCGCGCCAGTCGCCAATACAAGACCAGGCGACTGGGCTGCGGTGTGGTCTCAGACGCGTCGGGGCTTGGTGTCATTTCTCCATTTTAGGCGGCCGCGTGGGCTCGGGAATTTTCTGAGCTGGCACCGTGAGGCCATTGGACTGCAGCTTGGCCAGGGTCTTCTCGCCAATGCCGCTCACCCGGCGGCTGAGGTCTGCAGGGCTGCGGAAGGGGCCGCGCTGCTCCCGCTCGGCCAAGATTCGGGCCGACATGGCCGGCCCAATGCCGCGCACCGACTCGAGCTCCGCCTGCGTGGCTCGGTTCACATCCACACGCGCAAAGCTTGCGCTCGCGAGCCCAAGCCACAAGGCGCCCAACACCCATCCCAAGGTCTTTCTGGATTGCATTTCTGATCGTCCTTTCAATTCGCCAGACAGAAGGGCCGCACGGGCGACCCTGACGAACGATCAGCCCCGCGGTGCTCCCGCATCCAAGCCCAGCCTGGCCCGCACATACCGAGCCACACCCTCCTGAACCGAGAGAAACGCGCCAGCGTAGCCAGCCGCGCGCAGTCGGGTTAGGTCGGCCTGCGTATGACTTTGGTATTTCCCTTTGAGGGCCTCTGGAAAATCGATGTAGACAATTTGGCCGGCCTTCACGAGTGCCTCGGTGGTCATGGCGGGCTCGCCCACCTGCTCGCGCAGGGTGTTGATCACGGCCGTGGCCACCTCGTTGAAGGTCTGTGCCCGGCCAGTGCCCAGGTTGAAAATGCCGTGGGTCTTGGGCTCACGAAGGGCCTGGTCCAGGAAATGCAGGTTGACCCGAACCACATCCTCCACGGACACAAAGTCGCGCTGCTGGCAGCCGGCCGCCCAGCCCTCGTGGCCCGTGAAGAGGCGCACCTGGCCCTCGGCGCGAAACTGATTGAAATGATGAAAGGCGACCGAGGCCATGCGGCCCTTGTGCTGCTCACGCGGCCCGTAGACATTGAAGTATCGAAAGCCCACCACGGGTGCACGGGCCGACGACGCCCGGCGCCGCACGACCTGGTCGAAGAGAAACTTGGAGTAGCCATAGATGTTAAGCGGCGCCTCATGGGCACGGTCTTCCGTGAAAACAGTGCTGCCACCATAGACGGCGGCAGACGATGCATAGAGCAGTGGCACACCCTGCGCCTGGCACCAGTCATAGAACTCGCACGAGACGCGGTGGTTGTTGTCCATCATGTACTGGCCGTCGGTCTCCATGGTGTCGGAGCAGGCCCCCTGGTGTAGCACGGCCCGAATGGGTGCAAGTCCGCGGGCGGCGAGCCAATCGTTGAAGTCGGAGGGCCGGCCCGTGACCAGCCTGCGGCATTCATCGCGGTCCAGGTAATCGACAATGTCGCAGTCGGTGAGGTTCAGGAAGCGGTCGGCCTCACGCAGCGTGTCCACCGCCACGACCTGCTGCTCACCCCGATCGTTGAGGGCCTTGACCAGGTTGCTGCCAATGAAGCCTGCCGCGCCCGTCACAAGAATCGTCATGGCTGCACTCCCGAGAAAAGTTCATCGTGTCGAATGGCGGCCGTGCCCAACTTGCCGACCACAATGCCACCCGCCCGATTGGCCAGGGGCACTGCGGCCTCAACCGACAGGCCTGCGGCCATGGCGGCGGCCAGCGTGGCAATGACCGTGTCACCTGCGCCACTCACATCGAAGACCTCACGGGCCTGGGCGGGGACATGAAGAGTGCTCTGGTTCGCCGAAAAGAGGGTCATGCCATCTTCGCTGCGCGTGACCAGCAGGTGATCCAGGCCCAGCGATGCCCGCAGGGACTCCGCCCTGGTGGCGAAGTCTGCCTCGTCGGTGGCGCGGCCCGCCACCTGAAAGAACTCACTGCGATTGGGCGTGAGCATGGTGGCCCCCGCATATCGGGCGTAGTCGTCACCCTTGGGGTCTACCAGAATGGGGCGGCCCATCTCTCGGGCCATGCGAATGAAATCTCGGATGTGGGTGAGGCCACCCTTGCCATAGTCCGACATCACCACGAGGTCGACTGCTGCGAGGGCGCGTTCAAACTCGGCGCGCTTGTTGTGCAGGGCCTCGTGGGTGGGCTGCGCCTCGAAGTCCAGGCGCACCAATTGCTGCTGGCGGCCAATGACCCTCAGCTTGAGCGTGGTCGCAATGGCAGGGTCTTCGATGACCCGGTCTTCAATGCCCTCTTGGGCCAGGAGCTGGCGAAGGGTTCTTCCCGCCTCATCTGGACCCACCACTCCCACGAGCATGGGCTTGGCGCCAAGCGAGGCGAGGTTGCGGGCCACGTTGGCCGCGCCACCCAGGCGCTCTTCCTGGCGTGCAATGCGCACCACGGGCACTGGGGCCTCGGGCGAAATGCGGTCGACATCGCCCATCCAGTAACGGTCGAGCATGAGGTCGCCGACCACCAGCACGCGAGCAGAAGAAAAGTCCATGGCCGATTATGCGATGGGCCGAAGGCTGTCCCAGCTGCGGCAGCCCGGACACTGCCAAGACGGCTGTCGCGCCTGGAAGCCACACTGCACACAGACCTGCGGGCCGCCCGTGGACTCCGGGGCCGATGGGCTGGAAAGCCTTGGATGGCTGGGCAGCAGGCTGCAGGCCTCCTCGGAGCGATTCAATTCCATGAGCAGATGAAAGCGCAGGGCAGCCGGAGGCTTTGCCTCGGCGCACTGCGAGAGGCGGTCGAGGGCCGAAAGGGCATCGGCCCAGCGGCGCTGACGCTGCATGAGATCCACCAACAAGTTCAGGGCAGTGGCTGCATACACGGGGGAGGCCGAGAGCAGCTCGAGGCTGTCCTGCGCACGGTCCATGATGCCGGCGTCCATGTAGTCACGGGCCAGCTCCAGCAGGCAGGCCTCGCGAAGGGCTGCTGGCAGCCGCTGCCGGCCGAGCAAGGAGAGGTGCACCTCGATGGCCCGGTCGGGCTCACCGACGCGTCGGAAGAGACTGCCCACCGCCTGCTGCAATTCCAGGGCATCGGGATTCTCGCGCACGGCCGCCAGCAGGGCGTCCACGGCAGCGCGCGGCTGCTGGTCCACCAGCGCAAGCAATGCTTGAATGAGCTGCCCCTGGGCCGGATCGGCCGCACGCTCAGACTGACGGCGATCCAGTCGGGCCGTGAACCAGCCCAGGCCAAACAAAATGGGCAGGGCCAGGAGCCAGAGGGGATCGACCGGGATCAAGGCAGGTCAGGCCTGTTGGTTCACGCGCAGGCGCAGGTCTTTTCCGGGCTTGAAGTGCGGCACCCGCTTGGCCGGCACCGCCACCTCCTCGCCAGACTTTGGATTGCGGCCCACGCGCGGTGGACGGCTATTGACCGAGAAGGTTCCAAAGCCGCGAATCTCAATGCGATGGCCCTGGATGAGCGCCTGGCTCAATGCCTCGAGCAGCAGTCGAACCGAGACTTCACAATCTTTTTGGACCAGTTGGGCGTTGAGGCCCAGGGCCGGGTTGTTCAGACGCTCAGCCAGACGAAGAATGAGTTCAGACTTGGTCATGGCTGAGCGCGCTGGGCGAACCCCTTAGGCGTCTGGCTGCCCGTCGAGTTTGGCCTTCAACAGAGCACCAAGGTTGGTCGTGCCGGACGACCCGGAACTCTCCGAAGCCATCTTCTGCATGACATCGGCCGCCTCGGCGTTGTCTTTGGCCTTGATCGAGAGGTTGATCGTGCGGGTCTTGCGATCCACGTTGACGATCATGGCCTCCACGGTGTCGCCTTCCTTCATATGGCTGCGGGCATCTTCCACGCGGTCGCGGGAGATGTCTGATGCGCGAAGGTAGCCCTCGACATCATCGGCCAGGCCAATGGTGGCACCCTTGGCATCGACCGACTTCACCGTGCCCGTGACAACCATGCCCTTTTCAAAGCGTCCGCCGCCCGTGCTGGGGGTGCCAGCACCGCCGGTGGGATCGCCCTGCATCTGCTTGATGCCCAGGGAGATGCGCTCACGCTCGACATCGATGGCCAGCACCACGGCCTCGACCTCATCGCCCTTCTTGTAGTTGCGAACCGCCTCCTCGCCCGCCTCAGACCAGGACAGGTCGGAGAGGTGAACCAGGCCGTCGATGTTGCCATTGAGGCCAATGAAGACGCCGAAGTCGGTGATGGACTTGATCTGGCCGCTGACCTTGTCGCCCTTGGCCACCGTGGCTGCGAACTCCTGCCAGGGGTTGGCACGGCACTGCTTCATGCCCAGCGAGATGCGGCGACGCTCGCCATCGATCTCCAGGACCATGACCTCGGTCTCGTCGCCCACCTGAACCACCTTGCCGGGGTTCACGTTCTTGTTGGTCCAATCCATTTCAGACACATGGACCAGGCCTTCGATGCCGGGCTCGATCTCCACGAATGCACCGTAGTCGGTGATGTTGGTGACCTTGCCGAACATGCGGGTGCCCTGGGGGTAGCGGCGTGCAATGCCATCCCATGGGTCGTCGCCCAACTGCTTGATGCCCAGGGACACACGGTTCTTGTCTTGATCGAAACGCAGCACCTTGGCCGTGACTTCTTGGCCCACGGTGAGCACCTCGGAGGGGTGACGCACACGGCGCCAGGCCATGTCGGTGATGTGCAGCAGGCCATCGATGCCACCGAGGTCGACGAATGCACCGTAGTCGGTGATGTTCTTAACCAGGCCAGTGACCACAGCGCCCTCTTTGAGGGTCTCCATGAGCTTGCCGCGCTCTTCGCCCATGGAGGTCTCGACCACCGCACGGCGGGAGAGCACCACGTTGTTGCGCTTGCGATCGAGCTTGATGACCTTGAACTCCAGGGTCTTGTTCTCGATGTGGGAGGTGTCCTTCATGGGACGGGTGTCGACCAGCGAACCGGGCAAGAAGGCGCGGATGCCGTTGGTCATGACCGTGAGGCCACCCTTGACCTTGCCGGTCACGGTGCCCACCACCAACTCGCCCGACTCCAGGGCCTGCTCCAGGCTCACCCAGGCGGCCAGACGCTTGGCGCGGTCGCGCGAGAGGCGGGTTTCACCGCGGCCATCTTCGAGCGACTCGATTGCAACCGACACAAAGTCGCCCTCTTTGACATCGAGTTCACCTTGGTCGTTGTGGAATTCTTCGACGGGAATGAAGCTTTCAGACTTCAGCCCTGCATTGACCACCACATGGTTCTGGTCGATGCGCAGCACTTCTGCGGTGATGACTTCTCCCGCGCGCATTTCTTGGCGGGAAATGGATTCAGCAAATAAAGCGGCAAACGAATCAGGTGCAGGTGCACCTTGTTGGTTAAGTTGAGCGGACATTCAAAAAGGTTTCCAGTTTCACATCGCCCAACAGCGTGGACGACGGCGTTGATCGAAGGCCTTTGGCGGGCCTGCGAGAAAATGACCGCGCCCGAGGGACGCAGCCGGCTAGCCCACTAGGATAGTCTGAAAAACCTGCTGGATCAAATGGTTGTCGCGGGGCCATGCGGTGATCGGCCCGCCCCCGCCCCAACCGCCTCGAGAACCGCCGCCACCGCAGCCTCAATCCCACAGTCGGTGGTGTCGAGGTAGACCACGCCCTGGCCAGGCACAAATTTCAAAGGCGCCACAGCCCGGTTGGCATCGCGGGCATCGCGGGCGGCCAGGTCGGCCGTGATCGTGGCGAGGTCGGCCGCCTCACCGCGGGCGCGCAACTGGTTGACACGGCGCGCGGCCCTGGCCTCGGCCGTGGCCGTGAGGAAGACCTTGGTCTGCGCCTTCGGAAAGACCACCGAGCCCATGTCTCGCCCATCGGCAACCAGGCCAGGCAGGCGGGCGAAGTCCCGCTGCCGGCGCAGCAGCGCCTGGCGCACCGCGGGGATGGCTGCCACCTCCGAGGCCCGGTTGCCCACCGCCTCGGCTCGAATCTCGGCGCTCACATCGCGGCCATCGAGCCAGATCACCTCGCCCTCAAAGCCAATGTCCATGGACGCCGCCAGTGCACCGAGGCCCTGGGCGTCTGTGGGTGGCAGCCCTTTGTTCATGCTGGCCAAGGCCAGCAGCCGATAGAGGGCGCCGCTGTCCAAGTAGGCAAAGCCCAATGCCTGAGCCACGCGGCTGGCCACGGTGCCCTTGCCCGATGCCGTGGGCCCGTCGATGGCGACCACGGGCACGGCCTGGGCGCAGATGTCGGCGAAGACATCAAAGTAAGTGGGGAAGGTCTTGTTCACGCAGGCGGGGTCTTCGATGGTGACGGACCGGGTCTGCTCTGATCTCGGCTCGGGAGAATGCCCCCGCGTCTCGACCGAATACACCACGGTCTCACCGACGGGGGCATTAACCCCCTCGCCAAAATTCGGGTGACTCTCGTCGGGTGCCTGAACCCCCTCGCCAGGTTGCCAGCGCTTCTCGCCGCCGATTGAAGGCCCCTCGCCAGCGTGCTTGGACTGCTGTTTGCGCTCGCCGGCGTGAGAGAAGCTCGCCAGCGCGAAGGACATTGCCACGCGGTGGTCGTCGTACGTGTGAATGGATGCTGAGCGCAGGTGGGTCGGCGGCGTGATCACAATGAAGTCGGCCCCTTCCTCCACGGCCGCGCCCAACTTTCGGGCCTCGGCGGCCATGGCCGCGATGCGATCGGTCTCCTTCACCCGCCATGAACCAATGTTGCGAAGGCGCGTGGGGGTCTTGGCATAAAGGGCTACGGCCACCAGGGTCATGGCCGCATCAGGAATGTGATTGCAGTCGAGGTCCACGCCCTGCACCACGGGCCGGCCACTCGCATCTCGCGCAGCCGCACGGCTCTCGATGAAATCCTCACCCCAAGTGATTTCCGCACCCATGGACTGTATTGCATCTGCAAATCGCACATCACCCTGCAGGCTCGTGCGGCCCACACCCTGCACCCGCACGGGCCCACCACCCAAAAGGCCCGCTGCCAAAAAGTAGGACGCAGACGAGGCATCGCCCTCCACCACCAATCGCCCGGGGCTCATCAAGACACCCGGCTGCACCACAAAGCAATTGGGCTGCGGTTCGGCCACGCGCACACCAAAGGCGGCGAGCATGCCCAGGGACAAATCCACATAAGGCCGGCTGATGAGTGGGCCATCCACTTCAATGGTTACGGGCCGCCCCCACTGCTGGGCCAATTGCGGCGCCGCCTGCAAGAGGCCTGTGAGGAATTGGCTCGAGGTGTCACCGCGCACGCGAATGACCTCCTGCTCGGCCAAGGCCACGCCCGTCACACGCAGCGGCGGAAAGCCCTCGTTGCTCTGGTAGTGAATGTCGGCACCCAATTGACGAAGACCGTCCACCAGATCGCCAATCGGCCGCTCGTGCATGCGCGGCACACCGCGCAGCACCGCATGAGACCCCGTGCCGGCCTGGGCCACCACCATGGCTGGCAGCAGGGTGCGAATCGTCAGGCCTGAGTTGCCCACGAAGCAATCGATGGGCGAGGCGGCCGAGCCATGCTCTGGAAACACGCCGCCCGTGCCCTCCACCCGCCAGATCGAAGACCCCGGCGAGTTGTGGGTCGGAACGTCGGGCGAAGCCGTCTCCGTGAGCGACACGCCAAGGCGCCGCAGGCAGTCGATCATCACCGCCGTGTCATCAGAGGCGAGCAGCCCATGAATCTCGGTGGTGCCCTTGGCCAAGGCGGCCAGCAACAGCGCGCGATTGCTCAGGCTCTTGCTGCCCGGCAGCACCACCGTGCCACGGGCCCCTTCACGGCAGTCCATCGTGTAAGACGTCATGAGAGACGGGTTGCTCAAAACCCCCTCCGCCAGCGCGCGGCGTCCTCCAAAAGGGCCACCAGTCGGGCACGGTCGGAATCGGCCACGGCCTTGCTCAATTGACCGAACGACTGCTCCCAGGCCGAGATCAGTGGGAGCAGTTCAGACCGGTTGTCCAAAAGAATGTCGGCCCACAGGCTGGCAGACGAAGCTGCAATGCGCGTGGTGTCTCGCAGTCCGCCACCGTGCAACGTTTGGGCGAGGCCCGCCACCGGCGTGTGGGCCAGCAAGCCCGCCAGCCCATAGGCCAGGAGGTGCGGGAAGTGACTGATCGCAGCGAGAACGGCATCGTGGTCTTGCAGGGGCAGTCGGGTGGGCTGACCGCCCAGGCTTAGCCAAAAGGATTCCACCGCGGCCACCGCGGCGGGCGTGTTCTCGGGCAGGTCGCAGACCAGAATGCGTGCACCTTGAAACAAGGTGGCGCTGGCTGCTTGCGCACCGCTGGCCTCCGATCCCGCCATCGGGTGGGTTGGCACAAAACACGCGCGCAAGACCGACTCGGCTGGATGGCCCCGCAGGCCGTTCAAGGCTTCCAAGAAGGCATGCTTGGTGCTGCCAAGTTCGGTGACCCAGGCGGGGGAGAACTCTTGAAAATGATCGGCCAGGCTTGCAAGGCTATTCGCAATCACCGGCACTGGCGCCGCGAGCACCACGGCCGTGGTGCCCGAGGCGGGGGGATTGGTGCCGGATGAACCCGATGCAACCGAAGAGCCTGCGGGCGAAGCCCGCCAGGCCGACAGGCTCTCAAATTGTTCATCGGCCAGGCCCAGGCGCAGTGCGGCCTGGGCTGGGTCCGGGTCGATCACAACAATGCGTTCTGCGAGCCCCTTGGCACGCGCCGCAACCGCCACCGATCCACCAATCAGGCCGGCGCCCAGAATGACCAGTTGCTGCATCAGGCGGCCAGACCCGGCAAGACCTGGGCCATCGCCTTCAGGAAGGCATCGTTCTCTACGGCCGTGCCAATCGAGATGCGCAGATGGTCGGGCAGCCCGTAGTTGCCCACCGGCCGTGTGATCACGCCCTTGGCCAACAAGGCTTCAAAGCAGCGACCACCTGCACCAGCCGTCGTGCCACGGTGGGCGGACAAATCGGCCAACACAAAGTTGCCCCAGGAGGGCAACACGCTCACACCGAGTGCGGCAAGCCCCGAACGCATTTGCGCCAGGCCCTCGCGGTTGAGTTGGGCCGAGGCGGCGAGAAAGTCCTCGTCGAAGAGCGCGGCAGCGGCAGCGGCTTGGGCCAGGCTGTTCACATTGAAGGGTTGGCGCACCCGGTTGAGCAGGTCGGTCACCGCGGGCTGCGCCACCCCATAGCCCACACGCAGGCCCGCAAGGCCATAGGCCTTGGAGAACGATCGCGAGACCAACAGGTTCGGGAAGCTTCGCACCCAATCGAAGGCGGGGTAACGATCCTCTGGCTCGAGGTATTCCGTGTAGGCCTCATCGAGCACAACCAAGACATCGGAGGGCACCTGCTTTAGGAAAGATTCAATGGCCGAGCCCGGCAGAAAACTGCCCGTGGGGTTGTTCGGGTTGGCCACCCAGACCACGGCTGTGTTCGAATCGATGCGGGAAAGAAAGCCCGAGAGGTCGTGGCCCAGGGTGTCGGCCAAAGCCGGCACCACCACGGCCGTGCCACCCGTGGCCTGCGTGGCCAGGGCATAGACAGCAAACGAGTGCGCCGAAAAGACCGAGGCACGGCCTGGCCGCAGAAAGGCGTGGGCCACGAGTTCCAGGATGTCGTTGCTGCCGTTGCCAATCGTGATCCAGTCTGCCGGCAGGTCAAAACGCTTGGACAAGGCCGCCTTGAGGTCATGGCCATTGCCATCCGGATATCGGCCCAGGTCTTGGCTGGCCGCGAGCATGGCCGCGCGCGCCTTCGGGCCCATGCCCAGCGGATTCTCATTGGAGGCGAGCTTGACCACCTGCGCCTCCGAGAAGCCATAGCGCCGCGCAATCTCAGAGATGGGAAGGCCACCCTGGTAGGGAGCGATGGCCCGAATGTGGTCAGGTGCCTGGTCTTGAATGGCCATGTCGTTTGCCTTGTGCGTGCAGGTTGCTCAGGCCGGCGGGGCCGTGAGCTTGTCGAATAAGGGGTAGGAGCCCAAGAGCTTGAAGAGACCGGCCCGGGCACGAATCTCATCCAAGGCTGCGGCCACGCTCGCGTCCTCGCGGTGGCCCACGAGGTCCACATAAAAGAAATACTCCCAGCCGCCGCTGCCCAACTGTCGGGCAGGTCGCGACTCAAAGCGTTTCATCGACACGCCATGGCGGGCCAGTGGTTCGATGAGCGAGAGCATGGCCCCAGCCTTGTCCGGCACGGAGAGAATCAGCGAGGTCTGATCGGTGCCACAGCCCTCGGGCTCAAAGGCCCCCAGTGCTGCAAAGCGCGTGCGATTGCTCGGGTCGTCCTCGATGCGATCGGCCAAGGTCTGCAACTTGTAATGCTCGGCGGCAGCCTGGCCTGCGATGGCCGCCAGGCTTGGGTCCTTCGAGGCCATCTCTGCCGCATGGCCGTTACTGGCCACGGCAATGCGGTCGGCCTTCGGCCAATGGGCATCGAGCCACTGCTGGCATTGGGCCAGCGCCTGGGCATGGGCCACGATCTGAGTCACCTCTGCGGTCTCACCAGTGGCATGCAAAAGCCGATGGTGAATCGGTATCGAAACCTCGGCGCTGATCTTCAAGGGCGTGCTCAGCAGCAGGTCGAGCGTGCGGCCCACCGTGCCCTCAATCGAGTTCTCCACGGGCAGCAGTGCAACATCCACCAGGCCCTTCTCGGCCATGGCCAGGGCCTCATCCAGCGAGGCGCAGGGGAAGTAGGCCGCGCGATGTCCAAAGAGAACCCGAACCGCTTGTTCGCTGTAGGTGCCTGCAGGGCCGAGATAAGAAATGCGCATCTCACGCTCGAGCGCCCGGCAACCAGAGATGATTTCCAGCCAAATGGCCGCAATGGATTGGTCCGGCAATGGGCCTTGAAGGTCTCGGTTGGCCGCACACATCCGCTCGATGATGGCCACCTCCCGCTCGGGGCGGAAAACGGCCGCGCCCACCTTGTGCTTGTTGCGGCCGACCTCCTGCACGATGGAGGCCCGCTCGGCCAGCAGGGCAATGAGTTGGTCATCGAGGGCATCGATGCGGTCTCGAAACGATTTGAGCATCTCGGGGGTCATGCATGCTCCTTCTCAAAGGCCTGAAGGTAATCCACCAAGGCCACCACACCCTCGAGCGGCATGGCGTTGTAGATACTCGCACGCAGGCCACCCACCGCCTTGTGGCCCTTGAGGTTGAGCAGGCCACGGTCGTTGGCCCCCACCAGGAAGGGCTCATAGAGGCGGTCGTCCGGCAGGTAAAAAGGCACATTCATCCACGAGCGCGCTGCGCGGGCCACACGGGTCTGATAAAAATCCGAGCCATCGAGGGCGGCATAGAGCATCGCGGCCTTCTGGCCATTGATGCGGCCCATGGCCTCGGTGCCACCCTGGGCCTCCAGCCATTCAAAGACCAGGCCCGCCATGTAGATGGCGAAGGTCGAGGGCGTGTTGAGCAGCGACTGGTTCGCGGCCACCTTGCGATAGTCAAAGACCGATGGGCAGATGCCCATTGCTGCGGGGGCCGTGGTCTCCAAGAGGGCCTTGTTCACAATCACAAACGTGAGGCCCGAGGGGCCGATGTTCTTCTGGGCGCCACCATAGGCGAGCGCCACCGTTGAGAAGTCCATGGGCCGCGACAAAACATGGCTCGACATGTCGATCACCAGCGGCACATTGGGGGCCCCCAGGCTGGCCATGTCGGGCCACTGGTGGAACTCCACGCCGCCAATGGTCTCGTTGCCACAGATGTGCAGGTAGGCTGCATCCGGCCGCACCGACCAGTCCTTCACAGGTGGGATGTAACCAAACGCACCGCAGGCCTGGTCATCCATGCGCTGGGGCGCCTCGGCCGAGGCCACCACATGCATGTCGCCATACTTGCGGGCCTCCTCCAGCGACTTCGTCGACCAATGCCCCGTGTTGAGGTAATCGCACTTGGCGTTGGCCGAGAGCAGGTTCATGGGCACGATGGCGTTCTGCGCCGTGGCACCGCCCTGCATAAAAAGAATGTCGTGGGTGTCGGGGAGCGCAAGCAGCCGGCGAAAGTCGGCAAGCACCTTCTCGTGAATGCCTGAGAACAGCGCGCCACGATGGGTCATTTCCATGACCGACATGCCACTGCCCCGCCAGTTCACCATCTCGTCGGCAGCCCGCTCGAGCACTGGCTCTGGCAGCGTGGCAGGGCCGGGCGCGAAGTTGTAAGGACGATGGCTGGGCACGGGTTATCTCACATGGGCAAACTGCGACAAGACATAGGGTAGCGAAATTACAGACAAGGCCGTGGTGGCTGCCACCGCCGTGGCTGCCATCGAGACGCCCTGGTTGTATCGCTGGGTAAGCAGGTAGGGGTTGGCGCCAGTGGGCAGCGCGCCCATGGTCGTGAGCACCGCCACGGCCAGCGGCTCGAGTTCAAAGACAAACTGGGCCAACAGGAAAACCACCGCCGGCATCAGGGCGAGTTTGAAGAGGATGATCAGGCCCACCCCGCGGGCCTGGAACCGATTGCGCGCATGAAAGACCGAGGCCCCGAGCAGCACCAGACAGCAGGGCACCCCCACCTGGCCCAGGGCGGCCAGCGTGGAGTCGATGAGGATGGGCATGGGAATGGCGAAGTAGCTCACCACCACGCCCAGCAGAATGGGCACCACCACCGGGTGGAGCACCGCGGTCTGCACCAGTTGACGCGCCGTGAGCCAGCGACTCTGAGGCGAGCGGCCCTTGCTGGTGAGTTCAAAGACCAAGGTGCCAAAGCCCAGCAGCACCAGGGCATGCATCGAGAGCACGGTGAGCAGCACCACCAGGCCCTCGGGGCCGTAGAAGAGCTTCACGATGGGAATGCCCACCATGACATTGTTCGAGAAGATGGCGCAAATGGCCGTGGCCGCCGACAATCCCACCACCGACTCCTGCCGGTCGGTCCGTGGCCCCCAGTAACGGGCCACCACAAAGGCCAGGGCATACATGAGCAGGCCGGCCGTGAGGTAACTCAGAATCGGCGTGACACTCAGGGATTCGAAGGAGACCGAGGCCATCGACCGAAACAACAAGGCCGGCATGAAGACCCGAAGCACCAGCCCCGAGAACAGGTTGGTCGAGGCCTCGTCAATCCAGCCCAGCCATGCCACCAGGATCCCGACCGAGACGATCAGGAAGACCTGAAGAAGGGCGTCTGTCACACCCTAGGTGGCGATGGATGGATCGGTGTCGGAAGGCTCCTCGGCGTCATCCACCTCAGGGAGGTCGCCCGTGTCGGCAATGCGCTGCACGCCCACCAGTTTCCCGCCCTCGTCGATGGAGATGAGCGTGACGCCTTGTGTGGCACGGCCAAGCGCCCGCACCTCCGAGACGCGGGTGCGAACCACCACGGCCTTGTCGGTGATGAGCATGATTTCGTCACCCTCGCGCACGAGGCAGGCCGAGACCACCTTACCGTTGCGCTCACTGGTGGCAATGGCAATCATGCCCTTGGTGCCGCGACCATGGCGGGTGTGCTCGGAGATGACCGTGCGCTTGCCATAGCCGTTTTCGGTGGCGGTGAGCACAAAGGCGGCCTCGTCCTCGGCCACGATCATGCTGATGAGCGACTGCCCTTCTTCGAGGAACATGCCTCGAACACCACGGGCCTCTCGGCCCATGGGCCGAACATCGCCCTCGGCAAACCGAACCGCCTTGCCCGCATCCGAGAAGAGCATCACATCGTGGGCGCCGTCGGTGAGGGCCGCGCCGATGAGGTAATCGCCCTCATCGAGTGAGCAGGCGATGATGCCGCGCTTGAGCGGACGCGAGAAGGCCGACAGTGGTGTCTTCTTGACCGTACCCAGGGCCGTGGCCATGAACACGAAATGGTCGTCCGAGAAGACCTTCACCGGCAGCACCACGGTGATTTTCTCTTGGTCTTCCAGCGGCCAGACATTCACCAGCGGCTTGCCACGCGAGGTGCGAGAGCCCTGCGGCACCTCCCAGACCTTGAGCCAATAGACGCGCCCGCGGTTGGAGAAGGCCAAGATGGTGTCGTGGGTGTTGGCGATGAAGAGCTGGTCGATCCAGTCGTCTTCCTTGGTGGCCGTGGCCGTCTTGCCGCGCCCACCACGGCGCTGGGCCTGGTACTCGTTGAGCGGCTGGCTCTTGATGTAGCCCGTATGGGTGAGCGTGACCACCATCTCTTGAGGGGTGATGAAGTCTTCGGTCTGGAATTCCTCGGCATTGAGCTCGATGACCGAGCGGCGGCCGTCCCCAAATTCCTTCGTGATGGCCTGCAGCTCCTCGGTCATGATGGCCGTGATGCGGGAAGGCTTCGAGAGAATGTCCAGCAGGTCTGCGATCTTCTCGATGATCTCTTTGTACTCCGAGACGATCTTGTCTTGCTCGAGCCCCGTGAGGCGCTGCAGACGCATCTGAAGAATCTCGTTGGCCTGGGTTTCGCTGAGTCGATAGCCATCGGCCTGGGCACCATAAGCCGCCGACAGGCCATCAGGCTTGAAGGCTTCGGCCACGGTGGTTTCCGTGGCACGGGCCAGCAGTTCACGAACCAGGTCGGCCTTCCAGGCCCTTCCCATCAAGCCCTCACGCGCCTCCACCGGCGTGGGCGAGGCCTTGATGAGGGCAATCATCTCGTCCATGTTCGACACCGCCACGGCCAGGCCCTCGAGCACATGGCCGCGGTCGCGGGCCTTGCGAAGTTCGAAGACCGTGCGCCGTGTGACCACCTCGCGACGGTGCGAGAGGAAGCACTCGAGCATCTGCTTGAGGTTGAGGGTGCGCGGCTGGCCATCGACCAGGGCCACCATGTTCATGCCGAAGCTGTCTTGCAGCTGGGTGTTTTTATAGAGGTTGTTGAGCACCACCTCGGGCAGCTCGCCACGCTTGAGCTCGATCACCACCCGCATGCCGGACTTGTCCGACTCATCGCGGATGTCCGAAATGCCCTCCAGGCGCTTCTCGTTGACCAGTTCTGCAATTCGCTCGAGCAGTGAGCGCTTGTTCACCTGATAGGGCAGCTCGTCGACGATGATCGACTGGCGGGAGCCCTTGTCCATGTCTTCGAAGTGCACCTTGGCCCGCATGACGCAGCGGCCGCGGCCCGTGCGGTAGCCCTGGCGAACACCCTCCACCCCGTAGATGATGCCGGCCGTGGGGAAGTCTGGTGCGGGGATGAAGCCCATGAGGTCGTCGACCGTGGCCTCGGGGTTCTCGAGCAAATGCAGGCAGCCGGCCACGACCTCCGTGAGGTTGTGGGGCGGAATGTTGGTGGCCATGCCCACCGCAATGCCCGAGGACCCATTGATGAGCAGGTTGGGGATGCGGGCCGGCATGATGAGCGGCTCTTTCTCAGAGCCGTCGTAGTTCGGGCCGAAGTCGACGGTGTCCTTGTCGAGGTCTTCCAGGAGTTCGTGGGCCAGCTTGGCCAGGCGGATCTCCGTGTAACGCATGGCGGCGGCGTTGTCGCCATCGACCGAGCCAAAGTTGCCCTGGCCGTCGACCAGCATGTAGCGCAGCGAGAAGTGCTGGGCCATTCGAACAATCGTGTCGTAGACGGCCGAGTCGCCATGGGGGTGGTACTTACCAATCACATCACCCACGATGCGGGCCGACTTCTTATAGGCCCGGTTCCAGTCGTTGTTGAGCTCGTGCATGGCAAAGAGCACCCGGCGGTGCACGGGCTTCAAGCCATCGCGGACATCTGGCAAGGCGCGGCCCACGATCACGCTCATCGCGTAATCGAGGTAGGAGCGGCGCATCTCCTGCTCTAGGCTGACGGGAAGGGTTTCTTTGGCGAAGGAGTCCATGGCGCTTCTTAAATCCCGCGATTTTACCCGTTTTGAGCGCCTGACGCCCGAAGCCCTACCCCCCTGCGTGCGGGGGGCTCAAACCGCTCAAATGCGGAAATAACAGGCACATCAGCCGATGCCACCTGTCCAAAACCCGCCCGGAGGGTGCTCAGCGGGCCATGGTGGGGTAATCCGTGTACCCCTTCTCGCCGCCACCATAGAAGGTGGACGCATCCGGTGCATTGAGGGGCGCATCCAGCCTGAAGCGGGCCACGAGGTCTGGGTTGGCCAGAAAGGGCACACCGAAGGCCACCAGGTCTGCATCCCTCGTCGACACGGCCGCCTGGGCCATGGCCTTGGTGTAGCCGTTGTTCACCACTGTGCAGAGGCCCCCCGCCTGCTTGAAGCTGCGCCGAAGGCCGGCGAAGTCCACCCGCTGGTCGGCATCCCGCGGGCCGCCCGTCTGCCCTTCAATGATGTGCAGGTAGCCCAGGCCGCGGCTACCCAATGCCTTGGCCACATGCGCGAAGAGGGGTTGTGGGTTGGAGTCGTCGATGTCATTGAAGCCCGACACCGGCGAGATGCGGCAGCCCACGCGGCCAGCCGGATAGACCGAGGCCACCACATCCACCACCTCCAGAAGCAGTCGCGCGCGGTTCTCCACGGCGCCACCATAGGCATCGGTGCGATGGTTGGTCTTGTCGCGCAGGAATTGATCGATGAGGTAGCCGTTGGCGGCATGCACCTCCACCATGTCAAAGCCCGCAGCCTTGGCATGAACTGCGGCCTGTCGGTAGGCCTCGACCAGCCCGGGCAGTTCACTCGTCTCCAGAGCCCGTGGCGTCGAGCACGGCACGAAGCCTTCGGTCGTGTAGGCCTTCATGTCGGCCGCGATGGCCGAGGGGGCCACCGGCGCCGCACCGCCGGGCTGAAAGCTCGTGTGCGAGATGCGGCCCACGTGCCACAGCTGCAGACAGATGCGCCCACCCGCGGCATGCACCGCGTCGGTCACCAACTTCCAGCCCTCGACCTGCTCGGCCGAGTGAATGCCCGGCGTGGAGATGTAGCCCTGGCCCTCGGGGCAGACCTGGGTGGCCTCGGCAATGATCAGCCCAGCGGTGGCGCGCTGTGCGTAGTAAGTGGCCATCAGTGGCGTGGGCACATTGCCTGCGCCTGCGCGGCTGCGGGTGAGCGGGGCCATGACCATGCGGTTGGGCAGGCTCAGGTCAGACAAGGCAAAGGAATCAAACAGGCTGGACATGCGGCGCTCCTGGTCGGTGATCTGGGTGGGGAAGACTTGATTGTGCAACACACCACGGGTGCTGCCGCCACGTGCACAGCCTGCGAAAAATCATGCTGAAAAGGCTTGCGTCTGCAGGGGGTTGGGTCAATACTTCTGGCTCGCATTGAGATTGGGGCCGACCTGGTTTCGACGTGGGCAGTGAAGGAGCGCAGGGCATACCGAGGACCGATTCCCTCGTAAATCCATTCGGACATTAATAAACGCCAACGACGAGCGTTTCGCTCTCGCCGCTTAAACCCGGCGGGCGCTGCACTGGTTCTCTGATGGGCCAGGCGGGGTAAAACCCGCAGCAGTGTCATTTACATCAGATCGTCACCGGACAAGCCGTGGGTCAGGTGCCTAAAACAAGCGGATCGTCGGTTGCCGGCCTGTCTGTCGGCTAAGCAACTCGATTAAATCCAAATAGACCGACTAAGTATGTAGAACTGTCTTTGGAAGGCTTGCGGACGCGGGTTCGATTCCCGCCGGCTCCACCA
>CAMAXF010000002.1 GCA_945862305.1 Bordetella parapertussis | reverse complement strand
TTGCTCCACGATGTAGATGACCTCGGGGTTGCTCGGAGCACGCGCGGGGTCGAAGCCCAGAATGCGAGACCGGATCTTGGCGCGAATGGCGTCCTGGTAGCCTGCCAGCAGGCCTGAGCGCACGCCCTGCTCCGCGCCGCCCGCCACACCGGCCTTGGAGGCGACATCTTTTCCTTGGCTGCTCGCCTTGGCCTTGGCATCGAGGCCAAGGCTCTTGTTGATGCGATCGAGTTCGGCCTGACGCAAGGCCTCACGCTGCCGTTGGGCGGCCTTCTCTGCCTGGGCGCGCTTGTTGGCCTCTTCACGCTTTTTGGCCTCTTGCGCCTTGGCTACCTCCCGCTTGGCTGCCTCCTCCTTGGCCTTCTTCAACGAGATGTCGGGTGCCGGCGCGGGTGGTGTGGGCTCAGGTTGGGGTGGCGAGGGTTTGATGGGCGTGGGTGTTGGTCTTGGCGTCTCGGCCTGGGGGGTGGGTGCTCGCTCGGCAGGCAGGCTCGACCACAGTTCTGCCTGGACCACCTCGAGGTCCTCGGTGCGCCAATCGATGGACACCACCAGGGCGGCAGCCAGCAGCAGGTGAATGCCCATCGCAGCACCAAACGAGATGGCCGACTGCGCGGCCTCGCCGGGCCGGGCTGCTCGCGCGAAAGGGGGTGTTTGGGCCAGACTGCTCATGGGCGTGGTGAGGCCTGGACTGTCTTACTCTTGCCGCACAGCCAGGCCCACTCGGCCGATGCCGTCGGCCTGGAGGGTATTCAAGGCCTGCACCACGGTGTCGTAACGCACCTCCCGCTCAGCCAGAATGATGACGGGGGCTCCGGGCTCTTTCATGAGTTTGCGAACGGCGTCGGGGAGTTCAGAGCGTGTCACGCGCTCCTCCTTGGCACCCTGTTCACGTTTGCGCACGGCATGGCTGCCGTCCTTGCGAATGAGGACCTCGATGGCCACTGCAGGCTGCTGGGCCGACTGGCCCACGCGCGGCAGATCGATGCTGCCGGTGACAATCATCGGAGCGGTCACCATGAAGATGATGAGCAGCACCAGGGTGACATCGATGTAGGGCACCACATTGATCTCACTCATCATGCGGCGACGACGTCCGCCAGAACTTTGGCCGGCCATGTCAGTGCTGCCGATGCAGGATGTTGGAGAACTCTTCCATGAAGCTTTCAAAGCGCATGGAGAGTCGATCGAGGTCGGTGGCGAATCGGTTGTAGGCCACCACCGCGGGAATGGCCGCGAAGAGGCCAATGGCCGTGGCAATCAGCGCCTCGGCAATGCCGGGGGCCACGCTGGCCAGTGTGGCCTGCTGAATGTTGGCCAGCCCAGTGAAGGCATGCATGATCCCCCAGACCGTTCCAAAGAGGCCGATGTAGGGGCTCACCGATCCCACCGTTGCGAGAAATGGAAGGCCATGCTCCAGGCCATCGAACTCCCGCTGGTTGTTGGCCCGCATGGCGCGCCTTGCGCCCTCGAGCATGAGGCTTGGGTCGGCCTTGGCCTGCTGACGCAGCTTGAGGAACTCACGCATGCCGGCCTCAAACACCTTGGCCAGCCCAAAGCCATAGGCGCCCTGCCCCACGCGCTCATAGAGGGCCATGAGCTCACCGCCCGACCAGAATGCCTTCTCGAATTCCTCAGCCTGGCGTTTGGCCTGCCGAATGGCCATGAGCTTGCGAAAGATCACGGTCCATGAGGCAATCGACATAAAGACCAGCAGGGCCATGACGAGCTGAACGGGCAGGCTCGCCTGCAGGACAAGGGTGGCAACGGAGAGGTCGGCGGTGGGCGCGGCCATGGTCATTCCTTCGGTGACGGTGAAAAGAGTGATGCATTGGAGAGGGTGGCCGGTGCAGGGCGGCCAAAGTGGGCCCATGCGCTGGCCGTGGCCATTCGGCCGCGGGGCGTGCGTTGTAGAAAGCCCTGCTGAATCAGGTAGGGCTCCAGGACATCCTCGATGGTGTCTTTGGATTCCCCAATGGCGGCAGCCAGGTTGTCGATGCCCACCGGGCCACCACCGAACTTGTCGAGGATGGCCTCGAGGAGTTTCTGGTCCATGAGGTCGAATCCTTGTTGATCCACTTCCAGCATGGCCAAGGCGGCATCGGCCACCTTGGCATTGACCTCTGGAGCACCCTTGACCTGTGCGTAGTCCCGAACACGGCGCAGCAGCCGGTTGGCAATTCGAGGGGTTCCCCTGGCGCGGCGTGCGATCTCTTGCGCACCATCATCGCTGAGTGCAACCTTCAGCAGCGCAGCCGAGCGATGGACGATGATGGTGAGGTCCTCGGTGTTGTAGAACTCAAGCCGCGCCACGATGCCAAAGCGGTCTCGCAACGGGTTGGTGAGCATGCCGGCCCGCGTGGTGGCCCCCACCAGGGTAAAGGGCTGTAGGTCGAGCTTGATGGAGCGTGCCGCCGGCCCCTCGCCAATCATGATGTCGATCTGGTAATCCTCCAGGGCCGGGTAGAGGATCTCCTCCACCACGGGGCTGAGCCGATGAATTTCATCGATGAAGAGGATGTCGTTGCGCTCGAGGTTGGTGAGCAGGGCTGCCAGGTCGCCAGCCCGCTCGAGCACCGGGCCCGAGGTCTGCCTTAGGTTCACACCCATTTCACGGGCCAGGATGTGGGCCAGGGTGGTCTTCCCCAGGCCCGGTGGGCCAAAGAGCAGGGTGTGATCGAGCGCCTCTTGCCGCTGGCGGGCTGCCTCGATGAAGATCTGGAGCTGATCCTTCACCTTGCCCTGGCCGATGTATTCCTTGAGCCACAGGGGGCGCAGCGCCCGCTCCAGGCTTTCTTCTTGCTGACCGGCGGGCTCGGGGCTGATGAGGCGATCGGTGTCGTGTTCGATCATGCCCCTAAGTGTACCGGGGGACCTGTGACGTTCGACTACAGGCGCGAGAGCTGCTTTAAGGCCAGGCGAATGCCATCGGAGACGGTTGCACCCTCGGGCAGGGCCTGGCAGGCGGCCATGGCTTCCTTCTCGGAGTAGCCCAAGGCGCCAAGTGCACGAAGTACCTCCGCGGTGGTGTCTGGCCTGCCTGGCATCCCGGGGCTGGGGAGGGCGGGTGCAAGCTTGCCCTTGAGTTCGAGCACCAGCCGCTCGGCCGTTTTCTTCCCAATGCCGGGCACACGCGTCAGGCTGGCGGGGTCTTGCAGGCTGATGGCCTGAGAGAGTTGATCGACGGTGAGTCCCGAGAGCACGGCCAGCCCAATGCGCGGACCAATGCCCGAGATCTTGATGAGCAGTCGAAAGGCATGCCGCTCGGCCTCGGTCTTAAAGCCATAGAGCAGCTGGGCATCCTCGCGCACCACCAGGTGGGTGAGCAGGCTGAGCGGCTCGCCCACGGCTGGCAGGTTGTAGATGGTGCTCATGGGGGCTTCGACCTCGTAGCCCACACCCTGGACATCAAGGATGACGCTCGGGGGCTGCAGGCCAATCAGGGTGCCGCGCAGTTGACTGATCATGGGCGTTGAGCATGCCAGAAGGCCAGGGCACAGGCCAATGCGTCGGCGGCATCGGCGCTCGGCGGCTGGGCGAGGCCCAACAGGCGGCAGACCATGTGGGCCACCTGCTCCTTGGTGGCGCGGCCGGTGCCCACGATGGACTGCTTGATCTTCAAGGGGGTGAGTTCAGAGACGGGCAGCGATGCAGCCGCCAGGGCAGCAATGGCAACACCGCGGGCCTGCCCCAGGGAGAGGGTGGACCTCGGGTTCACATTCACGAAGACCTGCTCAATGACGGCGGCCGTGGGCTCGTACTGGGCGAGCACGGACTGCATGCCTGCATAGAGCAGGCCCAGGCGCTCCGGCTCGGGCCGGTCGGTGGGCGGCCGAATGACACCGCTGCCCAGGTAGATGGCCTTCTGACGGCTCACGATCTCCACGACACCAAAGCCAGTCCGGCGCAGGCCGGGGTCGATGCCGATGAGACGCATGAATCAGTGTCGGAAGTGGCGCATGCTGGTGGTGACCATGGCAATGCCCCGCTCGTTGGCGGCGGCGATCACCTCGTCATCCCGAACGGACCCACCGGGCTGCACCACGGCCACCGCGCCCGCCTCGGCCACCACATCGAGTCCGTCTCGAAAGGGGAAGAAGGCATCGGAGGCCACCACAGACCCCTGCAGGGACAGGCCCGCATGGTCTGCTTTGATGGTGGCAATGCGGGCGGAGTCGAGCCGACTCATCTGGCCTGCGCCCACCCCAAGGGTCTGGCCCTTGTGGCAGAAGACAATGGCATTGCTCTTGACCCAGGTGGCCACCTTCCATGCAAAGAGCAGGTCCTGGACCTGCTCGGCCGTGGGCTTTTTGTGGGTGACGCACTGCAGGTCTGCTGCTGAGAGGGTGTTGCGATCGGGGGTCTGCAGCAACAGGCCACCACTCACGCGCTTGATGTCAAGGCCACTGGCGATCGCCGCGTCCTCGCCCAGGGGCACGGTGAGCAGGCGAAGGTTCTGCTTGGCCGCAAAGACAGACAGCGCCTCTGGGCTGAACTGCGGCGCGATGATCACCTCCGCAAATTGGCCAGAGATGGCCTGGGCTGCAGCGGCATCGAGGGCCACATTGAAGGCGAGAATGCCGCCGAAGGCGGAGGTGGGGTCGGTGGCGAAGGCCCTGCGATAAGCCTCCTCTGCGTGGGCCCCCAGGGCCACCCCGCATGGGTTCGCATGCTTGACGATGACGCAGGCCGGGCCCGACAGGCTTCGCACGCAAGACCAGGCCGCATCGGCATCGGCGAGGTTGTTGAAGGAGAGTTCCTTGCCCTGCAATTGCGTGTAGCCGGCCAGGCAGCCCTCCGGTGCGCGCGGGTCGGCATAGAAGGCCGCCGCCTGATGTGGGTTCTCCCCGTAGCGCATGGTCTGTCGTTGAACGACCTGCAGGCTGAAAATTCTGGGCAGGGCACTTGCGGACTGGGGGGTCTGTGGCTCCACGGTGTTGTCGGGCCTGGCCGCGGCGGCATCCAGTGGCGCAAGGCCTGTGAGGAAGTTGGCAATGGCGCCGTCGTATGCCGCGGTGTGGGCAAAGGCTTTTGCCGCCAGTGCCTGGCGCGTGGCAAACCCCAGATGCGCATCGGTGTTTAACTCTTCGAGCAGGCAGTCGTAGTCGCGTGGGTCGACCACCACGGCCACGCCATCGTGGTTCTTGGCAGCAGCCCGCAACATGGCCGGCCCGCCGATGTCGATGTTTTCGATCACCTCTTGGTAGCCCACCTGCGGCTTGCCGAGTGTGGCCACGAAGGGATAGAGATTGACCACGAGCAGGTCGATGGGCTCGAATCCCGCGGCGGCGAGTGCCTGCAGGTGCGCCTCACGATCCCGGCGGGCCAGCAGGCCGCCGTGCACGGCGGGGTGCAGCGTCTTGACCCGACCATCGAGCATTTCTGGGAAGCGCGTGATGTCCTCCACCGGGGTGACGGGCAGGCCAGCCGCCTGCAGGGCCTGCGCGGTGCCACCAGTGGAGATGAGCTGGATGCCTTTTTGGTGAAGCGCCTTGGCAAAGTCAACCACGCCGGTCTTGTCTGACACCGAGAGCAGGGCACGGCGCACGGCAAGGCGGTTGGGACGTGGGCTGGTCAGGGCATCTGCTGGCAGGTTGGGCATGCGGTGTCCTCAGATCTCAATGCGGTGTTGGGTCATTTTCTTGCGCAGGGTGTTGCGCGAGAGGCCGAGCATCTCTGCGGTCTTGCTCAGATTGCTGTCGCAACGGGCCAGGGCGTAACGAATGAGGGGGCGCTCCATCGCCTCCACCACCATGTCATAGAGGGCGTGGGGCTTTTGAGCGCCGAGGTTCTCGAAATAGATGTCGAGGTTCGCTACCAGGGCGTCCTCGAGCTTGGGCGGTGGTGATGCCTTCATGCCGCCAGCGCCTCCTCGAAAAATGCGGCCACCTCTGCCAGTTGTGACTCGGGCGTCTCGGCCGCGAGGATCAATTGCCGAAAGGCCTTGCTCCCCGGCAGGCCTCGCAGATACCAGCCGATGTGCTTGCGTGCCGAGCGCACGCCTCGCGCTTCGCCGTAGAAGGCATAGTGGTCGAGCAGGTGGCCGTGCAGCCAGCCGTGGATGTCGGAGTCGGTGGGGTCGGGCAGGTGTTTGCCCGTCTCTAAATAGTGGTGGATCTGCCGGCTGATCCATGGCCGGCCTTGGGCGGCTCGACCCACCATGACCGCGTCGGCACCGGTGTGCCGCAGCACGGCCGCGGCCTTCTCTGGCGTGGTGATGTCGCCATTGGCCACCACTGGAATGCGCACGCGCGATTTCACCTCGGCAATGGTGTCGTACTCGGCCGCGCCCATGAACTTGTCGGCCCGGGTTCGGCCATGCACCGTGAGCATCGCCACGCCAATGTCTTCGGCCATGGCCGCGATGCTTGGCGCATTGCGATGCGCATGGTCCCAGCCGGTTCGAATTTTCAGGGTCACGGGCACACGATCGCCCGCCACAGCCCGCACGGCGGACACGACCTGCTCCAGGATGTCTCGAACCAGGGGCTCGTCTTGCAGCAGGGCGGAGCCCGCAGCCTTGTGGCAGACCTTCTTGGCCGGGCAGCCCATGTTGATGTCGATGACCTCAGCGCCCCTTGCCACATTGAATTGGGCGGCCTGGGCCAGCATGTCGGGGTCGGCGCCTGCGATCTGAATGGCCTTGGGCGAGGGCTCACCGTCGTGGTTGATGCGACGACTGGTTTTTTCCGTGGCCCAGAGCAGGGCATTGGAGGCTGCCATCTCGCCCACGGCATAGTCGGCGCCAAGCTGCTTGCAGAGCTGCCGAAAGGGCCGGTCGGTGACGCCCGCCATGGGAGCAATGAAGACCCGGTTCTGGAGCCGATGGGGCCCCAACTGCAAGGCGGGCCGGCTCATGAGGCGGTGTGGGTCATGAGGTCTTCAATGGCATCGATTGCCACGGGGACCCCGCGTGTGATGAGTTCGCAGCCGGTGGCGGTGACCACCGCATCGTCTTCAATCCGAATGCCCACGTTCCAGAAATCTTCCGCGATGTCGTCGGCCGGCTGGATGTAGAGGCCAGGCTCGATGGTGAGCACCATGCCTGCGGCCAGGGGCTGACGATAGTCGCCCACGTCGTGCACATCGAGCCCGAGCCAGTGGCCAGTGCGGTGCATGTAGAAACGGCGATAAGCCCCCGACTCGATGGCGGCCTCCATGCTTTGCGCAGGCAGCAGGTGCAGGTCGATCATGCCCTGGGCCAGGACCTTCACAGCCGCCTCGTGCGGGTCGGTGAAGGCTGCACCGGGTCGTGTGGCCTCGACCGCAGCCTCTTGTGACGCCAGCACCAGGGCATAGCAGTCGCGCTGTGCGCTGGTGAATCGGCCCGAGACGGGGAAGGTGCGGGTGATGTCGCTCGCATAGCCATCGAGTTCGCAGCCCGCGTCGATGAGCAGCATCTCACCGGCTCGCATGCGTCTGTCGCCGGCACGGTGATGCAGGATGCAGCTGTGCGGGCCACTGGCTACGATCGAGCCATAGGCCACCGACTGTGCACCCTCGCGTCGGAAGTCGGCAATGAGGCCGGCCTCCACCTCGTACTCGGCCATGCCGGGCCGGGTGGTCTGCATGGCCCGAACATGGGCCGCCGCAGAAATGCCTGCAGCCTTGGCCATGGTCTCCAACTCGGCCGCGTCTTTGATGAGCCGCAGTCCCGCCACGAGATCGCCGGCATCGAGAAACTGATGGGGTGCGACCACCCCGCCACGGGCCTGGGCTCGGGCCTGGTCCATCCAGCTGCGGGTGCGTTGGTCGAGCTCGGATGAGGCAGCCAGTGGCAGCACCAGGGTGCTGCAGTTCTTGAGGTGGGGCCGAAGGATGTCATCAAGCTGCGCCACCGGATGGGCCGCATCCATGCCGAACTGCTCGGCCGCGCGCTCGGGCCCGACCCGAACGCCATCCCAGATCTCCCGCTCCGGGTCACGTGGTCGGCAAAAGAGAAGGTCTTGATGATCGCCCTGGCTGCCAATGACCATCACCAGCCAGGCCTCGGGCTCCGGAAAACCCGTGAGGTAGTAGAAGTCGCTGTTGAAGCGGAATGCGAATGGGTTGTCTCGGTTGCGAATGATCTCCGTTCCACTCGACAAGATCACCACTGCACTGGCCTGGCCATTGGTCCGCAGCACTGCCTGGGCGAGTGCGTCCCGGCGTCGTCGATGCTGCTCGCCATGGGGTGGACCAGCGACGGGAAGGGGCAGCAGGTGGGGTGCAAGGCTCATGAGTGGGATGGTCTCCCCCTTGCGAGGGTGTGGTCAAGCGCGGCCAGTCGTTCGGGGGTTCCCACATCCATCCATTGGCCTGCGTGCAGGCTGCCTCGCAGCCGGCCCCGGGCCATGGCCTCGTGCAGCAGGGGGGCCAGCGGCGCGCGTGCATGGGCGGGTGTGTGGTCGAAGAGGGCTGGCCAGAGCACAGCCATGCCTGAGTAGGTGAGCCTGGTGACTGCTGCATCGCGCGGGCAGACCTGGCCATCGGGCTGCAGACCGAAGTCACCCTGCAGGTGATGGTCTGGGCTGGGGACCAAGACCAGATGTCCCAGGGCGTTGTCTGAGGCCTGCGCCATTTTTCGGGCCTCGGAGACATCCCAGTCGGAGAAGACATCGCCGTTGATGAGTAAAAAAGGCGCTCGGGTCTCCCCCCAGGGCTGGGCCGTGGCGATGCCACCTGCGGTCTCGAGCGCGCCCGCGGGCTCATGGCTGTAGCGAATCTGAAGTCCCCAGGTCTCACCCGACCCCAGCGCCGACTCGATCTGCTCACCCAGGTGGGCGAGGTTGATCACCACCTCGCAGAATCCCGCCTGGGCGAGCCGCTCCAGGTGCCAGACCACGAGCGGCTTGCCGCCTGCCAACAACAAGGGCTTGGGGGTGTGGTCGGTGAGCGGGCGCATGCGCTCGCCGCGCCCGGCCGCGAGGATCATGGCCTTCATCGTTGCCTCAAGGCTGTGCACCCATCAGAAGGTGAACTGGGCAGTGGGCGAGACATTCCCCAGTCGGTCGAGCAGACGGGCGAGCCCCGCGAGCTCGTGGTACCGGTGGGCTGCCTTGGTGGCGTAGGCGAGCACAGCGGGTATGTCTTTGAGGTAACGCGCCTTGCCGTCTCGGTGGGCGAGTCGAGCGAAGATGCCCAAGACCTTCAACTGGCGCTGCAGGCCCATCCATTCGAAGTCTTCCCAGAAGTCGGCGAAGTCGGGTGGCACGGCAATACCCGCGCGGCGGGCGTCTTCCCAATAACGAATGGCCCAGTCAATCTGTTCGGCCTCATCCCAGACCACATAGGCATCTCGCAGCAGCGAGACCAGGTCGTAGCTCAAGGGGCCCACCACAGCATCTTGGAAGTCGAGGATGCCGGGCTGCCCATCGGGGGTGAGCGTCTCGGCCAGCACCATCAGGTTCCGGCTGTGGAAATCACGGTGCACGATGACCTGCGTTTGTGCGAGGGCACGGTCGGCCAGGTGCGCCATGGTCTGGTTCAGCGTTTGGGCTTCATCGGCCGAGAGGGTCTGGCCCAGGTGGGTCTCGGCATACCAGGTCTGGAACAGGCCCATCTCGTCCAGGAGCTTGGCGCGACTGTAGGCGGGCAGCCCGAGGCTGCCCGTGGGCTGCGCCAGCCCCCAGGCCTGCAGCTGAACCAGGGTCTGCCAGGCGGACTGGTAGAGCGGTCGGGCGTTGCTCAGCGTGAGGTGCGGCAGGTAGGGCTCGCTGCCGAAGTCTTCGAGCAGCAGAAAGCCCTGCGGCTTGGAGACCCCCAGGCGGCGAGGCACGCGAAGCCCGGCCTTTTCGAACAAATCGGCCACCTGCAAAAAGGCGTCCAGGGGCTCAAGCTCGGGTGGCGCATCCATGAGAATGCAGCTGCCGCCGCCGACCTTGGCCACACGAAAATAGCGCCGAAAGGACGCATCGGCCGAGGCTGGGGCGAGGCTGGCGACGTCGAGGTCTGCAAACTGCGTGAGCCAGTCGGCTGCAGCCAGGCGGCGCGGATCAGGGGTGGGGGGCATGGGCAAAGATGTGAGGAGACGCTTCGTTCCTATAATAGAACATGCGCCTTGTTCTGCCCCTGCTGTTGGGTGCCATCACAGGAACCAGCTTTGCTGCTGAATGCTCCCTTCGGGCAGATGTCGGCCAAGGCCTCCGGGTGGACCCACGGCTCTCTCTTCAGGCCCCCGCGAGGGTCGGCCTCACCGACAGTGAGACCCCGATGTATTTTTTTGGGGAGACGGTCGACGGTCAGGTTGACGACACCATCACGCTGGTCAACAAGGCCGAGATGCGGCAGCTCGGCACCTCGCTCAAGGCTGATCGCATCGATTTCGACCTGGTGCCCAATCGCATTCGGGCCGAAGGGAACGTTCAACTCTTTCGTGAGGGTGAACTCTTCACCGGCCCCAAGCTCGACCTTAAGCTCTCGACCATGCAGGGCCGCTTTGATGATGTGACCTACGAGATCTCGGCCATCAATGGCCGTGGCCAGGCCAAGGCAGCCGAATTCCTGCAGCCCAAGGCCACCCGCCTGATCGATGCCCTCTACACCACCTGCCCGAAGGATCGTCCCGCCTGGACGGTGCAGGCGCGCACCATGCTGGTGGATCAGATTCGTGAGGTGGCCGATGCCGAAGGGGCCGTGCTCACCTGGGGGGGCGTGCCCCTGGTCAACATGGGCGATATTTCCTTTGCCATCTCCGACCGCCGACGCACAGGGCTCCTGCCGGCCTCCTACTCGTATTCGTCGCGCCTGGGCCTCGAGCTCACCGTGCCGTTCTATTGGAACATCGCCCCAAATCGAGATGCCACCCTCTATCCCAAGGTGGTGCCGCGGCGCGGTGTACAGCTGGGAGCAGAGTTTCGATATCTGAGTGACCGCCACCTCGGGGTGGTGGGCGTAGAGTCGTTGCCGCACGATCGCGTGGCGGGGCGGTCTCGGTCCCTGGGCAGCCTGGTGCACACCACCCGTCTGGCCCCGAACCTCTCCATGGGTCTCAACATCACTCGGGTATCAGACGACGACTACTTTGCAGACTTCGGTGGCTCCTTGCTGGCCGCCTCGCAGCGAACCCTCCCGGCCACCTTGTCGCTCACCAGCAACCAATATGGCTGGGCTGTGACCGCGGCCGCCCAGGAATATCAGTTGCTGCAGGATGCTGCCGCCCCCGTGCTGGCGCCTTACTCATGGATGCCCAAGGTGGCTGCCAGCCGGACCGAGCGGGCCATTCAGGTGGGGGGTGCTGCGGGGCCGTTGATCGATTGGGGTGGTTATGCGGAGGCTGCCGCCTTCCGGCACCCCACCCTGGCTGAGGGCAACCGCTTTGTGCTGACCGGTGCGGTGAGCTCGCCAATGATGCTGTCCTTTTTGGATGTCACGCCGAAGATTGGCCTGCATGCCACGCACTACAGCCAAGGCAACCAAGGCAGTGCAAGCCGCACCCTCGACAAGTACCGGGTGCCGTCGAGTTCGCTTGGGGCTTATGCCAACAACGTCGGCGACACTGGCACCCAGACCGAGTCGTATTCTCGGGTGCTGCCTACGGCAAGCCTCACCACCAAGATGACCCTTGAGCGCGACACCTCATGGGCTGACGCCCCTTTGCTTCAAACGCTTGAGCCCACACTGTCCTACATCTACACGCCTTACCGCGACCAGAGTCGGCACCCGGTATTCGACTCCGGTACGGTGGGGGTGAACCTGTCACAACTGCTCTCAGGGATGTCCTTCACCGGCCATGACCGAATTTCCGACCAGAACCAGTTGACCGCGGCCTTGACCACCCGGTACCTGGGCCAGTCCTCTGGGGAGGAGCTTTTTCGGGCGACCCTTGCGCAGACCCACTACCTGAGCGCCCAGCGGGTCACGCTGCCCGGTGGGTCGCTCCGAACCGACAAAGAATCTGACATCCTCCTGGAGTCGGCAGCCAGGCTCACACGGTCTTGGCGAATGGATGTCTTGGGGCAGTACACACGCAGCCTGAGACGCTGGCAGGGGGCATCGGCCAGCACGGTCTACGAGCCCAAGCTGGGCCAGTCGGTCAGCCTGTCTTATCGCTTTACGCGCAACTCCATCAACACGGTCGACCTGGCCTTTCAGACTCCCATTGTTCGAGACTGGTATGCCGTGGGCCGCTACAACCACTCCATCCAGAAGCGGCAGACCACCGACAGCACCCAACAACCAGGCTTGATTGAGGCCTTGGCCGGTGTGGAATACGATGGGGGCTGTTGGGTGGCTCGGGCCGTGGTGCAGCGTTACGTGACGGGCGCAGATCGCCGAGACAACCGGATCTTTTTCCAAGTCGAACTCAATGGCATTGCAAGGGTTGGAACCGATCCGCTCTCGGCCTTGAAGCAAAGCATTCCCAATTACCGGATGATCAATCAACTCACCCCGTTGCCGGCCAAGTTCGACAACTTCCGATAGACAGAGAAGAGGCGCTCGATGCACAACAGGCTTGGACCCCAATGGATGGCTGCAGTGAGTCTGCTGCTGTGGACTGGCGCTGCACTGGCCCAGCCGGCTGCTCGACAACCCGTCTTGCTCGAGCGGGTTGCAGCGGTCGTGAACAACGAGATCATTCTGGAGTCTGAGGTGCAGCGCAGGCTTGCCCAGGCCCGGCAGGCCATTGCCAAGGCCAAGCAGCCCGCGCCACCAGAGGACCGTCTTCGTGAACAGGTGCTCGACCGCATGGTCAACGACCTCGCCCTGCTTCAGCGGGCCACACAGGTGGGGCTGTCGGTGGATGACAACACGCTCAACCGAGCCATTGCCCGGATTGCCGAACAGAATGGCATGTCTGTTGAGGGCCTCTCGGCCCAACTGCAGTCTGAGGGAATTGCCTTCGAGCGTTTTCGACAAGACATTCGTGAGGAGATCCTGCTGACTCGACTGCGTGAACGCGAGGTCGACAACCGCCTCACGGTCTCCGAGGCTGAGATCGACGCCTTCTTGGCGGCCCAGGGGGCCAGCCTGAGCCGCTCTGAAGAGTGGCGGGTCTCACAGATCCTGTTGGACTCTGAGGCCAAGGCCAAGGCGGTGGCCCAGCGGTTGCAGGGCGGAGAAGACTTTGCCGCAGTCGCCCGTGAACTGTCGCTCTCACCCGATGCCACCAACGGTGGCGACCTCGGCTGGCGGGGAGCCGAGCGGCTGCCCACCATTTTCATGAAGGCGGTGGAGAAGCTCCAGCCAGGTCAGTGGACGGGCCCCTTTCAGAGCCCCGGTGGCTTTCACATCCTGCGGCTGGAAGACCGTCGCAGCAGCATTCGAAGCCAGGTGGTCGATGTCTTTCGTGCGCGCCACATCTTGATTCGTGTGGACGCACAAACATCCGAGCAGACCGCCATTCGACGCCTTCAGGAACTGCGTCGCCGCCTGAGCCTGGGGGAGGCCTTCGAACAACTGGCCAAAGATTTTTCCCAAGACCCTGGTTCGGCCGCCAAGGGTGGGCAGCTCGACTGGGCCTACCCTGGAGACCTCGTGCCGGAGTTTGAGAGGGCTTCACTGGGCCTGGCCCGAGGGCAGGTGAGCGAGCCTGTTCGAACCGTCTTTGGCTTTCACCTGATCGAGGTGCTCGACCGCAAGCAGGAGCCCCTCACCGAGGATCGGCTGCGCCTCATTGCACGTCTGTCGCTGCGTGATCGCAAGTTGGCCGACGCTGTGGATGATTGGACCCGAGAGATTCGGGCCAACAGCTATGTCGAGATCAAGCGCGACGACAGCTGACACGAAGGCCGGCGCCAAGAAGCGATTTGGCCAAAACTTTCTTCAAGACCGTCATGTGGTGGCCCGCATTCTGGAGGCGGTTTGCCCGCAGCCGGGTGATCGGCTCGTCGAGATTGGGCCCGGCCGCGGCGCACTGACCTCGGGCCTGGTCTCGGGGGCCGGCAGCATCACGGCCATTGAGATCGACCGCGACCTCATTCCAATGCTGCAGGCCCGATTTGGAGAGGGTCTCTCACTGATCGAGCAGGATGTCCTCACGGTGGACTTCGCTGCCTTGTCGGCAAAGTTGGGTGGGCCACTGCGAATCGTCGGCAACCTGCCCTACAACATCTCGAGCCCCATTCTCTTCATGCTGCTGCCACTGGCCCACTGTGTGCTGGACCAGACCTTCATGCTCCAGCAGGAGGTGGTCGAGCGCATGGTGGCCCTCCATGGTTCCAAGCGCTATGGGCGGCTGTCGGTGATGCTGCAGGCCCGGTATGAGATGACCACGCTCATGCACGTGCCCCCGGCAGCCTTCTCGCCTGCGCCTGCGGTGGAGTCTGCCGTGGTGCTCATGTGGCCGCTGTCTCCGGAGCAGGTCCTCGTGAAGGACTGGGCCGTCTATGAGGCGCTGGTGGCCGCAGCCTTCTCCACTCGACGCAAGATGATTCGCAACACCTTGTCGGGCTATCTAGATCGCCTGGATCTGGAGGTTGCAGGTGTGCGGCCCACGCAGCGGCCAGAGGAGGTCTCGGTGGCCTCGTTTGTGGCACTGGCCAATCAACTGGTGAACGAAGCCGGCCGCATGGCCGGCGGCTCGAGTGGGGCGCGCCGGATGAGGGCCTTGCCTTCTTCAAAGCCGGGCAGAATTTGACCGACCTCGGCCCAGAAGCCGGGGCTGTGGTCCATGGTGCGCAGATGGGCCAGTTCGTGGGCCACCACATAGTCGATCACCGCCAGGCTAAAGCGAATGAGTCGCCAGTTCAGGCGAATGTGGCCATCGACCGTGCAACTTCCCCAACGGGTCTTGGCATGGGAGAGCGAGAACCGTGTGAACTGGCATCGGGCCCGCTCGGCCAAGGTCTCTAGGCGCTCCTGCAGGATGGCCTTGGCCTGCTGCTGCATCCAACTGTGGGTGGTGTCCTTGAGCTGCTCGGTTGTGGCACTGGCCGACAAGGGCAGCAGAATCTCTGCACGCTCGGCCGACCATGTCACGGCGCCAATCTCGGGCAGCAGGCGCAGTGTGCAGGCCTGGCCGAGGAACTGAACCTGGGCGCCATCGCACCATTGTTCAGCAGGCTCGAGGCGATGCTGCTCCGCATGCCGCCATTCCAGCAGCCGGGCCTTGACCCAGCGGTGCTTGCTCTGAAGGATGGTCTCGATCTCGGCCAGTGTGACCCACCGAGGGGCTCGTACACGGATGGTGCCGGCGTCGAAGACCATGCCCACAGTCTTGCGCTTGGAGCGCGTGAGGCTCCAGGTCAGCTGCTCGCCTTGGATGTCAATGGAGTGCATCAGACTGCTCGTCGATCCAGGTCTGGACGGTCTGCATGACCGCCTCGGGGGTCTGGCCGTCGGTGGGGATGGGCGGGCCCACGCGCACGGTGATGCAACCGGGCCGCTTGATCCAGGCGTTGCGAGGCCAGACGGTGCCTGCGTTGAGGGCGATGGGCAGGATGGGAAGGCCAAGGCTGCAGGCCAGCCGCGCAGCACCTGTTTTGTACTTCACCCGTTGACCGGGGCGGGTGCGGGTGCCTTCTGGAAAGAAGGTGATCCAGAGCCCTTGGTCGAGCCGATGGGATGCCTGCGACTGGATCTGCTCGAAGGCCTGTCGGCCTTGTGCGCGGTCGACATGAATCATCGGCAGCAGTGCAATGCTCCAGCCGAAGAAGGGAATCTTCAAGAGCTCCTGCTTGAAGACAAAGCAGAGTGGCACCGGCATGTGGCTGGGCAGGAAGAGGGTCTCCCAGGCGGACTGGTGCTTGGAGCAGACGATCATGGGCTGTCCACGCGCGGCCTCAAGGTGCTCCTGACCTTCGAGCCGCCATTGAATGCCGAGCAGCCAGCGTGCAGCCCAGATCACCATGCCCGGCCACCGCATGGCCAGTCGGTAGCGTGCGTGATCGGATAAAAAAGGCGCCAGCAGCAGAAAGAGGCTGCCCCAGACCAGCAGGCTCGCCGCCTGAAAGAGGCCAAAGGCGAACGACCGCAGAACCCTCATGGGCCGGGCAGGGCAGGGGTCTGGTGGAGCAGGTGCGACACCGCATGGCCGAGGTCTTTAAAGACATGGGTGCCCGGGGGCAGCGCCTTTGCACCGCTCTGGTGGGCCGACAGCGTGCCATGGCCTTTGCCCGTGAGCACCAGCATGGGACGTGCACCCACGGCGGCTGCGGCGGCCAGATCGCGATGTGAGTCGCCGATGAGGGGCACGCCGGCGAGGGACTGGTTGAGCCGTGCGGCGATGTCCTCGAGCAGGCCCGTGGCGGGCTTGCGGCAACGACAGCCCGCATCTGGCCCATGCGGGCAGAAGAAAATGCCGTCGACCTGGCTGCCCATCTCGGAGAGGCCTTCGCGCATTTTCTGGTGAATCCGGTGAAGCATGGAGAGGTCGAAGAGTCCACGGGCGAGGCCTGATTGATTGGTGGCCACGAAAATACGCCAGCCCTCGTGGTGGAGTTGTGAGATGGCCTCCAGGCTGCCGGCGATGGGCTGCCATTCATCGGGGCTCTTGATGTGGTCGTCGGAGTCGTGGTTGATGACGCCGTCGCGGTCGAGGATGACCAGGGGTGGGGTCGATGCAGCCTGGCGTTCCGTCATGTGGCCAGCCGTGAAAGGTCTGCCACCTGGTTCATGGCCCGGTGCAGGGCCGAGAGCAATGCCAGCCGGTTCTCGCGCACAGCGGGGTCTTCGGCATTGACCATGACCTTGTCGAAGAAATCGTCCACGGGCTGCTTGAGAACCGCCAGGCCCTCCAGGGCATCGGCATAACGACCTGCGAGGGTGTGGGCGGCAGCAGCAGGCCCGGTCTGGGCAAGCGCCTTGGCCAGTTGCTGCTCGGCGGGCTCGATCAGGCGGCCCTCCTCGAGTGCACGGTGGGCAGCAGGGGCCTTCTTCAGAATATTGCCAATGCGCTTGTTGGCTGCGGCGAGCGCCGGTGCGGCGGGGCTCTTCATGAACAGGGCCAGCGCCTCGAGCCTGGGGCACCACTGGTCGAGCTGGTTGGGGCACTCGGCGAGCACCGCCTCAATGGCGGCCGCATCAAAGCCTTGGTCACGCAGGTAGCCACGGGCTCGATCCGTGATGAAGGCCGCAATGTCAGCGAGTGTCTCGGCGGGTGGTGCTGCCCGCCCAAAGGCTGCTGCTGTGTCTTGGAGCAGCTGCGACAGCGAGGCGGGCACACGGGCTTCCACGAGAATGCGCACCACGCCAAGGGCTGCTCGCCGAAGGGCAAAGGGGTCTTTCTCTCCGGTGGGCAGTAGGCCAATGCCCCAGATGCCCACGATGGTTTCGAGCTTGTCGGCGAGCGCCACGGCCAGGCCCTCGGCGTTGCCGGGCAGGCTGTCGCCGGCATAGCGCGGGTGATAGTGCCCCTCGATGGCATCGGCGATGGCCTCGGGCTCTCCATCGTGCTGGGCGTAGTAGCGGCCAATCACACCCTGCAGCTCTGGGAACTCACCGACCATGTCGGTGAGCAGGTCGGCCTTGGCGAGCTCCGCCGCCCGCCTGGCGGCCTGTGGTGTGGCCCCCACTGTTTCGGCCCATTGGCCTGCGAGGGTGCAGAGTCGCGCAACCCGCTCGGCCTGGCTGCCAATCTTGTTGTGGTAGACCACCTGCGAGAGGCCGGCGAGCCTCGCTTCGAGCGGACGCTTGCGGTCTTGGTCGAAGAAGAACTTCGCATCGGAGAGCCGCGCACGCAGCACCCGCTCGTTGCCCTGCCGGACCACGACGGGGTCTTTGGAGGCGAGGTTTGAGACCAACAAGAACCGGTGCAGCAGCCGGCCATCGGGCCCCGTGCAGGCGAAGTACTTCTGATTCTGTTGCATGGTGAGGATGAGGCACTCCTGCGGCACCGCCAGAAAGGCGGTGTCGAATTCCGCCTGCAAGACCACGGGCCACTCCACCAGGCTATTGACCTCATCAATGAGGGCATCGGGCATGATCACCGTGTCGCCTCCTGCGGCGGCCTTCAGGCCCTCGGTGAGCCGCTGACGGCGAGCCTCGAAGTTCGGCACCACATGTCCCTCGCGCTCGAGCAGGGCTTCGTAGGCATCGGCCGATGAAACAGACAGCGGGCCATCGCAGTGAAACCGATGGCCTTCGGTCAGGCGATCGGCCTGCAGGCCCAAGGCATGAATTGGAAGCACCGCATCGCCGTGGAGGGCCATCAGGCGGTGGGCTGGGCGCACGAAGCGAACCTCCTCCTGGGTCTGACCAGGCCGCGGGTAGCGCATGAGCTTGGGGATGGGCAGGCCTGCAATGCTGGCCTCGAGTGCCGATTGGGTGGCCTCAAGCAGCCGGGCGCCGGCCACCTGGGTGTCGACCCAGAGCACCTCTTGTTTGCCGTCGTGCTCGCGCTGAAGGTCTGAGCCGGTGATGTTCTCTCCGAGCGTGAGCCCGAGCGATGCAAGTTTCTTTATGAGCGGGGGCAGCGGCTGGCCTTGCGCATCCAGTCCGATGCTCACGGGCAGCAGCTTCTCGCGCCGGGCCTGTGTGAGGCCCTGGTCGAGCACCTGCGAGAGCAGCACCCCCAGGCGTCGGGGGCTTGCAAAGCCCCGCACGGTGCAGTCGGCGGACAGGAGCCCAGCCTTCATGAGCTGCTGGTGCATGCCCTGAGATAAGGCGTCTCCCAGCGCGCGCAGGGCCTTGGGAGGGAGCTCCTCGGTGAAGAGTTCGACCAGCAGAGGCCGCGGACTGGGGGTGGTGGAGGCGGTGGAGATGGTGGGCATGATCAGGCGGCCTTGGCCGACGGGGCCTCGCACATGGGAAATCCCAACTGCTCTCGGGAGGTGACATAGGCCTGCGCAACCTGTCGGGAGAGGTTGCGAATGCGGGCGATGTACTGCGCCCGCTCGGTCACCGAGATGGCGCCGCGGGCATCGAGCAGGTTGAAGCTGTGGGCAGCCTTGAGGATTTGCTCATAGGCCGGCAAGGGCAGGCCTTCTTCGAGCAGGCGCGCGGCATCGGCCTCGTGCTCGCCGAACCGGCCAAGCAACACGGCCGCATTGCTGGCCTCGAAGTTGTAGCGCGACTGCTCCACCTCGTTCTGGTGGTAGACATCGCCATAGCTGATACGGCGGCTGCGGCCCTCTTGTTGCCATTGGGTCCAGGTGAGGTCGTAGACATTTTCGACACCCTGCAGGTACATGGCCAGGCGCTCCAGGCCGTAGGTGATCTCACCGGTGATGGGGCTGCAGTCGATGCCACCGACCTGCTGAAAGTAGGTGAACTGTGTCACCTCCATGCCATTGAGCCAGACTTCCCAGCCCAGGCCCCAGGCTCCAAGCGTGGGGTTTTCCCAGTCGTCCTCCACAAATCGAATGTCGTGGGTGTTGGGGTCGATGCCGAGTGCACGCAGCGACCCAAGGTAGAGCTCAAGGATGTCTGCGGGAGAGGGCTTGAGCACCACCTGAAACTGGTAGTAATGCTGCAGGCGGTTGGGGTTTTCGCCGTAGCGGCCATCCTTGGGCCGGCGCGATGGCTGCACATAGGCCGCACGCCAGGGCTCGGGCCCCAGCGCCCTTAAGAACGTGGCGGTGTGGGAGGTGCCCGCACCAACCTCGAGGTCGATGGGCTGGAGCAGGGCGCAGCCCTGGTTGGCCCAGTAGGCCTGCAGGGTCAGGATGACATCTTGAAAGGTCTTCATGGCCGCATTTTAGCGGTGCTTCTCACCCGCAAGCCCAAAAGCAAAAGGGCTGCAGCCAGCAGCACCACAGGCAGGTTGCCCACCCGGCTGTAGGGCGTTTGGCCGGTCATGCCCTGCACGCGGGCCACCAGCACGCCCGGGGCCATGGGTGGCAAGACCTCCTGCACCCGACCGCGATGATCGATGGCGGCCGTCATGCCGGTGTTGGTGGCACGGATGCTGGGCCGCCCAGTCTCCAGGCTTCGCATGCGTGCAATGGCGAGGTGCTGCGGCAGGGCGTTGGTGTTGCCGAACCAGGCCAGGTTGCTCATGTTGAGCAGGATGGTGGGCTGGCGCTCGGCTGGAATGCGCGGATCGAGCGGCCCAATGATTTCCTCGCCAAAGAGGTCCTCGAAGCAGATGTTCACGCCGATGCGCTGGCCTTCCACCGGGATGGGGGCTTGAACCGGCAGTCCGCGTGTGAAGTCACCCAAGGGCATCCTCATGAGGTCGACAAACCATCGGAAGCCCCAGGGAATGAACTCACCAAAGGGCACCAGATGGGCCTTGTCGTAGCGCGCCTCAAAGCCATCGAGTCGAAGGCCGGCGCCGGGATAGAGGCCAATGGCACTGTTGCGCCAGCCGTCGGGGTCTTGCAGCGGAAGCCCGAGGATGATCACACTGCCACTTGAGACCGAGATCTCTCGAAGCCGAAGCCGGGTCTCGGCCGAGAGGGCAGACCAGGGCCGAATGAAGGCCGTCTCGGGCAGCACCACCAGCGCACTGCCGGTACGACTCGCCTCCAGGGCCATCTGCAACTGGGCGACCTCCAACTGCGCCGAGTGGGCTGGGTCGAACTTCATTTGCTGGGGCACGGCCGATTGCACCAGGGCTACCTGAATGGGCTGGCCTTCGGGGTTGGTGTGGGCCAGGGTGCCCAGGTAGACCCCCAGCAGGTGCAGGCCCGCCACACCCATGAGGCCCAGTGCGCGCCATTGGGCAATCCAGGCGGCGCACAGGGCGGTGACCAACACCACCGCATAGACGCCTCCCAGGGTTGCGTAGCCCGAGAGCGGACTGTCGATCTGCTGGTAGCCCCAGTTGAGCCACGGAAAGCCGGTGAAGAGTTCGCCGCGCAGCCATTCGAGCAAGGCGATGAGGCCTGCGATGGACACGGGTGAGAGGCGGTGCCTTCGAATGAGCCAGCCGGCCAAAAGACCATAGCCGGCCACATAGAGGGCCAGCAGGAACGTGGCGATGGCCGCCACCGCGGCCGGCATCTCCCCGTAGCGGTGCAGGCTGATGAAGATCCAGTGAAAGCCGAGCAGGCACAGCAGGATGAGCAGGCCCGCACCGAGCCTTGGCCCCCAGCGCTCTGGCCGCTGCCAGAGGTGCAGCAGCAAGGCCAGGACCAGCAGAGAGGAGAGGCTAGTGAGCCAGCCCAGCAGGGTCTGATCCATTGTCCGAGTCGGTCGATTCGTCTGTGGACCGCTTGACCAGCATCACCTGCACGGTTCGGGCATCTGCCCGTTGAATGTCAAAGGAGAAGCCGTGGAGCAGAACGGTCTCGCCCTTGTGTGGCACACGGCCGAGATGGTCGGTGACCAGGCCGCCGATCGTGTCGGACTGTTCGCTCTCGAGTTGCACCTCGAAGAACTCATTGAACTGCTCGAGACTCGTGATGGCCTTGACCCGGAACTGGCCTGACTCATGGGGAAGGACGACGATGTTGTCCTCATCCTCATCGATGTCGTGCTCGTCTTCGATGTCGCCAACAATCTGTTCGAGGACGTCCTCGATGGTGATGAGCCCAGCCACACCGCCATACTCATCGACCACGATGGCAATGTGATTTCGGTTGAGCCGGAAGTCGCGCAGCATGACATTGAGCCGCTTGGATTCCGGCACATAGACCGCTGGCCGCAACAGGCCACGCACGTCCTGGCCCTCCTCCGAGAGCACCTTCAGCAGGTCTTTGGCCAGCAGCACACCGATGACGTTGTCCTTCTTGCCATCGGTGACGGGGAAGCGTGAGTGGGCCCGTTCGATGACAAAGGCAATGATGTCTTCCAGGCTGTCGTTGATGTCGATGACATCCATCTGGGCCCGCGGCACCATGAGGTCGCGGACAGACAGGTCGGAGACCTGCAGCACGCCCTCCATCATGGAGACGGCATCGGCATCGATGACATCGTGGGCCTCGGCCTCTCGGAGTTGCTCGAGAAGCTCTTCTTTTTCATCGGTTCGCCTCAGGAGGCGATCGATCAGGCGCTTGAAAAATTGACTCAGGCCTGAAGGCCTAGGGTCTGGTTCGTTCATGCAGGGGCATGGGACGTTGCAACAGGCCACAGTGTGCCATAGGGGTCTGGAATCCGAAACCGCGTCAGAATGCGGCGCTCCAAGGCCTCCATGTCCTCGGCCTCATCATCGGTCTGGTGATCAAGCCCACAGGCGTGCAGTGCGCCATGCACAAGCAGGTGGGCCAGGTGATGCACCAGGGGCTTGCCCTGCTGCCTGGCCTCTGCGATCACCACGGGCATGCAGAGGACGAGGTCGGCCTGCAGGTGGGGCAGGGGCTCGAGCGCAAAGGTGAGGATGTTGGTGGCATGGTCTTGGCCGCGGTGGTCCCGATTGAGCTGGCGGCCTTGGGCACGGCCCACGGTGGCCACGGTGATCTCGGCGCTCTGGCAGGCGGCATCCAGGCTTGCGAGCAGCAGTCTGCGAATACGGGGCCGCGAGAGTGGCAGGCTGTCGGGGTCGGTGAGATGCAGCCTAAGACGCGGCGTCATAGGCCTCTACGATGCGCGCCACCAGGGGATGCCGAACCACATCGCGACTGCTGAACTGCGTGAACGAAATGCCGCGCACATCAGACAAGACCCGCTGTGCATCGACCAGGCCACTGGTCTGGGCCTTGGGGAGGTCGACCTGGGAGGGGTCTCCGGTGATCACAGCCTTGCTGCCAAACCCAATGCGGGTGAGGAACATCTTCATCTGCTCGCAGGTGGTGTTCTGGGCCTCATCGAGAATGACAAAGGCATGGTTGAGCGTTCGGCCACGCATGTAGGCGAGTGGCGCCACTTCAATGACTTGCCGATCGAAGAGCTTGGTGACACGGTCCAGGCCCATGAGGTCGTAGAGGGCGTCGTAGAGGGGGCGAAGGTAGGGGTCTACCTTCTGGGAGAGGTCGCCGGGCAGAAAACCGAGCCGCTCGCCCGCTTCCACGGCTGGGCGCGTGAGAATGAGACGCTGAACGAGGTCGCGCTCCAGGGCATCAACAGCGCAGGCCACGGCAAGAAAGGTCTTGCCAGTGCCGGCTGGCCCAAGCCCAAAGCTGATGTCATTGGACTGAATGGCCTGCAGGTAGGCCCGCTGCGTGGGCGTTCGGCCTCGAAGGTCGTGCTTGCGGGTTCGAAGCATGGGCAGGCCATCCTCGTGGCTGTCCTCGTCGGCGGCGGCCAGGCTGGGCCGACGTTGTTCGACCACGGCCAGCTGCACATCCTTGATGGCCAGCGGCTTCTCCGCCTGCTGGGCCAACCGCTCGAGCAGGCTGGTGCCGGCCTCGACATTCGGGGCATCGGTGCCACTGATTTCAAAGACCGTGCCTCGTCTGCGGATGGTGATGTCTAGGCTGGTCTCGATGCTGCGAAGGTTTTGTTCCATGGGGCCGCACAGGTTGGCCAGCTGGGTGTTGTCTCCTTCGAGCAGGCTCAGACGACGCTTGCTGATGCTGGGCCTGGGCATCAGAGCGCCTGGCCCCGAAGGCTATGGGCATAGGCCTGGGTGATTTCCACCGGGATGATCTGGCCCACCAGCCGTGGATGCCCCTCGATGTTCACCACCAGGTTGTTGGGCGCGCGGCCCATCCACTCCGCTGGATTCTTTTTGGCAGGCCCCTCGATGAGCACCTGCTGTTGTGTGCCCACCATGGCGGCCTGAAGGGCCTGGCCGTTCTGGTCGATGGCGGCCTGAAGCGTTTGCAGGCGTTTTAGCTTCTCGGCTGCTGGTGTGTCGTCCGGGAGGTCGGCCGCGGGGGTGCCAGGCCTTGGGCTGTAGATGAAGGAGTAGGCGCTCTCAAAGCCGCAGGCGGCGATGAGGGCCATGCTCGCCTGGAAGTCGTCCTCGGTCTCGCCGGGAAAGCCCACGATGAAGTCGGTGGACAAAGCCAGGCCAGGCCGCACCGCCCGCAGTCGACGAATGATGCTCTTGTACTCCAGGGCTGTGTAGCCGCGTTTCATGGCCGCAAGGATGCGGTCGCTGCCCGACTGCACCGGCAGGTGCACATGGTCTGCGAGCTTTGGCAGTCGGCCAAAGGCCTCAATAAGGCGCGGACTGAATTCTTTGGGGTGGGAGGTGGTGAACCGGATGCGTTCGATGCCATCGATCTCGCTGACGAGTTCGAGCAGGCCAGTGAAGTCGATTTTGGCCTGGTGGTCGAGAAAGGCATTCACATTCTGGCCCAGCAGCGTGACCTCTTTCACGCCTTGCGCTGCGAGCTCGGCCACCTCTGCGAGCACATCCACGGTGGGCCTGGAGACCTCTGTGCCCCGGGTGTAGGGCACCACACAGAAACTGCAATATTTGCTGCAGCCCTCCATGATCGACACAAATGCACAGGGGCCCTCGATGCGGGCGGGCGGCAGGTTGTCGAACTTTTCAATCTCGGGGAAAGAGATGTCGACCTGGGGCTGGCCAGAGGCACGCCGGGCGGCGATGAGGTCTGGCAGGCGATGCAGGGTCTGGGGACCAAAGACCAGGTCCACATAGGGGGCACGCCGAACGATCGACTCGCCCTCTTGGCTGGCCACGCAGCCGCCAACGCCGATGATCAGGCCTGGCTTGCGCTTCTTGAGGTCTCGGGCCCGGCCGAGGTCGGAGAAGACTTTCTCTTGGGCTTTCTCGCGCACCGAGCAGGTGTTGAATAGGATGACATCGGCGTCTTCAGCCGTGTCGGTGGGCTCCAGCCCCTCGGCGGCCGCCAGCACGTCGGCCATTTTGGCCGAGTCGTATTCGTTCATTTGGCACCCGAAGGTGCGGATGTAGAGTTTGGTTGTCAACGCTTGTTGTTCACGCTTATTTGTTCACACTCAGAGAGAAGCACGCCAGGATGAACTCGTCATCAAGCATTCTGCCTGATCCACCTGTGACCCGGCGAGAGGTTTTCGCTTGGGCCAGTCTGGATTTCGCCAATTCTGGCTACACCACGGTTGTGCTCACGGCCGTCTTCAACGCCTACTTTGTCTCCGTGGTCATGGACGACGTGGCCCACGCCACACTGGTCTGGACCTTGGTGCTCTCGGCCAGTTACCTCATGGTCATGCTCACGGCCCCTTTTCTTGGAGCGTATGCAGACGCCCACCGCGCCAAGCGGCGTTTGCTGCTGGTGGCCACCCTGCTCTGTGGTGGCGCGACGCTGGGCCTGACGCAATGTGGGCCAGGCGACCTTTGGCCTGCAGCAGCCCTGTTGTTGGTTTCGAACGTGGCCTATGCCACCCACCAAGACCTCAGTGCAGGTTTTATGCGCAGCCTGGCAGGGCCGGGCACACTTGGCCGACTCTCGGGCTGGGGGTGGGCCTGGGGCTACCTCGGGGGCCTGCTCACCCTGGGCCTCTCCTTGGTCTGGGTCACTTCGGTGGCCCAGGGTGTCGTGGGGCAGCCCACGGCCCAGGACCTCATGGCGGGGTCCTTGGCCATCACGGCCCTGGTCTTCTGGCTGGTGGGCCTGCCGGCCTTGGCCGTGCTCAAGGAGCGCGAGCCGGCGGTGCAGGTGGACTGGCGCGGTGCCTGGGGCCGGTTGCTTCGTGGCAGGCATGCCCAAGTGGGTGCCATGGGCCATGGCGCGCATGGCCACGCCCTTCGGCAGTTTTTATGGGCCGTGGTGTTTTATCAGTCTGGCGTGTCGGCGGTGATCACCCTGGCGGCCATTTATGCACAGCAGGCCATGGGCTTTGGCATGGCCCAGACCATCGCACTGCTGCTGGTGGTCAACATCACGGCCAGCATTGGGGCGGCTGCCTTTGGCTGGCTCCAAGACCGTTTGGGCCATCGGCGCAGCCTCTCCGGGGCCCTCGTGCTCTGGATTGTCATGGTGTTGGTGGCGGCCTTTGGTGAGACCGAGGCCTCCTTCTGGGTGGCCGCCAACCTCGCAGGTCTGGCGATGGGCGCCTCACAAAGCGGTGCCCGGGCGGTGGTGGGCACACTCTCACCACGCGACCATCAGGCCGAGGCCTTCGGAGACTGGGGTGTGGCGGTGAACCTTGCGGCGGTGATGGGCCCTCTGGCCTATGGCCTCACCACCTGGCTCACGGGGAATGACCATCGGCTGGCCATTCTGGTGACAGGCCTGTTCTTCGTGGTGGGCCTGGTGCTGCTGCGGCGTGTGCCCTTTCCCAAGGCCTAGTCGCTCAGCAGGAAATCTTGGATGCAGGGCCAGTGGTCGGTGAAGTCTGAGAGGCCATGGTCCGAGCCCTGAACAACCCGATGCTGGGCGCCGGGATAGTGGTCCACCATTTCACGCCAGTCCAAGAGTTCGTCACCGGTGGCGGCCACCAGCAGATAACGCTCTGGGCTGCTCAAGCCCACGGCCATGTCGGTGAGGTCGGTCACGTCATCGGCCGTGAACTCGAGCCACTCATCGCTGTGCCAGGCCTTGTGCCGCCCGACTTGCCCTGCCAGGTCGCGGCCGGGGTAACAGGCCGGATTGATCAGGCAGGCTTTGAAGTCCTCGCGGGCCGGATGCGTCTCCATGAGGCAACTGGCGTAGAAGCCACCCAAGGAGCTGCCGATGAGCCTTGGCCGCAGGCCCCTGGCGCGGACCGCCTCGACGGCCTCGAGCGCTTGCGCCATGGCTTGCCTGGGATGAATGTCGAGGGCGGGACAGGCGTAGGGCACGCCTTTCTCGGTCAGCCAGGTGTTGAGCTGCACGGCCTTGCTGGAGGCAGGAGAACTTCGAAAGCCATGCAGGTAGAGGATGGCGTATGGTGCGTGGGTCGTCATGTCAAGATCAAAAAAGTAATGAAGGGAATCAGTCAATCATGACTCAATACAGTCGCGGAATTGCCCTGGTGACGGGGGCGGGCAGTGGCATCGGTCGTGCCTGCGCGCGAGCCCTTTTGGATGATGGATGGTCGGTGGTGCTCACCGGTCGGCGTGAGGCGCCCTTGGTCGAGACCGCGCAGGGACATGCCAAGGCCTCGGTGGTGAGTGCGGATGTGTCGGTGCCGGACGATGTCGAGCGGCTCTTTGCCGCGGTGGTCGCCCAGCACGGCCGGCTCGACCTGCTCTTTAACAATGCAGGCATTTTCCCGCCAGGCGCGTTGATCGATGAGATGCCCATTGAGGCCTGGCAGCAGTCGGTGGATGTGAACTTGAATGGCGCCTTCTACTGTGCGCGTGCGGCCTTTGGCCAGATGCGCCGGCAGTCGCCCCAAGGCGGTCGGATCATCAACAATGGTTCCATCTCTGCCCATGCACCGCGCCCTCAGTCGGTGGGCTACACCACGACCAAGCACGCCATCAGCGGCTTGACCAAGCAACTCTCGCTCGATGGCCGGGCCTTCTCGATTGCCTGTTCGCAGATCGACATTGGCAACGCCGCCTCTGAGATGACTTCTGGATTCGGAGCGGGTGCCCTGCAGGCCGACGGCACGCGCAAGGCCGAGCCGCTCATGGACATGTCTCATGTGGCCGAGGCAGTGCGCCACATGGCGGCACTGCCCTTGTCGGCCAACATTCAGAGCATGACCATCCTTGCCACGAACATGCCATTTGTTGGTCGCGGCTGATTCTGAGAGACTGGACTCGCGCGAGGAAGGGGTTTCCCTGATGCGCCGCGACAAAAGGTTCGAGATCATCAGAGGTTCAAGACCCCAGAAAAACAAGGAGACTCCGCATGAAGCAATTGTTTAAATCCGTTGCAAGGCCTTTCGCCCTGGTTGGCCTCGCAGCCGCCATGGGTCTGTCGGGCGTTAGCCATCAGGCCCAAGCCATGGAGATCAAGATCTCGCATCAGTGGAAGGCCAACGTCGATGGCCGCGACCGTGCTGCACGGTTGTTTGTGCAAGAGGTTGAGAAGGCCGATCCCTCCATTAAATTCCGTATCTATCCCGCCCAGTCACTCGGCATCAAGCCAGTGGCCCAGCTTGATGCACTCCAGAATGGCACCCTCGAGATGGCCATCTTCCCCATGTCCTATGCCGTGGGCAAGGCCAAGGAATTCTCGGCGGTGATTCTGCCGGGCACCATCCCGAACCTTGACTTCGCGATGGAACTGAAGAAAACGGGTTATTACAAAAAGCTCCAAGATCTTTCTGAAAAGAACGGCTTCCGGATCATCACGTGGTGGTGGACGCCTGGTGGCTTTGCCACCAAGGCTGGCCCTGTGATGGGTCCAGACTCTGTGAAGGGTCAGAAACTGCGTGCGGCCGATCCCACCTTTGAATCCATGCTGAAGGCCGCCGGGGCATCGGTCACGGCCATGGCTTCGTCCGAGATCTACTCCGGCCTGCAATCGGGTGTGTTGTCCGGCACCCTCACCTCCGCGGAGACCTTTGTGTCTATGCGCCTCTACGAGCAGACCAAGCATGCCACCGTCGGCGGCGAGAGTGCCCTGTGGATGTTGCTTCAGCCGTTGGTGATGTCCAAGCAGGCCTGGGATAAGCTGACGCCCAAGCAGAAGAAAATCTTCGAAGATGCGGCAGAGAAGTCGGATGCCTTCTTCCTCACCGTGCAGCGTGAGGCCACCACAAAGATGGCCGACGCATACGTGAAGGCTGGCGGCACGTCCCGCGAGATGACCAAGCAAGAGTTCAATGCCTGGGTGGCCCTGGCCAAGAAGACGGCCTACCCTGAGTACGCAAAGATCTCGCCCACGGCCAAAGGCCTGATGGACGAACTGCTCAAGGCAGCTGCCAAGAAGTGATGTCCTGACCATGCCGGGTGCCCCTCTCTTGAGGCACCCGGCTTTTTTTTGCCCCGTGATGGGTGGATGACCATGAAAAGTTATGTTCAAGGGATGAGCCGGGTCTGCGATGCCATGGCGCTTGTGGCGGCGGCCTTGCTGTCGGTGGCGACGATCGTGATCTGTTGGATGGTGCTTTATCGCACCCTGGGGTACTCCACCTCCTGGGAGTTGGAGTTGAGCGTCTTCCTGATGGTCTGCTCGCTGTTTCTGGCGAGCCCCTACACATTAAAGACCAAGGGGCACGTGGGTGTGGATCTTCTCTCGGTGTATCTGCCGCCCTCGGCTGCGAGGGCCCTCGTGGGCGTCACGCTGGTGGTTGGCCTTGCAGCCACCCTTTTCTTGGGCACGCTGGGCCTCGAGTTCACCATGGACTCTTTCATGAAGGGTGAGCGCACCGAGAGCGTCTGGGCGCCCTACAAGTGGCCGCTCTACGCAACCATGCCCATTGGATTCTTTATGACCTCGGCCCAGTATGTAGCGGAGATCATGCTCTTCTTTCGCCCAGAACTGCAGGAGCAGCCCGCATGAATGAACTGCAGATCGGGGGTTTGATCCTCCTTGTGACCCTGGTGGTCTTGTTCTCTGGCCTTCCGATTGCCTGGGGATTGAGCCTGGTGGCCGCCGGCTTTCTGGTGGCGTTCAATGGCGTGGGGAGTCTTGCCAATATTCCTTTGGTGATGATTGATGAGCTTGCATCCTTTGCCCTGCTCACCATTCCCCTCTTTATTCTGCTGGGCGCTGCGATTGGCAGCACCAACGCAGGACGCGACATTTATGAGTCACTTCACCGCTGGCTCGACCGCGTGCCGGGAGGCTTGGTGATTGCCAACATTCTGGCCTGCGGCCTCTTCAGTGCGATCAGTGGATCAAGCCCTGCCACAGCGGCTGCGATCGGCAAGGCCGGCGTGCCAGAGATGATTCAGCGGGGCATTCCCGTTCGGCTGGCCACCGGCTCGGTCTGCGCTGGTGGAACCCTGGGCATTCTCATTCCGCCATCGATCACCATGATTCTCTATGGTATTGCCACGGAGACGTCGATTGGCCGGTTGTTTCTGGCTGGTGTGATCCCCGGCATCATGCTGGTGCTGATGTTCGCAATCTATGCCTGGGTGGCCAGCCTCATCACCGGGCCAACAGGCACTGCGGCCGCGAGAGCATTGGCGGCCCGCCGATATTCCATGAAGGAGAAGTTCGAGGGGTTGGGCCGGGTTTCTCCCTTCATCATGATTGTGATCATGATTGGCTATGCCATGTACGGTGGTATCGCCACGCCCTCCGAGGTGGCGGCCATCTCAGCGGCCCTGGCCATGGCGCTGGTGGTGGTGATCTACAAGGCCCGCACGAAAGAGTCCCAGTGGCGCATCTTCAGAGAGACGGTGCGTGAGTCGACGATGATCCTGCTGATCATCGCGGCCGCGGCAGCCTTCTCTTACATGATGTCGCTCTTGTATGTGACCCAGACGGCTGCCCAGTGGCTGGTGGACCTTGGTCTGAATCGTTGGGTCTTGATGCTGGCCATCAATTTCTTCTTGCTGATTGCAGGCATGTTTCTGCCGCCTGTGGCCATCATTCTCATGGTCATGCCAATCCTCACGCCGGTGCTGGAGGCCAACAACTTCGACCTGATCTGGTTTGCTGTGATGCTTACCATCAACATGGAGATTGGCCTCATCACACCGCCTGTGGGCTTGAACCTTTATGTCTTGAAGGGTGTGGTGCCGAATGTGTCCATCAAGGACATCCTGATTGGCTCAATGCCCTTCGTGCTGCTCATGATGCTCTCCATGGTCATCCTGGCGTTTGTTCCAGACTTGGCACTGTGGCTTCCAAATCAAATGATGGGCGCGGCAATTTAGCGTCTGGTGTGCAGTCTAGGGTGTCACGGCCTTGCTGGCGGTGGCATGAGAGGCTGCCGTCTTTGAACTGAATTTGCAGCGGCCCCCTGGTCTGGTCCGTCCAGTCCAGGTGGCCATCGGCTGTGAAGGCCACGGGTCGGCCGTTGGCATCGCTTACCTGCTGAATGGGATTGTCTCGGTGGGGCGTCTGCGGAAGTCTCAGGCTCGGCGGCGTCTCCACGGCCACGTGGGCTTGAAGTCGATAGGCTCGACGCGACAGAGTCATCAGATGACTGGCCGTGCCCGAGGCCACCACGCCCAGCGGAAGGCGACGCTGGTCCACTTCAAATTCGGCGCGGCTGTGTGCGGGCACATTGGGGAAGCTGGCCACACCCTGTGCGTTGCTGAGCTGATGGCCTCGGCCACGCTGTCGAACCGGTATGCCTGGCGTGCCAATGTCGTGGAGCAGTAGGTTCTGCTCACCAACGCGCCCGAGGTGAATGCCTTGGCCAGTGATCCACACACGGCTCGATGCCTGATAGGTCACCACGACGGGCTGGTCTGCAGATTGTCGCGCAGAGACCTGCAGATCGTATCCGGAGCGCTCGCTTCGAAGCAGCAGTTCCTGACTCGGCAGTCGCCCGGAGCGGCGCACAAGACCCATCGATTCGCCTTGTAAGCCGCTGACACGTTGCCGAAATGCGACCTGGTGTTGGAGGCCATCGGCTTGGTTCTTTTCGGTGAGCACCTGAACCGAGCGACGGTCATCGAGGGGAATCACCATGGAGAGCAGCAGAGCCCGGCCACCAATGCCCAATGGCGCGTCGCGAAGTTGCAGCTGAAACTGAGCAAGTCCAGGCAGGCGTCGTGTCCATGAGAGGCTTTGAAGCCGCTCGGCGGCCCGGCTCCACTGCAACTGCAGGCTTCCCCAGGCCCCCATGTGGTGGGTGAGTGTGCCGCCAAAGCCCTTGCTCTGTTGAAGGTGTCGCCAGTCGGAACTGATCGACCACTGGCGTGTTGGCCTCCACTGCACCTGGGTCATGGCCTCGCCGCTGCACTGGGCTGCACACCGGGCGCCAAGGCCAGAAGACACGAGCCATCCCGCCCAACGACGGCTCGACACGGTGGCGTGGGCGGACGGGTCATCACCCTGAAGGGCGCCTCCGAGCCGCAGCGTCTCGTGAACGCTCAGACCGCGCTGGACATGTCCTTCTGCGCCCGTTGCATGGCCCTGAAGCTCCCAGATCTGCTCCGATGGCGCAAGCAGCAGGGGGCTGCCCACCCAGGGCACCAGCAGCTGAGACCGTTGGCCATCCAGGCCTGTGACCTCAATGGTCATGATGCCCGGCTGCTGGCCCACGCCGAAGCCCTCGACCAGAAGGCGGCCAGGCCGCAACAAGCTGGTGGCATAGACCTGTTGCCCGTTGGCGTCGAGCATGCGGATGCGACTGGGATGGCTGAGCAGCAGCTCCGCATGGGCAGTGGCATGCTGACGAAGAAATCGTGCCTGGTTGGTGATGCGCACAGACGGACGAACGGCGGGCGTGCCGAGCAGCCCTTCGGCCAGGGCCAGGTGGCCGAGCGAGACCTGTGCGCCACTGGGTGTGAGTTGATCCAGAGACCACTGGGCCGAGGCTCCCGCCCCTTGCCACTGAAACTGTGTGAGCCCGTGGCTTGCGGTGAGCCCCACGCCCCAGCGCCCCGACGCGCTGAGGAGGTCGATGGCCAGGCTCGGGATGGTCTCGTATGACAGGGGTGAACCCGGGGCGGACCCGAGACGCAGGGGCTGCTGCCGGAGAAGGTGGGCTGGAACCCGCCATTGCGCCAGGGCGCCCGCCGACTGCACCTCGCAGGTCACCGCATCGGCTGATACCCGTTCGAAGGCCTCGCCCTGCAGGGTGTGTTGTTCGACATGTGCGGGGTCGACCATGGACGACAGCAGTCCGGCCTGAACCCAGCAGGTCTGGTCCTGTGCGGCCATCACCCATGCGCCCCGACTGATCTGAACCCCGTTGATCTCGACCGCCAGCAGCTGTGGCTCTTCAATGGTCTCAGGCGGTGTGGCGTGGGCGGACCTCAGGCCTGCAAGGCCTGCGAGCGCAAGGCAGACCGAGATCGCGGCAGGCCACCACCAGCCCACACGGCTGGCGGAGGATGGTCTGCCCATTAGGGATGTGAAGCAGTCTGGGCGCGGCGGCAAAGTTCAGCACGCTCGCCGGGCAGGAGGGTCTGAGGACCCTGGACATCCGGTGAGAGGATGAGCCGAACCGCCAGTGAGGCGGGGTTCTCAAAGGCGTGACAGCCCGCCACCAGTGGGATGGCTGGCGCGAGTGGCTGTGGCTCTTGGGCCTGGCGATAGACGGGCAGGCTGAAGCGAAACCGGAAGGCGAGCCCTTGGCTGGTGGCGTCACCTTCTGGAATTTGTTCGACCAGCAGGCGGTGGTAGATGCTGCGATCGCGCACCTGTGCGCGAATCATCTGCCGGCCTCCAGGGGTCAGGGTGAAGAAGCGGGGTGAAATGCGTGCCTCGACGGGGGTTGGCTCCGAGCCATCGGCCGGCCAGCGCACCATGCGGACAGACCACTTCGACGGACCCGCGAGGCTCGATTGCACCTCGGTGACCACGATGCCGGTCTCATCGGGATGGAGTTGGGGTGGCGTGACCGCCAGGGCCGCATGGGCGACCGAGGGCAGCAGCAGGTGGAGCGAGAGCAGCAATCCAGACCGCCAGCCCCAGGCAGTCTGATTCTGGCGGCCGGTGATCATCAGTAGCTCACAGTGGCAACGATGGTGTCGGCGTAGCTGCCCATGTTGGGCACCGACTGGCCCGATGGAATACGGCCGTAGACGGTGTGGACTTGGGTGGTACCGGAGCCAACGAACTCGAGAGTGTTAGTAGTGGACCAGCTGGATGAGCGATTAACGTCCATGAACAGGGAATAGTTGATGAAGCTGTTACCACTCTTCAGACGTCGACCTCCAGAGAAGTTTGAACCGTCGCTCAGGGATATTGCGTAGGGCGCACCTTGGGAACAATTCACAGAAATGTCTGCTGCTGCATCGTTCTGCGACGTGGTGCCCGTCGTGATGCCACTGAAGGTCATGTCAGCGGCTGTGATGGAGCAGGTCGCGCTGACTTCCATGCCGACCTGAAAACTACTGCTAGCGGTTTCGGCCTGCGCGGTGGAGATGGAGGCGGCCACCAGCGTCAAGGCCAGGGCGGATTGAATGTTGGAACGAAGGGTCATGGTCTCTCCTTGTGGGGCCGTGCCGGGCTGGCATGGCTTCGGATGAGACTCTGATGGTCAGCGGGTCTGGTTGCGAGACTGCTGTACGTCTGATGTCAGGAAGTTTGACGGCCTAAAAATCAATGCTGGTCAGGGGGGCGCTCAATGCCGTACTTTTTCATGAAGTAGTACAGGTGCTCTCGGGTGATGTTGAGCCGGCGAGCAGTTTCAGACACATTGAAATTGGTTTCAACCAGGACCGAACGGATGATCTTGACCATCACTTCCTCGCGCGCAAGCTTGAGGCCTTCCTCGGAGGTGGCATCGGCCACCACGGTCACGGGGTACTTCTTGCCATGATCACGCAGTTGTTTGCTTGCGGTGCTGTAGAGCAGGGCGCGGGCGAGTGCAGTCTCGACAGCCTGGCGTCGGAAGGGCTTGGCCAGGATATCGAATGCACCGCACTCGACGCAGCGCATGAGGGCGTCGGGGTGGCTCTGGCCCGACACGACGATCACCTTGATGGTGTGGTTCCAGCGCATGGCCTCACTCAGAAAGCGAATGCCCTCGGTGATGTCTTGGGGAGCGGGCGGCAGGCCGAGGTCGAGCAGAACGAGTTCAATGTCGGGGTCGCCTCGGAGCATGGCCAGTGCATCGTCGGCATTGGTGGCCTCGTCCACCTCGTGGCCCATCGACTCCAGCAGGTCGCGCTCCAGGGGGCGAAGGTTGGCGTCGTCTTCAACAATGAGAATTCGCATGGCGGTGGGGGGGTGATTTAAATGATGGTGTTTAGCCACCAGTTTGGGCTGGTGTTCCTCTCGGTGCTGGCCGTCACGACCTCTGGGATGACGGCGGTTGCCATGACCCTGCGGGCTGCGAGCGCCATGGGCCGGCTGCGACTGCTCTGGGCTGGGGGTGCGGCATTGTCCTTGGCCACGGGGATCTGGTCGATGCACTTCATTGGCATGCTCGCCCTGCAGGTGCCGATTGGGCTGTCCTTTGATGTTGGCATGACGGCATTCTCATTCCTACCGGCCATGGCGGCAAGTGTAGGCCTGCTGGTGGCCAGCCTACGCCAGCGAGGGCCTCGTTGGGTGGGGTTCGCCGCTCCCCTGCTCACTGCCACAGGCATCGTGGCCATGCATTACCTGGGCATGCTGGCCCTGACCATTTCACCAAGGCCAAGCTACAGCCCTGGCAGCGTCGTGGCAGCATTCTTGGTGGCCTACGGCCTGAGCCTCTTGGCCTTTCGAATTCTGAAATGGTCCGCGCGGGCCGGGCGAAAAATTGGCCTTGCTCGGCTGTTGGCGGTCGGGCTGGCCCTGGGTCTTGGTGCCTCGGGCATGCACTACCTGGCCATGTCGGGCACTCGTTTTGCAGACCAGAGTGTCTGCCTCACGGCCACCCTGGAGATCGCAGAGCCGGGCCTCTTTGCAAGCCTGGCGGAAAACGCCTGGCTGGCCGTGGTGATTTTTCTCATGCTGATGCTGGTCAATGTGGCGGGCCTGCTGGCCACCGTCTATGACGCACGGCTTGAGGCCACAGAGGAGGGTGCGAGCCGGCTGGCGATGCAGCAGCAGGAGGTGGCCGATTTCAGGAGCCGAATCATTCGAATCCTGAGCCACGAACTCAGAACACCCTTGAGTGTGTTGACCACCGGTGCAGACCTCTTGCAGGCTTCTACGCGGCCGGCCACGCCGGCCATGGCCGACCGGGTGGACCAGTATTTCTCGAATCTTCACGGGGCGGTGGGGCGCATCCAGCAGATCTTGTCCGAAGCCCTTCAGTTCAACCAGCTGGAGTCGGGTGAGCACAAGGCGAGCCCACGGAATGTGGTGCTCTCAGAGATGTTCGATGACCTGCTGGCCTGGGTCTGCACGGCGGAGGGACGCACCAGAGATCAGGTGCTGCTCCGTGGTGATGCGAGCACGCAGGTCTGGGCCGATCCCATTTGGATTGAACTCATCTTCCGCAATTTATTGAGCAACGCCCTGAAATATGGCGCGGGCCAGCCCATTGAGGTTCGCTGGCAGACCGAGCCCGATGGGGCTCGTGTGGTTGTTGAGGTGCAAGACCGCGGCATTGGCATTCCTGCGGAACTGCAGCCGGCACTGTTTCGACCATTCTCTCGGGGCCAGAATGTGGGGGCCATTCAGGGCACGGGCCTGGGCCTCTCGCTGGCCGAGCGGGCCGCCGTGGCCTGTGCGGGAGAACTTCGTCTTGTCTCATCCTCGAGTGAGGGGACATTGTTTCGGTGCGTCCTGCCGGCTGGTAGATAATTGGGCCATGTGGCGCCAATCTGAGTCCGACTCCCTCTTCGATGGTTTCGTGCGCATCCGAAGAGACATCCACGCACACCCCGAACTCAAGTTTGAGGAGCACCGCACGGCCGAGGTCGTGGCCAACGCCCTGCGGGAGATGTCTGTGGATGAGGTGCATGTGGGCATCGGGGGCACAGGTGTGGTGGGCGTGGTGCGTGGTCGGGGCAAGGGCCCCGTGGGTGCCTGCCGGGCCATTGGCCTTCGTGCGGACATGGACGCCCTTCCCATGTCCGAGAAGAATGTCTTTGAGCATGCGAGCCGACACCCTGGAAAGATGCATGCCTGCGGCCACGATGGCCACACGGCCATGCTGCTTGCAGGCGCCAGGCTCATCTGTGATGCACGAGACGATTTCGTGGGCACGGTGCATGTGATTTTTCAGCCAGCCGAAGAGGGTGGTGGCGGTGCGAAGGCCATGATCGATGACGGACTGTTTGAGCGGTTCGACTGCGATGAGGTCTATGCCATTCACAACTGGCCGGGCCTTCCGGAGGGCACCTTCGGACTGAATGCGGGGCCGATGATGGCCTCCTCGAATCAGATCGAGGTGCTCGTCAAAGGCAAGGGGGCCCATGCGGCCATGCCCCACCTGGGGGTCGACCCGGTGCTGGTGGCAAGCCACCTGATCCAGGCCTTTCAGTCGGTGGTCACGCGCACCTCCAAGCCCGTGGAGCCCGTGGTGGTGTCCATCACCCAGGTGCAGGCGGGCGAGGCCGTGAATGTCATTCCAGACCAGTGCCTGCTGCGTGGCACAGTGAGAACCTTCAGCATTGCAGCGCTTGATGTGGTGGAGGAGGGCCTTGCGAGAATTTGTAGTCAGCTTCCGGCCGCCTTCGGCGCGCAGGCACAACTCACCTTCGACCGCCAGTATCCACCCACCATCAATCACCCCGAGACCACCGCCAGTGTGGCCGCCGTGGCACGAGATTTGGTGGGCTCGGAGCAGGTGATCGTCCCGGTGGAGCCCACCATGGGTGCGGAGGATTTCGCCTATATGCTGCTGGAGCGCCCGGGCAGTTATATTTTCTTGGGGAATGGTGACCTCTCTGGGGATCACCGCCTCACAGGCCACGGCCTTGGCCCCTGCGCCCTGCACAACCCCAGCTACGACTTCAACGACCGGCTCATTCCGTTGGGGGCGCGTTTCTGGCGATCCCTCGTCACATCTCGGCTCTAGCCCTGCGCCTGTAACCTCCAGCCTGTAATCTTCGGTCTGCAGCGTCGGTCTGGCGCTGCCGAATAAGATTTTTCAGGGAGTCGATATGTCTAAATTCTGTGACCTCACTGGCCTCAGGGGCCTGGTGGTGGGCGTGGCCAATGAACACAGCATTGCGGCAGCGGCCGTCCGTGGCCTGCATGCGCAAGGTGCTCGGCTGGTGGCCACCTGCCTGAATGAAAAGGCCAAGTCGTTTGCCAGTCCCGTCACAGAGCCCCTTGGAGTGCCCCTGCTGACCTGCAATGTGGCCGAGGACGGCAGCCTGGAGGCCACCGTGGCGCAAGCGGTTGGCCACTTGGGTGGCCTGGATTTTGTGGTGCACTCCATCGCCTGGGCGCCACTGGAAGACCTGCATGGCCGTGTCACCGATACGTCTCGCGAAGGCTTTGAGAAGGCCATGAGCATCTCCTGCCACTCCTTTGCCGAACTGGGCCGGCTCGTGGCGCCGCACATGTCGACGGGTGGCAGTCTGATCACCATGACTTATCACGGCGCAGACGAGGTGGTTCCCAATTACGGACTGATGGGCCCGGTCAAGGCGGCACTCGAGTCGATGGTGCGATACATGGCCTTCGAGTTGGGCGGCCAGGGGATTCGTGTGCATGCCATCTCGCCGGGGCCGGTTCCCACAAGGGCTGCCTCGGGCCTGCAAGATTTCGACAAGCTCATGGTCGAGGCTGCACAGAAGAGCCCGCTCGGACGCCTGGTGACCCTCGAAGAAATTTCAGCACTCACAACCTTCCTTTGCAGCCCAGCCTCATCGGGCATGACCGGCCAGACCATCTATGTCGACGCCGGCTACAACATGATGGCCTGAGAACAACATGACCAAAGAACAGATCGAGAACACCACCTACGCAGAGATTCGGGTGGGCCAGCAGGTGTCGTTGTCGCGAACCCTCACTGCAGACGACATTCGTGCCTTTGCGGCCGTGTCTGGAGACACCAACCCGGCCCACCTCGACCCCGTTTTTGCAAGCCAGTCTGTGATGAAGCAGGTCGTGGGCCACGGCATGTGGACGGGCTCGATCATCTCCACCATTCTGGGAACGCGCTTCCCAGGGCCAGGCACCATCTACCTGGGCCAGACCTTCCGTTTCATGAAGCCGGTGTTTGTGGGTGACACGGTCACGGCCTCTGTGGAGGTGCTGGCCAAGAATGACGAGAAGGGCACGGTGCAGTTGGCCTGCCGGGTGGTGAACCAGCATGGCAAGACCGTGCTGGACGGCGAGGCCTCGGTGCTGGCCCCCACGGCCAAGCATGTTGGCCCATTGGCCGATGCGCCACGGTTTCGAATGCTCGAGCCGGCCGATCGGCTTGATGACCTCCGAAGCCTGGCCAAGGGGATGGAGCCTGTGCGGTGTGCAGTGGTGCACCCCTGCGATGAGGGTTCCCTGCGCGGTGCCATTCTGGCGGCCGAGGCCGGCATGATTCATCCAGTCTTTATTGCTCCAGAGCGCCGGCTTCGAAGCCTGGCCGAGGAGATTGGAATCGACCTCTCGGGCTACGCCGTGGAGTCGGCCCTGCATAGTCATGCGGCGGCCGACCGCGCAGCCGCCATGGCTGACTTTGGTGAGGTGGAGGCGCTGATGAAGGGCAGTCTCCACACCGATGAGCTCATTCGTGCGGTGCTGGAGAAGCACAGCCTGCGCACCAAACGGCGCATGAGCCATGTCTTTCGGTTTGATGTGCCCCTCTACGCCAAGCCGCTGTTCATCACCGATGCCGCCCTCAACATTGAGCCCACGCTCATGCAAAAGGCGGACATTGCGCAGAACGCCATTGAACTGGCCCGCATGCTCGGGAATCCCTGCCCCAAGGTGGCGATTCTCTCGACGGTGGAGACCATCAATCCAGACATTCGCTCCACGATCGACGCGGCTGCGCTCTGCAAGATGCTCGACCGCGGGCAAATCACTGGCGCTCTCATGGACGGCCCATTGGCCTTTGACAATGCCATTTCGCCAGAGGCCGTGCGCATCAAGGGCATATCGTCGTCGGTGGCTGGAGACAGCGACATCCTTCTGGTGCCCGACTTGGAGTCGGGCAACATGCTGGCCAAGCAGTTGGAGTATTTGGCAGGCGCATCGGGCAGTGGCATTGTGCTGGGCGCCCGCGTGCCCATCGCACTCACAAGCCGGGCTGACACGGCCCAGACCCGCATGGCCTCTGCCCTCTTGGCCCAGATTGTCGCCCACGCCTACCGCGCGCAACGCCCGTGATCCTTGCTGTCAACATCGGCTCGTCGACCCTCAAGTACGCGGCCTATGACCTTCAAGATGGACAGGTGGGCATGGCCCATTCCAAGGGCCTGGTGGACGGCTTGGATGCGCTCGATGCCGCACTTGGGCGACTTGCACAAGACCTACAGCAGCGGCTTGGTGGCAGGCCCATTCGAGTCATGGCCCACCGGGTGGTGCACGGCGGTGGGGTCTTCGATGGCCCTGTGCTGCTCGATGCGTCTGTCCTCTCCACCCTGGAAACCTTTTCAGACCTTGCACCGTTGCATCAGCCCCACAACATTCGGGGTGCGAGGGCCTGCATGGCTGCCTTCCCCGACACGCCGCAGGTGGCCTGCTTCGACACAGCCTTTCATGCGAGCCTCTGGCCCGAGGAGCGCCGCTTCGCCATTCCGAGAGCCCTGCACGATCGGGGCATTCGACGGTTTGGCTTTCATGGGCTTTCGTATGATTTCTTGCGCACGGAACTGAGGGTGCGCTCCGCGAAGGCCAATGGCCGAGTGGTCATGGCCCATCTGGGCAATGGAGCGAGCCTCTGTGCCATGGTTGACGGCCGCAGTGTGGCCACCACCATGGGCTTCTCAGCCCTCGATGGCCTGATGATGGGCACCCGATCAGGCGCATTGGATGCGGGTGTTCTCCTGGCCCTGCTGAGAGAGGGCTGGGATGTCGACCGCCTGGAGCAGATGCTCTATCGGGAGTCTGGGCTGCTGGGCGTCTCGGGCGTATCTTCTGACATGCGCAGCCTGCGTGCGTCTGACAACCCCCATGCCCGCGAGGCGATCGAACTCTTTGAGCATCGCGTGGTGCGTGAAATTGGTGGTCTTACAGCGGTCATGGGTGGCCTGGATGCCCTGGTCTTCACGGGTGGCATTGGAGAGCACGATGCCGCCCTTCGCGAGAACGTGTGTGCTCGACTTGCGCATCTGGGCGTGGACATGGATGCACATCGACACTCAGCACTTGAGGGCTCAGGCCCGATTCACACCGAGGGCTCAAATGCCGAGGTCTGGGTCATTCAGACCGATGAAGGACGCGTGGCTGCCCAGCAGGCAGCCGATTTACTCCGACTCTAAGAAGCGCTGGCAGACCTCTGCGGTGTCTGGAGATAGGCCCGGCGTCGCGTAAAGACGCTCGATGGCGGCCTGCATCTGGGCACGGCGTTTGGGTTCAAAGACGCGCCAGCGGTCGAGCGAGCGGGCCAGTCGAGAGGTCAGTTGCGCATTGAGGCGGTCGAGCTTGGCCAGTTCATCAGCCCAAAGGGCATAGCCCTGGCCATCAGGCCGGTGAAGGCCTGCCAGGCTCTGCATGAAGAACGCACCCAAGAGTGCACGCACCCGATTCGGATTGGCACGGTCGAATCGGTCGCTTTGCAGGAGCGCCTGCACACGGCCAAGGACCTCATGGGCCTGGGGATCGGCCATGCGCGGCGTGGACACCTGAACGGTAAACCACTTGTCGAGCACCAGGGCATTGGACTGATAACGGGTGGCGAAGGCCTCCAAGGCCTCGTCGGCCTGCGGCCCGCCAAGGCTGATGAGGGCGGTGAGTGCAGCCATTCGACTGGTCATGTTGCTCGCCTGATGGAAGCGCCGGAGCAGGCGATCGGATCGCGCCGGCTGGGGCCCATGAAGGCAGGCCATGGCCTGAGCCAGATGGCGCAGGCTGCGTTGGCCGGCACCCAGGGCATCGGGCTGATAGGACTCCTGTGCAGCGGGGTCATCGAGCAGGTCGTCCAAGGACTTCCAGACGGGGGCCCAGGACGTCGCCAGGCAGGCCTGAAGCGCAAGCGAGCGCGAGCGAATGAGGCTGGGGTCGACCGGTGCATGCATCTGCGCCCAGGCCTCCGCCACCACGGCATCGCTGGGAATGCTGAGGGCCAGGGCCTTGAAGGCGTCGGACAGATCGGGGTGCTCGAGCACGGTCTGCAGCACGTCGGCCACTGCGTCGATCTCCACGAGCGGCGACGGCAGCAGGCTGGCCATCATGAGCTGCTGACAGGCATCCCAGCGGTTGAATGGATCGGACTCGTGCTGAACGGCGTGGGCAATGGCCTCTGCATCGAAGTCTCTCTCCAGAACGACGGGCGCAGAGAAATCTCGAAGCAAGGAGAGCCAGGGCTTCTGACCACCTTTCTCAGACGGAATGTGAAAGCAGAAGTCTTTTTCGAGGTCGTCGAGGATCAGCACGGCTGGCACCCCCGCCACAGCAGTGCCCGGCCTCTGGGCCGACAACAGCCCAAAGCCAATGGGCATGATCAATGGGGCCTGTTGGTGGGATCGGGCATCGATGCGTTGCCGAATGCGCAGCATTAATTCGGCAGTCTCTGGGTTCCAGCGCTCCTCGACCTGAATCCGGGGGGTTCCCAGGGTGTCGTACCAGCGCATGAAGGGCTCGAACCAGTCCTGCCGGTCGTTGGCATCCAGGATGGATGAGACAAAGTCTTCGCAGGTGGCCGCTCGTCCGTCGTGCCGCTCGATGTAGAGGCACATGCCCTTTTCAAAGCCCGCACGTCCGAGCATGGTCTGCAGCATGCGGATGACCTCGGCCCCCTTTTCGTAGACGGTTGCCGTGTAGAAGTTTCGGATTTCCTGGTATTGGGCCGGCCGAATGGGATGGGCCATGGGGCCTGCATCTTCGGGGAACTGGTGGGCACGAAGGGTCCGGACGTCCTCGATTCGTTTGACCGCTCGGCTGCTCAGGGCCTGCTCGGGCGTGAGCCCATCGGCCAGCATGTCCGCAGAGAATTCCTGGTCTCGGAAGACGGTGAGACCTTCCTTGAGGGTGAGCTGAAACCAGTCGCGGCAGGTGATGCGATTGCCAGTCCAGTTGTGGAAGTATTCGTGCCCGATCACAGCCTCGACCAGTTCGAAGTCTCGGTCGGTCGCGGTGTCGGGGTCTGCCAGAACGTACTTCGTGTTGAAGAGGTTCAGGCCCTTGTTCTCCATGGCTCCAGAGTTGAAGTCGGGCACGGCCACGATCATGAACCGCTCGAGGTCGAGCTCGAGGCCAAAGCGCCTTTCATCCCACTGCATGGCTCGCCGCAGGCTCTCGAGTGCAAAGTTGGCCCGTGAGAGGTCTGCCGCCTGGGTGTAGACCTGGAGCAGTTTGGGTTGACCGCTCTGGCTCATCACCTTGGTGTCGATGGACTGTAGGTTGGCAGCGACCAGCGCAAACAAGTAGCTTGGCTTGGGGAAGGGGTCTTGCCAGACGCAACGCCGAATGCCGTTGTGGCAGGTCTCCTCCACCAGGTTTCCGTTTGACAGCAGGGTGGGGAAGAGGTCGACCGGTGCCTCGAGCACCACCGTGTAGATGCTGAGCACATCTGGCCGATCGAGAAAATAAGTGATTCGCCGAAAACCCTCGGACTCACACTGTGTGTAGAGCCCCGACTGACTCGCATACAGGCCCATGAGCTCGGTATTCCGATTCGGATAGACGAGTGTCTCGATGGAGAGAGTGCCCGCCTTTAATTGGGGGCATTTGAAGTGGTTGGGGCCCACGTCGATGTCGCCGGCCAGCAGTGGCTCACCATCGAGCCATGCGGCCTGGAAGTCGAGCCCGTCGCCTGCGAGGATGAGGTCTTCGGGCTTACCGCTGTTGGAGTTGAACTGGATGTCGGCCCGCACCTTCGTGACATCCAGGTGCAGCCGAAACGTCAATTCAACGGCCGTGATGGCGTGTGACGCGGGCGTGTAATCTTCTCGGCGGAACGTGGTCGGGGATTGAAGGCTTTCTCGCATCTTGCTTTTTTTAAGTATTCAGTATAAAAACCTACTCTAAACCCTGATTTCAAATACATTTTTTGCTTCGGAGCGCATGGCTGCAACCAAGATCATCGTCGTGAGTCAGAAAGGTGGTGTGGGCAAGAGCACCATCTCTGTCAATCTCGCGGCCTGGTTTCAAGTCATTCAGAGCCGCAGCACCATTCTGCTTGATTATGACCCACACGGGTCGTCAAGCACCTGGTTGTCGGACGCAAAAGAAATCGGGGTCACCACACAGCATCACCCGATTGATGAGGCCGGCGGACGCCGCTGGCTCCTCACCGCTCGCACCCTGCTTCGACGGGCCACCGAGAGTCATGATGTGGTGATCGCAGACCTCACCTGGACAGCCCACACCGACCCCGAGTTTCTGTTGGGGTTCGACCTGGTCTTGGTGCCATCTGGTGTCTCAGAGATTGAACTCGCAGCGACCACGGGCTTTGTGGAGCGCAATGGCTGGGTCTTCGACCAGAAGAATCGCCAACTCAATGCGGTGCCCACCCTGGTCATTTGCCCCTCTCGCATCAAATCGGAGCAGGTGCTCGACCATGCATTTGGTCAGGCACGGTTTAACGTTCCCTTCATGCTGGCGCCCCCCATGTTTGACGACGCCTTGATCCGAGACCTCTTCCGTAAGAATTTCATGATTTTCCTGGAGGGGTCTGTGCGGGACAACTTCCTGAAGTTTGCCGATGGCATTCGCCGGGCCGACGAAATTCATCAGCAGCGCAAGACACTTGGTGGCCTGGTGAGGCCGGTGCAAAAGCCGCTCAGCAGTTACAACAGTGTGTTGTCGAAGCACCTCACGCAGCGGGCTGGCCCCGCAGCCCAGCCTTCTGTGCCAGGCACCAACCTGCGGAACGACCAAGCCCAATCGGTGGGCGCTGCAGCAGCGCCCAGGACCAACAATCAAACGTCGCCTGGGTCTCCCCGTGCGCCGGTGGGCAAGCCCCAGCCGCCGCTCAGCCCGGCGTTGGCGCGCTTCTTGTCGTCGATTCAGTCGGAGAAGTAGTGGCCGCCGCCTTCGGGTCGGCACCCTCACGGCGCACCATGCGGCCATTGATGGACGACCCCTGGTGGATCTCGATCACGTCGTAGTAGATGTCGCCAAGCAGGGTGGCGCCGGAGCGAATTTCGAGCTGGGATGAGTCGATGTCGCCCTCGATGCGGCCAAGCACCACCACGCTGTGGCAGCAGACATTGCCCTTGATGACAGCGGTGGCGCCGATGATGAGGGTGCCGCCCTTGGTTTTCGAACCGGTGACATCGCCCGTGACCGTGCCGTCGATTCGGGCGCTCTTTTCAAACCGAACCTCTCCCGTGATGGAGACGCTTGCATCGATGAGCGTGGCCAGTGTTTCGGTCTGGATGGGAGTGCGACTTGAGCGGGAGAACATGGGTGACTCCGTGCCTCAGTTGGGGCGTTCTGTGATGGGGATGATCACGACTTCCGTCTGCATGGGGTCGTCGTTCGGGAGAACTATGAGCACGGCATACCGTGAGATGGTGGACGTGAGGCGGCCTTTGATGGCCTCGGCAATCTCGGGGGCGTTGATGTTGTGCTGGGAGAGCTTGAAACGCTGAACAGATTCCTGAACGCCGGCCTCTGGCAGGGAGGGGTCGAGTCGGTCGAGCCCCCTGACTTGAATTTTGATTTTCGAACCAGGCTCGGGCTTCCTCTTGGGGTAAGGGTTAGAGATGAGCACCTCGTACTGAATGGTGTCGCTTCCCGGCGCCCGCCAGGCGACAAACTTTCGTGTCCAGACATCGGTCTGGGTGGCCTGAATGAGGCGCTCGAGGTTCTGTAGCTTGGACTGAATGTCTGCGTTCTCGGAGGTGACCTCCTTGACGCGGTCGTTGAGCTGGCTGGACTGCTCACTGGAGATGGACGATTCCACCTGCTGGCTCGCGAGCTTGGAGATGGCCTGACGCCACCAGGTTTCATCGTAAATGTTCTCGCCAAAGGAGCTGAGTAGCCAAAGCCAGGCGACCAGGGCGATCACCGACAGACTGATGAGAACCGTGTAAGTCAGCCGAACCCGCTCAAAGGTCTTGGCCGACGTGGCAATGAGGGGCTCATCGATGAGGGGGTTCTTCTTTGGCTCGAGCATGGGCGGAGTCTTTACTGCGGCGCCATGGCCGTGATGGTTCGGGCTCGGATCCGATCCAGGATGGGGCGGGGGTTGACGACGCGACCATCGATTTCGATCTCGAAATGCAGGTGATTTCCTGTGGACCGACCTGTGGAGCCCACCCGTGCAATTCGATTGCCCGTGAGAATGGCCATGCCAGTGGTGACCTCGATGCCCTCAAGGTGGGCATACAGGCTGGTGATGCGGTCGTTGTGCCGAACGACCACGGCATTGCCATAGCCACCGAGCGGGCCGATCCAGTCCACGACACCCGCACTCAGGGCGAAGACCGGTGTGCCTGCAGGCGCAAGGAAGTCGATGCCGCGGTGGAAGGCAGGGTTTCCATCGAAGGGATCCATTCGACGGCCGAAGCCCGAGGTCTGGCGCGCGTGGATGGGCAGGACGGCATCGCCCATGATGAGGTTGATGGCCAGCGACTCCCGGTGCGACATGACTCGCTCGAGCGAGAGGTTGATCTTCTGCATGCGGTGCTGAAGGGATTCGATTTGACCGGGCACATCGGCCTGCATTGCTTCTGCAGCTGCGGGCTGGACCTTGGCGGGCTCACCTTTGGCCGGTGCCACCGCAGGGGCCAACGGCCTTGGGCTGGAATCCTTCGACGACTTGGGAATGTCTCCCTCCATGGCCGACAGGGTGGACTCGAGGAGGTCGATCTTGGCCCGAAGGGCGCCGAGTTCTCTGGTGACGGCCTCTTCGCGTCCGAGGTTCCACCAACTCAGGACCGCGCTGTTGCTGCTGGTGTCGGAGGTGGCAATTCCAAAACCGAGGCGCAAGAGGCCCATGGCCAGAAGCACCACAAGGGCAATGGCCAGTTTGAACCGCCAGCCCACCAGGCTGATGTGCAAACAGCGGCGCCCTGACTTTGGAATGATGCTGATCTGCATAACCCCGAATTTTAGCCCATTTGAGCCCCGGCTTATGATGCCAATGCAGCAGCAAGGAGCGCGATGGACATTGTTCTGATCATTAGTTTGTTGGCCGTCGGGGGAGTGGTCGGCTTTCTCGCCGGACTTCTGGGCATCGGTGGGGGGATGAGCATGGTGCCCTTCATGGTGATGCTCTTCGAGGCACGTGATTTTCCGCCTGGCGAGGTCATCAAGATCGCCATTGCAACCTCGCTGGCTGTGAATCTATTCACCTCGATCTCATCGGTGCGCGCCCATCATCGGCATGGGGCGGTTCGGCTGGATCTGCTCTGGGCCATGGGCGGTGGGGCACTCGTGGGCACCTTCCTGGGGGCCAGTGCGGCGGGTGCCTTGAAGGACTCCTTTCTGGCGGGCTTCTTTGGCCTGTTTGTGGGCTACTCCGCCTGGCAGATGCTCAAGGGCAAAAAGCCCAAGCCGGGTCGTGACGTTCCCGGTCGGCTGGGCTTGGGTCTCGTGGGCGCTGGCATTGGGTTCATTTCGAGCCTGCTCGGTGCAGGAGGCGGCTTTCTGACCATCCCATTTCTAACCTGGTGCAATGTCTCGATGCACCATGCGGTGGCGACATCTGCGGGCCTGGCCTTCCCAATCGCCCTGGGCGGGCTGGTGGGCTATGTCCTGGCGGGCCAGTCGGTGGCCAATCTGCCGGTGGGGTCGGTGGGCTACATCTACCTGCCGGCATTGGCCTCGCTCGCCAGTGCTTCGGTGCTCACAGCACCCTGGGGTGCGCGTGTGGCCCACCGCACTGATGTACCAACCCTTCGGCGCTGGTTTGCCTACCTGTTGCTCTGCCTGGCGGCCTACATGCTGACCCGGGTGACCTGGTGACGACGCAGTCCGCTTTGAGGCTGGCTGGGGAGTGGTGGTGATGGCTGGGATCGAACCAGCGACCTTGGCGTTATGAGTGCCACGCTCTAACCGACTGAGCTACATCACCGAAGAGCAAAATTTTACAACAACCGGTTGGCAATGGGTCTGCGGCGGGGCCCGGTCGTCCGGAGGTCTCAGAGGCTCCTGAGGCGCTCCAGAATGCTTATAAAAGGCGGTTGGGTTGGAGCGGATGATCTCGGCGGTTTAGGGCATTGAGCACGCTTTGAAGCCTGGTCACCCGTATTATGGGCGACGCCATGTCCCCCGCATCCCAATCCGCACCCCGCTCCACCCTGGCGCAACTCCGACCCGTCGCCCATTTGGCCATGGCTTATCGAGGTCGATGGGCCCTTGCCTTTCTCTTCTTGGGGCTGGCTGCCGCTGCCACACTCTCGGTGCCACTGGCCTTTCGGGGGCTGATCGACTCGGGACTTGAGGGCCTCACGGAGCCCTTTGCCGTGCTCATGGCCTTGTCAGTCTTTCTGGCTGCCGCCACGGCGGGCCGCTTTTACTTCATGTCTTGGCTCGGCGAGCGTGTGGTGGCCGACCTGCGCAAGAAGGTCTATGACGCGGTGCTGAGCCGCCCGCCCACGTACTTCGAGACCCTTCAGACCGGCGAGGTGCTCTCTCGGCTCACGGCGGACACCACGCTGGTTCAGACACTGGTGGGCACCAGTGTCTCCATGGCCCTGCGAAGTAGCGTGCTGCTGGTGGGGGGAGTCTCCATGATGCTGGTCACCAGCCCCATGCTGGCAGGGCTCATGGTGTTGCTCTTGCTCGGTGTGGTGCTCCCGGTATTGGCCTTGGGTCGGCGGGTTCGGAAGATGTCCAAGGTGAGCCAGGACAAGGTGGCGGACACGAGTGCCTTGGCGGGCGAGATCCTGAACGCCATGACCACCGTGCAGTCCTTGGGACGCGAGCCCTACGAGGGCCGGCGCTATGGACTGGCCGTGGAATCGGCCTTTGAAACGGCCCTGCGGCGAATTCGTGGTCGATCCTCGCTGACCTTTGTGGCGATTGTCCTGGCCTTTCTGGTCATTGTTTTTGTGCTGTGGCTCGGTGCGCGCGAGGTGGTGGCCGGCACCATGTCTGCGGGGGAGTTGGCCCAGTTCGTTCTCTATGCCGTGCTCACGGCAGGCTCGATTGCGGCATTGGCCGAGGGCTGGGGTGACCTGCAGCGTGCAGTGGGTGCAACCGAGCGGCTGGTCTCCTTGATGGAACGCGATGATGGCCTCGAAGCGTTGAATGCCGAGGTATCGCAGTCTTCGCGGGGCCTTGGTGATGCGGTGGGGGTAGCCTTTGAGTCTGTGTCGTTCTTATATCCATCTCGTCCACGAGATGCTGCCGTGTCTGGACTGAATTTCGAGATTCCGGCCGGCGACACCTGGGCCTTGGTTGGTCCCTCGGGCGCGGGGAAGACCACCATTTTTTCGCTCCTGCTCGGTTTCCACCAGCCCAGCCAAGGCTGCATTCGCTTCAATGGCCGGCCGGCCCAGGACTGGGGCGACGCCGCCATTCGTCAGGCCATTGGCTGGGTGCCCCAAGACCCCGTTATTTTCTCGGACGATGCGATGGGCAACATCCGATACGGGCGGCTCGATGCAAGCGATGAGGAGGTGGTGGCCGCGGCCCGCGCCGCCCATGCCGATGAATTCATTCGAGCCCTGCCGTCTGGCTACCAGACCTTCTTGGGTGAGCGAGGTCTGCGCCTGTCGGGTGGGCAGCGACAACGCATCGCCATTGCGCGCGCAGTGCTGCGCAACCCGCCCTTGCTGCTGCTCGATGAGGCAACCTCGGCACTCGACACCGTCTCAGAACGAGCGGTCCAGCAGGCCCTGGAGCGGCTGCTGCCGGGTCGAACGGCGCTGGTGATTGCACATCGGCTCTCCACGGTGCGACGGGCCGATCGCATCCTGGTTTTGGACCAAGGCCAGCTCGTGGCCAGTGGTCGCCATGCCGAACTGATGGAGACTAGTGAGCTTTACCGAACACTCGCGCAACAACAGTTTTGGGCAGTTGAATGAGCAGCAGGCCCAGCAGCACCAAGGCAACCCCGGGCCAGGCGCCCTCGGGCAGGGCCTCACCCAGGAGGATGGCGGCCGAACCCATGCCGAAGAAAGGCACCAAGAGGGTGAAGGGCACCACATGGGTGGCGGGGTGCCGACTCAGCAGCCAGGCCCAGCCACCGTATCCAATCACGCTGGCCCCGTAGGCATTGAAGAGCAGGCATGCCCAGAGGGTGGGATGCCCCTGCATGAGCATGCCCAGGGCCTCGCCCCAGGCCTGCGGTCCGTCGAGCCAGAGTGAAATGGGCAGCAGGCCAATGGCTCCGAGGGCAGACCCCCAGACCACGAGTTCTCCAGCCCGCACCGAGCCCATTTCTTTGGTGAACAGGTTGCCGATGCTCCAGAACAATGCCGCGCAGAGGGTCATCAGAAAGGCCACGAGCGTGGCGCCGTCCTCGAGTCCCTGCGCGACGAGGAGCATGCCTGCCGCCCCCAGGACAATGCCCACCCATTGCAGCCGCCTTGGACGTTCGGCTCCGAGCAGGACGACGAGCAGCACGGTGAAGAGGACTTGGCTCTGCATGACCAAGGAGGCGAGCCCGGGTGGCATGCCCCACCGAAGGGCGAGGAAGAGCAGCGTGAACTGGATGGTGAAGGACGTGGCTGCATAGCCGATCAGGAGTCGCCAGGGCACATTCGGGCGCGGCAGCAGCAGGATGAGGGGGAAGGCCACGGCCGCAAACCGAAGGGTTGCAAAGAGGGTGGGTGGCACCAGGTGCACAGCCCAGTACTGCACGACGAAGTTGGTTCCCCAGAAGCCCATGATCACGAGCACGAGCATGAGATGGGACAGGGGCATTGACCGATCTTACAATGGGGCCCATGTTTCGAATCGGAATCGACCTCGGCGGCACCAAGACAGAGGTGGTTCTGTTGGGGCCCGATGACAGCGTTCTGTTTCGGGAGCGTGTTCCCACCCCTGCGAAGGAAGGTCCCCAGACAATTCTGCTGGCCATGACCGCACTGGTGAACCGTGCTCGGCAGTGCCTGCCGCATCCTCAGGCGCCGCATTCGATTGGCCTGGGAACGCCTGGGTCTCTCTCACCTCGCACCGGCCTGTTGCGCAATTCCAATACCCAGTGCCTCAACGGATTCGACCTCCAAGGGCAGGTGTCTTCGGCCATGGGCCAACCGGTTCGGGTGGAGAACGATGCGAACTGCTTTGCCCTGGCAGAGGCCCGCGCCGGGGCAGGACAGGGATTCAGGACCGTGTTCGGTGTGATCCTCGGCACGGGCTGCGGGGGTGGCCTGGTCATCGATGGTGTTCTTCACATTGGCCGCAACCGGCTCGCCGGTGAGTGGGGTCATGTCAGCGTAGACCCGGCCGGCCCGCGATGCTGGTGCGGTGGAGTCGGCTGCCTGGAGATGTTGGCTTCGGGCAGTGGCATTGAGGCGCGGTACCAAGCATCCACGGGCCAGTCGCGCCCGGCCCACTCGATTCTTGCGGATCCCCAGGACCCGCGCGCGCTGGCCTGCAGGTCGTCCATGCTCCATGCGCTCACCACAGGGCTGGCCCGACTGGTGACGACACTTGATCCCGACGTGGTCGTTCTGGGCGGGGGGCTGTCGAACCTAGACTGGCTGCCTCAGGCCTTGTCGGAGGGCATTGCTCAGCAGGTTTTTGGGGGCGTTTGTGAGTCGCCCATTCGACGACATGCGTTGGGAGATTCTGCAGGCGTCTTGGGCGCAGCCTGGCTTTCACTTGCATAAATATTTTCCGCGTACCTATTGCACACAATAGACAGCACAGAGTCCAGGGTGAATTGCATAGACTGCGTTCGTTGTACCGAGTTAACTCTTAAATCACAACGAGGAAAATATGAAAAAGATTTCGATGGCTGTGATGGCCGCGATGGTGGCGTTCTCCGGTGCAGCAGTTGCTCAAGCACCTGCCGCCCCTGCCAAGGCTGAGGCCAAGAAAGAGGCCGCACCTGCAAAGGACGCCAAGAAGGACGCCAAGAAGGATGCAGCACCCGCCAAGGATGCGGCGCCTGCGAAGAAGTAAGCAGTTTCGCGTTCGGATGGAAACGGCCCTTCGGGGCCGTTTTCTTTAGGGCCGAATGCGCCAGCCGATGGCGATGAGAAATTGGCACAGGGCGAGCAGCACTGCGCAGAAGATGCCGCAGACCCAGAGGCTCATCCAGGGAGAGACATCCGACTGGGCAAAGACGCCGTATCGAAAGCCATCAATGAGGTAGAAGAAAGGATTGAAGTGCGAGATGTTCTGCCAGACGGGGGGCAGCGCATGAATGGAGTAGAAGACACCCGCCAGGAACGTGAGCGGATTGATGAGGAAGTTCTGGAAGGCAGAGACGTGATCCCACTTCTCGGCATACAGGGCGGCCAGAAGCCCAAGTGCGCCCATGATGAGGCAGGCCAGAAGCCCGAAGAGCAGCACCCAGCCCCAGTGGGTCACGCTCACCTGAATGAAGGGCATGCTGGCCAGCCAGACCACCAGGCCGCAGGCCAGGCCACGCGCCACCGCACCACCCAGGTAGCCCACCAGCCATTCCCATGGCTTTAGTGGCGAGAGCATGAGAAAAATGAGTGTGCCGGTGATCTTGCTCTGGGTCAGACTGGAACTCGTATTTGCGAATGCATTCTGCTGCAGGGTCATCATCACGAGGCCTGGCACGAGGAAGGCGCTGTAGCCCACCCCCGGAAAGGGCTCGAGTCGGCCCTCGAGCAGGAAGGCAAAAATGGCGAGAAACAAGAGGGACGAGACCACCGGTGCAAGAACGGTCTGGACAGACACCTTGGTGAACCGCCTGATTTCCTTCTGAAGCAGCGCCCAGGCGCCGGATTGGCCCTGCAACGGCTCAATGGTTGGTCTGTGCACGGGCATCCTGTATGGCCTGGTGTGTCTGCCGGGCGGCCTGCTTGGCTGCCTGACGCCAGTCGTGGTCCGCACTTGCATAGAGGATGGCACGAGAGCTGTTTAAGAGGAGTCCACCACTCGCGGTGACGGCCTGGGCGACGGTTCTCACGAGGTTACCTCCTTGTGCTCCCACGCCCGGCACCAGCAGCGGCAACTCGGGGGCCAACTGCCGAACGATTCCAACCTCATCGGGATACGTGGCGCCCACCACCAGACCGACCTGACCATGTTGGTTCCATTGTTCTGCAGCAAGCCTGGCCACGTGTTCAAAGACCCGCTTGCCAGAGGAGAGCGTTTGCATCTGGAGTTCATCACCACCGGGGTTGCTCGTGCGACACAGCACGAAGATGCCCTTCTCGGCATGGGCCAGGTAGGGGGCAAGGCTGTCCGAGCCCATGTAAGGGTTCACCGTGACCGCGTCGGCCGCGTAGCGGTCAAAGGCTTCGGTGGCGTAGTGCTGAGCAGTCGACCCAATGTCTCCCCGTTTTGCGTCGAGGATCAGCAGGTGCTGCGGAAATGCAGACCGAATGGACTTGCAGATTCGCTCGAGCACTGCCTCCCCGCCAAGTGCCGCAAAGTGTGCGATCTGAGGCTTGAAGGCGCAGCAGTATGGCGCTGTGGCGGTTGCAATCTCGAGGCAGAAGGCCTCGACGGATTCGAGGGTGGGGCTGCCCTGCAGTGGCTTTGGAAATTGTTTGGGCTCGGGGTCGAGGCCCACACAGAGCAGGCTCTCGTTTTCGGCCCAGGCGGCCTCACACCGATCGATGAATCGCATAGGCACGGATTGTGACACGCCAATAAAAAAAACCCGGGCGCGAGGGCCCGGGTTCGGAGTGCAGGAGGCGAACTCCTGATTACATGTCCATGCCGCCCATGCCACCCATGCCGCCCATGCCACCGGGCATGCCGCCGCCGGCTGGCTTGTCGTCAGGTGCCTCACCGATCATGCAGTCGGTGGTGAGCATCAGGCTGGCCACGGAGGCCGCGTTCTGCAGGGCTGTACGCGTCACCTTGGTGGGATCGACCACACCCATTTCGAGCATGTCGCCGTACTCGCTGGAGGCCGCGTTGTAGCCGTTCGAGCCTTTGAGCTCGAGCACCTTGTTGACCACGACGCTGGGCTCATCACCACAGTTGGCCACGATCTGACGCAGGGGCTCTTCCACTGCACGCATCACGATCTTGATGCCGGCCTCCTGGTCGGGGTTGTCGCCCTTGACCTTGGCATTGGCCCGTGCACGCAGCAGGGCCACGCCACCGCCTGCAACGATGCCTTCTTCGACGGCTGCGCGAGTGGCGTGCAGGGCGTCTTCGACGCGGGCCTTCTTCTCCTTCATCTCGACCTCGGTGGCGGCACCGACGCGGATCACTGCAACACCGCCGGCGAGTTTCGCCACGCGCTCCTGCAGCTTCTCCTTGTCGTAGTCGCTCGTGGCCTCTTCGATCTGGGTGCGGATCTGCTTGACCCGGGCATCGATGTTCTTCTTGTCGCCTGCACCGTCGATGATGGTGGTGTTCTCTTTGGCGATCTCGACGGTCTTGGCCTGGCCGAGCTGCGCCAGGGTGGCCTTCTCGAGGGTCATGCCGGTTTCTTCGGAGATCACCTCACCGCCGGTGAGGATGGCCATGTCTTCGAGCATGGCCTTGCGGCGATCGCCGAAGCCAGGTGCCTTGACGGCCACGGTCTTGAGGATGCCGCGGATGTTGTTGACCACGAGGGTGGCCAGGGCCTCGCCCTCGACATCTTCCGCCACGATCAGCAGGGGACGGCCAGACTTGGCGACCTGCTCCAGCACCGGGAGGAGGTCACGAATGTTGGAGACCTTCTTGTCGTGCAGGAGGATGAACGGGTTCTCAAGAATGGCGACCTGCTTCTCAGGATTGTTGATGAAGTAGGGCGAGAGGTAGCCGCGGTCGAACTGCATGCCCTCCACCACATCGAGCTCGTTCTGGAGTGACTTGCCATCTTCGACGGTGATGACACCCTCTTTGCCGACACGCTCCATGGCCTTGGAGATGATCTCGCCGATTTCGGCATCGGAGTTGGCCGAGATGGAACCCACCTGGGCGATTTCCTTGGCGGTGGTGCAGGGCTTGGAGATCTTGGCGAGCTCGGCCACGATGGCCGTGGTGGCCTTGTCGATGCCGCGCTTGAGATCCATGGGGTTCATGCCCGCGGCGACATACTTCATGCCTTCACGAACGACGGCCTGGGCCAGCACGGTAGCTGTGGTGGTGCCGTCACCGGCGTTGTCGGCAGTCTTTGAGGCCACTTCCTTGACCATCTGAGCGCCCATGTTCTCGAACTTGTCTTTGAGTTCGATTTCCTTGGCCACGGACACACCGTCCTTGGTGACGCTCGGGGCGCCAAAGGAGCGCTCGAGCACAACGTTGCGGCCTTTGGGGCCAAGGGTTACTTTGACTGCATTGGCCAGGATGTTGATCCCATTGACCATCTTTTGGCGGGCTTCATCACCAAACATCACTTGTTTTGCTGCCATTTGGACTATCTCCTTCGTATTCGGGTTGTGTGGATCGAGTGATTACTCGATGACGGCCATGACGTCGTCTTCGCGCAGAACCAGGAGTTCTTCGCCGTCGACCTTGACGGTCTGGCCCGCGTATTTGCCGAACAGGACTCGGTTGCCCACCTTGACATCGAGGGGGCGCTGTTTGCCGTCTTCCTGGATCTTGCCGTTGCCCACGGCGAGAACTTCGCCTTGGTCGGGTTTCTCGGCTGCATTGTCAGGAATCACGATGCCAGACGCAGTGGTTCGCTCCAGATCTAGACGCTTGACCACGAGACGGTCGTGCAGGGGACGCAATTTCATTCGGATTCGCTCCATCAAAAAAAGGTTGGTGAAAAAGAGTCTGCGGGAGCGCTGTTAGCACTCATCGCCCTCGAGTGCTAATGATAGGGGCACCGAGGCCCCTTTTCAAGGGGGGGTCAGCCCGCGACGAAGCGGGACTGCTTTTCGAGCAGGGTCTGGCAGTCGATACAGCGGATTTTGCCGAGTTTGAGCCGGGCCGCCATGATCTTCTCGCCGCAGTCGATGCAGTGCGTGCCGTCGAAGTCGGGGTTTGTCTCCGGGGCAATCTTGCGACGGGCCATCTCGAGCGCATCCTCGTTGAACTGCGCCTCAATGGCCGAGGCCCGGTCGTTCTCGTCGGAGAGCTCAAAGTAGTTTTCGTTTTTTTCTAATGCCATGATGTCCTCTTGGGAAGCCCTTCGGGTGAAACGTCGGGCATGACAATAACACCGAGAGTGATGCGATCGTGTTACAGAGGCTTCGAGGGTTTTGGAGAGCATTGGGTTCCGGCCTGATGATGTGTGCGTGCGCGCACTCCTTCGCACAGACCTATATTTCCAGTTCTTCAACCGAGCTTCCATTGTCTTTTTTCACCGACCGAGGGGTGAGTGATCGGGGGGTTGGCATCTCGGTGGCCGTGCTCGACACCCGTGAAAATCCCAATGTGGTGCGCTGGCTGGGCCATCGACCTGGCGAACCGATGAACCCGGCCTCGACAGAGAAGCTCATCACCACTCGCGCAGCATTGTCGATTCTGGGGCCGGATTACCGGCACCGAACCCGTTTTCTCACCACGGGAACGGTTCGAAACGGTCGACTCAAGGGCTCCGTGTATGTCAAAGGCGGTGGGGATCCAAAACTGGTCCAGGAGGATTTACAGGCCATCGTCTCGGAGTTGCGGGCAGCCGGGATTCAGCACATTGAGGGTGATCTGGTCCTCGATGGCACTCGGTTCGGGGAGCCCCCCGGTGACCCGAACGCCTTTGATGGCATGGGGTTCAAGCCCTACAACGTGACCCCCCACGCGGCCATGCTCAATTTCAAGGCCGTGAAGGTCAGCCTGTCGCGATCGGCCAACGGCCGCCTGAAGGGCGAGATTGAGCCCGCCCTGACCGGGTTGCGTCTGCGAACAGCCGTCAGGCAGGTGCGGGGGGATTGCTCACGCAACCAGATTCAAGTCATCACGAAGACGAATCTGCTGGAGGTCCAGGGTCGCCTTGGCAAGGGATGCCCCGGGGTTGAGTTGTATGTGTCGGTCTATGACCACCTGCAGTTTGCACATCGGCTCTTTTCGGCCACCTGGCGAGCGGCGGGCGGGAGATTTCAGGGGCGGGTGCGTGAGGGCCGCACCCCCGCACCTGCTCGTTTGTTGTTGGAATGGGTCTCACCGAGGCCTTTGCAGGAATTGATTGCGGACATCAATAAGATGAGCAACAACCCGATGGCTCGCACCCTCTACTTGAACCTATCGGCCGAGACAGGCGGGCCGGGCACCCGGGCCGATGCCGAGCAGCGGATCCGGTCTTGGCTGTCGGGTCAGAACCTGGCTTTCCCGGAACTGGTGATCGACAACGGCTCTGGCCTGAGTCGAGCCAGCAGAATTGCACCGCAGAGCCTGACCCGACTCCTGGTGGAGGCCCTGCGTGGACCGGGCGCTGCAGAGTGGATTGAGACCTTGCCGGCCGCGGGCCTGGAGGGCACGATGCGGCGTCGACTGCGTGATGGTGCCGTGCTGGGACGGGCCTGGGTCAAAACCGGGTCTCTCGAAAATGTAAGGGCATACTCTGGATACGCGCTCACAGAGGCTGGCCATTGGGTGGCCTTTTCAGCGATCATCAACGATCCGAAGGCACGAGAGGCTGCCCCTGGTTTGGACGCGCTCGTGAAGTGGATTGTCGAAACCCTTTAGGGAGAACACGGTCTGAATTCCATGACGCCACAAACTGTCTTGTCGGGTCCGAACACGAGAGACTTCTTAGAGCGCCGAGCCCTCGGGGTGGTCGTGGCCTCCTTGCTGGCGCTCTCGACGGTGCTCACAGCGTCTGGTCGTGAGCGTGTGGTCGGCTGGTCTCAGATCGTCGTGCAGGCCTTTACCGCCGAACCCGCCCAGTCGCTTTTTCACATCGGGGTAAACAACCTCACGCCGCAACAAGGCCGCGCGGCCAGATGGATCGCGCGCAAGCATCGCGTGTCTCTGGCGGCGGTGGAACAAATTGTTCTCGCGGCCTATGCCAGTGCGGCCACGCATCGGCTGGACCCCTACCTACTGCTGGCTGTGATTGCGGTGGAATCGAGTTTTAACCCCCTGGCCGAGAGCAAGGTGGGCGCCCAAGGCCTCATGCAGGTGATGCCCCAGGTGCATCGGGAGCGGTTTGAGCGCCACGGTGGCACCGATGCCGCACTGAACCCGTGGGCCAACATTGATGTCGGCGCGGGGATCCTGCGAGAGTACCTCGACCGCTACAAAACCATTGAGGCTGCGCTGTCGGCCTACGTGGGCATGGGGCCCGCGGGCCAAACGCAATACCCTGCAAAGGTGCTGCGCATGCGAGAGCGGTTGTATGCCGCCGCCCAGGGGCGTGTGCTGGCTTAGTTAGGTAGACGCGCGCGAACTGGCCAAGGCAGCCATTGCCGCCTGAACGCCCCCCGGCTGGTGGGTCACCCCTGCAGCAGACAATGCCATCTCCACGCCACCGAGCGCCCCCAAGAGGCTGAGGTCGTTGAAGTCGCCGAGGTGGCCGATTCGAAAGACCTTGCCCGCGAGTTGTCCCAGGCCCATGCCAAGCGACATGTTGGACTGTGTGAGGGCAATCTGGCGGAGGTGGTCTGCGTCGACATGACTGCCATCGATGCCCACTGGCATGCGCACCGCCGTGAGCACCGGGCTGTGAAGATCGGGTGCCTGACAGACGAGCTCGAGGCCCCAGGCCGCCACGGCAGCCCGAGCAGCCATGGAATGCCGCTTGTGTCGGGCAAAGACCTGTGGAAGGCCTTCCTCATTGAACATGTCGAGCGCCTCGGCCAGGCCGTAGAGCAGGTTCGTGTTCGGTGTGCTGGGCCAGAAACCCTTCTTGTTCGCCTCGAGAATGTCGTCCCAGGCCCAGAAGGCACGCGGCATGGTGGCCTTCTCACTGGCGGCGAGGGCCTTCTGGCTGACAGCATTGAAGCCCAGGCCTGGGGGCAGCATGAGCCCCTTCTGAGAGCTCGCAACGCCCACATCCACGCCCCATTCGTCCTGCTTAAACTCCACACTGCCGAGCGCCGAGATGGTGTCGACGAGCAGCAGTGCCGGATGGCCGGCCGCGTTCAGCGCCTTGCGCACGGCGCCAATGTCGGACGTGACCCCAGTGGAGGTTTCGTTGTGGACCACACAGACTGCCTTGATCTCATGCGCGGTGTCGGCCTTGAGGCGGGCCTCGATGAGGTCTGGCTGGACGCCGAGGCTCCAGTCGCCTTTGATGACCTCTGGGCGAAGGCCAAGGCGATTGGCCATCTTGAGCCAAAGGCCCGCGAAGTGGCCTGCCTCAAACATGAGTATCTTGTCGCCCGGGTTCATGGTGTTGACCAGGGCGGCCTCCCAGGCCGCGGTGCCTGAGGCCGGGTAAATGACCACAGGGCCTTTGGTGCCGAAAAGGGGTCGAACGCCTTCGAGCACTCGCAAGGCCAGCGCCTGGAACTCGGGGCCGCGATGGTCGATGGTGGGGAAGTCGATGGCCCGCAGCACCCGGTCGGGCACGTTGGAAGGGCCTGGAATCTGCAGGAAGTGTCGACCTTGACCCACGCGGTTGAGGCTGGACCGAGGGTTGATGGCGGGTGGGAAGTCGCGTTGCATGGCGGGGGAGTTCACGCTGAAGGGTTCACGTTGGAGGGGTCTTGAAGTCAATCTAACATTGTAATCTCTCCGACATGAACCGGTCATCCCCCGCCGCCCCTCCATGAAGCCTGCTCATTCCCCGCCGCCGCTCGAAAAACCGTCCCGTCGGATGGTGCTTCAAGGGGGCGCGGCCGGTGCTTTGCGCCGGGGTGGGCTCGCCGATCGACTCCGCAAAGAGGTGAGAGGCGAAGTCCTCTTCGATGCTGCCTCTCGGGGCCGCTATGCGACCGATGCCTCCATCTACCAGCGCATGCCGTTGGGGGTGGTGGTGCCTGAGACCAGCCTCGACCTTCGCCTGGCCCTCGAGGTCGCCCGCGATGCCGGCGTGCCGGTCCTCAGTCGCGGTGGTGGCACGTCCCAGTGTGGACAGACCGTGGGCGAGGCATTGGTCATCGACACCAGCCGACACCTGCGAAAAATGCTCTCCCTGAACCTGGAGGCAGGCGAGGTGACGGTGGAGCCCGGCATGGTCCTGGATCACCTCAATCAGGCGCTCAAGCCTCACGGTGTCTGGTTTCCGGTGGATGTCTCCACAGCCGCTCAATGCACGATTGGCGGCATGGCGGGCAATAACTCCTGCGGCTCTCGCTCGTTGTATTACGGGAACATGGTCCACAACGTGCGGGCGATCGACGCCATCCTGGACGACGGCACTTTGGCCCGGTTTGCGGCCTTCGGCGATGGCGCCGAGATGCAGTTGAACAGCCAGCGTCTTCGGGCGCTCGTCTCCAGGCTTCATGAGATTGCACAGCAGGTCGCGCCCGAGATTCGGGCCCTCTGGCCCAAGGTGATGCGCCGCGTGGGCGGCTACAACCTGGACATCTTCGATCCTCAGAGTGAACGGCCGTATACCCCCGACGGCCGCGTCAATCTGGCCCATCTGCTGGTGGGATCGGAGGGCACCTTGGCCACGTTTGAGTCCATCCGGCTGGCACTCGCGCCCATTCCCAGGGCCAAGGTGCTGGGTGTCGTGAACTTTCCGACCTTTCAAAAGGCGATGGAGGTGACCCCATCGATTGTGGGGCTCAAGCCGGTGGCGGTTGAATTGGTGGACCGCACCATGATTGAGCTTTGCCGCGTGAACCCTGTTTTTGCCCCCGTGATCCAGGATGCCCTGGTGAACGTGGGCGGGCGTGAGACCGATGCCATCTTGCTGGTGGAGTTTGCCGGCGAGGACCTCGAGCGGCTTGGCCGAGACCTCCTGGCCCTGGAGGAACTCATGGGAGATCTGGGCCTGCCCGGCTCGGTGGTCTCCATGAGAGACCCCAAGCGGCAGGCGGCCCTCTGGGAGGTCCGCAAGGCTGGCCTCAACATCATGATGTCCCTGAAGGGCGACGGCAAGCCGGTGTCCTTCATTGAAGACTGCGCAGTGCCGTTGGAACACCTGGCGGATTACACGGCCAGCCTCTCGGAGGTCTTTGCTCGTCACGGCACCCAGGGCACCTGGTATGCCCACGCCTCGGTGGGCACGCTGCATGTTCGGCCCATTCTGGACATGCGTCGGGATGGGGCCGAGAAGATGCGCGCCATCGCAGAGGAGGCCGCCGCCCTGGTGCGCAAGTTCAAGGGAGCCTTCTCGGGCGAGCATGGAGATGGCCTCGTGCGGAGTGAATGGGTGGGCTGGCAGTTTGGCCCGGACATCACGAGGGCCTTCGAGGCCGTCAAGGACGCCTTCGATCCAAATCATCGGCTCAACCCCGGCAAGATTGTCCGCGCCACGCGCATGGACGACCGCAGCCTCTTTCGATTCCCGCCGAACTATCGGGTCATGCCCTTGAAGACGGGACTGGACTGGTCGGCCTGGGATGTGCAAAACGATCCATCCGTGCGGGGTGACCCCGGCACCATGGGCATTCAGATTGGTCCTCCTGGATCGGGCGAGGACCCTTCGGGTGGTCTCTCCAAGGCTGTGGAGATGTGCAACAACAATGGCCACTGCCGAAAATTCGATGCCGGTGTGATGTGTCCGAGCTATCGGGTGACGCGTGAGGAGGTCCACTCGGTTCGTGGCCGAGCCAACACCCTGCGGCTGGCCTTGAGTGGCCAACTCCCAAACGATCTGGCGGGCCCCGAGGTCGCCGAGGCCATGGACCTCTGCGTGGGCTGCAAGGCCTGCAAGCGTGAGTGCCCCACGGGGGTGGACATGGCCCGCATGAAGATCGAGGCCGCCCACCAGCGGGGGCTTCGCCATGGTTTTGCCTTTCGCGACCGTCTGGTCGCCAGCCTCCCCGATCTGGCCCAACGGGTGCACCGCACGCCGGCCTTGGGCGCGATGCTGAACCTCCGCAACCAGTGGCCGTGGCTGGCCCGCCTTTTGGAGCCCATCACGGGTGTGGCGGCGACTCGGTCACTGCCAGAGTGGGCCTCTGCTTCATTTCGTCAGCAGGCCCAGGACGATGCCGCCGCAGGCGTTTGGGCGAGCCTGGAGGCCTGTGATGTGGCGCTCTGGGCCGACACCTTCAACTCAGCCTATTCGCCAGAGGCCCTGATGGCCCTTGGGCAGCTCATGCGTCAGGCGGGCTATCGCGTGGCGCTCTCAGGTGCGGCCGCGGCCAAGCCGCTGTGCTGTGGTCGCACGGCCCTGTCGGTGGGTGATATCGACGGCGCGCGTCGTCGGGCCGTGGCAGTTCTGGATGCACTGGCTCCGGTGCTGGCCAGTGGTGTGCCGGTGGTGGGCGTGGAGCCCTCCTGCGTGCTCGGCTTTCAGGATGAATGGCAGACCATGAACCTTGGTCCGCGCGCCGAGCAGTTGGGGCGCCAGGCCAAACTCTTCGAGGCCTGGTGGATGTCGGAGCTGGCCTTGGGCCATCTCAGGCCACCCGCCGTGGGGAACGGCCGCGCAGTCTACGTGCACGGCCATTGCCATCAGAAGGCGCTTGGGGCCTGGAGCCCCACCATCGAGACGCTGCGCTCCGTGGGCTTTGAGGTGCACCCGATTGAGTCGAGCTGTTGCGGCATGGCCGGCGCCTTTGGCTACGACCCGCAACACCAGGAGGTCTCCAAGGCCATGGCCCAGGCCAGCCTGGTGCCTGCGGTGGCCTCGGCCCCAGCCGACGCATGGATCGTGGCCGATGGATTCTCCTGTCGCCACCAGATTCAGGACCTTGCTGGTCGAACCCCCATCACCGCGGCACAGGCCATTGCGAAAGCCTGGCTGGGCTCATAATTTCGTCACACCACTCATTTAGGCCATTCATGGATCCCATCCTTCGCCAGCAAGCCCTCGACTATCACGAGTTCCCCACGCCGGGGAAGATCTCCATCCAGCCCACCAAGCAGCTCACGAACCAGCGGGACCTGGCCCTGGCCTATTCCCCCGGGGTGGCTGCGGCCTGTTTAGAGATTGCGCAAGACCCCATGAACGCCTTCAAGTACACGGCCCGTGGGAACCTGGTGGGCGTGGTGACCAACGGCACCGCAGTGCTCGGCCTGGGCGACATTGGCCCTCTGGCAGCCAAGCCCGTGATGGAAGGCAAGGGCGTGCTCTTTAAGAAGTTCGCGGGCATCGATGTCTTTGACATTGAGCTGGCCGAGCGAGACCTCGACAAGATCGTGGATGCAGTGGCGGCCTTGGAGCCGACCTTTGGTGGCATCAACCTCGAGGACATCAAGGCACCTGACTGCTTCTACATCGAGCGAAAGCTTCGCGAGCGCATGAAGATTCCTGTCTTCCATGACGACCAGCACGGCACGGCCATTGTGGTGGCGGCGGCCCTGGTCAATGGGCTGGCGGTGGTGGGCAAGGAGATTGGCAAGGTCAAGCTGGTGGTGTCCGGCGCGGGTGCAGCCGCCTTGGCCTGCCTGGATTTGCTGCTCGATCTTGGCATGCCCAAAGAAAACATCTGGGTCACCGACATCAAGGGTGTGGTCTACGAGGGTCGTACTGAGCTCATGGACCCGGAGAAGGCCCGCTTCTGTCAGCCCACCAGTGCGCGCCAACTCGCCGATGTCATCAGCGATGCAGACGTGTTTCTGGGCCTGTCGGCTGGGGGCGTGCTCAAGCCCGAGATGGTCGCCACCATGGCAGCCAAGCCGATTATTTTTGCCCTGGCCAATCCAGAGCCCGAAATTCTTCCCGAGCTGGTGAAGGGCGTTCGCCAGGATGCCGTCATTGCCACGGGTCGAACCGATTACCCGAACCAGGTGAACAACGTGCTCTGCTTCCCGTTCATCTTCCGCGGCGCACTGGATGTGGGGGCCACCACCATCACCCGTGGCATGGAACTCGCCGCCGTGCGCGCGATGGCTGAGCTCGCCCGGGCTGAGCAGTCGGAGGTTGTCACGGCCGCCTATGGCACCGAGGGCATTTCCTTTGGTCCGGAATACCTCATTCCCAAGCCCTTCGACCCTCGCCTGATTGTGAAGATCGCGCCGGCCGTGGCCCAGGCGGCCATGGACGATGGCGTGGCCATCCGGCCGCTCTCAGACATGGGTGCCTACGTCGATCGCCTTCAGGAGTTCGTCTATCACTCTGGAAACTTCATGAAGCCGCTGCTCACGGCAGCCCGCCGGGCCGAGAAGCGCCGCGTGGTCTTTGCCGAGGGCGAAGAGGAGCGCGTGCTGCGTGCGGTGCAGGTGGTTCTGGATGAAGGCCTGGCCGACCCAATTCTGATTGGCCGACCTGCCGTGATTGAAAAGCGCATCGAGCGGTTCGGGCTGCGGATGCATCTGGGTGAGGATGTCACGGTGGTGAATCCAGAGCAGGACGACCGCTATCGCGAGTACTGGGAGACCTATCACCAGATGACCGAGCGCAGCGGTGTCACAGCCCAGTATGCCCAGATTGAGATGCGCCGCCGGCACACCCTGATTGGCGCGATGATGATTCGCAAAGGGCATGCCGACGCCATGATCTGCGGCACCTTTGGCACCCACAGCCTTCACCTCCACTATGTGAACCAAGTGCTCGGCCGTGCCGCAGGTGCGAGCGTCTATGCCGCCATGAACATCCTGATCCTCCAGCACCGAACCATCGCGCTGGTGGATACCCACGTGAATGAGAACCCGTCGGCCGAGGCGCTGGCCGAGATCACGGTGGCGGCCGCGCAGACCATGCGCTCCCTGGGTCTGGAGCCGCGGGTGGCCTTGCTCTCGCACAGCAACTTCGGAAGCGGAAACTCAGACTCCGCCTGCAAGATGCGGGATGTCTTGCATTTGGTTCGAGAGCGGGAGCCCTTGCTCAATGTCGACGGTGAAATGCACGGCGATGTCGCACTCGATGCCGAGCTTCGCAAGGCCCTGATGCCCAATTCCACCTTGCAGGGCGATGCCAACCTGCTCGTGCTCCCGAGCATGGAGTCGGCCAATATTTCGTACAACCTCTTGAAGCGTGCGGCGGGCAACAACGTGGCCATTGGTCCCATTCTCATGGGATGCGCCGCGCCGGTTCACGTGCTCACGGCCTCTGCAACCGTGCGGCGACTGGTGAACATGACCGCCATTGCCGTGGTGCAGGCCAATGCGGGTGCCAGCGCCGGCGACGGTGGCGCCCAAGGCTAGGCAGGTCCTGCGGAGCTAGAACTCGCCGCTTCTGGCGGCGATGGCTGCGAGCACCACGGCCGCCGCAGTCTCTGTTCTCAGGATGCGGGGGCCGCAGCGAACGCCCACGAAGCCATGCGCGCAGGCCAATTGTTCTTCGTCGTCCGTCCAGCCCGCCTCAGGGCCGATGGCAATCGTGAGGCTGCCTTCCAGAGGCGCCTGGGTGAGGGTCTGCCGCGCGAACGGGTCGAGCAGCCAGCCCGTCTGGGGTGCGGGCGCGGATGCGAATTCGGCCAGCGCTGCATCCAGGCGCAGAATGGGATGGACCGTGGGCACCTGGTTGCGACCGGACTGCGCCGCCGCCGCGGCCGCAATTCGCTGCCAATGCACGCGACGCTTATCGGCCCGATCACCCTCGAGCCGCAATTGGCTGCGGGCTGCCTGCACCGGCTGAATGGCTGCAACACCGAGTTCGGTGGCCTTCTCCACCACCCAGTCCATCTTGTCGCCCAGGCACAAGGCTTGAATGAGGCGTGATGGCGTTGGGGACTCTCGGCTGATGGCTTCGATGCGGGAGACCGTGACCAGGCATTGTTTGGGGTTCGGGTCTGCGACCACCGCGTCGGCTTCGAGGCCCTGGCCGTCGAACAGGGTGACCACGGTGCCTGTTGTGGCCCGCAGCACCTTGATCAGGTGGTGGCCGTTGTCCGGGTCAAGGCACAGCGGCCCGGGTGAAAGGCCCGGCTGGTGGAGTCGAATGCGCATGAGAGCGGCCTAAAGATAAGTAAAACTTGAACCAAAGATTCAAAAACTTCAACGCATGCTGAAGGGTTGTGTCTCGGTAGAATCCCTATTCTCTGTCGATTCTCGAAGAAAGTCAGCGCATGAACGCCTCCCCACAGCAGATGGCCAACGCAATCCGCGCCCTGGCCATGGACGCCGTCCAACAGGCCAACTCAGGCCACCCCGGCATGCCCATGGGCATGGCCGACATGGCGGTCGCGCTCTGGAGGGACCACCTTCGACACAATCCTGCCAACCCATCCTGGGCGGATCGCGACCGCTTCGTGGTCTCCAACGGGCACGGCTCCATGCTGCTCTACGCCCTGCTGCACCTCTCGGGCTACGACCTTCCCATGTCCGAATTGCGCCAGTTTCGGCAGCTTCATTCCAAAACGCCGGGCCACCCAGAGGTCGATGTCACCCCCGGCGTGGAGACCACCACCGGCCCCCTGGGCCAGGGCATCTCCAACGCGGTGGGCATGGCCCTGGCCGAGCGGCTGCTGGCTGCAGAGTTCAATCGTCCCGGCCATACCGTGGTCGACCATCGCACCTTCGTATTTCTGGGCGATGGCTGCCTCATGGAGGGCATCAGCCACGAGGCCTGCAGCCTTGCGGGCGTCTGGGGCCTCTCCAAGCTGATCGCCCTCTACGACGACAACGGCATTTCCATCGATGGCGATGTGACGGGCTGGTTCCGAGACGACACGCGGGCCCGTTTTGAATCGTATGGTTGGAATGTGCTGGGGCCCATCGATGGCCACGACACGCAGGCGGTGAGCCTGGCCATTGCCACGGCCAAGGAGTGGGCGCAGGCTGGTCGCAATGGCCGGCTCGCCCCCACGCTCATCATTTGCAAGACGCAGATTGGCAAGGGCTCACCGAATCGGGCGGGCAGTGCGAAGGCCCATGGCGAGGCCCTCGGCGAGGAGGAGATTCGGCTCACGCGTGCGGCCATGGACTGGCCGCATGCGCCCTTTGAGATTCCGCAGGCGATCTACCAGGCCTGGGATGCCAAGGCCAGGGGGCAGGCTGCACAGTCCCTATGGGAGAACCGGCTCGCCGCCTATCGCAAGGCCTACCCCCAGGAGGCAGCCGCCTTCGAGGCCCGGCTTACGGGCCAACGGCCGGCCGACTTCGATCAGAAGAACGCCGCGCTGATTGCATCCCTGTGCGCATCTGCGCCCAACGTGGCGAGCCGCAAGGCCTCGCAGATGGTGCTCGATGACATCGGCCCGAGACTGCCAGGCCTCTTGGGTGGTTCGGCCGACCTCACCGGCAGTAACCTCACGAATTGGAAGGGCGTCTCGGTCTTGTCCGTCGACGAGCAGGGCGCCCTCACGCAGGGCCAGCACATCAGCTACGGCGTGCGTGAATTCGGCATGGCCGCCATCTGCAATGGCATTGCCCTGCACGGTGGCTTCATTCCCTACTGCGCAACCTTCCTCACCTTCTCCGACTACAGCCGCAATGCGATTCGCATGGCAGCCCTGATGCGGCGACAGGTCATCCACGTCTTCACCCACGACTCGATCGGGCTCGGTGAGGACGGCCCCACCCACCAGCCGGTGGAGCACCCTGCAGCCTTGAGGCTCATTCCAAACCTGCAGGTCTGGCGTCCGGCCGATGCCGTAGAGACGGCCGTGGCCTGGCAGTCCGCACTGGCCAATGTCCATGGTCCCTCGGCCTTGCTGCTATCCCGGCAGGGACTGCCCCCGCAGGTGCGTGACACAGCGCAGGCCCGCGACATCTCCAAGGGCGGTTATGTACTCACCTCCGACCCCCGTCCGCAGATCGTCATCATGGCCACCGGCTCCGAGGTGAGCCTGGTCATGGAGGCCACGGCCCGGCTGCGCGCCCAGAAGGTTCGGGTTCGCGTGGTGTCCATCCCATCGACGACGGTGTTCGACCAGCAGCCTGCGGCCTACAAGGCCCAGGTGCTCCCGGAGGGCATTCCACGCGTGGCCGTGGAGGCTGGCGTGACCGACCTCTGGTGGAAGTATCAGCCAGCGGCCGTGGTGGGGCTGGACCGCTTTGGCGAGTCCGCACCGGCTGGCGCCCTCTTCAAGTATTTCGAGCTCACCCCAGAGGCCGTGGTGAAAACGGCACAATTGGTGCTGGAAGGCTGATCGCCCCAACACAATCTGCCCATTTCATCACCAGCGTTTCAACACAGGAGACAACACATGACCGTACGGGTTGCCATCAATGGCTATGGCCGCATTGGGCGCAATGTTCTGAGGGCCCATTACGAGGGCGGCAAGCGGCACGACATTGAGATCGTGGCCATCAACGACCTGGGCAACCCCGAGACCAATGCACACCTCACCCGTTACGACACGGCCCACGGCCGGTTCCCGGGGCGGGTGGCCGTGGATGGCGATGCCATGGTGGTCAATGGCGATCGCATCCGAGTCCTGGCCAATCGCAACCCGGCCGAGTTGCCCTGGAAGGATCTCGGTGTCGACCTGGTCATGGAGTGCACGGGCTTTTTCACAAGCAAGGAAAAGGCCTCCGCCCACCTGGCCGGTGGCGCCAAGAAGGTCCTGATCTCCGCCCCAGGCGGCAAGGATGTGGATGCCACCGTGGTCTTTGGCGTGAACCACAGCAGCCTGCGGGCGAGTCACACCGTGGTCTCGAACGCCTCCTGCACCACCAACTGCCTGGCCCCGGTGGCCAAGGTGCTGCACGAGGCACTGGGCATGGAGTCTGGCCTCATGACCACCATCCATGCCTACACCAACGACCAAGTCTTAACAGATGTCTATCACGAGGACCTGCGTCGGGCCCGTTCGGCCACCATGTCCATGATCCCGACCAAGACGGGTGCCGCCGCTGCCGTGGGCCTGGTGCTGCCGGACCTCAACGGCAAACTGGATGGCTACGCCATGCGGGTGCCCACCATCAATGTCTCCGTGGTCGACCTTACTTTTCATGCCGCCCGGGCCACCTCCATCGACGGGGTCAATGCGCTCTTGAAGGCCGCCAGCGAAGGGCCCTTGAAGGGCGTGCTGGGCTACAACACCTCGCCCCTGGTCTCGGTGGACTTCAACCACGATGCCCACTCCAGTGTTTTTGATGCCACCCAGACCCGCGTCTCGCCCGACGGCCGGCTCATCAAGGTCTTGTCCTGGTACGACAACGAATGGGGCTTCTCCAACCGCATGCTCGACACGGCCATGGCCATGATGTCGGCCAAGTCCGCATGAAGTTCAAGCGCATGACCGACCTCCCGCTGGCTGGCCAGCGGGTCTTCATTCGTGCGGATTTGAACGTGCCTCAGGACGACACGGGGCGCATCACAGACGACACCCGCATCCGCGCCTCGGTGCCGGCCATCGAGCATGCATTGAAGGCGGGCGCAGCGGTCATGGTCACCTCGCACCTGGGCCGCCCCAATGAGGGCGAACTGCGGGCAGAGGATTCCTTGGCCCCGATCGCACTGCGACTGGCCGAGCTTCTCGACCGCAAGGTGCCCCTCGTCAGCAACTGGCTCGATCAGCCGTTCTCGGTGGCGGCAGGCGAGATCGTGATGCTGGAAAACTGCCGTGTGAATGTGGGGGAGAAGAAGGACGATGACGGGCTGGCCAAGAAAATGGCGGCGCTGTGCGACATCTATGTGAACGACGCCTTCGGCACGGCCCACCGTGCAGAGGCGACCACCCATGGGCTGGCGCGATTTGCAAAGATCGCCTGTGCTGGCCCGCTCATGGCGGCCGAGCTCGACGCCCTGGGCAAGGCCCTTGAGGCACCTCGCAGGCCCCTGGTGGCCATTGTGGCGGGCTCGAAGGTGTCCACCAAGCTCACCATCCTGCGCTCCCTGGCCCAGAAGGTGGACCAACTCATTGTGGGTGGTGGCATTGCCAATACCTTCATGGCGGCAGCGGGGCTTCCGATTGGGAAATCCTTGGCCGAGATGGACCTGCTCGATGAGGCGCGCCAGATCATGGCTGTCATGCGGGCCCGCGGTGCCGAGGTGCCCATCCCCGAAGACATCGTGACGGCCAACGAGTTCTCCGCCCAAGCCCGCGCCAACAAGGTGTTGGCCCACCAGTGCGCAGTGGACGACATGATTCTCGACATCGGCCCCCGCACAGCGGCCAAGCTTGCCGGGGTCATTGCCAACGCCGGCACCGTGGTCTGGAATGGGCCCCTGGGTGTCTTTGAGATCGAGCAGTTTTCAGGCGGCACCCGCACCCTGGCTTCGGCCATCGCTCACTCGCCGGCCTTTTCGATTGCCGGCGGTGGCGACACGCTGGCGGCCATTGCCAAGTACAACATCGCCAACCAGATCGACTACATTTCCACGGGCGGTGGCGCCTTTCTGGAGTTCCTGGAAGGCAAGACCCTTCCGGCGGTTGCAGCCCTGCTGGAGCGCGCCGACTCTTAGTTTGGCGAAGCCGCCAAGCTGGGCGAAAATGGGCGTCTTTCGCCCAAAGGAGTTCGAAGATGGCCTTGGTGTCCCTGCGGCAGTTGCTCGACCACGCCGCCGAGCACGGTTACGGCATTCCCGCCTTTAACGTGAACAACCTGGAACAGGTCCAGGCCATTCTGGCGGCGGCCGATGCCGTGGATGCCCCGGTGATCATGCAGGCCAGTGCGGGCGCACGAAAGTACGCCGGAGAGGGCTTCCTGCGGCACCTGATTGAGGCTGCCGTCGAGAGCTACCCGCACCTGCCGATTGTCATGCACCAAGACCACGGCCAGAGCCCAGAGGTCTGCCAGGGCGCTATGAACCTTGGCTTTTCCAGCGTCATGATGGACGGCTCGCTGGAGGCCGACGGCAAGACCATTGCCAGCTACGACTACAACGTGGAAGTGACCAAAACAGTGGTGGCCATGGCCCATGCCAAGGGCGTCTCGGTGGAGGGTGAACTCGGCTGCCTCGGGTCACTGGAGACCATGCGCGGCGACAAGGAAGACGGCCATGGCACCGACGCCACCATGACGGCCGACCAACTCCTCACCGACCCAGAGCAGGCGGCAGACTTCGTGCGTCAGACCCAGCTCGATGCCCTGGCCATTGCCATTGGCACGAGCCATGGGGCCTACAAGTTCACGCGCAAGCCCACGGGCGACATCCTCGCCATCGACCGTATTCAAGAGATCAACCGTCGCATCCCCAACACTCACCTGGTCATGCATGGGTCGTCCTCGGTGCCCCAAGACCTGCTCGAGGAGATTCGTGCCCACGGCGGCGACCTGAAAGAAACCTACGGCGTGCCAGTGGAGGAAATTCAGAAGGCCATTGGGCACGGCGTGCGCAAGATCAACATCGACACCGACATTCGTCTGGCCATGACGGCAGCCATTCGTCGCCACATGGCCCAGAACCCATCGCACTTCGATCCGCGCGATTACCTCAAGCCGGCCCGCGAGGCGGCCAAGGTCATTTGCAAGGCGCGCTATGAACAGTTTGGCTGCGCGGGTCAGGCCAGCAAGATCAAGGCGGTGAGCATGGTGGACATGGCGGCCCGATACAAGGCGGGCCAGTTGGCTCAGATCGTTCAATGACGGCGGTCTTCGAGACCAGCCTGACCTCGCTGCCCCTGCTGGGCCGAGGAAAGGTTCGAGACCTCTATGCCGTGGGCGAGGACAAGCTGCTCATGGTGGCCTCCGACCGCCTCTCTGCATTCGATGTGGTCATGAATGAGCCCATCCCAGAGAAGGGCGTGGTGCTCAATCGCATGAGCGAGTTCTGGTTCGCGAAGTTGGCCCACATCGTGCCCAATCACCTCACGGGAATCGACCCCGAGACAGTGGTGCAGGAACATGAGGTGGAGCAGGTGCGGGGCCGGGCCGTGGTGGCCAAGCGGCTCCAGCCACTTCCCGTCGAGGCCGTGGTGCGTGGCTACCTGATCGGTGGCGGCTGGAAGGATTACCAGGCCACGGGCGCAGTCTGTGGCATTGCCTTGCCCAAGGGGCTCTCGATGGCCGCGCGACTGCCCGAGCCCATCTTCACGCCGGCCCACAAGGCCGAGGCGGGCGCCCACGACGAGAACATCTCGTTTGAGCAGGTGGTGGCAAGCATTGGCGAGAAGCATGCCCACGAGATTCGTCGCATCAGCCTGGCGCTCTACAACGAGGCCGCAGCCTACGCCTTGGAGCAGGGCATCATCGTGGCCGACACCAAGTTTGAATTCGGGCTCGACGAGCACGGTGTGCTGCACCTCATGGATGAGGTGCTCACCGCCGACTCCTCCCGGTTCTGGCCCGTTGACCAATACCAGGAAGGCATCAGTCCGCCAAGCTTCGACAAACAGTTCGTGCGCGACTACCTCGAGACCCTCGACTGGGGCAAGACGGTGCCCGCGCCGGCCCTGCCCATCGATGTGGTTGCCAAGACTGCGGCCAAGTACCGAGAGGCGCTCTTTCGAATTGCCGGGGTGCGCATGCCTGTGGTGGGCGTGGTCATGGGCTCTCAGTCCGACTGGGAGATCATGAGACACGCCGTGGAGATGCTCGACCGCTTTGGCATTCCGCATGAGGCCCGCGTGGTCTCCGCCCATCGCATGCCCGATGCCCTCTACGGCTACGCCGAGACCGCCCACGCCCGCGGACTTCGCGGCATCATTGCCGGTGCTGGTGGCGCCGCCCACCTGCCGGGCATGCTGGCGGCCAAGACCACGGTGCCTGTCTTCGGCGTGCCGGTGCCCTCCAAATACCTCCGGGGCGAGGACTCGCTCTATTCCATCGTTCAGATGCCAAAGGGCATTCCCGTGGCCACCTTCGCCATTGGCGAGGCCGGCGCAGCCAATGCGGCACTCCACCTGATTGCCACCCTGGCCACCCAGGACGATGTGCTCCGAGATCGACTCGAACAGTTCCGTCTGCAACAAACGGCTGCGGCGCATTCTATGAATGCCAGCCTGGGCCGCGCAGCGGCGCCCGTGAACTAGTCGCCCACCCATGCAGATTGGACTCCTCGGCGGCGGTCAGTTGGGCCGGATGATGATTCAGGCTGCGCACCGCTTGGGGCATGCCGTGGTGGTGCTCGACCCAGACCCGCAGGGCCCAGCGGGTCAGTTGGCCGATGACCATGTGATTGGCGATTACCGGGACCCCACCGCCCTGACCCAGTTCGCCGCCAAGGCGAGCGTCTTCACCACCGAGTTTGAAAATGTGCCGGCCCAGGCCCTGCGCTTTCTGGCGCAGCACGGCCAGACCATGCCTGCGGCCGACTGCGTCGAGCGGGCACAGGACCGCCTGGTGGAGAAGGCCTTCATTGCATCGGCCGGTGTGGCCGTGGCACCCCACTGGCCTGTGCGTTCCGGACAGGAGGCGTTGGCCCTGCCGCCGGATGCATTTCCCGGCATCTTGAAGACCAGTCGGCTTGGCTACGACGGAAAAGGCCAGCAGACCGTGGTCTCTGCACAAGAGGCCTGCAAGGCCTTTGAGGCATTTGGCCGAGTGGCCTGTGTGCTGGAAAAGCGGCTTGCCCTTCGGCAGGAGGTGTCGGTCATTCTGGCGCGATCAGCCAGTGGCGAGGTGGCTGTCTTTCCCTTGGCGGAGAACGTGCATCGCAACGGCATTCTGCACACCACCACCGTGCCAGCCGATGTCTCTCCAGACATCGCTCGGGCCGCCCAGGATGCGGCCCAGTCGATTGCCCAGGCCATGCAGTATGTGGGTGTCCTGTGTGTGGAGTTTTTTGTGCTCGAGGACGGGCAGCTCGTGGCCAATGAGATGGCCCCGCGGCCTCACAACTCTGGCCACTACACCATCGAGGCCTGTGAGACCAGCCAGTTTGAACAGCAGGTGCGCATCTGCACGGGCATGCCCTTGGGGAACACGGGCCTGAGGTTTCCAGTGCGCATGACCAACCTGCTCGGAGACCTTTGGTTTCCCAACGGCTCTGATGGCCCCGTGGTCACGCCCAACTGGCCAGCCCTCACAGCAGGGCATGATGCCGTGCTGCACCTCTACGGCAAGAGCGACCCTCGGCCGGGACGAAAAATGGGCCACATCACCGAGCGGATCGACTGATGCAGCGGCTCTCGGCCACAGCGTTGGACCGAGCGGTGGAGCTTCTGAGGGCAGGTGGCCTGGTGGCCTTTCCCACCGAGACGGTCTACGGCCTGGGCGCCGATGCCAGCAATCCCAATGCCGTGGCTCGCGTCTTTGAGGCCAAGGGCAGGCCCAAGGGGCACCCGCTCATCGTGCATGCGGCATCCTTGGCACAGGCCACGCCCCTGGCCTCGGTGTGGAGCGAGGCGGCCCACGCATTGGCTGCAGCCTTCTGGCCCGGGCCGCTGACCTTGATTCTGCCGGCCTCGCCGCTGGCCCTGCCCGAGGTGACCGGAGGGCAGGACAGCGTGGGTCTGCGGGTGCCCAACCATCCGGTGGCCTTGGCGCTCCTGGTGCGCTTTGCGGCGGTCGGGGGCAGTGGCTGGCTTGCTGCGCCGTCGGCGAATGTCTTCGGTGCCGTGAGCCCCACGCGCGCGCAGGATGTTGTTCGTGGGCTTGAGGCTCGCATGGGGGCCCAGGATGCCGTGCTCGATGGTGGGGACTCGGCCGTGGGCCTGGAGAGCACGATTGTTGACTGCACCGTGAGCCCGCCACGACTGCTGCGGCCCGGCGGCATTGCCCGAGAGGCCATCGAGGCGGTGGTTCGCCTGGCCGATACGAAGACAGGCATTCAAGCGGCCGCCCCGCGGGTCTCTGGAAGCCTCGCCTCGCACTACGCGCCACGCACGCCGCTTTGGCTACTTTCTCGCGGGGAGATGCAAGCGCGCATGAATGACATGCAAGGTGCATCCAGACGGATTGCCGTCTGGTGGCAGTCAGAGGACGCTGCAGATGCAGGCGCTCCTTTGTTTGCGCGAATCCCTGCAGACGTGTCCGTTGAAGTTCTGCGCGCACCTGGGCAGCCGCAGGCCTATGGGCAGCAGCTCTATGCACGCTTGAACGATTGGGACCAGGCTGGATTTGACGAGATCTGGCTCGAGCGGCCTCCTGAAACGCGCGAATGGGAGGCGGTGATGGACCGTCTTCAACGCGCAAGCCACGGACAGCCTTAGAGCCGCAGCCTCATCTCTCGGTGCGGCATGCCGCACTCGTTGAATTCAGGCCCCTGGGCCTCGAAGCCGCACTGACCGTAGAAGGCCAGGGCATGGGTCTGGGCATGAAGAATGATTTCTCTGAACGCCAGTCGCCTGGCTTCCTCGACGAGTGCTTCGAGTGCCATGCGCCCCAGTCCATGTTTGCGATGGGCTCGTATCACCGCCATGCGACCGATGCGCGCACGGCCATCGCCCAAGGAGAGAAGCCGGCCCGTGGCCAGGGGGCTTTGGGCATTTGCGATGAGCAGGTGTCGACAGACTGAATCGAGTTCGTCCCACTCATCCTCCGCGGCCACGCCCTGCTCCTCCACGAAGACGGCCTGTCGAACGGCTCCGCAGGCCGTGCCCAGTGCAGACCAGTCATCGATCGCGAGGGTGATGGATGCCGACGCCACCGTTTGATGGGTGGCGGCCTGTCTGGGACCCCAGATGGGCTGGGGCCACCAGGGGTCCGTCCGCCAGCGTGGCATGAGGTGCCAATGCAGGTGGGGCACGACATTCCCAAAGCTCGCCAGGTTGAACTTGTCGGGCTGCCACCGGGCCATGAGCGAGGACTCCCATCGGGCCAGGGCCTCGGAGATGTCGAGCCGTTGGGCCGCACGGAGGCCATGCCATTCCTGAACATGGTCTGCACAGATGAGGCGATGAAAGCCCGGCAGGCCTTGGTCTTCGACGCGGACCACACGCCAGTCCGTGGCCTGCTCCACCACGTGACCTCCAGGCCCGGTGCAGAGCGGGCAGGTGGTGTCAGCGGCCAGAGCAGTGCCCACCACTGGAGGCCTGACCACTGCCGAGCATGATCAGCGGTGGCTCCACCCGAGTGCGTTGGGTCTGACTGAAATCCAGGCCCACCAGGCCAATGAGGAGTGCCCAGAAGAGCAGGGTGCTGGCGAGTTTCATGTGGCACCCCTCATGGCATGTCCAATTTCAAACGAAGGCGAACACCGAGGATCGAACCCAGGTAGGCCATCGCAAACCAGACCCACCCGTGCAGGCTTGCGGAGGCCACGCCACCCAGGAAGCCGCCGATGTTGCAGCCGAATGCGAGCCTTGCGCTGTAGCCCATGATCAGGCCGGCCAGTGCGCCTGCAATCCATTGGTGCCACTGAAGGCGAGCGCCTTGAGCTGTTGTGGCGCGCATGCTCCAACGGGCCGCGGCCATGGCGCCAAAGAGCAGCCCAATGTTGGTGAGCGAGGTGATGTCCCAGAGGATGGGCTCGATGAGTCGCTGTGCGTGGGCCGGGGCAGACCAGAATGGGTCGGCGCCGAGGTCGACCCCCAGGCCGACTGCGGCCTTGGCACCCCAGAGGCCCAGCCCGTAGACAATGCCCCAGGGCTGCCCAGCCACGATCAGGTGAACGCCATAGAGCAGCGCAAGCAGGAGCCCCCCCAAGAGCCAGTGGGCCACCAGCTTGTGTGAGAGCGCTGCCCCGAGGTTGCGATGCTGGGCTCGGTCTTGGGCCCGCCAGGCCAGCCACACGACCAGCGCGCAGCCCACCAGCGTGATGACCAGGGATGGCCCCAGTCCCCACTGCTGAAGGAAGTCGAGCGAGAAGCCCTGGCCTGGGTCGCTGCTCAGGGCATCCAAGGGCCCGCCCAGTGCAAGCCAGGCCGGCTGATGGGAGGCACCAATGAAGCTGCCCGCAATGAAGGTCGGCAGCACCACCCATGACAAGGCGGCCCCCGCGCCGGCCCGGTTCAGGCTTCCCGATCCGCAGCCGTCGGCCACCTGCATGGCCACACCAAAGACAAAGGCGCCAAGCAGCAGGCTCCAACTGATCGGGGCGACGGCACCAAAGATTTCAGTGGGGTAGAGGCTCAGCAGCGGCAGGGCCACTGCGGAGGCCACGGCCATGAGCAGCATCTGGCCGGTGATGCCAGCCGCCTCACGCCGCAGAATGAAGTGTCGCCAGCCGGAGGTGAAGCCGAATCGGCAGGCTTGAAGGATGAGGCCAAAGCCGATGCCGATGAGGACCAGAAGGCCCGCCTGCAGCCCCGCCAGGAAGATCACCACCAGCACACCAACAAGGCCCAGCAGCACCAGGCTGGGTTTTCGCAATCGGGTCATGGGTGACTAGCGTTGAATGCCGGTTCCTTTGGCTTGCCACAGCAGCGCCGTGGCGCGGCTGGGCTCGTTGTCCATCGGCAGCCCGGCCTGGCTCCAGCCCACCACCGACTCGGCATACATGAGCGTGTTGGCCTGGCCGAGCACCTCCGAGAGAATAAACCAGTTGGTGGCAGCCCAATGGCCCGTGTTGCAGAACTGCACGGTGGGCTGCTGCAGGACACCCTCGCGCTTGGCCACGGCCAAGAGCTTCTCCTTGCTGAGCAGTCGACCCGTGTTGGGCACGAACCATTCTTCGGAGTCGAGCCATTTGGCCTGCGCGATCGTGCCCCATCGGGCCGCCGAGGCGTGGCGCATCTGGCCCAGGAAGAAATCTTCTGGCCGTGCATCGACAAAGACGGGCCGCTGGCCTGCAGGCTGTGCGGCAAGTTTCTGTGCCTGGGCTGTGGACACCAACAGTTGCTCGTTGTAACGCAGGCTGCCTGCCAAGGCCTGGGGGCGCCGCTTCTTCGCCTCGCCGGTCTCCAGCGGGAGTTTGGCTGCCATCCAGGCTCCGAGCCCGCCATCGAGCACGGCCAGGTCTTTGAAGCCAGCGGCCTTCAGTGTCCAGTAGATGCGGGCCACACCGCCAAACTCGGTGGCATCCGAACCAGAGCCGGCCAGCACCAAGGCATCCGCAGGCCCGATCCCCAGAGGAGACAGGAGTGCCTCGAGCTGCGCCATGGGGAGCACTGCACCGGGGGCCTCCTTGGGGCCTCGGAAGCTGGAGTAGGGCAGCGGCAGGGCACCTGGAATGTGTCCGGCCGTGAAGTTCGGTGTCTTTTGGTCGGTCTGGAGCAACTCTCGCGTGTCGAGCACGACGACGCGCTTGGCCTGCAGAAGGCCTTGAAGTTGTTGGACGGAGACCACGGGGCCTGGCAGGGTTTTGGCCTCCAGGGCCGTGCTGGTGAGGGCTGCAGCCAAGCCGAGCAGGCCAATCAGCCCGAATAGGGCGCGACGAATGGGGGAGTGGAGAGTGTTCATGGCCGCCACTTTAGCGCGTTGTGTGCTGAGGGCTTTTGACTTCTGGCCATAAGGTTATGAATCGGCCGCAATGGAATAGGATCCGGACATGGTGCAAAACGCGTTCCTGGGTGGTGGCTGCTTCTGGTGTTTGGAGGCTGTCTTTCAGCGGGCCAAAGGGGTTGGCGCCGTGACCTCGGGCTACATGGGCGGCCACGTGGATCGGCCTTCATATGAGGCCGTGTGTGGTGGCCGCACAGGCCATGCCGAGGTGGTGCAGGTGGCTTTCGACCCCACCGAAACCAGCTACGAGGCCATCCTCGATCTCTTTTTTCTGATCCACGACCCCACCACGCCCAATCAACAGGGCAACGACGTGGGCCCGCAATACCGCTCGATCATCTTTGCAGTGGGGCCGGATCAGGCCGCCGCTGCGGCACTGGCCTGTCAGGCCTATGCGCGGTCACATCCGTCGGCCGATCCGGTGGTCACGCAGATCGTGACCATTTCAGAGGCCGACTGGCAAGGTCATGGTCCGCTCGCCCATCGGTTTTTTCCGGCCGAGGACCATCACCAGAACTACTTCCAGACGCACCCGAACCAGGGTTACTGCGCCTTTGCGGTGGCCCCCAAGGTCATCAAAGCCGAACGGGAGCGACCCGCGCTCATGCGCAACGCGCCCTAGCGCACGCCTGAGGGATCAGGGCGCCAGGCGCGATACCAGCCAGCGTTCATCGAGCTGGCTCCAACGGTATTCCAAACGGTCGTGCAGCCGAGAGCGGCGGCCCTGCCAGAACTCAGCCCGGTCTGGCTGCAGCCGATAACCGCCCCAGTCGGCGGGCCGTGGGGGGCTATCTCCAAATTGGGCCTTCATCGCCTCGTGCTGGTTTTCGAGCCATTGGCGGTCAGGAATGACCTGACTCTGCGGCGAGGCCCAGGCCCCGAGCTTGCTGCCCACCGGGCGCTCCTTGTAATAGGCGTCTGAGTCGGCTGCCGCCAACTTTTCCACCCGCCCCTCGATTCGAACCTGTCGCTCCAGCGCTGCCCAGTAGAAGGTGAGGCTCGCCCAGGGGTTGGCCAGCAGTGCGAGGCCTTTCTGCGAGCGGTAGTTGGTGAAGAAGGTCACACCGTGGGCGTCGACCCCGCGTGCCAAGACAATTCGAGCCGATGGCCTGCCGTTGGGTGCAACGGTGGACAGGGTCATGGCGTTGGGCTCTTGGAGTTGAGAGGTGATGGCCGCCTGCAGCCAGGTCTGAAGTTGGTCCAGTGGGTTGTCCGCGATGTCATCGACATCCAGGCTGGCCAGGGCGTAGTCGCTTCGAATCTTGGTGATGTCTGTGCTCATGGGTAAACTTTACGCATGTCCAACGAAAATCCAAAGAATGTCCTCGGCGGGGAATTGCAGCCCTGTGGTCTCGATCCTGTCACCGGCTTCTATCGGGATGGCTGCTGCAATACCAGTGCAGAGGATTTTGGTCGGCACACCGTCTGTGCCGTGATGACCGAGCCCTTCTTGGTCTTTTCTGCCGAGCGGGGCAACGACCTCTCCACCCCGCGGCCGGAGTTCCGCTTTCCCGGCCTCAAGCCCGGCGATCGTTGGTGTGTCTGTGCTGGCCGTTGGCGAGAGGCGGCCGACGCGGGGGTGGCGCCGCCCGTGGTGTTGGAGTCTACCCATGAGAAGGCGCTCGAACTGCTGGCCTTGGCCGACCTCGAATACCACGCCCTGCAACTGAACTAGACACCCCAGGGTGTTGAGGCGGCTGCCTCGGCGATAATGTCGGCATGGAATTTGAGATCTTGCCGGTCACGGCCTTCTCGCAGAACTGCTCGCTGATCACCTGTCCCAAGACGCGCCGCGCGGCATTCATTGACCCAGGGGGCGACATCGACCACCTCGAGGCCGTTGCCACGGAGGCTGGGGTGGTCGTTGAGAAAATTCTCCTCACCCACGGCCACATCGACCACTGCGGAGAGGCCGCCATGCTGGCCAGGCGGCTGGGGGTGCCCATCGAGGGGCCTCAGCGAGACGACGATTTCTGGATCTCGCAGCTCCCCGCCCAGGGGAAGATGTTTGGCTTCCCGCCCCTGGAGGCCTTCACGCCCGATCGCTGGCTGGACGATGGCGACACCGTGATGGTCGGTGAGCAGGCCTTGGAGGTCATTCATTGCCCTGGCCACACGCCCGGTCACGTGGTCTTCTTTCACCTTGGAGAGCGCCTGGCCTTCGTCGGAGATGTCTTGTTTGCCGGCTCAATTGGCCGAACCGATTTTCCCCGCGGCAATCATGCCGACCTCATCACGTCCATCAAGTCACGGCTCTTTCCGCTGGGCGACGACATTGCCTTCGTGCCGGGCCATGGCCCGATGAGCACCTTTGGTGAAGAGCGCCTTCACAACCCCTTTGTTCGAGATTAAAAAGACCTGCCCATGGCCACCTACCGCACCGAGACTGTCACGAGCGTGACCCACTGGAACGAGACCTTGTTCTCATTTACCACCAGCCGAGACCAGGCCTTCCGTTTTCGGAACGGGCATTTCGTCATGATTGGGCTCGAGGTGGAGGGGCGTCCCCTGGCCAGGGCCTACAGCGTGGTGAGCCCCAATTACGAGGAGCACCTCGAGTTCCTGTCGATCAAGGTGCCAGATGGTCCTCTCACGTCACGGCTGCAGCACATTCAAGTGGGAGACCCCATCCTCATTGGTGATAAGGCCACCGGCACGCTGGTCATCGACGACCTCAAGCCCGGCCGGCACCTCTATTTGTTCTCCACGGGCACCGGGCTGGCCCCCTTCATGAGCATCATCCGAGACCCAGACACCTACGAACGGTTCGAGAAGGTGGTGCTCATTCATGGCGTGCGACTGGTGAGTGAACTGGCCTATGGCGAGTACATCACCAAGGAATTGCCTCAGCATGAGTTCCTGGGCGAGATGGTGACCAACCAGCTGATCTATTACCCCACGGTGACCCGAGAGGCCTTTTCCCACACGGGACGCCTCACGACCGCCATGGCCTCTGGAAAACTCTTTGAGGACATTGGTCTGCCGCCGCTCGATCCCGCCCTCGACCGGGGCATGATTTGTGGCAGTCCGTCCATGCTCAAGGAAACTGCCGAGATGCTCGATGCGCAAGGCTTTGTAGTCTCGCCCGGCCTTGGCCAGCCAGGCGACTACGTGATTGAACGGGCCTTCGTCGAGCGTTAGAGACGCTGCCGCAGCCAGGCGCTGAGCTGGTCCACGGCCAAGACCAGCACGAGCATGGCCAGCAGCACCGTGGCCATGCTGTTCATCTGAAACAGGCTGAGGTGAATCATGAGCATTTGGCCCAGGCCGCCTGCACCGACGACCCCGAGCACGGTGGCCGCCCGAATGTTGTTTTCCCAACGGTAGAGGCTGTAGGCCAGCAGCTGCGGCATGGCCTGCGGCAGGGTGGCATAGAAAAAGACCTGCGCCCGTGAGGCACCCAATCGGGCCAGGGTTTCGCCTGGGTGTCCGGGTGCATTCTCAAGGGCCTCGGCAAACAGGCGACCCAGCACGCCGGTGGTGTGGATGGCGAGGGCCAGGGTGCCTGCAAAGGGCCCAAGGCCTGCAGAAATGAGCAGCAGGGCCGCCCAGACGAGTTCCGGAATGGCCCGCAAGACATTGAGCAGCAGGCTGGTGACGGGGTGTCGCAAGACTGCCAGCAGCAGGCCCATGAGCATGGCCAGCAGTGTGCCGAGGGCAGACATGGCCAGGGTCTCGAGGCTGGCCAGGCCCACGCGCTCGAGGAAGTCGGGCGACAGGTTGGGTGGGAAGAGCTCGCCCCAGAAGGCGGCAAGCCGCGCCAGGTTCTCGGGCCAGAAGATGGCGGTGAGCTGCAACTCCAGGCTGGCCACGCTGGCGGCCAGCATCACGAGAATGCCGGCCAGCAGCCAGCATCCCCAGCAACGGCCGCGTCGCAGCTCGGGTGAGAGCCGGTAGGGCTGGTTGGCCGCGGGATCTTTCATGGGCTGTCCAGTGGTCGCCGAAGCAGGCGGCTGAGCAGGTCTGCCAGGGCCACCAGGCCGATGAAGATGAGCAGGATCGAGGCCACTTCCCCACCAGCAAACATGGCCATCGACTGCTCGAGCTCTTGGCCGAGCCCCCCTGCGCCCACGAAGCCGAGCACCACCGATGAACGAATCGCGCACTCCCATCGGTAGACCGTGTAAGAAATGAGTTCCGTCGCGTTCTGGGGAATCAGCCCATAGGTCAGTGCCTGGAGCCGACCGGCTCCTGACTGAATGAGGCTGCGGCAGGCCTCGGGCGGGCCGCTCTCGAGAATCTCTGCATAGACCTTTCCCAGCATCCCGCTGTAAGTGATGGCAATGGCCAGCACCCCTGCGGTCGGCCCCAGGCCCACAACCCGCACGAACATGAGGGCCCAGACCAGTTCGGGCACGGAACGCAGAATGGCCATGATGCCTCGGAGCAGTTGGCGCGCAGCCTTGGCCAGTGGATGCATGCGCCCTTCGGTCGCGCCGATCGAGAGGCGCTCGGTGGTCAGAATCGCCATCGGAATGGCCACCACGAGTGCCAGGGCCAGGCCCGCAGTGGCCATGGCCACGGTCTTCCAAGCAGAGCTTGCCAACAAGGCCAAGAACTCTGCATCCACACGCGGCGGCAGAAAGCTCTGAAGGAAGCGGCCCATCTCTGCGAGCGAGGCCGGTGACAAGAGTCGTGCAGGCTGGAACTCGGTGATGAGCAGGAGTGGCCAGAGCAGCATGAGGCCAATGGATGCAGCCAGCCAGCGCGATGTCCAGGCCGGATCGCGATGATGCATGGGGCCAAGCGTCATCGGCAGCCGGTCAGTGGCACGGCTGGCCGGATCGACCACGGGTCGTCCATTGGGGCTGCCGCAGTGGGTGCCATGCCGTGGTCTGCATCGCCGGAATAAAGGGCGCTCACCTGGTCGGGCAGAAGCTTGCTGCGTTGGATGTCAAAGAGGATGCGGCCATCTCGAAGGCCAATGATTCTTGGAAAGTGGGCCAGGGCCAGTTCCACCTGGTGGAGGCTGACCACCAGTGTGGCCTGGGTGCGCGCGGCCTCTGAGCAGACAACCTCGAGGCAGGATTTCGCCCGAACGGGATCCAGGGCAGACAGGGGTTCGTCCAGCAGCCAGGTGCGAGCCTCGGTCATCAGGCAGCGGTCAAGGCCCACGCGTTGGCGCTCGCCGCCTGAGAGACGGTCCACGCGCTCAAAGAGTTTGTCCTCGATGTCGAAGGCGCAGAGTGCCTGGTGGGCGGCTGGAATGTCGGCCGGGTACACCAGCGAGGTGAGGCTGTGCAGCAGGCTCATCTGAGAGAGTCGGGTCGCCATCAGGCTCGTGACCACCCGCTGCCGGGGTGGCAAGGGCGGCACCTGGGGCACCAGCAGGAGTGATGCGCGAAGTCGGTGCCGCTGCCGCGCGCCCAGGGCCCAGGCCGCCTGGCCCTGAAACTCAAGCTGCCCCTGGGTGGGGCGCATGGCCAGTGCGAGCAAATGAATCAGGCTGGTCTTGCCGGCACCCGAGGGACCAATGAGGGCCACCTGCTCTCCCGGTGCAATCTGCACCGAGACATCGCGAAGGGCCCAACGGTCTGCAGCAGCCCCCGGATGATGGTGGCTGCAGGCTTGGAGCCCCAGCATGCTAGGGCGTTGCGAGCAGGCCGGCTGCGCGGGCTGCAGCCTCGATGCCTTCGTAGTTCTTGGCCTCGGTGCGGATGTAGCGTGTGGCCCGATTGAGCTTTAGGATCTCGTGGCCCTCGGGGGTGGACGGGCTCAACTTGAGAAAGGCCGACACGATCTTTTCTTGGAGTGCCTTGGGCATGTCCTGGTGAACAGTCCAGTTGTAGTTGTAGAAACCAGGGGTGGTGTGAAAGACGGCCACCTTGGTGGTGTCCACGCGCTGCTCTGAGACAAACTTCTGCCAGACCGTGATGTCGATGGCGGCCGCATCGACTTGCCCGCTGGCCACTGCAGCAATGGCGGCATCGTGGGCCTTGCTGTAGGCGATTCGTCGAAAATCGCGCTCGGGCTCGAGGCCAACTTCCATCAAGAATTTACGTGGCATGAGGTGGCCAGAGGTGCTCGAGGGCGAGCCAAAGCTCACGGTCTTCCCCTTGAGGTCTTGGAGTTTGGTGATGCCAGAGCCCACGCGGGTGATGAAGACCGATTTGAAATCGGTGTCCTCCTGCCGCTGGAGAAGCGGCACCACGCCGTTCTTGGAGCGAATCTTGGCCTGAACGAAGGTGGAGCCGCCGAGCCAGACGAGATCGATCTTCTTGTTCACCAGCGCCTCGACGGCTGCAGGGTAGTCATTCACCGGTGTGAAGATGACCTTCATGCCAGTTTCTCGGGAGAGGTAATCCGCCAGGGGCTTGAGCTTTCGAACCTGCTCGGTGGCGGCCTCCTCTGGAATGCTGGAGATTTTCAGCACTTGTTCGGCGCGGCCAGGAGAGGCCAGGCCCATGACGAGGAGTGTCGTGAGGACGACTTGCGTGAGGAAGGAATGTTTTTTCATGCATACATTATGTCGGTTTACAAAAGTCATGTGCTTTACTGCGGGGATGAATTCCGACATACCCATCTCTGTCTTGAGGACTCCGAGTGGAGCCGGCGGGTCTCGAGAAGTCCTCGAGGACCTCCTCAGGCCCCAGGCGGTTGTCTCACCCGCCTTTTTTTACGATGCCCTCGGCTCGCACTTGTTCAATGCCATTACGCTGCTCGATGAGTACCGGGCCACGCGTGATGAGCGGGACATCTTCACCCTTCATCAGGGCGACATCGCCGCGCAACTGCCTGCAGACTGCACCTTCATCGACCTGGGCGCTGGAGACTGCTGCAAGGCTGCAAGCCTGTTTGCGAGCATCCGGCCTAAAACTTATCTGGCGGTGGATGTCTCCGAGGCATACCTTCGCGATGCATTGAAGGTGGTCTCTCGGCGGCCAGATGCGCCGTTGCTCTCGGGCCTGGTGGTGGACTTCGCCAAGGGCCTGCCGGGGGGCTGCCTGGAGATGCTTATTCCTATTGAGAGCCCGCGCGTGTTCTTCTACCCAGGCTCGAGCATTGGGAACTTTCACCCGCAGCAGGCCGCCGAATTTCTGCGGGGGCTTGCCCGAGACCACGCTGCTGCTGCGCTGGTCATCGGCATCGATCTTGTGAAGCCCATTCCGGACATGGAGGTCGCCTATGATGATGCCCTGGGCGTGACCGCGGCCTTTAACCTCAACCTGCTTCGGGTGCTGAATCGATCTGTTGAAACCGATTTCAACCCGAGGGACTGGTCTCACAAGGCGTTATTCAATACCCAGGCCTCGCGCATTGAGATGCACCTGGTGGCCCGGCACGAGGTGACCGTGACATGGCCCGGTGGCCGCCGAGTCTTCCATGCGGGCGAGACGCTGCACACGGAGAATTCTTACAAGTACACCGAGGTGGCGTTTGCCGACCTGCTTCGCAAGGCCGGCTACCGCGTCGTGGCGGCTTACCGAAGTGCCTCGGCTGGGTTTGCCGAATTCGTGGCCGTGCCCGATGCATCTGCCTGAACACTGCGAAAGCCCGCGAAGACATCTCGCCGGTGCGGTCGGTAGAAGTTCCGATAGCGCAGGTCTTTCAGCGCAACGTGGGTGTGGGTGGACGCACCCTTGAGCACCCAGTGGTCTCCGAACCAGGGCACCGAATACTCCACGTAAGGGTCGGCCTCAAAGCCCGGGAAGGGCAGGAATGGGCTGCTCGTCCATTCCCAGAGATCACCCCAGGCCATGCCGGCCTGAGCAGCCGCAGCCCACTCGGCCTCTGTGGGCAGGCGTCGCCCCGCCCAGTTGCACCAGGCCTGGGCCTCATGAAGGCAGACATGGATCATGGGCTGAGTCGGCCGTGCATCCTGCCACTGACCCCCCAGGCGGCACTGCAGTCGTGTGCCGTTGTGGCGAAGGTGCAGCGGCCCTGTGATGTCTGTGGCCTCTCGCCACTGCCAGCCGGCGGCTGACCAGAGTGAGGAGCGATCGTAGCCGCCATCGTCCACGAAGGCCCAGAACAATGCCATGCTCACGGGCTGTTGGTCGATCTGGAATGGTTGCAGGTTGGCCTCAAGGGCTGAACGCTCGTTGTCGAAGTGAAACTGACCGGCAGGGGGTGCCACATGCAGCCGTTGGGCCGGAACACAGATCCATTGCTGCGAGCCTTGTGAGGAGGGATTGTCCGTTGGGGTCTCGCTGACACCCCGCGCAAGGCCAAGGGTCTGGGCCGTCATTTCGAAGGCCTCCAGGTGCATGCAGGCATGGGCCAGGCTGAGTCGATGAAAGTAGAGGTCTGCGTCATCGTGGGCATCCCGCGCCAGGTCTGATACAGCCTTGGAGAAGCAGGCCTCGAGATACGCAGTCACCCCCACTTCGCCCAGTTGGTCTAAATGCCAGCGCTCATCGTGGGGAATGGTGGCAGAGTTAAAGAGACGGTCGGCCTGTGCAAGGCGGCTTGGTGAGGGCTCGGGTGCATCGAGCAGGCGTCCCACGCGGCGCTTGGGGTTTCGCGTCACCCAGTACTCTGTGAACCAGGCCACGTGGCCAAATTCCCAGAGCGGCGGGTTCACCTGCTCCAACATGGGAAAGGGTTTCAGGTAGCCATCGGTCGCCATCGAGAAGCGAGCCATGTCAGCACGCAGCCCCTCGAGACACTCGGCGTAAAGCGACTCGAGTGCCTTGGCATCGCAGTGACGAACGGATTTCTTCACGCGATCCAGTGTAGCCTTTTGCCATGATTCTGATCGTGACGCCCTATGGGCCAGAGACGGGTTCGGGCAATTGGCGCACGGCAGATCGCCATCACCGATTGCTCATGCAAGCAGGTGTGGCGGCATCGATTGTTGTGGGCGAGCCCAGTGAGGCTGACCTTTCCAGCGCCTCCTGTGGCCTGCTGCTTCATGCGCGAAGAAGCCATGCAGCTGGCGTTCGCTTCGCGCAGGCTCACAAGCCTTATGCCGTGGTGCTCACAGGAACAGACCTCTATGCAGACCTGCAAGGCCACACATCGATCGCGTGGCGCCAACAGGCCGAGCAGACCATTCTTGCGTCCAAGGCCGTGGTGGGCCTTCAGGCCGATGCCTGCAATTGCCTTCGTGGTCTGCTGCCGCAGGCGCCCCCGTGTGTGGTGATCCCGCAGACCAGCAGCTTTGAGGCCAGTGCTCAGGGTGGGCTGCATGCTCGGTCGCAGGCATCGTCGGTGCCACCGACCAGGCTCCACGCATTGGTGGTGGGCCATGTGCGGCCCGAGAAGGACCCACTCACTGCCTATCGGGCCGTGACCATGCTGGCCCAGGCGCAGCAGCCGTTGCCCGTGCGTCTCACGCACTTGGGCGGAGTGCTCGATGCAGGTCTGGATGTCCAGTTGGCCGAATATGTGCGCGAAGCGCGTGCACCGGTGCAGCGAGACGGTCAGGTGTCTCATGAACGCGTGCGGCAGGCCATGCTGGAGGCCGACCTCCTCATCGCACCCTCGCGGATGGAGGGCGGGGCCCTGGTGCTGGCCGAGGCTGCCGCGGTGGGTCTGCCCATCGTCGCCAGCCGCATTCCTGGGCACCTGGGCATTCTGGGTGAGCAGCACCCGGGCTGGTTCGAACCGGGCGATGCCGTGGACCTGGCCGCTCGATTGCAGCGTTGGCTTTCGAGCCCGTCTGATCGTCAGGCCCTGCAGCTCGCCAGCGATGCAGCCCGCGACCGACTCACCAATCAGCGGGCGGAGGCGGAGGCGCTGCTGTCTCTGTTCGCGAGGCTGCAGGCCGTCGAGGGTTGATTTCCGCAGCCCATCAGGAGTTGTTACCCTGCTTATTCTTTTTGCTGATCGAGAGGCCTCCACGCCATGACTGAACCCCGACTGACATCCCTCTCGCACGGCGGCGGCTGTGGCTGCAAGATTGCACCCGGCGTGCTCACGGAGATTCTCAAGGGTGGCGCAGGCCTGCCGATGCCTGCCGAGCTCTTGGTGGGAATCGACACGGCCGATGATGCAGCGGTCTATCAGCTCAATGATGAGCAGGCCCTGATTGCCACCACCGACTTCTTCATGCCCATTGTCGACGACCCATTCGACTTTGGGCGAATTGCAGCCACCAATGCCATCAGTGATGTCTATGCCATGGGCGGCCGCCCGATCATGGCGCTGGCCCTCGTGGGCATGCCGGTGAGTGTCCTGAGCACCCAGACCATTGGCCGCATTCTGGATGGCGGTCGTTCGGCCTGTGCATCGGCGGGCATTCCCATTGCTGGTGGCCACACCATCGACTCGGTCGAGCCCATTTATGGGCTGGTGGTCATGGGCCTGGTTCACCCCAAGAAGGTTCGCCGAAATGCCGATGCCAAGCCGGGTGACGCACTGATTCTTGGAAAGCCACTGGGCGTTGGCATTCTGTCGGCTGCCCTGAAGAAGGCGGGCCGCTTCGATGGCGAGGCCTATGCCCAGATGATCGACAACACCACACGGCTCAACACACCGGGCCCACTGCTGGCAGAGATGCCGCAGGTCCATGCCCTCACGGATGTCACTGGCTTTGGCCTGGCAGGCCACCTCTTGGAGATGGCCAAAGGGGCTGGATTGCAGGCTCGGGTGCGTCTGCGGCAGTTGCCAGTGCTGCCCGGGGTTCGGGACATGATTGCAGCAGGCCACGTCACGGGCGCTTCAGGCCGAAATTGGTCGTCCTACGGCGAGGCGGTGCATGCGCCGGGCTTGTCTGACATCGACCGAAGCCTCATCACAGACCCCCAGACCAGCGGGGGCCTTTTGGTCTCTTGCGCACCCGAGGCGGTTGACGCTGTGCTGGCGGTCTTTCGTCAGGAGGGCTTTGCCGATGCCGCACCGATTGGCCACATGGTTGCGGCAGATTCCAATGCAGGGCTGGTCTTGGGGGCCTAGCCGAAGGCGCGTTGGAGCAGTGCCTCGATGGTGGGAGTCGCAAGGCGCAGGCGCAGCTCGCGTCCCAGCCGAGCAGTCCAGACCCGTCTGGAGTCCTGCATGAAGCTGGCCATCATGGGGCTCACGGTTCCTCGTTGAATGGCTGCCTTCAGGTCCTCTGCAGAGATGCGAGGAACCCTGGGCATGCCCGCTGCATCGGCCACGGCATCGAAGTAGTCGCCCATCAGAAGATGGCCTTGCATCACCGTGTTGGTGACCCGCCCTCGGCGGCCTCGCCAGAGGGCCACCCAACAGATGCGGGCCAAGTCATCTGCGTCGACATGATTGGTAAAGACATCATCCTCTGGCCTCAAGGCCGGCTGCCCTGCTCGGATGCGATCCAGTGGAAGCCGGTCGGCCCCAGTGATGCCAGGCACCCGAAGCCGATGCGCGCCGAGTGATCTCCAGAGTCGTTCCGCATAGAGCCGTCTCAGTGAGCGCGGCTGTTGCGTCTTGCAGGCGGCGGTCTCATCCACAAGGGCGCCTTGATGGTTGCCATAGACGCCGGTCGTGCTGATGTAGACGCCCTTGAACCTCGTCTGACTCACGCCGCCGTATCGGCGGCCCCGGGCAGCCCGAGCTTCGACCGACAGCCGCAGGCTGCGCAGGTCTCTCGAGCCATGCTGGTCGGATGGCGGCACCAGGATGATCCAGTGGGTGAGCAAGGCTGCCAGGCGCCTGCAGTCTTTGAGGCTGTCGAGGTTCCAGCCCGTGCGACGCCCGACTGGAATGATTCGGGGGCCATGCGGACTCACCTGCGCAGACAGAATTCGGCTGCCGACATCACCATGCCCCACCAGACCGATGCGCGGTCGCCTGAACTTTGCAGGAAGGCTCATGCCGCCCTATTCCCCGAGGTAGGCCGACCGCACCATGGGGTGATGCAGCAGTTCATTGCCGCGGCCTTCGAGCACCTTCTCGCCCGACTCCAACACCACTGCGCGGCCCGCGATTTGAAGGGCGAGTCGCGCGTTCTGTTCCACGAGCAGCAGGCTCATGCCTTGTTTGGACACCTCTGCAATGAGCTCAAAAATCTTCTCCACCATCACTGGGGACAGCCCCATGGAGGGCTCATCCAGCAGCAGCAGGCGTGGCCGAGCCATCAACGCTCGGGCCATGGCGAGCATCTGTTGCTCGCCACCGGAGAGGGTGCCGGCCAGTTGCTGCTGACGCTCGGCCAGGCGCGGGAAACGGTCGTACTGGGCCTGGATGTCTGCTGCAATCTCATGGCGACTGGCCTGTGGTCTTGCATGCGCCCCCATGCGCAGGTTTTCTTCAATTGTCATGCGGCCAAAAATGCCTCGACCCTCGGGCACCATCACGAGGCCGCGGCCGGGCAGCACGTGTCCGGGCGTTCGGGTGATCTCGACCCCGTCGTGCCAGATCTGGCCAGCCGCTGCAGGCACCAGGCCCGTGATGGCGCGCAGGGTGGAGGACTTCCCCGCGCCATTGGCGCCAATGAGGGCCACCGTCTCGCCGGCGTGAACGCTGAGGTCCAGTCCTTTGACGGCCGTGATGCCGCCGTACTGCACCACCAGGCCACACACTCGCAGTGCGGCTTCAACCATGGGTGGCTCCGGTGCCCAGATAGGCCTCGACCACCGTGGGGTTGCGTTGCACGTCTGCGGGGGGTCCGGCTGCAATGACCTCGCCATGGTCGAGCACCGTGACCTCCGTGCACAGGCCCATGACCAGCCGCACATCGTGTTCAATGAGAAGGATGGTCTTGCCATCGGATTGAATTCGAACCAACAGGTCTCGAAGGCTGTTCTTCTCGGTGGCATTCATGCCTGCGGCGGGCTCATCGAGGGCCAACAACTTGGGCTCTGTGGCCAGGGCACGCGCAATTTCCAGGCGGCGCTGGTCGCCGTATGAGAGGGTCTTTGCGGTCTGGTCTTGCTGGGCCGCGAGGCCGACATAGTCGAGCAGGGCCATGGCTGCCGCGCGAATGGCCCTCTCGTTCTCTCGAAAGCCAGGCGTTCGAAGCATGGCACCCCAGACGCCTGCATGCAGGCCGGCACTTCGAATGTGGCGACCCACCATCACATTTTCGAGGGCACTCAGCTCGGCAAAGAGTCGAATGTTCTGAAAGGTGCGCGCAATGCCAGCGGCGGTGACGGCATGCACGGCCGAGGGCTCATAGGCCTGCCCATCGAGCACAAACCGGCCTGCATCGGCCTTGTAGAGTCCGGTGATCAGGTTAAAGAGCGTGGTCTTGCCCGCGCCGTTGGGGCCGATGAGCCCGTAGATCTGTCCCGGCGAGATGGTCAGAGAGACATTCGAGACTGCCAGCAGGCCTCCGAATCGCTTGGTGGCGCCCACCACCTGGAGCATGGCCTGGTCAGCCATGGACATGCTGCCGGGGGATAAGGCCCAACGGACGATAGAGCATGATCAGCACCATGGCCATGCCAAACAAAAGCATGCGAAGGGCCTCCGGTGCAATCCACTCCTCACCGAAGAGCTGCATCTGAATGGGCTTGGCCATATGTCGAAGGGCCTCTGGAATGGCATAGAGCAGCACAGCCCCGAGCACCACGCCCTTCACATTGCCCATCCCCCCCAGCACCACCATGGCCACAATCACGATGCTCTCCATGAGCACAAAGCTCTCGGGAGAGACAAAACCCTGGAAGGCCGAGAACATGGCCCCGGAGACCCCTCCGAATGAGGCGCCCATGGCGAAGGCCAGCAGTTTGACGTTGCGGGTGTGGATGCCCATGGCCTTGGCTGCAATTTCATCCTCTCGAATGGCCATCCAGGCGCGTCCGATCCGAGAGTCTTGAAGGCGAACACTCACCAGAATGACCAGGAGAGTGAGTCCGAGAAAGAGGTAGTAGTACAACTGCACCGATGGCATGGTGAGGCCCGCCACTTCTAGCGGCCGACCCAGAGAGACGCCGCCGATCGAGATGGGGTCGATGCCACTGATGCCCTGTGGGCCATTGGTGAGGTTGATGGGTGCATTGAGATTATTGAGGAAAATGCGAATGATTTCGCCAAAGCCGAGCGTGACAATCGCCAGGTAGTCGCCTCGCAGGCGCAGCACTGGAAAGCCGAGCAGCACACCAAAGAGGGCCGCCAGGGCCGCGGCCAGTGGAATCACAATCCAGATGGAGAGGTGCAGGCCCGTGGGAAAGGCGGCCGCAATGGCCGGAAAGTGCTCGGTCAGGTGGGGCGACGAGAGCAGTGCATAGAGGTAGGCACCCACCGCATAGAAGGCCACATAGCCCAGATCGAGCAGGCCGGCATAGCCCACCACAATGTTCAGGCCCAGGGCCAGCATGATGTAGAGCAGTGCAAAGGCCAGGATGCGAATCCAGGCGTTGCCGAAGGCGCCCGCCACAAACGGCAGCAGGAGCAGTGCCACGCCAATCAGCAGGGTGGCCCCAATGGCCTTTTGTCGGGGTGTCATGCGCGGTCTGCGACCCGCTCGCCAAGCAGGCCAGAGGGCCGAAAGACCAAGACCAAGATGAGCACCGCGAATGCAAAGACATCCTGGTAGTGGCTGCCCAGGAAGCCCCCGGTGAGGTCACCGATGTAGCCCGCGCCAAGGCTCTCGATGATGCCCAGTAGCAGGCCGCCCACCACTGCGCCGGGCAGGTTGCCAATGCCGCCCAGCACCGCTGCCGTGAAGGCCTTCAGGCCCGGCAGAAAGCCCATGGTGAAGTGGGTGATGTTGTAGTTCATGGCCACCAGCACGCCAGCCACGGCGGCCAGGGCCGCTCCAATCATGAAGGTGATGCTGATCACCTGGTTGGCATCCACGCCCATCAGCATGGCGATCTTCGGGTTCTCCGAGACTGCTCGCATGGAGCGCCCAAGCCGGGTGCGCTGAACCAGCAGCATGAGAATGCCCATGAGGCTGGCGGCCACCAGGAGAATGAGCAGCTGCTTGGGTGCCAGGAAGGCGCCGCCCACAGCAATGGGGGTGGTGGGCAGCAGGTCTGGGAAGACACGGGGGTTGGGGCTCCAAATGATCATGGCCAGGGTCTGGAGCACGATGGACAGGCCAATGGCCGTGATCAGGGGCGCGAGCCGCGGAGCGTTCCGCAGTGGGCGGTAGGCGAGCTTTTCGATGAGGGCCGACAAGGCCATGCAGACTGGGATGGCTGATGCCAGTGCGGCCAAGAGCAGCGCCACCGCGGGCATGCCGGGCACTGCATTCGAGAGGGCCATGACCACCGAAAGGGACACCATCGCCCCCACCATGAGCACCTCACCGTGGGTGAAGTTGATCAACTGCAGAATGCCGTAGACCATGGTGTAGCCCAGAGCAATCAGGGCATAGACACTCCCGAGCACCAGGCCATTGAGAATCTGCTGAAGAAGGATGTCCATGGTCTAGAAAAGAAAAAGCCTCTGTCGAAGGACAGAGGCTTTTTTAACACAGCCCAGCGGATTTACTTGACGGACAGGATGTAAGTGGCCATGGCCTTGGAGTCTGCATCCGACACCTGGGGGTGCGGGGGCATGGGGATCGGGCCCCAGACACCAGACCCACCGGTTTTGATTTTCTTGGTCAGGTAGTCCACCGCATCGGCCTTGCCTGCATACTTGTTGGCCACATCTTTGTAAGCGGGGCCCACCTTTTTGGCGGCTTCTGCGTGGCAGGCCACGCAGTTGTACTTTTTGGTGAGGTCTGCGCTGGCCTGAGCAACACCAGCGATGGCCATCAGAGAGGCGGCCAGCACGAAATGACGCATCAAAATCTCCTTGAGATAAAAGACAACGTCAAAGTATATGCGCAAGCCGCCATATTCTTCAAAGCCTTTCGGAAGGGTTAAATGTCGCCGATCGGGTCGGTCACAGCACCCTTGCTGGCGGGGCCGGCGAGGGCTGCAAACTTTGCGAGCACCCCACGCCGATAGCGCGGCTCGGGCTTGACCCAGGAGGCTCGCCGGCGGGTCAGTTCCTCATCGGACACATGCAGCTCGATGCGCAGCGTCTTGGCATCGATCGTGATGCTGTCGCCCTCGTGAATGAGGCCGATTGGCCCGCCCACATAGGCCTCGGGCGAGACATGGCCGACCACCATGCCCCAGGTGCCGCCGGAGAAACGGCCATCGGTGATCAGTCCCACGGACTCCCCGAGCCCTTGGCCCACCAGGGCCGAGGTGGGGGCCAGCATTTCACGCATGCCGGGCCCGCCCTTGGGGCCCTCGTAACGGATCACCACGACATCGCCAGCCTGAATGGACTGGGCCATGATGGCCGCCATGGCGTCGTCCTCGGAGTTGTAGACCCTGGCTGGGCCTGTGATGACGGGGTTTTTCAGGCCACTGATCTTGGCCACGCAGCCCTCGGGTGAAAGGTTGCCCTTGAGGATGGCGAGGTGCCCCTCCTTGTAGATGGGCGACTCGATGGGGCGAATGACGGTCTGGCCGGCGGGTGGGCTGGCTGGAATGTCCTTCAGGATTTCGGCGATCGTCTGCCCAGTGATCGTGAGGCAGTCGCCGTGCAGCAACCCGGCCTCCAGCAGCATCTTCATGACCTGCGGAATGCCGCCCGCCTGGTGGAGTTCGGTGATGACAAACTGGCCAGAGGGCTTGAGGTCGCAGAATACGGGCGTCTCGCGCCGAATGCGCTCGAAGTCATCAATGGTCCAGGGCACCTCGGCTGCATGGGCAATGGCCAGGAAATGCAGCACGGCATTGGTGGACCCGCCGGTGGCCATGATCACGCGAACCGCATTCTCGATGGAGCGTCGCGTGATGATGTCGCGAGGCTTGATGCCCTTGCGAACGGCCTCGATCAGCACTCGGGCCGATTCGGCCGCGCTCTCGATCTTCTCGTGGTCTTCATTGGCCATGGTGGAGGAGTAGGGCAGGCTCATGCCCATGGCCTCAAAGGCCGAGCTCATGGTGTTGGCCGTGTACATGCCGCCGCAGGAGCCGGAGCCTGGGCAGGCCTTCTGCTCGATGGCCTTGAAGTCCTGCTCGGACAGTCGCCCAGCGGTGAACTCACCGACGGCCTCAAAGGCTGAAACGATGGTGAGGTCTTTGCCCTTGTGGTGTCCGGGCTTGATCGTGCCCCCATAGACATAGATGGCGGGCACGTTGGTTCGCGCGATGGCCATCATGCCGCCCGGCATGTTCTTGTCGCAGCCGCCGATGACCAGCACGCCATCCATCCATTGCCCGTTCACGCAGGTCTCAATGCTGTCAGCAATCACCTCGCGGGACACCAGGGAGTACTTCATGCCCTCGGTGCCCATGCCGATGCCGTCGGAGATGGTGGGTGTGCCAAAGAGCTGAGGGTTGGCACCGGCCTGCCGCAGGGCGGTCACGGCCGCATCGGCCAGTGGCTGAAGCCCACTGTTGCAGGGGGTGATGGTGGAGTGTCCGTTGGCCACGCCGACCATGGGCTTGGTGAAGTCTTCTTCCTTGTAGCCCATGGCGTAGTACATGGAGCGGTTGGGTGCGCGGGCCACACCGGCGGTGACATTTTTGGAGCGATCGTTGAGGGCCATGGTCTTGTGGAAAGGGGTTTGAACAAGCCCCGATTGTCGCCGATTCGGTGGGCAGTGCGCGGGCCTCTGGCACACTCAGGCCATGTCAACTCCCCTCGTGCATCCTGGGTTTGACCCGGTGGCCCTGGCCATCGGGCCGCTGGCCATTCATTGGTACGGCCTGATGTACCTGCTGGCCTTTGCAAGCTTCTTTTGGCTGGGTCGACGGACCTTGCAACGGGAGGGCTTTGCCCGGATGGGCCTGCGAGACCTCGACGACCTGCTCTTTCTTGGGGTCATCGGTGTGCTGCTTGGTGGGCGCCTGGGCTACGTGCTGTTTTACAAGCCCGCCGACTACCTCGCCAACCCACTGGAGATTTTCATGATCTGGCAGGGTGGCATGGCCTTTCACGGTGGGCTGCTGGGGGTCGTTCTCGCCATGGCCTGGTTCGCCCGAAGCCGGCAAGGCCTTGGGGTGCCCGAGGGCGGGACACCGCGGCCCTGGTGGCAACGAGTTTTGCTGGTTGGCGATTTCGTGGCGCCCCTGGTGCCCCTGGGCTTGGCCTTTGGCCGCATGGGCAACTTCATCAATGCAGAGCTCTGGGGCCGACTGGCCGACCCCGCGGTGGTGCCCTGGGCCATGGTCTTTCCCACCTCGGGCACCGACCTCCCGCGACACCCCTCTCAGCTCTATCAGTTCGCCCTGGAGGGGCTCGTGCTCTTTTTGGTGCTGCAGTGGATGGCCCGCCGACCCCAGCCCCTGGGTCGGCTCTCGGGCGTTTTCCTCATTGGATATGGCCTGGCGCGCTTCATCGTGGAGTTTTTTAGAGAGCCCGATGCCTTTTTGGGCCTCTTGTGGCTGGACTGGAGCATGGGCCAGTGGCTGAGCCTGCCCATGGTCCTGTTCGGCCTTGCCCTGGTCAGGCTGTCGTCGAGACAGTCCTGAGTGGGGAAATTGGGCAGGGAATATACCGACTGACGAATATATCCGGCGCCAGTAATCTGTCCTTTTAATCTGACAATCGCGTGTCATGTTCGAAAGACTTCGCCGGGTAGCATCCGACAGCACCGACCAGCAGCGCCTCAAGCGTCTGCTCGACGACTGCCACCGACTGCTCGGTGAGGCAGGAGAGTCCATTAGCCAAAGCCTGGCTGAGCGGGCCCTGGCGGGCTATCGGGCCCTCACGGCCGAGCGCCAATTGGCGTTTTTTCAGGCCTTGGCCTCCGATTTCAATCCCGATGGTCAGCAGGTGCGAGAGGCTGCGGCACGCTACGCCGACTCGGGCCGTGCGGCCGACCTGGTGGCCCTGGTGGCGGTGGCCGAACCCCCGAGGCAGGAGCTCTTTCGCCGCCTGAACCGCGTGCCTCATGGCTGCGGCGTGCTGGTGGGCCTGCGTGCCAAATTGCTCACCCATCTCAAACGGTTTCCTGAGTTGCAGTCGGTGGATGCCGACCTGCATCACCTCTTGTCGTCCTGGTTCAATCCGGGTTTTCTGCGGCTCGAACAACTGAGCTGGGATTCGCCGGCTGGCCTGCTCGAGCAGATCATCGCCCACGAGGCCGTGCACGAGATCGATGGCTGGACCGACCTGCGCTGCCGTCTTCAGCCGGATCGACGGCTATTTGCTTACTTTCATCCGGCGCTCCCCAAGGAGCCGCTCATTTTTGTCGAGGTGGCCTTCTCGGCCGAGATGCCCAGTGCAGTCGGCCCCCTGCTCGAACGCAAGCGCGACATCCTCGATGACCCCAAGGCCTTCAAGGTGGCCACGTTCTACTCCATCTCGAACTGCCAGCCGGGTCTCAAGGGTGTGCACCTGGGGAATTTCCTGATCAAACGGGTGGCCGAGATGCTGCAGCGGGAGATTCCCTCCCTCAAGACCTTCTGCACCCTCTCGCCCGTGCCGTCTCTGATGAATTGGCTGGTGGCCCAGGGCACCTTGCCTCAGGCCGATTGGTCTGCCAAGCAGTTGGTCAGGCTCGAGGAGCGTCGCGGACTGGTGCGAGAGGCTGTGGTCGAGGCGCAGTCCAGCACTGCACGACTGCTCTCGCTCGCCGAGGATGCAGCCTGGGACCAGCACCTTGAGAGTCTGTGCTCAGCCTACCTCGCCACCACGGCCATGGTCGATGAGCGCGAGGCCGACCCCGTGGCGCGTTTCCACCTGAACAACGGGGCTCGACTGGAACGGGTCAACCTCAAGGCCAACCTCTCCCCGAAGGGTCTGAAACAGTCGCTGGGCATCATGGTCAACTACCTCTACGACCTCGACGAGGTTGAGGTGAACCATGAGCGTTTCGTGCATGGGGAGGCCACGGCCTCTCGGCCGGTACTCCAGAAGGCGGTGCGATGAGATGAACGATCGACTGCCACCCGCCCAAGGCCGTGTCTGGTGCTCCCGATCCGGCCATGCCGACTCTGTGGCCACGGTCTGGCTCTCCCACCCCGGGCGCCTCAATGCACTCACAGTGGGCATGTGGACCGACATCGCCAATTGTTTCCGGCGCTTTGCCGCCGAGCCCGCCCTCCGAGTGGTGGTCATTCGAGGGGAGGGCAACGCCTTTGCGGCGGGTGCCGACATCTCGGAGTTTCCAACGCAACGGGCCACACGCGAGCAGGTGTCCCACTACCACGATGAGGTCATTGGCTCGGCCCTTCGCGCCATTCTCAGCTGCCCGGTGCCGGTGGTGGCTGCCATCGATGGGCCCTGCATCGGCGGCGGCCTTGAGATTGCCACCGTCTGCGACCTGCGCATCGCCAGCGACCGTGCGAGCTTTGGCGTGCCCATTGGCCGCCTGGGATTTCCTTTGGCGCCGCATGAGGCGGCCTGCGTCGTGAGTGTGGTCGGCCGCGCGAATGCCCTGGAGCTATTGCTCGAGGGGCGCGTCTGGTCGGCCCAGGAGGCGTATCAGAAGGGGCTGATCAATCGCACCTGCCCCAACGAAGACTGGGAGCCCGAGGTGCAGGCCACCGTGGCACGCATCTCTGCGGGTGGCCCGCATGCGGCCCGGCGAAACAAATGGCTGGTGCATCTGCTCACGGCCCTCGACGATCGCAGCATGCTGTCGCCGGGACAGCGGGAGGCTTGTTGGGATTTTGTCGAGACGCGGGATTATGCTCGTGGCCTCGACGCCTTTTTCAACAAGACCAAGCCCAACTTTAGTCATGACTAACCTGGATTCATCCCTCCGCACACTCGACCAACTCGACAACCTCTACGCCTTCCTCCTACACCGGCCGCTGTCCGATTCAAAGCGCATGCGGTCGGTGGCCATCAGTTGCCCCGGGGGGCTGCAGTACACCTTCGATGACCTGCATCGGGCCAGTGGGCGCATCGCCAATTGGCTGCTGTCGCTCAAGCTGCCGGCCGGTGCGCGGGTGGCGGCCCAGGTGGAGAAGTCGCCCGAGGCCGTCATGCTCTACCTGGCCACCATTCGGGCGGGCCTCGTCTTCCTGCCACTCAACACGGCCTATCGGGCCGGAGAAATTGCTTATTTCCTAGACGATGCGAAGCCAGCCGTGGTGGTCTGCTCGCCAGAACACCTGGGCTGGATCGCCCCATTGGCCCAGAGGGCAGGCTGTCGGGCGGTCGAGACCCTCGGCGAGTCGCGCGATGGGTCCTTGCTCGCCAAGGCAGCGCCGTTCCCGGATGCGGCTCCGGTCGTGCGAACCGGCCCCGACGAACTTGCCGCCATCCTTTACACCTCCGGCACCACGGGCCGCAGCAAGGGCGCGATGCTGAGCCATCGCAACCTGGCCTCCAACGCGCTGGTGCTCCACCATGCCTGGCACTGGCAGGCGGGCGATGTTCTGCTGCATGCCCTGCCCATCTTCCATGTGCATGGCCTGTTTGTGGCCTTGCATGGTGCGCTCTACAACAGCAGTGAAATGGTCTGGCTGCCTCGGTTCGACCTCGATGCTGTGATTGCAGCCCTCCCTTGCGTGACCGTGATGATGGGCGTCCCGACCTTCTATGTTCGCCTGCTCACAGACCCCCGGTTCCAGGCGGGCCTCGTGCGGCGCACGCGGCTGTTTGTGTCGGGCTCGGCCCCAATGCTCACCGAGACCCATGAGGCCTTCACCGCCCGCACGGGCCACCGCATCCTCGAGCGTTACGGCATGTCAGAGACCGTCATGCTCACCACCAACCCCTATGACGGCGAGCGCCGTCCCGGCACGGTGGGGCAGCCCCTGCCTGGCGTGGGTCTTCGGCTCGTGAGTGCAGAGACACAGGCGGTCATTCCCGTGCCGCCCTTGGGAGAGGCCTCGGCCATTGGTGGGGTAGAGGTGCGCGGCCCCAATGTCTTTCGGGGCTATTGGAATATGCCCGAGAAGACCAAAGAGGAATTCACAGCCGATGGCTGGTTCAAGACCGGCGATGTGGGCCGATGGGATGAACACGGCTACCTGGCGCTGGTGGGTCGCAGCAAGGATCTCATCATCACGGGGGGCTACAACGTCTATCCCAAGGAGATTGAGAAGCTGCTCGACGACTGGCCCGGGGTGGAGGAGTCTGCCGTGTTCGGTGTGCCGCACCCCGACTTTGGCGAGGCGGTCACGGCCGTGGTGGTGGCCAAGACAGGCGCTCAGGTGGAGACGGCCGCCTTGTTGGCGTCGTTAAAGGGGGCCATTGCGAACTACAAGGTGCCCAAACAGATTCACCTGCTGGAGGCCCTGCCTCGAAATGTGATGGGGAAGGTTCAGAAGAACCTTCTGCGAGACCAGTTCAGTCGACCGTGAGGCCTGTGGTCTAGTCAGCGGCTCCGATGGCCAGGGCTCTCTCGCGGCTGACCTGACGGTCTGCCCGACTCGCATCGGTCTCGCCCTTCACGGGCCAGCCTTGGGTCTCCTCGGCCACGAGACGGAAAAGCAGGTCGATGGCTGGGGGGCTCTCGTTCAGGCAGGGGATGTAACGGTATTCCGTGCCGCCGGCCTCCATGAACTCCTCCTTGCCCTCCATCGCAATCTCCTCCAGGGTCTCGAGGCAGTCTGAGATGAAGCCAGGGCAGGCCACATCGAGCCGCTTGATGCCTTCTTGCGGCAGGTGCTCCAGCACTTCCGAGGTGTAAGGCTTGAGCCACTCGGCTCGGCCAAAGCGAGACTGAAATGAGAGCTTCCATTCGTGGTCAGCCAGGCCCAGGGCCTGGGCCACCAGCCGGCCTGTCTTGTGGCATTCGCAGTGGTAGGGGTCGCCCTTGAGCAGGCTGCGCTTGGGCACACCATGGAAACTGAACAGGAGCAGGTCGCCGCGGCCGTGGGCATCCCAGTGGGCACGAATGCGGTTGGCCACAGCCTGGATGTAGCCGGGGTGGTCGTGGTAGTGGCGGATGGTGCGCAGGGCCGGCGGGCTTCGCATGGCGGCGAGGTTCTCGTAGACCTTGTCGAACACGGTGGCCGTGGTGCTGGCAGAGTATTGCGGATACAGCGGCAGCACCAGCAGCCGGTTCACCTTGCGGGCCTGAAGGGCCTTCATGACATTGCCAATGGATGGGTTGCCATAGCGCATGGCAAGCTCCACCTCCACATCGTAGCCCTCGGCCTTGAGGCGATGGCGCAGGCCCTCTGCCTGACGCTCGGAGTACACCCGCAGCGGAGACCCCTCGTCGAGCCAGACCGAGGCGTACTTGGCCGCCGACTTCTTTGGTCGTGTGTTGAGGATGATGAGGTTGAGGATGGGCCACCAGACCAACTTTGGAATCTCCACCACCCGAGGGTCGGAGAGGAACTCCTTGAGGTAGCGGCGAAGGGCTGGTCCATCGGCTGCATCGGGCGTGCCGAGATTCACCAGCAGCACCCCCACGCGGAGTCGGGAGCCATGTTGGAAGGCTGGTTCGTCTCGAACCAGGCTGGCAGGGAGGGGAAGGGTCATTCGTTTGCTTTGCTTGAGCCCACGGTCTGGTCTTCGGCCCCGTTTAATTGAGCGAGGGCCGTGGAGACCAGCCGAGCGGTGATGTCGACGATTGGAATCATCCGATCGTACGCCATCCGCGTGGGACCGATCACACCGAGTGTTCCAACGATCTGACCATTGACCTCGTAAGGCGCGGTCACCACCGAGAGGTCCTCAATGGGCACCAGGTCGGAGTCGCCACCAATGAAAATTTGAACGCCGTTGGCCGTCACCGCAGACTCCAGCAGCTTGGCAAGGTTGGTCTTCTTCTCAAACACATCGAAGAGCTGCTTGAGGCGGCTGACATCCAAGGAGAGCTCCGAGACATCCATGAGGCGTCGCTCGCCAGAGATGACAATGGCGCCGGTGGGGTCTCCGACGGCCGCGTTGCCCTCATCCACAGCCTTCAACATCAGCCGGGCCACATCTGCTCGCAGGTCCACGAGCTCGGACCGAAGCCGACGCCGCACCTCTTCAAAGCTCAGGCCAGCGTACTGGCTGGTGAGGTGATTGCCGGCCTCGATCAGGGCCTGGGTGCTGTAGTCGGCGTCGACCTGCAAGACCTTGTTGTGCACCTCGCCATCGGGTGTAACCACAATCAGGAGCAGGCGGCGCTCACCCAGGCGCAGGAACTCCACGTGTCGGAACAGGACGGCGCGCCGTGGCGCACTCACCACCCCCGCGAATTGAGACAGGTTGGAGAGCAGGCTTGCGGCATGGGCCATGACCCGGCTCGGCGCATCGGCCGGAATGCTGCCCAGGAGCATGGCAGTCTGCTCGGGCATGAGCGGCTGCACCGTGATGAGGGAGTCGACGAAGAGCCGATAGCCCTTTGGGGTGGGGATCCGACCCGCCGAGGTGTGGGGGCTCGCCACCAGGCCCATCTCCTCGAGGTCTGACATGACATTGCGAATGGTGGCCGGAGAAAGGTCGAGCCCCGAGGACTTCGAGAGGGCTCGAGAACCCACCGGCTGCCCCTCGGCGATGTATCGCTCGATGAGGGTCTTGAGCAGTTGTCGAGAGCGGTTGTCCATGCCTGAATTGTAGGGTCGCTGTGGTCTAATGCCTCGCATGGCCTCGGTCTACTCTCGAATTGGCGTGTTTGGGCGGCCCCAGACCTCGGGTCTGGCCGAGTCGCTTGCGATCGTGCTCAAGGCGATTTCCGATGCCGCACCTGCCGCCCAACTCTTCGTGGAGTCCGACACGGCCCAGGCCAACGGCCTGCCGGCCCAGGGGCGCATTGCACATGCCGACATACAAACACTGGCTCCTGAGATCGACCTGGCCATCGTGCTGGGCGGAGACGGCACGCTGCTGGGGGTGGCCCGACAGCTTGCGGCCTTTGGCGTGCCCATCATTGGCATCAACCAGGGGCGGCTGGGCTTCATGACCGACCTCGACATTGCCCAGGCGCCAGAGGCCCTTCCCGGCATGCTCGCAGGCGACGGTGAGGTGGAATCTCGTGGGGTGCTGGATGTTGCCGTCACGCGCAAGGCATCCGGAGAGGCGTGGCAGACGGCCTTCGAGGCCTTGGCCCTCAACGATGCAGTGATCAGTCGTGGCGCTGTGAGCCGCATGGTGGAGCTCGATGTCTTTGTCGATGGCCACTACATGCAGAGCCTTCGGGCCGATGGCCTCATTGCAGCCACACCCACAGGCTCCACCGCCTATGCATTGTCGGCCTGGGGTTCGATTCTGCATCCAAGCCTCGACGGGCTCATCCTGGTGCCCGTCGCCGCCCAGGCCTTGTCGAATCGGCCGATCGTGCTGCCCATGGCCTCGACCGTCACGGTCATGGTGAACAATGGCGCGGGCACCGAACTGCACTGTGACATGCAGGCCCTCACGGCCCTGCGCGATGGCGACCGAATCGTCATTCGCAAATCTCAGCATGCGGTGCGTCTGCTTCATCCAAAGGGTTACGACTACTTCTCGATGCTGCGGCGTAAGCTTCATTGGAGTTCCAATCCGATTCATCTTGGCCGGCCCGATCCACTCTTTCCGTCGGAACTCGGCTAACCACTCCCAGAGACAACCCTCGATGCTCCGAACCCTGTCGATACGCGATTTCGTCACCGTCTCGGCCCTGGAACTCGACCTCACCGATGGCTTCACGGTTCTGACAGGCGAGACCGGCGCAGGCAAGTCCATCCTCATCGATGCCATGGGCCTTCTGCTGGGAGACCGCGCAGATGCCATCCAGATACGGGCCGGTGCGGCACGTGCCGACATCACCGGTGAGTTTCAAGTGGCGGGTGCCCTGGCCGCCTCGGTGGCCGAGACTCTCGATGAGGCCGGCCTTGAGACGGTCGATGGCAGCATCCTGGTGCGCCGAAGCATCGAGACGGGGGGGCGTTCCCGGGCCTGGATCAACGGTCAGGTGGCCACCCTTGCGCAGCTCAAGCGGCTTGGCGAGCAGCTGGTGAATGTCCATGGACAGCATGCCCATCAGGGCCTCACCCGCGCAGGCGAGCAGTTGCAGCTGCTCGATCGTCATGCGGGCCTGCAGGAGCAGGCGCAGTCGGTGCGCCAGGCCCATGGTGTTCTGGCCAAGGCGCAGTCCGCCCTCGAGGCGGCCAGCCAGCAGTCGGCGGCCCTGGCCGGCGTTCGCGAGCAGCTGCAATGGCGCGTGGATGAAATCGGCTCGCTCGGTCTGTCCGAGGGCGAGTGGGAGGCCTTGTCCGATGAACAGCGCCGCCTGGCCCATGGCGCCGAAATCCTCCAAACAGTGCAGGCTGCGCTGGCGGCACTGGAAGATGGCGACGAGCCCCTTGCAGACTCGGCCGAGCGCCTGGCCGCCCGCATTCGTCATGTCTGTGAGAAGGACGATCGGCTGGTTCCTGCGGCAGACACCCTCGACACCGCAGGCATCGCATTGCGTGAGGCGGCCACCGCCTTGGCCCGCTACCTCGACCGCGCAGACTTAGACCCAGAACGCCTGGCCCAGGTGGAGGCGCGGCTGTCGGCCATTTTTGAAATGGCCCGAAAGATGAAGTGTCGGCCCGAGGCCCTGCTCGAGGTCTGGCAGGAGGCCTCCGACGAGCTGGCTGCGGCCCAGGCCGCGGCCGACATTCCTGCCCTGGAACGCCAGGCGGCGCAGGCCCGGGCAGATTACCTCAAGCTTGCCAATGCGCTGTCCTCCGCGCGTCGAAAGGCTGCAGCCGAGTTCTCGGCCTTGGTGAGCGGCTGGCTTGCTGAACTCGCCATGTCGGGTACGACCTTCGAGGCTGCGCTCGAACCGCGCGAGGAGCCCACCCCGCATGGCCTTGAAGATGTGGTCTTTCTCTTTCGCCATCAGTCGTCGGGGCCTGCCTTTCCGCTCTCGAAAATCGCCTCTGGCGGCGAACTGTCGCGGGTTGGTCTGGCCATTGCTGCGGTGGCTGCAAGTGCCACCGAGATTCCCACCCTCCTGTTCGACGAGGTGGACGCAGGCATTGGCGGCAACACTGGCCATGTGATTGGTCGGCTCTTGCGCGAGTTGGGCGGCGCCCACCAGGTGCTGGCCGTCACGCACCTTCCCCAGGTGGCCGCCCGGGCCCATCACCACCTGGTGGTGAAGAAGTCGGTGGTCGATGGCGTGCCCACCAGCGAGATTCAACGCCTTGCACAACAAGATCGGGCGGCTGAGGTGGCACGCATGCTCGGAGACGAGGGCGTGCAGGCCAGCTCCCTCGAGATGGCCGAGGAACTCTTAAAGCTCTGAGGCTTGGCCCTTGGCCGCGAGGCCAAGCACATCCTGCATGTCGTACTGGCCAGCGGGCTGACGATGCAGAAACTTGGCCGCACGCAGGGCACCTTGGGCGTAGCCCGCCCGCGACGATGACCGGTGGCTGATTTCAATGCGCTCGCCTTGACCGGCAAATATGACCGTGTGGTCGCCCACAATGTCGCCACCGCGAATGACCGAGAACCCAATTTCGGCATCGGTGCGGGCGCCCGTGTGTCCCTCTCGGGACAACACCGCATCCTGGGGCCAGGCCCGACCGCTGGCCAGGGCCACCACCTCGCCCATCCGAAGGGCGGTGCCCGAGGGGGCATCCACCTTCTGACGGTGATGGGCTTCGGTGATCTCGATGTCATAGCCCTTCTGAAGCAGTCGCGCGGCGACCTCCAGAATCTTGAATGTGATGTTCACGCCCAGGCTCATGTTCGGTGCAAAGACCAGCCGATTGTGCTGGCCGAACTCGTCGATGGCATCGCGGCCTGCCGTGTCAAAGCCGGTGGTGCCCAGCACCAGGCCGACACCATGCAGCGCGCAGGCCTTCATGTACAGCAGGCTCGCCTCGGGGCGGGTGAAGTCGATGAGAATGTCTGCCCCCTGCAGGGCGTCGAGCTGCGAGGTCACGAGAATGCCGGTGTCCAGGCCGAGCCGTTGACCAGCATCCAGGCCTGCCATCGGCGAGCCGTCTCGGTCCAGTGCGGCATGGAGTCGGCAGCCTGCTTCGGAGGCAATGGCCTGAATCAGGGCCTGACCCATTTTGCCGGAGGCGCCGGCGACCGCAATTCGAGTCTGGTCTGTCGCCATCAGCGTGCGGGCCGCATGGGCAGGATGACATCACCAGACACGGCCGGCAGTTCATCGCCGCCCCATTCCACGAGCTGGTCCTTCTCAAACCTCACGAAGTAGCGCCGTCGGTCTCGGCCGCCATCGCCTCGGCGAATGTCGAAGACGTAATCCCACCGGTTGTCTCGGAAGGGATCCACGAGCAGGGGAGTGCCCAGAAGCGCACGAACCTGCTCTCGGCTCATGCCCTTCTGCAGGCGGCTGGCCTGGTCCTGGGTGATGAAGTTGCCCTGGCCGATATCAGCCCGGTAGGGCGTGAGCCAATTGGGTGGGTTCTTGGTGATGCGATCGATGCTGCCACAGCCGGCCAGCAGGAGCAGGGCAGGGGCGAGGAGCAGGGCGTGTGGCAATTTGGAGGGGGGCATGTGCGGGGCGAATAGAGAATGAATCCCGTTATCATAAGCCGCATGTCGACTTCCGAAGACCTGGCCGCAGACCTCAAGAGCACGGGGCTAAAGGTCACGCTGCCTCGGCTCAAGGTGCTGGCCATTTTCGAGCAGTCACAGACCCGCCACCTGAGCGCCGAGGACGTCTACAAAATTCTTCTCCAAGATTCCGTCGACATTGGCCTGGCCACGGTCTATCGGGTGCTCACCCAGTTTGAGCAGGCGGGTCTTCTGCGTCGCTCGAATTTTGAATCCGGGAAGTCAGTCTTCGAGCTCAACGAGGGCTCCCACCACGACCACCTGGTCTGCCTCGATTGTGGACGGGTGGAGGAGTTTTTCGATTCAAAAATCGAAGACCGTCAGCACAAGATCGCCACCGAGCGTGGCTTCGTGCTGCAGGATCATTCGCTCGCACTCTACGGTCAATGCCAGCGTGGCGAGGGCTGTCCTCACCGAACCAGGCCCGGTGCCGCCGGTGCGCCGGCCCGGTCGAGGGCGGCCATGACCGCGTCGTCCGTGAGCCACTCGCCAAGCAAGATCGGCTGACCGCCACCCTTGGGGTACACCAGGTACATGGGCACCCCGCTGCGACCATGGCGCTGAAGTTCTCTCGTGATGTTCGGGTCTTGGCGGGTCCAGTCCGCCACCAGGGCCGACATCCCCGGCAGGGCCAGCCGGCTGGCCACCGGGTCGGTGCTCAGCACGCGGGCCTTGTTGGCCTGACATGAAATGCACCATGCGGCGGTGAAGTCCACGAAGACCGCCTGACCTTCCGATTGAAGCCGTTCCGGCAGCCCGGGTGCCCAGGCCTGCCAGGTGGGGTTGGTTGCCGCGCTGGGCTGGGCCTTGCTGGGCTTGGACTCGGTCGATGGCCCCACACCCAATTGCTCGGATTGCACGCTGGTGGCGAGCAGTCCTGCGGTGGCCAGCAGCGCCAGAAACAGGACCACGCGGTCTGGGCCTGTGAATTGGCCGCGCCGCTGCCGGCGGCCCCAGAGCCAGCCCGCCACTGCAAGGCAGACCATGGAGAGCGTCAGCGCGAAGCTCGCGGTCGGCCCGTTCTGCTGGGATAGAACCCAACCGAGCCACGCGGCGGTCGCGAACATGGGAAATGCGAGCGACTGGCGGAAGGTCTCCATCCAGGCGCCCGGCTTGGGCAGCAGTGCTCGGGCTGGTGGAATGACAGCCAGCAGCACATATGGGGTGGCCAGGCCTGCCCCGAGCATGCCGAAGACCAGCAGGGCTTCCCATGTGGTGGCCGTGACTGCAAAGCCCAGTGCAGACCCCATGAAGGGCGCGGTGCAGGGGGAGGCCACCACCACCGCCAGCGTGCCCGACGCGAATGCACCGAGCGGACCCTCCTGGCGATCCAGATTGCCCAGGCGGGTGAGGCCGGTGCCCACCTCGAAGAGGCCGGCGAGGTTGAGCCCGATGCCTACGAAGAGCAGGCCCAACAGACTGACGACCCAAGGGTTCTGAAGCTGAAAGCCCCAGCCGATGCTCTCACCCGCCGCCCTCAGCAGAAGCAGCAGGCCCGCCAGGGCCAGCATGCTCAGCACCACGCCCAGGGCAAACCAGACTGCATGGACCCTGGCAGCGGCTGGGCTCGAGGCAGACTGCCCCAGGGCCAGCACCTTGAGCCCGAGCACCGGAAAGACACAGGGCATGAGGTTCAGGATGAGCCCGCCCACAAAGGCCAGTCCAATGGCCAGGACCAGGTGAAGAAAGTTGTTTCTGCCGCCCATGGAGATGGGTGTGTTGGTGCGGATCAGCTTGCTGGCCTGTGGTGCAAGGCCTTGGGTAAGTGCCCAGAGCTGCCCCTGGGCTTGGCCCGTGGGGCGCCAGACCACCTCGAGCGGCACCGATGCGCCTCGTTCGGCCAGCACGCGCTTGGCCGAGTCGGCCAGGGGGATGTCGAGTCGCCAGCCATTGGCGGTGGCCGAGACTGCCTGGGCGGCCGCCGGCACGATCAGGCCCTCGATGCGCGGGAACAAGAAGCCCTCCAGGGCCTGCGCGGAGCCCAGGCCCCAGACCACCAAATGAGAGTTGGTGACTGCGTAGCCTTGACCCGAACTGTCTGGGCGGGGCAGGCGCTGCTCGGCTGCCTCGAATGTGGCCCACTGGCTCGATGCAAGCAGCGGTGCAGTGGGGCTTTCCACGGGCAGGCGAATGAGGAGCGTGGCCTCTCCAGGGATGCAAACATCGCGGCATGCCAGCCACTGCGCACGCGCAATGAGTTCCAGTGTCTGGCCAGGGACGGCATCGGTTGGGATGTCCACGGTCTGAGAGAGCAGCACGCTGCCCTCGTAGCCGAAGCTGGCCAGCGGACCCACCGGAAGCCAGTCTGGTGTGGGCCAACGAATTCCGGAGGCGTTCAGGGCCCGGCCCGATTCGGTGGACCATTCGATGCGGGTGGGCAGGCCCGAGTCTCCTGGGTTCTCCCAATAGGTGTGCCAGTGTGGGTCGTGTGTCAGCAGCAAGCCCAGTCGCGCGGGACGCCCCGGCGCCACGGTTGTCTGGGCGGCCACGAGTTGTGCGGTCACGGCATCAACCCGAACCACACCCTCGGATGGCGTTGTTGATGCGGTCAGCGTATGGAGCAGGCCCTGGGCTGGCACGGCTGTGCCCCAGAGCAGGCAAAGGCCAATGGTGAAGAGGTTCAGGATTCGCATACCGGGATTATCCCTGCCTGTCGTTGTAATATCCGGGGCATGATTGAGGACTTACAGATTCTCGAAGACCGGCTCAAGGCCGTGGCCTTGCTGGTCGAACGGCTTCGTTCGGAGAACCAGTCTCTGCGTGCGTCCCTCACCATGTCCGAGGCCACCGTGGCCTCCCTTCGGCAGCAGATGGACGATGCCAGCCAGCGCATCGAAGCGCTGCTCAAGGGCAACCAGTCCTAGCGAACCGAGGGAGCGCAATTGAAGAAGACCCAAGACCAAGTCGAGGTTCAGATTCTGGATCGCTCCTACAGGCTCGCCTGTCCGCCCGAGGATCAGGCGGTGCTCATGGACTGTGTCTCGCTGGTGGATTACCGCATGCGGCAGGTCAAGCAGTCCGGGCAGCTCGTGGGCACCGATCGCATTGCGGTCATGGCCGCGCTCACACTGGCCCGAGAGGTCCTGGCAGCGGGCTCTCTCAATGTGGGCCAAGACCTCGCCCCCATTCGCGTGAAGATCAATCAGTTGGCCAGCATGGCCGACGACATCCTCGCCCCCCAAAACAAACTATTCGAGTAAAAAAGGAGTTGCCATGAGTCAGGCCCTGGCAGGCGTTCGCGTTCTTGATTTCACACATGTCCAGTCGGGCCCCACGTGTACGCAGCTTCTGGCTTGGTTTGGTGCAGACGTGATCAAGGTCGAACGGCCAGGCGTGGGCGATGCAACCCGAGGCCAGCTGCGGGACATTCCGGGCGTCGACAGCCTGTACTTCACCATGCTCAATCACAACAAGCGCTCGGTCACCCTCGACACCAAGCACCAGAAGGGCAAGGAGGTCTTGGAAAAACTCATCAAGTCGTGTGATGTCATGGTTGAGAACTTCGCGCCTGGGGCCCTCGATCGAATGGGCTTTACCTGGGAGCGCATCCAAGAAATCAACCCCCGCATGATCCTGGCCTCCATCAAAGGCTTTGGGCCCGGCCCCTACGAAGACTGCAAGGTCTACGAGAACGTGGCCCAGTGCACCGGGGGCGCAGCCTCCACCACGGGCTTTGATGATGGCCCGCCCATGGTCACGGGCGCCCAGATTGGCGACAGCGGCACGGGCCTGCACCTCTGCCTGGGCATTGTGGTGGCCTTGTATCAGGCGCGAGAGACCGGCAAGGGTCAGAAGGTCTCTGCCCCCATGCAGGATGCCGTGTTGAATTTGTGTCGAGTAAAACTGCGCGACCAGCAACGCCTCGAGCGAAACGGTGTGATGAAGGAGTATCCGCAGTTCCCCGATGGCGTCTTTGGCGAGGCCGTGCCGCGCGCGGGCAACGCGTCGGGCGGTGGCCAGCCAGGCTCCATCCTGAAGTGCAAGGGATGGGAAACCGACCCCAATGCCTACACCTACTTCATCACCCAAGAGGCGGTCTGGGAGCCGATCTGCAAGATCATCGGCAAGCCCGAGTGGATCACCGACCCCGACTACGCCACGGCCGCCGCCCGTCTGCCCCGGCTGAAGTCGATCTTCGACACCATCGAACAGTGGACCATGACCAAGACCAAGTTCGAGGTCATGGACATCCTCAATCAGTACGACATTCCCTGTGGGCCGATCTTGTCGATGAAGGAAATCGCCCACGAGCCCTCGCTCCGGGCCACGGGCACCATCGTCGAGGTGGACCATCCTGAGCGTGGGGCCTACCTGAGCGTGGGCAACCCCATCAAGCTCTCCGAGAGCCCCACGATCGTCACGCGCTCGCCGTTGCTCGGCGAGCACACCAGCGATGTCCTCCATCACCTGGGCTATTCGCGGGAAGAGATCGAGGCCATGGTGGCGGCCAAGGTCGTCTGATGCGCCCATGACCCATGCGGAGTTCGTTGCCGCCCACCGAGAGGGGCGGCTCGAGGCGTACATTCCGCCGGACCGGGCTTACGAATTTCTTGCTGCCCGAATGATGCTGCCGCTCATCCGGCTACCCATTGTTGGCATCGGCTTCGCCCTGGTGCTGGTGGGCTGGTTCATCACCGGCCTGCTCATTTTTTTGGCTGGTGTGCTGCTGCCCCGACTCATCAGGCGAAATGCGATTCCCATCCTCATGTACCAGGCCTTGCAAGACCCGGAGAGCTATCAAGACTTTCGGGCCGCGGGCGTGCTGCAGATTGACGGATGACGTCCATGGCCGAACGAGGTCCATGGAACCCCGGCCTTCTCTCTGACATTCCGCGGGCCTATCTCGGCCTGTCGACCATCCTTCGGCCAGAGCATGTCTCCACCAGTCTCGAAGAGGTGCTGGAGCTGCGAAGCCTGACCGGCCTTGAGTTTCGCGAACTGGTGGCCTGGCGTCCGCATCGGCTCATGGTCCATGAATTGTTGGTGCGCATCACGGCAGACCTGCTCGTACCAGCCGGCGATCGGGTGGAAGACCTTGGCATTCACTTCCGTCGCATGGCTGATCAACTGTTGGCGGGCGGCATCGAGGCCTCGCTCCCGGCCTTTGAGGCCCTGCACTCGGATTGCTCGCAGGCACTGGATGCACGTCTCTCGGTCTGGATGGGCATGCTCACCGATGCCCCTCCCGCGGCACCTGCGTCAGAGCCGACGGGCTTTTGGTCACGTCTGTTCGGTCGATCCAGCAAGGCTCCCGGCCGAGCAGTCTCCGAGTCCATCGCCGACGGTGGGGTCCATTCGGACTGGGACATCGAGGAGCGCGTGGTGGCGCGATGGGCCGAGATGTCGGCGGTCGCGGTCGACAGCGCGGATCGCATCGGCCTGCGGGCCCTTCTGCGCATCGCGGCGGTGGCGCGCGCCAAGCTGGGGGGGCTGGCCGCACAGCACGAACTGGTGCGCCGGCTCGCACACCGGATGGCCCTCAACGAACTGGCCTCCGATGCCATTGGGGAGGTGGTGGGCCAACAGATCCATGGGCTGGCGGCAAGGCTGGGCTTCGTGCTGCTGCCCGCTCAGCCCCAGCCGGTCGTGCTCAACACCAAAGGGTCGTCGGCCTCCGGCAAGAGCACCTTGCGCCTGCAGCAGCGGGAATTGGTTCGACGAATGGGGCTGGCCTGGGAGGATTTTGCGGTCATTAGCCCAGACATCTGGCGCAAGTACCTCTTGGATTACGACAGCCTTGGCGAGGCGGCCATCTACGCGGGAAGCCTCACCGGGCTCGAACTGGAACTCATCGATCGCAAGCTCGACCGCTACATGGCCCGCAAGGCCGAGCAGGGCCGCATGACCCACCTGCTCATCGATCGATTCCGGTTCGACAGCTTCGCATTGGATTCCGATGAGGCCGGCAGCAATCTGCTGACCCGGTTTGGCCATCAGATCTTCATGTTTTTCATGATCACGCCGCCCCATGAAACGGTGGTGAGGGCCTGGCACCGGGGCCTCGAGTTCGGCCGTTTCAAACCGGTTGATGATTTGCTAGCCCACAATGTGGAAGCCTACACCGGCATGCCGGAGCTTTTCTTCACGTGGGCCCTGAACACGCAGAAGGTGGTGCACTTCGAATTCTTAGACAACTCCGTGCCCAAGGGGGAGCGCCCCAAGACCATGGCCTTTGGCTGCAATGGCCACCTGGTGCTCCTCGACCCCATGGGGTTCATGCAGATTGACCGCTACCGGCACATCCATCTGCAGGCCCGTTCTGCAGAGGCTGTTTATCCCGCGGACCTCTCCGAGGCGCCCACGCAGTTCACACATTTTTTGAAGGCCTGCCTGCAGCGCATCCCGCGTGTGGACTTGGCCAGCGGGCCAACTGGCGAGGTCTATGCGCAGTTTGAATTTGGACAATTGCGAGCTGTGGAACCTCGGTTGTTGCGTGAGGCATTGTCGGCCTCGGCCCTTTGTGCGGGGGTGTGTGCGGCCGCGCCGGCCCTGCGTCCATGGCTAGAGGGGTCGGCAAGTGCGCCCGCCCTCTTGCCGCATCCGAAGGCCATTGCGCCGGCACTGGTACAGCAGACCTTGGGGGTCTCGGGTTTTCCCTAGCCTCTGCTAGGCTGTGGCTTCCCGTTGAGATGGGATTATTGACTGGCGTCAAGTTTTCCATTTTTTGACGCTGCCACTCGAAGCAGTCTTACCGTATTCTTCGATCACCGAGGTGGTCATGTCACGCCGGTGTGAAAAAGAAAAAAACCATTGATAGGAGCAACGCATGAAGTCATTCAAGAGCCGTCCTTCCTTTGCCCGCAAGACCCTGGCCACGGCCATGGTTGCCGCGGCCACATTGGTCGCACCGTTTGCAGCACAGGCTGCCTGGCAGCCCACCAAGCCGGTGGAGTTCATCATCCCGGCTGGCACGGGCGGCGGCGCCGATCAGATGGCTCGGTTCGTTCAGGGTGTTGTGGTCAAGCACAACCTCATGAAGCAGCCCATGGTGGTCGTCAACAAGTCGGGTGGTGCCGGCGCCGAGGGCTTCCTCTACATGAAGGGTGCCAAGGGCGAGCCACACAAGATCATCATCACCCTCTCTAACCTCTACACCACTCCCATGGCCACGGGTGTGCCCTTCAACTGGAAAGACCTGACCCCGGTTTCCATGCTGGCCTTGGACCAGTTCATCCTTTGGACGCATGTGGATGACAAGTACAAGACCGCCAAGGACTATGTGGATGCTGCCAAGAAGGGTGGCGCCAACGCCATGAAGATGGGCGGCACGGGCGCCAAGCAGGAAGACCAGATCATCACGGCGGCCATTGAGCAGAGCACGGGTGCCAAGTTCACCTACGTGCCTTTCAAGGGCGGTGGCGCTGTGGCCACGCAGTTGGTGGGCAAGCACATCAACTCCACCGTGAACAACCCCATCGAGGCCGTGTCGCACTGGCGCTCGGGCAGCCTCGCGCCCCTGTGCATCTTTGATGCCAAGCGCAGCATCTACACGAAGAAGGTCACAGCCACGCAGTCGTGGGCAGACATTCCGACCTGTAAAGAAGGCGGCCTGCCCGTGGAGTATCAGATGCTTCGTGGCATCTTCACCACCCCAGGTGCATCGGCCGATGTCGTGGCCTACTACGTCGACCTCTTCAAGAAAGTTGCCGCCACGCCCGACTGGAAGGAGTTCATGGAAACCGGTGCATTCAACCAGACCATGATGTCCGGCGCAGAGTACGTGAAGTGGCTTGAGGCAGCAGAGGCCACCCACAAAGATCTCATGACCAAGGCCGGGTTCATGGCCAAGTAAGTCGGGGTCTTGTAACAAAGAAGGGGAGTGCCGGATTGAGCATCTGGCCTCCCCGGATCGCTGCGGGCCACGCCCACGGCAACGTCTCGAAGCTCAAAAATATTGGTTGTGATGTTTGGTTGGGTCTGCGTGACCCCTCATTCGTTGCGTTTGATAGTCCAATTGAAAGGTCCTCTCGATGAGTCAGCAGCAGTCAGCAGAGTCGGATGTCAGCCTGATCTCCACCCGGAAAATGGAGATCATCACGGCGGTGGTGCTCGCCGCCCTCGGTCTCTTGGTCATGTGGGATTCGAACCGACTTGGTGCCGGCTGGGCAGACCAAGGCCCTGAGTCGGGCTTCTTTCCTTTCTACGTTGGTCTTTTTCTCTTGGCCGCCTCGGTGGGCGTCATGTTGAGCGCAATGTTTTCGGCAGCGGGTAAGGCCGTTGGCGACAAGCCGTTCGTCATGAAGAGCCAGATGAAGTCCGTTCTGCAGGTCTTTATTCCCACGGTTGTCTACGTGGTCCTCATGCAGTTCATTGGCCTCTATTTTGCGCTGGCCCTCTATATCGCGGCCTTCATGATCATCAACGGTGGCTATACGCTGGTGCGTTCATTGCCGTATGCCCTTTCCGTGCCGGTGGTCATCTTCGTGATGTTTGAGGTTTGGTTCTTGGTGCCACTGCCCAAGGGCCCGGTCGAAGCCATGCTCGGCTTCTAACGCCAACAACTCATTTTCCGAACGGGAGTTAATCGTGGAAGAACTCAATGCGCTGATGGGCGGAATGTCGGTAGCGCTATCGCCCACCAACTTAATGCTGATGTTTGCCGGTGTCTTTCTCGGCGTGCTCATGGGTGTGCTGCCGGGTCTGGGCGGGGCCAACGGCATTGCCATTCTGCTGCCCCTCACCTTCAGCATGGACCCGGTGTCCGCCGTCATCATGCTGTCATGTATTTACTGGGGCTCGCTCTTCGGTGGCGCCATCACCTCCATCCTCTTCAACATTCCGGGCTGCTCCTACTCGGTGGCCACGACCTTTGATGGCTACCCGATGGCCAAGCGTGGCATGGCTGGTGAGGCCCTGACCACCTCCTTTACGGCCTCCTTCATCGGGGCCTTCTTTGCGGTGCTGCTGATCACCTTCTTGGCACCACTCATTGCCAAGTACGCCCTGCGCTTCGGCCCGCCCGAGTACTTCGCCATCATGGTGCTCACCTTTGCCAGCTTCATGAGCATGGGCAAGGAGGCGCCCGTCAAGGTAATCGCCTCGATGATGATCGGCTTTGCCTTGGCCTGTGTGGGCATCGATGTGGTGACGGGGCAGTTGCGCCTGACCTTTGGCTCCACCGAGCTCATGCGTGGCTTTGAGTTCCTCATCGCCGTGATTGGCATGTTCGGCCTGGGTGAGATTCTGGTCTCCATGGAGGATGGCCTGAAGTTCCAGGGCGTGGCGGCCAAGATCGACCCGCGTGTGGTGCTCAAGACCTGGAAGATGCTTGGCAAGCATTGGGCCAACTTTGCTCGCTCCATGGTCTTTGGCGCATGCCTCGGCATTGCGCCGGCCGGCGCAACGCCAGCATCCTTCGTGGGCTACGGCATTGCCAAGAAGTTCTCCAAGAACGGCGACAAGTTCGGCACCGGCGAGATCGATGGTCTGATTGGACCGGAGACGGCCAACAACGCCGCAGGCACGGCGGCCTTGCTGCCTATGCTCACGCTGGGGATCCCCGGCTCCCCCACTGCAGCCGTGCTGCTCGGGGGCCTCATGATCTGGGGCCTGCAGCCCGGCCCCCTGCTCTTCCAGGAGCAGCCTGACTTTGTCTGGGGCCTCATTGCCAGCATGTATCTGGGCAACCTGGCGGCGCTGATTGTCTGCCTGACGACGGTGCCGCTCTTCGCCGCGATTCTGCGAGTGCCATTCACCATCATCGCGCCGATCATTCTGGCGGCCTGCTCAATTGGTGCCTACACAGTGACCAGTGCCATGGGTGACGTCTGGTACATGCTGGTCTTCGGCATCGTGGGCTATGTGCTCAAGAAGCTGAAGTACCCCTTGGCGCCAATGGTGCTGGCCTTGGTGCTGGGCAATGGGGCTGAGAATGCCTTCCGCCAGGCGATGCTGATGTCTGACGGCAGCATGGGGATCTTCTTTGCCAACGGGATTGTGGGCACCATCATGAGCCTGGCGATCTTCATGGCCATCCTTCCCATTGCAACCTGGGCGTACGGAAGGTTTGCTGCTGGCAAGGCTTCCCCGAAGTCGGCAGCCGCGAACTAGGCCAACACCAACGAGGAAAAAGGTAAACCATGCCTGTGATCGCAATGAACCAAGAGATGGCCTCGCTCGGCAAGGATGTGGCCGAGGCCTTGGCCCAGGAGCTCAAGCTGTCTCAAGTCAAGAATGAGGTCGTGGACCATGTCGCCCAGAACATGTCGAGCTCCACGAGCCTCATTCGGCGAGTCGTCGAGGGAAAAGCTGGCCTGCTCACCCGCATGACCACCGACAACCAACGCCTGTCGAATTTCGTGGCCGAGGCCGTGTTTGAGCAGGCGGCCCAAGGCAATGTGATCATCCGCGGGTGGGGCGCGACCTTCCTGCTCCGTGAGATTCCCCACATCCCGTGCATTCGGGTCTGTGCCCCCATGGAGAACCGGGTGGCCTGGCTGAAGGCCAAGCTCGCCACCGATGACGAAGACCTGGTTCGTGAGGAGCTTCTTCGCAGCGATGCCGCACACACCCGCAACATGGAGGTGCGCTTCGGTGCGGTCTGGGGAGACCCGTTGCTCTATGACCTGGTGCTCAACACCAACCGCCTGTCGGTGGATGCCTGCGTGGGTCAGGTGAAGGCCTTGCTCGCGCAGCCCGCCTTTCGTGAGACGCCGGAATCCCAGCAGAAGCTGCGTGATGCAGAACTTGCGGCCCATGTGCGGGCAGCACTGCGTCGCTCCGAGGAGGCCTCGGATGTCCACATTGTCATTGAGGCCCGGCAGGGTCGCGTGAAGCTCGCGGGCATTGTGGCCGATGAATTTGAGGCCAAGGCGGCCCAGAAGATTGCGGCTGCGGTAAAGGGAGTCTCGGCCGTGGAGGCTGATTTGAAACTCTTCTCCAGACAACGATAGCGCGAGGCGTCACTCAAAAAAGGGCGCCTTCAGGCGCCCTTTTTTTTATATTCAAAGCCATAATCAGGGGAAACCCGAAGTCATTAAAAAAAATAGATTTATAAAGGGAGGGCAACACAATGGACCATCAATGGGTTCGATTTGTGCACGGGGCCGAGACAGGATTTGGCACCCTAGACGCTGGCAGCGTGCAGGTTTGGCGAGGGGACATGTTCGCCTCACCGACGCCCACCGACGAGCGGCTGTCGCTGGATGCCATTCGGCTGGTGCGTCCCGTGGAGTCTGGCAAGGTCATCGCGCTCTGGAATAACTTTGCGCAGCTCAGCGCCAAGCTCAACCTCACCAAGCCGCCAGAGCCGCTCTACCTGCTGAAGTCACCCAACACGTACAACGACCCAGGTGCTGTCATCCCGAAGCCGCGAGCCGAGGGCAAAGTGGTCTTCGAGGGTGAGCTCGGCGTGGTGATTGGCAAGACGGCCACAGCCGTGTCGGTGGAGTCGGCCATGTCGCATGTCTTCGGGTTCACGTGCGTGAACGATGTGACCCATGCCGACATCCTGTTTCGAGATGCCACCTTCCCCCAATGGGTGCGCTCGAAGGGCTTCGATGGCTTTTTGCCCATCGGGCCTGTGATTGCCACGGGGCTCGAGCCCGCCAGCCTTCGGGTGAAGACCATTCTCAACGGCGATGTTCGTCAGGACTACCCCATCGCCGACATGCACTTTAGCGTGGCGGAGTTGGTGAGCCTCATTTCCCAGGACATGACCCTGCATGCCGGCGACATCATCATCTGCGGCACGTCCGTGGGGGTCGGCTCCATGAAGCCGGGCAGCAAGATCGAAATTCAGATCGAGGGCATTGGTTCACTGATCAATACCTTTGAGTAGTCGTGGTGGTTGATTCAACACAAAAATAAGACTTTGGGAGGACGTATGAAAGTAGCAGTCATTGGAGTGGGTGCAATCGGTGGTCTCGTGGCCTGCAAGCTGGCCTTGGCCGGTGAGGACGTCACCTGCATGGTCCGCGGCAAAAACCTGGAGGCCATTCGCGAGAACGGGCTCAAGCTCATCATGGAAGACGGCACCGAGCACATTGCCAAGAATGTGAAGGCCACCAACAACTATGACGAAGCTGGCCCTCAAGACATCGTGATCCTGGCAGTCAAGGCGCACCAGGTGGCGGATGTCGCCGACGACCTGCCCAAGCTCTTTGGCCCTAAGACCGTGGTGGTGACCATGCAAAATGGCATTCCCTATTGGTATTTCACCAAGCACGGCGGCCCCTACGAGGGCACCCAGGTGGCCTCGGTCGACCCCACGGGCGACGCCATTCGCAAGATCCCCGCAGACCGGGTGCTGGGCTGCGTGGTCTACCCGGCCTCGGAGCTGGTGGCACCCGGTGTCATTCTTCATGTGGAGGGTCTGCGATTCCCCGTGGGGGAGCTCGACGGAACCGTGAGCGAGCGGGCCACCATGGTCTCCGAATGCTTCACGCGGGCGGGCTTCAAGGCCCCGGTGCTCGATAACATTCGGGCCGAGATCTGGCTCAAGCTCTGGGGCAACCTCACCTTCAACCCGATCAGTGCCTTGTCGCATTCCACGCTTGAGGCCATCTGCCAGTACCCGCTCACCCGAGACCTGGCTGCCAACATGATGACCGAGGCCCAGACCATCGCCAACAAGCTCGGCATCACCTTTCGGGTCACGCTCGAGAAGCGCATTGAGGGGGCTGAGAAGGTCGGTGCCCACAAGACGTCCATGCTTCAGGACATCGAGGCAGGTCGCAGTGTGGAGATCGATGCCCTGGTGGGCTCCGTCTCTGAACTGGGTCGCCTCACGGGCATCCCAACACCCCACATCAACACGGTCTATGCCTTGGTCAAGCTCTTGGAGAAAGTCACCCAGGAGCACCAGGGCTATGTGAAGATGCATTTCCTCAACTAATTTCCATCGGAGCCTCCATGAGACGCCAACGAAACGCCCGGGTCATCGCCACCCTGGGGCCTGCCAGTTCCACGGTGGAGACCATCCTGGCGCTTCATGAGGCCGGTGCCGATGTCTTTCGGTTTAACTTCAGCCATGGCACCCATGCAGACCATCAGGCCCGTTACGACATGGTTCGCGAGGTCGAGCGCCGTGTAGGCCGACCGATCGCCATCCTGGCGGACCTACAAGGCCCGAAGCTCCGGGTGGGTGTGATGGGCGGTGGCAAGGCCCTCATCGAAACCGGCAGCGACTTCACCCTCGACAACGACCCGTCCCCGGGCTCGGCCGAGCGCATTTGCCTGCCACATCCGGAGCTCTTCGCGGCGGTGGAGCCAGGACAGTCCCTGCTGCTCGACGATGGCAAACTGCGACTGCAGGTCGTGAGCAAGACGGCCACCCAGATCAAGACCAAGGTCATCACCGGCGGCCCGCTCTCCGATCGGAAGGGCGTGAATGTGCCCGATGCCATCCTGCCCATTCCTGTGCTCACTGAGAAAGACCGCCGAGACCTCGACTTTGCCCTCTCGCTCGGTGTGGAGTGTGTGGCGCTCTCTTTTGTGCAGCGGCCTGAAGACCTCCATGAGGCCCGAGAGATCATCGGCGACCGCGCCCTGCTCATGACCAAGCTTGAAAAACCCCAGGCCATGGATCACCTCGAAGAGATTGTCCGGCTCTCCGACCTCGTCATGGTCGCCCGAGGCGACCTCGGCGTGGAGCTGCCGCCCGAGCGTGTGCCGATTGCATCCAAGCGCATCCTGCGGGCCTGCCGCGCGCAGGGCAAGCCCACCATTGTGGCCACCCAGATGCTCGAGTCCATGATCTCTGCGCCCACACCAACCCGGGCCGAGGCCTCCGATGTGGCCAGCGCCATCTACGATGGTGCTGATGCGGTCATGCTGAGCGCGGAATCCGCCAGCGGGGCCTATCCGGTCCAGGCGGTCTCGATGATGGACCGCATCATTCGGGAGGTGGAGGCCGACCCAGCCTATCGCACCCTCATGGATGCCCAGCATCCGGAGCCGCTTCCCACCGCTGCAGATGCCATCTGCGCGGCCATGCGAAGCGTAGCCGAGGTGGTGAAGGCCTCTGCCAACGTCACCTACACCACGTCGGGAACCACCAGCTTTCGTGCGGCCCGTCAGCGGCCCATGGCCCCTATTCTTTGCATGACCCCTCGTCTCGAAACGGCCCGTCGCATGGCCTTCGTCTGGGGTGTGCACGCCAAGGTCGTGCCCGATGTGAGTTCTGCCGACGAGATGGTTTCGTGTGCGCGAGAGGTCTGCCAGGCCGAAGGCTTTGGTGTGGCCGGTGACAAGATTGTGATCACTGCGGGAATGCCATTTGGGCGTCCGGGCACCACCAACCTGCTCCGGGTGGCGACGGTCTAAATTTTGCCCGCGTGCTTGAGGCGGCTGAGCGTCTCGGAGGAGATGTTCAGGTAGGCCGCCAGTTCCTTCTTGGGCAGTTTGTCAAAGAGGTCGGGGTGCTTGCGCAGAAAGCGGTGCACGCGCCCCGGTGCATCAAGCAGGTGCAGGGTGATGGTGTGGGCCATGATCTCGCTCATGAGCTTCATGACCTCAATATTGAAAGCCTGCTTGAGCGGCGGGATGTCCTCGATGAAGGACACCCATTGGGCGAGCGGCAGTTTGGCCACCCGGGCCTTGGTCACCGCCACAATGCTGTAGGGCGTGGGTGTCTTGAGCCGCCAGGCCGCGTAGCTGGTCTCAATGTCGGTGGGCTCTGAGAAACGCAGAATCATGCGTTTGCCCTTGGGGTTCGTGACCACCCGTTTCAGAATGCCGTCGAGCACAAAGTACTGTTCCATCTCCTTCACACCCTGGTGGAGGAGGAACTCTCCTTTCTGGCGGTCGACGATGGAGAGCTGCCGCTCAAGGGCTGTCAGATCGGCCTCACCAACCCCTTTGAGGATGAGGTTTTGCCGCAATTGCACACGAATGATGTTCTTCTCGGGATGCCGATCGATGGAGGACATGGGGTAAACGCGAGTTCCCAGAAGGGTTAATGAGCTTTTTGGACTCACAAAAGCGCCGAAAATTGACCGTCGTCAATGGCCCCTTCACAACGCCTTCTTATGATACGCCCACAGCGCCGACTCAGTAGGTTCATGCTGGCTGGGCAGCCCCTTATTTCGAAGCCTCTAGAGAGAGACAGACAAGATGACCAACATCTCTGACATGAAGAACATTTCCGAGTCCGTGGAACTGACCGATGGGTTCCATCTCGTGATCGATGCACTCAAGCTCAACGACATCGACACCATCTTCGGCCTGCCCGGCATCCCCATCACCGACCTCACCCGAATGGCCCAGGCCGAGGGCATGCGCGTCATTTCATTTCGTCATGAGCAGAATGCCGGCAATGCGGCCGCCATCGCCGGCTTTCTCACCCAAAAGCCCGGCATCTGTCTCACCGTGTCAGCGCCTGGCTTCCTCAATGGCCTCACAGCGCTGGCCAATGCCACCACCAACTGCTTCCCCATGATCCTCATCAGCGGATCGAGCGAGCGCGAGATCGTGGACCTGCAGCAGGGTGACTATGAGGAGATGGACCAGCTCGCCATCGCCAAGCCCCACTGCAAGGCGGCCTTCCGTGTGCTGCACGCCGAAGACATCGGCGTGGGCGTGGCCCGGGCGATTCGTGCGGCCGTCTCGGGCCGGCCGGGTGGTGTCTACCTCGACCTGCCTGCAAAGCTCTTCTCTCAGGCCATGGATGCAGCCGCTGGCAAGGCCTCCCTGATCAAGGTGGTTGATCCCGCGCCACGCCAAATTCCCGCACCCGATGCGGTGTCGCGTGCGCTTTCGGTCCTGCGTGAGGCCAAACGGCCGCTCATTCTGCTGGGCAAGGGCGCGGCTTATGCCCAGGCGGATGCAGAGATTCAGGCCCTCATCGAGAAGACCGGCATTCCGTACCTGCCCATGTCCATGGCCAAGGGCGTGCTGCCCGACACCCATGAACTCTCCGCGGCACCGGCCCGCTCGTATGTGCTGGCCGAGGCCGATGTGGTGGTGCTGATCGGTGCACGGCTCAACTGGCTACTGGCCCATGGCAAAGGAAAGACCTGGGGCGGCAAGGATGCCCGAAGCCCAGGCCAGAAGAAGTTCATCCAGATCGACATTGCGCCCACCGAGATGGACAGCAATGTGGCCATTGACGCGCCGCTGGTTGGCGACATCGGCTCCTGCGTCTCGGCCATGCTGGCGGGCCTTGGAAAATGGGCCAAGCCGCCTGAGGAGTGGACCAACGCCATCGCAGAGCGCAAGAACAAGAACATGGCCAAGATGAACGAGACCCTGTCTCAGAATCCGCCCGTCATGAATTTCCACAGCGCCCTGGCGGTGGTCAAGGACATCATTGAGGCCAACCCCGAGGCCATCCTGGTCAACGAAGGAGCCAACGCACTCGACTTCACCCGCAGCATTGTGAACATGTTCAAGCCCCGCAAGCGGCTCGACGTGGGCACCTGGGGCGTGATGGGCATCGGCATGGGATTTTGCGTGGGCGCGGCCGTGGTCACAGGCCAGCGCGTGATTGCCATTGAAGGCGACAGCGCCTTTGGCTTTAGCGGCATGGAGGTGGAGACCATCTGCCGTTACAACCTGCCGGTCTGCGTGGTGATCCTTAACAACAACGGTGTCTACCGCGGCACCGATGTCAATCCCACGGGCGGGCCCGATGTCGCACCCACGGTCTTTGTGAAGAACGCCCGCTATGAGCTGCTCATGGAGGCCTTCGGTGGCGTGGGGGTGCATGCCAAGACGCCAGGAGAGTTGCGCGCCGGTATGGAGGAGGCCATTCGCTCCGGCAAGCCCACCCTGATCAACGCCATCATCGATGAAACCGCGGGCACGGAGAGTGGTCGAATCACCAGCCTGAATCCCGCAAGCGCAGCAACCAAGAAATAACTCACAAGAGGAGAAGAAGCATGTCTGGAACCAAACCCCTAAAGGGCATCAAGATCATCGATTTCACCCATGTGCAGGCGGGCCCCGCCTGTACGCAGTTGCTGGCCTGGTTCGGTGCAGACGTCATCAAGGTAGAGCGTCCTGGCTCCGGTGACGTCACCCGCACGCAGCTTCGGGACAAGCCCGAGGCCGATGCCCTTTACTTCACCATGCTCAACAGCAACAAGCGTTCGCTCACCCTCGACACCAAAACGCCGCAGGGCAAGGAAGTGCTCGAGAAGCTCATCAAGGAGTCGGACGTCATGGTGGAGAACTTTGCGCCGGGCGCCCTCGACCGCATGGGCTTCACCTGGGAGCACATTCAGAAGCTCAATCCGAAGATGATCGTGGCCTCCGTGAAGGGCTTTAGCGATGGTCACCATTACGAAGACCTGAAGGTCTATGAGAACGTGGCCCAGTGTGCCGGCGGTGCAGCCTCGACCACCGGCTTCTGGGATGGTCCGCCCACTGTGTCTGGTGCGGCCCTTGGCGACAGCAACACGGGCATGCACCTGGCCATCGGCATTCTCACGGCCATCATCGGCCGCCAGCAGACGGGCAAGGGCCAGAAGGTCGCCTGCTCCATGCAGGATGCCGTGCTCAACCTGTGCCGCGTGAAGCTGCGTGACCAGCAGCGGCTCGACCACCTCGGCTACCTCGAGGAGTATCCCCAGTATCCCCATGGCAAGTTCAGCGATGTCGTGCCCCGTGGCGGCAATGCCGGTGGCGGTGGCCAGCCCGGCTGGGTCTTGAAGTGCAAGGGCTGGGAGACCGACCCCAACGCCTACATCTACTTCACCATCCAGGGCCATGCATGGGAGCTGATCTGCCGCGCCCTCAACAAGCCCGAGTGGATTGACGATCCGGCCTACAACACGGCCCGTGCACGCCAAGACAAGATCTTCGACATCTTTGCCTTCATCGAGGGCTGGCTGGCCGACAAGACCAAGTACGAGGCCGTCGACATTCTTCGCAAGTTCGATATTCCCTGCGCGCCTGTGTTGTCCATGAAAGAGCTCGCTGCAGACAAGTCGCTTCGGGCCAGTGGCTCCATCGTGGAAGTGGACCACAAGGTCTACGGCAAGTACCTCACGGTGGGCAGCCCGATCAAGTTCTCAGATCTGAAGCCCGAGATCACGGGTGCGCCGCTGCTCGGAGAGCACACGGATGCGGTCCTGGCGGAGCTTGGCTACAGCGCGGACCAGATCAAGGCCATGCACGAGAAGGCCGTGGTCTAAGTCGATGAACCAGCTCGTGATCCCCATTGCAGTCGAAGGTGCCACCAAGGAACGCAAACGACAGGCGCCCAAAGGGCGCCGTGTAGACCCAACCGCGCTCCAGGAGGTGCAAGGGCTGCTGGGGGATGCATCACGAGATCGGGCTTATCTCATCGAGCACCTGCACCGGCTGCAGGATCACTTCGGGCATCTCTCGTCTCGCCACCTGGCGGCGCTCGCCCACGAGCTTCGCCTGGCCCAGACCGAGGTCTATGAGGTCGCCACCTTCTACCACCACTTCGATGTGGTGCGCGATGGTGAGACGCCCCCGGCGGCCCTCACGGTGCGCGTCTGTGATGGGCTCTCGTGTGAAATGGCGGGCGCACAGACGCTCTTGGAGCGACTGCCGGCCTTGCTTGGGAAAGAGGTTCGGGTCATTCATGCACCCTGTATCGGGCGTTGCGAGCAGGCGCCCGCGGCTGTGGTGCATCAGAACCCGATCCCCTTTGCCACCGAAGAGAAGATTGCCCAGGCCGTGAAGAACGGGCAGCGGGTTCACGCGCCGGAGCCCCACACAGGCCTTGCGGCCTATGTGGATGCGGGCGGCTACAAACTGCTGCAAGCCTGTCTGTCGGGCGAGCGCTCCCTGGAGGATGTGCTCCAGGCCATGGAAGACTCCGGCCTTCGCGGCCTGGGCGGCGCGGGCTTTCCAGCCGGCCGCAAGTGGCGCATTGTTCGAGACCAGCCGGCCCCCCGGCTGATGGCGGTGAACATCGACGAGGGCGAGCCCGGCACCTTCAAAGACCGCACTTACCTCGAGAAGGACCCGCACCGCTTCCTGGAGGGCATGCTGATTGCCGCCTGGGCGGTGGGCATTGAGGCCATCTACATCTACCTGCGCGACGAATACCACGGCTGTCGGGCCATGCTCGAAAAGGAGCTCGACCTCCTTCGCGCCAGCCCCCCCATGGCCAACATGCCGCTCATCGAACTGCGCAGGGGGGCGGGTGCCTACATCTGCGGTGAAGAGTCGGCCATGATCGAATCCATCGAGGGCAAGCGCGGCATGCCGCGGCTTCGCCCCCCTTATGTGGCCCAGGTGGGCCTCTGGGGTCGGCCCACACTGGAGCACAACTTCGAGACGCTGCACTGGGTGCGGGAAATTCTCGAGAAGGGTGGCGCATGGTTTGCCTCGCATGGCCGGCATGGCCGCAAGGGCCTGCGCTCTTTTTCAGTCTCCGGGCGCGTGAAGTCGCCAGGGGTCAAGCTTGCACCGGCTGGCATCACCATCCAGGAGCTCATCGATGAGCACTGCGGTGGCATGCTGCCAGGGCACACCTTTTACGGTTACCTGCCCGGTGGGGCTTCGGGCGGCATTCTGCCGGCCCGCATGAATGACATTCCGCTCGACTTCGACACCCTGCAGCCCCATGGCTGCTTCATTGGGTCGGCGGCTGTGGTGGTGCTCTCCGACCACGACACCGCCAAGCAGGCGGCCTTGAACACCATGCGGTTCTTTCAGGATGAATCCTGTGGCCAGTGCACACCCTGTCGGGTGGGTACGGCCAAGGCTGTGCGGTTGTTGGAGTCCGACAACTGGGACCAAGACCTCCTGGGAGACCTCTCCACCGTCATGCGAGATGCCTCCATCTGTGGGCTTGGACAGGCGGCGCCCAACCCCATCGACTGCGTCATCAAATACTTTCCCCATGAACTGACGGGCCAAGGCCGGGAGTCCAAGGTATGAATGCGGTCACGAAGGTCGAGACGGTGAACCTGCAGACCACCGAGGTCCAGTTTGAAATCAATGGCAAGGCGGTCAAGGGGTTTTCCCACGAGACCATTCTTGAGGTCGCCAAGCGCAACGGCATCAAGATTCCTCACCTCTGTTACAAGCAAGGCTTGGAGACGGCGGGGAACTGCCGGGCCTGCATGGTGGAGATCGATGGCGAACGCGTGCTCGCGCCCTCCTGCTGCCGGCACCCCTCCAACAACATGAAGGTCACCACCGACAGCGAGCGGGCGGTGAAGTCGCAGAAGATGGTGCTCGAACTCCTGCAGTCGGACATGCCCGAGGCGGAGTACACACGGCACAACGAGGTGGACTTCTGGGCCGACAAACTCGGTGTTGGCAAGCCGCGATTTGCGCCACGCACCCAGGTCTTTGCCGATCTCTCCCATCCGGCCATTGCCGTAAACCTGGATGCCTGCATCCAGTGCACCCGATGCCTGCGGGCCTGTCGAGATGAGCAGGTCAACGATGTCATTGGCCTGGCCTTCCGTGGCGAGCATGCCAAGATCGTCTTCGACATGGATGACCCCATGGGCGCCTCCACCTGTGTGGCCTGTGGCGAATGCGTGCAGGCCTGCCCCACCGGTGCACTGATGCCGGCGCGCGAGGCGGCCCTCACGGTGCCCGACCAGAAGGTGGACTCGGTCTGCCCTTACTGTGGTGTGGGCTGCCAGCTCACCTACCATGTGAAGGACGAGAAAATCCTGTTTGTGGAGGGCCGCGATGGACCCGCCAACCACAAGCGGCTGTGCGTGAAAGGCCGTTACGGCTTCGACTATGCCCACCATCCACAGCGGCTTCGCAAGCCTTTGATTCGTCGAGACGACGCGCCCAAGCAGGGCGACTTCGTCATGGACCCAGACAACGTGCTGAGCGTGTTCCGCGAGGCCACCTGGGAGGAGGCCCTGGCCCGCGCGGGCGGTGGCCTCAAGCAGATCCGAGACACCCATGGACGCAAGGCCCTGGCGGGTTTTGGTTCGGCCAAGGGCAGCAACGAAGAGGCCTACCTCTTTCAGAAGCTGGTTCGCACCGGCTTTGGCTCGAACAATGTCGACCACTGCACCCGGCTCTGCCATGCATCCTCGGTGATGGCCTTGCTCGAGGGCCTCGGCTCGGGTGCGGTCTCCAACCCGGTCATGGATGTCACCGAGGCCGAGGTCGTGGTGATCATCGGTGCCAACCCCACGGTGAACCACCCCGTGGCCGCCACCTGGATGAAGAACGCCATGAAGAATGGCACCAAGTTCATCATCATGGACCCGCGCAAGACAGAGCTCTCGCGGCATGCCCACCGCTTCCTGCAGTTCAAGCCCGACACCGATGTCGCCCTGCTCAACGCCATGATGCATGTCATCGTCACCGAGGGTCTGGTCGACAAAGATTTCATCGCGAGCAGAACCATCGGCTATGAAGACCTCGAGAAGAACGTGGCGGGCTATAGCCCCGAGACGATGGCCCCCATCTGTGGCATCGATGCCCAGACCATCCGGGAGGTCGCGCGCCTCTATGCCACCTCGAAGGGGTCGATGATCCTCTGGGGCATGGGCGTCTCGCAGCATGTCCATGGCACCGACAATGCGCGTTGCCTCATCGCGCTCGCCCTCATGACGGGCCAGATCGGACGGCCGGGCACGGGCCTGCACCCACTGCGTGGCCAGAACAATGTTCAGGGTGCCTCCGATGCCGGCCTGATTCCCATGGTGTATCCGGATTATCAGAAGGTTGGCGACCCAGCCGTACGCGCGGCCTTTGCCAAGGCCTGGGGCGTGCCCGTGGAGAGTCTCGATGATCAGCCGGGTCTCACCGTGGTCGAGGTCATGCATGCCATCGACCGTGGCGAGATACGTGGCATGTACATCCAGGGCGAGAACCCAGCCATGTCCGACCCCGACGCCCACCATGCGCGCCACAGCCTGGCCTCGCTCGACCTCCTCGTGGTGCAGGACATCTTCCTGACCGAGACGGCCTACCTGGCCGATGTCATCCTGCCGGCCAGCGCGTTTCCCGAGAAGACCGGCACCTTCACCAACACCGACCGGCTTGTGCAGTTGGGCCGGCAGGCGGTTCCGCCGCCGGGAGAGGCCCGCCAAGACCTCTGGATCATTCAAGACATGGCGCGGCAACTGGGCCTCCAATGGCAGTACACCCATGTCTCGGAGGTCTTCGATGAGATGCGCAAGACCATGCCCAGCATTGGTGGCATCACTTGGGAGCGGCTTGAGCAGGATGGCGCCGTGACCTATCCCTGCCTGAAAGAGGGCGACCCCGGCGACCGGGTGATTTTTACGGAGCGCTTTCCCACGGCCACCGGCCTGGCCCGTTTCGTGCCGGCCGACATCATCCCGGCCAATGAGCGGCCCGACACCGACTTCCCCTTGGTCCTGATCACCGGCCGTCAGCTCGAGCACTGGCACACCGGCAGCATGACGCGTCGGGCCACGGTGCTCGACGCACTGGAGCCGGACCCAGTGGCCCTCATCCACCCGCTCGACCTCGACGGATTTGGCGTTGTGCCCGGAGATGTTGTGACACTGCGCAGTCGCCGAGGCCAGGTCAGCCTCTATGCCCGTGCAGACGAGGCCACGCCCAGGGGCGCCATTTTCGTGCCCTTCTGCTACTACGAGGCGGCCATCAACCAGCTCACCAACGCAGCCCTCGACCCGGTGGGCAAAATCCCCGAGTTCAAGTATTGCGCGGTTCAGCTGGAGAAGGGCGGTGTTCCGCCGGCACAGGCCAGTTACGGCGGTGGTCAGATTCTCGAGGGGCTGATGGCCAGGCTCAACGCTTAGGTCGCCACAGTTCGGCTGGCCACCCTGCCGGCGTTGCAGTGAGGGCCAAACGCCGGGGTCCTGGGCCTCGGCGTTTGTTTGTCTGGATGCCCTTGAAATTCTCCGGGCAAGCCCCCATCTCCTGTGAAATCGATCTTTTTCCAGGAGCGTTAGACCATGTCGGCCACGCCACAAGACCCATCCCACCCGCAAGACCAAGCACCACCGGCATCCAACCCAGCCGAGCAGGAGGCCGCTGTGCCTGAGGCCGCCGATGGCGCCACCACGGGCTCAGACCAGTCCGCGGCCGAGTCCTCCGGACAGGACCCACTTGCCCATGCTCAGTCTCTACTGGCCGAGCGGGAAGACCAACTGATTCGGCTGGCCGCCGAGATTGAGAACCTGCGCAAACGGCATGCACAAGAACTGGGCAATGCCAGCAAGTTCGCCATAGAAGGCTTCGCCGAGGCCTTGTTGCCCGTGGCTGACAGCCTGGAGACAGCCCTCTCACTTCAAGGTCAGAGCCTCGAGGGCCTCACCAGTGGGGTGGAACTCACCCTGAAACAACTCCAGCAGGCCTTTGAGAAGGGCCGGCTCGTGGCCTTGAATCCGGCCGGCGAGAAATTCGACCCCAATCGCCATCAGGCCGTCTCCATGGTTGATGGGGCCCAGGCCGACCCACCCGTGGCCTCCGGCCATGTGGTGTCCGTGCTGCAGAAGGGCTACCTCATTGGTGAGCGGGTGCTGCGGCCCGCCCTGGTGGCTGTGGCCTCTTGAAATCCAGCATTTCGCACCCAACTATCCCCCTAACCAAAACCCGATTTGAAGGACACGAACATGGCAAAAATCATTGGAATCGACCTCGGCACCACCAACTCGTGTGTGGCCGTCATCGAGGCTGGGCAGCCCAAAGTCATTGAGAACAGCGAGGGGGCCCGCACCACGCCATCCATCATTGCTTACATGGACGACGGCGAGATTCTCGTGGGTGCACCCGCCAAGCGACAGGCGGTCACCAACCCCAAGAACACCCTGTATGCCGTCAAGCGGCTCATTGGCCGGAAATTTGAGGACAAGGAGGTCCAAAAAGACATCGACCTCATGCCCTTCCAAATCGTGAAGGCCGAGAACGGCGATGCCTGGGTCTCGGTGCGCGACAGCCGCCTGGCCCCGCCGCAGGTCTCGGCCGAGGTGCTCCGCAAAATGAAGAAGACGGCCGAAGACTACCTTGGCCATGAGGTGACCGAGGCGGTCATCACGGTGCCCGCCTACTTCAACGATGCCCAGCGTCAGGCCACCAAGGATGCCGGCCGCATCGCGGGCCTGGATGTCAAGCGCATCATCAATGAGCCCACGGCCGCAGCCCTGGCCTTCGGCCTGGACAAGGCGGCCGGCAAGGACCGCAAGATCGCGGTCTATGACCTCGGCGGTGGCACGTTCGACGTCTCCATCATTGAGATCGCCGATGTCGATGGCGAGAAGCAGTTCGAAGTGCTCTCGACCAACGGCGACACCTTTCTCGGTGGCGAGGACTTCGACCAGCGGATCATCGATCACATCATCGATGAGTTCAAGAAGACCAATGGCGTCGACCTCTCCAAGGACCCGATTGCCCTGCAGCGCATCAAGGCGGCCGCAGAGCGGGCGAAGATCGAGCTGTCATCGAGCCAGCAGACCGAGCTCAATGAGCCCTACATCGCCATGGCCAACGGTGCGCCCGTGCACCTCACCTTCAAGCTCACCCGGGCCAGGCTCGAGGGGCTGGTGGACGACCTCATCTCGCGCACCATCGAGCCCTGCAAGATTGCCCTGAAGGATGCCGGTGTGTCGGCCTCGCAGATTGACGACGTGATTCTGGTCGGCGGCATGACCCGCATGCCCAAGGTTCAGGATGCTGTGAAGGCCTTTTTCGGCAAAGAGCCGCGCAAGGATGTCAACCCTGATGAGGCCGTGGCCGTGGGCGCGGCTGTGCAGGGCGCCGTGCTGGCAGGCGACCGCAAGGATGTCCTCCTGCTCGATGTCACGCCTTTGTCTTTGGGCATCGAGACCCTGGGTGGCGTCATGACCAAGATGATCCAGAAGAACACCACCATCCCGACCAAGTTCTCGCAGGTCTTCTCGACGGCGGAGGACAACCAGCCGGCCGTGACCATCAAGGTCTTCCAGGGTGAGCGTGAGGTGGCCTCGGCCAACAAAATGCTCGGGGAATTCAACCTCGAGGGCATTCCGAGTTCACCGCGCGGAACGCCACAGATTGAGGTGACCTTCGACATTGATGCCAACGGCATCCTGCACGTCTCGGCCAAGGACAAGGCCACTGGCAAGGAGAACAAGATCACCATCAAGGCCAATTCGGGCCTCTCCGAGGATGAGATCAACAAGATGGTGGCCGATGCCGAGGCCAATGCCGAGGAAGACCGCAAGCGCATCGAGCTGGTCCAGGCCCGAAACGCAGGCGAGGCCATGTCGCATTCGGTGAGGAAATCACTCGAGGAGCATGGCGACAAGCTCGAGGCCGATGAAAAGTCTAAGATTGAGGAGGCGCTCAAGGTGCTGGACGCTGCCCTCAAGACCGACGACAAGGCCGACATTGAAGAGAAGACGGATCACCTCATGAAGGCCTCCCAGAAGCTGGGTGAGAAGGTCTATGCCGATGCCAACGCCGCTGCGGCCGCAGCCGGTGCCGCCGGCGCAGGCCAGCAGGGCTCAGATGCCAAAGCGGAGGATGTGGTCGACGCCGACTTCAAAGAAGTGAAACGTGATTAATGGCCAAGCGTGACTACTATGAGGTGCTCGGTGTCGCGAAGAATGCTTCTGATGAAGACATCAAGAAGGCCTATCGCAAGTTAGCCATGAAGCATCACCCGGACCGCAATCCGGGTGATAAATCGGCAGAGGAGAAATTCAAGGAGGCCAAGGAGGCCTACGAGATGATCTCCGACCCAGACAAACGGGCGGCCTACGATCGATTCGGCCATGCCGGCGTCGATCCCAATGCCGGCATGGGGGCTGGGGGCCAAGATTTTGGTGGCTTTGCCGACGCCTTTGGCGACATCTTTGGCGACATCTTTGGCGGACAGGCACGTGGTGGTGGCGGACGTGGTGGCCGCGGTGGCAGCAATGTCTACCGTGGAAGCGACCTGCGGTACGGCCTGGAGGTCACGCTCGAACAGGCGGCGGCAGGCTACACCACCGAGATTCGTGTGCCGAGCTGGGAATCCTGCACCCCCTGCGGGGGCTCGGGGGCCAAGCCGGGCACCAAGCCCGAGACCTGCAAGACCTGCGGCGGCCAGGGTCAGGTTCGAATGCAGCAAGGCTTCTTCTCCATCCAGCAGACCTGCCCCACCTGTCATGGGTCGGGCAAGAGCATTCCCAACCCCTGCACCAGCTGCGAGGGCGTGGGCCGTGTTCGCAAACAGAAAACACTCGAGGTCAAGATCCCTGCGGGCATCGACGACGGCATGCGCATTCGGTCAGCCGGCAACGGTGAGCCTGGTGTCAATGGCGGTCCGGCCGGCGACCTCTATGTGGAGATCACCCTCAAGCCGCATCGTGTGTTTCAGCGCGAGGGCGATGACCTGCACTGTGAGGTGCCTGTGGGCTTTGCCCGCGCGGCACTCGGGGGCTCCATTGATGTGCCCACCCTCAATGGGAAGGCGAGCTTTGACCTCCCCGAGGGCACCCAGACGGGCAAGACCTTCCGGCTGCGGGGCAAGGGCATCAAGAATGTTCGAACGAGCCTGGCCGGGGATCTCTACTGCCATGTGGTCATCGAGACGCCTGTGAAGCTCTCGGACAAGCAAAAGGAACTGCTGGAAGCCTTCGAGGCCTCGCTCGAGGAGGGCGGGGACCGACACAGCCCACAGAGCAAGGGCTGGATGGACAAGGTTCGCGAGTTCTTTAACTAGCCTCTCAGCCTGTCTTTGAGCCAGCAAGCGCCTTCTTGATCTGCTCCAACGCGTTGGGGTCTTCCAGGGTCGTCATGTCTCCGGGGTCGCGTCCTTCGGCGAGTGCCTGCATGGCACGGCGAAGCAGCTTGCCCGACCGGGTCTTGGGCAGCAGGCCCACGAAGTGCACGCGGGCGGGCCGACCAATGGCGCCGAGTACCTTGTCCACGGTGGCCATGATGGCCTTCTCCTCGGCCGCGCGGCTGGTTTCGTCGGCGGACTTGGTGGCGTCTTTGAGGACTGCAAATGCAATCGGCACCTGACCTTTGAGTGAATCGGCCACGCCGACCACGGCCACCTCGGCCACATTGCTGTGGGCCTGGATGGCCTCCTCGATCTCCCGGGTGCCGAGACGATGGCCCGCCACATTGATGACGTCGTCGGTCCGACCAAGAATGAAGATGTAACCGTCCTCGTCGCGGGTGGCGTAGTCGAAGGTGGAGTAGATCAGTTGCCCGGGCACGCCCGAGAAATAGGTCTTCACGAAGCGGTCGTCGTCGCCCCAGACGGTCTGCAGGCAGCCGGGTGGCAGCGGTGGTGCCATGCAGAGCATGCCCTTTTCGTTGGCGGCCACCTCTTGGAAGGTGGATTCGTCGATGAGCCGCACATCGTAGCCATAGACCGGGAAGCTCGGGCTGCCGAACTTGGTCTCGGTGACCTCGATGCCATGCTGGGCCGACAAGATGGGCCAGCCAGTTTCGGTCTGCCAGTAGTTGTCGATGATTTTCACACCGCCAAGTGCATCAGAGATCCAACGCGCCGTCGGCTCATCGAGGGGCTCACCGGCCAGGAAGAGGCGGCGCAACCTGCTGGTGTTGTGTCGCGTCATGAAGCTCGGGTCTTGCTTCTTGAGCACGCGTGCGGCGGTGGGCGACGAGAACATGGTGGTCACACCATGCCTTTCTACAATCGACCACCAGATGGCGGGGTCGGGCCGAATGGGCAGGCCCTCGTAGACCACCGTGGTCGAGCCATTGATGAGCGGGGCATAGACAATGTAGGAGTGGCCCACCACCCAGCCAATGTCGGAGGTGGTAAACATGGCTTCGCCCGGCTTGCAGTCATAGATGTGCAGCATGGAGGCGGCCAAGGCCACTGCATAGCCACCGGTGTCACGCTGCACGCCCTTGGGCTTTCCGGTGGTGCCCGAGGTGTAGAGGATGTAACTGGGGTCGGTGGCCAGCATGGGCGCACAGGCTACGGTGGCCCTCGCATGCTGCTCCCGCAGAGGGCCGTATTCCACATCGCGTCCGGCCACCAGATCGAGCGGCGCCAGTCCGCGGTTGATGAGCAAGACCTTGGCGGGGGGTGCCTTGGAGAGCCGGCAGGCTTCATCCACCAAGTGCTTGTAAGGCACCTCCTTGCCACCGCGCATGCCGGCGTCTGAAGAGACCATGAGGACCGGTGTGGCGTCGTCGATTCGGGCCGCCAGTGAGGGCGCGGCAAAGCCGCCAAAGACCACGGAGTGAATGGCGCCGATGCGTGCGCAGGCGAGCATGGCGAAAATCGCCTCGGCAATCATGGGCATGTAAATGAGCACGCGTGAGCCCTTGGTCACCCCCAGGGACTGCATCGCCGCGGCCATGGTCTGCACTTCCTGGTGGAGCTGGGCGAAGGTGTAGGTCTTCTCCTCATTGGTCTCGGTGGAGATGTAGACCAGGGCCTTCTGCTCGGCCCGGTCCTTCAGGTGCCGGTCGATGGCGTTGTGACAGAGGTTGGTCTTGCCGCCCACGTACCAGCGCGCAAACGGCGGACTGGAGAAATCCAAGACCTGGCTGGGCTGCTCAAACCAGTCGATGAGGGCGGCCTGCTCGGCCCAGAAGGCCTCTTTGGCGTCGATGGAGCGTCGATGCACCCCCGCAAGCTTGGTGTCCTTGAATGCCACGGTCATGGTTGTCTCCTTGCCCACTTTGTTGTTGTTCACCAAGCGGCTGGGCTGCTCACTGGGTGATGTCATTCAAATCTGTTCTGCGGGCACGAAGACCCAGCCCTCCATCAGCACGCGAGCGCTGCGGCTCATGATGGCCTTGGTGATGCGCCACTCGCCATCTCGACATTGCGCCTGGGCGCCAACGCGCAGCGTGCCCGAGGGGTGGCCAAAACGCACGGCATCGCGGGGCCCGCCACCGGCCGCCTGGTTCACGAGCGTGCCGGGAATGGCCGCGGCCGCGCCAATGGCCACCGCTGCTGTGCCCATCATGGCATGGTGAAGCTTGCCCATGGAGAGGGCCCGAACCAGGAGGTCGACCTCAGAGGCCGCCACGGACTTGCCGCTTGATGCCGTGTAGGAGGCTGGCTTGGCTACAAAGGCAATCTTGGGGGTGTGCTGCCGGCCACTGGCCTGCTCGGGGCTCTTGATGAGGCCCATGCGCACCGCGCCGTGGGCACGAATTTTCTCGAAGAAGGCCAGGGCCTCGGGACTGCCGTTGATTGCATCTTGCAACTCCACCCCGGTGTAGCCGATGGCCTGGGCCTCGACAAAAATGGTGGGAATGCCGGCGTTGATCATCGTGGCCTTGAGGGTGCCGATGCCAGGCACGTCCAGGTCGTCGATGAGTTGACCGGTGGGAAACATGGCGCCCTCTGCCCCTTCCTCCTCTGCCGCCGGGTCGATGAACTCAAGGGCCACCTCGGCGGCCGGAAAGGTCACCCCGTCGAGTTCGAAGTCGCCGGTCTCTTGGACCTGGCCATGGGCCATGGGCACGTGGGCGATGATGGTCTTCTGAATGTTGGCCTGCCAGATGCGAATGGTGGCACTGCCGTTTTGCGGGATGCGGCTCGGATCGATGAGTCCCTTGCGAATGGCAAAGGGGCCCACCGCCGCCGAGAGGTTTCCGCAGTTGCCGCTCCAGTCGACGAATGCAGAATCGATGGAGACCTGTCCAAACAGGTAATCGACATCGTGGTCGGCCTTGCTGCTCTTGCAAAGGATGACGGCCTTGCTGGTGCTCGAGGTGGCCCCGCCCATGCCGTCGATCTGCTTGGCATAAGGGTCGGGGCTTCCAATCACCCGGAGCAGCAGCATGTCTCTTGCCGGCCCGGGGCTGCGCGCAAAGTCGGGCAGGTCATCGAGGCAGAAGAAGACGCCCTTGCTGGTGCCACCTCGCATGTAGGTGGCGGGAATGCGGAGTTGTGGGGCGAATGTTGGTGGCATGGTCAGGCGGCCTTGGCCTCGAGGAAGTCTTGGGCGAAGCGCTGCAGCACGCCGCCGGCCTCATAGATGGAGACCTCCTCTGCGGTGTCGAGTCTGCAACGAACGGGCACGGTGATGGACTCGCCATTGCGTCGGTGGATGACCAGGCGCAGTTCGGCCCGTGGCTGTCGATTGCCGGTGACATCGAAGGTCTCGGTGCCATCAATCTCCAAGGTCTGCCGGGTGGTGCCGGGCATGAACTCGAGGGGCAGCACGCCCATGCCCACCAGGTTGGTGCGGTGAATCCGCTCAAAGCCTTCGGCCACAATGGCCTCGACACCGGCCAGGCGAACGCCCTTGGCAGCCCAGTCGCGTGAGGAGCCCTGGCCGTAGTCGGCGCCCGCAATGATGATGAGTGGCTGGCGCCGGTTCAGGTAGGTCTCGATGGCCTCCCACATCCGCATGACCTTGCCCTCAGGCTCCACCCTGGCCAGGGAGCCCTGCTGAAGCTTGCCATCGACCACCGCCATTTCGTTGATGAGCTTGGGATTGGCAAAGGTGGCCCGTTGGGCGGTGAGGTGGTCTCCGCGGTGGGTGGCGTAGGAGTTGAAGTCTTCCTCGGGCAGGCCCATTTTCGCCAGGTACTCGCCGGCCGCGCTGTTGGCCATGATGGCATTGCTCGGTGAGAGGTGGTCGGTGGTGATGTTGTCGCCGAGCACCGCCAGTGGCCGCATGCCTTTAAGGCTGCGCTCACCGGCCAGGGCACCCTCCCAGTAGGGCGGCCGCCGAATATAGGTGCTCTGCGGCCGCCAGTCGTAAAGCGGATTGACCTTCCGTGCATCCGTGTCGACACGCAGCTTGAACATGGGCTCGTAGACCGCGCGGAACTGCTCGGGTCGAACGGCCTGGGCCACGACCGCATCGATATCCTCGTCGGAGGGCCAGAGGTCCTTGAGCAGAATGGGCTGACCCTTGGCGTCGGTGCCGAAGGAATCCTTCTCGATGTCGAAACGGATGGTGCCCGCCAGCGCATAGGCCACCACCAGTGGCGGCGAGGCCAGGAAGGCCTGCTTGGCATACGGGTGGATGCGGCCATCGAAATTCCGATTGCCCGAGAGCACGGCCGTGGCATAGAGATCGCGGTCGATGATCTCTTGCTGAATGGATGGGTCGAGTGCGCCGCTCATGCCGTTGCAGGTGGTGCATGCGAATGCCACCACGCCAAATCCAAGCTGCTCGAGTTCGGGCAGGAGGCCCGCCGCTTGCAGATACAGGGCCACCGTCTTGGAGCCGGGGGCCAGCGACGACTTCACCCAGGGCTTGCGGGCAAGGCCAAGGCGATTCGCATTGCGGGCCAAGAGCCCGGCAGCAATCATGTTGCGAGGATTGTTGGTGTTCGTGCAGCTGGTGATGGCTGCGATGATGACCGCGCCGTCGGGCATGCGGTTGGGCTCGAGCGTGTAGGCTCCAGAGATGCCCGCTGCACCAAGGTCTTGCGTGGCCACCCGCTTGTGCGGATTGGACGGCCCCGCAATATTGCGCACCACGGTGGAGAGATCAAAGCGGAGCACGCGCTCGTAGTCTGCGTGGGCCATGGCATCGGCCCACAGGCCAGTTTGTCTGGCGTAGTTCTCCACCAGGGCGATCTGTTCCTCCTCGCGGCCCGTGAGCCGCAGGTAGGTCATGGTCTGTGCGTCGATGTAGAACATGGCGGCCGTGGTCCCGTATTCGGGTGCCATGTTGGAGATGGTGGCCCGATCGCCCAGTGAGAGGGCGGTGGCACCCTCGCCATAGAACTCCAGGTAGGCCGAGACCACCTTGGACTTCCGCAGGAACTCCGTGAGGGCGAGCACAACATCGGTGGCTGTGATGCCGGACTGGGGTCGGCCGGTGAGCTCCACGCCCACGATGTCGGGAAGGCGCATGTAAGAGGCGCGGCCGAGCATGACGCTCTCAGCCTCCAGGCCGCCCACGCCAATGGCAATCACGCCCAAGGCGTCCACCATGGGGGTGTGGCTGTCGGTGCCCACCAGGGTGTCGGGGAAGGCCACGCCATCGCGCACCTGAATGACCGGCGACATGCGCTCCAGGTTGATCTGATGCAGGATGCCGTTGCCCGGTGGAATGACATCCACATTCTCGAAGGCCTGTTTGGTCCAGTCGATGAAGTGAAAGCGATCTTCATTGCGACGGTCTTCAATGGCCCGGTTCTTCTCGAAGGCCTGGGGGTCAAAGCCACCGCACTCCACCGCCAGGGAATGGTCGACCACCAGCTGCGTGGGCACCACTGGGTTCACCTGAGCCGGGTCGCCGCCTTTGGCCGCGATGGCATCGCGAAGGCCTGCCAGATCCACCAGGGCCGTCTGCCCGAGGATGTCGTGGCAGACCACGCGGGCCGGGAACCAGGGAAAGTCCAGGTCGCGCCGTCGTTCAATGAGTTGCTGAAGGCTCTCGGTGAGCATGCCCGGGTCGCAGCGTCGCACCAGGTTTTCGGCGAGCACCTTGGATGTGTAGGGGAGTCGATCGTAGGCCCCCGGAGCGATGGCCTCTACCGCCTCGCGGGCATCGAAGAAATCGAGGCCCTTGCTCTGGGGCAGTGGTTTGCGATGGGCGGTGTTCATGGCCTTAGCGACGATCCTTCATGGGAATGAACTTCTGGTCATCGGGACCAATGTAGTTCGCGCTGGGGCGGATGATCTTTCCATCCTCGCGCTGCTCAATGATGTGGGCGCTCCAGCCCGAGGTGCGTGAAATGACAAAGAGCGGGGTGAACATGGCCGTGGGCACCCCCATCATGTGATAGCTCACGGCGCTGAACCAGTCGAGGTTGGGGAACATCTTTTTGATGTCCCACATGACCGTCTCGAGCCGCTCGGCGATGCTGAACATTTTCATGTCCTGGGCCTGGGCCGACAGGCCACGGGCCACCTCTTTGATCACCTTGTTGCGTGGATCGCTCACGGTGTAGACCGGGTGGCCAAAGCCAATGACGACCTCCTTGTTCTCGACGCGGCGGCGAATGTCGGCCTCGGCCTCGTCGGGCGAGTTGTAACGCTTCTGCACCTCGAAGGCCACCTCATTGGCACCGCCGTGCTTGGGCCCGCGAAGGGCGCCGATGGCCCCTGCAATGGCGGAGTAGAAGTCTGAGCCGGTTCCGGCCACGACACGGGCCGTGAAGGTGGAGGCATTGAACTCATGCTCGGCATAGAGGTTGAGCGAGACATGCATGGCCTTGACCCACTCATCGGGGGGCGTCTGGCCATGGAGCAGGTGAAGAAAATGACCGCCAATGGAGTCGTCGTCTGTCTCGACATCGATCATGCGGCCGTTGTGGCTGTAGTGGTACCAGTAGAGCAGCATGCTGCCCAGGCTGGCCATGAGGCGGTCTGCGATGTCGCGCGCGCCCGGTGCATTGTGGTCGTCCTTCTCGGGCAGGGTGCAGCCCATGGCCGAGACGGCCGTGCGCATGACATCCATGGGATGCGAGGAGGCGGGCAGGGCTTCAAGGGCAGACATGACCGAGGCCGGAATGCCGCGCAAGGCGCGGAGTTTCTTTTTGTAGCCGGCCAATTCGGCGGCATTGGGCAGTTGGCCATGGACCAGCAGGTAGGCCACCTCTTCGAACTCGCAGGCTGCGGCCAGGTCGAGGATGTCGTATCCGCGGTAGGCCAGGTCGTTGCCCGTGCGACCCACGGTGCACAGGGCCGTGTTCCCGGCGGTCACACCCGAGAGGGCCACGGACTTCTTGGCCTTCGGCGCGTTGGGCATCTCAGCAACATTCGACATAAGCAACTTATCCTTTCTGATTGAATAGGGCGTCGAGTTTATTCTCGTAATCCCAGTAGCCAATGGCGTCGTAGAGCTCCTGGCGTGTCTGCATGAGGTCGACCACATGCTTCTGCGTGCCATCTCGGCGCACGGCCTCATAGACCGCCTGCGCCGCCTTATTCATGGCGCGGAAGGCCGAGAGGGGATAGAGCACGATGGCCACGCCCGCGCCGCGCAGTTCCTCCACCGTGAACAAAGGCGTGCTGCCAAATTCGGTGATGTTGGCCAGCACGGGCACCTTCACGGCCGCCACAAACTTTTTGTACATGTCGAGGTCGGTCATGGCCTCCGGGAAGATGGCCGTGGCGCCGGCCTCCACACAGGCGCAGGCCCGGTCGATGGCTGACTGCAGGCCTTCGACGGCCAGCGCATCGGTTCGGGCCATGATCATGAAGTCGGGGTCGTCGCGGGCATCGACTGCAGCCCGCACCCGGTCGACCATCTCATCGAGGCCCACGATCGCCTTGCCGGGCCGATGGCCACATCGCTTGGCGCCCACCTGGTCCTCCAGGTGCACGCCGGCTGCACCAGCCTTCACAAGTGAGCGAATCGTGCGTCCAATGTTGAAGGCGGAGGCACCAAAGCCGGTGTCGATGTCCACCAACAGGGGAAGGTCGCAGACATCGGTGATGCGGCGCACATCGATGAGCACATCTTCCAGGCCAGTGATGCCAAGGTCGGGCAGGCCCAGCGAGCCTGCGGCCACGCCACCGCCCGACAGATAAATGGCCTCAAAGCCAGCCCGCTTGGCCAGCAGGGCATGGTTGGCGTTGATGGCGCCAATGATCTGCAGGGGCTTCTCGGCGGCCATGGCCGCCTGGAGTCGGGCGCCTGCGCTGGGCTTGGGGGAGGTGGGCATGAACGGTCTCGATGGTGGTTTCAGTGAGGGAACTTGGACACCACTCTATCGTCCGTGCGGCCAACTTGGAATTCGGCATTCCAGGATGAGCCTTCGTAAATGGAGAAGGCTTGTTGGGGCCAGGCTTGAGAAGATGCGGGCCATGAGCCTCGCATGGACCTGGCCAGCCTGGCTGCTGGACGTCATCCTTCTCATCACCCTGCTGGAGGGGGCCGCACTCATGGTCTGGCTGCGCCGCAAGGGGGCAGCACGGCCCATGCGAGCGGCCTGGCTGCCCTTGGCCCCAGGCCTGCTTCTGCTCACCGCCTTCTGGCTCTCAGCACCCGCGGCCCTGAGCCATGCGGCCATGGGCTGCCTGGCGCTGGCTGGGCTCACGCATCTGCTCGACCTTCGTGCACGCCTTCGGTCGGCGGGGCTATTGGCGCCCGCGGTGCCGGCCCTTCAGAAAGAAGAGCAGGTCACGGGCCGCGGGGAGAACGGGCCCGCCTGAACGGGTGCAGATCGAGACCACCCGTTGGGCTTCCGGGTGCTGGAGTCGCAAGCTCCGAAGCCGCAAAACCTTCGAGAAGCGCTCGGCCACGCGCTGGGGCAGCACCGTGATGCCGAGGCCGGCAGACACCAACTGGGCCAGGGCATCGAATCCCTTGGCCCGCACGCGGACCCGTAGGATCACGCCCTCCGCCCGGGCGAGGTCGGCCAGCCACTCGGCGATGGCCCCACCCTCCTGCAGCAGGATCATGTCGTGCTGGAGCAGGGCCGTGGCCGAGAGCGCCTTGGTCTTGCGCCAGGCCGTTGTGTCGGGCACGGTCACCACCAGCTCGTCTTGGTAGTAGCGATCGGCCTGCAGGCCCTGCCGAAAGGACGGGCTCGTGAGAATGCCGATGTCGGCCTGGCCGTCTGCCACCAGGCTCTGGATGTCCCGGCTGGTCTGCTCGGAGAGGTCGATCTGAACGCCGGGATGGGCCTTGAGGAAGTCGGTGAGGTCTGCGGGCAGGACGGCGGCAATCGAGCTCATGTTGGCCACCACCCGCACGTGGCCGGCTGCACCATTTTTCAGATCTTGCAGCTCGAGGCCCAGCTGGGCCAGCTCCCGTTCAATGACCCTGGCCCGACGCACCACGCGCTCACCGGCCTCGGTGAGCACGGTGCCGCGAGCCTGTCGAACGAGCAGGGTCGTGCCGAGTCGTTCCTCCAGCTCGCGCAGCCGGGTGCTTGCGGCCCCGAGGGCCAGGTGGCACTGCTGCGCGGCCTGCGTGATGGATCCCGTCTGGGCCACCGCCAGAAGCAGCCGGAGGCTTTGAAAGTCGACACGCAACAGATTCATCGTGAGGCCCGTCTGCGCAGGCAGTCCAGGTAGAGCAGGCCATCGGGTGGAGCGCCATCCACCTGGGATCGATGCAGCATCTCGCCGAGGCATTCCATGGCCTCGTGCATGGCAGCGTGCCGGCTTTGGTGCTGTCGGCTCAGTGCCTCGATGCAATGCCGCACGCCTGGCGGCTGATCAATGGCCATTTGCTCCTCGAGTGAAAGGTGCATGGATAGGTGGAGAAAGGGGTTCACCCGGCCGTCCTCCACACGAAACTCCTGCGCAAGCGCCTCGGCCGGGCTGCTCAGCAGCCCGTGATACTCCGGGTGCTGGACCATCCAATCGGCGGCCAACTGCGCCATGGGCTCCAGGGGAAGGCCCTCGCAGTGCCGCTGCCAAGTGTTCACGAAGAACTGGCGCACCTCGTTCTTGGAGGGTTGGAAGATCATGCGGGGGGCGGCCAGTCGCCCTGCTTGGGGGCGGGCGTCTTGGGCTTGTATTCGCAGAGGTCGGCAATGCCGCAGTGCCAGCACTCTGGCTTGCGTGCCTTGCAGATGTAGCGGCCATGCAGGATGAGCCAGTGATGAGCGCCCTGACGATAGCCTGCGGGCACGTGTCGCTCGAGGCTTTTTTCAACCGCCAAGACGGTCTTTCCCACGGCCAGCTTTGTGCGGTTGGACACCCTGAAAATGTGGGTGTCCACGGCGAAGGTCTCCCATCCGAAGGCGGTGTTGAGCACCACATTGGCGGTCTTTCGGCCCACGCCGGGTAGGCTTTCCAGGGCAGCGCGGTCTTCAGGCACCTGGCCCTGGTGGTGCGCCATGAGCAGGCCACAGGTCTCGATGACATGCTTGGCCTTGGTGCGGTAGAGCCCAATCGATTGAATGAACTGGGTTAGTTCTTTGAGGCCAAGCGCGAGCATGGCCTGCGGCGTGTTGGCCACGGGAAAGAGGCGGGCGGTGGCCAGGTTCACAGACTTGTCGGTGGCCTGGGCCGAGAGCATCACGGCAATGAGCAGTTCAAAAGGGCTGCTGTAGGCCAGCTCCGTCTTGGGGTCGGGGTTGGCCTGCGACAACCGCTCGAAGATGAGCAGCCTTTTGCTCGCATTCATGGGGCGTCGCCTGGCATGGCCTGCCGGCGACGGGCGGCCTTGGCCAGCGCGGCATCGAGCAGGGCACGGTGGTCCTTGGCGGCCGCAGGGGCGGCATCCAGTCGGGCTTGGCGCTGCTGAAACCGACTGCGTGCACGCTTGGCCTCAGCTTGGCCCCATTGGTCGTCGGGATGACGGTTCATCTCGATGCAGTCGACGGGGCAGGGGGGCAGGCAGAGCTCACAGCCGGTGCAGTCCATTCGCACCACCGTGTGCAGGTTCTTAAAGGCACCCACGATGGCGTCGGTGGGGCAGGCATCCAGGCACAGGGCGCAGCCGATGCAGCGGGTCTCATCAATGAATGCCCGAAGAATGGGCCCCTCCTCGCCGCAGTCTGGGTCGAGTGACCGCACGGGCCGACCCGTCAGTTCGGCAAGCTGAACAATGCCGGCCTGGCCACCCGGTGGGCATCGGTTGATGTCGGCCTCACCTCGCGCAATGGCCTCTGCGTAGGGCCGACAGGCTGGGTAGCCGCATCGCTGGCACTGGGTCTGCGGCAGCACCGCATCGATCGTGTCTGGGTCAGTGACACGCATGGGATGCAACAAAATCCCGAATGGTAGGGGCCACCAGCGTTCGCCAACGACGGCCACTGAAAATGCCAAAGTGGCCTGCACCGGGCACCTCCAGGTGCTGTCGATGGCTGGATGCAATGTTCTTGCAGAGCGTGTGCGCGGCCTTGGTCTGGCCGAGGCCGGAGATGTCGTCGAGGGCGCCTTCAATGGTGAGCAGGGCCGTCTGTCGAATGTCCTGCGGCCTCACGTGCTCGCCCTTCACATGCCAATCACCATTTGGCAGCAGGTGCTCCTGGAAGACCACACGAATGGTGTCGAGGTAGAACTCTGCGGAGAGGTCGAGCACGGCGTTGTACTCGTTGTAGAAGGCCTTGTGGGCATCGGTGGCGTCATCGTCGCCCTTGATCAGGTGCTTGAAGTAATCCCAGTGCGAGTTCGCATGGCGGCTGGGGTTCATCGACACGAAGCCGGCGTACTGCAGAAAGCCAGGATAGACCTTGCGAAGGTAGCCGGGATAACGCTGCGGCACCGAGTGAATGACATTTCGTTCGAACCAGGACAGGCTGTGCTCCTCGGCCAGATCATTCACGGCGGTGGGGCTGGAGCGGGCGTCGATGGGGCCACCCATCATGATCATGCTGCACGGCAGGCTGGGCTCACCGCGTGAGGCCATCAGCGAGACGGCCGCCAGCACGGGCACGGTCGGCTGGCAGACCGAGACAATGTGCAGCCCAGGGCCCAGGTGCCGAATCACTGATTCAATGAGGGCCACGTAGTCATCCAGGCCGAAGGGCCCATCGGTGAGTGGCACCATGCGGGCATCGACCCAGTCGGTGATGAAGACCTCGTGGTCCTCGAGGAGTGTTCGGACGGTGTCGCGCAGCAGTGTTGCATGGTGGCCCGACAGGGGGGCCACCACCAGAAGCCTGGGCTTGGGCCGCTTGGCCCGACTGGACTGCTCGGAGTCGAAGCGCAGCAGATTGCAAAACGGATGCGACCACACTGGCGTGGCTGTTACCCCCTCGATCTGCCACTCGGGCTTTTCGTAATCCTTGCCAAGCCGATGTGCGAGGTCGAGCGCCGCAGCGATCCGCTTGGACACAGGTGAATAAGACAGCGGCGAATACGGGTTGCGATAGAGCTGCGCTGCGGATTCGGCCCACGAGGAGGCGGGCTTGAGAAAGGCCCGCTGAAGTTCATGGAAGTGGTAGAGCATGGTGGAGGTTACCAGTAGTTCTCGGTGGCAATCTGGCCCGGACGGCTCGACCGGGCAGAGACAAAGCCCTTGGCTGCGAGGGCCTGTCGGGTGTCCTTCACCATCTCGGGGTTGCCGCAGAGCATGAGCTTTGAGCGCGCCAGCGTGAGCTCGGTGGCAAGGCTGGCCTCCAGTGCGCCAGAGGCAATGAGTGCCGGCAGCCGTTCATTGGGGTAGGCGGTCTTCTCGCGCGTGACCACGGGCTGGTAGTGGAGTCGACTGGCCCACTCGCCGAAGACCGGATGCTCGCCCAGGCCTTCAATCTGGTCCCGATAGGCGAGCTCCTGTGACTCCCGAACACTGTGAATCAGCAGCAGTCGGTCGAAGGATTCCCAGGCCAAGGGATCGGCGAGGATCGACAAGAAAGGCGCCAGCCCGGTGCCGGAGGCCAGCATCCAGAGGTCGCCCTCCAGCGGAAAGCGATCGAGGGTGAGAAAGCCATGGTTCTGGAGTTCCATCCAGATGGTGTGACCTGGCTTCAGGGTGCACAGGCGCGATGTGAATGCGCCATCGGGCACGACGATGGAGTAGTACTCAAGGTGGTCGTCGTAGGGGCCCGAGACCAAGGAGTAGGCCCGCCAGATGCTCGGAGCCTCGTCGGTCTTCTCGGCCTTGATGCCGAGCCGGGCGAACTGGCCAGGGGAGAACCGAAAGCCAGCCGGCCGTGTCGTGCGGAAGGAGAACAGGTGGTCGGTCCAGCGGTGGACCCACGTGACCTCGACTTCCTGGGTCTTGTCCGACAAGCGATCAACGCTCCAAGAGGTGTCTCTTGTCCTTCACGTTGACCCAGTCGTCGGCATCGGCCGGGTGGGGTTCGAGCCGGGTGATGCTGGGCCAGTTCTTGGCCAGGTCGGCGTTGATGGCGATGAAGTCACGCTGATCATCGGGCACGTCTTCTTCGGCGAAGATGGCGTTCACCGGACACTCGGGGATGCAGACGGCGCAGTCGATGCACTCGTCTGGGTCGATGACCAAGAAGTTCGGCCCTTTGCGAAAGCAGTCGACAGGGCAGACATCTACACAATCAGTGAAGCGGCATTTGATGCAGGATTCTGTGACGACGTGTGTCATGGCGGTGTGATGTGTGCGAAAGGCATTATTCTAGACAGGATCGTCGCCCCTGTAGACCTGGAATAGCCATGCCCCTCATGAACAGTCGAGAAAAGGTTCTCAACCGCGTGCGCGCCTCGCTTGGCCGATCTGCGCCGGCCTCCGAGCGCGAGCGCGAGCGGGCCCAGGCTTATATGCGCGAACACCTGGTGGGCCCACAGCCTGCCCCCGAGCTCGACCTCGTGGCCAGTTTTGAGCAGCAGTCCAAGCGGCTGTCGGCCACGGTCGACCGCGTGTCCTCACTGGCCGATGTGCCCCGTGCGGTGGCTGCCTACCTGGCCCGTGAGGGCCTGGGCCGGGAGGCCGTCTGCTGGCCTGCCTATGTCGGACTCGACTGGGCCAGTTCGGGCCTGACCGTGGCTGGCCGCGCGCCGAGCCGCGACATGAAGAATCAAGACCTCGTGGGCATCACGGGCTGCTTTGCAGCCGTGGCCGAGACCGGCACCCTGGCCATGGTCTCTGGCCCCGACAGCCCCGCCTCCATGAACCTGCTGCCGGAGACCCACATTGCCGTGGTCCCCACCGATCGAATCGTGGCCTTCATGGAGGATGTCTTCCGAATGCTGCGCAAGGAGCGCGGTGGCATGCCCCGTGCCCTCAATTTCATCTCAGGCCCGTCTCGCACGGCCGACATCGAACAGACCCTCGTCCTCGGGGCCCACGGGCCCTATCGTGTGCACCTTCTATTAATGGAATCGGATCCCTCATGAGCAAACCTCGCCTGCTGATCACCCGACGCATCTACCCCGAGGTGCTCGACATGCTGACACCGCATTTTGAAGTCACCCACAATCAAGAGACGGATGCGCTCTGGTCGAAGGATGAGCTCATGTCCAAGATCCCATCGGCCGACTACCTCTTTTGTACGGTGGTTGATAAGGTCGATGCCGACGTCATCGCAGCGGCGCCAAAGCTCAAGCTCATTGCCACCGGTGCCGTGGGCTTTAACAACATTGATGTGGCTGCCTGCCAGGCCCGTGGCATCCGCGTGTCGAACACGCCCGATGTGCTCACCGAGACCACGGCCGACTTTGCCTGGGCCCTGCTCATGGCCACGGCCCGCAGGCTCTCAGAGTCCGAGCGGTATGTTCGCGCGGGTCAGTGGTCGGGCTGGGCCTTCGATCAGTTCACTGGTGTCGATGTGCATGGGGCGAGCCTGGGCATCATGGGCATGGGCCGCATTGGCGGAGCCATTGCCCGCCGGGCCAAGGGCTTTGGCATGACGGTTCGTTACCACAACCGCAAGCCCTCGGATCAGGCCGACGGCGCCATCTATGTGAGCAAGGAAGAGCTCCTGGGCCAGTCCGACTTCGTCGTGCTGGTCGTGCCTTACTCGCAGGCCACCCATCACCTGATCGGTGCGGCAGACCTGGCCCAAATGAAGCCTTCTGCCTGCCTGATCAACATTGCCAGGGGCGGTGTGGTGGACGATCAAGCCCTGCTCGCGGCGCTTCGTGCCGGCCAGATTCGGGCGGCTGGCCTCGATGTCTTCGAGAACGAGCCCAGGCTCGACCCGGGATTCCTCAGCCTGGACAACGTGGTGCTGACCCCGCACATCGCGAGTTCATCGCGTGCGACCCGCGGCCGGATGATGGGCCTGGCGGCCGAGAACCTGCTGGCCCACGTGGCCGGACGCAGCCTGCCCACGGCGGTGGCCTGAGCCCAGCGCCCCCGCGGGAGCCCCCACCCCCTCATTTCTGCTAACATTGGCGGTTCTTTGCTGCACTGGCTGGCGCTTCTGGGCAAAACTCCAATGAAGCGCCGTTGGCCGGGCAGCCTTTGTCCAAAAAGAGAGAAAGGGTTTACCCATGCGCCATTACGAAGTGGTGTTTGTTGTCCATCCCGATCAGAGCGAGCAGGTGCCCGCCATGATCGAGCGCTACACCGGTCTGGTCACTGCCCAAGGCGGCAAGCTGCACCGGCTGGAAGACTGGGGCCGTCGTCAGTTGGCCTATCCCATTGAGAAGGTTGCCAAGGCCCATTACGTGCTCATGAATATTGAGTGCGGCCAGGCCGAGCTCGAGGAACTCGAGAACGCATTCCGTTTCAACGATGCCGTTCTTCGCCACCTGGTGGTCAAGATGAAGCATCCCGAGACGGGTCCGTCGCCCATGCTCAAGGTGATCCAGCGCGAGGAATCCCGCAAGGCCGCAGCTGAACCTGCGCCCGCGGCCTGATTCCCAGCGAGTTTTCACCGAGCAACCCATCAAGGGGCCACCCGCCGAGGACATGACGTCGAACCAGCTGTCTCTGACGGCCGACGTGCTCTCTGTGGGCCCCCTGCGAACCAATCCGACCGGACAACCGAGCGTGGAACTGCAACTCTGGCATGCATCCGAGGTCACTGAGGGTGGAAGCACCCGACAGCTGTCCTTTCCTCTCATGGCCAAGGCCGTGGGCGAGGCCGCATCTGCGCTTGCCCGGCTCTCGGCCCAGAGCCGCATCCATTGCAAAGGCTTTGTCGCCCCGCGGTTTGCCGCACGTCATCCCGACAGCGCACTCGCCCAGCGGCCCGGCGGACTCATTTTTCACATCACCAGTTTTCAAACGGAGAAACCATAATGGCTTTCGGAAAGAAACCCTTCGACAAAAAGCGCCCCAAGCGCAATGCCCAGTCTGCCCTCTTCAAGCGCAAGCGCGTCTGCCGATTCACGGCCGACAAGGTGGAGCAGATCGACTACAAAGACATCGACACGCTGCGTGACTTCGTCACCGAGACGGGAAAGATCATTCCGGCCCGCATCACCGGCACCGAGGCGCGCTACCAGCGTCAACTCACCACCGCCATCAAGCGTGCACGCTTTCTCGCGCTGCTGGCCTTCACCGACAACCATTGATTCAGGGGTCTCCTATGCAGGTCATTCTTCTCGAAAAAATTTCCAACCTGGGCCTCCTGGGTGAAGTGGTGCGTGTGAAAGATGGCTACGCCCGCAACTTTTTGATCCCCCAGGGCATGGCCCGTCGCGCCACCCAGTCGGCCGTGGCTGAGTTCGAGGCCCGCCGTGCAGAGCTCGAGCGCGCAGCCGCAGAGAAACTCGCGGCGGCCCAGACCGTGGCCCAACGCCTCGAGGGCCTGGTGGTGGAGATTCGCCAGAAGGCGGGTGTGGATGGCCGCCTCTTTGGCTCGGTCACCAACTTCGACATCTCTGAGGCGGTCACGGCCATGGGCCATGCAGTGAGCAAGTCTCAGGTGCGCCTGCCCGAGGGCCCGTTGAAGATGGTGGGCGACCATGCTGTTCAGGTGGCGCCTCACACCGATGCCGTGGCCACGCTCACCATTCGAGTGATCGGCGAGGCCGTTTAAGCGGCCTGCCCGGGCGGTCCACGGCCATGTCAGATGATCAGACGGCCGCCCTGCGGCTCCCGCCCCAGTCTGTGGAGGCGGAGGCCGCGGTTCTTGGTGGCCTGCTGCTCGACAACACCGCCTGGGACCGCATCGGCGATCTTCTCCGCGACACCGATTTTTACCGGGCCGACCATCGGCTGATCTACGCCGCCATCAGCCGGCTCGTTGAGCAGGCCCGGCCGGCCGATGCGGTTACGGTCTACGAGCACCTGCAGTCCATCGGCAAGGCCGAGGATGCAGGCGGCCTTTCCTACGTCAACTCGCTGGCCCAGGAGACACCCTCGGCCTCGAACATTCGACGCTATGCGGAAATTGTTCGAGACCGCTCTATCCTGCGCCGGCTCGTGAGTGTGAGCGACACCATCGCCACCACGGCGCTCAACCCAGCTGGCAAGGAGACCCGTCAGATCCTCGATGAGGCCGAGACGATGATTTTCCGAATCGGAGAGGAGGGCGCCCGCGGCCAGCATGAGGCCCAACGCTTTGATGAACTCGTCAAGAGTGTGGTCAAGCGGATCGACGAGCTCGCCAGTCATCCGAATCCCTCCGATGTCACGGGCGTGCCTTCAGGCTTTGTCGACCTCGACCAGAAAACGGCGGGCATGCACGGTGGAGACCTCATCATCGTGGCGGGCCGCCCAAGCATGGGAAAGACCTCTTTTGCGTTGAATCTTGCCGAGCATGTGGCCATTGACCAAGGCCTGCCGATTGCCGTCTTCAGCATGGAGATGGGCGCTGAGCAGCTGGTGCTGCGCATGCTCTGTTCGGTTGGGCGCATCGATGCCCAGCGGCTGCGAACGGGCCGGCTCCAGGAAGACGACTGGGACCGCCTCACCCATGCGGTCAAGCGGCTACAAGGGGTGCAGGCCTACATTGATGAAACCCCGGCCCTCAACCCACTCGAGCTTCGCGCGCGCGCACGCCGCATGGCCCGCATGGCCGGTGGCCTCAAGCTCATTGTGGTGGATTACATTCAGCTCATGAGTGGCTCGAGCGCGGGCTCTGAGAACCGTACCACCGAAATTTCCGAGATCACGCGGTCACTCAAGAGCCTGGCCAAGGAGCTGAACTGCCCCGTCATCGCACTCTCGCAGCTCAATCGCACCGTGGAGCAGCGCACCGACAAGCGTCCCGTGATGAGCGACCTGCGCGAGAGCGGCGCCATTGAGCAAGACGCGGATGTCATTCTCTTCATCTACCGCGATGAGGTCTACCGACCGGACTCCCCCGACAAGGGTGTGGCCGAGATCATCATCGGCAAGCAACGAAATGGCCCGATTGGCACCGTGCGCCTCACCTTCCTGGGCCAGTTCACCAAGTTCGACAATCACGCGCCCCCCGCCCCCACGGGCTATGGCGGCGGGTACTGATCAACCCTCCATTCGCGTCCTGCCCCCATGAAGAAGCCTCCCGTTGTACCGTCGGTCTCACTTCCGATTCTTCACTCCACGGAACGTTTTCCGGTGCGCCGCGTGTACTGCGTGGGCCGGAATTACGCCGACCATGCCAAGGAGATGGGCGACACCGGCCGTGAGCCGCCCTTCTTCTTCATCAAGCCGCCCGACACCCTCTTTGAATGTCCGCCGGATGCCTCGGTCGACTGGCCTTATCCCTCGCTCACCGACGACCTTCACCATGAGGTGGAGCTGGTGGTGGCCCTGCATGCGGGGGGCAGCAACCTCTCGGCCTCAGAGGCGCGTGCCGCCATCTGGGGTTATGGCCTGGGCCTGGACATGACCCGGCGCGACCGCCAGGCCGAGATGAAGAAGCAGGCCAAGCCATGGGAAATTGGCAAGTCCTTCGACCATGCGTCGCCCATTGGGCCGCTGGTTCCGACCGACGCATTTGGCGGCCTGGTGACCCAGGGTGCCATCTTTCTGGCCGTGAATGGCGAGACACGCCAGTCGGGCGATCTGAGTCAGATGATCTGGAACATCGAAGAGATGATCTGCAAGATCTCAGAGGGCTGGACCTTGGCCCCCGGCGACATCATCTTCACCGGCACACCCGCGGGTGTGGGCCCTGTGGTGCGTGGTGATGAGATTCGTGCAAAGGCCGCTGGCCTGCCCGATCTGGTCTTGCGGCTGGTTTAGCCCTGCGCGGCGGGCGAGGCCCGCCCGCACCATTCACTCCAAGAGCCGGGGTAGAGCGCGCTGCCCGCAAGGCCTGCAGCCTCCATGGCCAGCAGGTTGTGGCAGGCCGAGATGCCCGACCCACAGCTGTGCACCACCGAAGTGGGGTCCGCCTCGCCGAGCATGGCGGCAAACTCATCTCGCAAGGCCGACGGCGCCTTGAAACGACCCTGGTCATCGAGGTTCTGCAGGTAAGGGCGGTTGATGGCCCCAGGAATGTGACCGGCCACGGGGTCGATGGGCTCGACTTCACCCCGGAAGCGCTCGGCGGCGCGAGCATCGACCAACACAGCAAATGCAGGATTCGAGGAGGCCGCCACCCAGGCCTCAATCATTTCCAGGTTCCACCGCGGGCATAGGCTTGGCCGAACCGACATCTTCCCCGCCTTCGATGCCTTGAACTCATCTGCCTTGAGGGGGCCGCCCGACTCGACCCAGGCGCGCAGGCCGCCATCGAGCACGGCTACCCGCAGGTGACCAATCCAGCGGGCCAGCCACCAGAGGCGTGATGCAAAGAGCCCGCCTTGGTCGTCGTAGGCCACCAGCAGGGTGTCTTCGGTCGCGCCCAACTCAGCCAGGCGCTGTGCGAAGACCTCTGGCTGCGGGAGCGGATGCCGCCCCCCATTGCCTGGGCTGGGCTCTCCGCTGAGTTCTTCATCGACCGAGAGGAAGGCTGCCCCGGGCAGGTGGCCCTTCGCGTAGGCCATGATGCCGGCGGTGGGGTCGGTGAGGCTGTGCCGCACATCGATGAGCAGCAGGGGCCCTTCATGGCCCACGACCTCCGGACAGGTGATGATGGGATTCATCGGTCCTGGGCGAGCGCCTCGCCCATGCGGCGGCGCATGTACTCGTGGAAGTGCAGCATGCCGTCTTCCATGGGGGAGTGATAGGGGCCCACCTCGTTGCGGCCGGCCTTCATCAGGGCGCGGCGGCCGCGGTCCATTCGAATGGCGATCTCATCGTCCTCGATGACTGTCTCGCTGTAGGCGGCCTGCTGGGCCTCCATGTAGGAGGGCTCGAAGTGAAAGATCTCTTCGGGGTAATAGAACTCCACCACGTTTACTGTCTCTTGCGGCGAGACCGGATGCAGGTGGCTCACCACCAGCACCTTGGGATACCACTCGACCATGATGTTGGGATAGATCGTCATCCAGATGGCGCCGAACTCGGGCAGCCGGCCGCCGTGCATGCGGAGCACCTCATCGTGCCAGCGCTTGTAGACCGGTGTGGCTGCATCATGGAGCGGTGTGATGCCCACGGCCTGGATGTTGTGGTTCTCACCGAAATGCCAGCGCAGCCAGTTGCAGTCCACGAACTGTCCCAGGCCCGGATGGAATGGCACCACATGGTAGTCGTCCATGTAGACCTCGATGAAGCTCTTCCAGTTGTAGGGGCAATGATGGGACTGGCTTTTGGCGAAGACATAGCCCTCGAAGTTCAGGTGGCTGAAAAACGGGATTGTCTTGAGTTCGTCGAGCAGGCTGGCATTGCCTTCAAAGAGCAGGCCATTCCATTGGTTGAGCGTCTGGCGCTGCAGGTGGCGGCAAGGGTCTTGCTCAAAATGGGGCGCACCGAGAAGCTGCCCCTGCAGATCGTATGTCCAGCGATGCAGGGGACAGACAATCGACTCTGTCTGGCCACGGCCCTCGAGCATGATGGCCTGGCGGTGCCGGCAGATGTTCGAGAGCAGCTCGATGCGGTCGCCCTGGTTCACCAGAACGCGGCCATGGTCTTCATGGGCGAGCGTATGGAAGTGGCCTTGGTCGGGCACCATGAGTTGGTGGCCAACATAGCCGGGGCCCGCTGCGAAGCAGGCCTGGCGCTCTTGGGCAAGAAGCGCCTCGTCAAAGTAAGCCCAAACCGGCAGCTGTGCAGCCGAAGGTTCGAGCCTCGAAAAGGTTCCGACGTCTGACATCAGATCCCCCCTCTTTAGCCAAGGAAAGCCGTCGAGTATAGCCGCAATCAGCATCGGGTCCAGCCTGAAGGCTGGCTGTCCTCCCTTAGAATCTCGGGATGCCCAAGTCAAGCCCACCCAGCCCCACAACGCCGTCGGCGCATGCCGACATCGAGGCCATGCGCTTCGAGGACGTGCTCGCCGGCATGGAGCAGATTGCTGCCCAATTGGAGTCTGGTGAACTTGATCTGGCCGAGGCCCTTGCGGCCTACGGCCGAGGTGCCGCCCTGCTCAAGCGTGCGCAGTCTCTGCTCGATGAGGCGGCGCAGACCATCGAGCTCATCGACAGCCAGGGCAGCCACGCTGTGGTGAGCCGAGACCAGCTGGAGTCGTCTTGACCGCAGTGGTCGCCACCGAGACGGCACTGGGCCTGCCGCTGGCCTGGCGCCAAGCGCTCGAGGTGCGGCTGTCTGATGCCCTCAGCCCGCGCTGCCATGCAGGCGCGGCCAGGCCAGACGCAGCCCTGGAGCGGCTCTGGGCTGCCATGCGACATGGCGTGCTCAATGGCGGAAAGCGTGCCCGGGGATTGATGGTCATGGCCGCAGCCCAGGCCACCGGCGCAGACCCGATGGGGCCAGCGGCACTCGATGTCGCCGCCGCCATTGAGTGCATCCACGCCTTTTCATTGGTGCACGACGACATGCCCTGCATGGACGACGACGACCTGCGGCGTGGACAGCCCACCGTGCACATTGCCTACGATGAGCCCACGGCCTTGCTCGTCGGCGATGCCCTGCAGACCTTGGGCTTCGAGCTCTTGTCGCGGGCGCCCATTGCGCCCGACCGACTGGTTCAGATTCTGCAGGTGGCCACCCGGGCCACGGGGGCCCTTGGCATGGCAGGCGGTCAGGCCATTGACATTGCGGTCGTGGGCGAGTCGCTCGACCAGAAAAGCCTCGAGGCCATGCACGCGCTCAAGACGGGCGCACTCATTCGTGCTGCGGCCATCATGGGGGGGCTCATCGGGCCGAGGGCCAGTGCCCCAGGCTGCATCGAAGCCCTCGATGCCTATGCACGAGACCTCGGCCTGGCCTTCCAGGTGATCGATGACGTGCTCGATGCCGAGGCCGACTCACACACCCTTGGAAAGACCGCCGGGAAGGACGCTGCCCAGGGCAAGCCCACCTTCGTGCGCCTCTTGGGTGTGGCCGAGAGCCGTGCACATGCGCAGCGTCTGCATCGGTCTGCGGTGGCTGCACTCAAGCCGCTGGGCCATCGGGCCGATGGCCTTTCGGAATTGGCCCATGCGTTGACGCAGCGCGCGTACTAGTTCATCTTAGGCCCTCATGACATTACTTCACGCCATCGACAGCCCCGATCAGCTCCGCATGCTGACCCGTCGTCAGCTCAAGGAGGTCTCTGACGAGCTTCGCACCTACCTGCTGGAATCGGTTGCGCAGACCGGTGGTCATTTGTCTTCCAACCTGGGCACGGTCGAGCTCACGGTGGCCATTCACCATGTCTTTCACACGCCCTTCGATCGGCTGGTCTGGGATGTCGGCCACCAGAGCTATCCGCACAAGATTCTCACCGGGCGTCGTGATCAGATGTCTGGCCTTCGCCAGTTTGGCGGCATCTCAGGCTTTCCGCGTCGGGCCGAGAGTGAGCATGACCACTTCGGCACGGCCCACTCCTCCACCTCGATTTCTGCTGCACTGGGCATGGCGCTTGCCACGCGCCAGAAGGGCGAGCATCAGGGGCCGCACCGTCGGCGTCATGTGGCGGTCATTGGAGACGGCGCCATCTCTGCGGGCATGGCCTATGAGGCCATGAACAATGCGGGTATTCACAAGGACATCGACCTCCTCGTGATCCTCAACGACAACGAGATGTCGATCTCGCCGCCCGTGGGGGCCATGAGCAATTACCTGGCCCGTCTCATGACCGGCCGCTTCTATTCAGCGGCGCGCGAACTGGGCAAGCAGGTGCTTGGTGTGGTGCCGCCCGTGCTCGAGATTGCCCGCAAGCTCGAGGGCGGGGCCAAGGGCCTTGTCACGCCCTCCACCCTCTTTGAGGAGTTCGGCTTTAATTACTACGGTCCCATCGACGGCCACGACCTCGATGCCCTGGTGCCAGCCCTGCAGAATCTGCGCGAGCTGAAGGGGCCTCAGTTTCTGCATGTGGTCACGAAAAAGGGCCATGGCTACCAGCGGGCCGAGGACGACCCCATCCTGTATCACGGGCCAGGCAAGTTCGATCCGGAAAAGGGCATCCAGCCCTCCACCGCGCCAGCCAAGCCCACCTATTCGGCGGTGTTTGGCCAGTGGTGCTGCGACGCCGCTGCAGCCGATCCAAGGCTGGTGGTGGTCACGCCCGCCATGCGCGAGGGCTCTGGCCTGGTGGGCTATTCGCAGAAGTTCCCGGATCGTTACCACGACGTGGCCATCGCGGAGCAGCACGCGGTCACAGTGGCCGCGGGCCTTGCATGTGAGGGGCTTCGGCCAGTGGTGGCCATCTATTCCACCTTCTTACAGCGCGGCTACGACCAACTCATTCACGACGTGGCCCTGCAGAACCTGCCGGTGGTCTTTGCCATCGACCGGGCGGGCCTGGTGGGGGCCGACGGTGCCACCCATGCGGGCGCCTACGACATTGCCTTCCTTCGTTGCATTCCAAACATGGTCATCATGGCGCCCAAGGATGAGCCCGAGTGCAGGGCCATGCTGAGCACGGGCCTGTCGATCGATGGCCCCTCGGCGGTGCGATACCCACGTGGGGCAGGGCCCGGTGAACCCGCCGGCGAGAGCCTGGCGCCCATTCCAGTGGGCCAGGCCGAATGGCTTCGCCGATCCGGCGTTGGAAATAAGGCTGCGGGCGCCCGTGTGGCCTTGCTCGCCTTCGGCAGCATGGTCACGCCCGCGCGTCTGGCCGCCGAGCGGCTCGATGCCAGCCTCATCAACATGCGCTTCATCAAGCCACTCGACATGGAGGCCATTGAAGAGGCCGCCAAGACACACGACCTGCTGGTCACGATCGAGGAGCATGCCGTCATGGCGGGTGCGGGCTCGGCCTGTGCAGAGGCCCTTGTGGCCCTGGGCGATCGCATTCCGATGGTGCCGATCTTCCACCTGGGCCTGCCGGATCGGTTCATTGACCACGGCGACCATGGCAAACTCTTGGCCCTGGAGGGGCTGGATGCCGAGGGCATCGTGGCCTCGGTTCGTCAACGCATCAACATGTTGTCACTCTCATCACCCCTGTCCCTGGTCTCATGAACAATCCACTCGACTCCGCTGGCCTCATGCGTGAGATGCCAGATGTGCAAGGCACGGCCGATGCCCGCAACCTGCCCATTCAGCGGGTGGGAATCCGCAAGATTCGCTACCCCGTGCTCATCGAGACGGGCGCTGGTGCAGAGCCCCAGCCCTCGGTTGGCGTGTTTTCCTTGTCGGTGGCCTTGCCGGCCGATCGCAAGGGCACCCACATGTCACGTTTTGTGGCCCTGCTCGAAGGCATGCTGCGCGAGGGTACGGCACTGTCGGCACAGGCCATCGACCTTCTTTTTGAAGACATGCTTCGGCTGCTCGAGGCTGATGAGGGCACGCTGACGGTGGAGGCCCCCTTCTTCATCCAGAAGACGGCGCCTGTGAGTGGGGTGGCCTCGCTCATGGATTACCGCATTGGCCTGGAGGCCATCGAGCAGGATGGGGCACGCGAACTCGCGATCTCGGCCTGGGTGCCGGTCAAGAGCCTGTGCCCGTGCTCCAAGGAAATCTCAGACTACGGTGCCCACAATCAGCGCTCGGAAGTCTATGTGCGCGTGGTCTGCCAGCCAGGGCTGGCGCCCAGCATCTCCACGCTGATCCAGACCATCGAGCAGCAGGCCTCCTGCGAACTCTGGGGTCTGCTCAAGCGGCCCGACGAGAAGTATGTGACCGAGCGGGCCTACGACAATGCGAAGTTCGTGGAAGACCTGGTGCGCGATGTTGCCTTGTCGGTGCGTACCCTGCCAGGCGTTCAGTCAGCCTGCATCGAGGCTGAGAATTTCGAGTCCATCCACAACCATTCGGCCTGGGCCCGAATCGAGGCCTAGTCTCGGAAGTTTCCGAAGGTGAGCGGGAGGTCGTCGACCTCCTTGCGCAAGAGTGCAATGGCCGCCTGCAGGTCGTCTCGCTTCCCACCCGTGACCCGCACGGTGTCTCCCTGAATGGCTGCCTGAACCTTCATCTTGCTGTCCTTCAGGATCCGCACGATGCGCTTGGCGTCATCGCCAGCAATGCCATGCCGAACGGTAAGCACCTGCTTGATCTTGTCGCCGGAGATCTTCTGAATGTCGCCGTGGGATAAGAAGCGCACGTCGACCTGGCGCTTGGCGCACTTGGAGATCAGAACCTCTCGAACCTGGCCGAGCTGAAATTCGTTGTCTGCATAGCAGCTGAGCTCACGCTCCTTCTGCTCGACCTTGGCGCTCGAGCCCTTGAAATCGAAGCGGGTGCTGATTTCTTTGCTGGCCTGGTCGACGGCATTGCGCACTTCGGTGACGTCGGCCTCAAGGGTGGTGTCGAATGAGGGCATGTGCGGCTCCTTCCTTACTTGGATTTCTTCTTGGCCGCCGCAATGCGCATGCGCAGGGCGTTGAGCTTGATGAAGCCACCTGCGTCGGCCTGGTTGTATGCGCCACCGTCGTCATCGAAGGTCGAGATCTTGGCATCGAAGAGGGAGTGCTTGCTCTGACGGCCGGTGACAATGACATTGCCCTTGAGGAGCTTCAGGCGAACCCGGCCAGTGACGGTGGCCTGGGTATGGTCGATGAGCACCTGTAGGGCCTGGCGCTCGGGTGACCACCAGTAGCCGTTGTAGACCAGGCTCGCATAGCGCGGCATGAGGTCGTCCTTGAGGTGGGCCACCTCACGGTCGAGGGTGAGAGATTCAATCGCCCGATGGGCCCGCAGCAGGATGGTGCCGCCCGGGGTCTCATAGCATCCGCGCGACTTCATTCCAACATAACGGTTCTCCACCAGGTCGAGCCGGCCGATGCCATGACGTCCACCAAGGCGATTGAGCTCGGCGAGCAGCTCGTGGGCCTTCATCTTCTGGCCATTGATGGCCACGAGGTCGCCCTTGACGAAGTCGAGCTCGATCTCCTCGGCCTTGCTGGGGGCCTTCTCGATGGGCACGGTGAGCCGCCACATGCCGGTGGCTGGGGGCTCGCGGTTGGGGTCCTCAAGCACACCACCCTCATAGGAGATGTGCAGCAGGTTGGCATCCATGGAGAAGGGTGCCTCGCCCTTGCGTTTTTTGTAGTCCACCGGAATGCCGTGCTGGTCGGCGTACGCGAGCAGCTTGTCGCGGGAGAGGAGATCCCACTCCCGCCAGGGTGCAATGACTTTCACATCGGGCATGAGGGCGTAGGCACCGAGCTCAAAGCGCACCTGGTCATTGCCCTTGCCGGTGGCCCCGTGGGAGATGGCATCGGCCTTTTCCTGGCGGGCGATCTCGACCAGACGCTTGGCAATGAGGGGCCGTGCGATGGAGGTGCCCAGCAGGTACTCGCCCTCGTAGACGGTGTTGGCTCGAAACATCGGGAAGACGAAGTCTCGAACGAATTCCTCGCGGAGGTCTTCGATGTAGATCTTCTTCACACCAAACTTTTTGGCCTTCTGCCGGGCGGGCTCGAGCTCTTCGCCCTGGCCGATGTCGGCGGTGAAGGTGATGACCTCGCAGCCGTATTGGTCTTGCAGCCACTTCAGGATGACCGAGGTGTCGAGTCCACCGGAGTAGGCCAGCACAACTTTCTTGATCTTGGGGTTTGCCATGTTGTCTCTTGTGCGAGGGGGGTTGGGGTGAATTAGTCGGAGACCTTGCCGAGCAGCAGGTATTCCATCAGGGCCTTCTGGGCGTGGAGACGGTTCTCGGCCTCTTCCCAGACCACCGACTGTGGGCCATCGATGACCTCTGCACTGACCTCCTCGCCGCGGTGGGCGGGCAGGCAGTGCATGAACAGGGCATCGGCCTTGGCGGCCGACATCATTTCTGCGTCGACACACCAGTCGGCGAAGTCGCGCAGCCGAACCTCGTTTTCTGCCTCGAAGCCCATGCTGGTCCAGACATCGGTGGTGACGAGGTCGGCGCCATGGGCGGCCTCGAGGGGGTCGGCAAACTGCTGGAAGTGGTCTTCTGAGTGCAGACCCGCCCGTTCGGCTTCGACCTCGTAGCCCGGGGGTGTGGAGACCCGAACCTGGAAGTTCAGGAGTTCGGCCGCCTGCAGCCAGGTGTTGCAGACATTGTTGGAGTCGCCAATCCAGGCCACGGTCTTGCCCTCGATGCTGCCGCGGTGCTCAATGAAGGTAAAGATGTCTGCGAGGATTTGGCAGGGGTGGTACTCGTTGGTGAGGCCATTGATGACCGGCACCCTGGAGTGGGCCGCGAAGCGCTCGATGATCTCTTGCTCATAGGTGCGGATCATGACCAGATCGCACATTCTGGAGATGACCTGCGCGGCATCTTCCACGGGCTCGCCGCGGCCGAGCTGGGTGTCGCGGGTGTTGAGGTAGATGGCGGCACCGCCCAACTGGTGCATGCCGGCCTCAAAGGAGAGCCGGGTGCGTGTCGACTGCTTCTCGAAGATCATGACCAGGGTGCGGTCTTGCAAGGGCATGTGCCGCTGGTACTGCTTGAACCGTGACTTGATGACCCGGGTTCGCTCAAAGAGGTGGCCAATGGTCTCGCGGTCGAGGTCGTTGAACTGCAGGAAATGCTGAATGGCGGGTGTCATGCGCACTCCCGAAGAAAGTCCTGAACCAGGGGCAGGAGGCGGTCGACCACATCGTCGGCCTCTTCGGCGGTGATGATGAGTGCCGGCAGCAGTCGGATGACGCGGTCGGAGGTGACATTGATCAGCAGGCCCGCATTCAGGGCCTGTTGCACCAGCACCCCGCAGGGCTGGGCCAGTTCAATGCCGATCATGAGGCCCTGGCCCCGAATCTCCGAGACGCCCGGATGCCCAGCGAGGGCCGACTCAAGTCGGCTGCGAATCTGTGCCCCCCGCGCATGGGCGTTCTCCAGCAGGCCATCGCGGGCAATGGTCTCGAGGGTGATGAGGCCTGCCCGCATGGCCAGTGGGTTGCCACCGAAGGTGGTGCCATGGTTGCCCGGCTCAAAGAGGCTGGCTGCAGGCCCATGGGCCACCACAGCGCCGATGGGCACGCCCGAGCCCAGGCCCTTGGCCAGGGGCATGACATCGGGAAGGACGTCGGCCCACTGATGGGCAAACCAACGCCCCGTGCGTCCAATGCCGCACTGGACTTCATCGAGCATGAGCAGCATGTTGTGGGCCGTGCAGTGGGCCCGAAGGGCCCGAAGGAATTCAATGTCCGCGGGGCGAATGCCGCCCTCACCCTGAATCGATTCGAGGAATACGGCGCTCACCTGTGGGTTGGCCGCAGTGGCCGCTGCCAATGCGTTCATGTCATTGAGTGGCACCCGAACGAAGCCCTCGACCAAGGGCTCAAAGCCCTTTTGAACCTTCGCGCTGGCCGTGGCCGATAGCGTGGCAATGGACCGCCCATGAAAGGCGCCCTCGAACACGATGGTCTGGGGACGATCGAAGCCGCGGTTGTGACCGTGCTTGCGAGCGAGCTTCAGTGCGGCCTCGTTGGCCTCGAGCCCCGAGTTGCAGAAGAAGACATTGGTCATGCCCGAGAGGCGGGCGAGCTGATCGGCCAGTTCGGCCTGCAGGGGCACCTCGTAGAGGTTGGAGGTGTGGATCAGCTGGCCGACCTGCTCACGAAGCCCGGCGACCAAGGCCGGGTGTGCATGGCCCAGCGTGTTCACTGCAATGCCCGATAAGGCGTCGAGGTAGCGGCGTCCTTCGGCATCCCAGAGCCAGCTGCCTTCACCGCGCACGAAGGCCACCGACTGGCGGGCATAGGTGGGCATGAGGTGGCTGCTGAGAATGGACATGAGGACTGATCTGTATTGCGTGAACCCGTTAGAATACCGGTTTCTTTTGCCGAACTTGAAGCCACGCCGACACCTTATTTCAGGCCGCACCCAAGCAGGAAAAGTTTTCCGACCGAGCGACTGGGCGGAGCGTTTGTCTGGGGTGCTGTCGGCCTATCGGCCCGGTTATGTCACCGGCTCGTATCAGAACCCCTTGGCTGGATTTTCACCCTATGCCCAGCCCGTCACCGTCGATGGTGTTCGCTGCGTGCTGGTCGATCAACGCATTGAAGAACTTGAGCCCATGGCCTGGGCCTTCGTGGTGGGCTTTGCGGCCGACAACGAACTGCCCATGACGCCCTACGAGGCCGACATTCTCTGAACGCCCTCTGAACTAGCGGCCACCGAGGGCGGTCATGGCGCGGGCCGTGATCTCCTCCACTGCGCCCACGCCCGAGATGGTCTTGAGCACCGGTGCCGCAGCCTCGCCGGAGGCCTGCCAGCGCTCGTAGAAGCTCACCAGTGGGCGGGTCTGCTGGTGGTATACGTCCAGTCGCTTGCGAACGGTTTCTTCGCGGTCGTCGTCACGCTGGATGAGGGGCTCGCCGGTGACGTCGTCGCGGTCGGCTTCACGCGGGGGGTTAAAGCGAATGTGATACGTGCGGCCACTGGCCATGTGCACACGCCGGCCACTCATGCGGTCGATGATGTCCTCGTCGGGCACCTGAATCTCGAGCACGACATCGATGCCCACCTGAGCCGTGCGCATGGCCTCGGCCTGGGGGATGGTTCTCGGGAAGCCGTCGAAGAGGTAGCCGGCCTCGCAGTCGGGCTGCTGCAGGCGCTCCTTCACCAGGTTGATGATGATCTCGTCGCTCACCAGACAGCCGCTGTCCATCACTTTCTTGGCGGCCATGCCGAGCGGCGTTCCAGCCTTCACTGCGGCACGCAGCATGTCCCCGGTGGAAATCTGCGGGATGGCGAAATGGTCCTTGATGAGATTGGCTTGAGTGCCTTTCCCGGCCCCAGGCGGGCCCAATAGAATCAGCCGCATTGTTCGTCTCCCAATCTCGTTATTGTCGTGGACGAATTATAGAGATGCTTTGAGGATGGCCCGCATGCGTTCGAGGTCTTCAGGCGTGTCGACCCCGGGCGGTGGCGGGGTTTCCAGCAGGAATGTCGCAATGCGGTGACCGCGATGCAACCAGCGCAATTGTTCAAGTTGCTCCATGGTCTCAAGGCCGCAGGGGCCCCACTGCCAAAAGTCGGACAAGGGTCCTGCGCGGTAGGCATAGAGCCCCAGGTGACGCAGCACTCGGGCGGGCGGCGCCTCAGAGGGTGATGGGTCTCGCCAGAACGGGATTGGCGCCCTGGAGAAGTAAAGGGCCATGCCGCTCTGATCGCAGACCGCCTTCACCTGGTTCGGATTGCAGATGTCCGCTTGGGACATCGGTGTGACCGCGGTGGACACAGACGCCTGGGGATGGGCCTGGAGGGCCTGGGCCGCGAGCCGCAGGGCGTCTGGCGGCATGAGGGGCTCGTCGCCTTGAAGGTTCACCACCAGCTGGGCTGGCTGGGCGCCGAGCAGGGCCACGGCCTCCGCGAGTCGATCCGTGCCGCTGGCATGGTCTGCCCGGGTGAGGATGCTCTCGACCCCGGCCTCGTGAACGGCTTGGGAGATGGCCTCGGAGTCGGTGGCCACCACCACGCGTGCGGCACCGGCCGACTGCGCCACCTTTGCCACACGCACCACCATGGGCTCTCCGGCCAGGTCGGCCAGGGGCTTGCCAGGCAGGCGCCCAGCGCCCATGCGAGCCGGAATCAGCACCCAGAAATTCGGTTCAGCAGCCGTGTTGCTCAATCGGTGTCGGGCGTGGCCACGTGGAAGGTGGGCACATCGATCGCCTCTTGCACCAGCAGGTGCGGAATGCCATCGACGATGGGATAACCGAGTCGCTCGGCCTCGCAGACCAGCAGGCCACGCGGCGTGTCGTACTGAAGGGGCCCCCGGCACTGGGGGCAGACCAAGACGTCAAGAAGTTTGGAGTCCATGCCGCATCTTAAGACGATTGTGAACCGCCAGCAGGCTGTCCTCGAAGAGACGGTGGCGCTGGGCCACGGCCCACCATTCGACACCAGCCAGGTCGGGGTGCTCGAAGGATCGTCTGGCAAAAAACTTCACCGCGTCTTTTTCAGTCATGAGGAGCACGGGGGCCTGACCGACCAGCGGGCGAAGCAGACCGATGGCGGCATCTTCAAGCAGCGCTGAGGGCGCATGGTCGTCCAGGCAGGCGGTACCCACGAGTCGCACATGATGCCGTCGGAGGTCATCGAAGAATGGGGCAGGCCGGGCAATGCCCGCGAGTGCCACGACCGGTCGGTCGTCGGCGATCCGCCATTCGCGCGCTGCATCGAGAAACTCGACGGTCTCGCTCACGATGCGATCGCCCTCTTGGCGGGGCCGCGTGAGCGCCACGCTCATGAGGCCCAGCTTGCCGATCTCCGGTGAAGGCCGGATGGGTGCGATGAGCCTGGCCACGCCCTCGACGGGCGCGCCATCTCGCAGCACGACGAAGTCGGGCAGGTGGTCCGACGATGGGGGCCACGACTGTCGCAAGGGCCCCAGCGGCAGCAGCCAGCCATTGCCATGGAGTCGGTCATCGATGACGAGCACCCGAACATGCGGCCGGATGCTCGTCTGCGACAGGCCATCGTCGAGGATGAACAGGTTGACCTCGGGCCGAACCGCCAACAAGGCCTGGGCCGCCGCCCATCGATCAGCCGCCACAGCCACCGGACAGTTCGATCGCCAGGCGAGCATCCAAGGCTCATCGCCCACGTCCTCGGGAGACCATTGGCCCAGTGCATCGGGCAGCAAGATTCTGGGCGCGTCATCGACCACAACCCGGCCGGCGCCGCGACTCAGAATGCCGGGGCGCCAACCGCTTTGAGCAAGCCCAATGGCAAAGGCCAAGCAGGTGGGGGTCTTGCCGGCACCACCCACAATCCAGTTGCCCACCGCCAGGACCGGCCGCGCAGGGTCCTCCGGCGCGTTAGACTGCTTCATGAGACGAACGGTGCTCACGAGGCTCGTCACGAAGGTCAGGGGCCAGGCCACGGGGGTCCAAACCAGCCTGAAAAGAAGGTTTGCGAGCACAGACTTCAGCGGGCGGCCCCGTTCGGGGAACCAACTTGTCCACAGCCTGGACTTGAACCACCTGGCGACGGCCGAGCTTGTGGATAACTCTGTGGACATGCTGGCAACGCCTCCCGACACCCATAACAACCCGAAGCCAAAGTTTATGGTAAGAAACCGGCACGCGTTTGACCGCCGGCCCTCACCGCAGAATTTTCATCAAAAAATTCACATATAAATCAGATGTTTAAAACGTTTAATGTGGCAGTCCTGCCGATCGTCATCTCGAAGCCCTTGAAATATGGCGATTGGAGCGTCTCGCAGCACGTGCCCACGCGGCTTGTGGAGAAGTCGCTGGCCGGGAGGGGCTGATTTGGAGGAAATTCTCTCCGTTCGGGCCTTCAATCGGCTGGTGGCCCAGTCCTTGTCCAGGCAGTTCCCCAGCGTGCGAATTGTGGGCGAGGTGGCCCAACTCACCGTGGCGGCCAGTGGCCACAGCTACCTGACCCTGCGAGACGCCCAGGCCAGCCTTCGGGCCGTGTTGTTCCGTGGGGATGCGGCTGGCCTCGGCTGCCAGCCGACGGAGGGCCAGATGGTCGAAGTGCTTGCGAGCGCGGGCTTGTATGAGCCTCGGGGTGATTTTCAGATTCGAATCGTGGGCATGAAGCCTGCCGGCCAGGGAAGCCTCTATGAGGCATTCCTGCGCCGAAAGGCCCTGCTCACGGCCGAGGGTCTCTTTGATGAGTCTCGCAAGCGAGCCCGCCCGGTTCACCTGCAGACCATCGGGGTGGTGACCTCCACGGCCGGTGCGGCCATTCGAGACTTCCTCGTCACCTTGGGCCGCGAGGCCCCCCAGCTGCGGGTGGTGGTGTTCTCATCACTGGTGCAGGGCCCCGATGCGCCCAGGCAACTGGTGGAGGCCATTGGCCGGGCTGCAGCCCACCGCACGCCCGAGGGCGCACCGCTCGATGCCCTGGTGCTCACCCGCGGTGGCGGCAGCCTCGAGGACCTCTGGGCGTTCAACGAAGAGGCCGTCGTCCGTGCCTTCGTGGCCTTTCCGGGCCATCGGGTTGCGGGTGTGGGTCACGAGACCGACACCAGCCTGGTGGATTTCGCGGCCGATCACCGTGCGGCCACCCCCACTGCGGCGGCCGAGTGGCTGGCCGCCTCCAGTGTCGCCTTGCGGCGTCGGATGGAAGACGCCCATGCACGTGCGCAAAAGGCCATGGCCTTGCTCTGCCGTGTCTCTCAGCAGCGGCTCGACCTCGCCGCGCGAGGCCTCGTGCACCCGAGGGACCGCATGGCCCAGCACCGACTGCGCATGGGGGCCACCGCCGATCGAATGCGCCTGGCCCTGCGCCACGCGATGCGGCTGCGACAAGGCCAGGCCCAGCAGGCCGCGATGCGCCTGGCCGCCCTCAATCCAGAGGCCGTGTTGGCCCGTGGCTACGCAATGGTCCTGGACAATCAAGGTGTGCCTGTCACCAGCGCAGCTCAGTTGCAGGTGGGGATGTCGGTGGGCCTGAGTCTGCGCGATGGCACGGCGCAGGCTGATGTCACGGCAGTTCAGCCCAGCACGGCGCCCAAATCTCCCAAGGCTTGAGCGGTTAAGGCCGCTGGTGCATCCCAGCACGGGCCAGATCGATTAAGCTTCGTCTTGGTCAAACAACCCCCCCCACTTCAAGGAGAAACGTTTCATGGAACATGTCCTGCCAACGCTGCCCTACGCCATGGATGCCCTGGCCCCACACATTTCCAAAGAAACCCTTGAGTTCCATTACGGCAAGCACCACCAAACCTATGTCACGAACCTGAACAACCTGATCAAGGGCACCGAATTCGAGTCGCTCGGTCTGGAGGACATCGTTCGCAAGTCGAGCGGCGGCATCTTCAACAATGCAGCCCAGGTCTGGAACCACACGTTCTATTGGCACGGCCTTGCGCCCAAGGCCGGCGGAGCCCCCACGGGCGACCTGGCCAAGGCCATCGACGCCAAATGGGGCAGCTTCGATGCCTTCAAGGAGGCCTTCAACAAGAGTGCCGTGGGCAACTTTGGCTCGAGCTGGACATGGCTTGTGAAGAAGGCCGATGGCAGCCTCGACATCGTCAACACGAGCAATGCCGCCACGCCGCTGACCACCGCAGACAAGCCTTTGCTCACCTGTGACCTGTGGGAGCACGCCTACTACATCGACCATCGCAATCGCCGCCCCGATTACCTCAATGGCTTCTGGGCCTTGGTGAACTGGGATTTCGTGGCGAAGAACGCCGCCTAAAAAAGAGCCGGCCCCGCGCCCCGCCCTCGGGTGGGGCGTCGTTTTTCAGCGCGAAGGCTGTCGGCTGCTGCCCACCGGCGGAAGCCCCTCGATTCGCCGGCCTGGTCCCAGGCCGCGGTCTCGAAACCAGCCGTCGGCCATCTCCAGGGCGTACAAGGCAGGTGCGGCGGCGCAGTGCGGGGTCTCGGTGCGTGGCACCATCGATTCCACGTTGATGATGGCCCCGCGGGCATCCACAAAGGCCACGGCCAGTGGCAGCGGGGTGTTCTTCATCCACATGCAGATCGGGGCCGCCTGCTCGAAGACAAACAGCATGCCGTGGTTGTCGGCCAGACGATCCCGGAACATCAGCCCCCGGGCCCGTTGGTCGGGTGTGGCAGCCACCTCTGCCTGCACGTTGAAGGCGCCCAGTCGCAGGGGGATGGTCTCCCTGGCCATGGCACTGGCAGCGGGCAGGACCACGGCCATGAGGGCCATCATGGCGATCCGGCCCATCCGGGTGATCGGGGCGATCCGAGTCAAGACCGCAGGTGAGTTGGTCGACAACGTCAACGATGAGGCCGGGCACAGGTGGGCTTTCATCGCCTTAGAATACGGGACCAGCCAAATTTTCATTCGGAGAGTGTGTCCATGAGCAGCAAAATCGTCGTGCCATCCGTCGGGCAGAAGATCACGGTCAATCCCGACAATTCCCTTCAGGTGCCCGACCAGCCCATCATTCCCTTCATTGAGGGCGATGGCACGGGCGTGGACATCACCCCCGTCATGATCAAGGTGGTCGATGCCGCCGTACAGAAGGCCTATGGCGGCCGCCGCAAGATCTCCTGGATGGAAATCTTCTGCGGAGAGAAGTCCACGAAGGTCTACGGCCCAGATGTCTGGCTGCCCGAGGAGACCCTTGAGGTTCTGCGCGACTACGTGGTCTCCATCAAGGGCCCGCTGACCACGCCCGTGGGCGGCGGCATTCGGTCCCTGAATGTGGCCCTTCGCCAGCAGCTCGACCTCTATGTCTGCCTGCGCCCAGTGCGCTACTTCAAGGGTGTGCCCAGCCCCCTCAAGGAGCCCGAGAAGACCGACATGGTCATCTTCCGCGAGAACTCCGAGGACATCTATGCCGGCATTGAGTACGCGGCTGAATCGCCGGAGGCCAAGCGGCTCATCGACATCCTCATGAAAGATTTTGGGGTCAAGAAGATCCGCTTCCCCGAGACCTCGGGCATTGGCATCAAGCCGGTTTCCCGAGAGGGCACCGAGCGGCTCGTGCGCAAGGCCATGCAGTATGTGATCGACAACGACAAGCCCTCGCTCACGATCGTGCACAAGGGCAACATCATGAAGTTCACCGAGGGCGGCTTTCGGGACTGGGCCTACGCCTTGGCACAGCGCGAGTTCGGCGCAGAGCCGATCGACGGCGGCCCATGGTGCAAGTTCAAGAATCCCAAGACGGGCCGCGAGGTGATCGTCAAGGACTCCATCGCGGACGCCTTCTTGCAACAGATTCTGTTGCGGCCAGCCGAGTACAGCGTGATCGCCACGCTCAACCTCAACGGCGACTATGTCTCCGATGCCCTGGCCGCCCAGGTGGGTGGTATTGGCATTGCGCCGGGTGCAAACCTTTCAGACCGCGTGGCCATGTTTGAAGCCACCCACGGCACCGCGCCCAAGTACGCAGGCCAAGACTATGTGAACCCCGGCTCGCTCATTCTCTCGGCCGAGATGATGCTGCGCCACATGGGCTGGGTTGAGGCCGCAGACCTCATCATTGGGTCGATGGAGCGCTCGATCTCAAGCCGCCGTGTCACCTATGACTTTGCCCGCCTCATGGATGGCGCCACCCAGGTCAGCTGCTCGGGCTTCGGCGAGGTCATGATCGAGCACATGTAAGGCCATCCGAGGCCGGCTGTCCGTGGCCTTTGGGCATAAAAAAACCCCGATCAACTGATCGGGGTTTTTTTTCGTGAGCGCCTAAAACTTAGGCCGCGGGCACGATGTTTGAAGCCTGTTTGCCTTTGGGGCCCTGAATGATGTCGAACTGCACCTTCTGGCCTTCTTTCAACGACCGGAAGCCGTTGGTTTGAATGGCTGAGAAGTGAGCGAAGACGTCTTCGCCGCCCTCATCGGGGGTGATGAAACCAAAACCTTTGGCATCGTTGAACCACTTGACTGTACCTGTAGACATTCCTGCGTTCCTACCTTTTAAAAAGAACAAAAAACCGCACGTCAAGAGAACAACTCTGCCATGCGAAGCGGACTACCACACCCCAATATATTCCCAGTTCCTGGCTTTGTCCAACAAAGAATGACGGTTTCTCGGGGGAAGATTGGCTCTACACTTGGTGCATGGCGACAAATGTCCCTTCCGCTCCCCCCGACATCGGCACACCGGTGCTCGAACGGGCGCCGTCCAAACTGGCGCCACCGCCGCGGTTTACGGTGTGGCTTTTAAATGACGATTTCACCCCGATGGAATTTGTGGTGTTAATTCTGCAAAAATTCTTCTCCATGGACCGTGAGAAAGCGACGCAGGTCATGCTCAGGGTTCACAGGGAAGGGCGGGGCGTGTGTGGGGTCTACCCCAAAGAGGTGGCCGAGACCAAAGTGGAGCAGGTCAACGGCTTTTCGCGGATGCATCAGCATCCGCTGCAGTGTGTGATGGAGGAAGCATGATCTCGCAAGAACTAGAAGTCAGTCTCCACATGGCCTTTGTGGAAGCCCGCCAGCAGCGTCATGAGTTCATCACCGTGGAGCACCTGCTCCTGGCCTTGCTCGACAACCCATCCTCTGCAGACATCCTTCGGGCCTGCGCAGTCGACATGGATGTCCTGCGCAAATCCCTGACTGGCCACATCGCCGAGAACACGCCTGTCATCCAGGGCTCCGACGACGTCGACACCCAGCCCACCCTCGGCTTTCAGCGGGTCATTCAGCGGGCCATCATGCATGTCCAGTCCACCTCCAACGGCAAGAAGGAGGTCACCGGGGCCAATGTGCTCGTGGCCATCTTCGGCGAGAAAGACTCCCACGCCGTCTACTTCCTGCACCAGCAGGGGGTGACCCGTCTCGATGTGGTGAATTTCATTGCCCATGGCATCACCAAGTCGGGCACCACGCCGCCCAATGCCACCGAGGAGCAGGCCTCTGAGTCGCAAGAGTCGGGCGGCTCCTCCGGTTCGGCGGCCCAGCCCACACCGCTCGACCAATACACCCAGAACCTCAACAAGCTGGCCCTCGAGGGAAAGATCGACCCCCTCATCGGCCGCGAGCATGAGGTCGAGCGCGTTGTGCAGGTGCTCTGCCGCCGCCGCAAGAACAATCCCTTGCTGGTGGGCGAGGCCGGGGTGGGCAAGACGGCCATCGCCGAGGGCCTGGCCTGGCGCATCACCGAGAAGCAGGTGCCCGAGATCCTCGAGGCCGCCACCGTGTATTCGCTCGACATGGGCGCACTGCTGGCCGGCACGAAGTATCGGGGCGACTTCGAACAGCGGCTCAAGGCCGTGCTCAAGCAGCTCAAGGCTGATCCACATGCCGTGCTCTTCATCGACGAGATCCACACCCTCATAGGTGCAGGCTCGGCCTCGGGCGGCACGCTCGATGCCAGCAACCTGCTCAAGCCCGCCCTCTCATCGGGCAACCTGCGCTGCATCGGCGCCACCACCTACAACGAGTACCGCGGCATTTTCGAGAAGGACCACGCCCTGTCTCGGCGCTTCCAAAAGATCGATGTCAACGAGCCCTCGGTCGACCAGACCATTCAAATTTTGAAGGGCCTCAAGTCGCGCTTTGAGGAGCACCATGGTGTGAAGTACCAGGCCGGTGCGCTGACCGCCGCGGCCGAGCTCGCCGCGCGTTACATCAACGACCGCCACCTTCCAGACAAGGCCATCGATGTCATCGATGAGGCCGGTGCAGCCCAGCGCATCCTGCCCAAGAGCAAGCAAAAGCGCACCATCGGCAAGGCTGAGATCGAGGAGATCGTCTCCAAGATCGCCCGCATTCCGCCGCAGACCGTCAACACTGACGACCGCCAGATTCTCGCCAAGCTCGACCGCAACCTGAAGAACGTGGTCTTTGGCCAAGACCCGGCCATCGACTCCCTCACGGCCGCCATCAAGATGGCCCGCTCGGGTCTGGGCAAGACCGACAAGCCAATTGGCTGCTTCCTGCTGAGCGGCCCCACCGGCGTGGGCAAGACCGAGGTGGCCAAACAATTGGCCTTCCTACTGGGCATTGAGCTCATTCGCTTCGACATGTCCGAATACATGGAGCGGCATGCCGTCTCGCGGCTCATTGGTGCCCCTCCGGGCTATGTCGGCTTCGACCAGGGCGGCCTCCTCACAGAGGCTGTGCACAAGAAGCCCCACGCGGTGCTCTTGCTCGATGAGATTGAGAAGGCCCACCCAGACATCTTCAACATCCTGCTGCAGGTGATGGACCACGGCACCCTGACCGACAACAACGGCCGCAAGGCCGACTTCCGCAATGTCATTCTCATCATGACGACCAATGCGGGTGCAGACATTCTCGGCAAGCGTGCCATTGGCTTCTCGAACCCGCGTCAGTCCGGCGATGAGATCGAAGAGATCAAGCGCGTCTTTACGCCGGAATTCCGCAACCGGCTCGACGCTGTGATCTCGTTCAAGTCACTCGACGAGGACATCATTCTTCGCGTCGTGGACAAATTCCTCATCGACCTCGAGACCCAGTTGCACGAGAAGAAGGTCGAGGCCTCGTTCTCCGAGCGCCTGCGCAAGTTCCTCGCCAAGAAAGGCTTCGACCCCGCCATGGGTGCGCGGCCCATGCAGCGCATCATCCAGGACAAGATCCGCAAGGCCCTGGCCGATGAACTGCTCTTTGGCAAGCTCGTCAACGGTGGCCGAGTCGACATCGACCTGGCCGAGGACGATGAAACGGTCTCACTGGCCATGGTCGCCGCAGAGCCCTCGGGCGGTAAGCGCCCGCCCGCATCCCAAGAGGCAGCAGAGGAGGTGTCCTCCTAGACCTAGGGTTTCCCTGGGGCTAAAAGTGTTCATTCGGGCTTGCACTCGTCAGTGTTTTCAGGAAACTACACATACGCATAAAAACATAACCAAAGGAGACCCTATGAAACTGCGTCTGGTCATGGCCGGCATTGCAACATCGCTGGCCTTCGGTGCTGCGCATGCCACCGATCTCAACAAGGCACGTTATCTGGCGGCCGCCTGTGCCAACTGCCACGGCACCAACGGCAATGCAGTCGACGGTGGCTTTAATCTGGCGGGTTATCCCAAAGATCGCTTCATCGACACCATGAACGGCTTCAAGTCGGGCCAGCGCCCGGCCACGCTCATGCATCAAATTGCCAAGGGCTACACCGACGAGCAGATCGTCATCATGGGCGACTTCTTCGCGGCCCAGAAAAAGCGCTAAGCAGGCGCCCCTCTTTCGACCAAATTGTTTCAGGGAGACAACATGAATAACGCATCCTCGTCCCGTCGGGGCATTCTCAAGGCTGGTGCAGGGGCGGCCGCGCTGTCTGGTGCCGGCCTGCTCACCGGCTGCGCCACCACCTCGGGCGGCATGTCATCCACCAAGAAGATGGGCCGTGTGGTGGTCATCGGTGGTGGTTATGGTGGCGCCACGGCCGCCAAGTACCTGCAAGAGTGGGGCGGCGGTGCCATCGAGGTGGTGCTCATTGAGCGCGAGCGTGAGTTCTACTCATGCCCCATTTCCAATCTGGTGCTCGGTGGCGTTCAGAAGATCGACTACATCAAGCGCGGCTACGGTGGCCTGCGTGAGCGTGGCATTCTGGTGCTCAACGATGAGGTCACCAACATCGACCCGGTCAAGCAGACCGTGTCCATGCGCAAGATCGCCGACATGAATTACGACCGGCTCATCGTGTCGCCCGGCGTGGACTTTAATTTCGGGGCCATTCGTGGCCTGGATGCCGAGGCCCAGAAGGTCGTGCTGCACTCCTGGAAGGCTGGCGCACAGACCATCGCACTGCGGGCTCAGCTCGAGGCCATGCCCAACGGTGGTGTTTATGTGCTCACGGTGCCCAAGTCACCCTACCGGTGCCCCCCAGGCCCCTATGAGCGTGCCTCGCAGATCGCCAACTACTTCAAGCGTGAGAAGCCCAAGAGCAAGGTGCTCATCCTGGATGCCAACCCCGATATCCAGTCGAAGAAGGGCCTGTTCATGAAGGTCTGGCAAGAGCAGTACGCGGGCATCATCACCTACACGCCGAACATGGTGGTCAATGAGCTCGACCTCAAGGGCAAGACCCTCATCACCGAGGTCGGCGACAAGGTCAAGGGCGATGTCCTGAATGTGGTGCCGCCCAACCATGCTGGCAAGATCGCCAAGGATGCGGGCCTGGTCAACATGAACGACCTCTGGTGCGGTGTGGACTGGCTCACCACCGAATCCACGGCCCACAAGAACATTCATGTGCTGGGTGACGCCACCTTCTCGGCCCCTGGCATGCCCAAATCTGGCCACATGGCGAACCAGCATGGCAAGGCCGCTGCAGCAGCCATCGTGGAGATCATGAATGGCCGGGCACCAATGCCGGTCACCATGGCCAACACCTGCTACAGCTTTGTGGATCAGACCAATGTTGTTCACGTGGCGAGCGTTCACCAGTACGATGCAGCCACCAAGACCATGCAGCCGGTCAAAGGTGCGGGCGGCCTGTCCACGGCACCCACGGAGCTCGAGGGCAAGTACGCCTACAACTGGGCCAAGAACATCTGGGCCGACATGCTGACCTAAACCGTGTTGGGGCAGGGTGGCCTCAAGCCGCCCGCCCCGTGGCTTTCGGGCATGATTGGGGTTTCCTGATCATGCCTTTTTCTTTTGCCCGACACCTTTGTCCATGAACGCCCTTGAATCCCTTCGGCAGGTGACCACCATCGTGGCGGACACGGGCAGTCTTTCGCGCATCCGCGAGGTGCGGCCTCAGGATGCCACCACCAACCCCAGCCTCATCTTGAAGGCCATGTCCGAGCCTGAGGGCCTGGCCCTGGCCGAGGCGGTGCAGGCCGAACTGCCGCAGGCCTCTGCCGATGCGCGTCTCCAGGCGCTGGTGGTCGGCTTTGGCCTGGCCATCCTCAAGCTCATTCCGGGGCGCGTCTCCTCAGAGGTCGATGCCCGGCTCGCCTTCGATGTGGAGGGCACAGTGGCCCAGGCCATGTCCATGGCCGATGCTTACGACCATGCTGGCGTGCCACTGTCTCGGGTGCTCATCAAGCTGCCCGCCACCTGGGAGGGCATACGGGCTGCAGAAAAGCTGAGCCTTCGGGGTGTGGCCTGCAATATGACACTCATCTTTTCCATGGCCCAGGCCAGCGCCTGTGCCGATGCGGGGGTGCAGCTCATCTCGCCTTTTGTGGGCCGCATCAGCGACTGGTTCAAGCAGCGTGGCGAGACCTGGTCTGCTGCGCAGGACGACCCAGGCGTTCGCTTCGTGCGAGCGGTCTTTGAGGACTACAAGGCCCGGGGCGTGTCCACCGAGATCATGGGTGCAAGCTTTCGGTCGGTGGAGCAGGTGATGGCCCTGGCCGGCTGCGACCTGCTCACGGTGAGCCCAGACCTGCTGGATCAGCTCGCCCAGCGCCCCGCCATGAGCGGCCCCACGCCGCTTGCGCCAGACACCAGCCCAGAGGCCCAGGGCCGTGCACTGTCGGCACCTTGGCGCCACCTGCACGAGTCGGCCTTTCGTTATCAGTTGAACGATGATGCGATGGCCTCGGAGAAACTCGCCGAGGGCATTCGTCTGTTTGCCCGCGATGGGTCCCAACTGCTGGCCTTGTTGGCCGGCACCACCAAGGAGTAAGGCATGAGCAAGGCCTATGTGATTGGTCACCTTCAGATTCATAACCCCGAGGGCTACAAGGCGTACAGCACACAAGTGCCGCCCACCCTCACGCCCTTTGGGGGCCGGTTCATTGTTCGGGGCGGCGATGTTGTCGTCTTCGATGGCGAGCCGCTCGGACCGCGCAATGTGGTCATCGAGTTTCCCAGCATGCAGGCCGCCCAGGACTGGTATCACTCGGAGGCCTACCAGGCCATCGTGCAGGGCCGCATTCAGAATGCCAATGGTTACCTGATGGTCGTTGCAGGGTATGACGCCTAGCAGCCTCCAGGGCCGGCACCTGGTGCTCGGCGTGAGTGGCGGCATTGCCGCCTACAAGAGCTGCGACCTGGTGCGCCGTTTGCTCGAGCGCGGGGCCAGCGTGCAGGTGGTCATGACCGAGGCGGCCACCCGTTTCGTCTCCCCACTCACCTTCTCGGCCTTGTCGGGCCGGCCTGTCATGCAAGACCCATGGGGTGGTGTGGAGAACCAGATGCCCCACATCACGCTTGGCCGTGAGTCCGACGGCATCTTGGTGGCACCTGCTTCGGCCGACTTCATGTCCCGCATTGCCATGGGGCAGACCCAAGACCTTCTCGCCAGCCTGTGCCTGGCCCGTGATGTGCCGCTCTGGGTGGCACCCGCCATGAACCGCCAGATGTGGTCCAACCCAGCGACGCAAGAGAATGTGGCCCGCCTCAAGGCCCATGGCGTGGGCATTTGGGGGCCGGCCGCGGGTGAGCAGGCCTGCGGTGAGGTGGGCGATGGCCGCATGCTCGAGCCACTCGACCTCGTGGCCTGCCTGGAGTCTGTCTTTGATGGGCAGTTGCCGGGCGTTGGCATTCCCGTGCGCGGCCTCCTGGCTAGTCGCAAGGTGGTGGTCACTGCGGGCCCAACCCAGGAGCCCATCGACCCCATTCGTGTCATCACCAATCGGTCCTCTGGCCAAATGGGCTTTGAGATCGCGCGGGCCTGCGCCATGGCGGGTGCCTCGGTCACGCTGGTGGCGGGGCCCGTCTCTCAGTCCACTCCCGATGGCGTGGAACGGGTGAATGTTCAAACCGCGCTCGAGATGCAGGCTGCGGTGGATGCTGCCTTGGCCAAGGCGGGGCCAGCCGACCTCTTCTGGGCTGTGGCGGCCGTGGCCGACTGGCGTCCGAACCAGGTGGCGGCCGAGAAGCTCAAGAAGGACGCCGGTGCGGGCCTGGAGGGCCTGCGCTGGACGGAGAACCCCGACATTCTTGCAGCCGTCGCCCACCGGCCTGCGGCGCAGCGTCCCTTCTGCATTGGCTTTGCAGCTGAGACGGGCGACGAGACCGCCTTGCTGCCCAAGCTTGCGCAGAAGTTTTCCCGCAAGGGTGTCGACCTGCTCGTGGGCAATATTGGTCCAGCCGTGGTGGGTCAGGCCCAGGCGGCCCTCACGCTCTTCGACGGTGAACAGGCCCTGCCACTACCCCTGGCAGACAAATCACAACAGGCGGCCGCCTTGGTGTTGCAGGTGGCCCAGCGTCTTCGAGCACGGGAGCATGTCGCATGATCAAGGTGGCCGTGAAGGCTTTGGACCCCCGGGTGTCTGCAGAGGCACCGACATACGCCACCACCGGGTCTGCCGGCCTGGACCTGCGTGCGGCCATCGATGCGCCCCTGCGCCTTGCGCCCGGCGAGGTGAATCTCGTGTCCACGGGCTTGTCGATGTTCATTGCAGACCCGGGCTATGCCGCACTCATCCTGCCGCGCAGTGGCCTGGGCCATCGTCACGGCATCGTGCTGGGGAATCTGGTGGGCCTCATCGACTCCGACTATCAAGGGCCGCTCATGGTCTCGCTCTGGAACCGGGGCACCGAGCCCTTCGAGATTCAGCCCATGGATCGCATTGCCCAGCTCATGATCGTGCCGGTTCAGCAGGCTCAGTTTGAGTGGGTGGATTCCTTCGAGAAGACCGACCGCGGCGAGGGCGGCTTCGGCAGCACCGGGCGTGGCTAGGCGCGGTCGGGGCGGGGGGGCTTTGCGCGCTTCACCCTGCGAAGCTCATCCAGAATAAAGAGGCCAGCTCCCAGAACAATCACCGAGTCCGCAAGGTTGAAGGCTGGCCAATGCCAGCCCGCCGCATGCAGGTCCACGAAGTCCAGCACGGCGCCGATGGTCACCCGATCGATCAGGTTGCCCAGTGCGCCGCCAATCACCAAGGCCGAGGCAAAGGCAAAGAGGCGCTGCTCCGGCGCGCGCCAGACCAGCAACCCCAGCACCCCCGAGACCGCCAGGGCCAGGCCTGAGAAAAACCAGCGCTGCCAGCCACCGGCATCTGCCAGAAAACTGAAGGCTGCCCCCGTGTTGTAGACATACACCAGGTTGAGGTTCGCGGTGATGGGCCAGACGTCGCCCGGGGTGAGCAGCTGCATGACCATGAGCTTGGTGAGCTGATCCAGGCTGATGAGCAACAGGCTCAGCATGAAAAAGGGCAGGGCCTTGTTGGCCTGCGACCTAGGCCGCATGACGACGCTCGCCCGGTTCGTTCAGGTTGGAGACGCAGCGGCCGCAGAGGTCGGGATGGGCGGGATCCTGGCCCACGTCTGCACGAAGGTGCCAGCAGCGGCCGCACTTGGGAAGCCCCAGCGGCTTGGCCTGTGCCTCGGTCTCACCCTGGGCAATCTCGCGCACGTGCACCTCCGAGGTGATCATCACAAAGCGGAGGTCCTCGCCCAGTGAGGCAAGTGCCTGGGCCGTCTCGCCACTGGCCTGCAGGGTGAGGCTCGCCTGTAGGGATGAGCCCACCTCGCCTGCCTCACGGGCCTTCTCAATGGCCTTCATGGCCACGGCCCTGGCCTCGCGAATGCGCGCCCATTTCTGTCGCAGCAACTCGGCATCGGCCGAAAGCGGAATTTCTGCGGCGGTTTGGGCAAAGATGGTCTCGGCCGATTCGCCACGGTGGAGCAGCCAGGCCTCATGCGCCGTGAACGACAGGGCGGGCGACAAAAGCCGAATGAGCGACTCGGTGATGTGCCAGATGGCGGTCTGTGCCGAGCGGCGCGGCTGGCCTTTGGCATGGCTCGTGTAGAGCCGGTCCTTCAAGATGTCGAGGTAGAAGGCCCCGAGGTCCTCGGAGCAGAAGGCCGTGAGCCGTGCCATGGCTGGGTGAAAGGCATAGGCCTCGTAGTGGCGCATGACTTCATCCTGCATGCTGGCCGTGAGGGCCAGGGCATAGCGGTCGATCTCCAGGCAGTCTGCCGGGGCCAGGGCATCTGTCTGCGGATCGAAGTCGGTCAGGTTGGCGAGCAGGAAGGTGAGCGTGTTGCGAATGCGCCGATACGACTCCACCACCCGCTTGAGAATGGTGTCGGAGATCGAGAGCTCGCCCGAATAATCGGTGGAGGCCACCCACAGCCGAAGGATGTCGGCCCCAAGCGTCTCAGAGACCTTCTGCGGAGCCACCACATTGCCCATCGACTTCGACATCTTTCGGCCCTGGCCATCGACCACGAAGCCATGCGTGAGCAGGGCCTTGTAGGGTGGGCGGCCGTCCATCATGCAGGCCGTGAGCAGCGAGGAATGGAACCAGCCTCGGTGCTGGTCGCTGCCCTCGAGGTAGAGGTCGGCCGGGAATTGAAGGTCTTGGGCGTGAGAGCCACGCAGCACATGGGCATGGGTGGTGCCGGAGTCGAACCAGACGTCGAGGGTGTCCTTGTTCTTCTCGTAGAGGTCTGCGGGGCCGGTGAGGCCTTGGAGCAACTCGGCCACGGTGAGGGTCTGCCAAGCCTCGATGCCACCTTGCTCCACGGCCTTGGCCACACGCTCGAGCACGGCCGGCGTGTCCGGGTGCAGTGCACCTGTCTCTCGGTGCACGAGAAAGGCCATCGGCACACCCCACTGCCGCTGGCGCGAGAGGGTCCAGTCGGGTCGGTTGGCAATCATGGCCGACAGGCGAGCCTGGCCCCAGGCCGGGTAGAACTGGGTTTGCTCAATGCCGGCCAGGGCACGTGCACGAAGGCTCGGCCCACCGTCTTTGGGGGTGATGTCCATGCCCGCGAACCACTGGCTGGTGGCCCGGTAGATGATGGGTGTCTTGTGCCGCCAGCAGTGCATGTAGCTGTGGGGGTGCGCTGCGGTGTGCACCAAAGAACCCGCTGCAGCCAAGGCCTCCACGATCACCGGGTTCGCCTTCCAAATGTGCAGCCCACCAAAGAGGGGCAGGCCCTCGGCATACACGCCATTGCCCATGACCGGGTGCAGCACATCGGCCTCGGCCCGGCCATCGCCACACCAGCTTTGGAAGTCTTCGACGCCATAGGCGGGTGCCGAGTGAACAATGCCGGTGCCCGAATCGAGCGTGACGTAGTCGGCCAGAATGACCGACGAGGTGCGATCAAAGCCTGCATGGTGTTTGTAGAGTGGGTGGTGGAATTCCAGTCCTTTGAGTCTTTCCCCGGGCGCCTTGGCCAGCACCTCGCCCACGAGCTTCCATTCTTGCAGGCAGGCCTCCACGCGGTCGGCCGCCATGATCAGGTATTGCTGCGCACGGTGGCCATCGACCTTGACGAGTGCCATGTCGTGGTCTGCATGCAGGTTGAGTGCCTGATTGGCGGGCAGCGTCCAGGGGGTGGTCGTCCAGATGACCGCCGCCACACGCTGGTCCTCCAGGCCTGTGCCGAAGATGGTGCTCAGTTGCGCGCGGGTCGTGTCCGTGGCCTCGAAGGCCACGTGCACGGCCGGGTCGGTCTTGTCGGCATATTCCACCTCGGCCTCGGCCAGGGCCGAGTTGCAGTCGAAGCACCAGTTCACAGGCTTTAAGCCTCGATAGACAAAGCCAGCCTCCACAATGGATTTGAGTGCACGAATCTCATCGGCCTCGTTGCGAAAGTCCATGGTCTGGTAGGGCCGATCCCAGTCGCCCAACACACCCAGCCGAATGAAGTCTTCCTTCTGCTTTTGAATCTGCTCAAGGGCGTAGGCCCTCGACTTGGCCTGCACCTCGGCCGTGGGAAGGCCTTTGCCGTGGAGCTTCTCGATCTGAATCTCGATGGGCATGCCGTGGCAATCCCAGCCCGGCACGTAGCGGGCATCGAAGCCCGCCAGCGTCTTGGACTTGATGATCATGTCCTTCAAGATCTTGTTCACCGCATGGCCAATGTGAATGTCGCCGTTGGCATAGGGCGGGCCATCGTGAAGCACGAAGAGCGGGCGGCCATGGGTGAGGGTACGAATGCGTTTGTAGACGCCTTGGGTCTGCCATTCCTTCACCCAGGCGGGCTCCCGCTTGGCGAGGTCGCCGCGCATGGGCATGGGCGAGGGGTGAAGGTTGAGGCTGTCGCGATGCGGGTTCTGGTCTGCGGGCTGGTCGGTCTGGGACATGGCGCTATGTTGACAGGGATTGGTCGGCGATCTGGCGGTCGAGTTGCATCTGGGCGGTGAGGGCCTCGAGGGAGTCGAAGGCGAGTTCATGCCGAATGAATCGGGCAAGTTCCACGGACACGCAGGCCCCGTAGGCATGGCCCTGCCAGTCGAGCAGGTGCACCTCGAGCAGGGGCCGGCCGTGGGCCTCCACCGTGGGCCGGCGCCCGATGCTCGCCACACCCCGCAGCCGCCTGGGCCCGAGCCCAGAGACCCAGACCGCATAGATGCCGCTGACGGCAAAGGGGTCGGGCAAGAGCAGGTTCAGGGTGGGAAAGCCCAGGGTGCGGCCCAGTGCCTGCCCGTGAATGACGTGACCAGAATAGGTGAGGGGCCGGCCCATGAGCCTGGTGGCGGCATCCAGGTCGCCCGCCTGCAGGTGGCGCCGAACCATGGAGCTCGAGATCACCTCGCCCTGGGCATCTCGAACGGGCTCGACCACCTGCACCGAGAACCCATGGGCCTGGCCTGCGGCCTGAAGGCTCTCCACCGAGCCACCGCGCTTGGCGCCGAACCGAAAGTCCTGGCCCACCACCACCGTGCGGGCCCTCAACTGCCGCACCAGAATGTTGTCGATGAAGGCGTCGGCCGGCATGCTGGCGAGCGCCCTGCGAAAGGGCAGCACCCAGAGCGTCTCGATGCCCATGGCCTTCAGGGTCTGAAATTTGTCTCTTGCCAGCAGAATGCGTGGCGGCCTGGCCGCTGGGGTGAAGAAGGCGCGAGGGTGCGGCTCGAAGGTGATCACAGCGCTGGCCACATCCTGCTGCCGGGCGCTGGCCAGGGTGGCATTCAGGAGTGCCTGGTGCCCGTGGTGCAGACCATCGAAGCTCCCGATCGTGACCGCATGGTCCTGGGAGGGGCAGGCGGGTTGGAGTCCTCGGAGAATCCGCATGGGGCCATCAGGTAAAACCGCGATTATAGGGCGCGGCATACAATCCGCCTGGTGAAACCTCGATTGGTCATGCTCATCTCCGGACGCGGCAGCAACATGGTGGCCGTCCTGGATGCGCTCGATGCAGGGGGCTGGCCCATCGATGTGTCTGCGGTGATTTCCAACCGTCCCGAGGCGCCGGGCTTGGCCGTGGCAGAGTCTCGAGGCATTCACACCGAGATGATTGATCACAAGGCTTTTGCGTCTCGTGAGGCTTTTGACGATGCATTGGCCCATGCCATCGAGGCCCATGCGCCCGACCTCATCGTGCTCGCCGGCTTCATGCGCATTCTCACCACCCCGTTCTGCGAGGCCTTTGCCGGCCGACTGCTCAACATCCACCCGTCGCTGTTGCCCGCCTACAAGGGCCTCGACACCCATGCCCGGGTGTTGGCCGATGGAAGTCGATTCCATGGGGCCACGGTGCATGCGGTCACGGCCGAACTCGACCATGGCCCCATCCTTGCCCAGGCGGTTGTGCCCGTGCTTGAGGACGACACACCCAGCACGCTTGCGGCCCGTGTGTTGTCCATGGAACACCAACTTCTTCCCATGTCGGTCATCGCAGTGCTGGGAGGGCTCATGCGGCTCTCACCCGCCGGGTGGGTGGCTGGTTCCCCCCGACCCGGTTTTGAATCCCTTGAGTTCCGTCCTTGGCACGTTCACCCAAATCTCACGCACAGCCCCGACTAGACCGCCTGGCGGAATGGCTGGTGGCCATCTCCGGCTTTCAGCAGCCGGTGGACCAGTCACTCTCATCGCGCTTTCGCGCCCATCCGTTCTTGGGGCCTCGCGAGCGCGCCTTCTTGGCGGAGTCGGTCTATGCCGCGGTTCGGCACTGGGGTGCACATGCCAGCCTGCTCCGGGCAGAGGGCTTCAAGCCATCCGCCACCACCTATGCGCGGCGGCAGGCCATGCTGGCGGCAAGCCTCTCGGTGGGGGTGGACCGCATGGTCTCGGAGATCACCGAGGGCGAGCGGGCCTGGCTGCTGGCAGCCCTGGACAAGCTGGAGGCTGAGGCCCAGCCAGCCACGCGCCTGAGCCTGCCCAACTGGGTCTGGAATGACTGGGTGGCCCAATTGGGGCCCGAGGAGGCACTTGCCTGTGGCCGCAGCATGCTCTTGCCTGCGGGGCTCGACATCCGTGTCAACACGCAGCGGGCCAAGACGGCCGAGGTGCTGCAGGCCCTGCAAGAATTTGGGGTGGCCGCCCGCAGCTCGACGGTGCTTGAGGAGGCCATCCATGTGGAGGGCAAGCCCGGCCTTCAGAAGATGGCGGCCTTTTTGGCGGGTGCGTTCGAGGTACAAGACCTGGGCAGCCAGTTGCTGGCCCGCTTGTCAGCCCCCAAGCGCGGCAGCTTTGTGGTGGATTACTGCGCCGGTGCAGGCGGCAAGACCCTGGCCTTGGGCGCCCTGATGCGAAACACCGGCCGGCTCTATGCCCTGGACCGCTCCGTCGCACGGCTCGCCCGAATCAAGCCGCGCCTGGCCCGCAGTGGTTTGTCCAATGTCTGGCCGATTGCCATCACCGGTGCGACCGACGATCGGGTCAAACGCCTTCGGGGCAAGGCCGAACTGGTGCTCGTGGATGCCCCCTGCACGGGGCTTGGCACACTGCGCCGCAACCCGGACCTGAAATGGCGCCAGAGCCCGGATTCACTGGCCGAATTGGTGGCCTTGCAGGCCGAAATTCTGGATGCCGCGGCCCAGTTGTGCGCCCCCCAGGGCCGACTGGTCTATGCCACCTGCAGCACCTCGCGCGCAGAGAACGAGGACCAGGTGCAGGCCTTTCTCGGGCGACACCCGGAGTTTGTCCAAGTCAATGCACTCGAGCGACTGGCGCAGCAGGGGGTGAGCCTGCCGGAGCACTGGCGGGCCTCGGCCGATGGGGGTGCCATGCGGCTCTGGCCCCATCGCACAGAGACCGATGGTTTTTATGGGGCAATGCTGGTGAAGCAGCCGGTCTGATGGGACAATAGCGGGCGATAACAATCTCAAAGGATGCTGAATTGGAACAGCTGATCAATTTCCTGGCGTTTGGCCTCACCGGCTGGAACTGGCTCGCCATTGTTGGATTTACCCTGGTCGTCACCCACATCACGATTGCGGGCGTCACCATTTATTTGCATCGGTGCCAGGCGCACCGTGCCGTCGAACTGCACCCCATCGTCTCGCATTTCTTCCGCCTGTGGCTGTGGCTCACCACCGGCATGGTCACGGGTGAGTGGGCTTCCATCCACCGCAAGCACCACGCCAAGTGTGAGACCGAGCAAGACCCGCACAGCCCGCAGGTGCTCGGCCTCTCCAAGGTTTTGTGGGAAGGCGCCGACCTCTATCGCGAGGCCGCCAAAGACCAAGAGACCATCACGCGCTATGGCCATGGCTGCCCAGATGACTGGATTGAGCGCAACCTCTACAAGCGCCACAGTGCCCTGGGCATTGCGATCTTTTTGGTGATCGATGTCCTGCTCTTTGGCGTGGCGGGTCTCGCCGTGTGGGCGGTGCAGATGGCCTGGATTCCCTTCTTTGCTGCCGGCATCATCAACGGTGTGGCCCATTACTGGGGCTATCGCAATTTCAAGAGTCCCGACACCAGCGCCAACATCATTCCCTGGGGAATCCTGATTGGCGGTGAAGAGCTGCACAACAACCACCATGCCAATGCCACCTCGCCAAAGTTGTCGGCCAAGTGGTACGAGTTCGACATCGGCTGGCTCTACATTCGCCTGATGTCCTTCGTGGGCCTGGCCAAGCCGCGCGCCCTGCCGCCGGCCGTTCGCATGGACCCATCCCGCATGGAGATCGATGCAGAAACCATTCGTGCGGTGCTCTCTTCGAAATACGAGCAACTGGCCCGACTTTCGAAGCTGGTGTCCAAGGATGTCTCACGGCCCTCCACCGAGCTGAAAGAGAGCTTCGAGGCCATCTGGGCTCAGCGCAGCCTCACGCTCGAGCAGGCGGTTGCAGCTGTTACCCAGTGGTGTCAGCAGGCAGAGGCCAGCGGCGTGGCGGCCTATCAAGAATTCGCCCGACGCATTCGGTCGTTGCACCTGGGCAGCGCCACCGCTTAACGCGCTTGTAGCCGCACGGCACCCTTGCTGTCAGTCACCACCACTTGCGTTCGGGATGCTCGCACCGTGAGCCGCGAGCCGGCCTTGGGCTCGCCCGAGAGATTGTTAAGTTTCTTCAAGGTGGCCACGCTGATGCCGAAGCGACGGGCAATCTTTGCCAGCGTGTCATTCTTTCGCACGCGATAGACCTTCGCGGGCAGTTGCACCCGCTCCACGGTCTTGGCTCCCGAGAAGCGGGCGAGCACCTGCTCCACCATGGCGTCGTCCTGGCTTGAAGCGATTGGGGCCAGCAGCACGGTGCCGGGCATGAGCACCTGTCGAGGGCTCTTGAGGCCGTTGGCCTGAGCCAGTTCCTCGGGGCTGGTGGCGGTTTTGTCAGCCAGGCTGCGAAGGCTCTCACCCTTCTTCAGGGTATAGGGCGCCCAGCTCACGAGCGGCTTGCCTGCGGCCTGGTGGCGATCGAGGTTGGCCTGATACAGATCGGCCTTCTCGATGGGCAGAATGATTCTGCTGGTGCGGCTCACCGTAATGACTGGCCGGCGCAACTGGGGGTTGAGCAGCCGGAAGTCGGCCAAGGGGAGCTCTGCAAATTCTGCGGCCAGGGCGAGGTCGACCGACTGGCTCTTCTCGATGGCTGTGAAATACGGGCGGTCTTCCACATGGGGCAGCCTCACGCCGTAACGTTGCGGGTCGCGCAGCACGTTGCGAAGTGCGATGAGGGCCGGCACGTAATGTCTGGTCTCGCGTGGGAGCCGAATGCTGAGGAAGTCGGCGGGCTTGCCCCGAGCCTTGTTGGCCTTCACGGCCCGCATCACGGCGTTCTCGCCGCGGTTGTAAGAGGCCAGGGCGAGTAACCAGTCCCCTTTGTGAAGCGTATGGATCTTCTCGAGGTAATCCAGGGCCGCACGGGTGGACTCAATGATGTCGCGCCGTTCATCTCGCCACCAGTCTTGGGAGAGCGCAAAGGCCCGGCCGGTGGCGGGCATGAACTGCCATAGGCCCGCCGCCTTGGCCCTGGAGGTGGCCTCCGGGTTGAAGGCGCTCTCGACGATGGGCAGCAAGGCCAGTTCACTGGGCATCTGGCGTGCGTCGATCTCTTCCATGATGTGGTGCAAATAACGGCCGCCACGGTCGAAGACCCGCTCGAGGTACTCAGGGTTCGATGTGATGCGTCGGATGTGCGCGCGCAGAACCTGCTCGGGCAATTCAGGCAGTTGAAAGCCGGCCTGGATTCGATTCAAGAGGTTGCCTGGTGGCAGACTGGGTGCGGGCGCCGCGGCCGCAGGCGCGGCGGTAGGAGGTGCGGATGCGCTGGCCGCCACTGCCATGCTGCCACCCACCGTGGCGCCGACCACAGGCGCGCCGCCCTCCGACATGGGCACAGTGGCGCAGCCCGCCAGTGCGCCCAGCAGCAGCGCACCGGCCAACAGGCGGCTAGGCCGCACGAAAGACATCCTTGGCTGCTCGAAGGGATGCAAAGGCCGATGCATCGGGCGCCCACAGAAAGGGGTTGGTCTCTTGCTCGATGGCCATGCGCGAGGGCAGGGTGGACTGCCCTTTGTCGCGTCGTGCGCGCACCTCTGAGAGGCGCGCCTGAATGGCTGCATGCTCGGGGTGTACGTGGGCTGAGAACAGCAGGTTGCCCAGGGTGTACTCATGGGCACAGTGCACGGCGGTCTCGGCCGGCAGACTCTTTAGGCGCTGCAACGACTGGTGGAGTTGGGCCGCGGTGCCACCGAGCAGGCGCCCGCAGCCGCCTGCAAAGAGGGTGTCGCCGCAGAAGAGCAGTGGGCCGGACGCGCCCATGGTGCCGAAGTAGGCGATGTGGTCTTGGGTGTGGCCGGGCACCTCCATGACAGAGAGGTGAATGTCCAGGCCATCGAAGGCCACGGCATCGCCCTCTTGCACCGTGCGGTTGACCCCATGGGGCACGCAGGCGGCTGGGCCAACGACGGGGAGGTCGATGTTCGCAAGGGGCGCCTGGGCCAGGAGGTCTTGAATGCCACCGACATGGTCGGCATGGTGGTGGGTGATGAGGATGCCCGCGAGCGCGAGTCCATGGGCCTGAAGGTGAGCCAGCACGGGGGCGGCCTCGCCCGGGTCGACCACCACAAGCTGGTCGCCGCGCTGTAAGCCCCAGATGATATTGTCTGAGAATGCTGGAATCTCAACGATCGGCACACCGGTCTCCTTTCGTGTGGCAAGGCCCTCTATTGTGACGCGAGTTGCACCCAACCCGTTCCAATCCTGGGAAAAATGGTTTGAGACCCCTGCGGGCGCGCTCCTGCGCGACACCGAGCAGGCCTGGCTCGATGCCCGTCTGCAGGACCGCTTTGGCTACCAGGCCTTTCAGATGGGCCCCGCAGGCGTGGATGCCCTTCGGCAGAACCGCATGGCCAGCCGCGCCAGGCTCGCACCCTTTGCAGCCCTGTCTGACGACGAGCAACTCGTCTGTGATCCGGCTGTGCTGCCGGTCGAGTCCGATTCCACTGACCTGCTCGTGCTGGTGCACTGCCTTGAGATGGTGGGAGACCCCCATGGCCTCTTGCGCGAGGCTGAGCGCATTCTCATTCCCGAGGGCCAGTTGGTCATTCTCGGATTCAACCCCTTTAGCCTGTGGGCTGCGCATCGTCCTCGGGCAATCACCCAGTGCCCGCCCATGGAGGGCAAGTGGCTCTCGCCCGCCCGCGTGCGTGACTGGTGCAACCTCCTGAGCCTCTCCATCGATGGCGGCTGCTTTGGGGTGTATCGACCCATGGTCTACGACGCGGCCTGGTCGCAGCGCTGGCGTTGGATGGATGCGGCCGGCGCACGGTGGTGGCCTGGCCTGGGCGCCACCTATCTGCTCACGGCGGTCAAGCGTCGCACGGGCCTGCGGGTCTTGAGCCCTGCCTGGAAGAAGACGGGTCGGCGGGCCACCTCGGCGGCCGTGGCCAGGCAGTCATGACAAGGCGTTCAGCATGAGCGACCCTCTTGATCAGGTCGTGCTCTACACCGATGGCGCCTGCAAGGGGAACCCTGGGCCCGGTGGCTGGGGTGCCTTCATGGTCTGTCGCGGCAAGAGCCAGCGGCTCTGTGGCGGTGAGCCCATGACCACCAACAACCGCATGGAACTCACCGCGGTCATTGAGGGCCTTCGGGCGCTCAAGCGAGGCTGCGAGGTCACGATCTTCACCGACTCCCAGTATGTCAAGAATGGCATTGAGTCCTGGATCCACAACTGGAAGAAGAAGGGCTGGAAGACAGCCGCTGGCAAGCCCGTGCTGAACCGGGAACTCTGGGAGGCTTTGGACGAAGCCTGTGCATCGCATCACGTACACTGGAAGTGGGTCAAGGGACATGCCGGCGACCCTGGCAACGAGGAGGCAGACCGCCTCGCCAACGAGGGCATTCCCTCCACCAGCAGACCTTAAGGATTCTTCAATTGCCACCCATCACGCTTCAGACCATTCGCAGCCGTCCCCGTTGGGTCGTGGCTGCGATCGTGCTCCTCTTGTTGATCGGGCTATTGGCCTGGCGCATGGGCTGGCTCAAGGGCGATGATGCAGGCAAGGCGGGCCAGGGTGCCATGCCACCGGTGCCGGTAGAGGTCTCCACGGTGCTCAAGAAGACCGTGCTCGACCAACTCTCGGTCACTGGATCCTTCATGGCGGTGGAGTCGGTCGACCTTCGCCCCGAGGTGGCCGGCCGCATTGCCGAGGTTCGGTTTCGTGACGGGCAGCAGGTCAGTCGTGGCATGCTGCTCATTCGGCTCGACGACAGCGTGGTGAAGGCCGAGCTCGCCCAGGCACAGGCCGAGGCCGAGCTGGCCTTGTCCAACTACCGCAGGGCCCAAGATCTCTTCTCACGCAATTTCATCAGTTCGCGTGCGCTCGACGAGGCCAAGGCCAATTCCGAGATCGCTGCGGCCAAACGCGACCTCTTCGATGCCCGGCTCCAACGCACCCAAATTTCCGCGCCATTTGCAGGTCGGGTGGGTCTTCGCCAGCACAGCCCCGGCGACTATGTGAAGGATGGCGAGGTGGTGGCCGTGGTGGAGGACACCTCCCGGCTCTACTTCGACTTTCGTGTCCCCGAGCGCTATGTGGGCCGTGTGCAGGCGGGCCAGTCGGTCTCCATTCAGACCGACCAAATCCGCGAGCCCATCCTGGCCCGTGTCACGGCGCTGGATGCGCGGGTGGATGCCGAGGGCCGATTCTTGCAGCTGCGGGCCGTGGTGCCGAATCCGTCGGGCAAGTTGAAGTCGGGCTTGTTTGCGCGGGGCCGGCTGGTCCTCACGGAGCGGGCCGAGGCCCTGGTCATCTCCGAGGAGGCCATCGTCGGTGAGCAGCGCGGTTTCTTTGTGTGGCGTGTTCGCGAGGGCAAGGTTGAGAAGGTGCCTGTTCAATTGGGCACCCGCATGGAGACCGAGGTCGAGATCCTCTCGGGCCTGGCTGAGGGCGACCAGGTGGTGATTGCTGGCCAGTTGAAGATTCGACGCCCGGGCCAGCCCGCCAAGGTGCTGCCCATGCCACCTGCTCAGGGGACGCCGCCGCCTGCGAAGGGGCCCCCGCCCGCTGCGAAAGCCCCCCCGCCCGCCAGCCCATGAGGATCTCCGAGATCTGTATTGAGCGGCCTGTCTTTGCGACCGTCCTCTCGCTGATCATCACCCTCATCGGCCTGGTGAGTCTCTCCAAGCTCTCGATTCGCGAGTATCCGCGCATCGATGAGCCTGTGGTCACCGTCAGCACCGAGTACCGAGGGGCTTCACCCGAGATCATCGAGTCTCAGGTGACCAAGCCGCTTGAGGATTCCATCGCCGGCATCGAGGGCGTGGAGATCCTCACCTCCATCTCAAGGGCCGAGCGCTCGCAGATCACCGTTCGTTTCTCGCTCGACCGCGACCCAGACTCGGCCGCCTCCGATGTGCGAGACCGTGTCTCGCGGGTGCGCTCGCGCCTGCCCACCGAGACCAGCGACCCAGTCATCTCGAAGGTGGAGGCCGACGCCCAGCCCATCATCTGGCTAACCTTCAACAGTGAGACCCTCTCGCTGCTCGAACTCTCCGACCTGGCCAATCGTGTGGTCAAGCCTCGGCTGCAGACCCTGCCGGGCGCCTCGGATGTGCGCATCTTTGGAGACCGCCGATACGCCATGCGCATCTGGGTGGACGCCCAACGCATGGCGGCCCGTGGCCTGGTGATTCAAGACCTGGAAGAGGCCCTTCGGCGCCAGAACATCGAGGTGCCCTCGGGCGCCATCGAGACCCCGGGCCGGGAACTCTCGGTGCTCGCCCCCACCGACCTCCAGACCCCAGAGGAGTTTGAGTCGATTGTGCTCAAGGCCCCGCGTGGCTCATCGGCCTTGGTGCGACTGCGAGATGTGGCCCGGGTGGAGATTGCACCCGAGGACATGAAACGGGTGGCCCGCTTCAAGGGCCGCACCACCGTGGCCATGGGTGTGATCAAGCAGGCCACGGCCAATCCGCTCACGCTGTCGTCTGCGGTTCAAGAGGTCCTGCCCAGTGTGCTGGCCGACCTGCCCGCCAGTGTCGACCTCGAGGTGGCCAACGACTACTCGGTCTTCATCGACCGTTCCATTCGTGCGGTGGTGACCACCATTGCCGAGGCCGTGCTGCTCGTGGGCCTGGTGGTCTTCGTGTTTCTCAAGAGCTTTCGGGCGGCCATCATCCCTATTGTCACCATTCCCGTGAGCCTCATTACCAGCTTCGGCATCATGTATGCCCTGGGCTTTTCGGTGAACACCCTCACGCTGCTGGCCATGGTCCTGTCGATTGGCATTGTGGTTGACGATGCCATTGTGGTGCTCGAGAACATCTCTCGGCACATTGAAGATGGCATGAAGCCGATTGCGGCCGCCTTTCAGGGCATGAAGGAAATCAGCTTTGCCGTGGTGGCCATGACCCTCACCCTGGCCGCAGTCTTTGCGCCCATGGCCTTTTCTGCGGGCCGCACCGGCCGGCTCTTCACGGAGTTCGCCCTTACCCTCGCAGCGGCCGTGCTCGTCTCGGGCTTTGTGGCCCTCACGCTCTCACCCATGATGTGCTCGCGGCTGCTGCGCCATCAGCCCAAGCCGCCCGAGGGCACGCCGCTGGGCCGCTGGGCACGGTTCTCCAATGCCTTTGATCAGCGCTTCGATCAGATGGCCAGCCGCTACGCGAGCCTGCTCACGGGCCTGCTGAGTCGCCGCGCGCTCGTGGCGGGCATTGGCCTCGGGGTCGCAGCCATTGGCGTGCTCTTCTTTAATCTGGTGAAGAAGGAGCTCACGCCGGTGGAGGACCGCGGCTTTCTGGTTGCAGTGATCAGTGCACCCCAGGGCAGCTCCATCGACTACACCGCTCGTTACTCACTTCGCCTGGAAGACATCTTTGCCAAGGTGCCCGAGGTTGAGAAATATTTGGTGATTGCGGGCAGCCCCACGGTGGACAAAGGCATTGCCTTTCTGCGGCCCGTGCCGTGGGAGGACCGCTCCCGCAGCACCCGGGAGATCGCTGCCCAGGTGCAGCCCAGTGTGCTGGGCATTCCTGGCATCAATGCCTTTGTAGTGAATCCGCCCTCGCTGGGTCAGAGCGTGCGATCGCGTCCCATTGAGGTGGTGGTGCTGTCCTCGGCCCCCATGCAGGAACTTGCTGCGGTCACGGAGCAACTTCGGCTGGAGCTCCTCAAGAACCCCAAGCTGCAGGGGGTGGACACCGACCTGCAGATCACCAAGCCAGAACTGCGCATTGACATCGACCGTGAGCGCGCGGCCGACCTGGGCGTGTCGGTCGAGGCGATTGGCCGCACCCTGGAGTCGCTACTCGGTGGCCGGCAGGTCACGCGTTTTAAGCGAGGCAATGAGCAGTACGACGTGATCGTGCAGTTGGAGGCCGAGGGCCGCAATACGCCAGAAGACATCAAGGGCCTGCTGGTCAAGGGCCGCGATGGCCAGATGGTCTCGCTCTCCAGCCTGATTCAAATTCGAGAGACCGTTGCGCCGCGGGAGCTCAATCACTTCCTTCAGCAGCGGGCTGTATCGATCTCGGCCAACCTGGCACCCGGGGCCACCCTGGCCGAGGGCCTCGAGGCGGTGGAGGCCACGGCGCGTGCCATGCTGCCCTCCGACTATCAGCTTGATTACAACGGCCAGTCGCGTGAGTTCCGAGACTCCCAGGCCACCATCTTGTTTGTCTTCATCCTGGCCTTGCTCTTCATTTACCTGGTGCTCTCGGCCCAGTTTGAGAGCTTCGTCTTCCCGTGGGTGATTCTGGTGACGGTGCCCTTGGCGCTCGCCGGGGCATTGGCCACCATCTACCTCACCCAGGGCTCGCTCAATGTCTACTCACAAATTGGGCTCGTGGCCCTCATTGGGCTGATCACCAAGAATGGCATTCTCATCGTGGAGTTTGCCAATCAGTTGCGTGACCAGGGCCGCAGTGTGGTGGAGGCCACTCTCGAGGCCACTGCCCTGCGTTTTCGCCCCATCATGATGACCACCATCTCCACGGTCTTTGGCGCCCTGCCCCTGGCCTTGGCCAGCGGCCCCGGGGCCGAGAGCCGTCAAGAGATCGGCTGGGTTATTGTTGGGGGCATGAGCATTGGCACGATACTCACCCTCTTTGTCCTGCCCACCATTTATGCCTGGGTTGCATCATGCGTTACGTCGTCCTCGACACCGAAACCACAGGCCTAAGGGTCGAGGAAGGCAACCGCATCATTGAGCTTGGCTGTGTCGAGCTCACCAATCGGCGTGCGTCCGGCCGGCAGTTCCATCGTCTCATCAATCCCGAGCGCGAGATCGAGGCGGGCGCCACCGAGGTGCATGGCTTCACCTGGGCCGACCTGCAGGCCGAGCCTCGCTTTGCCGATGTGCTGCAAGACTTCCTCGAGTTTGCGCGCGGCGCGCACCTGCTCATTCACAACGCCCCCTTCGACCTGGGCTTTCTCGATGCGGAGTTTGAGCGGCTGGGGCAGCCCAGCCTCACCACCGTGGTCAATGGCGTGACCGACACCCTGGCCATGGCCCGTGAACTGCATCCGGGTCAGCGAAATTCACTCGATGCACTCTGCACCCGATACGGTGTCTCGAATGCCCACCGGCTCAAGCACGGGGCCCTGCTCGATGCCGAATTGTTGGCCGAGGTCTGGCTGGCCATGACCCGCGGCCAGGAAACCCTCGACATCCAGCAGCACTATGACGACGAACATGGCTCGGGTGGCCGGCTTGATCTCTCCACCCTCGACCTGCGGGTGATCGAGCCCACTGCCGAGGAGTGGGCAGCCCACGAGGCCGTGCTCGATGACATCGCCCGCGTCTGCGGGGGCACGCCTGTCTGGAGGAAAGCATGCGCCTCCGATTAACTCGCCGGGGTCAGTCCCACGAGATTCCGGGCGACCAGGTGCTGCGCGTGGTGGCCTATCCGGGCCTGATGCTCATGCCCAGTGGCCCCGGATGGCTTGGCACGGCCGCAGGCTACCCGGTCTTTGTGCGGGAGCCAGAGCGCAGTGCCGCCGAGCAGGGCACAGCAGAGCACAACGCCGGCGCGGCCATCGCCCCTGAGTTGGCTCCGCCCGCAGCCCCGTCGGGCCCGCCACCCGCCTGGGTGGTGGTGATGCGGCCCAATGGCGACCTGCGAGAGGCGCTCTTCGCGGATCGTCTAGACTGGAGCCAGGATGACTAGCACGCGACATTCTTGGATGGACCTCACCCTGGTGGAGGCGCTGCGCGGCCGCGCCCGCCGAGCACACACGCTCTTGTTCTTGGGGCTGGTCTGTTTGTTGTCGGCCTGGCTCATGAATGCCATGCAATGGTTCTGGCTGCCACCGGCGGTAACGGTTGCAGTGCCGGCTGAAGGTACGCCCGTGGGCCTGCACGCATCGGTCTGGGCCTGGCTGGGCGGTCTCTTCGAGGGCTACGCCCAGGGCTCGGTGCGCGGCATGCGCATCGTCAAGGACTGGATGACCACCGGCCTGCCTGGCTGGGTGATCTGGGTGCCCGCAGGCCTCCTCTTGTGGCTGCTCGCGCTCATCGACCTCACCGTGCTTGGTCTGTCGATTCGTCGGCAGTTGGCAGCCTCCGCGGCCACGCTCGTGGAGCCTGCAGGCCCCGTGCGCGAGACGCCGATCCTGCCCACCGACAACCACTTGGAGGCGCCCGTGCTCATCGAGCCTCCGTCAGACACACCCAGCCTGGGCCTGCCACCGCAGCCCGCTCCGGCCGAGCCATCGACACCGAGCCCTGCCGTCGCGCCCAGCTCCACTGCGCCGGGTTCTGCGGCTGCGCCCACCGAGGCCAACCCCTCGCTGGACGCTGTGGAGTCACAGCTCTACAGCGCAGAGCATCAGCTCGAAGGCGCCTTGTCGGCGCTTGCCGTGGCCCGCCACGGCCTGCTCAACCTCAGTCTCGACCCCGATGGTCCGCACCGAGACGACGACATGCAGAAGGCCCGGGCCTCGCTCGACCAGGCGGAGCAGGCACTCACCAAGCTTCGAGGCCAGCAGCACGCGCTGATCGCGGGGCTGGTGGGCCTGCGTCGCCATGTCCATTAACCCGTCGGTCACCGAGGCACTCGACAGCCTGCTTGCGGGCCTCGACAGCCTGCGGGCCGAGCGGGACGACCTCACCGCGGCCCAGCTCTCGGGCCGTGCCCTTGCGCCCATCGATCCCCCTGCAGCACCTGCAGCCCCGCTGGTGCGGCCGGTTCGTCGGCCCACCGAGGCCCTGGATGCAGCCCGTCTCTTGGCCCTCATGGCCTCCAACATGGGGTCTGCAGCCTCACCAGACCTCGCCGAGAGCGCCTCTGTGCTGCTGCGCCGCCTCCTGCGCCAGCGGTCGGTCTTGGTGCCCAGGCTGCACGATGCAGCGCCCGGCATCCGGGTCTCTCCACGCATGGGTGTGCTGCTGACGCGGCTGCCGGCTGGCCATGTCTGTGCGGTGGAGTCCGACCCGCAGCGGTTTCTCTACCTCACCCCACGCGGCCAGGAGCCAGTCGATTCGAGCGAAGACTTGTTGGCACTGGTGCGTGCAGCCGCGCCGGTGGGCGAGGCGGGCCTGGTGGGTCCGTCTACGTCGGAGATGGTGAGTGTGAGCCTGCCGCGGCTGCCCGAGTGGGCCATGGTGTCTGTGCAGGGGGAGGCCTGCAGCCTTGCGTCGCCCGCTTCCGCGTCCGACCGCGCGCAGGCTGCCATCGCATGGCTGGATCAGCGCGTTCCGGGACACACAAGCCTTCTGGGCATGGCCTGGCTGCAAGATGGCCGCTGCCTGCCGTTGCTGGCCAGGCAGGCCGACTAGTCCCCACCACGGGCGGCTCGCCCTTCTTGTGGCCGCTCAGCCTTAAAGCGTCTTGATGAGGATCTGGGATTTCCGATCCCAGTTGTAGTGGGCCTGCCGTGAGGCGGGCAGGGCATCGACAGAGGCCACCTTGAAGCCACGCTTCATGAACCAGTGGGTGGTGCGTGTGGTGAGCACAAAGATGCCCGAGAGACCCGCCGCCCGGGCCTGCGACTCAATGCTTTTCAAGAGCCGTTCGCCGTCGCCTTGTTCTCGCGTCTCCGAGCGCACCATCAGGCAGGCCAGCTCACCCAGTGGGGTGTCCTCAAAGACATAAAGTGCAGCGCAGCCAAAGATCACACCGTCGTGCTCGATCACCGTGAACTTGTCGATGTCGCGCTCAATGGTGGCCCGGCCCCGAGGCACCAGGGTGCCGTCGGCCTCCAGGGGCTCGAGCAGCGAGACAATGGCCGCCACATCGTCGACCGACGCCGGCCGAAGGGCCTCCAGGGTCTCTTCCACAAGCATCATGCCCACGCCATCATGGGTAAAGAGCTCGAGCAGCAGGGCGCCGTCCATGGCGTAGGGTACGAGGTGGGCCCGGGCCACGCCACCGCGGCAGGCACGAAGGGCATGGCCGAGCGTGAAGCTCGCCTCCTCCGAGAGCGAGCCCTGGGCCAGCAGGCGCTCGGCCTCATCCTCAGAGACTTCCGCCAAGGCCCGGTTCTCCAGCCTGGGCAGGCCCTCCTCGGAGCACAAGAAAATGAGCTTGTCGGCATCCAGGGCAATGGCCAGGCTCGTGGCCACGTCTTCCAGGCTGAGGTTGAAGGCCTCGCCAGTGGGCGAGAAGCCCAGTGGAGGCACGAGCACGATCGAGCCGCCGAGCAGGGCCTGCCGAATGGAGTCGGTCTCCACCTTGCGCACGAGGCCGGTGTGCTCGAAGTCCACGCCATCCACAATGCCCACGGGACGGGCCGTGACGAAGTTGCCACTGATGATTCGGATGCGTGAGTTGCCCATGGGCGTGTTGGGCAGGCCGGCCGAGAAGGCGGCCTCGATGTCGAGTCGAAGCTCGCCGGCGGCCTCCTTGGCGCACTCCAGGGCTGCACGGTCGGTGATCCGCATGCCATGGCTGTAACGATCTTCAATCTGGCGCAGCCGCAGTTGCTCTTGCACCTGTGGCCGCGAGCCGTAGGCCAGCACAATGCGCATACCCATGGCCTGTAGCAAGGAGAGGTCGTGAACCAGTGTTTCGAGCTGGTTGTCGATGACCAACTCGCCGGGGAAGGCCACCACGAAGGTCTTGTTGCGAAAGGCGTGGATGTAGGGCGCGACCGACCGAAGCCAGCCCACGAAGTCGGGCCCGATGTCGGGCTGTGTGATCGGTTCGGTCTGCATCGCGCGATTATAATTTTTCGGTGACTTCCTGCTCAGGCCCAGACGAAAAGCGGTTTCGCGATCGGGCCCAACACCTCGGCATCACCTTTGATGAGAGCCTTCCGGTCTCGAAGGTCTGGACCGAGATCGCCCATGCCATGGTGCAGCACCCGGTGATCATCGTCTGCGGCGAGACCGGTTCGGGCAAGACCACCCAACTGCCGAAGATTGCGCTGGCGGCCGGCCGCGCGGCAAAGGGTCGGTCCATTGCACATACCCAGCCGCGGCGCCTGGCGGCCACCTCGGTGGCCCGTCGGGTGGCGCAGGAACTTGGCTCGGTGCTTGGCGAGCCCAATGCCAAGGTGGGCTACAAGATCCGGTTTGCCGACCGATCGCGGCCAGGCATTCCCATCAAGCTCATGACCGACGGCATGCTGCTGGCCGAGATTCAGTCCGACCCGGGCCTCGAGGCCTACGACACCATCATCCTCGACGAGGCCCACGAGCGCAGCCTCAACATCGATTTTTTATTGGGCCACCTGCACGGCCTGCTCGCGCGCCGCCCCCAGTTGCGACTGGTCATCACCTCTGCGAGCCTGGAGGCCGAGAAGTTCGCGAAGCACTTTGGTCAGGCGGGCCAGCCTGCGCCGGTCATTGAGGTCTCGGGCCGCCTGCACCCGGTGGAGACCCGCTGGCGGCCTGCGCAGGACGAGCGCACCGACCTCATCGACCGCGTGCTCTCGGGTGTCGAGGAAGCCCTGGCCGACCATGCGCGGCTGGCCGCCCAAGATGTGCTCGTCTTTCTGCCCGGAGAGCGAGAGATTCGTGCCGTGGTCGATGCCTGGCGCGATCGCCGGCTCGACCCGCAGGTGGAGCTCTTGCCCCTCTTTGGCCGACTGGCCCAGGCCGACCAAGACCGCGTCTTTCGGCCGGGGGGGCGTCGACGCGTGGTGCTGGCGACCAACCTGGCCGAGACCTCGCTCACGGTGCCCGGCATTGGCTATGTGGTCGACACCGGCCTGGCCCGTGTGAAGCGGTATCGGTATCGGGGAAAGGTGGAGCAGCTGCTCATCGAGCCCATCAGTCAGGCCCAGGCCCTGCAGCGGGCGGGTCGTGCGGGCCGTCTCACGCCGGGCGTCTGCATCCGGCTCTATGCGGAGGACGAATTCAAGCAGCGCGCAGCCCACCCCGAGCCCGAGATCCATCGCTCATCGCTGGCCTCGGTGATCCTGCGCATGAAGGCCTTGGGCCTGGATGCCATCGAGGCCTTTCCCTTTGTCGACCCACCCTCCAAGAAGGCCGTGGCCGATGGCCTCATGCTGCTCAGGGAGCTCGGTGGACTCGACCGTGAGGGCCAGCTCACCGAGGTGGGCCGACAGCTTGCAGGCCTGCCCCTGGACCCCCGCCTGGGCCGCATGCTCGTGGCCGGCCGCGAGCGGCAGTGCCTGCAGGAGATGCTGGTGCTGGTCACAGCATTGTCCATTCAAGACCCGCGGGATCGGCCGCTCGATCAGCAGGCCGCAGCCGACACCGCCCACAAGCAGTTTGCCGACCCGCGCAGCGAGTTCATCTCCTGGCTCAAGCTCTGGGCCTTCTGCGATGAGGCCCTCTCACACGACCATTCCAATCGGCAGAAGGAGGCGCGGCTTCGGTCGGCCTTCTTGTCGCCCATTCGCGTGCGCGAGTGGCGAGACCTGCACCGGCAGATCACCGACTGGGTCTTGTCGCAGGGCTGGCGAATCAACACGGTGGCGGCCGATTACAACAGCCTGCACCAGGCCATTCTCACGGGGCTGCTCTCGAACATTGGCATGCGCATCGAGACGGCCCAGCCGCCGCTCTGGCAGGGCGCGCACGATGTGAAGTTCGCGGTCTGGCCGGGCTCGCATCTGTCCAAGAAGCCGCCCAAGTGGCTCATGGCGGCCGAGCAGGTCGAGACCAGTCGTCTCTTTGCCCGCACCATTGCCGCCATTGAGCCCGAGTGGGTGGAGGCCGCCGCGGGCCCGCTCATCCGGGTGTCTTACTCCGAGCCCCACTGGGAGAAGAAGGCTGGCCGTGTGGTGGGTTATGCGCGCGGTGTGCTCTATGGCCTGCCCATTTTTGTGCGCCGACGCCTGGCTTGGGCCCAGTTGGGCGAGGAGCAGGCACGTGAGGCTCGGCTCATCATGATTCGTGAGGGCCTGGTGCAGGGCGATGCCACGCTCGAGCTGCCCTTTTTTGAGCACAACCGCCGGCTCATCCACGAGGTGGAGCGACTGGAGCAGCGGGCTCGTCGGCAGGACCTGCTGGTCGACGATGCCTTGATCGAGGCCTTCTACGACCGTTGGATTCCGGCCTCAGTAAACGACTTCGATGGCCTGCGCAAGTGGTGGCGTCAGGCCTCGCGTGAGCAGCCCAAGCTGCTCTTTCTTCGGCGTGAAGACCTCATGCGCCACCAGGCCGACGGCGTGACTTCGGAGGCCTTTCCCACCGTGCTCGAGCAGGGTGGCCTGCGGCTCGCACTCGACTACCGCTTCGAGCCAGGCGCTGCAGACGATGGCATGGCCATCACCATCCCGCTGGCCAGCCTGAATCAGGTCGATGCCGTGCAGATCGATTGGCTCGTGCCGGGCATGCGCAAGGAGAAGGTGCTGGCCCTGCTCAAGAGCCTGCCCCAACGGATTCGTCGGCACTGCATTCCGCTGCCCCAACAGGTGGACGACTTCTGCGTCCGTTGGCAAGACCGTGTAGGCAGCATCCCCTTGCGCAAGGCCTTGGTGCAAGACCTGCGCGAGGACAAGGGCCTCACGGTGGCCTTGGAAGACTTCAAGCTCGAGTCGGTGCCACTGCATTTACAGCCGCTCTATGTGGTGGTCGATGCCCATGGCCGTCGTCTCGGCCAGGGCCGAGACCTCATGGTGTTGCGCGAGCAACTCGGCGGCCAGGCCCAGGCGGCCTTTGCGCCCACGCGCGATGACACGACCCACCGCGACTGGTCCTTCGGTGCCCTCGAGTGGCCCATGACCATCGAGGTGGCGGGCCAGTCGCTGCTGGGCTATCCCGCCCTGGAAGACTGCGGCGACCACGTGAAGCTCTGCGTGCTCGACGACCCCAGCAAGGCCAAGCAGCGCCACCAACTCGGCCTCATGCGGCTGCTGGCCTTGGCCCTGAAGGACCAGGTGCGGGCCTTCCAGAAAGAGCTCGACCGCAACCGCGCGCTTCTCTTGGCCTGGACGGCGGCGGCCCGGTCTGAAGACCTGCAGACAGAGCTGCTGCGGCTGAGCCTGCGCCGTGCATTCCTCGCGGGCGACTGGCCCGTGGATGCCGCGGGCTTTGAGGCCTGCCTGCAGGCGGGCCGCCCCCGCTTCTTGCTGCTGGCCCAGGAGGCGCAGCGCTGGCTGCTGGCCGTGCTCGAGGCCCATCAGCAGATTCAACGCCGACTGGGCGGCGCCAAGTTCCCGCAACCGCTGGTGCAAGACCTTCTGCAGCAGCTCTCGGGCCTGCTGGGTCCAAGCTTTGTCTCCATGCTGCCCGATGACCGTGCTCGGCATCTGCCGCGCTATTTACAGGCGGTGGCCCTGCGGCTCGACAAGCATCGGGCCGACCCTGCTCGAGATGCCCAGCGCCTGGCCGAGTTTGATCAGGTGGCTCGGCCGTTCTGGCGTTGGGCGGCCTCACACCGCGGCGAGTGGTCGGAGCCCATCGAGGCCTTTCGCTGGAGCCTCGAGGAACTGCGGGTCTCGCTCTTTGCCGAGGGCTTGAAGACGCCCATGCCAGTGTCTGTGAAACGGCTGCAGAAAACCTGGGGTACGCTCGCGCCACACCTTCACGCCTAAGCCCACACGACCACCACATCACCACACCACCACCATGCGACCACCACTGACCATTGGCCTCTACATCAACGGCGACGAGATTCTCTCGGGCAAGCGAGAAGACCGCCACTTCCAGAAGGCCAAGGAAATTCTGGGTGCCAGGGGCCTGTCACTCTCCTGGGTGGTCTACCTGGGCGATGACCGCGCGCGTTGCACGAACATGCTGCGGCAGAGCTTTGCCACGCAAGACCTGGTCTTTAGCTTTGGCGGCATTGGGGCCACGCCTGATGACCACACCCGGCAGGCTGCAGCCGAGGCTCTGGGCCGTGCGCTCGCCCTGCACCCTGAGGCCGCAGACCTCATTGCCCAGCGTACTGCCGAGGCCAATCAGCCGCTCACGCCCGAGCGGCTTCGCATGGGCGAGTTTCCGGTGGGTGCGCAGATCGTGCCCAACCCGTACAACAAGATCCCTGGCTTTGCGATCGACCGTCACTACTTTCTGCCGGGCTTTCCCGTGATGGCCTGGCCCATGATGGAGTGGGTGCTGGACACCTTCTATGCGGAGTCCTTTGGGGAGGCAGCCGAGGTGGACCGCTCCATGGTGGTCTACAAGCTCTACGAGGCGGCTGTGACGCAGTTGCTCGAGGAGCTCACGGCCGCCTATCCCGAGTTGCGGGTCTACAGCCTGCCATCGGCGCCGTCGCCCACCGACCCAAATGCCCGGCGCCACTTGGAGCTTGGGCTCAAGCAGCCATCGGTTGCAGCCTCGCTTCCCGATGCAACAGCCCGCTTCGATGCAGCCTATGCGCGGCTGCGGGAGGGCGTGCTGCAACTGGGCGGTGAACTCGGCGACGAGCGCGTCGCCACGCGTTAGAGCCCCCTCGATCGCCGCCGGGCACCACCTCTCGCAGGCTGTCTACAGCAGGCTCCGCACCGCTGCCGCTGGCCGCCTCACGCGCCGCGGCCACCCCTGTCCGATTTCCGGCGGCATGAATGGTGCTTGCCTTCGGGGGTGATGTCGGGCCCTTTCAAATCTGAATGCGATAGGGCTCGATTCGGAATTTTTTATTCAAAGTAGGCTGTAAGCAACAGAAATAATTGAACTTTTTGTTGCATTTCTGAGTTTCGCTGGTAGGATGGCGGCGAATTGCTCCTAAAAAGGACTGGATTTGTTTGATCTAAAAGGTTCCATGGGTATTCGGCGGGTGTTGCGTGGCGTTTGCGTTGGGGCGGTGAGCCTTGGTCTGATCGCTCCCGTACTTCCCCTGGCGGCTCAGACGACCAGTTCGTCCGCGGCGCCCAAGCAGGCACAGCCAGCCAAAAAGCCCCAGCAGACCAAGGCACAGCAGGCCAAGAAGCCCCAGCAGGCCAAGAAAAAGACTCAGCAGGCCAAGAGGAAGTCGCAACAGACCAAGAAGGTCGCCCGCACACCCCGCAACCCCAACGACCGCATGTCCGCCGGCAGCAAGCTTGGTCTGCAGTCGGCCATGACCGAGGCGAGCCTGAAGTCCAGTTCGGTGCTGGTGGTCGACCAGATCTCTGGCGAGATCCTTTTTGAGAAGAATCCCGACTCGGTCCTGCCGATTGCCTCCATCACGAAGCTCATGACAGCGCTGGTCGTGGCCGAGGCCGACCTGCCCATGTCCGAGATGCTCAGCATCACGCAGGAGGATGCAGACCTTGAAAAGGGTGTGGGCTCGCGCCTGCGCGTGGGCACCCGTTTGACACGCGGCGAACTCATGCACCTGGCGCTCATGTCCTCCGAGAACCGCGCCGCCCATGCCCTGGGCCGCACCTACCCCGGGGGTTTGGAGTCTTTCGTGGTGGCCATGAACATCAAGGCGCGCCAACTGGGCATGGCGGCCACCCAGTTCACGGAGCCCACGGGTCTCAATGCTGGAAACGTCTCCTCCCCACGCGACCTCGTGCGGCTGGTGGAAGAGGCCTACATGGTGCCACTCATCCGCGAGTACTCCACCGCCCAGAACCTGATGGTGCGGGTCGGCGGCCGCTCCCATCAGTTCCGGAATTCCAATGCTCTGGTGCGCACCGAGTCCTGGGATCTGGGCCTCTCCAAGACCGGTTTTATTCGAGAGGCGGGCCGATGCCTGGTGATGCAGGCCGATGTTGAGAGCCGTCCGGTGATTCTGGTCATGCTCGACGCACCGGGCACGCGGCATCGCCTTCGGGATGCAGAGATGATTCGGCGTTGGCTGATTCAGCAGGCCGAAAAGCCCAGCAAGCTCGTCTCTAAGGCACCCGCAGCCTAATTGGCCCCGGCCACGCCGTGGCCCAGCGCATTTGAAATTTCCAAGGCGGTCTCTCGGAGGGCATCCACCCAGCCGTCATTGGCGCGGTCTGCAGGCGCTGAAATCGACAGGCCCGCCACCAGGTTGCCCGCGTCGTCGCGAATGGCCGCAGCAATGCAGCGCACACCCATCTCGAGTTCTTCGTTGTCGCGGGCAAAGCCGTTGGATCGCACGAGGTCGAGTTCTTTTTCCAGTTGCTGCACCTCGGTGATGCTGTTGCGGGTCTGGCCGGCCAGACCCGTGCGCATGCTGTAGGAGCGCACCGCGCGGGCGTCTTCCACGGCCAAAAAGAGCTTGCCCGTGGAGGTGAGGTGCAGTGGCGCTCGCCCGCCAATGGCACGCACCACCTGCATGCCCGAGCGCTCGCTCACGGCACGCTCCACATACACAATTTCATCGCCCTGGCGCACGGCGAGGTTGATGGTCTCGCCCGTGAGCTTGTGCAGCTCTCGCATGGGGCCGGCGGCTGCATCTCGCACATTGAGCCGCGCCTTGACCAGGTTGCCCAGTTCCAGCAGCCGCATGCCCAACTGGTAGTGGCCTGGCTCGGTGCGGTCGACCATGCGCACGATCACGAGGTCGTTAAGGATGCGGTGGGCCGTGGAGGGATGCAGGCCTGTGGCCTGGGCCAGGGCCTTGAGCGAGACTGGCTCGGACTGCCTTGCCAGGACGTCCAGGAGGGCGTTGAGCCGCTCGATGACCTGGATCGAGGGGCTGGCAGGGACAACGGGCGAGGACGTGAGGCTCATAGGGACTTTGTGGTGGCAGAATGGAAGTTTACAAAGGGATGTCGTTCATGTCTGTAGAAATCACGCCAGTCGTGCCACAGAACCCCCGGGTGGCGCTCTATGTGACATGTCTGGTGGACCTCATGCGGCCCGAGATTGGCTTTGCGGCCATCAAACTGCTCGAGCACTCGGGCTGCGAGGTGGTGGTGCCCGAGGGCCAGACCTGCTGCGGACAGCCCGCCTACAACGCCGGAGACCGCCCAGCCGCCCACCGGCTGGCCGAGCGCGTGCTCGAGCAGCTCGAGGGCTACGACTACGTGGTGGTGCCATCGGGCTCCTGTGGCGGCATGATCAAGACGCACTACCTTGAACTCTTCTCAGACGACCCGAGCCTTCGCACCCGCATGAACGAGCTCGCGCCCAAGGTCTATGAGCTCACCGATTTCCTCTCCACCGTCATGAAGCTCGAGGACGTTCCCGGCCGCGCTGAGGGCTGTGTCACCTATCACGACAGCTGCAGCGGCCTGCGCGAGCTCGGTGTTCAGGCGCAGCCGCGGGCACTGCTCGCGAAGATTCCTGGCCTGGCCGTCGCCGAGATGCGGGACAGCCGGGGCTGCTGCGGCTTTGGTGGCACCTTCTCCTTGAAGTACGGCAATGTGTCTGCGGCCATTGCCGATGAGAAAATTTCGAACATTCAGGCCACCGGCGCCCAGGCCGTGGTGCTCGGAGACCTCGGCTGCATGCTGCACATCGAAGGCCGGCTGCGCCGCATTGGCGATGACAAGACCCAGGTGCTGCATGTGGCAGAAGTGCTCGCAGGCGAGCTTGGCGCAACGCGGCCTTAAGGAGCCCATTCATGCAGATTCAGTCGATGCACTTTCAGGCCCGCGCCACCGAGAAGCTCGCCGACATTCGGCTGCAGCGAAACCTGCGGCGCCTGGCCGACAAGTTTGTGACGGCCCGCGCCCAGGCCATGACCGAGATCGACTTCGAGGCCACCCGCGAGGCCGCGGTGGAGCGGCGCAACCGCGCCATCGGCCGGCTCGACCTCTGGCTTGAACAGTTCGAGGCCAACGCCATCAAGGCTGGTGCCACGGTGCTCTTTGCAGAGTCTGCGGCCCAGGCCTCCGAGATGGTCGTGGCCATTGCCAAGCAGCATGAGGTCAAGACCGTCACCAAATCAAAGTCGATGGTCTCGGAAGAAATGGCCCTCAACACGGCCCTGGCCCAGGCGGGCATCGAGCCCATCGAGACCGACCTTGGCGAGTACATCCTTCAGATCAACGACAACGAGGCGCCCAGCCACATCATTGCGCCCGTCATCCACAAGGACAAAGAAGAGATTTCAGACCTCTTCTCGAAGGTCCATCAGCGGCCCAAGCTCTCTGACATTCCCGAGCTCACCCGTGAGGCCCGTGAGCAGCTGCGGCCCAAGTTCTTGGGGGCCGACATGGGCGTGACGGGCGGCAATTTTGTGATTGCCGAGACCGGCTCGGTGGCCTTGGTCACCAACGAGGGCAACGAAGGCATGGTCACCATCATGCCGCGCGTGCATGTGGTGGTCACCGGCATCGAGAAGGTGCTGCCCACCCTCGAAGACTTCGCCACCGTGGCCCGGCTGCTCACACGTTCAGCCACAGGCCAGTCCATCTCCAACTACATCTCTCTGCTCACCGGTACGCGGGCCAAGGGCGAGCCCGATGGCCCGGACCACCTCTATTTTGTACTGGTCGATGGCGGCCGCTCAAGCCTGCTGGGCAGTGAATTCCAAGATATGCTTCGCTGCATTCGCTGCGGTGCCTGCATGAACCACTGCCCCGTGTATCAGAAGATCGGCGGCCATGCCTACGGCTGGGTCTATCCCGGCCCCATGGGCTCCGTGCTCACGCCCGCCTATCAGGGCCTGGAGAACTCCCTCGACCTTCCACAGGCGGCCACCCTGTGTGGTGAATGCCATGTGGTCTGCCCCGTGAAGATTCCGCTGCCCGACCTGCTTCGCAAACTGCGCGAGCGCCAGTACGAGCGGCACCTGCGGCCATGGGCCGAGCGCATCAGCTTTAGCCTGTGGGCCTATGTGGCGGTGCGCCCCCCGCTCTACCGGCTTGTGGCCTCCATGGCCAGCATGTTTCTGCGCATCAGCGGGGGTCGTCGGCATCGGGTGGGTGGCCTGCCACTGGCCAATGGGTGGACGGCCTATCGAGACCTGCCCACGCCGCGCGGGGCCACCTTCTCGGCCCGTTACCCAGGCTGGGCCACCGCCAGGTCGTTGGCCAAGTTGGCCACCAGTCGCGGGCCTCGGTAGACCAGCCCCGAATACACCTGCACCAGGTCGGCGCCCGCATCGCGCTTGGCCAGGCCATCGAATGGGCTCAGGATGCCGCCCACGCCCACCAGGGCCACCTCAGGCAGCAGGGCTTCACGAAAGCGCCTGAGCACCGACGTGGAAGGTCCTGCGAGCGGCGCGCCCGAGAGGCCACCGGCCTCATCGGCATGGGCCAACCCTTCAACCGCGGTGCGATCGAGCGTGGTGTTGGTGGCAATCAGGCCTTCGAATTCGTGCGCGTTGACGGCCTTGGCAATCTCTAAAATTTGTTCGTCGTCGAGGTCGGGGGCCACCTTCAGAAAGAGTGGCACCCGGCGCTGAAGGCGACTGGTGAGCTCGCGCTGCCGGCGCTTGAGCGCCTCGAGCAGTGGGGTGAGGCTTTCTGCAGACTGCAGGCCGCGCAGGTTCTTGGTGTTCGGCGATGAAATGTTCACCGTGATGTAGTCGGCCCAGGGGTAGAGGGCCTCCAGGCACGTGAGGTAGTCGTCGGCCGCCTGCTCCATGGGGGTTGTGGCGTTCTTGCCGATGTTCAGGCCCAGCACACCGCGCTTTTCACGCACCCAGTCCGAGGCCTTCAGGTTTGAAATGAAGGCCTCCAGGCCCAGGTTGTTAAAGCCAAACCGATTGATGATGGCCTCGCCCTCGGGCAGGCGAAACATGCGGGGCTTGGGGTTGCCGGGCTGTGGCCTTGGGGTGACGGTGCCGGCCTCCATGAAGCCAAAGCCAAACCGGCCCAGGGCATCGAGGTGGGCTGCGTTTTTATCGAGGCCTGCAGCCAGGCCCACACGGTTCGGAAATGTGAGGCCTGCCACCTGCACCGGCGGCCCCGCGGTGATGGGCGCAGAGGCGGGCAGTGCAACAGGCACCCATCGGTGGGCCCACTGCAGGGCTGCCAGGCTCACGTCGTGGGCCCGCTCGGAGTCGAGCGCAAAGAGCAGCGGCCGGGCGACCGGATAAAGGGCCAGCATGCGAGGGTTCAACGCGGCAGTGGCTGCCAGGTGCCCGAGACCAAGACTTCCGCGGGCTGGAAGTCTCGCTTGTAGGCCATCTTCCTGCTCTCCTCGATCCAGTAGCCGAGGTAGACATAGGGCCGGCGTAGCCGCACACATTCCTCGATCTGCCAGAGAATGCCGTAGGTGCCGAGCGAGGCCTGGGGATGGTCTGGCGAGTAGAAGGTGTAGACGGCCGAGAGGCCCTCGGGCAGAAGGTCGATGAGGGAGACCATCTTGAGCTCGCCGTCCGGGTCTCGGAAGGTGACGAGCCGCGTGTCGACACGGCTCTGCAGCAGGAACTGGGCGTATTGGTCTCGGCTGTCTTGGTCCATGCCGCCGCCTGCATGGCGGCCCGCCTGGTAGGCCAGGTAGAGGTTGTAGTGCTCGTTGGAAAAGGCCAGGGGCTCTTCGCGGGCGGTCAGCCATTCCGAGCCGCGCTTCCAGGCGCGGCGCTGGCTGCGGGTGGGCGTGAAGGTGGCGGCCGGGATGCGCAGGGGCTGGCAGGACTTGCAGCTGTCGCAGTAGGGCCGATAGGCAAAGGCACCACTGCGACGAAAGCCCATCTGCACCAAGTCGCCGTAGACATCGGCCGTGATGAGGTGGTTGGGTGTGGCCACCTGCGAGCGGGCCCGCCGGCCGGCCAGGTAGCTGCAAGGGTAGGGCGCCGTGACATAGAACTGCAGCTGGCTGAGTGGGAGGTCGCGAAGGTCAGCCATTACGCGTCATGCCCACGAAAGACGCCCCAGTCGAGGGGCTCGGTGGCCCAGGGTGGGCCGGGCGCGTTGGTCAGTCGTGCAACACATGATTCGAATTCTGCACGCGGAATGGGGGTTGCGCCAAGTGTGGCCAGGTGAGGGGTTTCCTGCTGGCAGTCGATGAGGGGGCAGTCGTGCCGCTCGAGCCAGCGCACGAGCCCCGCCAGGCAGACCTTTGAGGCATTGGGCCTGCGGCTGAACATGCTCTCGCCAAAGACCATCTTGCCCAGGCAGACCAGGTAGAGGCCGCCAACCAGCTGGTGGCCATGCCAGAGCTCGATGCTGTGGGCCAGGCCCTGTTTGTGCAGGTCTTGATAGGCCGCCTGAATGGCCGTGGTGATCCAGGTGCCGCCGTGTTCATCTCGCGGGGCTGCGCAGCCGCGCATGACGGACTGAAAGGCCGTGTCGGACTTGAGCAGGAAGCCCTCGGCCTGGGCCTGCCGAATGGCCTGCGTGAGCGAGCGGCGCTGCTTGAAGTCTTTGGTCTGCAGGACCATGCGCGGGTTGGGAGACCACCAGAGGATGGGCTCGGAGGGGCCAGACCACGGAAAGATGCCGCGTGCATAAGCCCGCTTGAGTAGGCTGGCCGTGAGCTGGTCGCCCGCACCGAGCAGGCCGTTGGCACCCATCTCGTCTGTCCAGGCGAGATCGGACGCAGGGAAGTCGTCGTCGGGGCCGATCCAGGCGAGCCGGTGTTCTGGGGATTCACTCATCGAACAATCGATTCATTGTGAACCCGCTGCAGACCTGCGGCCTGATCCGCCAGGAAGAGCTCCAGGGCGCGGTGGACCGAGCGAAAGGCGAGGTCCTTCCAGGGAATGTCTTGCGGATGAAAGAGCCGAGCCTCCAGGCTCTCGGGGCCTGGGGCCAGCTCGGGCCGCAGCAGTTGTGCCCGAAAGAAGAGGTGCACCTGCTCCGCATGCGGGATGTCGAAGACGGCAAAGAGGTCGCCCACCTCGGCGCTTGCGCCCGACTCTTCGATGGTCTCTCGCAGGGCCCCGGCCTGGGTGGATTCACCCAACTCCATAAAGCCAGCCGGCAGTGTCCAGTAGCCCGAGCGTGGCTCGATGGCGCGGCGACAGAGCAGCAGTTGTTCTTCCCACACCGGAATGGTGCCCACGATGATGCGCGGGTTCACGTAGTGGATGACACCGCAGCCTGTGCAGACATCGCGCAGTCGGTTGTCGCCCTCGGGCACCTGCTGGCTGGTCGGGGATCCACATGCGGAGCAATGGTTCATGTATACTCTCGTCTTCTTCGGCGCGGGGTGGAGCAGTCTGGCAGCTCGTCGGGCTCATAACCCGAAGGTCGTAGGTTCAAATCCTACCCCCGCTACCACCCTCTTCTCTGTAGGGTTGGCCCCGCCGAAGAACATTCCCCCAGTTCACTCCTTGTCGGGCATGGCGATCTTCAAGAGATCGTCTGGCAGGCCCTTGTCGGGCTTGACGCCCAGGTCGCGCATCATCTCGACCTGCCGAATCACATTGCCTGGGCCTTCCGAGAGCTGGCGCATGGCCGTTTCGTGGCTCTTGCTGGCCGCATCGAGGTTCTTTCGCACCGCGAGCATGGTCTCCACGAAGCCTCGGAATTTGTCGTAGAGCAGGGCGCCGCGGTTGGCGATCTCCACGGCATTGCGGCCCACCCGTTCTTGCCGCCAGAGGTACTCCACGGTGCGCAGCACAAAGAGCAGGGTGTTGGGGCTCACCAGCAGCACATGGCGGTTCCAGCCCTCGAGCCAGAGGCGTTCGTCGTTTCCGGTGGCCAGCAGGAATGCGGGCTCCACGGGAATGAACATCATGACGAAGTCTGGGGAGCGGTCGCCATGGATGCCCTGGTAATTCCTTTTCGAGAGGCCATCCATGTGGGCGCGAATGGAGGCCAGATGCTCCTTGAGCTTGGTCTGCCGAATGGTGTCGTCATCGCAGTTGAAGTATTCCTCGTAGGCCTTGAGCGAGACCTTGGAGTCGACGATGAGGAACCGGTCTTCGGGGAGTTGAATGACCACATCGGGCTTGCGCGCCCGGGATTGGTCTTCTGCCGAGGCATGGGTTTGTTGAACGAAAAATTCCCGGTCTTTGGTGAGGCCGGAGACCTCGAGCACCCGCTCGAGAATGACCTCGCCCCAGTCGCCCATCATTTTGTTGTCGCCCTTTAAGGCGGAGGCGAGGTTCTGGGCGTCTTGGGAGATCTTCTGCTGCGCCTCAAGGAGCAGCTTGATGCGCTCCCCCAAGGCCGAGCTGTCTTTCTGGTTGGTTTCCTTCAGGCCGCTCACCTCTTTGGTGAACTGCTCGAACTGCACCTTCAGGGGCGTGAGCAGACTGGAGAGGTTTGTTTGGTTGGTTTGGGCGAGCTGCTGGGCCTGGTCTTTCAGGAGCTCTTGGGCAAAGAACTTGGCCCGCATCTCGACTTCGGTGTTGGCGGATTCGCGCTCTTGCATGCGGGCCTTGGTGGCGGCGAGCTCTTCGGCCATGGCCCGTTGGGCGGCCGACATCTTCCAGTTCACCAGGGCGGCCCCCAGGGCTGCACCCACTGCAAGGGCCAAAAGCCAGCCCATTCCCCCCAACAGCATGTCCATGCGAACCCCACTTGAATGATGGCTCCAACTTTACTGCACCGCAGGGTCAGGGGGTGAGCCTGGGCGTTGCGCCCGGAGCGCGGACAGCCAACTGCAATAGCTTTTAAGCTGCTCTCCGCGGTTTTGCGGGCCGCAGGATTGAAGATGGCAGTGACTGCTGTCTAGCGCAACCGAAGTGATACTACTTGCGGGCGACTGCTCCCACGAGTGCTGAGCGGCCGTTGTGTCCCGGCCCCTCGCGAAGCACCTGCTCATACTCGCTGCACTGAAGTTCTTTAAACGCCGAGAGCTCTTGCTTCAGAAGTGCTTCGGTGTAGAGGTGCTCCACATTCGATGGCCCTCCCGTTTTAAAGATCAGCTGGGTAGGGCTGTAGCCTTGAATCACCAGCAGGCCATTGGGCCTTAGCGTTGTGTGAATTTGCTGCCAAAGCCAGCGGCGCTTGGCTGGCGGTGTGAACTGAATGAAGATGGCCACGACCACGTTGTACTGTTCGGCCGTCCAGTGCCAGTTCTCAACACTGCTCTGGTGATAGTCGACTGACACGCCGACTTCCGTAGAGAGCTTTCGCGCCTTGCCAAGCCCCACCGAGGATATGTCAAAGGCCGTGACGCGGTGGCCTCGCTGCGCCAGCCAGGCACTGTTGCGCCCCTCACCGTCGGCCACGCAGAGAACATCAGCCGCCGCGGGAAAGGTCGGCGCAATCCGCGTGAGAAACTCGTTGGGGCGGCGGCCAAAGTGGTACTCCTCACCGCGCAGCTTGTCATTCCAGAACGATTCGGGATCCTCAAAGCCCAGCGTATTTGCAGCAGTCATTCTTGAATTCTATGTCGCGCCCGGGAGCCAGGCGTTTAGACTGGAGGCCATGTCAAAAACAGACCGCGTGCTCAAGATGATTGCGCTGCTCAAGGAGCGCGGGCAGCTGACCAAGCGCGACCTGCTCGACAAGTTCGAGATCACCGAGCCCACCTTCAAGCGGGACATCGCCTTCCTGCGTGATGAGTACGGGGCGCAGATTGAATACGACCCTGCCGAGAAGGTGTATCGGCTGGTGGCGGAGGGCGCGGCCACGGCGGGCGCCGGATCAGTGCCTGGCAAGCACGAGGTACCCGGTCTTTGGTTCACTCAGGATGAGCTCCTGGCGCTCTTGTCTCTGAGCCACCTGCTCGAGGGCCTCGGCACTGAGTCGGTGGTCGGCAAGGCGCTGGTGCCCATCCGCAGGCGCATGGAGGCCCTGCTTGGTGCAAATGCGGCAAGCAGGCAGATTCAAACTCGGGTGAAGTTGTTGTCGATGGCGGCCCGGCGCATGCCGGCCGAGCACTTCACAAAGGTGGTCGATGCCACCTTGCAGCGCAAGCGGCTCCAGATTGTTTACAAGGGCCGAGCCCGAGGGGATCAGACCGAACGGATCATTTCACCGCAGCGGGTCGTGCACTACCGAGACAACTGGTACGTGGATGCCTACTGCCATTTGCGTGAGCGGCTCTCTACGTTCTCGATGGATGCGATTCTCAAGGCCCAGCCGGCCAAGGGCAAGGCCCTTGAGATGGAGGAGGCTGAGCTCGATGCAGTGCTCGCCAGTGGTTACGGTATTTTCTCGGGCAAGCCCACCGCCACGGCGGTGCTGCTGTTTTCCGAGACCATCAGCCGTTGGGTGTCTGCTGAGATTTGGCACCCCCAGCAGCAGGGGCAGTGGGTGGGTGCGCAGTGGCAGGTGAGCTTTCCCTACTCCGATGCCCGCGAGCTCGTGATGGACATCATGCGGCATGGGCCCGATGTGAGGGTGGTGTCTCCCCCGGACCTGGCTGAGCAGGTGAAGACACGGCACCGGGAGGCCGCGAGTTTGTGAGGCCTTTCGTCGGCCGACATCGCTATTTAGCCTCTAGACCTCGACAGCTTCCGAAAGCACTCGTTCACGCATCATTGGGTGGAGCCCGTTTACAGTCACCATGTCAACCTTGCGATTTAATACCTCTTGTGCGTCCATCAGGAGAGCGCCAAGTTCAAAACCAGATAGCGGCCTTCCAGGAGACACCAGTAAATCGACGTCACTCTCATCGTGGAAATCGTCTCGAGCCATAGAGCCAAAGACCCGAAGGCTATGGAGCCCATAGCGGGTGACCAGCAACCTTAAATCCTGACGTTTCGCCTCGATGAGGGGGTGCACTCTTTACTCCAAGTAATATGAATCCAATATAGCTTCGATCTTGGCGATGCGTCAAAGGATCTGGATGTGTCGCGTTTCGGGCCACCCCGCTGGAGAGTGTAAGCCAGCTACTGCATGGTTGCCGCGACATCCTCGCTGACAAGTTCAAGCTCGGGGGGCTTAAAGTCTGGATCGAACCGCGTGCCGGAGATGTCGCTTCGGTAAAGGCTCTGGCAAGACTCCACGAAGCGGCGAAGCGCAAACAGCAGGTTGGGCATGTTGAGCCCAAAGTTGAACTGAATGCAGTGCGAGATGAACAGGCCAAGATCGCCGTCTTCCCAACGGTGGAGAACAAACTTTGAGACCAGCAGCCGCTTATTGAGGTTTGCGCAAAAGGCTTCGGCCGCAGCATCGCTGACCTGGTTATTGAGCATGTAAAGCGCACGGACGCGAACAACGCCAGCCTCTGGAAGGATGTCTATGCGGGTGCTGCAGCCGGTTCCGACAAGACAGATGTCGTCTTCCTCGATCTTGGCCTCAAAGCCGGCCATGAAGATTTTCTCGAGCAGTAGCTCGGCGGTGACTTGGTCTCGTGGAATTTCATGAACCATGATGAGCTCCGTGGGAACGATCGCCTGAACGGGGGACTTGGGGAAGGGAAGCAGGTTGTTTGGGGGCATACGGCAATGATCCGCGCCCGGAGGATCAGGGAGTGATCCTGCTGGAGTTGGCTTGGGCTTAAGCACTGGTCGGCTCAAACGAGCGCGGTCTACGACCGAATCGCACCAGACATCAATTGGGAATACACCGCTTCGGCCGAGGCAGCGGTGGTAACCCAGTAGGCATAGCCTTCGTGCCGGGGAGGGCGCCCCAGATGCTTCGCGGGCTTGTCTTCCTGGCATTCCCAAAAGAAGGGTTGCTGATCTAGGGCAAGGGCCAGTTCGCTCGCGAACCGTCCCTGTGTGCTCCAGTCGTAAGCCTCGCGCTTGGCGTACTTGGCGCCCTGGTGTCTTACGTACGCATGAGGAGTTTGGTGGGTGATGTCTTCCGCGGCCAGCACGATCCGGTAGAGGCAACCCGTCTGCTGGGAGTTCTCAAAGATCACGATTTGGATCATGCGCTATCCAACTGCATATCGACGAGCCTTGTGAGCTCGATCAGCTTAGAAAATCCCAGTCACAAATGCCACGATGGTCGGCCAGAGTTGGTAGATCGCAACCACGACCCCAATCACCAGCAACAAGCCAAGCGTGACGGTGGCGATCAAGGTCTGGATGTAGTCCTTGAGCAAGGCTGCGACGAGGAGTTTCGTGTCGCCGAACCCTCTCAGAATCCCGTGCATCAATAAAGACCACGGCAAGAACGCCATGACCACTGCGGCCAGCAGGCCAAATCGCCAGAAGCTGAGCTCAGAGTATGGGTTGGTGGGCGTTGGGTCTGTCATCTTGATCAATAGAAAAGACCGACAGGTTTGCTCTGACCCAATGGATAGGGTTCCGTGTGTGTGGTTGTCAGAGAACCGTCGGTCTTGATTCTAATAGAGCATCAAGCGTGCCAAAGCTACTTGCCCGTCTGCTTCTTCTCGCAGGCTCTCGCTGCCGCCTGCGCTGGATCAAAGGGCAGGTTCATCAGGTCTAGAGGCTTGTCCGCACCCTTAGGGTCTGCCTCAACCACCTTGTCCGCGATCTCCGCCGAGCGCTCATCCTCATCCTCCTCCTCGGGCGGGTCGTTGGCATGCTTCTCATCCAACCACCGATCCACCTCCTCGGTGATGGCCCGACCAAACTGGGAGTAAAAACTGCTGCTCGCATCCACGATGAAGGCATGGGTCTCTTCCCTGGGATAACCGTCTTCACCGAAGTTGTAATCCAGGCACTGAAGAAGATCCCAACCGGTGATAAAAAACTTCACCAAGGCCCCAAGTCCAAGGGGTTGGATGCTGGTGCGTTCGGCGGGCCCCGTGATGGTGTCGCCGTTGTACTCATCGACGATGCGATAGGCAATGCGTCGGCCCATTGGGCGCGCGTAGACACAGGTGACATCGCGAGTGGTCGAGGCAATGGTGATTCTCGCGATCTCCACCTCTTGGCGCCCGGTGTTGGGTAGGTACTCCCCGCCCATGAAGGAGGGGTGAATGCGCCCCAATAGCCGGCGGTCTTCTTCGTGCAGCGCGTGCTGGCTGAATGCGGGGCTGAGCTGGTCTGCCTCATTGCTTCGCAGGGCCAGTTCATAGATGTGTCGGCGGTTGGCGCCCTTGATGTCGCTGGCCAGGGCAATGCCGTGGTCCTTGGCCCAAAAATAAGACTGAGGCCGGAACTGCAAATCGATTGCTTGTGTCATTCTAATTCTCCTTGTTTAGCCAGTTCTGCAACATGCACGGGCTGGCAATTTGGAATAAATCCCCCGTCTTGCATCCAGGGGCGCGGGGCCCCTGGGTCATTCCGTTCTAATTCTTGAGCAGCATTGCTCTCACCGCCAATTCCGAGGGTTCGAGATTGTCTGAGTCAAGAATGTGCTGTGCATAAGCCTGCCAAGACTTCGTCATAAATCTATTGCCTCGCTCAGTATCTTGTCTCTCAGGTGCCGGTTCAACTCGTGTTCGGGAACGAGGTCGACTGAACGGCCCAGTAAGTCAGAGAGCTCACGAGTCAACGGCAACCGCTGAGAGAAGAGATCGTAGCCACTTGCAAACTCCACTAGGAGGTCGATGTCACTGTCCGGCCCCTCAACCCCCCTTGCGACAGAGCCAAAGACACGCAACCTCTTGGCCCCGAACTGGGCGGCCAAGTGGTCTATTTGGAGCTTGTGCTCTCGGATGTGGTCTAGAAGCATGGGTGTTTTTCCGACTATTTCGATGTTGCTAACGCTCGTGAGTCATCGTGGTTTAACGTTCCTGATTATCCGGTCAGAGCGGCGGCTCGGGCAACTCCAACCGATTCCTATGGTCGCCTCTTCCCACAGGCCCTCGCTGCCGCCTCAGCGGGGTCAAACGGCAGGTTCATCAGATCTAAAGGCCGGTTCTTAATAAGATACGCCGTCTGGAAGTCCAGCCTCGTTTTCTGTGGCGACCACAGGCTCTCGGACCCCGAGTAACTCTCCTCTGCAATCAAAACCTTCGGGGGCATCTTCCAGCCCACCCTAATAGCCATGTATATCAGTGAGCGAGCCGACTCCCTCCCCAGAGCCTGCACCCACTGTGGAACCTTGCGCCGGAAACGGCTCTCGTACTTAAGAACCGACTGCTTGAAGTACCACTCGGGTGGGGGTCTAGGATGCAAGGCACACCTCCAATTCCTGCTCTTGGGCCTGCCTGCGAGGTGCGATGGGCTTTAAGAATGCATCTGGGATTTGCCCTTCGGTTGCGTACTCCCGATCTCCCCCCTCGTACTCATAGACCAGTCGGCCTCCCTCGACCACCTCAACTTCCCAAAGGGGCGTTGGCTCCTTAAAGCCATACCACTTCTCTAGACCCAAGAACCCGACGATCCGAACAATGCTCCCGAGATTCTCAGGGATCTCTGCCTTCACGGTTACTGCCAAGTCGCCCAAGCGACAATTCAATCCATTCATATCAATCTCCTTGTTTAGCCAGTTCTGCAACATGCACGGGCTGGCAATTTGGAATAAATCCCCCGTCTTACATCCAGGGGCGCGGGGCCCCTGGCGCACTTCCTTACTGCTCGATGCTTGCCAAGAAGGCATCGATTTTTGCTGCGAGTTTGGCCTCGAGGGCCTCGGGGGTGCTGCGCCCCTCGTGAACCGCCGCAAGGTCTGCCGCGAGTTCATCAGCATCGACATCTCTGAAGGTGACCGCAAGGCCACCCTTCTTGATGCAGGACACCTCGTACTCGCGTTGTTCGCGGTCGAACCGCCAGATCTGAAACTGCGGGCCATTGTGTTCAACCGCCACGGACGTGAAACGCCCGTTCTCTATGACTTTCGCCATGGTTCTACTCCTCCGTGTTGTTAAAGAACGATTGCGGAGGGCCAGAAATGAAAAAGCCCTCTGCGGATGAGAGGGCTGACGCTTCCCGCTTGGTTACCGTTGCCGGTCACATAGCCAATTGGCGAACCACCTTGCCCGGGAAGGGCAGGTTGGCGAGGGCGTCAGCCCAGACTCTTTATGTACGCTGTAATTCTGTGGGGCTGGCTTTGAAGTGTCAAGAATTTTTTAGACGAGCAAAACCAGCTTTGGCACAGCATCGGCTCCACACCATATGACAGCGTTCTGCTCATAAGCCTTGCCCAGATTCTTTGCGGCCTCGTGTTGATTGAAGTGCGAGTGATGATTTCAACATTCTGGCCAACGCTATGGATCACGGAGTGATCCTGATCTTAGACACGTAGCTGATTCTCTCGTCACTCGATAGGTGAGAGGGTTCTGGCTTGTCGTTTCTTTTTATCTGAGCTTCTGATATGTTTATGGGTCACAATGCCGATGTCGCCAACTTATTGGAATTAGCGGGTGTCGTTACTGATCAGGAGGACGGATTCTGGGTCAAGATCGAGGCGTGGAGAGTGCCGAACTCGGCTGAGATACCGCACGGGATTCGTTACTCATTAACCCTGCACGCGCCAGACGGGTCACGTATTCTTGGATACGACAACGCGCACGCTATTAAGGAGTCTGGTCGTCGGTTTGGGCCCAGGGTCTTCACGCGCGATCACAGGCACCGTGGTTTTAAGCACGCTGGCGAGCCCTATGAATTCACAACTGCGTACGAGTTATTGAGTGATTTTTTTAAGGACGTAGACCAAGTTATGCGAGAACTCCGATGAAGCCAAAAGTCATCAAGATCGGCATTGCAAGCCAAAGTGAAATCCGTGCCAGGGTATTGGCTATTGCAAGCGGCGTATTAAAGCCTAAGCCCTCAGACCCAAAGATCTGGTTTACCTCAATACAGTCACTCGCCCAGGTGCTGAGCGATCAGAATCGAGATCTGCTGAGGGTCATCCGAGAGAGTCGACCGAAGTCAATCAGCGCGCTTGCTCAAATGACGGGTCGGCGACAGGGAAACTTGTCTCGCACCCTAAAGACGATGTCGAGCTACGGGCTGGTCGCTATGGAGAGGGACAGAAGGGCGCTTCGACCGAAGGTCTTGGCGGATCACTACCAAATCATGGTCTGAGGTTAGTCAACTCGTTTTGGTGCCTCGGGCCGGCATGTCCAGCATCGCACTTCGCCTGCCCGCCACCTTGAGTGGCGCCTTTGCACTTTTCCTGTCTTTTCATTAATCAGGAGGTACGGCTCGTTTACTTGGAAGCTGTCGGCCTCCACGAGAATTTTTATCGGGACATCAAGCGATCAGGCAGACTGAAGCTTGAGGGCCTTCACCTGGGATAAGGTCTTCGATGCTTTTGTTGCTTGGCGTGCTTGCCACAAATGTAAGGCGCCAGTTCCCACTTTGTAGCGTGTGGCGCCATACACGACAAGGCCCTTATTTAACGATTCTGTGGGCGCTCACGGCTTGCATCCTGGCCCACCAACCACCCATCGAGCAGCGGCCCCACATAGTCTTTCCCCAGCATCTGGCCTCCGCTTGTGAGGGAGCGGCGACGGGGAGCCCGTTCCCTCGCCCTAAAGCGGATGGCGAACTATGGGCTGGTTGCCTCCTGTGTGGGCAATAGTTGCGACACAGACGGCCGTCCATGCGACAATGGACGCATCTGTCCGCTCTGGGAGTCCCTCGTGTCCGAACGCATCAACGCCCGCCTGTCGCAACCCCTTGCTGAATTCGTGGATCGAATGGTCGGCGAGGCAGGACTTTACGAAACACCTAGCGAATACGTGCGCGACCTGATTCGCCGCGACATGGAAAGGCGCGATGGCCAGCTTTTGCAGGATGCCATTCTCGCGGGTTACCGCGACGTGGCGGCGGGTCGCGTCATTGCGTCAAGCGGCGATTTCAAGACCGACATGGCGGTACTCGACCGCAAGGAAGCCGATGGCTGGCAATGATGTGCCAGCGCCCGCCACATTCCTGCTGACCCGAAATGCAGCGCTGGATTTGCGCCGAATTTACACGCGGTCACGCCGGGAATGGGGTGACGAAGTTGCGGACCGCTATCTCGCAGACCTTTACTCGGCGATGCGCGTTGCTGCCTCCAACCCGGAGACGGGCCGCTTGCGGCTATTCCGCTCGGTTCCCTTTCTGATGGTTCCGGCGCGGCAGCACTTCGTGATCTACGACCTCTTGCCGCGAGGCATCGCAGTGCTGACGGTTCAACATCAGGTACGCGACATTGAAACCCTGATCACAGAACTGACCCCTGCGTTCCACGCCGAAGTTGAGCGGCTAAAGCGGAAAACCTGATTGCATCTGCAGCGGCCCACTAACCCACCAACCACCCATCGAGCAGCGGCCCCACATAGTCCCTCCCTAGCATGTGGCCTCGGCCAGGGGCAATGTGCACCGCCGCCCCCGTGAACTCCCCAAAGGCCAGTGCACTCGCGGGCGGGCTCTGCCAGTCTTCGCTGCCCGTGTGAATGGTGAGGTGCGGTGGCGTGGGGAAGGTTCCCCTTTTTGCGGCCGCAAAGATTCGGTCTGCATACGGCGGCACGAAGGCCTGGCCGGTGGCCTCGTTCTCGAATGCCCCGAGGATGGGCGAGAGCATCAAGATGCTCGCCGGATGCGCCGGCATTCGAAGCTGGGCGTGCAGGAAGAGATAGCTGCCGTATGAGTTTGTGATGATTCTTGCGCCCCCTGCCCACCAAAGGGGCTGCTGCAGGTCCTCGGCCACCATGCTCACCTGCTCATCGAAGGAGAGCCGCTTGAACTCCCCAACCGTTGCACGGCCCTGAGGCTCAAAGCCTCGCTCCATTAGTGCCTGGCCCAGCCCAGAGTGAAGCTGGCCATTGGCGCCGGGAAGGTAATAGATGGGCTTGGTCATGCAGACTGCATCAGCCACTCCCGCAGCGCGCGGGCGTCTCTCTCTTGTAGCCCGTGGCGTGGGTCGCAGGCCAGTAGGTTCTCGCACTCGGGCGGGAACTCGTTGACGGCGTCATCGACTGCCATCCAATGCGTCAGCCCGTGGCTGTCGACCATCTCCATGATCTCGTGATAGCGCTGGTAGGAACACGGCCGTATCTCGGGGGTCACGCCTGTTACACGTCCCGAGAGGGTGCCGAGCTGCCCGCGCAGTTCCTCAACCGAGTAATGAAATCTCCAGGACGACGAAACCACGACCTGGAAGTCGCACGTGATGGTGGAGAGCTCACGCTCGAGCAGGCCCAATTGGTGGAAGGGCTTGTAGCCCGTGTTTCCCATGGTGTGGAGCACACCGTCGAAGTCGAGAAAGATGGTCGGAAGACGAAGAATCATTGGAGGGATGGCGGCGAGTATCGCCTCGGAATCGAGTCAGAGGTGCTCACGCTCTTTCCTTTGCGGCCAGTCCTCGGCCATCACACCCTCCAAGGCCTCGTGGATGGGTTTGAAGTCGGCGTGGGTGTGAACGTCCAGCCGGCCGTGTTCCTCCTCCACGAGTTGGCTTAGCATCGCAACCGCACGGGCGTTCAGGCGCACGTGGTCGTTGCCCACCAATGCATTGATGTGCAGCAGGGTGGCTGCAATGATGGCGTTTACCTCGCCGGGCGTTCCGTTGGTCCAGAGCAGCTGTATGGCCAGGGGAAGCTTGGTGGTTTTGAGCCACTCGGCCAGGGCGTCCTCAAGGTTGACGATCTTCTCCAGGATGTCGTTGAAGCGCTTGAGTGCGCGTGCGGGTGAGGCCAAGGGAAGCGACGCAACATAGGCCTCGTCGGGTGTGTCTGGCTCGACCTGCTTGCGAAGGAAGGCGGGGATGCCGAACGGCTCATCCGAGTCGAGCGGAACAACGTCCTCCCGCAGCACGGGGCCCGTTCGCCAGAGTGCCGGCGCCTGGTCTGGCGGAGAGAACCGCACATCTGAAAGACGCTTCGCCTGCTCGGCGCTGCCTGGCAACGAGTGCATGACATAAGACAGGCTCATGGACTGTGCATAGTTCATCGAGGACATGTGATCCACCGCCGTATGCACTGGCACCCCAAGCGCCATGTTTGCAGCGTCTCGCTCGTGAACGACGATCATGCTGGTCTGTTCGCTGATGAGCTGGTGCCGCAGAGCAATGTCGAGGGCCTCGGGCGCGGCCGAGACCATCATCTCGCGCTGGGCAATGAGCTTGGCCATGGCTGGGTCGGTGCGCACCACCGCAGCGGACCACGTCAATTGCAAGGGCTGCCCCGAGTCGCCGGCGTTGCTCAGTGTGATTTCGGGCGTGGTCTGCGCCCAGGCCTCGCCCAGGAACTCCTTGCGGGTGCGCCCAAAGAAGTGCAGTTGCTCATCGCAGTACAGCGGCGTGGCCTCAGATGGGTAGGCCCAGCGGTGTGGCCGGTCTGCCCAGTTGGTCTGAGCCTTCCAGCCGCTCGATTGCCGCATGCGGCCCAGCATGGCCAGCACACTGGGCTTCATGTCCTCGGACTGGGCGAGCATGGTGTGGTCGCCATCGGTGTGCACGGCGATCTCGTGCAGAAGGCTTGCAGCAGGGTTGCTGCCCACGCCAATGCAGAACACCTTGCAGCCGGCCCGGGTCGCTGCGCGAACAATGCGGCGGTGTGCCCAGCTTGCGCCATCGGTGATGAGCAGAATGCATGGTGCCGGCGCCCCCTCGGGTGCACTGACCTTGCGAAGGGTCTCGATCATGGCTGCTTCGAGCTCGGTGCCCCCCAGGTTGGCCGCCAAGGCGCCCACCGCCTTCTTGAGCGCTCCAAGGTGCTTGGGGCTCATGGGTAGCATGGCCTCGTTGGCATGGAAGGTGTGGTTGCCAAAGGAACTCAAGGAGGCGAAGTCTTCTGGGCCGAGGCACTCGAGAAGCGTGGTGGCCGCGCGCTTGGCCTGCGCAATGGCGTTCTCATCTTGCATGGAGCCCGAGCAGTCGATGAGCAGCTTGATGGCCACGGGGCCTGCGGCCTTCGGTGCAGGAGATGGCGCGGTGGCATGAAAGAAGACCTCCTCGCCCGCATCGATGAGCGTGCACTGGTTGAGCGCGGGTACATCTTCCAGAACAATGTGCAGGTTGCGATCGAGGAAGGCATCTTCGGTGATGCTCAGCCGCTTGGTGGCACCTGCCTCACTCTGAATGACGGCAACCGAGGCCGCATCGTGATCTGGGCAACTGATGCGTGCAGCGCTTGCCGTCTCATCGAAGTCGATCTCGACTGTGAACGGATACTCAACGAGCGCATTCTGGCGGGGAACCTGCTCGGACTTGAGCTTCGCTTCTTTGGCGGGGTTGCCAAAGCGGTCTTTGACCGCCGTGGGGATGGTGAGCCGAGCGGTGCCTGCACGCACCTGCAGTGGCATGACCCACTCATAGGAGATCACAGCCTCCTCGGCGGGCAGCAGATTGCCCAGGGTGGCCGTATAGAGCCCGGGCCCAGCCTGTTCGACCAGCACCGCGGAATCGCCATCCTCAATCGCGGTGTCGTAGTCTTCGTTGGCTTTGTCTTTCTCCCGCACCATGCCCTGCAGGCATTGGCCGTTGAGGGTGAGCGACACACCGGTGAGCACCGCCGCCGGTGGCATGGGGAAGGTGTAGGTCACCTCGAGCTCTTGTGAACTGGCGTTGCGATAGCAGTGCTCCACCGTCAGGTGGGCCACAAGGCCCGCAATGCGGCCCTTTAAGTGCGCGCTCTGAAGCACGGGGGGAATGGATGTGCTCGATTCCATATGGGCCATGGCTGTGTTCATTTTTTGTCCTTTAGCTCGGAGATTTTCTGAAGGGCCGCATGGGCCACGGCCCGAATCTCTTCGGGCGAGAGGCTAGCGGTGGCGCCGTTGACAACCAGTTCAATGCCCTCGGCCAGGTGAATGTGCGACTTCACCGTGAGCTGCCCGGGCGTGAGGCTGCGCTCGGCTGCAGGCTGATCGGCCTGAGCGAGAAGGCTGCCAATGCGCTCGAGGCTGACGCCCGATTCGGTGAGCGTTTTCACTTGCGCGAGTTGTTGCAGGTGCTCGGCCGTGTAGTAAGAGCCTTTTGTTTCACCCAGGGGGCGGGCCACCAGGCCCAGGCCCATGTAGTAGCGGATGGTGCGTTTTGACAGGCCCACCAAAGCGCTGAGCTCATCGAGGCTGTATTTTTGGTCTGGGGTGTCGGCGTCCATGGGCTTATTATAACATATACACTGTTATAAATAACTGTCTTATAAAAAAGGTGTAAAAGGCTCGGCCACTAGGTTTGTCCCAAGTGGCGAACCTCTGCTGGCCGGTATCAATAAAGTATGGCAAAGTAATACCTAACACTACTTCGTTGAGGTGAGCCATATGACCGCAAATGTTCTTCGCCCCGTGGCGATCAAGATTGACGAGGACACCAAAGCCCGTGTGAAGCGCTTGGCAGATGCACGGCAGCGTTCGTCACATTGGCTCATGCGCGAGGCGATTACGCAGTACTTGGATCGCGAGGAGAAGCGAGAGGCATTCCGCCGGGACACGCTCAAAGCTTGGGAAGCATTTCGTGAAAACGGTTTGCATGTGACTGCCGATGAGGCCGATGCCTGGATGGCTCAGTTGGAAAAGGGCAATGACGTTGAGCCTCCCGAATGTCACGCCTGATCTGGTCGCCCGCAGCGCTTTCGGATGTCAAGCGTCTCTTCGACTTTCTTAAGTCGAAGGATCTTGATGCTGCAAAGCGTGCCGTGAAGGCCATTCGCGAGGGTGTCAGGGTGCTGGAGAAGCAATCTGGCGTGGGACGGCCTGTTGAAGGAATGGACGAGGAATTCCGTGACTGGATCATTGATTTTGGTGACAGTGGCTACGTGGTTCGATACCGGGTCGACCAGCGCACAGTCACGGTTCTCGCTGTGCGCCATCAGAGAGAGGTGGGCTTTTGATCGCCTGAGCAGACTCAGGCACCAGGCCCACGATGAACCGCAGTACCACCAGGTCTAGGGTGATGACGTGTTCGCCCAGGTCTGTGGACTGGTGGGTCAGGCCAATGGAGATGCCGGTGAGTAGGTGAACTTCAAGGTCGATGCGCATGTGTGTCCCTCTGGAAGAAGAGGGCGCGACTATGCGCCTTGGGGTGGATCAGGGAGTGATCCGCTGGAAGTAAAAAAGACCGACAGGTTTGCTCTGACCCAATGGATAGGGTTCCGTGTGTGTGGTTGTCAGAGAACCGTCGGTCTTGGTATCAAAACAGCATCAAGCGTGCCAACCCTCTGTCACGCTACTTGGTCTGCACGGAGCAGAACTCCAACTGCTTGCCATTGAGCACAACGGGCCGGCCTGTATAGCTCACCTTCACGCTGCCCGAGTCGTTGACCACTCGCATGCGGCCGCTGTCGCAGGTCCATGTGTTTGCTGCTTTGAAGTTGCACTGACTGAGCTCGCCAGTCACCGGTTCACCCAAGGGGCTCCTGCCAGAGACGATGACCTTGGAGTCTGCCCGCTCAATGGAAAGTGTGCCGCGCTCGACGCATTGTCTGCACTGGGTGTCTGACTCGCAGATTGACCAGTTCACCTCGTACTTCGCCATGGCGACTGATGGAAAGAGAAGCACAAGGGCAAGAAGCGTTCGGGTGTGCATGGGGCCTCCAAAGAAACTCATCATATTCATTTGATGCAAGCATGGGCTGCAGGTTGATCGATCACTCCCACCGCCCCCTCTTCTCCATGGGGATGTTGTCTTTGGGGCAGATGGGCGGGCCGACATCCAAGTATTTCATGAGCATGCTCACCCGGAATCCGCACTGAGGGCAGGCAGCCTTTGGCGCAGGGCGGGGCGCCGCATACATTGCCGACGGAACACGCATGGCGGCGTGCGGGTAGGGCCCCACCGTGGCGGTGAGGTCTACTGCAATGGAGGCCAGCTTCTGCCGAAGCGCCGGGCCCGCACTGGCGTGAATCATTTTCCCCTCCAGGCCAATGTCGTGCGCAATCTTCTTGAACTCCTTGCCGTGCCGATGGGCGCAGTCATCCACAGCGTGAACAAGCTCATGGGTGAGCGTGTCGAGCACCTCGATGGGGTCTGCGTGCACGGGGCTAATGAAGATCTCGTTGACGCCATCGTCGGACGACTTGCTGCTCCAGCACTGGCCCACGGCGCTGCCCCTGCGAGAGGTGCTTGGAATGGCGCAAGACACCCGCACTCTGGGCACCTGATAGCCCTTGGCAGTAAAGAGTGGCGCCAGGGCATTAACAGCAAACAATAGCCAGGCTTCACGCGTGAGGGGAATGTTCAAGCGCGGGTCTCCGGTGATGGGGAGCACTATTCTTGCGGGCTTGGTGGATCAGGGAGTGATCCTTCGGGATCAGCGTTCCCCTCTAAACTCTTAGGACCAGCACTCACCTACCAGCCAACACGGAGCCAGACCATGTCACAGGAAGATATCCCGATCTATATGTATCTCGGCATTTTGGTGCTCGCGAGCAGCGCCTCGGCCTATTTATGGTTTGTGAGGAGGTTGCGCTTGGGGGCGTTGATTTGGACTCTCTACGGCGTTCGTGCCCTGTGTGGGCTGTTGGCAATCGGCGCGGCAGTAATGGCGTGGAGCATCCTTATTGCAGGGGCCGACGCACTCTCGGTGCTTGCCTTTGTTGGACCGATTGGCCTTGTTGGGCTTTTGAGCGTGATGCCCTGGGGGCTTCGAAATAGAGTGCTGTCGGGGCAGAGGTCATTGAGTCTGCGCCCTTAATCGTCATCTAAGTTTCGATATCGTGCCATTCCGATTTATATGCAACGCATGAGCAATCTGTAAGCCATGCTGGCCATCTATCCACCTTGCAACTTGATCCTCGACGACACGACTGTTTGTGCTTCTGTCAATCCGCTGCGACTTACTGATGCCGAAATTGTTGAGCGAGGTGCTCAACTGTATATCCACAAATTTTGTGACGAAACTTCGCATGTGTAGGTCGCTATCAGAGGAGTTCTCTTTTACAAGCAGGTAGCGAATTCCTCCGCGAGGGATGATTTCCTTCTCAAATGTTGCGCCGTCCTGACGGCCGCTCCAGTTAAGGGCGTCTCTCAACCTGGTTGCTATTTGATCCGAGGAGCCGGTCCAGCCTCTGCCAAACTCCTCGGCTGAGTTGTATATGACGAGCTCATGAAGGTGACTTCCTTGGGTCCTTCGGAGTAGGAGCTCAAGAAATTGCAGGCTAAACTTTCCTCGCTGGAATAGTGGATATCGGTCCACGATTGCCAAAATCTCGCTTTGCTGTGCATAAATCTCAAGATTGTCAACTAAATCACTCACGGTCCAACGTTCGCCCTTGGGCGGTGAGTTGTCCGTCGGGGTGTGCAAGTAGTGCTCAATCTCCCGGGGCTTTAACTTTGCGAGAGAGTAAAAATGCCTATTCACGTCGTGATGGTCGTTGGAGACTATCTTTGTCAATTTCCCATCTAAGTCCGGTCTGGCCTTGAGCAACACCTTAAGGCCATTAAGCCAGTCTTCGGTCTCGCGGGCCGCGGTTAGGGGTGGGGCGACTAGTGAGTTGGTGTCCTGTAGGCTCTGAAGGAGGCAGGCAACTTCGTACAAATCGTCTTCCGTCGGACTGACTGAGGCACTTGCTCCGCGCGTGACCGAGGCAGCCCAGTCCTTTGGAAACTTCAGAACAAAACCGCCGCGTGACTGACCAAGTCGCGAGTATAGATCTCTGCGTTGTTGACGATCCGAAAGCAGGCTTGGTGCGATTGCGAAAATCCTTGAGATCGAGTCACAACTAGAGAATCTCATGAAGACGCTCGCTAAAAAATCCCCCGGGCCAGCGGTCAATGAAACCACCACTGTGGTTTAGCCTCACTTCCTTGGCAACTGTTCTTCCGTTAACTTGTTCGAAACAAATTATGGTGAGCACGGCGGATGGCAAAGATTCTTCCCCGTTTCCATTGAGTCGTTCCCTGATGATTTTCTTGATCCGGAGCAAGATGTGCTCGCTATGTGTCTCTAGGATCCGGACTGATGATGAGGAAATAGAGTCCCAAATGACTTCAGCGAGTTCAAGTTGCGCTTTTGGGTGCATGTGGAGCTCAGGTTGGTGAATGTAGCAATTTTTGTCCCCGATCCTAAGCGCCACCAGAACTGGCAGCACGTAACTGATTCCACTGCCGACATCATCAAGCTCAAAAAGAGCGCCACTGCTGCTTCTCAACCTTAGGTGACAAAAGTAGCCATAGACCTCCCTCTCTCGATTCTCGACGTGGGGAAATCTATCAAATGCCTCCCTGATTTCGTAAGGCTCGAAGACCGGCCGATACTTACCGCTGCTGCTCGTGATTCGGGCCAAGTCATCTGAGACCTTATCGAGGCTCGACTTAACTTTAGTTTCAGAATCAGATTCAAAAGGGCTGAAACTCAGAAGGGACTTGATAGGGTAATAGAAACCCGTTGAATATGTGCTATCACCTCTGACACTCTTACAACCAAGGGCGATGTAAGAGTTGATGAGTGAAGGGGGTGTAGGCTTGAAGGGGGGGGAATGAATGCTACCGGTATTCGCAAAAGTGCGAAACGTATCAGAAGCGGTTAGCAGTTTACGGTCTGCTTCAACTTCCAATCTGCGCAAGGCAGCGTTCCCAGTATTTAGGAGAGCTTTCGTGCCGAAAATTAGTGCTCGGCAGAATCCTTCGCTAAACTCGCCAGCTAGACGAGCATACTGCGTTCGCGTCTTGGAATCGCTTGCCTTGTTTCGATTACGTGCCTTGAGGCTCTTTCGAAGGCCTTGCAGTAACTCACGGTTTGGACTTAAGCCCCACTCTCTTGGGTAAAAGAAGAAGCAAGAAGGGTCAGCTACCTCGTTATAGATTGCCATATGGCCATCTGAGAACGTAACGTCGGTGGCCCAACATTGACGATATTCTTGACCAAGCTCCCGATCGACGTTCTTGGGCAAAAGCTCAAGGGGGACGTGCTCTGCGCCGACACGGACACCATTTGAAAGATGCCAGTCAACTAACGATAGCTCAAGCCCATGGACTCTGAACGACTTTTTGAGCTTTCTAAAATAAGTTGCTTCCGCGGGTGTTGAGGCAACTATTTCATCTATTGCGAGCTCACTCAACATGCTCTTGCTTGGTGCCTGTGAGTGAACACCGTTCTCGCCCCACCACACATCCCAAAACGAGTCAAAGAAAGTTATGGAGCAATTGTCGTAGCTCCCCCCAATTTCGTAGATGCTTTCTTCATCAAGGCGGGTTTTGCGAATATCAATGCCCCATAGTTCTTCCTCGTTCGAGATTTCAAGGATGGGTTCGTTTTCAATTGCGATAGATAGTGTCAGTGAAGACCGATCTGACGCATGGAATTGGACGCTAACGCACCTATCTTGAAAGGCCGAGAAATCGAACTGCTCCAAGGGGTTCAAGGTGTCGTCGCCAGAAAGGTCAGTTGGATGAGAAAAATTCGCTGGAACGTGAAACTGAAACCCTAGAGTCATCTCTCCAAAGGTTTTGCCGCCCTGAATGCGATGCGCTGACTGAGCGTAAGCAGGGACGTTAAATGAGAGAAGATGTGGCGATCTGGGATCGGTAAGTTGGCTCAGAAACTCAAGCGCATCACCGACGGCACTCTTCCCTACAGAGTTTGGTCCATAGAGTAAGGTCAATGGCGCGATTCTCAAGAAGGTCGGATCCTTAATCGCTTGGAAGTTCTCAAAAAACAGCCCCTTGAGAACTGGTTTACCTTGGCTCTTCAACTTTGCTCTCTCTCCTCGTCCGAGTAATCCGTGTCAGACGGTCAACAACACTCACGCCCATGTCTGTCTAAGTGGTTCGATCGTTAATACTTTCTCGTCACTCATCTGTGTTTATTTACACGAAATATCTATGACGTGCCTGAGATTTTTATACGCTCCGATTCTATTCTTATTCATTCTCTTTTAACTTTGTTTCGCCAATTTAAGTCGCGAATTATGCGCTAGGTGTCACCACCAACTGTTCTGCAGAATTCTTTTCCCACTAACAAGATGCGGTATCACATACCGCCCTTTGCGGGCATGCGCGACAACATCGCGAATGTGCTCCGTGTTCAAACGCGGGTTCCATGTGTCCGTGAGCAAAACAACAACTTTTGCGACATTCTCGCAGTCGATCAGGTGCTCGCGCACAGATCGCATTACTCTTGGAAATCCACGTGAGCTTGCCGCGGAGAGGCCGACGGATACTGCGAGTGTAAGGCGGTTACAAGCGATCTTCTTTTCACTAGGGATAACAGTTATGAGTTCACCATCTGCGGAATGATCATCCATTACTCCGTCGCGGTGAATGATTTGATCGACAAGGCGATCGTATGGGACGTCATTCAGCCAGCATTCGAGGCGCCCCACAAGGTTGGAGACGTCACGGAGGATATCCTGAGGGATCTCCATTTCACCGAAGAGTTGGCCGTGAGTGCCAGCGTTGGTGTTTGCCACCATTTGTCGATGCATGACTTTCCTTTCAGTGTGCGGTCGGTCTTGCGCTTCCGTGGCCGGTTGCCAGGATGTCTCGTAAGCGGGCCCAGCTTTCTTCAGGTAACGTGTTCAAAACTCGAACAAGCCTGGCGTCGCCGCTTTTTAAAACCATCTGCCGGACCGCGGTCGCCATTGCCTCGGAGTCCTTAACCTCTTGCTCATTGATATCAAGTCCGCGAACAATCGCGCCAGTACGGAGTGCTTCATCTAGAGTAAGCACGAATCCCGATGCGAATGCCTTGCCGCATGACTGACAGTTCGTAGCGGTTATAGGGTTTAGCGCTCCGCATTCAGTGCAGGATTTGAACCGCTGGGGAGCTTTTGGGAATTCAAAGCCGCAGCAGTCACATACCGTGGCGCCGAGCGCACACTCTGTATGGCAACTTGGGCATTTCTTCGTTTTGGGCTGTGTTGATTTTTCCCGGGACGAGGGAGACATTTCCTCTTCGACACTGCGCGCGTACCGCTCGAAGGTCTCGAAGGCTGGCATTACCACGTAAGCCCGGGTGTCGTCGCTTGGCCCTGCAGTCCTCACAACACGTCCAATCGCTTGCCGGAACGCGAGTTCGGTTAGTGCGTTGGGCAGATAGATCAGCACCCTAAGGCGCGGGATGTCGACGCCCTCGGAGACCATTGCCACCGACACCAGCCACCGTTTGTCGGTACCTCGGAACGCGCGGATGCGTGATTCGGGATTGGGAAGCTGGCTGTGAACGAGAACCGGACGGTCGCCCTCGATCTTTTCGATCACGTCGACCATGTACTCAGCCATCTCAATGGATGGGGCGATGATCAGGCCGCCGGCCTCCGGCATGCGGTTACGAAGTTCGTCGAGCTTGGCACTGGCCCAGTCGACCATCGTGGATTGGTAGCCAGTTGAAAGTGGCGTTACACCGTCTTTTTCAAATTGTGGAGTACAGGCGAGCCGATAGAAGTCCAGCGCACGTTGGAGCCCACCGATCCGCTTGAGATCAGTGGGTAACTCTGCCGGTTTGTCACCCGCCACTTGTAGAACGTTTCCGTCTTTCATGTCAACCGTAAAGCGAGCCTGGTGACGATGAAAGGTGACCGGGCGGCAGTAGGCAAGGTCGACTGCCTGTCCGTACGTCAGGGTATAGGTGCCTGCTTCCGGGTGAGTAATTGCACCGTGGTCATCGTAAGCCAGCCAGACAGATTGCGATCCGTCCGAGCGGATCGGAGTTCCCGTGAGGACGAGCACGAACCGCGCAGCATGAAACGCACTGTCAGCGGAGTCCCCCCACGCAGCTTCCACAGCAGCGTGATGGTGCTCATCACAGATGACCAGCGTGCGCTGGGCTTGGCAAACGGCTTGCAGCGCATCCAGAAGGCCCTGCACAGCGGACCATGTGGCGCACACATCAAGCCCCATCGATGCGACATCCTGGTCCCGGCCGGTAACCTTCGTCATGAATCGACCTGTAACCCGCTTGAAGTCGTCAGCCCATTGATTGACGACCTCCGCACGGGGGGCGATGACGACCACGCGATCAATCTCCCCCATGCTGAGCAGCTTCTGAGCAATGACACTCGCGCACAGCGTCTTGCCAGCTCCGGGGGCAGCATTAATCAGAAAGTGCTTTCCGCCCGCTGGGTTCAACAGCCAGCTCAAGGCCTTTGCCGTGGCGTCCTGCTGCCAAGGGCGCAGTTGGATGCTCATCGTGCCCCCTTCCTGAGGTTGCAGGCAGGACAAAGGGCCTGGCCGTTATTCAGCGTTGTGGCGCCCCCCTGGGAAAAGGGACGCGCGTGGTCCCCGTGAAAGCCACGGTTCAGAGAGCTTCCACAGCGCTCACAAGAGCCACCGGCCCGCAAGGCCAAAATCAGCCTTTGGCGTTTACTGAAGTAGCGTTTCATTTGCTCATCCAATACTCAGTGAGGCGAATCTCTCGGATCGGGAGGTTGGCGGGCGGTACGAACTTCGCCACCTGGTTCACCCGGGCTAATGCAGCCATGTAGGGGACTGTTTGCGACTTGATGATCCAACCCTCACGACGCAGATCTGATATGACTTTCGTGAGGCCGGGAACACCAAACATGGTCAGCGACTCAAGATGTGTGATCGGTTTTCCCTCGGCGAGGTGCTCGCGCACCGCCAAGACCAATCCGTGCCGGAGCGTCTTCATAGAAAGGCCCCGCTTTCGATCGATGCAAACATCGACCTTATGTTGATAGTGTCTGCGCAGTCGGCGGTGGGATCATCCTCTTCCCAGTAGCCTGTTCCGGCGAGCGCCCATCCCCCTTCTTCCATAACGTAGTCCGAACCACGCGCCTCAAGGGATACCCCCCCTTCTCTTAGGTCGTACTCAGGGCCGTCGGTGGAGCCGTTAAAAAGCTCCTCGAGCGACTCCGCACACGCCATCAAAAGGCGTGGCGTGTACTCCTCTCCAGTGACTTCACGCAGCTCGGCGTACAGGGCCAGGATGCGGTGATTTCGGTACATGTTGTCTCCTTAAATAGGACCGAGTACAGATACGACTCCGGTCCAACATTGCCTCGAGAACCTTTCCGAGACATAAGAGACGTTGCAACGACCGTGCCAGGTCACGGCACTGATGATGTTTCAAGAATCTGGCTCTAAAAATGGGAAATTTGAGGCGTTCTAGGGCTCGCATCATCTTTAAAAAATAAGAAATTAATCGTTAAAATAAATATTCTTATGCTTTTCTGGCTTGGCCTTGTGGCCAGATGCCATAGAGCGCCATGCAGGGCAATTCGGCATAAATCAACCGTGCGTCAATCGCTGCGAACCAATTTGTGGAAGGGATGCCTGCGGCGCCCTGGGTACAGGCGCAAGGCGGTCGGCGACCGTGGGCAGGTCAGTCGAGAGCTGCGCCCGGCATTGACAGGCTCGATCTTCAAGTCGGGCTCGTTGAGCCTGGATTCATTGGGCCCCAATAAGCCGGGCTAATCGAGGTCGATCAACAGCTGCTCGAAAACCGTCTTTAATCGTCCTATACCTGACCCACTCGTCGGCTCAGCCGCGTTACTCAGCCTAAACGCTGAGGACTACCGGGAACAGATGTGCGACGCAGCCAAACGGATTGAGCGTGAACTCATCTTTGCGCGGAGGGATTGCCATCACTGGATGCACGCTCTCCTTGGAGACGGTGGTGCTGGACATAGCCTGAAACAAATCAGGTCCTTGAAGAGCGATCTTCAATGATTTTGAAAGCGCGTAACGCCATCCCTGCCTTCAGCACTTTGACGGGGCTTGACTCGTCTTTGAGGAGCTGCCGAACGCGTGAAACTGGCAAGTCGCACTTCAAGCCCAAAATAACCTCGCGCAAGACGAGTTTATCGGAGAACTCCACAAAGTGATTTCCTCCCTCTTGAGAGTTTGGGTCGAGATCGACAAACATTCGCCTTTCATCCTCGTACTTCCAGTCGATGAATTTGGTTCTCAGCAACCGATTCATCAACCGATGTCCGTCAACTATTTTTCTGGTCTTTTGATCGAAGTCGACTTTCGCCCTTTGAGTTGTGTACTGCACTGGCGATAAATAATCATCTGGGATGTCAAATCCAAGCGCCATTCCCGAGTGTTTGTCGGCATAGTGCCCCCAGAGCAACGGGTTGCCCCAAGAACCGCTGAAACAGATCATTCCTTTATTTGAATTCAGGTTGTCCTTGAAATCACTCAAAGCTTTGCGATCTCTTGGGTCCAGCAAGTCGGCTGCAAGAAGTTCGAACGGATCATTCAGCTGGTTGAACCTTGAAATCTTGAGACGCCTCAAAGAGAGATTGCTGACCCCGTAATTCGCGTTTGTAAAATAGAAAACTCTCATTCTATTTTTTGATTAAGTTAAAGCCGAAGTGCAGATCGACTCCAAAAAAATATGCGCAATCGCTGCTCAACTCTCAAAACTGTTTGGTAAGCGCCTCCATAGCCACTTATCGGATCTCCCTGGATTTCGTATCTGGATTACCGGCGAGGTCCTGCTCGACGCCCTTGTAGCCGACTACTGCGATGCCGGACTTGAATCCAGCAGATGATCTCTTGACAGAGTAGGCACCATCAAGCACCTCCAGGCCGAGGCCGATGTCCCAGACGTAGTCGCCAAAGCGAATAAAGCGGTCGTGGCCATCATCACGGAATCCCGTGTTCGGCACCATGACAACCTTTATGCGCTTGATGTTCTTGTAAGGAAGTCTGCCGAAAATAACGCGCAAATCATTTTCAATGTCGTCGATCGATTTCCTGTTCTCGCCCGACAGATCGGCCGTCCAGGCGGAATAGATGGTGACATGCCGTTGCCCGGTGGCATCGCTATCCAGTAGCCGTAAAAACCGTTCAAGGCCTGAAAGCTTGGTTTGTGGGCACGCCATGTGCTGACCGATCGCATAGCGATCAACAATGCTAACTAGCTTGATCGGCGCTATCGCCAATGCTTTGAATCGCGTATCCCAGGTCGTCTGGAACTTGTCACCGGCCTCGATGTGTGTGCCGGCCAGTGCAGTAGCCGTCTGAAATGCCTTGGCCTGTCCTGCGACCAGAAGTCGGCAAACAGAAACATCGATGCCGTTGATCGACTTCAGCGTCTCATCGCAATTATCGTCGAGACCAAATTCGACCTCGGCACGTGCGTCATCTACCAATGCCAACCGCGCAACATCAGCGAAGTCGCCGATTGTGTTTGTGGACACGTTGCCACTCCATCTGGGCGTGGACAACAGTGGTGATCGCTCCAATACTTCTTGCCACCGGGGACGAACGTTTTGCGGCAGGGTCAGCACAGCCCGGTGCAGCCGCGATGCGGGCAGCGACTCGCCGTCATGCGCAAGTAAGCCTGTCCGTTGCCACACATCAAGGAGTCCGTTGTAGCAGGCTCGCTGCTGCGTAGCCGTCCACGCGGGATCCGGCGCAAGACTGTCAGCATCAATGACGAAGGGCACAAGCATTTTTAGCGCCCTGCGAATTTCTCATGAAAGGATTCCTCGAAGAATCCTCCAGGCCATTCATCAATGAAGTCGCCTTCCTCATCGATTCGCAATTCGAGGAATCGGCTACCGCGCACCAAGGGTTCGACAAACACGACACCTATGTCGTTAGAGCTGACCTTTCCCTCGCGTATGCGCCGCATCAGCCTCAAGATCAAATGCTCGCTGTGGGTCTCGAGGATGAAGGTGTTCTTGCGCGGCCCAAGTGCCGCTTCGATAAACACGTCTGCAAGTTCTGCCTGCAATGCAGGGTGCAGGTGAATTTCTGGCTGCTCCATTGCCAGTAGCTTGCCCTGGGAGCCGTAGGCCATGACAAGAACGGGTAGCACTTGTGAAATTCCAATGCCGACATCGCGGTGCGTTACCACTGTGCTGGTTCGCTGGTCGACAAGAACCAGTTCCCGAATTCGGTCGATATCTGACGATTCGACGGCCTTCGAGAGCACTTCCGCTGAGGCATCAACGTCCTGAAAGAACGGTCGCGCGTCGTCGCGGGGCGGATAGTGGTTCATTACGAATCCGTCCTTGTCGACAGATCCGAGGAACATCGCATCTTCGTCGTCCGCGATTGCTTCCAGCCCGCCCGCCAGAGGGTCTTTCAACTGATCCGCCGCCACCAGCGATCGGACGACCAGTTTGTATGGTGTCTTCAGCTTGTCAGAGCCCAGCCAGCCATTCACGGCTTCGCGGACAGCGTCGTCGCGCCGGACCACGTCCCAGGCGTAGCCACCGCCGGCATACCAGTTCGCGTCTTCGTGTTCCGCAAAGGCCAGATGTCGGGGAGGAAACGACCGTAGCGGGCCGAGGTACTGCAACTGCTTGAGCTCGGCAGCGAGCGTGTCAGCCAGCCCCTTGATCAAGTCGTTCAGGGTGCGCGGCAGGTAGAAGCGGACCGCCTGAGCAATGTCTTCCTTACGGTTTCCCTTACTGACCGGAAACAGCATGCTCACGGGCGAAAGCTCAGCACCCTCCGCCTTGGGCAGATCGACAGCGGTCGGGAAAAACTGGTCAATCCGAATGAACAAGTCCGGCAGTAGTGCGGCAATGGCTTCATTTGCGCCTTCGAAATCCTCGGGGCGCATTTCTTCCGAAGTCGTGGCGGACTCCACGATTTCCTTGAGCACCTGGCGGAAGACAGGGTGATCGCTGGCAATCCGGTCCAGACGCAAGCTGCTGCCCTGGCCGTCGGCACGGCGGCTGCTCATTCTCAGCAGTTCAGCACCATCCCCTGTCACCTCAATGGCGTCAACTCGTGGCGCTGCGCCGCTCCGGGGGCGGTCCTGATCATCGAGCTCAATGCCCAGCGCGATGTTGAGTGCTACTGTCTCGACCGAGGCCAACAACTGTGCCAGCCGCTGATCCTTGTCGGCCGCGAGCGCGGACACCTTCAGTTCCGCACCCCATTCAACCCTCTTGTTCAACTGCCCGCGGTGCACGTACTGGCGGAAGCCACCAAGATCGATGGCACTGCCGCCAACGTCGGTGTGATGCACGTCCAACCTGGAGAGGCTGCGTTTCTCGCGGCCAAACTGCGCCTCGTGCGCCAGCGCCAAGCTGTGAATGAAGCTGGACTTGCCGGCGCTGTTGGGGCCGAAGATCAGCGTGATTGGCTTGATCGGAATGCGCTGGGCATCCGCAAAGGCCTTGAAATTGCCCACGCGGAGGGCTTGCAGACGGCGAGTCACGAAAGGGCCTCCAATTCTCTTGGCATTGGAAGATTTAGGGCACGGGCCTGCTGAGTCATCTCTGCTAGCAGTTCCTGGATATGGCCCTCCCGCCATTGGGCGGTAAGTTGGCCGGAGAAGGCGTTTTCCAACAGCACAGAGAAAATCTGCTCGACCCCTGCGGCAGCCTTCTCAGGCACAGCAGTCTGCGACATCACTGTTTGCGTCAAATCGGAAAAGCGATTTTGCAAATCCTCATCGGGGCAAATGAAGCTTTTTTCTTTCAGATACTTGAAGTGCCGGCTGTAGCCAGCGCTCGGAATGTTGAGTAGTTTGCAGTGCCAATATGCAAACAGAGGATTGAACTTCGGCTTGGGTGTAAGGACGCGCACACCATCTGCACCGAGCACGAAGGGGTGATCGATGAACTTAAAAATTCGGGTATGGTCTCCAAACACGATTACAGGGAGCTGGCCCTTGTAAGCGATAGAAACGTCATCGGAGTAACCAGAAATCTGTGATTGACCTTGGTCTACCACTGCAATCTTCCCTGTTTCCATAAACTGGCTGGATTGCAACTTTTCGTTTCCCGCCGTGGTGTCATCGAAAGTATTGGCAAAGCTCGCTAACGCCCACCCCATTGGATTTTTCGCCGGATTACCAAACATCTTGAGGAACAGCGCGGGCAGGATGCGGGCGGCCTTCGCATCAGCCTCGCGGCGGAGGCGGCGCAGGCGGTCGGCTTCATCGAGCAGTTCAACGATGCGGAACTGTTCTTTGGGCGCCGGGATTGGTGCCTCATGCTCCCAAAACCAATCCATGACAACACGCGGCATCTTGGCTCCAGCAACGTGGTGCGACGCCTGATTCACGAATCCAGGGGAGCGCAGGTAATAGGCAAGAAAACGCGGATTGAGCGTTTTCGGGTCCGGGCGCAATGGGATCAACTCAGTTGTGGCGATTCCAGCCTCGTCGGGAATAGCTACTTTGTTCAGGTATGGCCTTAGCTTCGAATAGAGAACATTGTCAGCGTCGAAGTAAAACGTTGACGTCCCGGCGTCTGAAGCCGCGGCATAGCGCTTTCCGACAATTTCACCGGTTTCACTTTCGATCTGATCGAGCGATAGCTGCCATACGCGCTCATCAGGCGAGAACGCGATTTGAGCGGCTATGGACGGTGCTACCTTTCGCAGTGGCGCGGTCAGCCATGTCATCGCGGCAGCTCCGCCAGCAACTTCTCCAACCCGTCCACCACCTTGCGGTAATCACCCAGCACTTCAACTACTAGCTCACGAGGGTCTTCATCGCTGGTCTTTTCCGCCACGCGCGGCTTCCACTGGCCAGCGCCTAGGTTGTAATCGCCCTCGGCCAACTTATCGAGCGTGGTCCACCAGCAAGCGGGCTCCTCGCTGCCGTGTACCAGCTGGGTGTTGGCCTCCAGCCCAGGTGGGGTGGTGTACCCACTGGCCTTGTACGCCTTCCACTGCGCTAGCAAGTCGGGAATATCGTTCTTTTCTGGCGTTTCCACGCGGCCGCCACCAGAAATCTTGTCCGGGTCGTAGCCGTCATTACGCACCTCGTAAAACCAGACCTTGTCAAGACGCTTGGCGGCTTCCGATGCTGGCTTGCGGAACACCAGCACGGCGGTCTTCACACCTGCATAGGGCTTGAACACGCCAGCAGGAAGGCTGACCACGGCGAGCAGATCGAAGTCGTGCACCAGCTTCTTGCGCAGTTCCACGTGGGCACCCGTCGAGCCGAACAGCAGGCCCTCAGGCACTACGACTGCGCATCTGCCACCAGGTGCGAGGTGCTGCATCATCAGCGACATGAACAACAGCTCGCTCTTCTTGCTGTTGGTGGGCAGGTCGGCCCGGATGGAATCCTTGGGCAACTGGCCGGCAAACGGCGGATTGGCCAGGATGACCTTGTAGCGGCGGCGCAGGTCGTCCTCAGTAAGTCCGCCCATGTCCGACAGCGAGTTGGCGCGCTTGAGCTTGGCGTGGCGGATGCCATGCAACACGAGGTTCATCATGCTGATGCGCAGCATCTGGCGCGAGACGTCCGTGCCATAGACCGAGGCTTCGAGCAGGCTCCAATCTGGGATCTTCTCGCCCGCGCCTTTTCTGTAGGTCTGCAGACGCGGCATTTCTGCTCTCAGTTCGACCAGCGGCTTGCCCTTCTTCTCGAGCCAGTCTTCGCCATAAATGGGGTACTCGCTGACGTGGTCTGAATACTTGGCCAGCAAATAATCCACGGCATCAATGAGAAAGCCGGCCGTGCCCATGGCAGGGTCAAACATGGAGTCGCCGATATCCGGGTCCACCATCTCGACCATGAAGGCGCGGATCTGGCGGGGTGTGCGGAACTGGCCGTTCAGCGAACTGGAGCCAAGGTGCACCAGCAGGTATTCGAAGATGTCGCCCTTCACGTCAGGCCCGAGTTTTCGGAATTCGAATCCATCAAGTTCGTCGATGACCTGCTTCAGGACGTTGGGGTCCACGATTTCCAGCACGGCATCGCGGAAGTACTCGGCCACCTCGGGCTCGTCCTTTGCGAGCGACGCCATGTACGGGAATACCTCATCACGGATGAAGTCCCGCAATTCAATGCCGCTCTTGAAGCGCCAGTGGCTCCAGCGATAGCGTTCGGATTGAGCGGGGTACAGCAACCTGGCATTGCCACCGGTGCCGCCAAGGCGGGCGCGCAGTTCACGGTCGGACTCTTCCTCATCCAGCAACTTCAGGAAGATGAGATAGGAGATTTGCTCGATGTAGGTCACCGGGTTCGTCACACCACCTGCCCAGAGGACATTGGTGATGTGATCGAGCTTGCGGCGAAGTTGCTGGTTCATGTCGTTGTGTTCCGAATGGCGTCAGGCTGCAGCATCAGGCGGCCAGGACGGACTGGTTGATCTCGTCCATCACGCTGCGCAAGCCCTGTTCGCCGAAAAGTTCAATGCCGATGTTGGCGGCATTCAGGATGGATAGCGGCGGTGCAAAGAGGTCGTCGAGCGACACCTTTCCTTTGACCAAGCCACGGTTCTTGAGCAGGGCCAGATATTGGGCTTGCTCGGGTGTGAGGTTCTTGGCCACGAGCCACGCGCGAAAGTTCTCTTCCACGCGCTCGTTCCGGCTCTTGATCTTGAGCATGCCGAGGGCGGCACGAATGAAGTCGACAAGATTGCCGCCGGGATTGCGGTATGCACGGCGCAGGTTGTCTTCATTGAAGTAGCGCTGTGGCTGGTTTAGCCGCTGGGTGAGTTGCGCCTCTTCCACCTCGGTCAATGCATCGCCGGCCTTGATCTTCGCGATGATGGGATCAGCCTCCGCCTCCTGCTTGACGGTGGTTTCCCAGTCGGTCACGTAGTCGCGCTTGTCAACTCGCTCTCCATCAGGGCCAACCTCGATGTAGTGAACGGCGTCCAGCCATTCGTCTTCCAGCCCGAGCTCGATCAGCTCGCGCGGTGTCTTGCCACCCGGCTGCTTTGCTTTCGGCGCGTAGCCACCAGCACCGCTGCTGGAGAAGATTTCGGTATCGGAGTCGTTGAAGTACTCGTGGTTGCGGAAGAAGTCGTAAATGACGAACTTCTCCTTACCGATGTGCGGCGCGGTGCGCGTGCCACGGCCGCGCATCTGCTGGTACAGGATCGGGCTGCGCACGCGTCGGCACATCACGAGATGCAGTACCTCGCGGCAATCGAAACCGGTGTCGAGCATGCCCACACTCACCGCCACCATAGGCAGGTCTTCCTGCTTGAAACGGCGGATCAGATCGTCGGCGTTCGCAACGTCCGACGTGATCACTTCCGCGTAGCGCCCCTTATGCTCGGGGTGCAGATCGTTCAGGTACTGCGCGAGTCGCGCAGCGTGATGCTTGGTGATGGCGAAAACGACGGTTTTTCCTGGCCCATGCTTCTGCCCGGGCGCAAGCTCCTTGTAGCTCGCCCAGGCAAGTCGATCGAACTCTTCCATCATGAGGCGGTTGCTGGCCTCATTGGTCCACTTGCGCTCGAACTCAGCGGGGTCGTAGTGCTCCTCGTCGACGCTGGCGCCTTCGGACACCAGGGTCGTGATTCCGGTGGCGAACTTGTACGGGATGAGGAAACCTTCCTTGAAGGCCTCCTGAATCGGGTAGGAGTAATCGGGCGTGTCGTCCTTGCAGTGGTAGAACTGGAACGTGTTGCGCTCGATGTAGATGGCGGGCGTCGCGGTGAGCCCGATGTGCATAGCGTCGAAATGAGACAAGGCCGCCTGCCAAGCGCCGTAGATCGAGCGATGGCACTCATCCATGACCACCACGTCGAAGTAGCCACTGGTGAACTCGTGGTAGCGGCCGATCATGGTCTGCAATAGGCAGACGGTGACTTGTTTCTCCTGCCGAACCATGCCGGGCTTGAGCCAGTAACTGGAATACCCGGGCATCAAGTCCTGGATGGCCTCGATGGCCTGCTTGGCAAGCTGGTCGCGATCCACGAGGAACAGGACACGCTCGGCTTGACCCGCCTGCACCAGCCTCTTCAGGTACAGCGCGATCAAGTCGGTCTTGCCGCAGCCCGTCGGCAGTTCGATCAGGAAGCGGCGCTTGCCCAGCTCAACCGTGCGGTCCAGAGCCTGCATGGCCTCCTTCTGGTACGGACGCAGAGTTCGCGTCTCGCCTTGGCGCAGGTAGGTGTCTGGAATCGGCACCGTGGCCAGCGGCTTGCGCTCGGCCCGCATGTGAACCAGGCGCTCCAGGTCACGCCTGGAGAAGAATGAGTTGACGATGCGCGCGTCATCATTCTGGTAATCCCAGAAATAGATCAGCTCGCCGTTGGTGAGGAAGATGAACGGAGCGCCGATTTGCTTGGCGTATGGAAGCGCCTGCTGCTTGGCGGTGTAGGGCTGAATGGCCTGCTTCTTGGCCTCGATGATGGCCAAGGGGCGGCCACGCTGGTCTAGCAAGACGTAGTCAGCCCGCCCGGTTGGGATGGCATCGCCATCTGAGGTGTGAAGCACGGTCGGCTGCGCGCCCGGCTCGGCCACGCGCAAGTCACCCGAGACTTTGAGCTCAGTGAGCACCTGGGATTTATCGGCCGGATCCCAGCCAGCGACACGCAACTGATCGTCGATCAGAATACGTGCATCGGTTTCTTTCATATCAGACAATCTGAACCCATCTTGGGACAAAAAACTTTGAAAGACTCCAGAAGTGCACGAACTATGCCAACTAAGTGACTTCGTACTTTTGCAGCCAATTAGATAGGGTTTGGTAACTTCCCAAGCCTAACAAACTTGCTGCTTCTGATTTGTTTCCGTTGGTTTGTAACATGGCCCGCTGTAAGTAATGCCGAGATACGACGGCAAGCAAATCCGGTAGGGACATCGGCTGATCGAGAGGACGGCCTAGGATCGTCTCGCCGGCAGGAGGGATTGCTGCTGCTAAAGACTCTGTAACGTCATCAGCAGAGATCTTGTCGTTGGTAGCCCAAATGCTTGCACGAAGCAAACAATTGTGGAGCTCGCGAACGTTGCCAGGCCAGCTATGGCGAAGTAGAAGATTCTTTGCGGAAACATCCAGTTTCTTATGTCTGTAGCCGGGCTGCCCACTAGCCTCTGCGTTGATACTTGATAGAAGAGACTCAATGAGGAGAGAGAGGTCCCCCTCTCGGTGGCGCAGCGGGGGAAGCTGTAAAAAACCAACTGCCAATCGATGGAAAAGGTCTTCCCGGAATCTCCCGCCCCTTACCTCCTCGGGGAGGACGCGATTAGTGGCCGCAATTACTCTTATATTTATTCGCTTGGCGACACTTGCCCCCACCCTCGTAACTTCTCTTTCTTGCAGTACACGCAGGAGTCGAACCTGAGAAGCGAGGGGTAGCTCCCCTATTTCATCCAGGAATAATGTGCCTGTGTCGGCAGACTCGAAGTAACCCGCACGGGCGGCTGTCGCTCCTGTAAAGGCGCCCTTCTCATGGCCGAATAGCTCCGCATCAACAAGCTCCTGAGGAATAGCCCCGCAGTTCACTGCAATGAAAGGTTTGCCACTTCTTGAACTCGCATGGTGTATCGCTCGTGCAAACAACTCCTTTCCGGTTCCGGACTCCCCTTGGATTAAAACAGGGACTTCGCGTAGCGCTAGTCGATGCGCCATCGCAATAGTTCGCTTCATTGCTGCGCATCTATGAACGATTGCGTTAAAGGCCGGGCTTTCTGGGGGTAGGCCCTGCATTAATCGGGTCAACTCATCGTCGGCGGCCTTGTCAGTTCCCGGATCAAACTCGACTGCCAAGTCAAACGGCACATCAACCTCACGCACACCAGCCTCCCGCGATGATTCGATTAGGCGGGCAGAAAAGCGAGTTTTAGCTAGTAGCAACCACACCGCGGCCATAGCTGGCGTTCCCGGGCTCAGATGAAGTGTGATCGCCGAATCTGGAATTTTTTTGCGGATTTCGTCGAGTACTCTTGACGCATGTGCATAAATTTCCTTGTAATCTGTTGGTGAACTCAGCTTGGCCGAATGCAATACAACAGGTAAATCGCCGTTTTTCTGCAACCAAGCGACAAAGGGTTTTGTAACTTCCTGCTCATGATTGGACAACAGATTGACAGTGTCGAAATGAAATGCCTTCACCGCACTCAAAAGAGGGCCTGGACTCTCGCCGGCATTGGTTGAGGAGGCCGTGAGATCGGAATTGCCAAGCCAAGCGACGAGTATGTTCATGCGTAAAAATTATTGTACATTGACAAATATTATTGTACTGCAGTTCGGTCTGGTAGCGGGTTGAAGCTCGATAGCAAAAGAGTGGGTGCAGGCGAAAGGGCGGAAATGCGAGATAGTGCAAGTGCCAGCTGGGAGAGGCTGTTCATACGGTCTGGAATCCGCTGTTTTCAAGACTCCAACGGGCTACGATTCCTTGAGGCCCCCGAAAATCTGGGGTTTGTCCGCGAAGTACTCGCAAGCTTGAAGCTAGAGCACTACCTCAGTGCAAAGGTATTTCACACTACCGAATACGCGCCAAGTGATCGTGTATGGCTTGATGTCTGGGATTCATTCCGCGGGTGCGCCGAGGCCGGCCCAGTTGGCTTTGAGAATATTGAGCTTCGGATCATGGACACCCATATTTCCGGCGTCGTTCGTTGGCTGAACGCGCTAGGGTATACAACGACACTTAGTTGTGAGGGTCATCGACCACAGCAGCCATGCCGCCTAGTCTTGCCATCCTCCAAAGAGCAGCTAGAGGTTTCACATTTGATTCGTGAGATCTCGGCGGGTGCGCTCAATTACAGCGCCGGCATCATCACAGAGCAAGATAGAGTGGGAGAGTGGATAAGACCTGCAAAGGCCAGCCTGCTAGATCTAGGCGAGAGACTGTACAACCGTTATTCTGACGTCGCTAAGCCAGCGACGAAGCTCTAGTCTTGAGATTTCCAGATATTGAGTTACGGTCATGTCGAACTGATTTTATAAGTTTGCGTAATTTTGCAATCTTGACGCTGCTGGCCACCGCCCCACCCCCCTCTGCAGTGCCGTCACTTCAATCGCATGGCATAACTGCCCGTAAAGCGGGTTCTGCCAGTTGTCGCTCGTGAGAACAATCAGGGTCTCGGCTTCCTTGTCGAACCGTTCCGCATTCTTCTCGCGCAGAGTCTCCCAGTAGCCAATAATGCTGTCTCTCCGGTCACGCAGTAACTCGGTGGATGGCAGCTTGTTGCTCTTCTTGCTGTTCGCGGTTTTAGAGGCGGGAAGAAGATTCCACACATCGTTGTTGTGCCAGAGGTCGAAGGGAATCACATGATCAACATCCCACTTCTCGCGAAGACGCACGCCTGTCCACACGCACTCCAAGTTCGGAAGGCTTCCAAAGAATTGCCGCGCCTCAATTGTGCTTCGCTCGTCCTCACGGTCTAGAAGCAGTCGAACCACATGGGCAACCTCTATGTTTTCGCCAAGTCGGCTTGCTTTCTCGGCCCATTGAAGAATCACAGCCTGGCCTATCCAGTAGCCCAGGTGACTGAACTCAATCCATAAATCGCTGGGGATGAGAATCTGCCGAGTTCGCGCCTCATAACCAAAGACGTAGCCGGTCTTGAGTGCGCCACCAGAGAACTCAACGGGTCCTTGCACAATGGCTTTGGTGATATCGGTCATCACTCCATTGAGAAGCCGCTGAGTAGCGATTGGCAACAGGCCTTTGTTGCGCTCGA
>CAMAXF010000001.1 GCA_945862305.1 Bordetella parapertussis | reverse complement strand
CCGTTGTCACACCCCCTTCGTATAATGACGGCATGACCTGCATCCATATGGCAGCCTCCGCCCTGCGAACCCTTGCCGTCTGGGCAATCGTCCTGCTCTTCGTGAGCTCCGCCGCAGCCCAGGGCCTGCGCATCGACATCACTGGGGTGGGCGACAAGCAGATTCCTGTTGCCGTGGCACCACTGGCGCCGGCCTCACCCAATGAGCGTGTCTTTGCAGAGACCGTGCAGGAAGTCCTTGAGGCCAATCTGCGTCGCACAGGCGCATTCAACCTCCTGCCCGTGGGTCCGCAATTCCCCGTGCTCTCAGACAACACCCCGTTGTCGCAAGACCTCTTCCTTCGCTGGAAGAATCAAGGGGCCTCCGCACTGGTCGTGGGCAGCATCACCCGCCAGCCCGATGGCAAGGTCGACCTGCGCTTTCGGCTGCTCGACAACCTTAAGTCCGTGGACCTGGGTGGCCTTTCACTCATCACCGAGGCCACGCAGCTCGACGCCCGGCGCTCCGCCCACAAGGTGGCCGATTACGTCTACGAGAAACTCACTGGCGAGCCCGGCTTCTTCTCCACACGCCTGGCCTATGTCCGCAAGGAGGCAGGCCGTCAGGTGCTCATCATTGCGGACTCCGACGGCGAGAATGCACAGCCAGCCCTTCGTTCGTCACAGCCCATCATCTCGCTGGCCTGGTCGCCCGATGGCAATAAACTCGCCTACGTCTCCTTCGAGAGTGGCAAGGCGGTGGTCTATGTCCACGAACTCCAGACCGGCCGACGCACCGTGGTGGCCAACTACCGAGGCAGCAACAGCGCACCGGCCTGGTCACCCGATGGCAATCAGTTGGCTGTGGTCCTCACCAAGGATGGCAGCTCACAGGTCTACGTGATCAACGCCGATGGCAGCAGCCCACGCCGAGTGTCCCGAGCCAATGCCATCAACACCGAACCGTCGTTCTCCGCAGATGGCAAGACCATCTACTTCACCTCCGACCGTGGCGGCAGTGCCCAGATTTACAAGGTGGCAGCCGATGCCAGCAGCCTCCCGGAACGCATCAGCTTTACAGGAAACTTCAACGCAAGGCCCATGGTGAGCCCCGATGGCAAGCTGCTCGCCTTCGTGGCCCGGCGAGAAGGAAAGTTTGTCATTGGTGTTCGCAACCTGGAGAGTGGCGAGGAGCGCCTGGTGAGCACGGGCCCCAAGGACGACTCTCCCAGCTTCGCTCCCAACAGCCGCTGGATCATCTTCTCCAGCCGCATCAATGCGCGTGACACCCTCTCGGCTGTCTCGGTCGATGGCCGGGTGCGCACCCGCATCAGCCTTGACACCGCCGGCATCCGCAACCCTGCATGGGGCCGCATGCCCTGATCCGAAGGATTCAACCCCATGACACCCCGCGCCCTCTCAACACGCGCTTTTTTAATCAGCCTGACCAGCATCGTCATGACGGGCTGTGCCTCTGTGAGCCTCGATGAGCCGGACGGTCCCGGCCGCAGCAGAGGCGGCGCAGCACCCATCGTGTCTGCCCCAGGCATGGGCGGAGATGCCACGCGTCGAGATGCCCAAGGACTCCGGTCTGACGAACAGGCCGTCACGGCCTCCGGATTCACCTCGGCCGACCTCCAAGCGGCCGGTTTCGATGCCGCCGGGCGCGCCTCTGTGTTTTTCGACTTCGACCGAACCTCTATTCGGCAGGAAGACGGCCCGGTGATTGAGCAGACTGCCCGCCTCATGAAATCCAACATGCGGGCCAGCCTGCTCATCGAGGGGCACACCGACGACCGTGGAACCTCGGAATACAACCTGGCACTGGGCCAACAGCGGGCCGAGGCCGTGCGAAGCGCCCTCTCCGTGCTGGGTGTGGATGAGCAGCAACTCAATGCAGTGAGCCACGGGGAAGAAAAACCAAGGAGCACCGAGGCCACCGAGGCGGGCTACGCCGTCAACCGCCGAGCAGACCTTCAAGTTCAATGAAAATTAAATCTCACGTTGTGGCGGCTGCGGGGCTCATGGCCGTGTTGTCTGTGCCCGCCTCCGCCCAGCTGTTTTCAGATGATGAGGCGCGTCGCGCCATTCTCGATCTCAGGGCCAAGATCACCACACTCGAGGCCGACAACCAGGCGCTGTCTGGCCGACTCGATGGCATGGCCCGCGGTCAGCTGGAGCTCTTCTCTCAGATCGAGAGGCTTCGGGAAGACCTGGCAAACCTCCGAGGCGCGCTGGAACAGACCAGCCAGGCCACCACGGTGAACAAGCAGCAGCAAAAGGAGCTTTTCCAAAGCCTAGAGCAGCAGCTCCAGCAGGCAGACACCCGTCTGCGTCAGTTTGAGCCTCAACCTTTTGAGATCGACGGCCAGACGCTCACGGTCAGTCCAGGCCAGAAACAGGCCTTTGAGGCCATCCAGGCTGCGATTGCTGCGAAAGACTTCAAAGCAGCATCAAGCCAGTTGGTGCGGTTCAACCAGAGCCACCCCACCTCCCCCCTGGCGCCATGGAGCCTCTTTTTTGAGGGAACTGTTCACTACGCCCAGAAGAACTTTCAGAGTGCCATCCGTGCCCTTCGAAACTTGCAGGAGCGTCATCCGCAGCACCCAAAAACAGCCGATGGCATGTTGACCTTGTCGGCCAGCCAGGTCGAAGTCGGCCAGGCCAGCAACGCGACCCAGACTCTACAAGAACTCATCAAGCGCTTCCCGAACACGGAGCAGGCCAAGACCGCCAGGTCTCGGCTGGCGGGCATCAAGCCGCCCAACAAGAAATGATCACGCCTGCCGAGCTGCTCGAACTGCGACAGCAGGTCATTTGGCTCGGTCTTTTCATCGGCATCGGGTTCGGCGCCATCTCTCAGGCCACGCGCTTTTGCACGCTGGGCGCCATTGCCGACTGGGTGGTGGTGGGCAACCGGGCCCGCATGCAGGCCTGGTGGGTGGCCATGGCCGCTGCCGTGCTGGCCACCCAGGCCTTGCTGGTCACAGGCCTGCTCGACAACACAGCCTCTTTCTATACGGCCCCGCGCCTCATGTGGGCCTCCAACCTCATCGGCGGGCTCATCTTCGGTGCGGGCATGGTGCTGGCCTCTGGCTGCGGGGTGCGCACGCTGGTTCGCATGGGTGAAGGCAGCCTCAAGGCATTGGTGGTCTTTCTGGTGATGTCACTTGCTGCGCTCATGACCATTCGGGGCTTTACTGCCATTTGGCGATCCGAGACGGTCGAGCGCCTCTACGTCGACCTCGGCAGCCGGCAAGACCTGCCCACCCTTTTATTGGGTGCCGACGCAGCCGAGGGTTCCGGCCGAATGATCATCGCCGCACTGCTGGCCGGACTGCTGCTATTGGGAGCCTTCTGGAAGATCCAATGGAAAAAGAGCCTGGCCCCCATGCTCGGCGCGCTGGTCCTGGGCCTGCTCATTGCCGCAGGCTGGGCCACGACCGGCTGGCTGGGCTTCGTCTCAGAACACCCAGACACCCTCGAGGCCGCCTTCGTGGCCACCAACAGCCGCAGCCCAGAGAGTCTCACCTTCGTGGGCCCGTTGGCCTTTAGCCTTGAACTGCTTCTTTACTGGAGCGATCGCAGCCAGACCATCACCTTCGCGATTGCCACCGTGCTGGGCATCCCATTGGGCGCGCTGGGCTCTGCCGTTGCCCGTGGCCGCTTCAAGGTCGATGGCTTCAAGACCAACCAAGACCTTCTGAGCCACCTCACCGGTGCCGTTCTCATGGGGGTCGGAGGGGTCATGGCCATGGGCTGCACCATTGGCCACGGCATGAGTGGTCTGTCGCTCTTGGCCCTGGGATCGATCATCAGTCTCCTGGGCATCATGGCGGGCGCCTGGGCCACGCTCAAGGCACTTGAGCGCGTTTGACCCGTTTTCCTGCCAACGCTAGAATTACCGGCTTCGCTTGTGCAGTTTGGGGTGGTAGCTCAGTCGGTAGAGCAGCGGACTTTTAATCCGTTGGTCGTGGGTTCGAGTCCCACCCACCCCACCAAGAATCAAGCTTCCAAAACCTCCCAGCCCAAAAATCTCAAGTACACACCGAGTACACATCGGGCGTGTCGCCCAGACACGAACCCCAAGAGACTTTTCCCAAATCGCAAACTACTCCTTAACGCGAGAGGAGATGCATAGTAAGCTTTTCTTCTCTCTTATCTGACTCTTCAAAAGATTCAGCTCGCTACACCTCTCTTGTGGGCACGGTAACCCAGTGGACTCCTACACAACCGAAAGCTTTATCGCCAATCTACGGCTGCTGTGCAGCTTTTATCCGTCGATATCGGAAGTGAGTCGGCGCTTAAAGATAAGTCGACCTCAGTTCATGAAGTACCTGTCGGGGGCCTCATTTCCCTCTCGATTCAAGTTGAGAGAAATATGTGACTTCTTCGGGGTGGATGAATACGAACTTCTCTCTCCTCACGAGCAGTTCCGAAATGTCGTTCGCCTCAAACCGAAGAGCCAGGATACGCCGGCGATCCCGATGCTCTTGCGTGATGTCCTTCATGGAGCGCAAAGAGAAAAGCCAAAGCTTACAAAACTCCTGGGTTTCTACTATGGCTATTTCTTCTCCGCATCAAACCCGGGACTCTTCTTAAAGTCGTTGGTCACGATCTACCACTGGAATGACTACACGGCTTACAAGCGGATTGAGCGTTTGCGAGACCCGAGCAAATCAAGACGATCGGACACTTACAAATATGAAGGCCTCGTCTCTGTGGTCGGCGATCGCCTCCATTTGATCGATACCGAAACGTTAACTGGAAACGAGCTTAGCCACACCATCCTTTATCCAAGCTATAAGAATCGAGTCACCGTGCTCAGCGGCCTTTGTATCGGCGTCTCTGGTTCAGACTCACACGTTCCCTCCGCATCCCGCGCAGTCTATGAGTATCTCGGGAGAAACCTTGATCTGAAGGTGGGGCTTAGAGGCTGCGGGCTATTCGGCCCGGAGAGCGGTGAGATCCCCTCCTACGTGAAAGACATCCTCGTCGACACCAGCGGCACTCAATTTAACGGCCAGCTTCAAGCGATTCCGCTAAGAAAATCACTTTAAGCGTTACTTTCGCGTCTGACTCTGTAGCGCCCGAGCCGACAGTTCGCGACAGTTTCGACAACTGTTGGCTCCGAATCATCGGCCACAATCTCATTAAGAGAACATTCAGAAATCCAAAGAAGGCGAGATATTGCGTGGACTTTTCTTTAGACCAACTTAGGGCTGTTGCGCGGGCACTGGGCTACCGCCCACTAGAACGAGCTGAGTTATGGCTGGAGAGACTCAAGATGAACAAGGCGGAGATTGAGGCTTTTCAGAGTTACGACGGGAAACTACCAAACAATCCCTTTAGCACCCGTTCAAGTTCGATCTCGTTGCCTGCAGGTGCAATGCCAATCCCCTTCACCAGCTATACATGGGAGCCTCGCCCGCAGTCGATGCAGGTTGCCCTTGAGCACAACGCATTCATCTCCGTTGGCCCGACAGCTCATCACCAAGGAAAAGTCCCTGTAGCCGTCAAGGACCTCATGCGGGTTAAAGGCTTTCCACTTACAGGCGGCACAAAAGATCGCGATTGGACCGAGTTGAAGACTGAGGCGAGCGTCGTCTCTCGAATTCGCTTGGCCGGCGCTGAAGTGATCGGGACGACGAACCTACACGAACTCGCCTACGGCGTTTCAAGTCGAAATCCTCACCACAAACATGTTGAGAATGCCGTCGATCGAGAATTAACTCCGGGAGGCTCGTCAGGCGGTTCTGCGGTTGCAGTCTCACTAGGTGCAGTTCCTGTTGCGATTGGGACAGACACCGCCGGTTCCATCAGAATTCCAGCTGCATGCAATTCGGTCGTGGGGTTCAAGCCATCCTATGGAGCACTACCGACAGATGGCGTTATCGGCTTGGGATGGTCTCTTGATCATGTCGGACCCTTATCGGTCAATGTTGACTGGACATCCTGGGCATTCGCCGCAATGTCCGGACGTGAAATGTCTGTCGATCTCAATTCAATTGATACGCGGGGTACAAAGATTGGATTTCTAGGTGGGTATTTTGAAAGCCCACTGGTTACCGAATGTCATGGGGCCGTCGAATTCGCCAGGCGCGCAGCCTCAAGCCTGGGTTACGCCACAAAGAGCGGGCTCGTAGTGAAGCACGCTGCAATGGCGGCTGCAATACAGTTTCTGACGCTCGCCCCCGAGGCTACGGCTTGTCACCTAGCGCGACTGCTCAGTTCTGGACAGGATCTCGGGGAGGATGTTCGGGTCAGGCTTGAGGCCGGACTCTTTCTTCCCGCTTTCTTTTACCCACGGGCTCAATTCCTTCGCCGACACCTCGATGACGAGATCAATTCTCTCCTTGAGTCCCATGATGTTCTTGTAAGTTCCACCTTGAGGTGCTTACCGCCAAGAAGTGACGCGCTCCAGGTCACCATTGAGGGACAGACCTTTCCGGCACACACGGCCATGACCCAACTGACGATGCCATTCAATCTCACCGGACATCCCGCCATCACGATTCCCATCCCAGCGCTCTCTGGTGGACTCGTGGCAATTCAACTGGTTGGCCGTAAGGGGGAGGACTGGAGACTTCTTGCGGTCGCAAAGGCATTTGAGTCTGCGATGGCTTCGCTCTAGGCCACCCAGCAACGATCACCGGACGAGGGCGATGAATACAGGGCGTCAGGGATATCCCTGTATTGAGTTGAGATACTAATAGATACAGGTTCGTGCTCGCTTTTCGGACCATGTATCGCCAAGATCGTACGAGCCGTAACGATAAACCTGTAACGCAATCACACCATAGGAGGTGCGCTGTGAAACTCAAGCCTGCGTTGAAATCGCTATTTGCCGCATGTGTTCTCGGAACTGCTCTAACGACCTCGGCCATCGCCGCTGATCCGATCAAGGTTGGAGTCGTCGTTGCAAAATCACCCCCTGGTTCAGTGGTGCAAGGCACTCAGGTCATTCACGGTCTCGAGATAGCCCAGCAAATTATCAATTCCGCCGGCGGTGTAAATGGTCGCAAGATTGAATTGGTGATCGAAGACGATCAAGGCACACCTGAGAAAGGTCGTGCAGCGGCCGAAAAGCTAGTCGGTCGAGACAAGGTGGTTGCGATCACCGGACCACACGCCAGTGGTGTTGCGCTTGGGATGATCGAATCCCTTCGCTCCACTGGGGTTCCTTTCCTCAATACAAATGCATGGTCGGATGACATCCGCATCAAGGCTGTTCCAAACGTCTTTAACCCTAACAACTACAACACCCGAGTTGTTCAAGCGATGGCCGAAACCATCGTGGCCATGAAGGTTAAAAAAGTTCGGGGTTTTCCAGAGAACACTGACTATGGCATCGGTCAGGCTGAACTACTGAAGACCACCCTCAAGTCCATGGCGCCGGAAATCGACTTCTCTTATTCAGCGATTGATCGGGCCGGAAAAGATTTTCTCCCTGCCGTGATTTCTTTGAAGAGAGACCAGCCAGACATGGTTGTGACAATGCTGCTGCCACCTGCCGCATACATCTTCATGAATCAACTTTATGAGCAGGGTGTTGCACCCAGCAAGAAAACCATCCTTTTCGATGGCGCCGGTATCGCCGACTACCCTGACTTCTGGCAGAACGTAAAGGAAGCGGGCAAGAACATGCTCTCCTTTGGCCTCTATCATCCCTCGATGAAGCTGACACCTATTGGAAATAGGGTCACCACCATGTACCGGGAAAAGCACAAGACAGAGCCGAATCGGCTTATCTATCAAGCTGCCGATTCTTTGTTCTTGATTGCCGAGAGCGTAAAGAAATCTGGCAGTACAGATCAGGCAAAAATGGTCGCAGCCCTGAAGGATATGAAATTCGAAGGCACCCGAGGCACCATTGTGTTCTCAAAGGAGCCAGGCTTTAAGTTTCAGCAGTGGCTCGACGTTCCATATGTCATTTATCAGCTGACAGAGACCAATCAGAAACTTGCTGAGTCTCCACTGATTCTTCAGCCCGGGCTTCCCGTTGATCTCACAAAGCTGAAGCGCTGATCGTCCAGTACCTCAGTCGATCCAACCGTTCCCCTCTCCTTGACTCTTCAGGGAGAGGGACAAGGTAAAGAATGCTTATCGCCGATCTCGTTATCAATGGACTCATCACGGGCGTTTTCTACGCCCTAATGGCTGTCGGTCTTGCGCTGATATTCGGCGTCCTCAAAGTGGTGAACTTCGCTCATGGTGAGTTCTACATGATCGGAGCATACGTATACGTTGTGCTCGCAAATCTCCTGGGGGTCTCCGTGTGGTTTGCCCTACCGGGAGCTCTACTGGCGGGTGCAATGCTGGGTTGGGCGACCGAGCGGACCCTGATGCGGCCGCTCTATTCCGGCTATAAAAATTGGAATAACTTCAAGGATGAGTATGCAATCATCGTGACTTTTGGGCTGTCACTCCTCCTGATCAATCTCGTAGACAAAGGAATCGGCCCATACCCCTTTCGGGGATTGCCAGTTGTCGACATTCAGCGAATTGAACTCGGTCCAATCATGCTGAGTGGGCATCGCCTTGTCGCATTTGTCCTCTCCATCGGAGTTCTTGTTGCTGCTGCTTGGTTCCTCAGATACTCCTACTGGGGTCGACTCGTTCAGGCCGTCGCTCAGAACAGGCTTGGGGCATCGCTTGCTGGAATCAACACCGCAAAGGCGAGTGCCATCGTTTTTGCAACCTCTGGAGCGCTAGCAGCTTTTGCAGGCGCCCTCTTGTCTCCGATGATCAACGCCTCACCGGAGGTCGGAATTTTCCCTGCGGTGAAGTCCTACGTTATCGTCGTCTTGGGCGGAATGGGTTCTGTCCCTGGCGCCATCATCGGAGCTCTCGGGCTCGGTGTTTTGGAGAGTTTGGCCGCCGTGTACATCTCCTTTGATCATCGAGATACCTACGGGCTTGTCATCCTGATTCTCGTTTTACTTCTCCGTCCTCAGGGCTTGATGGGAGAGAAGGGGAGAGACGTTTAAGTGCGAAACTTCTCTTCTAAGCTGACGGCTGAGTTCCGTATCACCCTTGGAGTGCTTGCACTTCTAGCCCTCGTTCCATTGATCATGTCGGACCGCTATTGGCTTGGCGTACTTATTGTCTCGCTCTACTTTGTCATGCTTGCATCAGGTTGGAACCTACTTGCAGGATTCACAGGCCAATTTTCTCTTGCACCCGCGGCGTTCGGCATGCTCGGCGCTTATGCAACAGCACTCTCTTGGAAGTATGGGGAGTTTGCTCCCGTGCTGGGGATCTTGGTTGCGATTCTTGCCACGGGCCTGCTTGGATTTCTTCTCGGCAAATTGGTGCTTCGACTTCAAGGACCGTACCTGGCCCTCACCACGCTGTCCTTTGCTGAGATAGCAAGGCTTCTCATCTTCAATTCATATGCCATCACCAATGGTGACCTTGGAATGCGCGTTCCCGCTCTCGTAGAGGGGAGAATTGAGATTTACTACGTCTTTGTAGTCGCTGTGGCTCTGGTGCAGTTGGTTTTGTATCTTTTCTTAAGGTCACGAGCAGGATTCTTCCTTGCTGCGATCCGCGACGATGAGATTGGCGCGAGAAGCCGAGGTGTGAATACTGTCCTGTGGAAGACCATCGCCTTCACGCTAAGCTCCGCCATCTGCGGCTTCTCAGGTGCCTTATACGCGCACTTTGCGATGCTCGTCACACCGGAACTAGGACTCCTTCTGCAAACAGGGATTGTTGTGAGCATGGTTGTCATCGGTGGGATGGGTAGTCTGGTCGGACCAGTCCTTGGGGGGCTGCTTGTTTATCTAACAAGTGAAGCACTTCGGGACTTAGGTGGTTGGCACTTGGTGATTTTTGCCCTTCTCGTAATCGTCTTTGGGCGTTTCCTTCGTTCTGGGCTTTGGGGCGTTTTTACGCGGCTTCGTTCCACGGAGGGGCGCTCAGCCCATAGGACCAATGAAGAGAAACCAATGACAGGGAAGGGAGGCGCATGACTATGCATGCTCCCAGGCCCGTCCTAGCCACCCGCTCGGTTTGTAAAGCCTTCGGCGGGCTTCAAGCAGTCAACCAGGTCTCCATTGAGGTCTGGGAGGGAGAACTCATCGGATTGATTGGTCCCAACGGCTCCGGCAAGACCACTCTTCTAAATATGCTGAGCGCCCTTCTCTCACCGGATGCTGGGGAGATCCTTCTGGATGGTTCGCCTGTCCAGGGTGTGAAGCCCGATCGCTTGTCACGGCTCGGTGTTGCAAGGATGTTTCAACTGACGAGAGTCTTCCGGCAGATGTCAGTCTTAGACAACCTGCTCACGAGCGGTTACGCCCAAGGAATGGATCAGCAGGCTGCCCTCTCAAGAGCCGAGGTTCTGCTCAAAGAGCTGAAATTGTTTGAGCTCATGAATCTGGATGCTGGCTCTCTCTCTGGCGGTCAGCAAAAGCTGCTGGAGTTTGGTTCCTGCTTTATGGCGCGGCCCCGCGTGGCGCTTCTTGACGAGCCATTTGCTGCAATTCATCCCACCATGAAGGAGACGATGTCCGACTTCATTCTTGCTCGGCATGGCGAGGGACAGACGTTTATCGTTGTTAGTCATGACATGCCAATCGTGTCCGAACTTTGTAAACGCTCGATTTGCATGAATGCTGGTGAAGTGATTTGTGATGGTCCTACCTCGAATGTCTTAAACGACGCAGTCGTGATCGAGGCGTACCTGGGTGATTCCAGTGTGTCGGAGAGCCACTAGCGTATGACAAATCTATTAGAGATGCGAAACTTTACGGCGGGCTACACCTCGGACATCGACATCCTGCAAGGTGTGGACATCGATGTCAAAGTTGGCCAAGTTGTCGGCCTCATTGGATTGAATGGAGCTGGGAAGTCTACGGTGATGAAGGCCATTTGCGGCTTTCTCGCCCCTAAGCAAGGCTCAATATCAATTGAGGGGAAGAACATCACCGGGGCACAACCTCACGAGATGTTGTCTCATGGCGTTTGCCTGATCCCACAGGAGTCGAGTCTTTTTGCTTACATGTCCGTTGAGGACAATCTGTTGATGCCAGGTGAGCATATGTTGCGGACGGGTCTTATAGATCGCTCAACACTCTCGGATCGACTCGAAGATACCTACGAAAGATTTCCTCTTCTAAGAGAGCGACGCAAGGAGGCTGCGGGAAATTTTTCAGGCGGCCAACAAAAGATGCTTGAGTTTGCGAAGGCTTACCTCATAAAGCCACGGTTATGTCTCATTGACGAACCGAGCATCGGTCTGTCTCCAAAAGTTGCTGCCGAGGTGTATGAATGGATCGGATTATTCAGCCGAGGCGACATGGGCATTCTTCTTGTCGATCACAACATCCGAAAAGTCTTGAAGATGTCGGATTTCATTTACGTTCTGACGTTAGGGCAGGTCTCCGCCAAGGGAGGCCGAGAGGATTTTCAGTCTGACCTACATGATCAGGTCCGAAAGTGGATGGGCATTACCTTCTAAAAGTTGAGTGATGTCGACACTCGTAGACCAGTCTCAAGTACACACTTTGTTGAACACTATTTTTAAGTTATTGATTTAGTTATAAAAAATAAGCGTTTCTACTCTTTTAATCCGTTGGTCGTGGGTTCGAGTCCCACCCACCCCACCACTGTTTCAGCCATTCTCAAGCATGCAAAAGTCTCCACAAGAGACTTTTTTTACTTCTAGACCACTTATAGACTACGACGCCGAGAGTACCTACGAGATTCGGCCACCTTAACAAGAAGCCATTGTTGAGATTGAGGAGGGAGATGGCCAACACCCCAAGCGATGACTCGGAGGGATCTGCACAGCCAGGTACTGCACGTATTTGGAAGGCTTGAATGCCTTCGCGCTACTCTCGTTTGCCGATCTTTTTGAGAGAATCTAATGCGGCCTTGTTGGTCTCACAATTTGCCACGAGTGTCACCTGGGGCGCTGCCCTGACCTCCTGTCCTTCAAAGCCAAAATCTCTGAAAGCAACGTCGTTTGCGACCAGGCGAATCCTCTGGCCCGGCACGGCACGAATTCGTCCCCGTCCTCCAGCAAGCGTTGCCCGCGGGCCGTCCGGCAGCAACTTCGCCACAAAAACACTGTCCGGTAGGTCGCACTGATTGACAAACCGGATATCAACATCGATCGGGGTTTTGTCAACAAATGTGTCATACAGAAAGTGTCCCCCTCCTACAAGCAGGGCAAGGACTGCGAGGAAGATCCCCGCTGTCTTAACGTCAACGCCGTTCTGGTCTGACATGCCTACAGCGCCGCAAAACCAGCGAACCCCCATGCACGGTAAACCATTACTGTTAACCTCTTAAAGAAAGTCATTGACAAGAGACTCGTACACTCCCGAATCGCTCAGGAAAATCCATCGAGGGTCGGATATGCCCCTCCTGAGGCAGATGGCGCGGATTCAGACTGATGCACCCGAGGCCCTCAAGGCGTTGAACATATCCAACTGAAGCGACAAAAGCTCCAGTGCATGCCGAGTCTCACCCGTCTGCGCGAGCAGAAGCTCCCGCAGCTCTTTGGCATCATGCTCCAGGCAATGGCACTCGGAGACAGCCCTGGCCGAAAGCGTCCTCGCACCGCCGGCCAGTGCTGCCTGTTCACCAAAGGTTTGCCCTTCTGTGATTCGGCCAATGATCACAGATGTATCTGGGTCGTAAATCTCAACAATGCCATCCACGAGAATAAAGAAGTGGCTGGCCAACTCCCTCTCGTTGAAGATCTCCTGCCCCGCCTTGAACACGACTTCCCTCAACGACAGCCTCCGAATAAATGTGGGCGTGCGCGCCGCTAAGCGCGATTTCCGAAAATACGGTCATGAAGGACACGCTCCATGGCCAGGCGAGCAATGCCCTGAAGAGTCTTGCCAGCGTGGCCGAGAGCCCTCTCGATGTCCACGACAAAAATCTCTACAACTTCTAGGCGGGTTGCGGCTAACGCCTCGAATGAAATCGACGTCTGCGCAAGCCCCTCTGCAAGACCAATCACGGCGCCAGGACCAACCATCTGAGGGCTTGGGCTGCAGTCAAGCCGAATGACACCCTTCAGAAGAAGAAACGCATGCAAGGGGATCTCGTGCGGATTGAACAGCACCGTGCCCGCCTCGATGCTGTGGGACTTGCCCGAGAGGGCCTTGATCAGGTCATTGAAGTTCACCTGACTGCTTGATGCGGCCTGTGACCCATGGACCACCGAGGTGCCTTCGCTTGGGTCTTGCACCGACAGTGCAAATGAGAGGGTGTCTGTCATGGCAACTTTGCGCCCTGGTCCTGGTAGGCCGAGGCCTACTCCTGAGGCGCCGCCGCCTCAGTCGGGGGAGGGGCCAGTTGTTCCCTGAGAAAACCAAGCACCTCGATGGGCTGAACGTAGTACAGATCACACTTCAATTCATCGGCCAACTTGTTGGCAACGGCCTGGCCCAACTCGATTGCCTTCTTGATATCAATCTCACCGCGCTCAAACCGGGCACCCACCTGAAACATCTCATCCGCGTAGGGCCTAGGGACCCAAGCCAATACGGGGCCATTGAGTGTCTTGATGGTTTGAAAACAGATCGCATCATCCGCATCGGGCTTCGGGGGCCGAGCCTCCCCTCCGGCGAGAGCGATCATGCTCTCCTCGGCATAGACAGCGGCCGAGCGAGCGGCCTCGAGGAAAATCTTGTCTAGAACTTGGCGACACCTCAGCGCTGCACGTATCCGGACGGCTCGGATCTCTCGACTGTCGCCCTTGAGCGAGCGCGCCGCCTCAAAAGCCGATCGGGCACCCGTGACCTCTTTTTTCTCGCCAAAAAGGTTAAAAAGCCAGCCGAACACAGTTACTCCTCAATTAATACCAGTCCCAGTATAAATGATCTCGACCGCGCCCAACACGTGCGGTTAATCATGCGGCCAGCACGTCACTCATTCGCGTTGGCGATCTTCTCCAAGATGTCATTGGCGACGAAATCATCGGCACCTGCCCCCGATAAAGAAATCCAATTGATGCTCGGGTATGACTTCTTGACCAGAGGTTCACTCGCGGAGGGGCCCATCCAAGTGATGTCAGCGAAGGCAACGCCCTGTGAGGCAAGTTCCTTGGCAAGCAGGGGTACAAAACCCGAGGCAGAGACCAGCACAAACCAAGGTGCCTTTACCTCAGGCAGCCTGCCCATCTCCTGGACAATGGCAGAGTAGACCGGCATGCGAACCACCCGCAAGCCACCCGATATCAACTTCTGAGCGAAGTCAGTCCGGTCTTCGGCGACCGTCAGAACAATGGCCAAGGTTCCCCTTGGCACGCTTTCGATGAGTTCTTGGGCGAGATTCTCTAGGCGTCCCGGCACCTCGGGAGTCATGATGTCCTTGCGCGAGACCTTCGCAACACCGAATCGGCTCAGGACATCGGCAAAGTCGTATGCGGTCTCAATTCCAACTGCCGCAAATTTTAGTTTGCTGCTTCGTTTCTCCAGCGCCTCCAGAACCGATACATTGCGCCCAAGGGCCTCGGCGGCCTGTCGGCTTGTCGCAACCACAACAACCTCTCGCTTATCACCCGGCTCGTCCCAGTCGGTGAGTTCCCGCACCAGCTTGACCTGAAGTGCCTCGGGTGACGGCTTGTAGATCTGGCTGGGTGCGTCATAAACATCGACCCAGTACTTCTTGGCAGACGCCGAGAGATCTTTGAATAGAGGGTTCTCCCGCCCCGACCAGTGGGGTACGGTGACCAATAGATTGCCGACGATTAACACAGTCTTCTCCAGGAGTGGGCGCGTGCCTTAGTATAAAACCAGATAAATCCAACGGCTCGGCCGGCCATAAAGAGAGCATCTGGCAGAGAGCATCTGGCACACGAACGCGTCGAGCACTTGCTCCGCTCACTTAATGTCCGCTTAATTCTCCAGGCCGACACTGTTCCTCATCGAAGAACAGAGGCATGTCGCCATGGCCGTGAGCAGCAAATCCAATTCATTGAGAAGGGCAGATCCGTCCAGTTGGACTTTCTCTTGGATTGACGAGTCCCACCCGGACCGCAGCGCAGTCGAGGCCTTCATCGGGTCCGTCTTCCAATGCCGATACGGCGCCGCCGTGGGTTACTTCAGTGAAACCCTCATCGGATGCCAAGATGCCGACGGTTCATGGGTCGCGGCCATGGGATTTTCACCTTTGCATCATCGTGCCGCCTATCTTGAACACTATCTGCCATGCTCCATTGAGCAGGTGGTCTCAGAGAGATGTAACAACGGAGAGGCTGGCTTTCGAGTCGCCCGCTGGGAGATCGTAGAAGTCGGCAATCTGGCAGCCCTACACCCTGGTTCCGCCCGTTTTCTGATTCGGAAGATGACCGAATATCTGTTCAAGCGGCATTTCCGGTGGGTGGTCTTCACCGCCACCAGCGAGCTGCTCAATGCCTTTCGGCGCCTCGAATACGCACCCGTCGAACTGGCGGAGGCCCATCGAGAGCGCCTTCCCATGCAGGGAAAAAACTGGGGCACATATTACGAAACGCGACCCCGCGTCATGTGCGGAGACGCCGTCGCAGCTCACCAGCGGATGAGTCATGGACGCACATAGTCTCTCAAGCCTTCAGCCTGATATTGAACGCTGGGTGCAGCAGCTGCTCTTGGTCAACCCGGGCCGACAGACGGTGGCACTTTATGCTGATAACTCCATTGAGTGGCTGGTCATTGACCTGGCCTGTCAGCAGGCCAAGATGGATTTCATTCCCATCCCCACCTTCTTCACCGACCAGCAGGTGCATCGACTGCTCTCGACGCACCCCACGGCCGGGGTGCTCACCACGGCCGGGCCAGGCCAACGCCTTCAACTCGCCAGTGGCCGAAGCATGCCGTGCCATCAGGAGGGCTGGGTCTGGCAAACCCTTGGATCTCCCCGGATTGCTCCCGCTGGGAAGGGGCGGAAGGTCACCTTCACCTCTGGCAGCACCGCTGAGCCAAAGCCCATCGTCTTGTCCTACAGCACCCAATGGAAAACAGCATTGGCCCTGCGCGCCGTAAGACAAGAACTCGCACTTCACCGTCACCTCTGCATGCTTCCCATGCCCGTGCTGCTAGAAAATGTTGCAGGAGCCTATGCCTGTCTCGTCTCGGGCGGCGAGGTCATGATTCCGGCCTCAGATGAGGTTGGCCTGACAGGCTCATCTGGCTTCGACGTGGACAAGGCCTGGCATCTACTCGGTTGCAGCAGTGCGGACAGCATCATCCTGCTGCCGCAGATGTTATCGGTCATGATTGAGAAGGCTCGTCGTGCGCCCCCACTCAAAGACCTGCGCCTAATCGCAGTGGGTGGGGCCCGTGTGCCGGAGGAAACCATCCTGGAGGCGCGTGCTGTCGGTCTGCCGGTCTACCAAGGCTACGGACTGTCCGAAGCCTGCTCTGTGGTCAGTCTGAACACACCGACAGCAGATCGACCAAGAAGTGTCGGCCGACCCTTAGACCACGTGTCCATTCGCATCGCGCAGGATGGTGAGATCCTGGTGACGCCTCGACAGAGCGATCCAGACAGCGAGGCCAACCCCGAGATTCACACGGGAGATCTGGGTCACCTGGATGCCGACGGCTTCCTCTATATCGACGGTCGGAAAAAGAACCTGATCATCACGAGCTTTGGCCGCAACATCTCCCCAGAATGGCCCGAATCACTGCTGGAACGCGAGTCGGTGGTCAGCCAGTGCCTGGTGTTCGGAGACAATCAGTCCAGCCTGAGGGTGCTGTTGGTACCCAACGATGGCGGAGTGGCTGACTGCGAGCTCGCGGCAGCTGTCGACCGCGTCAATGCCCAGCTCCCCGACTACGCGCAGATCACCACCTGGCAGCGCGCAGCACAGCCCTTTACCCCGCTCAACGGACTGGCCACACCCAATGGCAGACCTAGACGAGCCGCGATTCTTCAATCCCTTACAGAGGAGACACACCATGAAGCCCTTCTTCCACACCCTTGAGCAGGAGACGCGTGTCGACCGCGAGAGACTGTTGAGCGCCCCGCTTGTGCAGCTCGCACTCAGTGGTCAGTTAAAAACTCCTCAGTACCTCGCATTTCTCGAACAGGCCTACCACCATGTTCGCCACACAGCACCTCTGCTGATGGCCCTGGGCGCGCGCATCAGCCAGTCGCACCCCTGGCTGATGTCTGCAGTGGCGGAGTACATCGAAGAAGAGATCGGACATGAGCAGTGGATTCTCAACGATATCGCCGCAGCCGGCGGCGACCCACTGCTTGCTGCAGAGACCAAGCCCGCCTTGGCGACCGAGTCTATGGTGGCCTATGCCTACTATCTGATCGACCGAGACAACCCCATGGGATTCTTCGGGATGGTCCATGTGCTCGAGGGAACCAGCGTCAAGGTGGCCTCTGCCGCCGCAGCCCGAATATCAGAGTCCACAAGGCTGCCACAGGAAGCGTTCACATATCTGCAGTCGCATGGAGCCCTCGACCTCGAGCATGTTGGCCATTTCGAAGCCCTTGTGAACTCACTGCGCCAAGAGGAAGACCGTCAGGCGGTCCTTCGCAGCGCCCGGCACTTTTACGCGCTCTATCGAGCCGTATTTGACTCGGTCCTGGCGCCTGAGGAGACACGCCTTGCAGCCTGAGCAACTGCAGAACGCCACCGTACTCATCACCGGCGCCTCCAAAGGAATTGGACGCGCCATTGCTCAGCAACTGTCTGGCCGATGTTGCCGGCTTATTGCCGTGGGTCGAGATCCAGATGGCCTCTCCTCTCTATCGGCTGGCAGCCCCAGAAAAAACATTCGAACGGTTCTGGGAGACATCTGCGACGCCAACACCCGACAGGCAATTCTGTCCGAGGTGCAGAAGACAGGCGGACTCAACGTCTTGATCAACAACGCGGGAAGCAGCCTGTTCAGGATGCTCCCAGAACAGACAGAGCACGACATTCGGGCGCTGATGGAGACAAATCTCATTGCGCCCATCCTGCTCACCCAGGTGCTTGTAAAGGAACTTTCTAAACGGCCGTCGGCCGAAATCATTCAGATTGGGTCGACGTTCTCGCAGCTGGGACACCCAGGCTATACCACCTACTGTGCGAGCAAGGCAGGGCTTCGCCTTTTCTCGCAAGCCCTGGATCGTGAACTCGCAGACAGCAATGTCCGCGTGAGAACCTTTTCTCCGCGTGCCACCCAAACCAGCATTAACTCGAATGCCGCGATGGCCTTCATGAGGGCTGATGGGCAGAAGCTGGACTCACCGGAAGCCGTCGGGCAGTTGTTCTGTGAGTTTCTGGAGTCCAACCGGCAGGAGTACCAGGTTGGGCTTCCGGAGCGCTTCTTTGTCTGGCTAAACCAGTCGTTTCCTGACGTTGTGCGTGGCGCCCTTGCTCGGAAACTCACTGCCATGCGTCAACAGCTCGGAGAAGGCTTACAGTAAGGCATGAGAATTTTATTGGTCGAAGACGACCGGCTTATCTCCTCAGGTCTCGCGCTTGCGCTGCGGCGCGCAGGCCATGCAGTGGAGCCCGCAGAAACAGCCAAATGCGCCCAAGATGCCATTGGTTCTCGAGCCTTCGACCTGGTCATCCTCGACCTCGGGCTTCCGGACGGCTCTGGGCTCGATGTACTGCAGGCGGCCAGGTCCTGCGGACGGAGCCTCTTTGTCATGATCGTATCGGCGAGGGACGCCATTGCCGATCGCATTCAGGGGTTGAATCTGGGCGCCGACGATTACATCACCAAGCCATTTGAGCTCAGTGAGTTACTTGCCCGCGTGCAGGCTTTCTCCAGGAGGCTGAACGACGCAGGGCATGGGAATCAGTCCCTCGTTTTTGGGGACCTTCAGGTCAATGTCGAGCAGGCTCGGGTCACCTGGTCGGGAGAGATTGTTGAACTCACCAAAAAGGAGTGGCTGCTGCTGCGTGTTCTGCTCGAGAGTCCCCAACGGGTCTTTACCCGTGAACAACTTGCCACCGCCCTTTATGGCTGGGGCGAGGAGGCGGACAGTAACACCGTCGATGTCCATGTACATCACATTCGTCGCAAGACTGCTCCGAGAATCATAAAGACAATGCGTGGCCTCGGTTATCGGCTGGGGCTCGACCAATGATTCGCCGTCCGAAGTCAATCCGCACCTGGCTACTTTATGGACTGGCGTCCGTATTGCTCCTGGCGTTTCTTGCCATTGGATTTTTTGCCTATCTGGTGAGTGAACATGAGGCTGAGGAGGTCTTCGACGCGCAACTGGCCACATCTGCACGAGTGCTGGCGGCATTGTCACAAGACAGCCGCCTACAACCCCCGACAGAAAAGCCTCTGGTCATTGATCTGCCGTCTGATTTACGCCATCCAAACGACGATGCACCCTTAGCGGGCGGTCATCCGTATGAGAACAAACTGGCCTTCCAGGTCTGGGATGCACAAGAGGGCTTGCTGGCGAGGTCCAGGAATGCACCCTCAAGTCCATTGGGACCTGCCTCACCAGGCTTTCATGACACCGAGGTTGACGGACAGCGCTGGCATACCTTTGTCCTCGAGACGAGAGATTTCCGGATCTACACAGCAGAACGGGCAGACATTCGAGACGAGATATCGACTGAGATCGTCACCGCCATCATGGTGCCGCTGGCCATGGGCGGACTCATTTTGATGATTGTGGTCAATCTACTCGCCCGGCGGGCCGTCCGGCCCGTACTCGGCCTTGCCAACCAAATTTCTAGCCGCAAGGCGCATGATCTCGAGCCCTTCGAGACCCTTGGGCTCCCCAGAGAGTTGCGACCCGTTGTCCAGGAACTCAATCTCTTGCTCCAACGTGTGAGGGAGTCGATGGGTCGGGAGCAGCGGTTCTTGGACGCTGCTGCCCATGAGTTGCGAACGCCACTCACGGCTGTGCAACTCCACCTTGAGAATGCAATGGGTACATCAATACCCTCGGAGCATCAGATGTCTCTGCAACAAGCCCAGGATGCATGCCGAAGAACGGTTCGCCTGGCCGAGCAGCTCTTGGCCTACAGCCGAGTCTCGGCGGCTGGCTTCGAGTCTCGCGCACCGGTGGACCTGGGCGCCACGGCGGAGTCGGTCGCAGAGATGATGGAACCCATCCTGAAGCAGAGAGGGCAGCACATGCAATTGCACATTCAAGACCGGGTCATGATTCCCGCGGTTCGATTCAAGATCGAACAGCTCATACAGAACCTATTGGCCAACGCGGCATCCCACGGCGCGGCCTCCACGGGCATTCATCTCAACGTCAGAAGTACTGGAGACCAGGCTGAACTGACCATTCGCAACGAAGGGCCAACCCTCCCCGAAGCCGACCTTACCAAAGTGTTCATTCCGCACTACCGGGTTCAAGGCACAAGGTCTGAGGGAAACGGACTGGGTCTTGCGATCGTCCGGGAGATTGTGAGCCAGCACCGCGGTGAGGTCTGGCTCGAAAACCTGAGCACCCCACCCGGTGTCTGTGTGGTGGTGCAACTCCCCCTCAATTAGAGATCGAGCATTAACTGCGAATCAGCCATTTTCGAACTGATCTCGCCACGACGCGGCCGCGTGAGTGGGTCCCGGCGAGGCTTCCGCGACGCGTGTCGTTCCACCACGGCCTGCTGCCCCGCCCGCACCTCGGGCTGATGCCGTCGCTCGTACAGTTGTCGCTTGGCCTCGCGCGTCGCAATGGAGAGGTCCACGATGGGGCTCGGTGCAACGGTCAACACATCCCCGCCGCGGCGGCTGATCAGATCAGCCGGCATTCGCCAGGGCTCGAAAATCCAGGCATCCGGCACCTTCCTCAGATGCGGCAGCCAATGGCGAACAAAGCGGCCGTTGGGGTCATGGTCTTGGGCCTGCTTGATGGGGTTGTAGACCCGGGTGGTGTTGATGCCCGTGGTGCCCGACTGCATCTGCATCTGGCTCCAGTGGATGCCGGGCTCATAGTCTAGGAATTGCCGCGCCAGCCAATGGCCCACCGGCTGCCAATGCAGCCAAAGCGGGTAGGACGCCACCGAGACCAGCATCGCCCGCATTCGGAAATTCAACCAGCCCGTCTCCCGAAGCATCGCCACGCAGGCATCCACCATGGGCCAGCCGGTTTGCCCCAACTGCAGGGCTTGAAACCGTTCTTCAATGAAGTCGTTCTCTCGAAGTCCATCGTAGCCACGGTGCATGTTGCGCCACTCGATCTCTGGCTCGCTCTCGAGTTTCTGAATGAAGTGGCAGTGCCAATAGAGCCTGCTGCAGAAGGACCTCAGGCCCGCCTGCTGCCTGGGCTGGTCACTGCCCGCCTTTAACGCGGACCGAGTCCACTGAACCAGCTCCCGCATGCTGACGCAGCCATACGCCAGGTACACCGACAAGCGTGAGCAGGCCTCGGGCGCCAGCAGGGGTGATGAAATGCCGCCCCGGTACCGATTGCTGCGCCGATGCAAAAAGTCATGAACCACCGACAGGGCCTGGCGACGGCCACCCCGTTGCCGCTGCGGTGGGTCATGACTGAGGCCATCGGGAGCATGGAGCACCAGGCTGTGCTGCGGGTATGCCTTCCAGAACTGCAATGAGGCGGGCTCTGATCGGCGAGCAGCCATGTGCCGCTCCCAAGCCCCCTGCCAAAGATTGCGATCCTTCAGCCCCCTCACCACACCAAACTGCGGGAACTCATGCCATGTCACGCCATGCGATCGACACCAACGGGCCACTGCACGGTCTCGCTGATAAGTAAACGCATTGCCGGTCTCTTCGTGTGAGTAGAGGTGCTCGAATCGGTGCTGCCGCCAGATGGACGTGAGCACCTCCAGAATCTCGCCATGAAAAACCTCCACAGCACCCGTGTCTTGCTGAAAGGTCTCGTGCATGTCCTGCAACGACTCTCGTATGAACGCGAGGTGCTGCAGCGATGCATCCGGCTGCTTCCAGAGATCGGGCTCCACGACATACATCACCCGGATGGGGCCGCGCGCTGATGCGTTGGCGAGCGGTGCATGGTCCTGCCACCGCAGGTCGCGCTTGAGCCACACCAGTTCGAAGCCCACGATCAGCCCTGCGAATCGGCGGCCACTTGGCCTACATGAGCCAGAGCATGAGCCCAGCCATGAGCACCATGCCGACATCCTCCACGATCGTCACCGTGCTCATGGGCAGGTTAAAAACCGTGCCGAGGCAGGCACACTGAATCTGGGTGCGGCGGGCCACCGCCTGAATCACGCCCACGGCCGAGAATGACATGACCACGATGGTGACCCAATGGGTGAGCACCGGATTGAAGTTGGTGAGATAGGCCACGCCAAGGGCGAGCTCCACATAGGGGTAGATGTGACCCCATCCCAGCCAGCGGGCTGCGAGCAGGTCGTACTGTGCATAGGCAGTTGCAAATGCGCTCACATTGAGCAGCTTGAAGAACGAGAACACCAAAAAGAATCCGGCCATGAAGTAGCGCATGGTCTCCATGGCATCCACACCCTGAGGGCCATGCAGCCCAACCTGAACCAGCACGCTCGCACCCAGAATGAAGGCCACGATCAGCAGCAGGGGCCGATACACCGCCAAGAACGATGGGCTGGGCGCTGGCTCCAACCGGGTGACTGCAACCCCTGGCTTGGGAGCTTGCTCGCCCGCGGGCAGCAGGCGATACGCCCCCGCCGCGGCGACCGCCTGGGCCAGGGTGTTGAAATTAGCACGGGGTTCGGTGAGGGTCACCTGCATTGGTACCAGTGATACCGAGACATCTGCTGCGAATGATCGCAAGGCAGCATCCAGTTTCTTGACACAGGCCCCGCAGTGCAGGCCCTCGAGTGAGTAGGTGATCATGCCCACATCATAAACAAGGCTCGATGGGCACCACGTAAGATGAGGACGTTATAAAAAAAGCCCTGGGGGTCTCCCGCCAGGGCCTTTCGAACTTCAACAAATTTACTTCTTGGGTGCTTCTTTGCACTCTTTCATGTCTTTGTTCTCAGCCTTGGTGCAGTCGACTTTTTCGGTCTTCTTGTCGTCCATTTTGCCGCCGCCATGGCTCATGGCGAAGGCGGGTGCGGAAGCGAGAAACAAAGCTGTGGTCAGCGCAGTGATTGCAGATTTCATGGTGTCACCTTTGATGGGTTGTGAAGACATGCGATTGAATTTGCTCGAATGCATCAACAAGACGACTCGAGCGCGTGAGTATGGAAAGATGCGGGCAAGGCCGTCAAGCGGTTTCGGAGTGAACGAATGGCACCCATGCTGAGAACCACCCTGCTCGCGCTGGCAACCCTCTTGGGCTTGGGGCTGATTCAGCCGCTCTTGGCCCAGACGCGAAGCATTCCAGCCGACAACAAAGTTCTTTTGATGTTGGACGATGCATCGGCCGCCAACCGCAACGGCGAACCAAATGCCTCGGTGCGTGCCTGGCGGGCCCGCCCCGACGACATCAGCCTGGCCACTGCCGCTGCAAAGCAAGCCTTCATCGCCGCCATGGACCAAGGCGATGCGCGATGGCTCGGCAATGCGCAGGCCATGCTCTCCCAGTGGTGGGAAGCAGCCGACACACTGCCTGCGGAAGCCCTTTTTGTCCGAGGCCTTGTTCGGCAGGGCTTGCACGATTTCGTTGGCGCCCAGGGCGACATTGCGCGCGCCATGCAGAAGGACCCGCAGCAGCCCGAATACTGGTCCTGGCACCTGGCCATCGACATGGTGCAAGCCCGGCTCGATCAGGCCCAGAAGACCTGCGACCAGATCGGCCTGCGCTTTGGCCAGGCAGAGCAGCAGAGTTGCCAGGCCGTGCTGTACCAACGGGCTGGCCGGCCAAAGGAAGCCATTGCCTTGCTCAATGCGCTGGCCACCCACCCAGACCATCAAGGGCCTCGGGCAAAGGAATGGGTCGCCTTTCATCGCGGCGAGGCATATCGCGTGGCTGGCGACCAAGCCCAGGCGCTCAATATTTGGCGCTCCCACATGAAGCAGGCGAGGCAGCAGCCCCATGGCATGCTCGTCGCAACAGTCGAGCTGCTCAACGATCTTGGTCGTCACGAGGACGCCTGGCAGCTCAACCTTCAGAGGTCTCGTTCAGATGCGCTCTTGGTGCAGGCCATTCGCTCTGCCCGTGGGCTTCAGCGGCCCGAGGCAGATGCCTTGGTGGACGAGTTCAAGCAGCGGCTGGCCCACCAGCAACAACGTGGCGACCTCATGAATGAGCGGCCCGTGATCGTCTTTCAGCTCGACGTGCTCAATCGACCAGACCAGGCGCTTGCACTTGCGCAGTCGGCCTGGGCCACCCAGCGCGAGCCCGCCGATGCTGTCCTCTATGCAAGGGCAGCAATCCTCCAGAAGGATCGTTCCGCTGCACAAACGCTGTTGGCCTGGCAGGCCCAAACAGGCTACCGCGAGCCACGATTGGATGCGCTGTTCGACGAACTCAAGATGCTGCGCGACGGCGCCGGCACAAGGCCAAGGCCATGACCCCGCACATCCTTTCACCGATGTGGGCCTTCGGCCTCGGCCCACGCCTTTTGCTCCAAGCCGGCCTGCTTCTGCTCGCGCTCACCCCACTCACCCCGTCGTGGGCACACTCAGGCAGCAATACCTTCATCGAGCTGCGAGAAGAGCCCAACGGTCTCGTCATGCGCGTAGACCTTCCGCTGCGAGACCTCGCCCTGACATTCGATCTCGACCTCAACCGCGATGAAGAGATCACCTGGGGCGAGCTCAAGCAGCAGCAGACCATCATCGAGGACTGGCTTCTCAAGGGGCTTGCCCTTCAAACACCGAAAGGCCCCTGCCGGCTCGAGGCGCCGCAGTGGGCTGTGGCCGAATATGGGTCAGACCACCATCTGAGCATCGAGCGCTTGGGCGTCTGCGAGGCCCGAACGACAGAGGATGCTGTGTCGCTGCGCTATGGTCTCTTCTTCGATCAGAACGCATTGCACCGAGCCTTGGTGAAAGGACGGATCGGGGATGCGACCTGGACTGTAGTGCTGAGCCCAGACCGTCCGCAGGCCACGCTCGACCCGAGAGAAAACAGCGCATTTGCGGTGCTCTCCGACTATCTTGTGGAGGGTGTGTGGCACATCTGGATTGGCGCGGACCACATCTTGTTTTTGCTCGCCCTGCTGTTGCCGAGCGTCTTTCAACGTCGGGGAGATCGCTTCGGCGACTGGCGACCCTACGCCACCATCCGCCCAGCTGCACTCAATATTCTGGGCATTGTCACGGCCTTTACAGTGGCCCACTCCATCACCCTGGGCCTCGCTGTGCTTGGTGTCGTCAGCGTGCCGTCGCAGGTGGTTGAACCCGTCATTGCGGCCTCAGTTGCCATGGCGGCACTGGGCAACCTGCATCGACGAACCGTGCACTACCGGTGGCAGATTGCGTTTGCCCTGGGCCTGGTCCACGGATTCGGATTTGCGAGTGTTCTCGAAGACCTTGGTCTGCCCTCGGAGCAGCTCGCCATCGCGCTCATCGGGTTCAACGTGGGTGTGGAACTCGGGCAGTTGGCCATTGTGGCGGTCTTCGTGCCACTGGCCTGGGCACTTCGGCGCACAGGCTTTTACCGCTGGGGCATTTTGGTGGTGGGCTCCATCGGCATCGCCGCCGTGGGCCTGACCTGGTTCATCGAACGGGTGATGGGCGCGTTGACCTAAACCAGGCTCAGTGCAGCATGCGCTCCGTCTCTTCGCCTTCGGCCTTGAGCGCGAAGGCAGAGATGGTGGCCTCAAACGGCTGGGCATCCTCCGTGATGCAGAAGTAGGTGCCGTGCATGCTGCCCATGGGGCTTTGAATGCGCGTGCCGCTCGTGTACTGGAAGGATTCCCCCGGCTGCAGGTAGGGCTGCTTGCCCACCACACCCAGGCCACGCACCTCCTGTCGATGGCCAAAGGAGTCGTCGATCACCCAATGACGCGCAATCAGTTGTGCAGCCACATCGCCCGTGTTGGTCACGGTGACCGTATAGGCAAAGCCCCAGAGGTTCTCCTGTGGGGATGACTCGTGGGCCAGGTATTGAACTGCGACGTCGATTTTGAAATGAGGCTTTGCCATGAACGCACTTGAGTGTATGCGAAAGCGTTGCCGAGCCACTCCCGGAAAACCCTGTTCATTCAGTGGTTTGTTGACCTCTAGAATTTCAGTATGCCTTTCACATTCGATCTATACCGCCTGGGTGCGGCCGCGAAAAACATGGTCTGCCAATACTGGTTGGGTGTGGCCGCCATGCTCACCCTGCTGGCCCTGGCCGTGCAGGCCTCTTGGACATGGGTGCTGCTCATCAGCGTGCTCATTTGTGCCCTGCGCACCGAATATCAAGTCCTGGGCCAAGAAGAGGGGTCACACACCAACTGGCGCCGCAACAGCCTAAAGCGGCGGCGGCCGAGCATGGCCCGAAAGCCCCGGCAGACCTGGCACTTTGCACGCATCCGTTTCCAGCATGCCGCCGATGGCTGTCCTCATCGCCGAAAGGCCGTCTCAGAGGTGGTGGCGCAGGTCTATGGCAAAGAACATGCAGAGGCGCTACGAACGGTGAAGGCGCTCTACCCTGCCGCGAAGGATGTCTCCATCTTGAAGGTGGAGCGGCATCACGCCGCTTGATGCCGGTAACGCCCTCGAGGGCTTGGGCTACTTAAAAGCCTCATGGAAACTCTCTGAGGTGGCCTTCATCCGCTCCTCCACCGTTCGACCCCAAATCACCATGCGATGCACTCCTCTTTCCGAAACTCTAATGGATCCGCGGGACGCCGGCCAGCACATGCCTTATCCTGAGGCCTACTCAAGGAGTTTTTCGTGGGCTTATTGATCATCGGTCTCATCCTCTTTCTGGGCATCCATGCCATTCGCATCCCCGGCGAAGGCATTCGCAACCAGCTTCAAGCTCGGTTTGGGCCGTTGGGCTTCAAGCTCATCTACAGCGTGGTGAGCCTGCTTGGGCTTGTGGCCATGGTGCAAGGCTATGCGCAGGCTCGGTTAGACCCCACCATCTTGTGGGTACCGCCCGCCGGCCTGGCCCATGCCGCCTCCTTGCTCACCCTCTTTGCATTCGTGCTTCTGGTGGCGGCCTACGTGCCGGGCAACATCATTCTGGCCAAGCTCAAGCACCCCATGACCATTGCTGTGAAGCTCTGGGCCTTCGCGCACCTGCTCTCCAACGGCGGCCTCCACGATGTCTTGCTCTTCGGTGGCTTCCTGCTCTGGGCGGTGCTCGTATTCCGATCTGCGCGTCGTCGGGCGGTGATGTCCAACCCAAGCCTGCTCAACGGGCTGCCCACACTCATTGCACAGCGACCACGCAGCATGCTGGCCTCGCTCATCACCCTGGTGGTTGGCATTGGTGCGTGGGCCTGGTTCGCCTTTCAGGGCCATCTGCTCTTGATCGGCGTGGCACCCTTCGGCGGCTGATTCAATCCCCGTCTCTTCGAGGCCCGCATGCACACGCTCTTGTTGGCGTCGCAGTCGCCGCGGCGTCTCGCACTGCTGCGCCAGGTGGCCGAGCCGTTGGGCATGGCCGTCGAGACCTGCGGATTCCCTCCTGGCCTGGACCCAGAATCGCTGGAATCATTCCAGGCCAATGAACCTCCGCAAGACTATGTGGCGCGGGTCACGAGAAATAAGTCTGATGCCGCCTGGTCCCATCGGCTCGAACAGGGCCAGCCACTTCACCCGCTGATCACGGGCGACACCACGGTGGCATTGGATGGCACCATCTTTGGAAAGCCAACGGATGCAGCCCACGCCAAGGCCATGCTGGAACAACTCTCGGGTCAGACACATGGTGTCTTCACGGCGGTGGGCCTTCGAACCACCCATGGCTACACACATGTCCTCAGCCATTCTCGAGTGACCTTTGCCAAACTCCCCTCCGACTGGGTCGACTGGGTGGTGGCCACGGGCGAACCCTTGGACAAGGCCGGTGCCTATGCCATTCAGGGCCACGCCGGCCTCATGATTGAGCGCGTCGAGGGCAGCCCATCTGGCATCATGGGTCTCCCACTGTTTGACACCACTGAACTGATTCGGGCGGCCTTGAATACCTCCGCTGCATCCCATGGCTGAGATCAACTTCTCCATCGACCGCGGCCGTTTCAAAGGCCTGAGCCTCACAGCCAAGAAGTCAGAGCGACTCGCCTACTTCGATGCCCACGACCTCACCGCACAAGAACGCCTGCTCTATCAAGTCTGGGCGAGCCCCAGCCTCAAGACCAGGGTCTTCACCGGCGGACAGTTGGTGCTCTCGGCCGGCGAGGTGCCCCACGACGCCTTTGTCCTCATCTCTGGTGAGGTCAGCCTTCACACTGGCGACCACCAATACAAGCTTGGTCCGGGCAGCGTCATTGGCCTGGCCCAGGGTCTTGCGCATCAGTCACTCCCCCACGACATTCGGGCCACCACGGTCACGAACTGCAAGGTCATTCCCATCGATGCGGCCTGCCGCGAGATCGCGCGCATCAATCCTGGGCTCAAGGGTCTTTTTCGGCTCACCCTGGGCCGCATTCTTGGGGAGGGCCAGCCCCTGCCCGACTGGCTCACCCGATAGCCATGGCCAAACGCGGCCCTCGCCAACACCCTGTGGAAATGGTCTTGGAGGATGCAGGACGTCGCAACCATGCCGTGCGCAGCCAGACCCAACAGGCGGCCATCGACTTCGAGCGATTGATCTGCCTGGTGCTGGGCGCCGACGAGGTGCCCGCGCAGTGGCGGCCAAAGCTCATGGCCGCCGCCGAGCCCATAGATCAACCCAATCGCGAACGCCAATCCGCACCCAAGCCGGTTTCCAAACCCGTTGCAAAGCCAGTCTCCAAGCCAGTCTCCAAACCGGCCGCCGCGGTCCGTCACGAAGAAGCCGCACCCCCCAGCCCGGCGGCCCCCCTCGACCTCGAGCCCACCGGCACCCGGGTCTTCTCTGAGGGGTCCATCATCTTCAAGCAGGGGGACGCTGCCAATGAGTTCTACGTCATCTCTGAGGGCACCGTCTGCCTTTTCGACCCCACGGCACCGCAGCCGGTGGCTGAGCTTGGCCCCGGCGAAACCTTCGGCGAGCAGTCGATTCTGATCGGCGGGGTCCGAAGCCTCTCGGCCCAGGCCAGCACCGAGGTTCGCGCGGTCTGCGTTCGAGCCGATGGCCTTCGGCTGGCCCTGGAACAGGAACCCGGCCTCATTCGCCCCGTGTTTGAATCCGTGCTGCTGCAGTTGTATCTGCAAAACGACCTCACCAGTCGCGGCCACCCCGTTCTACCCTGATCCATGGACGCCCTCTCGCCCATCCAGCTCACGCTGATCGGCCTCATCTTCGTCTGGAGTGGCTTCGTGCGAAGCGGCCTGGGCTTTGGCGGCTCGGTGCTGTCGCTGCCGTTCTTCCTGTTGGTGGTCGACGACCCCCTGCTCTTCTTGCCCCCCATTGCCATTCACCTGCTGATCTTTTCGAGCTGGATCACGCTTAAGGGCTATCGACAGACCAAGGCCACAGGCGAGGGCAGCAGCAACATCGACTGGGTCTACCTCTGGAAGGCCCTCAAGGTCATGGCCATCCCCAAGCTCATCGGCGTGATTGGCCTGCTCACCATTTCCCCGCAGATCATCAGCTCGGTTATTTTTGCCATCATCTCTGTCTACGCCGTGGGCTACATCCTCAATCGGCGATTCGAGAGCAAGAACCCTTGGGTGGAGCGCGGCCTGCTGGCCCTGGGCGGTTATGTGAGCGGCACCTCGCTCACCGGCGCGCCGTTGATCATCTCCGTGTTCGCAAACCATGTGGCCAAACACCAGTTGCGCGACACCCTCTTCGTGCTCTGGTTCATTCTGGTGCTCATCAAAATGGCCTCCTTCCTGGTCGTGGGCGTGGACCTTCAACTCATCCATCAACTGTGGATGTTTCCCTGCGGTCTCGTGGGCCACCTGCTGGGGGAAAAACTGCATGCTCGGGTCGTGGCGGCCGAGACCCCCACTTTTTTTAGGCTGCTGGGGGTGGCCCTGCTGATCACAGCCCTGGTTGGGCTTGGGCGTGCTTTTTCAAACTAGCAAGTGTTAACATCTTAGGCAATTTATGAAGACTGCCTCGCGCATCTTTCTTTTTACTGGGCTTTTTCTTGTTTTGGCTGGATCCATCGGGGTCCCGGCCTCCGCCTCCAACCCTCCGCCGCCGGGTCTCATGGGCCTGATGAAACAAGGCAAACTCGACGAGGCGCGGCTCGCCCTCGAGGCCCGTGTGAAGGCCTCTCCGGCCGACCTTGGCGCTGCGAACGACCTCGCCCTTTTCCTGGCCAACATGGGTGAATTCGAAGCCTCGCGCAGGGCACTTGAGACCGCCCTCCTGGCCAATCCAGAATCCGCCACCGCCTTTCGCAACCTGCGTGAGCTGGCCAGTCAGCAGTTCGCGGAAAGCTATGCCAAGGCCATCGGAAAGACCCCGCCCAAGAAAGAGCCCGCGCTCAACTCCAACGGCCTCGATCCCATCGCCATGAAGAAGGCCATTGATGAAGGCCGCACCGTGCTGGCCGCCGCAGAGGCTGCTCGCAAGGCAGAATTGGCACGGGTTGAACTTGCAAAGGCAGAGGCTGCCAAAGCAGAGGCGGCACGCCTGGCCGCTGCAATGCCCAAAGACGACGACGTGGAGAAACGCCTGATGGCCTGGGCGCAGGCCTGGTCCCGAAAAGATTTCAATGCCTACTCGAACTTTTACAGCGAATCCTTCAGCATTCCTGCCCACAAGACGCGGACCGCATGGTTGGCCTTCAGAAAGCCGCGCATCCTTGGCAAGAAAGAGATCGTCGTGGAGGTCTCCGACATCAGCATCACCTCCCGCTCTGCAAAAGAGGTGGAGGTGCGGTACAACCAACGTTATGAATCCGGCAGTCTCAAGGTACGCTCTCGCAAGACACAGGTTTGGGTGATGGAGGACGGCGCGTGGAAAATCAGAGCCGAGCAAAACTGATGCCCCTGCAGCCCGCGAAGTGGCTGGTGGGCCTCGTGGCCGCGAGCATGACAGTCATGCCCGGGCAGGCCACCCGTCATCCCTCGCCCGATGCGCTCTTAGAAGAAGCCGCTCGCACAGCGGCTGAGGGCAACCCCGATCGGCTTGCCGAACTGGCCGCTCAGGCTGCCGCCATCGAGCCCAAGTCTCGCCTGGCCCACTGGCTGCAGGCCCAGGCGGTGTTGTCCCTGTCTGGCCAGGCCTCGGTCATTCGAAAACCAGACCAAGACCTGCTCTCAGAGGCCCGCGCCCGCGCCTATGTTCGGCCAAGCGGCATGCTGCCCGACAACATCGTGTATCTGTCCCAGTCTGCCGCCATGGGTGGCTACTTGCTCTTGGCCGACCTGGCCGTCTCTCGCATTTATGTCTTCCGCTCGGAGCGTGGGGCGCCCAAGTTGGTCGATGAGTTCTACACCACGCTGGGCCTCTCCGGTGCACCCAAGCTTGTTGAAGGCGACCGCAAAACCCCCATCGGGGCCTACCGCCTGCTCAAGGAAATCAAGAACCCCCGGGCCGATGGCTTTCTGGGCCAACTGGCCATGACCCTCGACTACCCCAATGCCGAAGACCGCCAGGCCAAGCGCACCGGCTATGGCATCTGGATCCACGGCGTGCCAGAGGATGTCCATGTTCGTCCGCCGAAGGCCTCGGACGGCTGCCTGGCCGTGGCCAACGACGACATGGTTCGGCTCAAGAAGTACGTTGAATACGGCAAGACACACATTGTCATCACCCCCGAGGTGAAATGGATCACGCCAGCCGAGTGGACATCCCGCGCCGTGGCCGCCCGAGGCCGCATGGAGTCCAGCCTGCCCGGAACCCTCGCCATCTTTGAGGTCGATGCCAGTCGGCCGGTGGTGAGCCTTCGAGAACAGGCCGGCGAGGTTCAGCGCGTGTATTGGTCGCGCAAGCCTGCCAACCTGCCCTTTGACAAGGCTGGCGACCTCGCACTGTCGCCCCTGATCAAAGAACGCCTATGACCGAGCCCACACCAGGCCCCTCCGTATCGCGCCAAGGGGGCTGGTGGCTGGTCGGTGTCTCGGTGCTCGGCATCGGTGTGGGCTTGTATCGGGTCATGGAAGAGCCCGATGCCGCACCCAACCTTCCCGTGGCCACCGCTGTGGCCCCAGAGCGGCCCAGCGTGGCCGTGCCTCCCGTGCCCGGGGGCCAGACAGTCAACGTGCCCAGGCCCACTGCAGGCATCACGACCGTTGCTGCACCGGACGCCGCTACCGCACCGGCCTCGACGAGCCCCCCCGCATCACAGGCGCCCGCAACCAAGGCGGCTCTCGACACGCCTGCTGCCCCGAGTCTGCTCACCGTGCGTGAGGTCGACGCAGCCGTGGAGCGCTGGCGGGCGGACTGGGCCTCCCGAGACCCGAGTGCGTACCTGGCCCACTACGCATCCAGTTTTCCGGAGCGTGATGCCTTTGCCCGCCGCAAGACGAGTCTGCTCAAACGGGCCAGCCTCATCGAGGTTCAGGTGGAGGACGTTCGCACACGCATTGAGGATGGTCGTGCCATCACCCGCTTCACCCAGTTCTATCGCTCGGATTCTTACCGAAGCAAGAACCTCAAGGAATTGGTCTGGGTTCAGGAAGAGGGTCGGCTGAGAATCCTTTCAGAGGCCTCGCTGCGTTAAGAATCCTAGGGAAAACGCCGAGCCCAACGCCCGCGACACCAGGCCCGGAAACCCTAAACTGATGCGCTGTTACTCAAAGGAGCGCAAACGCATGAACCGTCCCACTTCCATCAAACCATCACGCCGTCACCTCGTGCTCGGACTGGGCCTGGCTGGCATGATCAGCCTGGCGCCTGTTGCAGCCACCGCCTACCCCACCAAGCCCGTCACCATGGTGGTGCCGTTCTCTGCCGGTGGCCCCACCGACACCGTCGCCCGAACCCTGGCCCAGGCCATGGAAAAATCCCTCGGCCAGCCGGTGATCGTCGAAAACAAGCCCAGCGCCGGCGGCATCGTGGCCCCAGCCGAGATTGCCCGTGCCACACCCGATGGCTATCGCATCCTGATTCACCACATCGGCATGTCCACCGCACCAGCCCTCTATCGCAAGCTGTCTTACAAGCCCCTGGAAGACTTTGAGCACCTGGGCCTCGTCAACGCGGTGCCCATGACCCTCATCGCACGGCCCGACTTTCCCGCAAGCAACCTGAAAGACGCGGTGTCCTACGTCAAGGCCAACGCCCAGAAGATCAACCTGGCCAACGCGGGCCTTGGTGCTGCATCCCATCTCTGTGGCCTGATGTTCCAGTCGGCCATCGGCCAGGCCCTCACCACAGTTCAGTACAAGGGCACGGGCCCCGCCATGACGGATCTCATCGGCGGCCAGACCGACCTCATGTGTGACCAGACCACCAGCACCACGCCCCAGATCACCGGCGGCCGCGTGAAGGCCCTGGCCATCACCACCCCCAAGCGCCTAGGTGCCCTGAAGGATGTGCCCACGGCGGCCGAGGGTGGCTTCAAAGACTTTGAGCTGAGCGTGTGGCACGGCCTGTATGCCCCCAAAGGCACTCCTGCGGCGGTCACGGCCAAGCTCAACAGCTCACTTCGTGCAGCCCTGAAAGACCCAGCCTTTGCCAAGCGCATGGCGGATCTCGGCTCGGAGGTCTATCCCGACAACATGGCCACGCCTGCCGAGCACAAGAAGCTGCTCGCAGCCGAGACCGAGCGTTGGGGCAAGCTGATTCGTGCAGCCGGGCAGTTCGCCGACTAATTCAGCGGTTCGTTTGGAATGGAAGAGGCCCGCCACGCGCGGGCCTTTTTCATGGTGAGCACCACCGCGCGCAGCAGCAAAAATCCCACGGCCACCCCAGTAAGGTCTCCAAAAATCATGAGCGCAATCTCGCCGATTCCGCGAACGTGTTCATCCCATTGGGACCAGAACAGACCGTGCAATACAGCATTGGTCACGCTGGCCAGCACGGCCACGGCCAGGAGCATGGGAAGGGTCATGGGCAGAACATCGAGCCGAAGCCCCCAGCGCATGAGGTGAACCGCCACGAGCACGCCCGTGGTGGAGAGCGCTGCATGCCAGAGCGCCAGGCTGATGGGGTCTTGGGTGATGAACAGTCCACTGGCCAGCGAGCCGATGAAGATGCCGAGCGCACCTGCGCCACCGGCCACCATGACCGCCACCACCTTCACGAAGGCTGGCAAAAACACGGCGGAAATGCGGTTGTGAACCACACTGAACCAGTCTGCAGAATGACTGTTGAGCCAGAACGTCGCGAAAAAGAGCAGGCCGAATCCGAGGCCCCAGGCCCATGCCCTGGGCGGTGACGGCAGGCCGAAGAGGCGCGGGCCTAGCGTTTGAGGGTGGTCGCCCATTCCGACACGAAGCGATCAAGCTTGGCCAGAAGCCGACGAGCCTTGGGCGTGGGCGACACGATGCGACGGCGCGAGTCGATGACATCGACCGCCATCTCAAGGTGGCCCGAGCGCTCGAGAACGCCGAGCGCCTTGTGAACGGTAGCTGGAGAGGCCACGCCGCATTCAGACACGATGGTCTGAACATAGATGGGATGCCGATCGGGATGGTTTGCAGCCACCCACTCGAGCACGCGCTGGGTGCGATCGTCTAGGGAGGCCAGTTCAGGGTCTGAGGAGACCACGGCCAATAACTCGCGAAGGTGTAGCCAAGCGTTCATTGCCCACTTGATAGCAACCTTCAAGAAAAAAGCCCGGGGGTTGCCCGGGCCTTCTTCACTACGGGCGCAAGCATTACTTGCGCTTGTTCACCGCATCCTTGAACGCTTTACCGGCCGTGAACTTCACGGTCTTGGCAGCAGCAATCTTGATGGCTTCGCCAGTGCGGGGGTTACGGCCGGTGCGAGCGGCACGCTTGCCGGAACCAAAGGTTCCGAAGCCCACGAGCTGAACGGAGTCGCCCTTGGAAACCGCTTTAACGATGGTCGCGATCAGCGCACCCACCACGTCGTCGGCCTTGGATTTGGAGAGGTCTGTGGCATTGGCCACGGCTTCAACGAGATCAGCTTTATTCATGTTCCCTCTTTGAGTGAGAAGAGTTTTAGTTGGAACCGGGAGTGTAACAACGCTTTGGGTCATTTGTGCAAGCCCTCGGGCATTCCCTAGCGATTCTGGCAAACTCGTAACGATGCAAGTGCAACACGAAACGTGCACCAAACCAGGGCCAGACCAGGCCTCACCGCACCCACACATCCGAAGCTTTGTGCGCCGCCAAGGGAAGATCACCTCCTCGCAACGCCAGGCCAGATCAGACTTCGCAGCGAAGTGGTCACTGTCTTTTACGGGTGATGTCCTCCCCCTGCCCAGCATTTTCGGCAACACGAATCCTGTGGTGTTGGAGATCGGCTTTGGCATGGGAGAGACCACGGCCATCATTGCTGCGCGCAATCCATCATGGAATTTCCTAGGTCTGGAGGTCTATCCAGCAGGGGTCGGTGCGCTGCTTCATCGCATCGAGAAGCAGGCCATTCAGAACATTCGCATCATCGAACACGATGCAGTGGAAGTCCTCAGAGACGGCCTGCCCCCCCAGAGCCTTCATGGCATCCACCTCTTTTTTCCAGACCCCTGGCCCAAGAAGCGGCACCACAAGCGTCGGCTCATCCAGCCCGCGGTGGCGCAGTTGATGGCCAGTCGGATTCAGGCTGGTGGCTACCTGCACTGTGCAACCGACTGGCAGCCCTATGCCGACCAGATGCTCGCTGTGCTGGGCGCTGAGCCGCTTCTGGAGAACCGCTTTGCAGCCTTTGCACCACGGCCAGACTGGCGGCCACAGACCAAGTTCGAGGCCCGCGGCCTGCGCCTGGGTCAGCCTGCGGCCGACCTGGTCTTTATGCGCCGCCCCAGTCCAGCCAGCCCATCTGCCACATCAGAATGATCGTGCTGCCAAAGAGAATGCGGTAGTACGCAAAGCCTCGGAAGGAATGTCGGCTCACAAACTGGATGAGCCAGCGCACCACCAGCATCGCACTCGCGAAGGCCGCAGCGGTTCCGATGAGAAAGATGGGGACTTGATCCCAGGCCAGGATCTCGCGCTGCTTGAGCAGGCTGTAGCCGGCAGCCGCAAAGATGGTGGGCACGGCCAGAAAAAAAGAAAACTCGGTGGCGGCCTTTCGCGAAAAGCCAAAGAGCATGCCGCCGATGATGGTCGCCCCCGAGCGGCTGGTGCCGGGAATGAGCGCGAAGGCCTGGGCCAGGCCGATCTTAAAGGCGTCCATCACCTGCACATCATCCACGGTTTGAAGCCTGACCTGCTCCGGGTGCAACGACTGTCGCCGCTCGGCCCAGAGAATCACGAAGCCACCCAGCACCAGGGCCATGGCCACCGGCACCGGACTGAAGAGGTGGGCCTTGACCAGCCCTCCGATGAGCAGGCCCAGCACTGCTGAAGGCATGAAGGCCACGGCCAAATGCAGCAAGAGCCGGCTCTGCCGGCCTTCGCGCAAGGCCTGAATGAATCGCCCCCGATAGAGCCAAACAATGGCCAGCACCGCACCCGTCTGGATCGCGATGTCAAAGACCTTGGCCTGTTCGTCATCAAAGCCCAGCAGCGCACCAAAAAGAATCAGGTGGCCCGTGGAGGAGATCGGCAGAAACTCGGTGAGGCCCTCGACCACGCCCATGAGCAGCGCCTTGACCTCATCCGGAAGCGCGCGCAACAACGTGAGCATGTCATCCATAACTGCGCATAATAAGGGGTTCACCCAGAGGAGACCGTCGCATGTCTGCCGAACTTCGCCAAGACGCCACCGAACAAGCCCGGTTCAACATGATTGCCCAACAGATTCGGCCTTGGGATGTCATGGAGCCTCGGGTGCTGGCGGCGCTTGAGGCCGTGGCACGCGAGCGCTTCGTGCCCTCGGGCCTTCGCAGCCTCGCCTTCGTGGACACCGAGATTCCGCTGCCAGAGGGCCAGTTCATGTTTGCCCCCAAGCTCGAGGCACGCCTGGCGCAAGAACTCGACCTGCTTCCCACCGACCATGTCCTGGAGATCGGTGCGGGCTCCGGGCACATGGCCGCCCTGCTCTCCCAGTTGTGCGACAGCGTGATCAGTGTGGAGAGTCGGCCCCGTTTGGTTCAGATGGCCAAGGGCAACCTGGAACAGGCGGGCATTCAGAATGTCACGGTCGCGCTGGGCAACGGCCTGGCCTCGAAAGAGGGATGGTCGAGCAGCCAGTTCGATGCGGTGCTGGTCTCGGGTGGGCTGCCCACGGTGCCCGAAAGCCTCCTGGCCCTGCTCAAGCCCGAGGGCCGGCTCGTGGCCATCGTCGGCGAGGCCCCCATCATGCGGGCCGTCCGCATTCAGCGCCGGGCCAATGGTTTTGTTGAGGAAGGTCTCTTCGAGACCCTGGTGCCCATGCTCGATGGCGCGCCACGCGTAGCCTCATTTCAGTTCTAAAAGGAAAGTTCACCGTGCACGCACCCGCTCGACCCTCCCGCCGCCCACTCAGCCTTTGTCTCAGCCTGTGTTTTGTTGCCGGCCTCATGGGCCACCCCATGGGCCAGGCCCAGGCGCTCACCCTGGCCGAGGCCATGGGCCATGCCCTTGCACACGATCCCACCTACCTTGCGGCCACACAGGCCCGAGAGGCCGGGCTCGAGAAACGGGCGCAGGGTCGCGCAAATTTGCTGCCCACCATCTCGGCCACGGCCGATGCCCGTAAGTTGGATATTGACGGTGTATCGCGCGAACTCGACTACCGCAGCTATGTGGTGAGTCTCAACCAGCCCCTGCTCGACCTCGCGGCCATTCGGGCAGCCCAACAGGGCAGTCAGTCGGCCATTGCCGCCGAGGCAAGCTTTGGCACGGCCCGACAGGACGCCCTGCTTCGGGTGGCGGCAGCCTACTTTGATGTCCTCAATGCCCAGGAGGCCTTGAGCGTGACCCAGGCTGAAAAGAAGGCCATTGGTGAACAACTCGAATCGGCCAAACGAAGCTTCGAAGTGGGCACGGCCACCGTCACCGACCAGCAAGAAGCCCAGGCCCGGTTCGATCTCATCCTGGCCTCGGAGATTCGAGCCCAGAACAGCCTCAATGTGAAGCGTCAGGCGCTCAGCCTCATCATGGGCCAGAGCCTGCCCGCGAAGTTGCCCGACCTGCGGGCCAATCTTCAGATTCCCTCGCCAACGCCCATGAATGCCGAAGACTGGGTGGCCCAAGCCCGCGCTGGAAACTTCGGAGTGCTCAAGGCCCAGGCCGATCAAGAACGGGCACGGCTCGATGTGAGCCGACAGGTGGCCGGCCACCTGCCCAGCCTTGATATCGTGGCCGCCCGACTGCGGGGACGCGAGACCACCGGCATCGACAGCCGCTCAGACTCCAACTACGTGGGCCTGAGCCTCACCGTGCCCATCATCGCCGGTGGCGCCACCACCTCATTGGTGCGTGAGGCCTCGGCCCTGCACAACGAGGCCCGTCACAAGCTCGATGCGGCCCGCCTGACGGCCGAGCAGACAGCCCGCGAGGCCTATCTCAATGTGGTGGCTGGCCTGGCCCAGATCAGCGCCCTGCAGGCTGCGGAGCGATCCAGCCAGTTGGCGCTGGAGTCGAATCGCTTGGGCTATGAGGTGGGCGTGCGCATCAACATCGATGTGCTCAATGCGCAGCAGCAGCTGTTTGCGGCCCAGCGTGATCTCGCCAAGGCCCGCAACGACACCCTGCTCGCAAGCCTTCAACTGCGTGCCGCCGTGGGTGGCCTTCAGCCCGCCGATGTCGAAGCCGTGAGCCAGGTCATCAGCGCCCGATAGGTTCGGTCCACAGCACCGCGGTGGGCCTGCGCGAAGTCTGCGGCAGCCGCAGCCGATGCGGCATAGACCTCAGGCTCCGCAACCAATTGCCCCGCCGCAGAGATCCATCCTGCCGCATCGCTCACCTCTCGGCCAGCGCCGCTGCTGCGCAGATCCCGCGCAATCGCATGAAAATTGAACATGTGCGGCCCAAAGAACACGGGTTTGCCCAGTGCGCAGACCTCGATGGGGTTTTGGCCGCCCAGGGGCAGCAGGCTTCCACCCACCAGGGCCAAGTCCGTGGCAGCCACATAGGCCGCCACCTCGCCGAGCGAATCCCCCAGCCAGCAGTCCACCGAGGCATCCAAGGCCACAGCCTCTGAGCGCCGCGCCACACGCAGGCCCTCTCGAGCCAAGCGTTGAGCCACCCGATCAAAACGCTGCGGATGCCGCGGCACGATCACCAAGAGGGTGTCTGCAGGCGGCGCAGCCAGCCAGGCCCGGGCAATTTGAATCTCTTCGTCGTCACGGCTGCTCACCACCAACCAGGCGCGAGACCTTGGCCATTGCACGCGCCAGCCCTGGCCCATGGCGACCTGTTGGGCATCGAGCGCCACATCGAACTTGAGGCTGCCCGTGACCTGCAACTCCCCCGCATAGCCCGCTGCACGGAAGCGGTCGGCGTCAGACTGACCCTGGGCGAGGATGAGGCCAAGGTGGCCCAGCGTTGGCCTGGCCAGGGCTCGAAACTGCTGCAGTTTGGTGGCCGAGCGGGCCGACAGGCGTGCGTTGATGAGGGCCATCGGCACACGGCGCGACCGCGCCTGAGCCAGCAAATTCGGCCAGAGCTCGGTCTCCATGAGCAGGCCCACCGAAGGTCGGGCCCATTCGAGAAAACGGTTGTTGGCCCAAGGCAAGTCATAGGGCAGGTAGGCCTGCACCAGTCGGCCATCGCGCAGCAGGTCTTCGAAGCACTGGGCGCCCGTCTCACGGCCCGTGGGCGTGGTGTGGGTGAGCACCACCCGCGCACCGGTGCCGGCCACCTCGAGCCAGCGTCGAATGAGCGGCTCGGCTGCCCGTGTCTCACCCACCGACACCGCATGCAGCCAGAGGGTGTTTGCATGTTCATCATCGAATGCACGGCAGCCCGCACCACCCCCCCAGAAACGCTCGGACCAATGCGCCCGGTAGGCGGGCTGGCGTCGACCCCGCCAGAGCAAATAGCCCGCCAGCAGGGGCAGCAGCAGCACACCCACCAGGGTGTAGAGGCCTCGCATCAGATGAGTTCCCATCCACGCAGCACCGCCGTGACACGGTCGACCGCCATGGCCGGTCCTTCCAAGGAGGCCCCCTGCGGCGCCCAGTCAAGCCCGTACCGCCGCGCAGGCGTGGCCGTGAAAAGGCCCACCGTGGGCCGGCCCAAGGCAGCGGCCCAATGGGTGATGCCCGAGTCCACCCCCACCACCAGCGTGGCCAGGCGCAGCACCGGTCGCAGGTCCGCCAAGGCCAGTCGGGGCAGGCAGCGGCCCTGAGTGGCCTTCGAGAGCCGCATGGCGCGCTCGTACTCCTCCGGAGACCCCCACGGGTAGACCGGCAAGAGGCCTGCCCGGAAGCACTGTTTTCCCAAGGCCACCCAATGGGCCTCAGGCCATTCCTTGTCGGGCCGAGAACTGCCATGTGCAAGCACAGCCCAGCCACGCAGGCCCAAGGCATCGTCTCGGTCAGTGAGGCCCACCGCCTGCATCGCGGCCTGCGCCTCCTCGGGCGAATGTTCATTTCCCCAGCCGTGATGAAAATGCAAGGGGCCATCGATGCGATAGCCCAGGGCCTGCGAGAAGAGCGTTCGCAAGCGGGCCACGGCGTGGTCTTGCGGAGAACTGTGCACCTTGTGATCCAGCAGCAGGCTGGCCAGGGGCTCTCGCGCAGAGGACCAGTCGAATCCCCACCGGCCTCCAGGCACAACCCGAGCCCTGCTCAAGAGCCATGCACTTTTTAAGAGGCCTTGGGCGTCGATGACCATGTCGTAAGTCTGGGCCTGCATTGCATCCAAGGCCGTGCGGACCTCTGCATGCGTTTCACGGGAGAACAGGGCCCGTCGCCAACGGCGGAGCGCCACCGTGTGCACCTGGTCAACCCAGCCGCAGCTCTTCGGAATGGCAGCAAAGCCCTCCTCACTCACCCAGTCGACCACCATGTCTGGCTCGTGCCAATGGGCCTCCTGAAGCGCGCACAGGCAGTGCACCAGATCGCCAAGCGAGCTGGTTTTGATCACGAGCAGGCGCGGCATTAGAAGGGCAGGGTCGCGCCGGGCATGGCCTTGAGCAGGCCCACCCGAAACTCCGACTGAATGCGCGCCAGACCCGCCTGGGTGTCGGCCTCGAATCGCAGCACCACCACCGGCGTGGTGTTCGACGGCCGCGCCAGGCCAAAGCCATCCTCATACTCGACGCGAATGCCATCGAGGGTGAATCGCGAGACGGCCGTGGGGAAGGTCGCGGACTCGATGAGGCGGGCCACCACCGCATGGTGCTCCCCCTCGGCCGTTCGCACCTGCAACTCTGGTGTGGAGACCGCATCGGGCAGGGCTTCCAGCACCGCGCTGGGGTCGTCGACGCGAGAGAGGATCTCCAGAAGGCGGGCGGCCGTGTAGAGGCCATCATCAAAGCCGTACCAACGGTCGTTGAAGAAGATGTGGCCACTCATCTCACCGGCCAATGGGGCCTGGGTCTCTTTGAGCTTGGCCTTGATCAGGGAGTGCCCCGTGCGCCACATGAGTGGCCGGCCGCCATGGTCTTCAATCCAGCGCGACAACAAGCGACTGCACTTCACATCAAAAACAATCTCCGAGCCCGGCCGGGCTGCGAGCACGTCGGCCGCATAGAGCATGAGCTGACGGTCAGGCCAGATCACGCGGCCGGATCGCGTGACCACCCCGAGGCGGTCGCCATCCCCATCGAAGGCCAATCCCAGTTCAAGGCCTTGAGACTGCACCGTGCGAATCAGGTCTTCGAGGTTGTGAGGGTCGGCTGGGTCCGGATGGTGGTTTGGGAAGCGGCCATCGATCTCGCAAAAGAGCGGGGTCACCTCACAGCCCAGTCGGGCCAGGACCGCAGGGCCCAGTTCACCGGCCACCCCATTGCCGGCATCCACCGCCACCCGCATGGGCCGGCTCAGGGAGACATCGCTGGCAATGCGGCCCTCGTACTCTGGGCGCACATCACGACAAGACCAATTCCCTTGGCGAGAGACCGTGGCGACATGGTGGGCCACCAGGCCCTCATCGATGCTCGTGCGAAGCGACTGAATCGCCTCTCCGGAGAGGGTGACGCCGGCGACCATCATCTTCAGGCCATTGTAGTTGGGCGGGTTGTGGCTGCCTGTGATGGCCACACCGGTGCCGGTGCCGAGCAGGTGGGTGGCGAAATACACCACGGGTGTGGGCACCATGCCGATGTCAATGACATCCACCCCGGCCGCCTGGAGCCCCGCCGTGAGGGCCTGGGCCAGGCGCTCGCCCGAGAGTCGGCCATCACGGCCCACCACACAACGGGCCTGCCCCTGCATGAACATCATGCGGCCCAGCGACTGCCCAATCTGCTCCACGGCCGCATCGGTCAGCGTCTCATCGACCACACCACGGATGTCGTAGGCCTTAAAAATGGCGGGATGCAGGGCGGGTGATGCAGTCATGGCGGGAATGGTGAATGGCAGGGTTGGTTGGGCCGCAGCGCAGCGTTGAGGAATCTATTTTACGATGGGCCCTATGGCCACCTATGCAATCGGTGACGTCCAAGGCTGTGGCACCAGCCTTGAGGCCCTGGTTCACCAACTCCCCTTCCGCCCCACGCGTGATCGACTCTGGTTTGTTGGAGACCTGGTCAACCGTGGCCCGAGGTCTGCCGATGTGCTGCGCATGGTTCGTGCAGCCGGCCCGCGTGCCACCAGCGTGCTCGGCAACCACGACCTTCACCTGCTGGCAGTCTCCTGCGGCGCGCGCAAGGCCTCATCTTCCGACACCGTCTGGGATGTCCTCGAGGACCGCGAGTCGGACGACCTGCTCCACTGGCTGCGCCACCAACCCCTGGCCCATGCCGAGGGCCAATGGCTCATGGTGCATGCCGGTGTGCGACCCGAATGGAGTGCTGCCGACACCGTGGCCTTGGCCCGGTCTGTCGAGGCCCGTCTGCAGAGCCAGCACTGGCAAGACTTTCTGCACGAAATGTTCAACGGTGCACCCGCCCACTGGCGCGACAGCCTGCGCGGCCATGCCCGGCTTCGTGCCGTGCTCAATGTGCTGTGCCGCATCCGATTCCTCGACCGCCGCGGCCACCTCGACCTCAAGTGCAAGGTTTCACCGGGAGAGTCTCCCGCGGGTTTGATGCCATGGTTCGAAGCGCCAGGCCGGCGCACCGTGCGCCAGACCCTGGTGGTGGGGCACTGGTCGACCCTGGGCCTACAGATGCGCGCCAACCTGCTGGCCCTCGACTCCGGCTGCGTGTGGGGTGGTTATCTCACCGCGGTTCGGCTCGAAGACCGCGCCCTCTTTCAGCAAGTGGCCATCGACTGAGCGATCACCGCCTCGGCCTGGGCGGCCAGCGTGCGGCGGTCCATTTCATCAGCGCCGACAATCGGCGGGTGAACAATGGGGCGGGCCACCAGGCCCCGACTGCGCATGATCTGCACCATGGAGCCCACCAGGGTCATCTCGCCAATATAGGCCGCCCGCGTGGTGGGCCGCTCCCCCTGCCAGTACTGCAGTGTCAAGGGCACCACCGGCAGGCCGGGTCGGTTGGCCACCACACCAAATAGGTTGGCATGAAAGGGCAGCAGGCCCAGGCCATCACTGGTGGTGCCCTCGGGAAAGAACATCACCCGCTCGCCAGCATCGAATCGGGCATGCACCGCCTGCACCACCCCACGAATGGCCTGTCGGCTGCCGCGTTCGATGTAGAGCGTGCGCGAGGCCGTGACGAGCGCGCCCACCACGGGCCACTTGGCAATGTCGGCCTTGGCAATGAAGGTCACGGGCTCCAAGGCATGGGCCACATAAATGTCGAGCCAGGAGACATGGTTGGCCACGAGCAGCGCGGGGTTGGGCAGCAAGGCCTTGGGCTGGGTGGGGCCCTTCAAGGTGGGCTCCAGCCGCACGCCACACCAGAGCAGCACGCCCCGGGCGAAGAGTCGAATCACGGCGCGCTGACCCCCTGCGGGCAGGCGGTGGTGCACGATTAGTATCCAGGCCAGGCCAGCCAAGACCCAGGTGCCCAGCAGCGGCAGCCGCCAGGCCACCCGCCCCCAGCCACCGCGCAATGGGGCCGCTGGGCCCTCAGCGGGCGGACTGCTCGAAGACACACCGGCCATCGACAAATGTCGCCATCACCCGTCCCTCGAGTTCACGGCCCAGGTATGGAGTGTTGCGGCCCTGCGAGAAGAGGGTGTCGTTGGTCACCACCCAATGGGCTTGGGGGTGGAAGATGCAGAGGTCGGCCTGGCCACCCACCCGAATCTGGCCTGCATCGCGCGACAAAATGCCCGCGGGCTTGTGGGTGAGAAAGCCGAGCACCTCGGGCAGGCCCAGGCCGGATTCCTGCGCCCACTTGAGCGCCAAGGGCAGGAGCAGCTCCAGGCCAATCACGCCTGCCTCGGCCTCGCCAAAGGGCAGTTGCTTGGCGTCGTCATCCACGGGCGCATGGTCGGAGCAGATCACATCCACCGTGCCATCAAGCAGGCCTTCACGCAGGGCCTCTCGGTCTCGTTGGCTTCGGAAGGGTGGGTCCACGCGAAGGCTGGTGTCGTAGTCGCCAATGTCGATGTCGATCAGATGCAGGTGGTGAACCGCCACATCGGCGGTGACGGGCAGGCCCTCGGCCTTGGCCTTGCGCACGAGTTCCACGCCCGCGGCCGAAGACAGCCGACAGACATGCAGCCGCACACCGGTCATGCGCACCAGTTCAAAGAGGGTGAGCAGTCGAAGGGTTTCGCTGGCCACGGGAATGCCCGGCAGGCCGAGTCGACCGGCCATGGGCCCACTGTGGGCCACACCCGTGGCACCCAGCCATGGGTCGCGGGCATAGGCCCAAATCACATAGTCGAAGGTCTTGGCGTACTGCATGCTGCGATAGAGCACCTGGGTGTCTGCCAAGGGCCGCAGGGCCTGCGAGAAGCCCACACAGCCCGCCTCGGTGAGTTCGGCCATTTCCGTGAGTTGCTCTCCAGCCAGGCGCACGGTCAGGGCGCCCAGCGGATGCACATGGGCCTGGGCCAGGTTACGGGCGCGGTGCTTGAGCATCTCCACCAGGCCCGGCTCATCCAACGGAGGGTCGGTGTCGGGCGGGCAGACAAGGCGTGTCACCCCACCGGCCACCGCCGCCTTCATCTCCGATTCGAGGGTGGCGCGGTATTCAAAGCCAGGCTCACGCAGCCGGGCCGAGAGGTCGATGAGCCCGGGGGCCACCACCGCACCCTGGGCCTCGAGCACCCGGTCTGCGGTAAAGCCTGGCTGCGACTGGCCCGCCGGCAGAATGGCCTGAATGCTGCCATTGGCAATGAAGAGGTCTTCCAGGGCGTCGCGGCCCGAGGCGGGGTCGATGACCCGTGCCCCTCGAATCACCAGGCGCGGGAAGTCGGGCTGTCGATGCGGAACCGAGATCGTCATGGCTGGGCCTTGTTGAGGATGCTCATCACGGCCATGCGAACCGCGATGCCGAATGTCACCTGAGAGAGGATCACGGACTGCGCGCCATCGGCCACGGCCGAGTCGATCTCCACACCACGGTTCATGGGGCCTGGGTGCATCACGATGGCATTGGGTGCCGCGAGCCGAAGCTTCTCTTCGGTGAGGCCATATTGCTTGAAGTATTCCTGTGGGCTGGGCAGCAGGGCACCCCGCATGCGTTCATTTTGAAGCCGCAGCATGATGACCACATCCACATCCCGCAGGCCCTCGGCCAGGCTCGTGTAGGCGCGCACACCCAGCTCCGAGAGGCCCGAGGGCAGCAGGGTGAGCGGCGCAATCACACGGATGTCGGGCACACCCAAAGTGGTGAGCGCATGGATATCCGAGCGGGCCACGCGCGAGTGGAGCAGGTCGCCCACAATGGCCACCCGCAGGTGCTGGAAGTCGCCCTTGAAGTGCCGAATGGTGAACATGTCGAGCAGGGCCTGGGTCGGGTGTGCATGCCGGCCATCGCCGGCATTCATGATGTGAATGTGCGGGGCCACCTGGTTCACATGCCGGGCAATCAGGTACGGTGCGCCCGACTGGCCATGCCGCACCACGAACATGTCGGCCCGCATCGCCGCCAGGTTGTCGATGGTGTCGAGCAGCGACTCGCCCTTCGAGGTCGACGAGGCGTTCACATTGAGGTTCATGACATCGGCCGACAGCTTCTTGGCGGCGATCTCGAAGGTCGTGCGTGTGCGGGTGGAATTCTCAAAGAAGATGTTGAAGATGCTCTTGCCTGCGAGCAGGTCGGCATTGCGAACCTGCATGCGGTCGAGGTCGAGGAAGTCGTTGGCATGGTCGAGGATGCCCAGGAGCACGGCCTTGGGCAGGCCCTCGGTCGAGAGCAGGTGGGTGAGTTCACCCCGGGCGTTAAGCTGAATCGACCTTGGCATCGAGCAGACCTTGCAAAAGAATGGCGGCCGCCTCTGCGTCGACCGCGTCGTCACCAGGCGCCAGTGCGGAAGTGTAGCGCTCATCTTCGAGGATGACCGGCAGCCCAAAGCGCCCATGCAGCTGGTTGGCGAACCGACGGCATCGGGCCGCAAAGGGGTGGTCCTCACCATCGGGGTAGACGGGCAGGCCCACCACGAAGGCGACAGGCGCCCACTCGCGAATCAGGGCTGCAATGCGCGTGAAGCGATCTGTTACCGGGCTGGCAGGAAGGACGCACAAGGGCCGGGCACCGCCGGTAAGGGTGTTGCCAATGGCCACCCCAATTCGCTTCTCGCCAAAATCAAAGGCCAGCCAAGTGCCGGCCGGGCGGCTAGGCGTGGCCAAAGGCCCCCGAGAGGTTGAGGGGATCCACACCCAGCATGCGAAAGGCTGCACCGAGTCGGTCTTCGGGTGGCATCTCAAAGAACAGCGCCGTGTCGTGTACCGGCACCGTGAGCCATGCGTTGGCCGAGAGCTCGGAATCGAGCTGGCCTGCGGACCAGCCGGAGTAGCCCAAGGCCACCAGAAAACGCTGCGGCCCCTTGCCCTTCGCACTGGCCTCGAGGATGTCGCGCGAGGAGGTCAGGCCCAGGCCCGGGCTCACGGTGAGCGTGGAGCTCCAGTGGCCCACGGGCTCATGGAGCACAAAGCCCCGGTCGGTCTGCACCGGGCCGCCCACCAGCACCAACTGCTCACCCAGGGGGTGGTCTTGGGTTTGGAGGTCGATTCGGTTGAAGAGGTTGCCCACGGACATGTCCGAAGGGCGATTGATCACGATGCCCATGGCACCCTTGGGGGTGTGGTCTGCCACGAACACCACCGAACCGCCAAAGTGCGGGTCGATGAGGGAGGGCATGGCGATGAGCAACTGACCCGCCACACTGGGGAAGTCTGCATCCGTGTCTGGGGACATGGCATCCTCGCCGGCCGCCTCGGCGGCATGATCGTGTTGTTCGGTCCAGAGTTGACCCATAAGCCATGATTCTAACCGTTGACTGTCTTTGAAAGGAAACGATTTGTCAGATTCCGGTTCGTCTTCCCGTTCGTTGCCCATGGTCACCCTGGTCTGGTGCCGGCGCGACCTTCGCCTCTCGGACAATGCTGCCCTGGCCCATGCGCTCGAGCGGCCGGGCCTTTTGCTGCCGGTGTTTGTCTTCGACCCCAGCATTCTGGCGCCACTGCCACGGCGCGATCGCCGTGTGGCCTTCATCCACCAGAGCCTCTCGGAGATGCAGGAGCGCCTTGCCGAACTGGGCGGCAGCCTCTGGGTTGTCCATGGTGAGCCCGAGGTCGAACTGGCCCGCCTGGCCAAGGCCGTTGGCGCCACGCACCTGGTGGCCGCCCGCGACCACGAGCCGCAGGCCATCGCCCGCGATGCGCGCGTTGAAAAAACACTTCAGGCCATGGGGGTCAGCACCGCCTGGGTGAAGGACCAGACCATCTTCGAGCGCCAAGAGGTGCTCACCCAGGCGGGCAACCCTTTCTCTGTCTTCACGCCCTACAAGAACGCATGGCTCAAGGCATTCACCCCGAGCCATGCTGCTGCCCACGCCACGGAGCCCCAGGCCCTGGCCGGCCGTCTGTTGAAAGCCACAACACCTGCAATGCCGAGCCTGTCAGACCTCGGCTTTGATGCCACCTCGGGCGACGACCTGCCCACGGCCGGCGGGGAGGCAGCCGCCCAGGCCTTGCTCGCAGACTTCCTGCCCCGCATGGCGCAATACCAGGCAGCCCGAGACTTCCCCGGCGTGCGCGGGCCGTCTTATTTGTCGGTGCACCTGCGCTTTGGCACGGTGAGCATTCGGCAGTTGGTGCGCGAGGCCATGGCCCACATGGCCAGTGGCCCGAATGCCGACGGCGCCCGCACCTGGCTCTCGGAACTCATCTGGCGAGACTTTTACATGCAGATCCTGGCCAACTTCCCACATGTGGTGCATGGAAGTTTCAAGCCCGACTACGATGCCATTCAGTGGCGCGAGCCTTCATCAAACGACTGGTTCTTGGCCTGGTGCGAGGGCCGCACGGGCTACCCTTTGGTGGATGCCGGCATGCGGCAGTTGAACCAAACGGGCTACATGCACAACCGGCTCCGAATGGTGGTGGCGAGCTTTCTCACCAAAGACCTTGGTGTCCACTGGAAACATGGCGAGGCCTATTTCGCGGAAAAGCTCAACGACTTCGATCTCTCCGCGAACAACGGCGGCTGGCAGTGGGCCGCCTCCACCGGCTGCGATGCCCAGCCCTACTTTCGAATTTTCAACCCTGTGAGCCAGAGCGAGCGGTTCGACCCCAAAGGGGCGTTCATTCGTCGCTATGTGCCCGAAATCGCTCACCTGTCGGACAAGCAGATTCATGCGCCTTGGCTGGCGGCGGGCTTTTCAGCGCAGGGCTATCCCCCGCCCATCGTGGACCATGATGCAGCCCGTCGCGAGACCCTCGCGCGGTTTGCTGCGATCAAACCTCCACCATCTCAAAGTCAGACTTCTGCGCCCCACACTCCGGACAGGTCCACGTGATGGGAATGTCTTCCCATTTGGTGCCAGGGGCAATGCCCTCATCGGGAAGGCCGGCGGCTTCGTCGTAGATCCAGCCGCAAATCAAACACATGTAAGTTTTCATAGGAAAGTGTCAGTCTAGAATGGCCGTATCTTAAACCAGCGCATCCAGAGACCCGTGAACCAGCCCAGCATCGCCCAGAGCCAATCCCTCTTTGCCCAAGCACAACGCACCATCCCCGGCGGCGTGAATTCTCCGGTGCGGGCCTTTCGTTCGGTGGGCGGCACGCCGCGCTTTTTCACACGGGCCCAAGGGCCTTACCTGTGGGATGCCGATGGCAACCGCTATGTGGACACCATCTGTTCCTGGGGCCCCGCCATCGTGGGCCATGCACACCCAGAGGTGATTGCGGCCGTGCAGAAGGCAGCCGAGGGTGGCCTCTCATTTGGTGCGCCCACCCGCGGTGAAGTGGAGCTCGCCGAATGGGTACGAGACCACTTGCCCTCGATGGAAATGATGCGCCTGACCTCCAGCGGCACCGAGGCCACGATGTCGGCCATCCGCGTGGCACGCGGCTACACCGGCCGCAACAAGATTGTGAAGTTCGAGGGCTGCTACCACGGCCATGTGGACAGCCTTTTGGTGAAGGCAGGCTCGGGACTGCTCACCTTTGGCAATCCCACCTCGGCCGGCGTGCCCGAGTCGTTTGCCAACGAGACCATCGTGCTCGACTACAACGATGTCGAGGGCGCGAAGGCCTGCTTTGCCAGCCATGGTGCGCAGATTGCGGCAGTGATTGTCGAGCCGATTGCCGGCAACATGAACCTGGTTCGGCCCGTCCCCGGCTTTCTCGAAGCCCTTCGCAGCCTGTGCAGCCAGCACGGCAGTGTGCTCATTTTCGATGAGGTCATGACCGGCTTTCGCGTGGGCGCCCAAGGCGTGCAGGGCCTCACCGGCATCAGCCCAGACCTCACCACCCTGGGCAAGGTCATTGGCGGAGGAATGCCCATGGGTGCCTTCGGTGGCCGAAAAGACATCATGCAGTGCGTGGCCCCATTGGGCCCGGTCTACCAGGCGGGAACGCTCTCGGGCAACCCGGTGGCCGTGGCCGCAGGCCTTGCCACACTGCGCATTGTGTCGGCGCCCGGCTTTTTTGAATCCCTCACGCAGACCACGGCCGATCTCATGCAAGGCCTGGTGCGCACCGCGCGCGAGGCCGGTGTGGAGGCCTTCTGCGCCGACAGCGTGGGCGGCATGTTCGGCATCTACTTCAGCAAGGCACTGCCGAAAAGCATGGCCGATGTCTCGGCCTGTGACATCGCAGCCTTCAACCAGTTCTTCCACGCCATGCTCGACCGCGGCGTGTACCTGGCCCCCTCGGCCTACGAGGCCGGCTTCCTGTCGATCCAACACGCGGGCGAACCCGCAGCGGCCATTCTGGCGGCGGCAGGCGAGGCCTTCGCCGACACGCAGCACCCCGCCAGATGATCCGGGGCGGTGTGGCCCATGACCGACCCCACCGCTCGCACCCCTGGCCCAGCCGGTCTTAAGGTTGATCCACGACCGTTTGAAAGCCATCCCACAAAAGCAGGCCGGTTTGCACCCTCGCCCACCGGGCCGCTTCACATGGGCTCGCTCGTCACTGCGCTGGCCAGTTGGCTCGATGCCAAGGCCCACGGCCTTCAGTGGTGGGTGCGCATGGAAGACCTCGACCCGCCGCGTGAACAGGCCGGTGCCGCCGCCCTCATCCTGCAGCAATTGCGCGACCACGGCCTGCGCTGGGATGCCTGGCCCATGGCGCAGGGCGGCCGTCGCGATGGTGTGCTGTATCAATCCGATCGTCAGGCGGCCTATGCGAATGCGCTGGCCCAACTGCAGGCGTCCGGCCAGGCCTTTGCCTGCAGTTGCAGCCGCCGCCAACTGGAGCAGGCGCTGGCCGATGGCCTGACCACTCGACTGGCCGATGGCGAGATTCGTTACACGGGCCACTGCCGCCTGCAGCCACCCCGGCCCGAGACCCTCGGACAAGGCCGCTCCATGGCCTGGCGTGCCCTGGGTCTCGATGGCGATGACATCGTGCTCAAGCGGGCCGATGGACTCTGGGCCTATCACCTGGCCGTGGTGGTGGACGATGCCTTTCAAGGGGTTGCCCGCATCGTGCGCGGCAGCGACCTCGCATCTGCAGCGCCTCGGCAGGCCCGCCTGCGCGAACAACTCGGCCTACCCGAGGTGCTCACGCTCCACGTGCCAGTGGTGATCAATCCCGATGGCCAGAAACTCTCCAAGCAGACCCTGGCACCCGCGCTCAAGGGCGGGGATGCCGTGCACGCGCAATTGAAGACCGCGCGGCAACACCTGGAGGCACACATGCCGGCCGACTGGATCGAACAGGTGGCCAGCTTGATGCCGAGCTGATGAAGGCATTTAAAACAGGGGACAGACCATCCCGCTCAGCCACACGCGGGCGTGGCTGCACAAAGAAGATTTTTTAGGCGGTTTCTTCTGGCTTGCGCACGCCGCCGAGCAGGGCGGGCACCTCTGCAGGCTTGCGAGAAATGCCCAGAATGCCCAGGCCACGCGCAGCAGGCTTGGCCGGTGGCGCAGGCGGTGCATTGGGGTCTACAGGCTTTTCAACATAGGGCTGCGAGAAGAGTGGGTCTGAAGGCGCCTTTGGCAGTGCAGGACGAACCGGCACATATCGCGCCTCGCTGCGACCCTCGGAGCGGCTCTCTCCACGGCCTTCGCCACGGTCTCGGCCATACCCACGGCTGCTGTCACGAGCACCCTCGCGGCCACTGCGGCCGGGGCTGCTCTCGTGAGAGACCGGTGCCGTGAGCACCAAATTGCCACGAATAAACGACTTGCCCACCAAGACCTCGATGTCGGCCACCGAGCGCTCGTCGTCGGCCGTCATGAGCGAGATGGCCTGACCCGAGGCCCCCGCACGGCCGGTTCGGCCGATGCGGTGGACGTAGTCTTCGGCTGCCCGGGGCACGTCGAAATTGATGACCGCCGGCAGTTCTGCGATGTCTAGGCCGCGGGCGGCCACATCGGTGGCCACCAGCACTTCAATCTCACCGCGTTTGAACCGCTCGAGTGTGGCCAGCCGCTCGTTCTGGCTTTTGTCGCCATGGATGGCGTCGGCGGCAATGCCCTCACGTATGAGCTCTCGGGCCAGTCGGCCGGCACCAATCTTGGTGTTGGTAAAGACAATCACCTGCTTTAAGGCCCGGTCTTTCACCAGCTGCACCACGGCAGCCCGCTTGGCCTCGATGCGGTCGAGCTTGAAAACTTCTTGGGTGACGTTCTCGGCCGTGGCGTTGCGGCGGGCCACTTCAATGGAGACTGGGTTGTCTTTGAGGAAGGTCTTGCCGAGCTTTCGAATCTCAGGCGAGAAGGTGGCCGAGAACAAGAGGCTCTGACGGTTCGTGGGCAACAGGTTCACGATGCGCTGCAGGTCGGGCAGAAAGCCCATGTCGAGCATGCGATCGGCCTCATCGAGCACCAAAATGGACACCTGCGAGAGGTTCACGCTCTTTTGCTGCACGTGGTCGAGCAGGCGGCCTGGCGTGGCAATGAGCAGTTCCACGCCCGCGCGCAGCTGGGCGGTTTGCGGGTTCATGTCCACACCACCGAAGACCACGGCCGATCGCAGTGGCGTGTGGGTGGCGTACTGATGCACGTTTTGATAGATCTGGTCGGCCAGCTCACGGGTGGGCGCAAGCATGAGCGCGCGCACGGGGTGGCGGGCTGGCGACACACTGGTGCTGGCGTGCGGCATGAGCCGGTGCAGGATGGGCAGCGTGAAGGCAGCGGTCTTGCCGGTTCCGGTCTGGGCGGCGCCCATCACATCGTGGCCTGCCATCACCTGGGGGATGGCTTGTTCTTGGATCGGCGTTGGAATTTCGTAGCCGGCATCCACCACGGCCCGAAGAATGTCTGGGTGAAGACCCAGTTCTTTAAATGACATCCCAGTATTATCGCTCACAAACGACTTCCACACCGTGCCCCTTCATCCCACGCTGCGCGCCAGCTTCCCCCTGCTGTTTGTTCTGATCTGGAGCAGCGGCTTCATCATCGCCCGCTATGGCATGCCGCATGCCGAGCCCATGACCTTCCTGCTCATGCGGTTCGTGCTGGTGCTCATGCTCTTGTTGCCCATGGCCTGGCTGGCACAAGCGCCCTGGCCGCCCCGGCCCCTGGCCTGGAAGATCGCACTGGCCGGGCTCTTGCTGCAGGCCGGCTACCTGGGTGGGGTGTGGGCCGCCGTTCGCGAGGGCATGACCGCCGGGCTCGTGGCCCTGATCATGGGCCTGCAGCCCATTCTGACCGCGGTGTTCTTAAGCCTGCTCAAGGAACGCATTCGGCCAGCGCAGTGGCTGGGCCTGGCCCTGGGGCTTGCTGGCGTGGGCCTTGTGGTCTGGGCCAAGCTGAGCCTGGTGGGCCTCTCGGATGCAAGCCTTTGGCTGGCTGCCCTGGCCCTGGCCTCGATCACCATTGGCACGCTGTATCAGAAGCGGGCCTGCCCCGACTTCGACCTGCGCACCGGCGCAGCCATCCAGTTCATGGCCTCGGCCCTGGCCTGCCTGCCCTTTGTCTGGCTGCTCGAAACCCGTGAGGTCATCTGGCATCCGGAGTTGATCTTTGCGCTGGCCTGGTCGGTGCTGGCCATTTCCGTGGGCGCCATCTTCCTGCTCTTTGTCTTGATTCGGGAGGGTGCGGCCACCCAAGTGACCAGCCTGCTCTACCTCACACCGCCCACCACGGCGGCCATGGCCTGGCTGCTCTTCGATGAGCCCTTCACCCTCACCACCCTGGCAGGAACACTCGCCACCATGGCAGGGGTCTGGCTCGTGAGCCGATCGGCGCGGCCCGCTTAAATCAGCAGGCGTTTTAGAACCGAATCCAGACCACCACAGCCACCAGGACCACCGTGGCCCAACCGATGCGGTCCACATACTTCTCCAGCATGGCCTCCATGCGGGCGCCACCCCAGCGCATGAGCAGTGCCACCAGATAGAAACGCCCGCCACGGCCTACAAGCGAGGCCAGAATGAAGGGCAGCAAGGGCATGCCCGCAACGCCTGCGGCAATCGTGAAGACCTTGTACGGAATGGGCGAGAAGCCTGCAATCAGCACGGCCCAGAAGCCCCAGTGCTCGAACCAGGTTTGGGCAGTGACAAAGGGCTCCCAATAGCGGCTCTGCTCGAGCCATGGCGCAATGGCGTCGAAGGCCAAGGCCCCAATCCAATAACCAAAGAGGCCACCGAGCACCGAGGCCACGGTGGTCACCGTGGCAAACCAGAGGGCCCGCCTGGGCTGGGCCAGGCTCATGGGTGCAAGCATCACATCGGGGGGGATGGGAAAGAAGGACGATTCTGCAAAGCTCAGGCCGCCCAAGATCCAGACCGCGCGGGGGTGTCGAGACCAGGCCATCACCCGCCGGTAGAGGTTAGAGAAGACAGACTTCATGAGCGGCCATCATACAATCGGGGCATGACCGCCTTTGACTTCGAGTCGCCGCGCGCCGCCTTCCGACGGGGCATGCGAGACGCATTGGGGGCACCGGCGGCGGTGCTCTTTGCTGGCATGCTCGGCTTTGGTGCCCTGGGCCACAGCATGGGCCTCTCTTTCTGGACCACCACGGGGTCCAGCCTGCTCATGTACGCACTGCCCGGCCAAGTGGTCTTTGTGGAAATGATGGCCACCGGGGCCTCGGCCTTTGTGGTGGCGCTCGCGGCCATGCTCACTGCAGCCCGCTTCTTTCCCATGACCCTCACGGTCATGCCGCAGATTCCCACAGAGCAGCGCAATGGCTGGCTCTACGCCTGGGTGCACACCCTCTCCATGACGAGTTGGGCCATTGCCATGCGCGACTTCCCCAAGATGGATCCGGGCCACCGCCGCGCCTACTTCTGTGGGCTCGGCCTGGTCTGCTGGGGCGTGTCTGCACCCGGCACGGCGCTCGGCTACCTGCTGGCCGGCCAGGTGCCACTGCCCCTCACACTGGCCCTGGTCTTTCTCAACCCCCTCTTCTTTCTGCTCACCTTTGCGGAGGTCAAGCCCCTGGCCAACCGCCTGGCAATTGTCTTGGGTGGCGTGCTGGGGCCACTGACCTACCTCGTCTCACCCGACCAGAGCCTGCTCATCACCGGCCTGGTTGGCGGCAGCCTGGCCTATGCCATGGTGCGTTGGAAAGAAGCCCGCAGGCCCGCATGACCGAACTGCTCGCACTCACCGGGGCCGTGGTGGGCACGTATCTTTGGCGAGCCCTCGGGGTCTCGTTTTCTGGGCGCATCAACACCGCCAGCGAAGTCTTTCGTTGGGTGGCCTGCATCACCTACGCCATGGTGGCGGGCCTCACCCTGCGCATTCTGCTGCTGCCTGTGGGGCCGCTCGCACAGCTCTCCATGGGGGCTCGGCTCTTGGCCGCGGGCCTGGCCTTTGCGGTCATGGTCTGGCCCAACAAACGCTGGGGTGGGCTTGTGCCCGGACTACTCACCGGCAGCCTGGTGATCCTTGTCGCCAGTCTGGTCTAAAGTCTCGTCATGACCGCCGCCCTCGCCCCCTTTGCCGCCGCCCTGCTGCTGGCCTATTTGTTGGAGCCCATCGCCCGAGGGCTCACCCAACGGGGCCTGCCGCGGGCGCTCTCGAGCATTGTGGCCATCTTGGTGGGCCTGGTGATGGTGGTGGCCCTGGTCTCAATCGGTGTGCCCGTGGTGAGCCATGAAATTGGCAAACTGCAGACCCGGCTGCCCGACCTCATTGCCACACTCTATGCGCAGGTGTACCCGTGGCTGGCCCAGACCGGCCTGCCCATCGAAGACACCGAGGCCCTGCGGGCCAAGCTCATGGCCTGGCTGGGCGACAACAAGGAGCAGGTCTCCACAACCCTTTTCTCCACCCTCCAGACCGGGCTTGGTGCCCTGGCGGCCATACTGGGCTGGCTCATTCTGGTGCCCGTGGTGCTCTTTTTCCTGCTCAAGGACTGGGCGCTCATTCTGGGGAAAGGGCTCTGGGCGATTCCGCAGGCCCACCGCCCACTGGCCCGTGCGCTCGGCCAAGACATCCACGAGACCCTTCAAGGCTACCTGCAGGGTCAGGTGCGCGTCATGGCCGCCATGGGCCTCTACTACGCCGCGGCCCTGTTCTTGGCGGACTTTTCCGGCTGGCTCTCGATTGGCCTGCTCTCGGGGTTGCTGGTCTTTGTGCCCTATATCGGCTTTGCCGTGTCGGTGCTCTTGGCCTTGGTCTCGGGTCTGCTCGAGTTGGGCTGGGCCCACACCCTCATTGCTGTGGCCATTGTCTATGGCGGAGGCCAGTTCCTCGAGAGCTTCGTGCTCACCCCCAAACTCGTGGGCGACCGCATCGGCCTGCACCCGCTGGCCGTGATCCTGGCCCTGGTGGTGTTTGGCAGCCTCTTTGGCTTTCTTGGCGTGCTGCTCGCCTTGCCCTTGGCGGCCATTCTGGTGGCTGTGGTGAAACAGCTCAGTCGTCGAGCGGATCGCCCTTGAGCGGAACCCGGCTGCTTGCCGGCAGCTGCACCACCGTCCGATGTGGGTAGGGAATGTCGATGCCGTGGGCATCGAAGGCCGTCTTCAATCGACGCAGGTATTCCCGCCGCACGCTCGCCTGCTCCAGGGCCACCACCTTGAGCCTTGCCCGAATCATCACCGAGGATTCGGCCCACTGGTCCACCCCAGCAATTTCTAAGCCCTCGAGAATGCGGCCCGAGAAGTCTGGGTCGGCGCGAAGGTCCTCCGCCGTGCGCCTCATGACCTGGAAGACCGTCTCCAACTCTGCCTCATAGCCCACGCCCACATCCACCACCGCGAAGGCGAAGTCGCGGCTCATGTTGCTCACCGAGGTGATGATGCCGTTGGGAACAAAGTGAACGGCACCGCTGTAGTCACGCAGCCGAACATAGCGCAAGGTGAGTTCCTCCACGGCCCCGGTCTTATTGGCAATGTCCACAATGTCGCCCACGCGAATCTGGTTTTCCACCAGCATCACAAAGCCCGTGAAGTAATCCTTGACCAGACTCTGGGCGCCAAAACCAATGGCCAGGCCGGCCACGCCTGCCGTGGCCAGAATGGGCGCAATCGAGATGCCCAATTCCGAGAGCACCAGCATGATGGTGACCACCCAAATGACCACCGAGGCCACATAGCCGAACACTCGCTCAAGCGTGGCGATGCGGCGCTGCTCCTCGGCCGATGCTGTTTTGTCTTTGAGCCGCTGATGAAAGGCGCTCACCAGGCGATGCGTGACGCGCAGGCTGATCCAGGCCAGCAACAAAATCAGGATGAGATTGGTCAGAGACAGGGTCGCCTCTAACCATGCGGGCCACTGGTTGTAGCCCCATTCACGCAGAAGGGATTCAAGAGTGCTCTTTAACATGCCTGCCTTTCGTTCTGATTCATACTCTATTGGACCATCTCCATGACCATGCCCCATTCATTTCTTCGCGTCTGTGTGTTCTGTGGCTCTCGTGCCGGCATCGATGCGCACTGGGCCGAGTCGGCCTCACAGATTGGCCAGGCCATTGGGCAGCAGGGCTGGTCTCTGGTCTTTGGCGCGGGGCGCACTGGCCTGATGGGCGTGGTGGCGAGCGCGGCATTACAGAGCGGCGCATCTGTCACGGGTGTCATTCCCCGATACCTCACGCAGACCGAGCCCCCGTTGGAGGGCCTCACCGAGCTCCTCATTGTAGAGACCATGATCGAGCGCAAGATTGAAATGGTGGCGCGCTCGGATGTCTTTTTGGTTCTGCCTGGCGGCATCGGCACCTTTGAAGAACTCTTCGAGGTCTGGACGGCCACCCAGACGAATGCCCATCAGAAGCCCATCGTCATCGCCAACCTGGCGGGCTACTTCAACGACCTCATGGACTTTGTCGAGAGCGCCCGCGAGAAGGGTTTCATTTACCCGGGTCACCTGGAGCGGGTGGTGGTGGCCGATGATGTGCCGGCGGTGATGCAGGCGCTGACGGCGTGCTCAACACCAGGGCGCTCGCCGCAATCACCAGCAGCAGGCCCAGGCCCATCGCAAGGGTGAGGGGCTCCCCCAAGAACACGAACCCCCAGAAGACCCCAAAGCCGGGAATGAGGAAGGTGACGCTGGTGGCCTTGATCGGGCCCACGGACCGAATGAGCCGAAAGAACAAGAGGTAGGCCACCGCTGAGCAGAGCAGGCCCAAGGCCGCCACGCTCCACCAGGCCATGGCGGTGGGCTGGGCATGCGGTGCTTCCACCAGGGCAATGGGCAAGAGCAGAACACTGGCCGGGCCCAGGCTTCTCAGGGCACTCTCAAAGGCATTGACCTCCGAGAGCCACCGTTTGGTGAGCATGCCCGCAACCGCATAGCAGAAGGTGGCACCCGCACAGGCTGCTGCTGCAAGGAGGGTTTGGGCATTGACCGCGACCGGGCCGAGTTGCACCAGAAGGCTCACGCCCAGGGCAGCAAAAACCACACCCAGCACGAGCCGCAGGCGCAGGGCCTCACCCAGAAACACGGCCGCCAGAAGCCCGCCCCAGAGCGGCACCAAGGCGTTGAGAATGGCCAAATAGCCAGCCGGGAGCGACAGGGCCGCAAGGCCGTAGAGGGCAAAGGGCACCGCGCTGTTGAGTGCGCCCACCACCCAGAAGTGCCATCGCGCCACGTGGGCCGGCAGTTGGCCCCCCCGGTGGCGAATGGCAGGCCAGACCCAAGCCAAGAGCGCGAGCGCAAGAAAGGCGATGCCCACGCGCAGCTCTGCTGCGAGGCCGGCACCAAAGGCCGGTGCGGCCACACGAAGAAACAAGAAGGAAGCGCCCCAAATGGCCGCCAAGGCCACGAACAGCCAGAGGTTCATGCCATGGGGCGCCCTTGGGCCTTAAGGATTGGATGTGGTGGTGGCGGGGGCGCTTGGAGTCGCGCTGGGCGCTGGACTGGCAGCCGGCGCAACGGTTGGAGCAGGCCGGGGTGCCAATGGCACGCTGGGGGTGCTGCCCTGGCTGCGCGCCTCAATCAGCTGACTGCGGCCAAACCGACCGAGATCGCGCTCGGCATCGTTGCGACCCAGGCGAACCGGCCGGCCAGAAATCTTTACCTCGGCCTGCTCTGGTCGGGCCAGGACGATGTAGATCGGCATCTGCTCAAAGACCACCCGCTCTCCGGCAGCCACCGCAAACTCTCGAATCGAATCGTCGGCCTGACGCACCCAGATCCAACTGCGGCCCGTGGGCACGATCTCCATGGCGGGCAGGCCCGAGGTGCCACTCGCGGCCGCCGTTGCAGGCGAGGCAGTGCCGGCTGGCAGGGTCGCGGACGAGGCCACCGTTGCAGAGGAGGACGCTGGTGTTGCTGGTGTTGCTGGTGTTGCTGGTGCTGCAGCAGGGGTTGTGGGGGCAGCCACTGCCGGCTTTGCAGCCGTGGCCGCTGGCGCAACGCTCGGCGCTGAAGCGGCTGCTGATGCGGTTGCTGGTGCGGCGCTTTCATTCGCCTTTGCCGTGGGCTTGGATTCGTTGTTGGCCTCGGCCGGCGCTGGCGAGCCGTATTCGCTGCCTGCAGTGGACGCCGCGGGCTTGGGCTCTGCAGACACCACCTTGCGGTCATCGCCCTGATCGGTGAAGAACCAGGCTGCCACCAGGGTGATGCTGAGCACCACCACGAGGCTTACCCAGCCAAAGCCCGAGTTGCTTTTCTCTGGGGCCAGCCGAGACGACGGTGCCGAGGCGAGGATTCGGCCGGGGTCGCGCTCATGCGGTGCCACCGCGGCAGGCTTGGGGGATGAAGGATCCGGAGATGCGAAATCGTCAGGCACGCTGTCTGCAGGCGTTCGGTCTATCGACACACTGCCCGCATCTTGGGCAACTGGCGCGGCCTCGGCAGTGCGTGCCGATGATTCATTGTTGGCTGCGATCGCAGCATCGTTCGTGGGCTCTGTATCGGAGGGTGGAACGGTGCTTGGTGTTGAATCGTCGCTGGCCGAATCCGCTGGCGTGAAGGCTGCCACCATCTCATCGATGGTCTCCGTTGCAAACGAGAGGGCCTCTGCATAACGGCGAAACAAGCGCTCGTAGTAAAACGGTGCATAGAAGGCATCGAGGTTCGCGCGCTCTACGGCATCCAACTGGGCCCTCGAGGTGCTCAGTGGCTGAATGAAATCGTGGATGGTGAGCCCCAACGCGAGCCTGGCATCTTGAAGACGCTGGGCCTGAATACGAACCAGGCTTTCATCGAATTGTCGGTTGGGAACGCTCATAGCCGAGAGGTTATCGCACCTAAAAGAAAGCCCGCACGAGGCGGGCCTTCAAAGCAGCTCAGTTCAGGGTAATTACTTAAGGATGAGGTCTGCGCGGCGATTCTCTGCAAACGCGGCCTCTGTCTTGGCCTTGTTGCGGGGCTTTTCTTCGCCGTTGCTGATCGCCTCAATGAGGGCGGGGCTGGCGCCAATGGCCTGTAGGCCAATGCTCACGGCCTCGGCACGCTTTTGGCCCAGGGCCAGGTTGTATTCCACCGTGCCGCGCTCGTCGGCATTGCCTTCAATGACGATGCGTGCCTTGTCGTCGAGGGCCATGTAATTGCCAAAGGCCGAGACCGTGTTGTGGAACTGGGGCTTGATGTTGAACTTGTCGTAATCGAAGTAGACCGCGGGCTCCACGGCACCCAGACGGCCTTTGGCCAGCCACAAGGCGGAGGTCTTGTCGGCAGCGGCCTTGCGCGCGGCGGTATCTGCGGCGGCAGACGACACGGGTGCGGCAGCATCCTTGGTTTGGGGTTGGCTGGCACATCCGGCCAACAGTGCAATCGCTGCAGCGGCGACAACAACTTTCATTCTTTTCTCCTCGATGGTCGTGGGTGAATGTCCTTCAACTCACGAGAATATACCCGAGGCGGGTGAAAAAAGGCTACGTCCGGGCCGTGCGCAAGTGAAATTGGCTCAGCCCAGCCGCATCGAGTCGGCCCTGCTCCCGCTTCTGTGCGGCCTCGTCGGCCCGGGCCTTGGCCCGTTCACAGAGCGACTCCATCTTCTTGGCCTCGACCTGGGCCGCGAGCAATTCCTCGCGCACCTTGCGCTCCCAGGCCATGGTCTGGTCGTGCTCCAGGGCCAGGCGGGCCTCCACCTCCAGCAGGTTTTGAATGAAGCGCCGAATGGACTGACTCTTCACCATTCCCGGATCTTCATCCACCGACTGCAATTGGTTTCGGTAGTCGGCCATGAGGGCAGCGACCTTCTGGGCCTTGTCTTGAAGTTTGGCATGGGCCTGCTGCACCTCGACGAGCTTGCGCTGTGCAGCCACCACCTTCTGGTCGGCCAGCTTGGCCAAGAGGCCCAGGCTCTCCTCACGCCGTTTGGTCATAGCCGCATGCCTGCAGCCCGTTGGCCAGAGGCCGCCGAGCGTTGCTGCTGGGGCGCCTCGGGCACGGCTCGGGCTGCCAGGTTCATCAGGGTCTCGCGGGTGGCCTCGTAGGTCACAGGCGATTCAATGTCTTGCCGAAGGAATCCCTCGAGCTCTGCTCGCATTCGAATGGCCACATCCAAATCGGGGTTGGCCCCGGGCTGATAGGCCCCCACCTGAATGAGGTCTTGGTTCTGTTGATAGATGGACCAGAGGCGTCGAAGCCGATTGGCGGCCTTTTGAACCTCGGGCTCCACCAGGCCCTGCATGACCCGAGAGATCGAGCCGTTCAAATCGATGGCGGGGTAATGGGCGGCATCGGCCAGTTCCCGAGAGAGCATCACCTGGCCATCGAGCGAGGCCCGCGCAATGTCCACGATGGGATCATTGGCATCGTCACCCTCGGCCAAGACCGTGTAGACGGCCGTGATGGCGCCATGGCCATGTCGGCCCACACCTGCGCGTTCAATCAGGTTCGGAATGAGGGTGAAGACCGAGGGCGGATAGCCCTTGGCCGTGGGCGGCTCCCCCACCGCAAGACCAATCTCGCGCTGGGCATGGGCCACTCGGGTCAGGCTGTCGACCAGCAGCAGCACGTTCTTGCCCTGGTCGCGAAAGTATTCTGCAATGAGGTGGGTGTACTGCACGGCCTTGAGCCGCAGAATGGCGGAGACGTTGGCTGGTGCAGCCACCACCACCGATCGGGCCAGGCCCTCGGGCCCTAAGGATTCCTGAATGAAGGACTGCACCTCACGGCCGCGCTCCCCAATGAGGCCAATCACCACGAGGTCGGCCTTGGTGTAACGGGTGAGCATGCCCAGCAGGCTGCTCTTGCCCACGCCAGAGCCCGCAATGAGCCCAATGCGTTGGCCCTTGCCCATGGTGAGCATGCCGTTGATGGCCTTCACGCCCACATCGAGCACGTCATGAATGGGCCCACGTTCCATGGCGTTCAAGGGCAGGCCATCAAGGCCAAGCACCGTCTTGCAGTCGGGCGCGGGGCGGCCATCGAGGGGCTCTCCACGCGGGCCCACCACGCGGCCCAACAATTCAGGGCCGAGCTTGGCATGGGCCGTGGGCTCCAAGACTCGCACGCGAGATCCGGGGCCAATGCCCTTGGTCTCGCCAAAGGGCATGAGGTAGACCGTTTGTTCCTGAAAGCCCACCACCTCAGCCTCCACACGCTGGCCATCGTCGCCCACCACTTCGCAGACGGCACCCAGCGGGGCATGCACGCCGCGGGCTTCCAGGGTGAGGCCGACCACACGCACCAGGCTGCCCTCTCGCATGGGAGCAGGCGCGCGGGTTCGAGCAATGGCCGCATCGGCCACTGCGTCAAAGTGCAGGGGGCTGAGTACTTTCATCGTCGACCGATGCCATCGCCTCTTTCACGATGGCCACATTGCGAAGAAAGGAATCCGGCAGGTCGTCATCCGGTGTGGCGGCCGCTGACATCAGGGAATCCCAGAGGGCCTGGCGGCGGTGCTCGATGAGGTCTTCGATCATCGCCCCGTTCATCGACACCTTCACGCTGCCCGCAGACAGGCTCGGGTCGGGGCGAAGGTCCATGTTCTTGGGCGCCATGGCCCCGTAGGCCAGGTGCCGCTCATGGTCCGCGGGGTTCATGCGCACCACAATGGGCGCGCTGGTCTCTTGCTGGAATTCAGACAGGCAGCGCTCCACGAGCCGGGTCACCGCCTGGCCCGACAAACTCAGTTCGCCGCGCACCAGTTGCTCGGCCAGGTGCATCGAGAGCTTGAGCAGTGGTTGGTAAAAGGTTTCGGTGTCGCGCGCCGCCTGGGCCAGTTGGTTGGCCAGCGCCTTCAAGTCATCGGCCGCGAGCAATACCTCGGCCTCGAGTTCGTCCTTGGTCTGGCGCTGACCTTCTTCCAGGCCACGCAGATAGGCAGCATCTTCAGCCTCGGGGCTGGACGCTGCAGCACCCTTACCCAGCTCAGCCTTGGCTGCGGCATAGCCGGCCACGAAGGCCTGCTTCACAAGGTCTTCGGTGGAGGCGTCGAGGGGAGTGGCACCTGGAGCATCCGTGGAGGCGTCGGCGGAAGCGTTGGACGCGTCGGAACCTTCAACATCGCTCTGCTCGGCAGCACCTGCGGATTCGGTGGTGGCCGATGCCTCGACCGAGTCTGGATTGGCGCCCGTGTCTTGTGATACATGTTCCGTTGAGGCTTCAGTCGCAGCCTCTTGCATCGCGGCGCCCGAATCCGGCAAGCCCTGCGCGTCTGCACTCGCGGCGTCCGTCACCTCAGCAAACTCTGCTGCTGCCTGCGCTTCTGCCTGTGCTCCTACCCTCGCCTCTGCATCGGCCCCGCCGGCCAGTGCGTTGTTGTCTGAATGAGCATCCGCACTGGCCCCCGCGCTGGGTTCTGTGCGGGTCTCTATGCCAGCATCGGCAGCCGCTTGCGCGGCATCATTGCCGTCTTGTACCGCCGCGCCTTCCGCAGCCAGGCCATCGGTACCGTCCTGAGCGCCGATGCCGTCTTGTTCGTCTTGTGCCGAGGCCTGCTCCTCTGCGCCGTCACGCTCGAGCAGGTCCACATCTGAATCCGTACCGTCATCGCCCTGGGGAATGCCGCGGGCGAACCGATTGCGCCGTATGGGCTCATCGGCATCAAACTGTGGCGAGAAGGCCGGGCCATGGCGTGTGGGCGAAAACAGCGGGCTGTCCTCCGGCCGCAGCATCACCTTGACGCGGGCCTTCTCGGCCGGCGTTGCAAAATCAAACAAAATCATCGCCACGGCCTGCAAGCATCAGCTCGCCCTTGTCGGAGAGCTTCTTGGCAATCCGCATCATGGCCTTCTGCGCGTCCTCCACGTCGGTGATGCGCAACGGGCCTTTGGCCTCCATCTCGTCGATGAACATGGCCCGTGCGCGGGTAGACATGTTTCCAAAGAACTTCTCTTTCACAGGCTCGGTCGCGCCCTTCAAGGCCACCATGAGCATGTCCTGCTCCACGTTGCGCATGAGGGTCTGGATGCTGCGGTTGTCCACGCTCACCAGGTTCTCGAAGGAGAACATGTTGTCCTGCACCTTCATGGCAATGTCGGGGTCGAGCTCGTTGAGGCCACCCAGAATTGCAGATTCCAGGTCGCTCTTGGTGAAGTTCATGATCTTGGCGGCCGCCTTCACACCACCAAAGCTCGACGACTTCGCAGATGAACTCTTGGAGAACTGCTCCTTCATGATGGCCTCAAGCTCCTGCATGGCCGAGGGCTGCACCGTCTCCAAGGCCGCAACCCGCTGGATCACTTCCGAGCGAATCTCGGGCTGCAAGAAGGTGAGCACGTCGGCAGCCACGTCGTAGTCGCAGACCGACAGAATGATGGCGATAACCTGCGGGTGCTCCAGGCGGATCATGTCCGCGATCGAGCGTGCATCCATCCAGCGCAGAATTTCCAGGCCCTTGCTCGAAGCGCCCGGCATGATTCGACTCAGGACCGAGGCAGCCTTGTCCTCACCCAGGGCGCGCTTCAGCACATTCTCAACGTAATCGGAGCTGCCCAGCCCAAGGGTGGTCTGCTTCTTGATGGTGGAGATGAAGTCATCGAGCACCGCACTCACCGCCTCCTGGGAGAGCTCGGCCACCGATGTCATGGCTGCACCCAGGGCCTGAACCTCTTTGGGGTTCAGGAACTTGATGATGTCTGCGGCCTGCTGCTCACCCAAGAGCAGCATCAGCACGGCCGCCCGCTGGGTCGTGGTGAGGGCATCCATCTCCTCACGCACGGAATCCGGCAGGGCCTCCGGACCGGCAGGCACCACCGCCGTGCCGGCGGCTTTCTCGTCTTTTTTCTCGTCAGGCATGGTCGTGATCCTAGGTTGCAGGCCGCATCATGTTCTTCAGCACGCTTGCGACACGGCCAGAGTCTTCAGAGACCAGGAAGCGAATGAGCGCCACCTTGTCGTCATAAGAGTTTGCCGTGTTCAGCATGTCGATGGAAATCGATGACTTCTTGGGTTTGAGCTTGGCCTTGATGTCTTCCAGGCTCTCGCCCTCTTCGAGTTCAATCATGCCCATCTCCGCGTCTGAGAGTTCGGTGGGGGGAGCCTGGTCGGCCGGGATGGGTTTGCCATCGGGGCCCATGACCATGCCCTCCAAAGGCTTGCCATCCGGGCCAATCATTTCAGGCGGCAGCGGCTGGCCATCGGGGCCCAGCACCACTGGCGCAGGTGGCGGGGCGAGCGCAGCCTGGGCGGCGAGCTCAGCCGCTTCCTGCTCGGCCTGCATCTTGGCGAGCTGCTCCATGTCCATGGTCTTGCCCGTGAGGTGGTTGATCACCGGCCGCACGATGGTCAGGAGAATCACCAGGAAGATGAGTCCAGCCAGGGCAATCTTCACGTTCTGCATCACCGCCTCGTCGGCATACCAGGGCACCGAGGTGTCTTCGGGCTCGGCAAACTTCGTGGGAACAATCGTCACCACATCGCCACGGCCTTCCTTGTAGCCCACCACACCACGAACCAGGTTGGTCAACCGATCAATCTCTTCCTGTGTGTATCCATTGACCACACCAGGGGCGCCGTTCTCGGCCGACAGGGGCTGGCCATCCGGGCCTTTGGGCGAAGGTTTCTCATTGACGACCACCGCCACGGACACACGCGTGACACCACCCAAGGGGTTCTTGATGTAGCGAACGGTCTTGTCGATCTCGTAGTTGCGGGTGGCCCGCTTGGAGAGCGTGGTGTTCTCCTGCAGGGCATCCTGGGCCGAAGCACCCGTGGCCAGATTCGTATCCGTGGGGGCCGGCGGTGCGTTGGTGATCGAACCCGGCACGCCCTCGGCGTTCAAGCGCTGGCTGCGGTCTTCGGCCAATACTTCAGACCGTGTCTTGGGGCCTTGCTTGGAGGTGTCGAAATCTTCGGTGGCCACCTCGCTCTGGGTGAAGTCCAGCGTCACATCCACCTGCGAGCGAACATTGGCCTCGCCCAACACCGGAATGAGCATCTCCAGAATGCGGGCGCGGTAGGTCTCCTCCACCTGCTGCTTGTGGGCGAGCTGGGCGGCCGTGAGGCCCATCGGGGTGTTCTCTTTGCGATCGGTGAGCAGGTTGCCCAGGTTGTCCACCACCGAGACATGCTGGGCCGCCAGGTAGGGCACGCTGGAAGACACCAAATGCACAATGGCATCAACCTGCCCGGCCGTGACCGCACGGCCCTGGTAGGGGCTCACCACCACCGAGGCCTTTGGCAGGGCGCGGTCGCGCACGAAGACACTCTGCTTGGGCAGGGCCAGGTGCACACGGGCCGATTGAATGGTGCCAATTTGCGTGATGCTCGCGGCCAGTTCGTTCTCCATGGCCTTGATGTACTTCACCTGCTCCATGAACTGGCTGGTGGTCATCGCGTTCTCGTTGCCCAAGGCATCAATGCCGGTGGGCACCGGCTGCTTGGGAATGCCCTTGGAGGCCAGATAAATGCGGGCCTCGTGGTATTTGTCGCCCGGCACCATGATCTGGCCGGTGGTGGGGTCAATCTTGGCATCGAAGGAGGCCATCTTGAGGGCCTCCATGGCGAGCTGCTGGTCGGTCTCAGAAATGCCCGGCATGAGCGCACGCTGCGGCGTGGGTGGGGTCTGCATCATGCTGTAGAGAGACAAAAACAGCACGAGCACAAAGAAGGTAATCAGCCCCGGCACGGCCTTTTTCACAGAGGGCTGGTTCAGGGCATCGCGCACCATTTTCAGGGTGGGCGAGTTCTGAACGACGGGCAGGCTCTCGATGCTTCGTTTTACACCGGCCACACCGCCAGCAATGGCTGCGCCCGCCTGGCTCGCAGCTTGTGTTGCCGCCTGCGTGGCCGCCTGGGCTGCGTTGGCTGCGACCGAGCCGTTGCCGGCATCTGCGCCGCCGTTGTTTCCGCCGGGGTTGGCACCGTTGGGCACACCCATCGGAACGGGAACACCCGCGGCCATCGCGGGGTTGGGCATGGAAGGATTGTCAGCAGCCATGGTGAGGTCCTGGTGGGTTCATCAAAAATTAGACGGGCATGTTCAAGACGTCTTCGTACGCCTTGAGCACCTTGTTGCGAATCTGGAGGGTGGCCTCAAAGGCCAGCGAGGATTTCTGCATGCCCAGCACAACGTCGGTCAGGGGAATGTTCTCGCCCTTCTCGTAGGCCGACCGTTGGGCCGATGAGCGCATTTGCAGGTCGTTGACCGAGGAGATCGAGTCGCGCACCACTTCGCCAAAGCTCGGCTTCTTGACGGCCGGCGGCGCAATGACCGAGCCCGACTGGTCGTTGGGGTCGATGGCCGGCGCGTTCGGCATGGTGTCGGGCGCCGTTGCGGGCGGCAGCGACTGCGGCGAGATGCCCTGGGCGGCCATCGCGTTCTGAAAGAGTTGGGTCATGCCAGGCGTTGGGCTCAATGAGGCCGGCACCGCAGGGGGCGCCACCTGAGACTGAACCTGGGCCTGGAAGCTGCGGATCTGCGCGAGCATGTCCGCAATGCCGGCGGCTTGGCTGGTGCGATCGATCATGCGGCACCTGCCATTTTGAGTTGGGCCATTTTGTAGCGCAGGGTGCGTGGGCTGATGCCCAGCATCTTGGCGGCCTCGGCCTTGGTGGGTGCAGCCTCAATGGCCCGCAGAATCATTTGGTGTTCGTTGGACTTCACGGCCTGCTGCAGTCGGATGGGCTGGGCGGGGTCCATGGCCGCGGGCACATGGGGTGCCATCCAGGTTGCTGAGCCATTGGCCATGCTCGGGGCATTGGCGGCCTCGGCCACCGCGGCCGGTGCATCCAGCGGAAGTTCGGTCTGAAGGGCATCGGGGTCTGGGGCCGTGAGGGCCGCCCAGGCCTGGTCATCGCCGAGGTCATCAAAGAGCAGGTGCATGGGCTCAATGTCGTAGCCGGCGCACAGCACCATGGCCCGTTGCATCACGTTGTCGAGTTCGCGCACATTGCCGGGCCAGGAATAGGCCAAGAGAATGCGCTGAGATTCTGGCGTAAGGGTGGGCGTGGCCAGGCCGGGCTCTGCATGCCGACGCAGCATCTGGTTGGCCAGGGGGAGGATGTCCTCCGGCCGCTGGCGCAGCGCAGGAATCGCAAGGCGGAAGGTGCTGATGCGGAAGTAGAGGTCTTCCCGGAATTCGCGGGCCAGCATGGCCTGCTTCAAGTCTTTGTTTGTGGCGGCGATGAGCCGGAAGTCGAGGTCGATGGTCTGCTGGCCACCCAGGCGGGTGAGCTTGCGCTCCTGTAGAACACGCAGCAGCTTGGTCTGCAGGTTGGCCGGCAGCTCGCCAATTTCGTCGAGGAACACGGTGCCGCCCTGGGCCTGCTCGAAGATGCCTTTGTGGTCACGGTGGGCGCCCGTGTAGGCACCGCGGTCGTGGCCAAAGAGCATGTCTTCCATCAGGTTCTCTGGAATGGCGCCGCAGTTGAGGCTCACGAAGGGGCCATTGGCCCGGCTCGACGATTCATGAATAACGGTGGCCAGCACCTCCTTGCCCGCGCCCGTGGGGCCGGTGATGAGCGTGGTGACCGAGGCCTGCGCCACCCGCTGGGCAAGCGCCAACAACTTTTGGCTCATGGGGTCTACGAAGACGAATGTCTTGGGCTGCTCGGCCTTGGCCTGCGCACGGGGCTTGTCGGCAGCGAGGCCGGGCACCGTGGCAATGGTGGGCTCGGCATAAGAAGGCGTCACCTTCTCTGCGGCCGAGACATGGGCCAGCGCCGCACGCCAGGCTTGCTCGGTGTAGTCGTCTGCGGGAATCACATGGCATGCGCCCTCGCGCATGGCCTCCACGGCCAGGCCCATCTGGCCCGGGGTGGAACGGCAGATGACCGGAATGTCTTTCTTGAAGGCCTCCACGAGCCGGCGCACCTCGGTGAGCAGTTCAGTGGAGTCCATCAGGCGCACGACCACCGTCTTGGCAGTCTTTAAGGCATGGCGCAGGTCTTCCAGGGTGCGCACGGGCAGCAGGCTCAAGCCCGCGGCTGCAAGGCGCGCACGCTCGGTCTCACCGGCTGGCTGGTATGGATCTAGCCAGAGTGCATTGCATGCTTGGTTGTCGTTTTCGCTCACCGCAACACCCCTTTGGGAATGGTTCGGTGTGGATTAAGCAACCGTTATGCCAAAAAGCGGCGACGGCTTTCCGACGGCAAGGATTGTCCGGCAAGAATCGGCCATCTAGGGGCTTGACCACAGGAGGCATACCCCCTAAGATATCGTTGATATCAATCTTAGGCGCCCCCCGTGGAATCACTCATCATTCGAAAAATTCCCTCCCAAACCAAAGAAGCCTTGCGACGGCGGGCCGCCCTTCGCGGCCATTCGATGGAGGAAGAGGCAAGAATCATTCTGAGAGAAGCTGTTTCGGTCAGCACCCCCCCCACGCTTGGGTGGGCCACCCAATTTCGGGCCCACCATGACATTGCTGGGTTGTATGCAAAGGATTCAAAAGAGATCGATTGGGTCGACCGAGACGCCGGCCCATCCTCGGACCATCGCATCCCATCCTTTGAGTAGGCGCTCATGCTGCTGCTCGACACCAATGTGCTCTCCGAGCCACTGCGGCCCCAGCCCAATGCCGCGGTGCTGCGATTTCTCGACAGCGCCCCCCTTGAGACACAGTGGGTGTGCTGTGTCTCGATCTCAGAGATGATGTTTGGGGTGTTGCGCCTCCCGGAGGGCCGCCGACGCACAGTTCTAGAGGCCAGCGTGATCGACTTGTTCGAGAATGCCTACGGCCAAAGGTGCCTGCCCATCGATGCCAGCACAGCACATCTCACAGCCCATATCCGGGCCGCTCGGGAGCGCGCTGGAAAGCCCATTTCATTGGCAGACGCCCATATCGCTGCCTGCGCGACTCAGCACAACCTCGCCCTGATTACGCTGAATGACAAAGACTTCGAGGACATTGAAGGGCTCAAGGTGTTGAACCCTTTACAGGAGTCCAGAGGCTAGTTGCCCGGGCAGTCCCGATAGCCGGAAGTTCTGCAGCGCCGCGCCATGTTCAGCGCGAGGTCAATCTCGGTTCGCTTTAACTTGAACTGCGTGAAGTTGAGGATCTCCACAGCGCCCTCATAGCCATTGAGCTGGGAGACGGTGGCCCAAGCGTGGGCTGCCACCAAATCAGGCTTGCCCGCGGCCTCATCCATGAAGGTGTAGCCCGCCATGAACTGGGCATTCACATTGCCGCGTCGGGCCGCCTTCAAGAACTGGAACTTGGCAGCCATTTTGTCCTGCCGAATGCCTTTGCCCTCATAGAGGTGCAGGCCCATCATGTACATGGCGTCGGGCAGGTTCTGCTCTGCAGCCTTCTTGAACCAGAAGACGGCCTGGCTGTTGTTCACCTCGGTGCCATAGCCATTGTGATAAAGCGTGCCCAGGTTGTACTGGGCCTCAGGCAGGGCTTGATCGGCCGCCCTGCGGTACCAGGACATGGCCTCGGTGTAGCTCTGGGTGACCCCCCAGCCGCGCTCGTACATGATGCCCATGTTGTTCTGGGCCCGGGGTTCACCGGAATTGGCCAGGGGCCCCCAAGACCGAAGGGCCGTAGAGTAGTGCTTGCGCTCCAGGGCCGAGAGGCCTGCCTGGAGCTGGGCATTGAAGGGGCGGTTCGGGTCGTTGTCCGCCGCCGGGGCCTGGGCGTGGGCCGAAGACCACGGCATGAGTGTGGTAATGGATGTCACCAGTGTGACCACCAACAGGGCGAATACCAAGGTTCGTAAAGCGACCATCGCGCGCGGCACCGTTACGGCTTTGGGGATCCACGCGGGCGAGGAGTTGGCGGACAATGTGCTCATGGCTTGATCTTAAAGCACTCAACCCTGGCTTATTGCATCCGATTCCACAGCATGCACATGAAATTTGAATCCCGCGGGACGGTTCGGCTGCTGACTTCCGCTCTGGTCAGTGGAGCCCTGCTGGCCCAGAGCGCTTGGGGCCAGAACGCGCCAGCCCCGGCTGCTCCTGGCGCTGCGCCCGGCCCCCTCGATGCCCCCGCCCTCATTCCGGCGGCCTGTGTGCCCGTGGATGGCATGACCTTCGAGCTCGCGGGCTCCGAGGCCCTGCTGATGAGAAAAGGCGAGGAGGCCCAGGCCATCATTCATGTGAGCATGTTTCTGCCCGCAGGCATTCATGCCCTACAGTTCCCGGCGGACTCACTCTGCCCCGGCGGGGCCAAGAGCCACTTCATGGTGAACAATGATCTCTACACCGTTCATCGCATCCGGCTCTTCAACAATGCTGGCAACACCCGGGTGGCCGTGATCAATGAGCGGGGCACCGGCGGGACGGTGCCGGCGCGCTGAGTGGCAGGCTTACTGGTGTGTTGAGACTGGCGGGCTGACCGGCGGGCTCCTCAATTTTCTCGAAAAACTGACTTTTTTCCAGTCAAAGCCTGTTTAGTCGCGACTAAAATAGCAAATTATGGAAGAAAGTCAGAAACGCTCCCCCATCGCCCGCTCCATTGCGCCTCACTTGGAGCGTGACCTCGCCACCAAGATGGTGTTTTTGTCCGGTGCGCGTCAGGCTGGTAAGACCACCGTTGCGCGTCAACTCGCCCGTCAACGCCCGGGGGCCCAGGTCTTTAACTGGGATGTTCTGACCGATCGTCGGGTGATGATGGCTCAATCTTGGGCGCCCACGGCGCCAATGCTCGTATTCGATGAACTTCACAAGATGAAGGGCTGGCGAGACTGGCTCAAGGGCGTATTTGATGGACGCGCACCTGGTCAGGCCATCCTGGTGACGGGCAGCGCACGGTTGGATGCATTTCGCCAGACAGGAGAGTCTTTGGCAGGCCGCTACTTTGCCTGGCACCTCAACCCAGTGACCATCTCGGAGTTCATGGCGGCCACCTCATCAACAGCTGAGGATGCGCTCTCCCGCATTCTGGCGCGCGGGGGCTTTCCGGAGCCGCTCTTGGCCGAACGAGTGGAGGACGCTGCCCGTTGGCGGCGCCTTTATTTGGAGGGCCTCATTCGGGATGACATCCTGGAGTTCTCGCGTCTGGGAGAGGTGCGGGTGATGCAGCATTTTGTAGACCTTCTGCGGCAACGTGTGGGGTCCCCCATTTCCTTGGCATCGATGGCCAGAGACCTACAAGTGTCACCGACCACACTGCGGCGGTATCTGGACATTCTGGAAACCCTGCACATTGTTTTCCTCGTGCGCCCCGCCCACCACAACATTGCTCGAGCCTTGCTCAAAGAGCCGAAGGTCTACTTCTATGACACGGGCCTGGTCATGGGCAATGACGGTGCTCGCTTTGAGAATGCCTGCGGGGTTCTGCTGTTGACCCATGTTCAGCTCCAGACGGACAGAGATGGCCGGGACATGGGGCTGCGATACATCCGAGACAAGGACGGGCGCGAGATCGATTTCTGCATCGTGCAGAACAACGAGCCCACGGTCTTGGTGGAATGCAAGTGGGCGGACCCCGTCGTCTCAACCTATCTGCGCAAGCTGGCCGAATGCTTCCCCCAAGCCGCGGCGGTACAGGTGGTTCGCCATCTTCGGCAGCCTGAGCAGCGTGGGCCGGTGGCCGTGGTGTCCGCAGCCGACTGGCTGGCTAATCTTTGAACTGAGCGAGTTTCAACTCAAGAATTGCCTCAGCAAGCTCGGGGTGCTCTGTTTCAGATGATCCAAATCATGCTCCATGACGGTCCAGACCGGATCGATGTCGCTTCAGTAGGCCGTGCTCTCACCGACGATTCACCAGTTGGCCGTTGACATACTTCTGCAGCAGGCTGGCGGCTAGTGTCTGGTAAGGAATCCCCTCCTCCAAGGCGCGCGCCTGAAGGTTTTTAAGATCCCGGCTGGAAATGCGAATGTTCAGACGCTGGTCTTTTTTAAAGGTGGCGCTGGCAGCTGCGCGGTGGGCTTCAAGATGCCGCGCGGGATCTTTGACACGCTGTAGACTGCCTGACTCCAGGGCCTGCAAGATCTCAAGCTCTTCGTCGTCGTAGCGGGTTTTCTTCGTCATGATTTACTCCTAAATTGTCGGGTGGCTTTACGACTCGGAATGATGGTTTTTAAAAAGATCTCGGACTCGGTCTCAATAAAGGGAACGAGGAAGATGTAGTCATCGACCTCGATCATGGAAATCATCTGCCCAGGGTATTTGTCCTGGTTGGGGTGCATCACCACGGCAACTTCATTTCCCATGCTGATTTCGAAGACGATCCTCTCAAACGATATGCCACGCTCCTCAATCAGCATCTGGTTTTTTTCTGAATTCCAGTTATAGCTTTTTGTCTCAGGCATGTGTGCATTTTATGCACACATTAAGCTTAAATCAAGGTGGCTCCTCGATCCATTTACGGGTTAGATGCCAAGAGTCAGGCGAGCCCAACCAACTCGTAGCTTGTGCTGCGCCCACTGGCTGCGGTTTTCTGCAATACGCCTCGCGCCAGCAATTCATTGATGTCCCTGAGCGCCGTGTCCTGCGAGCACTTTGCAATGGCCGCCCACTTGCTGCTGGTCAGTTTTCCATCGAAACCATCGAGCAGTCTGTTGAGCAATTTGATCTGTCTTTCATTGAACGGCAGACCGGCCCACCGCTGCCAGAAACGCGCCTTGGACAATGTCTGGGAAAGGGTCTCGTCGGCACCCTGAATGGCGCGCAGCAGACATCCCAAGAACCACTTCAACCAAGCCGTGACCTCCAGGCCGCCTTTTTGTGAAGTCTCGAGCAAGTCGTAGTAGTCCTTGCGCTCGCGCTGCATCTGGGCCGACAGGCTGTAGAAGCGCTGGGTTGATTGCTCAGCCCGCGCCAGGGCCATGTCGCTCACGGCGCGCGCCATGCGGCCATTGCCATCCTCGAAGGGGTGGATGGTGACAAACCACAGGTGGGCCAAGCCCGCCTTGATCACAGGGTCGTCTTGACTACTCTGGTTAAACCAGCTCAAGAAGCCATCCATCTCGACATCCAGGCGATCCGCCGCGGGGGCCTCGAAGTGAACGCGTTGGCGATGCATCGGGCCTGAGACGACCTGCATCGGACCTTGTGCATCGTCACGCCATCGTCCAACGCGTATTTGGTTAAGGCCGCTGTAGCCAGTGGGGAACAGTGCGGCGTGCCAGCCAAACAGGCGCTGGGTGGTCAGGGCGGTGGCGTGCTGCTGGGTGGCATCGAGCACCATGTCCACCACGCCGTCGACATGCCGATCGGCCGGGGCCAAGGCGCCGATGTCAACACCGAGCCGGCGCGCGATCGAGGAACGGACGGATTCGGGGCTGAGCGTTTCACCCTCGATTTCACTGGTTTTGAGCACGTCTTCGGTGAGCACCCGCAAGGCCGCCTGATCTCGCAGATCGAGGCCGAGATCGTGCATGCGGCCCATGAGGTGGCCCTGGGCCAGATGGACCTGGGCGAGCAACGGCGCTAGTCGTTCGTGGTCATACGCCCACTGCGGCCAGTTGTCTTGCTGCCAGATATAGCGCTTATCTCCGCTTTTCATGCGGCGATTATGGGCGCCTTGCACCGCATCGTCAAGCTAAGCGCCGCACCCAATGCGTTGATTGATCCTTAGGTACGACTTTTTTCCAGCTGTTGACGTTTTGGTCATGACCAAACAAGCCTTAGCTGGAGAAAAGTCAGGTTTTGAAGGGACCTCGGCGATGCCGCCAACTTGTTTACAAGGATTAGTAAGCGGGCGAACATAAGCCCATGATGGAGACTCAAATCCAAGATCCCCCCGTTGTAGGGCCCAGAGGCGAACTGGCCCCTGAACTTCGGTCACGAATCTCGCAAATTCGGGCCATTTGCACGCGCTATCCCGTCAAAAGTTTGTCGGCCTTCGGCTCTGCGGTTACTGGCCACTTCGAGCCCGGGACAAGTGACATCGATTTGCTTGTTGAAATGGAGGATGTCTCACCGCTTAATTACGGCAACGCCTATTTCAGCCTTCTCGGAGAGCTCGAGGAGATGTTTACCCGACCCGTGGACCTCGTCACAGCAGCATCCCTCACCAACCCATTCATTCTGAGCAACATCGAAGAAACGAAGGTCATTCTTTATGACGCCCGATAGGCGTCTAGCCTAAGGGTCGATCGACCCTTACCTGGTCTGGACCGTCATTCAGCAGGATCTGGGCCCTTTACAAAAGACTGCGTCGGGTCTGCTCAAAGAATTCGTGAAATAGACACATTCAATAGCCCAATAACAATGCAATTGCATTGACATGGTAATGCGTCTGCATTATCCTGCCTCCATTCAGTCATCAGCATGGAGACCTTAGATGGCCACCACACTTGAAGTCCAATCCACGCTCACGGATCGCTACCAGACCACAGTGCCCGAGACCGTTCGCAGGGCGCTCAAACTGGGAAAACGAGACAAAATCCATTACTCCATCCGCCCGAGTGGAGAGGTGGTGCTCACGCGGGCCGACGCATCCGACGAGGACGACCCAGCGCTCGGTCCATTCCTCGCCTTCCTTGCAACGGACATCGCTCGCCATCCCTCCCAGCTGCGGGCCTTGGATACTGACCTGGCCAATCGGCTTCAATCTCTAACCAAGGGCATTGAGGTCAATTTAGATGAGGCCCTACCGGCAGATGAGGAATGACCGGAGTCCAGCCCGAGCCCTTGGTCATTTATGGATGGAAAGTGTTCGCGCACCCACTATTTCTGGCTCAGCTCGAGGCACTGGCCCAACAGGTAGAGCTCCTTAAGCGGAAAGATCCGGTCGGCTACGCCGACAAGCAGGCGAGCAAGCGTCTGGCCGCCATCATGAGGCTGGCACTTGAGATCATTCCCCAGGATCCAACCCGGCAGGAGTATCGACAAGGCACCAGCCTTGGCGAGGCACGCAGGCACTGGTTCCGAGCAAAGTTCTTCCAACAGTACCGTCTGTTCTTTCGATATCACGCGCCCAGCAAGGTGATCGTTTACGCCTGGGTCAACGACGAGGCCAGCAAGCGCGCGTATGAGCGAGGCGACGATGCCTACAAGGTTTTTCGAAGGATGCTCGAAGGCGGTCACCCGCCCGATGATTGGAATCAGCTTTTGGCCGAGGCGCAAAGAGCGCCACTTAAAACATAAGCGTTGAACACCCTGGGCTTACAGTACCGCCTCAAGCCCTTTCTTCTCAAGCAGGCTCAATAACTTGAGCGAGGGGCCACTGGGTTTTTTATCACCTAGCTCCCACTTTTGAATGGTTGAGATGCTGGTGTTGAGAATGGCTGCAAACACCGCTTGGCTCACATGTTCTTTCTCGCGCAGCTGGCGAATTTGAAGCGCCGACAACGGTTTGACTTCTAAATTGCACAGCACAACAAACTCCGACATGCGGCGTTTGCTGATCAAGCCAGCATTGCTGAGGCCCTGTGCAGTTTCACGTACTTCAGCAAGTAAGCGGCCCTTGCGTTTAGTGGTCATCGCTGCTCTCCATCCACGCTCTAGTGTTGCACTAAGTGAGTTAGTTTTCAACCGAAAAATCCGATTGAGATGTCTGGGCGTCAATTTTTTTGACGTTTGACATAAGGCTGCTTGAGGGCAGTTCGAAACCTCTGCAGCCAGCCGGACTAACGCGCTGGCGCCACTCCAAGCCGTGCCTTGCGCACATAGCCCATGCAAGGGCGGCCGTCCGCGCCAATCACCTCCAGGCACGGCAGCGCGCGGCTCTTAAAACCCATCTGGCGACAGGCATAGGGAAGCTTTGGATCCCAGCTCACAGCAAAGTGCTGACAAGACCAGCAATCTGGACGGCCACTGGCCGAGGGCACCGGGCTATTTTTTACGGAAGTAGTCGACATAGATCCGCCAGGCCACGAGGAGGCAAAAGGCCCCCAAGAAGATGTTGCCCACCATTGCCGTCATGTTGATGTCTGGCCAGTCGATCCGCACGCCTGCAAAGGTCATAAAGATGAGCGGAATGGCAAAAATCAAGTAGACGCGAATGGTGCGGCAGACCGAGCAAACAGTCTTCACACGCTGCGTGCAGTCGGGCGTTTTGGCCTTGGCTGCAGCAACGGTGGCGCTCGTTTTCACGGTGGGCTGGCGATCCATGAGGGCAAGTGTAGGCGCAGGCTCGGCCGATTTCCAGTCAAAACCCTGCGCTGTATCCCCTTGCCTCATGCGCCCGCATTAGCCCTGGAGCAGCTGCAGCACCGTCTGCTGACTCATGTTGGCCTGGGCCAACACCGCCGTGGCGGCCTGCTGCATGATCTGCGTGCGGGCCAACTCGGTGGAAGCCTTGGCGTAGTCCGCATCCTCGATCTGAGAGCGCGAGGCCGACTGGTTTGTCGACACGTTGCTAAGGTTATCCATGGCATGGGTCAGGCGGTTCATCACCGCACCCATGTTGGCTCGGTTCGCATTGACCCTATCCATGACGGTGTCGAGGTTGGCCAACACGGCCGTGGCGGAGTCACGCGAGTTGATCTTGTTTCGAATTCCGTCGCCAGTCTCGTCGACATCGCCAGTGATCTCACTGGTAATGGGTCCACCCTTTCCGAAGTCGGCGAGATCGATCGTGATGAGCTGGCTTGCCGAGGCTCCAACCTGGAATGCCAAGCGGCCCGTCCTAGGCGGCGTCATCTTGCTAACCGCTTCATCGACCTCCCCACCAAATGTGATCTCGGTGAAACCCAGAGAGGTAAAGTTACTGGTACTGGCAAATCCGTTTACACCCGCCTCTACTGAAATTGGCGGACTAGAGGGAACACCTGCTACCGAGGAAGTCCCGGGCGGCAAAACGGGGTTGGACGGCGGTAAGGACGTTAACTTGATTTGACCATAGACCGTTGCCACCGTCGTCGGAGTGACAGTCTCGGACACTGTGCCAGCTGAAGTCACACCAGCAATTGCGACTCCATCAGAATCCGCCAAACCGAAATCCAAAGCATCTGCGTCATCGCTATCGAACCAGACCGATAGGTTCCGCCCATCCACTGTCTCAAAAAGCACTCCGCCAGCATCATTCTTGATGGCCCTTACGCCATGCTGCCCCGTCGTGTAGTTGACTTTTTCAACAACCTCATCCGCCCGCTCGCCAGCGGTCGTACCCTCATCAAGATCAATTGTGACAGCCACGCCATTGATATAAAGATCCACTTCCCCTGTGTTCGTCCGTACCGTCTGCAGGCCTTCGATGCAAGCCGACATTGCGGTTGCCTGCACACCAGTCGTTGATGTCGCACTATTAATGGCAGCAGCAATCGCGATCGCACTGGCTTGCTTTGAAGAGGTTGCCGCCACGGTACTTGACACCGTGTCGTCGGCTTCCGTCGTGGAACGAATGGCCACACCATTGATGACCAGGTCACCCTGATTCAAAGGAACAATGTCATCTTCATCCGTCACTACAGCGCGGCTTCCAGTGACCAGCTCCGAGCGATTCGCGGTGTAGTCTCCTTCTGTAAGGCGCGCGCGACCAATATCAAAAGTCACTGTGGTGCCAATCGTGATCGGCGCCTCCACCCGAGACTCCAAGGAATAAGTGCCTGCTTGCACGCCGGACTTCAGACCTGTCCGAGCCTCAAATGTCGCATCCGACACTCCCGTCAACCCGCTGAAGGTGACCTCGATATTTCGGCCATCGGCCGCAACCAACTTGATGCCTTCGCGATCCACACCTGTGTCAACTGCTGTTACGCCAGTCAGGTGCGAAATAAAGTTGATGGCTTCGACCACCGTAGCCCGGGATTCACGCGTGTTATTGAGCGTGGTCTCAATCGAGGACGAGGTGTAACCGTTGATCACCACATAACCCTCAACCGCGCTCGTCGCCGACATGGCCGAGCCCGTCATGACGTTCTCATTCACAACGGCATGTACACCGGTGGCATCCATCTTGCGGTTGATTGCAGCAGCGATTGCGATCGCACTGCCAGAAGCATTGTTTGGCGGTGAGATGTCGTCATCCGTTACATAGGAGTCACCAATGACAACGCCGTTGATGATGAGATCGCCCGAGCGCAGGGGACCGACCGAACCCTCAACGCTTATGTCGAGCGAGACGGTGCGGGCGGATAGATCTGTTGTCGTGGCAGCGTTCGTCATCGCTGCTCCCGACTCGTTCCTGAATGTGTAGGTCAACGTATCCGAGATAACTTTGGCGTTCTCTCCTGTCGCAGCGAACGTTACCGTCCCAGTCGCAGCCGCGAATGTTCCCGTCATGGTGGTGGTGATGCCATCGTTTCCAAGGAAACTTGCGGTAACAACTCCGTTCGCTGACGTGAAGCTGAGGGAGCCACTCTTTAGAAACTTACCGTTGGCATTGAAAGACTCCGTAGTCGAGGCTACCGCCTCCTCGGGCGTTGCGACAGTACCGCTTGTGGCCACACCCGCACTTACAGTCGCATTCGAGAGTTGATCGACCGGGCCGTCTGATGCTGAAAATCGAATCGTTACAACAGCACCGCTGACTGTAACGACCCGACCCGACTGAGCACCATATTCATCCGAGGCAAGCAATGCACTGTGGACTTTGGCTGCGACCTCCGCAGGGGTGTCACCGTTAAGAACGTCGACCTCGATTCCGTCAACGGTGACAGTACCGTCAGCCGCCACGTCAGTGGCGAAAGTGATTGTCTGAGCCTCACCAGCCGAAGCCCCAGAAATGTCCCTAAATGTCGTGGGACTTATAAACACTGTATCGAAATCGCTGGTCGAGGTGGCCTTGTAGACCGGCTTCTCGCCCACTGGCTCACCAGCCGATCCATTCAGCACCTTGAAGCCGTTCCACTCCGTCATGTCGGAGATTCGAACAATTTCCTTCTTGAGTTGCTGAAACTCTAGATCAAGGTAGCTCCGGTCTTCATTGCTGTTCGTATCGTTGATCGCCTGGATCGCCAGCTCGCGCATCCGCTGGAGCATGTCGGTGATCTCGTTGGTCGCTCCCTCCGCCGTCTGAATCAGCGATATGGCATCGCCAGCATTTCGGACGGCCTGATTAAGGGCCCGTATCTGCTGGGTCATCCGAGTGGAGATCGCCAAGCCCGCTGCGTCATCACCAGCTGTGTTGATGCGCTTGCCCGTGGAGAGTTGCTCCATGGCTTTGGACATCTCACGCCCCGAGGTCTTCAGAGCTTGCTGTGAGAACAACGCTTTGGTGTTTGTATTGATCACTGACATCTTTTTCTCCTAATCGCGAGGACCATCCTCACGAATCAAGCACCCGACTCCACCGGGCTCCCTTTACTGCCAGCACTTTCTGTGCCAAACACAACAGCCAGCTCCGGTAACGCATAAATTATTGATTTAATGATGTTTATTTTCTCGGTTGCCGCTACCGGCAACACCTGTCGACTAACCGGCAACGCCTTGCCACTCATACTGTAGTGATGCCCAACTGGGCAGAAATGGCCTCAAACTCACGCTCGAGCTCAGGGTGATTGGGGTACTGCTCATGGGCCAACATCACGGCGCTCAGGGCCGCAGCTGGCTCCAGGGCACATCGCAAGGAACGAATGAACATCAGGTGTGTGGTGACAGGAGCCGTCTCGCCTTGCAGCACCAGGAGATCATTCAGCAGGGATCCAGCCTCTTCCCAATCCTCGCGCAGCATTGCCAGCAGGCCAGTCACAGCGAGAATATCTTCACTTTGGGGATAGAGCGCCAGGCCCGCCTGGCCCAGGGCATTGGCGAGGTCGAGCCTCTCTTCGGTAACCAGCTTGGAGATGGTTTCCCGAATTTCCTCCGGTGAATACTTAGAGACGCACTGACCCGGGTCTTCCGTGGTGACCACGGGAAGGTGAGCTGCGATGATTTCTTGATAAAGGCTTGTGTTCATGGTGTTGCTCTCCCTTTGGGGTTGGATGCAACACCATAAGCAATGGCCATGCCAACATCCTTCGTGGTCGCGACATCAAAGGCACGATACGTGCTTAAACTGCACAATCAGACATCGCCTTGCGAGGAAGTGGGCCCTGGAGTCCGAAGCGCAAGCAATTCAGAGGAAATTTTCCTTGGACAAACACTCAGGAGAGGTCGCTTGAACAAAAGAGAGATTGCACTGGTAACCGGCGCAGACGGCTTTATAGGCTCTCACCTAACGGAGCTACTTTTGAGTAGGGGCTACGGAGTGCGCGCCTTGGCCCAGTACAACTCTTTCAATTACTGGGGGTGGCTGGAGGAGATAGAGCCCAACAGTCAACTGGAGATTCTGAGCGGCGACGTCAGAGACCCACATTACTGCAAACGCATCACAAAAGATGTAGACGTCGTTTATCACTTAGCAGCGCTGATCGCCATTCCCTTTTCCTACGCAGCACCCGACAGCTATATCGACACCAATATTAAAGGTACCCTTAACATCTGCCAGGCTGCCCTTGAAAATGGCGTAAAGCGTGTAATTCACACATCGACGAGCGAGGTATACGGAACCGCGCAGTACGTTCCGATCGATGAGAAGCACCCGCTGCAGCCACAGTCACCTTACAGCGCGTCCAAAATTGGGGCAGATGCGCTCGCAATGAGTTTTTTTAGTGCGTTCGACCTGCCCTTAACGATCGCGAGACCATTCAATACCTTCGGTCCGCGGCAATCCGCTCGTGCGGTGATCCCGACGATCATCAGCCAAATTGCTTCTGGTAAAAAGCAACTTCAGCTCGGTGATCCGACTCCAACGCGCGATTTTAGTTATGTAGCCGATACTTGCCGCGGTTTCCTGGAACTCGCCCGTTGCGATAAAGCCGTCGGTGAAATAGTTAATATTGGTTCGAACTTTGAGATCTCGATCGGCGACACATTAGACCTAATTCGCGAAATCATGAATAGCGATGTCGAGTTTATTACCGATCACAATCGCCTTCGACCAGGCAAGTCTGAGGTGTTCCGCTTATGGTGTGACAACAAGAAGATTCAGTCACTGACCGGGTTTAAGCCCGCATACGATATTCGCACTGGCTTGAGAGAGACCATTGCCTGGTTCACCCGCCCCGAGAATCTAGCCAGGTATAAGCCTGATCTCTACAACGTTTAAGCTATGTTTAACAAGCTAATTAATTTTGTTCGTGAACAATACCGAAGCAAGGACCTCATTCCACTTCATGCCCCGGTTTTTTCGGGAAACGAACGAAAGTATGTCGTTGAAACCATTGATTCAACCTTTGTCTCTAGCGTGGGAGCTTATGTCGACCGTTTTGAGCGAGACATCGCCGACTACACCGGTAGCGCACGGGCCATAGGCACTGTAAACGGTACCGCGGCTCTGCACATTGCTCTGAGGCTAGCTGGAGTGGGGCAAGGCGATCTGGTCGTTACGCAGCCGCTGACCTTTATCGCAACATGTAATGCGGTCTCTTATTGTGGGGCTGAGCCGGTTTTTCTTGATGTGGATAGGCATACGCTTGGCCTTTCGCCAAGCGCGCTCAGCAGCTGGCTTGATGACGAGGCCTTCTTGGACGATGATGGCGTCTGCCGTACCCGGGCCGACGCGAGGGTAATCCGGGCATGTTTGCCCATGCACACTTTCGGCCATCCCGCTGATCTGAACGGTCTCGTCGAGGTCTGTGACCGTTGGCGCTTGGCGTTGGTTGAAGACGCTGCCGAATCTCTCGGAAGCCTTTATAAGGGGAGCCACACCGGCACCTTTGGGCGACTTGGGGCGCTAAGCTTCAACGGCAACAAGATCATCACAACTGGGGGCGGCGGCATGATCCTCACCGACGAAATACTAGGGGCCCGCGCCAAGCACCTCACTACCACCGCCAAGCGTCCCCATCCCTACGAGTACGAGCACGATGAAGTTGGGTACAACTACAGACTACCCAACTTGAATGCCGCACTGGGATGCGCTCAGTTAGAACAACTTGAGGCTTTCGTCGCGAATAAGCGTGAGCTAGCCTCGAGATACGCTGCCTACTTCGACGGCTCCGACCTACAGTTCATCACCGAGCCTGTGGGCTGTCGGTCAAACTATTGGCTCAACGCAGTGGTCTGCGATAGCCGTGAAGAGCGTGATGCCCTGGTGCAGTCAACCAACGAGGCGGGCGTGATGACACGCCCCATCTGGGCACTTATGACCCACCTTCCAAGCTACGCCCACTGCCGACAAGGTGCACTGACCCAATCCAAATGGTTGGCGTCCCGAGTGGTGAATCTTCCCAGCAGCGTTTTGCCGGAGCCGCCATGAAGCAAATCGGCATTTTTGGCACCTCCGGAATGGCGCGCGAGGCCGGCGACGTTGCCTACGATCTCGGCTTAACGCCAATCTTCGTCGCACTGGATAAGTCTGAGCTAGACGGTCGGTTGCTCACAGGGGAAGCCATTGTCGAAGCCGATGTTCTGCGCTATCGAGACCTTCCTTTTGTTATCGGTATCGGTGAAAGTAAGGTAAGACAAGGAATTGCAGAGCGCTACGGTGGTCGGGTTACCTTCTGTAATCTGATCCACTCGAGTGCAACATTCGGATACCGGCAACGACAGTCCATCGAAGACCGGAGGGGCCTTATCGTCTGCGCTGGCGTCCGGTTCACTAACGGTATCCACGTAGGAGACTTCAGCATCTTCAACCAGAACGCAATCGTTGCCCATGATGTAACCATCGGAGATTTCGCCCATCTTGCCCCAGGAAGCACGATCTCCGGGAACGTAGATATCGGGAGCCACTGCTGGATCGGTGCCGGTGCAGTGATCAATCAGGGCACGCGCGACAGCAGGTTACAGATCGGGAGCAACACCATCATCGGCAGCGGTGCTGTGGTAATTCGCTCCTGCGAGTCCAACGCGATTTACGCTGGCGTACCGGCCGAAAGGATCAAATGAAAGTTCTAATCATTGCGGAAGCCGGCGTGAACCACAATGGCGACGTTGAACTGGCAAAGCAACTCATCGCCGCCGCCAGCCTCGCTGGCGCTGACATCGTCAAATTCCAGACCTTCAGGGCTGAAGATCTAGTAACGAAGGACGCGAGAAAAGCCTCGTATCAGATGACTAACACCGATGCTTCAGAGAGCCAATACGCCATGATCCGTAAGTTGGAACTCTCCAGAGCAAACCATGAAGAGCTGATTGAGGAATGTCACCGCCACAGCGTCGGCTTTCTATCAACGGCCTTTGACGCCGACAGCTTCGACATGTTGGTTGAGATGGGTCTCGATCAAGTCAAGATACCATCAGGCGAGTTGACTAACCTCCCTCTGCTGCGCCATATGACCCGACTGGGCATGCCAGTGATGCTGTCGACGGGCATGGCTACGCTAGGCGAGATCGAGGCTGCGCTGGCGGTGATTGAACAGGCGGGAACGCCGCGCCATCTCATTACTGTGTTGCACTGCACCACCGAGTACCCTGCCCCGATGGCCGACGTCAACCTACGGGCAATGCTCAGCATAAGGGCAGCACTCGGCGTTGAGGTGGGCTACTCCGACCACACGCCTGGCATCGAGGTCCCGGTCGCGGCGGTGGCACTGGGCGCGAGGGTGATAGAAAAACACTTCACACTAGATCGGACGCTGGCAGGCCCGGATCACCAAGCGAGCCTAGAGCCTCAGGAGCTCAAGGCGATGGTCGATGCGATCCGCAACATCGAGGCCGCGCTGGGTGATGGCGTCAAGCGCCCCAGCGTAAATGAACTCAAGAACAAGCCCATTGCCCGCAAGTCACTGGTGGCCATCCGTGAAATACGAGCGGGTGAAGCTTTCAGCACCGACAACATGGGCGCCAAGCGACCCGGCACCGGTATTTCGCCGATGCGCTGGGACGAGGTTATCGGGCGCACCGCGCCGCGCGACTTCAGTGTCGACGAGTTGATCGAGCTATGACACGAAAGATTTGCCTAATCACTGGCACGCGTGCCGACTTTGGCCTGCTGCGCTGGCTGATGCATGAGATCGAGACGTCCGAAACGCTGACGCTTCAGGTAATCGCTACCGGCATGCACCTTTCGCCAGAATTCGGCCTAACTTACCGCGAGATTGAACAGGCGGGATTCAACATTGACGCCAAGGTGGAAATGCTGGTGAGTGCTGACACTGCCAGCGCTTTAACCAAGTCAATGGGGTTGGGACTTATAGGTTATGCGGATGTCTACGCTCGCCTCGTGCCCGACCTCATCGTGGTCCTCGGCGACCGCTTCGAGATCTTTGCCGCTGCTGCTGCCGCCATGATCGCCGGCATTCCGATCGCGCATGTTCACGGGGGCGAAACGACTGAGGGAGCGTTCGACGAAGCGATTCGTCATTCGATCACCAAGATGTCGCACCTGCATTTTGTGGCGACGCAAGACTACCGCAAGCGCGTTATTCAGCTTGGCGAACAGCCAGAGCGGGTATTCCTTGTGGGGGGCCTAGGCATCGATGCAATAAAGCGTACCACTCTGATGACACGTGAGGAACTGGAAGCCTCCCTCGATTTTCGCTTCGGTCCACGTAACCTGCTGGTTACGTTTCATCCAGTGACACTAGAAAGTCAGAGCACCGCCAGTCAGATGGGCGAGTTGCTAAAAGCGTTGGACGAGCAACACGACACACATTTGATCTTCACAATGCCGAATGCCGACACCGGTGGACGCGAACTGAGGAGTATGGTCGAGGCTTTCGTGGCAGGACGCCCGAGCGCACGTGCCTTTGCGTCGCTTGGCCAGTTGCGCTACCTGTCTTGCATGCAATGCGTCGACGGGGTGGTCGGTAACTCCTCAAGCGGGCTGACAGAGGCCCCAAGCATGGGAATCGGAACCATCGATATCGGAGATCGACAATGCGGCCGCCTGCGTGCATCCAGCGTTATTCACTGCGAACCAACGTACGTGGAGATCATGCACGCACTACAAACCTTATACAGCGATGATTTCCAGTCAAAACTCGTTCGGGTATCCAACCCCTACGGATCGGGCGGCGCCAGCGAGTCCATTACAAGAATTCTGACTCAACACCCTCTGAAATCTCTTCTCAAAAAGAAGTTCTACGATTTTTCCGAGAACCGATAGGGACCACGTGATGAAACCCGAACCTGAAATTTGGCATCGCTCTTTAATCCCGCATACTGCAACAATTAAGGAAATAATCAAGAACCTAGATGAAGTCGCCATAAAAATTGCACTGGTGATAAATGCCGCCGGGGAATTAGAGGGGACCATTTCAGACGGTGACGTCCGACGCGGTCTTCTGAGGGGGCTCGACATGGGGAGCCCAATCACATCGATTATTCATCGAGATCCCCTTGTGGTTCCGCCAGATATGCCGCCCAAAACGATCACTCAGTTAATGCTTGCCAACAAAGTGCAACAAATTCCGGTGTTGGACGAGCGGAGACGCGTGGTTGGTCTGCACCTATGGGAGCAGATCAGCACACCCCAGCTTCGCCCAAATATTATGGTGATCATGGCAGGCGGAAAAGGGACTCGACTTCGCCCTCACACTGAGAGTTGCCCAAAGCCAATGTTGCCTGTAAACGGAAAACCCATGCTCGAACATATTATTAATAAAGCAATGGCCAGCGGCTTTCGACACTTTGTTCTTACGACTCAATACCTTGGCCAAATCATCGAGGACTACTTCGGTGACGGGACGACCATGGGTGCACGCATCGACTACATCCGAGAGCAAACTCCGCTAGGTACAGCAGGTGCCCTTAGTCTATTAGATCCTCGCCCAGACGCACCTTTTTTGGTCACAAACGGTGACGTGCTGACAGACATCAACTATGCTGAAATGTTGGACTTTCACATTCAGCAACAAGGTACTGCCACTATGGCGCTTAGAATCCACGAGTGGCAACATCCCTTTGGCGTTGTACAAACTGAAGGGGTAGAAATCGTTGCCTTTGAAGAGAAACCAGTCGCGCGCAGCCACATCAACGCGGGTGTTTATGTGATGAGTCCCGAATCACTTAATTTCCTCTCGCCCAACGAGCGCTGCGACATGCCAACTCTGTTCGAACGCCTAAAGGTTGAGGGGCAGCGTACAGTTGCATACGCGATGCACGAACCGTGGCTGGACATAGGACGCCCAAGTGATTACGAGAGCGCTCAGAATGGGGGCCACCGCTCGTGAAACTGGTCGCGTTGATACCTGCGCGGGCGGGCTCCAAACGTATCCCGAACAAAAACATTCTTGAATTGGGCGGCAAGCCACTGATCACGTGGACCATCGACCAAGCGCTCAGAATCAAAGAATTCAGTGACATCCTAGTTTCCACAGACAGTCCGGCTATTGCGAAAGTCGCTACCCAGGCTGGCGCATTCGTCCCCTGGCTGCGGCCTGCCGACCTCTCTACAAACACAGTCAACTCAATTGACGTGTGCATACATGCGCTCAGCTGGTACGAGAGAGAGAGAGGTCCAGTAGACGGATTGGTGCTGCTTCAGCCTACGTCGCCGTTCCGCACCGCCGATAGTATTCAAAAAGCAATCGACTTGTTTCGCGATCACCCGGAACAATCTGTCGTTTCATTCTCCCCTGCTGAGTCACACCCCATGTGGTGCTACAAAACCGATGGGAAAGCTGTCAGATCGTTCTTCGGATCACAACACAAGCCCCCGCGCTCTCAAGATCTACCGCCTGCCTATGTAATCAATGGGGCGATCTACATTGCCGGCCCCACCTACCTGAGAACAAACTACAGTTTCATAGCGGGAGACACACTGCCCCTAATTCTCAGCGAACCTCGTGAGTGCCTGGACATCGATACCGAGTGGGATTGGAAATTGGCGGAGTTTCTAGCGGAGTAATTCGCCGAGGCTTATGAAGAGGTTCTCAGTCAACCGAGGAAAGTGGCTACCCCGACCGGATAAAGGTAAGTTCGACGTGCTCACTTTCCACTTGTAGTCCAAATTTGCGTTCCGTCTCGACCCGCCAAATTCTTGGCAGTGCACCGGAACAAGCAGTTACGAGGAAAAATGAAGACTAGACCCCCACCAAAGAACCGGCTCGACTCCGAGCTAGAGAGAGCCCTCGCCTTGATGGACAAGGAGCGGCATCTACAAGCCCTTGATATTTTGCTGGCACTGCATAAGCTTCAACCCAAGCACTACTTAGTCGCCATCAATTTGGGCGTTACCCAACTTGCACTTGGTCAGAACGAAGCTGGACAAAGAACCCTCCACGCCCTCTATTTGAGCCATCCTAAAGACGTCAAGCTACTGAAGCTCTGTGCGCGAGCTTATTACAAGTCAAATAACTTTGACATCAGTATTAAGTTTCTTAAAAGAGCGCTGAACATAGATCCCCTTGACTATGACACTTGGCAAGACCTCGCTCATGCTGCAGCAGCCGACCTGAAGGATGTCGAAGCGCTTTCATACTCAATGAAGGCCTTGGAGTTGCGGCCCACCGATCCGAATGCGCACTGCAATCTCGGCGCCGCCCTCCTCGCGGTAAATCGAATCACAGAGGCAGGTTACTGCTTGGAAACCGCCCTCAAGCTCTCACCGAACCATCTAGCTGCTTTATCGAATTTAGGCACACTGGAGAACCAAAGGGGAAACTATCCCGAGGCCGTGGAGAAGTACGAAAAGTGCCTAGAAGTCATGCCGCACTCAGATCAGCAGCGCAGCGATTTGCTGTTTAAAATGAGCTTCCCGCTTTTATCTGTCGGTAGAGTATCTGAGGGGTGGCAATGTTATGAGCATGGGTTTGCACCAAAAACAAAGATGGCGCGCACACCGAATCGACAATTTTCAAAGCCAAGATGGGACGGGAAATCGGGTCCCGGCTCTACGTTACTTATCTGGCGGGAACAAGGAATTGGTGACGAATTACGCTACTCTTGCGCCATAAGTGAAGCTGCCGAGCGCACGGAGAAAACTATCGTCGAGTGCACTGACAGACTCCTGCCGCTATTTAAGAGGTCATTCCCAAACTGCGAGGTTCGTACTCAGACCTATGACCCCAGGACGATGAGAAGTCCAACAGAGGACTTCACTGCCCAGATTCCCATGGCATCACTCATGCCAATATTTAGGAATTCGATACAGGACTTCTGCAGAAGAGGTCCTCACCTGCTCCCTTGTCCCAGCCGAGTCGCTGAATTTAGGAGAAGGCTAAGTGGTAAGAACAAACCGTTGGTTGGAATCAGCTGGCGGAGCGGTAACTTGTCTGCAAGTAGGAATCTCAACTACAGCAGCCTCTCGGACTGGTCTCCAATTCTAAGAAGCCAAAGTTTCCAATTCGTGAATCTTCAGTACGGCGACTGTGAGCGCGAGCTTTTGGAAGTAGAGCAGGCCCTCGATATCGAGATCATTCGCTGGTCAGACTTGGACTTGAAGAATGACCTCGATGGAGTAGCCGCTCTCACCAAGGCACTTGACTACGTAGTAACAGCCCCCACCGCAGTTGCAGAGATGACTGGCGGAATCGGCCAAAGAATGCTCATGTTCGGCGCGGGTGGATACTACAACCTCGGTACCGAGAACTATCCCTTCTACTCTGGATGCCGCTTTCTGCGAGTGTCCGAGGATGCGCCTTTATCTTCTAGGGTGGATTGGATCCTCGAGACTCTTACGAAGGAGCTCCTCTGAGTCTCACGTAGGTTGTCACACCGACTGTAACGCTCCAGACTCAACGCGCGCCGGGTAAAAAAAAAAGCGGTGAACCCTTAGGTTCACCGCTCCGGACCACCATGTCAGACATTACTGAAGCAGTGACAAGACCGACTGAGGCTGCTGGTTGGCCTGGGCAAGCATGGCCGTTGCTGCTTGCTGAATGATCTGAGCCTTGGCCAGCTTCGTCGTTTCCTGCGCGTAGTCTGTATCTTGAATTCGGCTACGTGAGGCTGACGTATTGGTCACGACATTGGTCAGATTATTCACAGTGTTGTTTAGGCGATTTTGCATGGCACCGAGCTTACTCCGGCTCGCGCTGACCGACTCGATCGCATTATCAATAACTGAGATCGCTTGTGTCGCAGCGGACTGTGAGCTTACATTCAGGCCTTGCAGGCTGCCTCCACTCGCCACACCCAGTTGTGCACTGTTAACCATGAAGTCAGCCGCTCCGACGTTGGCTTCTAGGAACCCATGTTCAGTCACTACAGCCTCATCCCCTAGCTCAATGGAGATTGGAGAGTTGTTAACCGAATCGAGACGAATCGACGCATATTTCATGGTGTCATCAGTCAGACCCATCAAGCTTCCTGCCGTGCCTGCGCTGGTAGCGACATCAATTCTCAACGAAGTAACGTTAGAGCCGGTTAGGCGAAGATTATTGCCATCGGCTTTGGCAGAAATCCCGGTGACGCCGGTTTTGGTGTTGATTGCGGTTGCCATATCCGCGACTGTCACAGATGTGCCACCGCTGGTGAACACGTTTGTGCCATTGAAGGTCAACATACTTCCAGCACTCAGACCAGACAAATTACCGGCAGTAAATGCCAGGGTCGTATCAAGGTAGGCATAAGCAATCACACCCGTCTCGTCAGAAAAATTGTTGATTGCATCCAACTTTCCCTGGAAGGAATCAGTGTCGAGATCTTCATCGTAGATCGCCACGCCGTTGATCTTTAGGTCCGTCTGCCCCCAGGCCGTGGTTACACCGGTTGCAGTAAGAGCATCTCCAGTAACCGTGTAGGCGTCCAGAGCCCTGGAGGTCTCAGAGGTTACTTCTCTAAATCCAAGATTCAAGAGATCAGTCAGCGTTCCCGGGGATGCGTCTGAAAGATTTCCCCTTTCGATGCGAATCGGTGAACCATCCTTCGAATCGAGCTTAACGAAACCAGCGAATGATGTGCCAGTGGTTGCGGCAGTTACCTTGAAGCCCGAACCACCCTCGTAACCGTTCGCAGTTGCACCAGTGGTCGCATCGGTCACTCGGATCGTTGCACCAGTCGTGTTGCTCAGCACCAGTTTGCCATCTTCATTGATAGACGCTTGAACCTGAGCACCAGCTTCGTTATTGATATTGGCAACCAGCTCTTCAAGGCTATTGGAGGCACTAATGGTGTAAGTTGTAGAAGACTGAGCCGTACCGCCCAATGGCATGACCTCAATTTTAAACTTACCGTCAGTAATGATCCCTGTACCAATGTTTTTTGCGACCACTGTATTGAACGCGGATGCCTCGACATTATCTACGCTCTGATTGATGTTTCGAATCAATCCCTCGAGGCCATCAGCCGATACGTCAAATGCGGCCAATTCCTGGCCATTTATCACAATGTCACCCTCAGAGAAATCTGCCAGGGTGCCCATCCTGGCGCCAACCAGGGTGTCGCTGCCAAAAGATCCCGATGCCATACCCAGATCCTTCGTGGCCACGGAGTCAATTTCAACCTCGAGCGTTTGGTAGGCCTTGTCACCGATCTGAAGCTTCTTGTCTTTGAAGCTGCCATCAAGAATCTTCTGGCTGTTGAACTCCGTTGTAGAAGCAATACGGTCGATCTCGGTCTTCAACTGAGCGACTTCATCGTTCAAGGCAACGCGATCGGAGTCGTTGTTGGTGCCGTTCACAGCCTGCACTGCAAGTTCGCGCATGCGCTGCAGAATGGAGGTCACCTCGTCCATGGCGCCTTCAGCAGTCTGCATGAGGGAGATTCCGTCGTTGGCATTGCGAACTGCCATGCTCAGGCCACGAATCTGGGAATCCATACGGGTGCTGATGGCCAATCCGGCCGCGTCGTCCTTCGCCGAGTTGATGCGGCTGCCAGTCGACAGGCGCTCCATGGCTGTGGAGAGGGTGCGGTTGTTTTTCACGATCGAGTCCTGAGCAATCAGGGCCTTCACGTTGGTATTGATCACTGACATGTCTTTCTCCTTAGAAAGGTTTCAAAAGTCCTCAGAACGACAACATGTCAGTTCTGATGTCTTGGGAATCGAGCGCTATTCCTCGAACTTGAGATGCTTTATTAGATTTCGCCATCGAAAAGTAGGCCCCGAAGGTCGCTCAGAGAGTCCGCGATCTTCAGCACGGCCTCTGCTGGGATTTGGCGCACCAGTTCACCCGTTTCTTTATTCGTTACCTTGATCACCAGGCGGTCTGTCGCCTCATCGATAGAGAAGCCTAGTTCCCTAGCGTTTTGGGCGACCTGATCATTCAGGCGTTCGATCGCCTCCTCAAGCGCCTGCCTCATCTTTTGTGGGTCAATGAGCGGCTCAGTCTCTTTGACGGCGGCCTGCTGAGCCTTTACCTTTACAGTCGGGCTTCCCGCTTCAACGGTAGCCAACGGCTCAGCCTCGGGACCGCGCGCCGGGGCCTGCAGCGCGACAGGCTGCATAGCAGGGGCGGAACTCGACTGAATCGGTGTCATGGCAAATCCTCTCCTACGAAATGCAGGAGCGAGCCCCGTCGGGTGCTACTCCTTTTTTCCGCATTCGTATGAAGGATCGGCTGGTGTTTTTAGAACTTTAGAGGTTTTTTAAGTTTTATTTGTTGTTATACATCGCAGCCAGGCTCTCGAACTGACCCTTCAGGCTCTCTCGCATGCTGGTGATATTGCCAACAAGGCTTTCCATCACAGCGAACTGCTTCTGATAGCGGCTAAGCAGGCTCTCCATACGCTCCTCCAGTTTTTCGAGATCCGCCTGGTACCGTTTTACGGTGGTTTCCGCTCCCTTGCTCTGGGACACAATCACTCCCGTACTACTCATGAGGCTGCTCAGGCTGAGAACGGCCGTGGCAGCTACACCTCGAACCACTTCATCATCGACCGTGTCGATTCCAGAGAGCGCGTCGACCACTTCATCGAAGTGTGTGCTAACCTTCTCGTCAAATTCCCCCTCATCAAGACTCAGCACCCCAGAGCGATCGAAGGAGAAGCCAAGGTCCATGAGGCTGGACACGTTGTCTCCACCGGTTTCTGCCGTAAACGTGACCATTTCTCGAACCTTAGAGGACAAAAGACGCACGGTTGAGTCGTTTTGCAGTGAACCGCTGAAGATGTCCTCTGGATCGTCCGACTTCGGTCCCGACAGGATCTTGAAATCTGAGACTGTGTCGTTGTATGCAGCCACCAAGGTCTTGGCCTTCTCCTTAAGTGCGGACGTGTCGCGGCTGAACTCAAGCGTCGCTGGGCTTCCGGCGTTGGTGGCCGATAACTTCAGCACTGCCCCAGTGATAACGTCGTCCAACACATTTGATGTGCGAGTGAAGGTGACGCCGTCAACCACGACTATAGCGTCGGACGCCGCCTGACCGGTTATGACGGCAGCAGACAGTTTGGCGGTGGAGTCGGCCAAAGTAAATTGGTTGTCGTAGCCAAGATCCCCCGTGATGACGACCTTATAACGATCACTGTCGGCTCCGGTATCAACAATTCTTGCCGTAATGCCCTTATTCGCAGTATTAATGGCTTCAACGATACCCTCTGGACTTGTCTGATCAGCCGCGATGGTGATCGTCTCTACGGTGGTATTCGGGCTCACCCCCACGGTCAGCGTCATGTCAAAACCAACCCCGCCGTTGATTGGGTCGTCAATGGCATCAAAGCCGTATCGTGTCTCAAGATCGGTGTCGATCCAAGTGAACTCACTGACTTGGGCCCTCGCCAGACTTGTCACCTCCACTTGATGTCTACCCGTGCTCGCCGACGAGGAGGTTGTCACAGAGAGTGCACTGGCCTGGCTGTTAGAAACGGACAGGCTATTGAAGGCACTCGCAGTGGAAAAGCCTTCAAAAGCCGTCTTAAACACATTCAGAACGGCCATGGCTGCAGAATAGCCAGAGATCTTGGCTTCTGTGCGGTCAATCTTTGCCTGTATGGCATCGGCTCTTGGCTGCCTTTCCACGTCTACAAGGCTCTTGGCCAAGGATTTTGTGTCCACCCCCGAGCCTGCACCCAGGGCCGTGACGAGATTGGTGTCAATGGCCATAACTTAGTGGTTATCGGATGTATTCAAACAAACTTAAGCGGGAAATTTGGGCAAAACTCGCTTGACTGGCCTCCAATGCCAACATTTGCTTCTGCATCTTGGTCACGGCCTCGGTGTAATCCAGGTCTTCCGCTTCACTCAGTACCAGCTGCAGTTGAAGCCTTGTTTCCTCGAGTACCGCGCGCTGGCCTGTCACCACATTCATGTCCGAGCCCACTCGAGCAATGGATAGCGACACGCCATCCGACAAATCGCTCAATTCCGCGATACCTCGGTTCATCAACTGACGATCGGAGGTTCTCACTGCATCTACAAGATCCTGTACACCCTGAAAAAAGCTCACACCGGAGGCGCTGCCGTCCTCATTGATGCGGACGACGCGATCGAAAACCTGGGTTCCAGTTCGATTGGCGCGCAATTGACGCTGGTCGCCCACCTCAACCAGATTAACCGTCTCATCACCTTGATAGATCACCTCACCATTAGGCTGACGCTCAAAGGGTGGCGTGAACACGCGCGAGCCGCTAAACAAGTAGGCGCCGTTGGCATCTCGTGTATTGGCAAAAGAGAGCAGGTCTTCCTGAAGGCCCTGCATCTCTATCGCAATGATCTCGCGGTCCTTCGGGCCATAGGTGTCATTGGAGGCCTGGATGGCAAGCTCCTTGAGTCGGGTCAGTATGTTGCTCACGCCGTCAAGCGCTGTTTCCTCCGTCCTCAGTCGGTTCTCGGTGGTCTGAATGGCTTGTTCGAAGCTCTCCTGTCGAGCAATCACACTCTTCAGGCGTTGAATACTCACGGCCTCCTCCGGTGCATCACTGGGCTGAAGGACATTCTTTCCGCTGGAGAGTTGCGCCTGCGACTTCGCCAAGTTGGACTGGCTGGTTGTCATTTGGCTCACGGCCCGGTCATAGAGGTAGGTGGTGGAGATCTTCATGGTTTAGCCCAATCAACGAATGCCCAAAATGGCATCAAACAGGGTGCTGGCGGTCTGCATGACCTTGGCCGAGGCCTGGTAAGCCTGCTGAAAGCGAATGAGGTCCGCGGCTTCTTGGTCCAGGCTCACGCCAGAGACCTTGTCCCTGGCCTGCACGGCCTGGTCTTTCACGACCTCGAGCGCCTTCTTGGCAATGCCGGCCTGAAAGGCCACATTGCCGGTGTCGCCCACCAGGTTTCCGTAGGCCTCCGAGAGGGTGTAGCTGCCCCCGACCACCCGCTGGTTCTGAAGATCAGCCAGCCGCAGGGCGGTGCCGTTGTTGCCAATGCCGTCTTGGTTGCCATCCACCAGGAAGCGGTCGCCCGCCACGGGCTCCGCATTAAGCGCAAGCGTCACCCCGCGGTAGACCACGCCCACGGCAGGGTCGAAGAGCCGCTCGGCCACCACGGTATTCGTGAGTACGTCACGAATAATAAAAGTGCTCCCGCTCGTGAACTGGACCTCAAATGGCTCTGATCTGAGGGTCTCTACAGGATCTCGCCCCCCCTCGGTGAAGGTTGCACCCAAGGTGAAGTTGGTGCTCGTTTCACCCTGGGCGAAGACCAGAAGCTCTTCCTTAACCTCACCCACGAGATAGGCGCCTGTCCTGAAGCCCAACTGCGCAAGAGTTACCGAGCTCCCAGACTGCCCTAGACCCAGCCGAATTTGGGTGTCTCGTGCCTCAAAATCGTCGGGAAGGTCTACGAACGCCTCACGAATGGTATTGACCGTGACCGTCGGCTCACTCGAGGTCAATGTTGCGGCCAAGAGATTTTCATCGACATCTCCCTCAGCCACCCCAAACGTTACAGTGACCCGATTCTCGCTGAGGGAGACGGTTCGACCTGACTGGCGGCCATAAGCGGAAGATTCCTGAAGTGCAGCAGCAACCTTCGCTGCCACTTGAATGGCGGTCTCTCCCTCGACGAGGTTGACGGTCACGCCGTCAATTGTGATTTGCCCATCCACATCTACTGCATTTGTGAAATCTAACCTCTGTTGCTCGCCGACGTTCTCATACTCTCTAGTTAAAGTAAGAGACTGCTGTATCTCCCCCAAGTCATCGACATATTCCGTCACGGTGACAGTCGTTCCAAACGTTCGAGCAAACTCAGCAAGATCACCCCCGTCCCCATATGCTGACGGCTCATCACTGATCTGGTTGTAGTTGTGCGCATCCAGGTAAGCCTTGATGTGTGTCGCATTGAGGATGAACTCAGTTCCATCCAGTTCAGGCGACAGAAAGTCATCAGATAAATCACTTAAGTTGACCGTGACCTCAACACCCTCGCTATTTGTTCGAGTCAGCTGAAGAATCGGGTCGCCGTTGCCATCATTCTCAAGGGTGAGTTTCCCAAGTGAGACGCCGTTGAGGGTTAAGTCCCCCTCGGAGAAGATCACGTCCCCAAACGTGGCTCGAATCTCTCCAACAGCAGCACTCGTGACCGAGGCTTTGATTTGTTCAATAGACCCGTATACGTGGTCCAGCGTGAGCTGCGGGATCTCCTTCGCATCAGCCCTCACTCCGTAGAAGATATCCATCCCACGGTAAGACTCGTCGCCAACTGCATTCAAGTACTGATGAGAGTAGGTCGAACCGCCAGAAAAGGAGACATCGGCAAGCTTGGCTTGCAACAAGAAACTCTCTCCGGCCTCGTCGTACAGCACGGCCATCTGTTCGTCACTGAGCGAGTCCACCCCCAATCGCTCCTGCTCCTGAACAATACGCTCAGCGGCCGGCTCGAGGAACTGCCCCAGCAAATGGCGCCCATCACGGGTCATCACCTGCAGGTTGAGTGGCTGGGTTCCAATCTCACCCAAAAACAGCGTGGTGTCTTTGTAGCCTGCGGGCACGATGGCAATCGGTGTGGCCTTGGGGCCACTGAACCGCACAGCCTCAGAGGCCAGAATGTTGTTGTCCAGCCGGTCGAAGTCGGGGGCGTCGCCCACCACGCTGTCGAGCCACAGGCCGCGGTCGGCACTGAAGTCTTCGGGCGTCTCGAACAGACTGGCGCTCACCTTGCTCGGGTTGAACTGGTTTTCAATCACCCGGAACCGGGCAGCAGCGGCCACGCGGTTGGGGTCATCCACGGCCACGCGCAGGCCAGCCGAGGGTGAGTTTGCAATGTTCAGGAACAGAATCTCGCCGTCTTTGGCCTCGCCAGAGAGGTCGAGCTGAATGCCATTCAAGGCCACGCTCTTGGTGCCCGTGGTGCTCTCTCCCGACACGGTGTCGGTGAGTGTCCACTGGCCACGGCTGATGAGCTCATCAATGCGGCCGCCGTCGCTGCTGGTACTCACCTGAAGGTTGAATGCGCCCAACACATCGCTGGTGATCAGCAGGTCGGTGCCCGTGCCGTCGTCCACGCTGATCTGCAGGCCGAATACACCGCCCACGGAGGAGCCATTGCCACCCTCCAGGAAGGTACGCAACTGGGCCTGTACCTCGTCTAATTCAATATCACTCCCTTCGGCCAGGGTGGTGCCGGCATCCGAGCCCGTCGAGAGCGCACCGGAGATGGTCAGCCGTTTCTCGGCCCCGTTCAAGTTGACCGTGATCTGCTCGCCCACCTTGAACTGGCCCATGAGCACCACGTTGTTGATCTGTCCGGCATTGGCCCGGTAATCCAGCCGCAGCGTGTTGGCTGAGTAGGTGGCCAAGTCCAGCACGCTGGCGCTGTAGCGCACATCGGTGTCGCCACTGTTGGAGACCATCGAGAACTGGGGGTCGATCCGGAAGAGGTCGACGCCGTTGCGGCCTTCGAGGTCAATGCCCTCGCGGTGGATGGCATTGGCCTCAATGGCCAGGTTGCGGGCCAGGTTGTCCAGCCCGGTGAAGCTGGGCTCTAGCAACTGGCTGCGGAAGTTCATGAGGCCCGAGATGCTGCCCCCGGAGAATCCAAACACAGCCTCGGCCCGAGGCGAGGCAGCATCAATCACCAGGTCCACCTTGCCCACCGACGAGGAGCTCATCACGGCCGTGACCGGCCGGAAGGTGTCGCCATTCACAATCTCACCGCCGCTGGATGACGCCCCGATGGACACCACCACCTGGCCGTTGCTGCGCTCGGTGACCTGAACCTTGGCGAGCGCCGCCATCTGGCGAAGAATCTCGTCGCGCTGGTCCATGATGGCGGGCGGCTGGCGCTCAATGATCTTGGTCTTGCCCAACTGGGCATTCACGAGGGCCAACTGCTCACTCAGGCTGTTGAGAGAATCTGTCTCGCTCTTTAAGGCTTCGGCGGTCTCTTGGGCCACCAGGTTCAACTGGGTGTTAAGCCCCTGGAAGCGAGAGGCCAGAGCCTCGGCCTTGCTGATGAACTGGGCCCGAAGAATGATGGAGGAGGAATCGGTGGCGAGCTGCCGGGCCGAGTCAAAAAATTGGTCGAACGCCGAGAGCAGGCCCACCTCTTCATTGCCCATGATGTCCACCACGCGGTTGGCGTAGTTCACCAGCGGGCCTTGGGTGCCGAGCTCGGTGTTGGCATTGCGAAGGCTGTTCTCAATGAAGGCATCGTAGAGCCGCTTGATGCCCGTGACATTCACGCCCGTGCCCAGGTAGCTGGTGCCATAGGAGCGCGGCGCGTTTTCAATCAGGCCCGCCTCTTGCCGGGTGTAGCCCGCGCTGTCTACGTTGGCGATGTTGTTGGCCACCGTACCCAGGGCACGCTGGTAGGCCGCAACTGCGGAGCCGGCAATGGAGACGAGATCAGTCATGGCTCAGTCCCCGCGCTAGCGGTGGCCCCCCATCATCTTGTTGAGGTCGATGGGCAGGTTGGTCTTGGCCTTGGGCAGCGCCATGCCCGTGGCCTGTTCCACATTCAAGGGCAATCCTTTTAACTTTGGCGCTAAAGGCAGGCCTTTCTGGGCCGATTCCTTCAGTAAGACCATGCGCTCGGCCAACACTTCTGCGGTGGCGGGGTCGGCCGAGGGGTCCACGTGCACTTGGCCCGGCTGATTGCGCTCAAAAGATTTCACGAGCATGTCGGCCAGGCCCACGCCGCCCTTCTTGGCCATCTCTTGGGCAATTTCTTGGTCAAAGAGGGCTTCGTAGGTCTTTGTAGTGGAAGAGCCCATGAGGTCGCCCTCTTCGTTTGAGGCCGTGGCCTCCCGCATGGTCTTGATCATGATCTGCAGGAACATGGACTCAAACTGCTCGGCCGCCTTGCGAAGCGCCGGGTTGCTTGCGGCATCTTTGGTCTGGGCCGCCTGGGCACGCAATTGACCAAGGCCTTGGAAATCCAAGGCACTGCGGACATCACCGGACTCGTTCACGTTCACCTTAGATCACCACCAATTCAGCACGCAGGCTGCCCGAGCTCTTGAGCGCTTCGAGAATGGCAATGAGGGCTGAAGGCGTTGCACCCACCTGGTTCACCGCATCCACAATCTGACGAAGGTCCACACCGGGCTGGAACAGGAACATGGGGCGAAGTGGCTCGGCCACTTCAACATCGGCATTCTGAACCGCCTGGGTCTGACCACCCTCGCCAGCAAAAGATGGTGGCTGGCTCACCTCATTGGTGGCGGCCACCGTCACCGAGATGGTGCCGTGGGAGACGGCTGCGGCCGTGACCTTCACATTGCGGCTGATCACCACCGTGCCGGTGCGCGAGTTCACCACCACCTTGGCCGGTGGTTCACCGGGGGTGACTTGAAGGTTCTCCACCATGCTCATGAAGGAGACCCGCTGGCTGATGTCCTGCGGGGCGCGGATGGCAATCGAGACGGGGTCGAGGGCCTTGGCCACATCGCCACCAAAAGTCTTGTTGATCTCATTCACGATGGCCGTGGTGGTGGTGAAGTCCGAGGCGTGCACATTGAGTAGCACCAACTCGGCGGTATCAAACGGCGTGGCCACCGAACGCTCCACAATCGCGCCACTGGGCACGCGGGCTGCGGTTGGCACGCCTCGGGTCACCCGGGAGCCCGCGGCCTCCTCGGTCACACCGGTGGCTGTGAGTGCGCCCTGGGCGAGTGCATAGACCTGGCCATCCACACCGCGCAGGCTGGTGAGGATGAGCGTTCCGCCTCGCAGGCTCTTGGCCTTGCCAATGGCAGACACATTCACATCAATCTTTTGGCCCGGCTTCGCAAAGCCCGGCAGTTCGGCCGTCACCATCACAGCCGCCACATTTTTCACATCCAGCTTTCCGCCACTGGCGGTGTCGAAGTCTCCCAAGGAGCCATCAATGTTCACGCCCAAGCGGCCGAGCATGGCCTTCATGGAGCTTGCGGTCACAGACACATCGGCGCCGTCACCCGTGCCTTCCAGGCCCACCACCAGGCCATAGCCCAGCAATTGGTTCGAACGCATGCTCGCGGCCGATGCGAGGTCTTTCACGCGATCGGCCTGGGCGGGGCCTGCCAAGAGAACCGCAAGTGCGAGCGCGGCAGCAATCCAGCCGAGCGCCTGGCAAGCTTTTTGAACCAGGCGGCTGAGCAGCGACACGTCTGGCGCCGTCTTAGCGGGTTGCACCGACGGTTGCAGGAGGGGGTTGTATGGGTCCATGGGGCGGGCCTCCATTTAGAACGGCCAGAGCTTCATGAGAATGCCGGTGCCCCAGGGCACCCTGTTGGCGCTGGCCAGGTCACCCGTGCCGGTGTACGCAATCTGGGCATTGGCGAGGCGACGTGAGAAGACGGTTCCGTTGGGCGCGATGTCTTCGCTTCGAACAATGCCCGCCACGCGAATGGTCTCGCTGCCCTCGGAGAGATCAAGCACCTTCTCGCCACGCACCACCAGGTTTCCGTTGGAGAGCACCTGGGTCACGGTGACGGCCACGGAGCCCTCAAGCGTCGCATTCTGAACTGCAGAGCCCGTGGCCTCGCTGCTGATCTCCGAGCCGTCAAGTTTCAGGCCATTGGTGATGCGCCCGGCCCGGTCACGGGCAAAGCCAGGAAGATTGCTCACAATATTGGGAACCAGGCCGGCGGCAACATCATTCGAGGTCTCTCGGGTGGCAGTGGTGTTCGTGGTCCGGTTGGCCTGGGTCTGCTCGTTGAGAATGACCGTGATGATGTCGCCGACGCGGTAATCCTTCTTGCGACCGAACCAGTTGTCGTTTCGACCACCGTTGTAGATGGAACCCGTCACGAGCCGCTCAGGCTCGGGCGGTAGTTGAACAACGGGTGCGAACTCCTCGGCCGCCATCTTGGGCGGCGAGGAGCAGCCGGCGAGCACGGCGGCTGCGCAGACCGTGGAAAACAAGGCAACAAGGCGCATCACACGGCCTTTCAAGTTAGAGGTTCTGGTTGAGGAAGCGCAGCATGCCGTCGGTGGCCGAGATGCTCTTGGAGTTCACCTCGTAGGCGCGCTGAGTCTCGATCATGTTGACCATCTCTTCGACCACGTTAACGTTGGAGGCTTCCAACATGCCCTGGCGAAGAAATCCCACACCGGCGGTGCCAGGCACCAAGACCTGGGGCGCGCCACTGGCTGCGGTTTCTTTGTAGAGGTTCTGGCCCATGGGCTGAAGACCGGCCGGGTTGATGAAGCGGGCCAGGTTGATCTGACCGAGCTGGACCTGTCCACCCCCAGCGACGATCTCCACCGAGACAATGCCGTCTCGGCCGATCGTGATGGAGGAGGCGTTGTCTGGAATCACCAGGGCAGGGTCGAGCAGATCGCCGTTGGCGGTCACCACCTGGCCTGTGGCCGAAATCTTGAAGCCCCCATCACGCGAGTAGGCAATCGTGCCGTCGGCCTGGGTGATCTGGAAAAAGCCCGGGCCGTCCACGGCAATGTCGAGGGCGTTTTCGGTGTTGATCATGTTGCCCTGGGCGTGGATTTTCTCGTTGGCGAGCACCCGGGCGCCGGTACCCATCATGAGGCCCGTGGGTGCCAAGGTGTCGGCACCGGTCTGGCCGCCAGCCTGGCGCACGTTTTGGTAGAGCAGGTCTTCAAAGACCGCCCGGTCGCGCTTAAAACCGGTGGTGTTGACGTTGGCCAGGTTGTTGGAAATCACGCTCATGCGTTTTTGCTGAGCGTCGAGTCCCGTCTTCGAGATCCAGAGTGAGGCGTCCATGTCGACTTCCTTTACAGAGTTGCCCTACACGAAGCAAAAAGCGGGCCTAAAAAGGTTGCCGCTAGGCACGCAGGAGTTGCGAGCCGCTTTCGTCGATTTCTTTGGCGGATTTGATGAACCGGATGCTGGATTCAAACGAACGGCTCTCATCAATGAGCTTCACCATGGCGCTGATGGGATTCACATTGCTGCCCTCGAGCGCGCCCGGTGCCACCTCCACGGGCTTGGGGCCGGTGGGGAAGTCGCCGGGCTGGCGAACGCCGTCGATGAAAGGCTCAAAGAGGCCGTCCTCACGGCGCACCAGCACGGTTTCGCTGGCATCGCGCAGCATGAGCTGGGCCACGGGCACCTCCGCCTGGGGGGCGGGCTCCGTGGGGTTGCGCACAAACACGCCGCCCTGCTTGGTGATGTTTACCAGAAAGCCAGGAGGCACCGTGATGGGCGCACCGCCCTCATCCAGCACCAAATGGCCTTGGCCGTTTTCGAGCACGCCGTTCACGTTGGTCTTGAGGTCGCCTCGGCGGGTGAAGGCCACCTCGCCGTTGGGCGCCTGAACACCCAGCACGCCCTGCTCCAGAATGGCGATGTCGGTGGCCTGGCCGGTCACCATGAGTGCGCCTGGTGTCAGGAAGACCCGGTCGATCTTTTCCATCTGAGGTGAAATGCGGGTGTCGTATCCCATGCCCTCGGTCTTGACCGCCTGCATGGCCGCCTCGTAGCTGCGCTTAAAGCCCGTCGTCGAGACATTCGCGAGTTCATTGGCCAGCACGTGCCGGCTGGTACGACGCTCATTGATGGAATTTAAGGCGGTGTAGGCAAGGCGGTCCATGGCTTAAGTCCTATTCACTCCCGAATCAACTCCGGATGTTGATGATGGCCTGCGTCAGCGTGTTGTTCGTTTCAATCGCCTTGGCGTTGGCCTGGAAGTTTCGCTGTGCAGTGATGAGCTCAATCAGCTCCTGGGTGAGGTCCACGTTGGCCCGTTCGCGCGCACCGGCTCGAACCGTTCCGAAACCAGCCGTGCCGGCTTCACCGAGTGTTGTGGCACCCGACTTGGAGGTGGCGTAGTAACTGGCATCACCAATCTGGCGCAAGCCCGTGGGCGCTGAGAAGTTGGCCAGCACCACCTTGGCCAGGTTCTTCTGCGAACCGTTGGAGTAGTTGGCAGACACCAGGCCGTCGTCACCAATGTCCAGACCGATCAGGTCGCCTTCCGGGCGGCCGTTCTGGTCTTGGGCCAGCACCGAGAACGGTGAGGAGAACTGGGTGGAGCCGTCGTAATTGATCGAGAACTGCAACGTGGCACCGGTGTCACCAATGGTGGTGGCCTTGAAGGCAATCGACTCACGTGGGGACACCAGGTTACCGGCTGTATTGAAGGTGAGTTCACCCTTGTCCAGAAAGATGGGCGACCAGAGCTCGCGGGTCTCGTCTTCCGAGAAGTCGCCGGCCTGGGTGGTTTCGTTGCCGTCACGGTCCACGTAGAGCGGCACGCCGTTGGCATTCTCGGCCTGCGGGGGCACCAGCCAGCGCTCGGTACTACCCCGGCCACTGGGCAGGTCTTGCAGGCCCCAAATGCTGGGGCCGGTGACTTTCAAGAAAGAGTCATCCCCCTCGGTGCCGGTGGTGATGCGAAGTTGGGTGGCGTTGCCCACCGTCTCGTAGGTCACCTTCACGCCGTTGACTGAGCGCCCGCGAGTATCTTCAAGCGAATTGATTCGGAACTCCAACTCCTCGCGGAACGACTCTTTGGTGAACTCTTCGCCGATGGGAAGCTCGATGAGGCCCGTCACGTTGTCCACAGTCACCGTAAAGCGGTTGGTTTCCGAGCTCAAGGTAAAGCGGTTGTCGAGGTTCAGGCCGATGGGTGTGCCCAGCACCGAGGCTGGCAACGATCGAACACCCCGGGTGGGAAGGTCCTCTGCGGCAGTCTCGCCAGGCTCAAAGGCGAAGATCGCCTTGAATGCCTCGAAGGCTGCCTTGTGGGAGCCTGTATCGGCCCCGTAGGTTGCAGCAGTCAGGCGTGTGCCGGTGGCCTCATCGGTCTCACCGTCCTCGAGAGGGTAAAGAATCTCAACAGAGGATTCGTCGCCCGTGGTGCCCGAGAAAATGCTGAATGTGCCAGTGGTGGCATCAAATCGAACACGAATGCCCGTGCGCTGGTCACTGTCGGAGTAACGAGCCTCGTAGGATCGAATCGATTCGCCATTGGGAATGACCAGTCCGCCGTAGCTGTCAGTCTCATCATCGACCACCGCATACGTTGAGGTGAGGTCGAAGATTTCATTGGTGGCTGTGGTGCCGAAGGATTTAATAGAGACCGTCGTGCCGCTCACCGGCGCAAACAGAAGCGCCTGGGAGGACGGGGAATATGTGAAGGTGGGGGCGTTGGCATCGAACCCGCCGTTCGCATTGGTCTTATCTAACTCCGCCTGCACCAGCGTCTGCAGATCCTCGATGGTCAAGGCACTCTTGTCGTAGCCCGTGACATCAATCGAAATGTCTTTTTCGACCGAAGCGCCTGCTGAGTTAGTAACCTTCATCGTAAACAGATTCAGCTGATTTGCGGTCGTACTATCTTCCAGATCAGACAAATCAAAGGTTCTCAAGTCGCCGTAGGCCTTGTTGATCTTCCCCTCAAGAACCCGAGCCAACTCGACACCACTCAGCGGCTCTGCCGTGTCGTCGAAGAGATCTCCCAATTCGATGCGAACGGGTGTTGGGGAGCTGTCAATGTTGAGGCTTACAGCGATTCCGTCTTCGGCGATGTCTGCGGCCGTGTAACCCGTCTCTGCAATGACCTCGTCGTAAACATCAAAGGTTCCAGAGGCCAGTTTGCTCACAATCGTTCCGTCAATGGCAGCACCTGTGTACTCCGCTGCCTCCGATGGCTCCTTGTCCGTGAGGCGGTCTAAGTTAAAGAGCTTGGTGATGCCACGTGCAATGTCCTGCGGCGGAATGGCGCTCTCGGGCTGCACCTGGCCATACTTGTTCACATACAGGGCCTCACCCTTGTTGTCCGAGGCCTGGATGAGAAACTCATCGAGCTTGGTGTCGCCAATGTAAACATGGGTCTGCCATTTGTTTTCGGGCGCATCGGGGCTCGCGCGCTGGGTCTTGGCGTAGTACACCGTGGCCAGGTACTCGTTGCCACCGGCATCGAACACGGTCACAGCCGTGGTGAGGTTGTAGGTGGAGGGGTCCAGTGGATCAAACTCGGCGGTAATGACCTCGCCGTCGGCCGGCACGTTCAGGCTGAGCTCAATCTCGGTGGTCTCGCGTGCATCGCCCGTGGTCGAGCGTGGAATGATCAGCTTGCGAAGGTTCTCCAAATCCGCCTTTCCAGAGGAGTCCACGCTCGCCGCCATGAGGGCCTGGCCCGCGGAGTTCACCACCGCAAAGGAGTCATCGAGCAGGAAGGTGCCGTTTCGGGTGTAGATGTCCTGCAGGCCATCGGCAGATTTCAAGGGAAAAAAGCCGTCACCGGTAATGGCGATGTCGAGCGAACTCGCCGAGAACTGAATGTTGCCCTGGGAGAACTCCTGGGTCACCGACTTCAAGGCCACACCCTGACCAATCACTGAAGAAGCCTTCTGCAAAGGCGAGGTGGCGAAGATGTCACCGAAGTCTGCGCGAGAACGCTTAAAGCCCGTGGTGCCCACGTTGGCAATGTTGTTACTGGTCACACCGAGCTGGGCGGTGGCGGCATTCAATCCGGTTAGGGCGGTATAGAACGACATGGTGGTGCTCTCCTTGGAATCTGAATGCGGCCGTTAGCCGTTGATCTGTTTGACTTGACTGAAATTCACGGTGGCCCCGCTCTGGGTCTCGAGAATCAGATCGTTGAATTCGGTGCTGTAGGTCACGCTCTTGACCACATCTGGGGTGGCAATGGGCACCTTGGTCACTTCACCGTTAAAGCCATTCACAGTGGCCACCACGCGGTAGGCGCCGTCCGGCATCATTTCGCCACGGGCATTGGTGCCATCCCATCGCACGGTGACATCACCGGGCGCCTTGCGGCCGAGCTCTTGGCTCTTCACGAGCGATCCGTTCTTGTCGTAGACCGATAAGTTCACACGGTTGGCACCCTCAGGCACGGTGATCACGCCGGCAATGGCAGCGCCATCCTTCAGGATGGCTGGGCCGTCTGGCACTGCCACGCTCTTGCCAATCAAGTGCGCCCCATTCATGAGCCGCTCACCCTTGAGCGAGGTCACCAGGTCGGTCATCTGATCGCTCATGCCAACGGTGGCCTCCAGCTGCGAGAACTGGGCCAACTGGGCCACGAAGGCCTCGTTTTCCATCGGGTCCAGCGGGTTCTGGTTTTGCAGTTGTGTGGTGAAGAGCAGCAGGAACTCACGCTGGCCCATCTCCTCGTTCTGCATCTTGGTGTAATCCTTGGTGATTCCCGAGACCGTGGGAATGGTCGCCGGCATCTGAAGGGTTGAGGCATTGATGCTCATGAACGGGTCACCTCCAGGGTTTTCATCATCAGGGCCTTGGCGGTGTTCACCACCTCGACGTTGTTCTGGTAGGTGCGGGCCGCGGCCATCATCTCGACCATCTCCGTCACCTCGTTCACATTGCTCATGAAGACATAGCCGTCTTTGTCGGCATGTGGGCTGCCGGGCTCATAGACCCGTGGATTGGGGTTCTGCACGTCCACGATCTTGTCCACCCGGACGCCGCCTACGTAGTTGGCACCGGGGTGGGTGTCTGCGGTAGAGAGCAGGGCCTTGAACACCGTGCGCTTGGCCTTGAAGGCCTCTTGCTCGGTGGGGGCCGTGGTGTTCTGGTTGGCCAGGTTAGAGGCCGTTAAGTTCATCCGGGTGAGCTGCGCATTGAGCGCCGTTCCCGCGATTCCAAAGATGTTGTCGATCATGGCAAGGCTCCTATGGCTCGATGCCGTTATTCACCGCGAAGGGCTTTTCGAATGCCCCCGATGCGGTTTTCCAGAAACATGAGGGTGGCTTGGTAGTCGGCGGTGGCCTTACCAAACTGGGCTTGTTCAACGGCCATCTCCACCGTGTTGCCATCGGTGGCGGCATTGAACGGAATGCGGAACTTCAGGCCGTCAGGCTCGTTTTCAGTCTTGGCAATCTCGTAGTGCCGGTTGTCGGTGGCCTTGATCTTCACGCCCTCGGCCCCGGCGATCATCTTCTTGAAGTCGATGTCACGCGCCTTGTAGTTGGGCGTATCCACGTTGGCGATGTTCTGCGACAAAATTTCGACGCGACGATTCCGAACCGCCAGTGCGCGCTCATGAATGCCAAATGCGTTGTCGAGTAAATTCATCTCAGCCTCTCTCAAGAAATGACTGGTCGGGTCGATCCATGCAACGGGTATGCCATGCCCAAAGCGGCAAGGTCTTGCCGATGCACGGGATTTGATTGCGTTGTTTGTGTCCGCGGGTCATCGCACGGCCAACAGCTCTTTGGTGGCCGGCCGACGCCAGCCATTGGTCTCAGCGCTCGCCAGAGGTTCACGCTGGGCCTGGGCCAAGGCGAACTGGGTCAGGCGCGCGTTGGCGTTCTCCACCAAGCCTTTGCGCAGAGACGCCCGGGTGATGGGTGCGTTCTGATTGCCCCCCACATGCAGGGCGGCCGCCTGGGGGCCGGGCACGCCCAAGGCCCGATGCATCTGACGCTCGTGTCGGCCAGCGGGGTACAGAACGGTTAAATAGAGGTTGTCCAGCGAGGCGGGCTTGTACTGCTGCAGGCCGGTGTCTTGAAAGTAGCGCTCGACCAAATCCAGCTGCTCGAGCACGCTGAGGTCTAGAATTTTCTCGGGCTGCTTGCCGTAGCCTGCGCTGGCGGCACCCCGGTCCGGGCCATCGCAGAACTGAATGACCCCATGGCAGTTGCCGTTGGTGGCCCGTGGGTTCAGGCCATCGCTCTCCATCAGGGCCACGCGAGCAAAGTCGTCGGGGTTGAATCGGTGCTCCCGAGACATGTCGAGAATTCGGCGTTTCACCTCCGCCACCTCGCCCGTGGGGATGTAGCCCTTGGCCACGGCACGGTCCAGCGTGCGCTCGAGCACCCGGTACTGGGTGCCGGTTCGCTCGCCAAGCACCACGGCTGCGGCCTCGTTGGCCGCCAGGGTGTCAGCCAGCCGAGGCTGGCCTGCAGCCTGCACCATTCCGCCTGGCACGGCGCCCTTCGCAATGGAGCCCCCATTGAGTAGTGCAGAAAAATCAATGGTTTGGCCCGCCAGGATGCGGTCCGGATTTTGAATTTGATTGTGTTCGGCCACCGTGTGGATCCGGGCCATAAGGTCGCGGAATGGCATGCGCTGTGCATCCGCAGGCCGCATCTGGCCAAGCTGCCCCAGGGCCTGCCGTGTGAGGCCTGAAAGGGTGTCGCCGGGTTGAACATGTACTTTCATGCCTGGGGTAGAAGCGAAAGCCATGCCAATAGAAATTGGTCTGGGTTTTGCTTGAAGGCTGGCATGCAGATGAACGCTTACATACACCGTCGAGACATGCCCTGGGCCCACGAGCGCCCGCGCCTGCCCAGACTCGTCTCGTGGGGCCTCGGCGCTGGCCTTGCAGCCGCCTGCTGCCTGGCCACCGCCCAAGCGGCACCGAACGCACCCGCGGTCGCACAACCCAATTCCGCCGAGGCTGCTCTCATTGAACAGGCCCAGCAGTGGCTCTCGGGCAGCAAGCCCGGCCAGACCGCAGACACCTCAATTGCATTTGCCCCACTGGATGCGCGGCTCCAAATACAGAACTGCCAGGGCCCCATTCGGTTCGACCAGCCCTTCCCCAGCCAGCCGGCCAGCCTTCGGGCCCGATGCCCCAAGCCCGACTGGACGGTCTTCCTTCAGCGAACCGATGCTGCCGCCGCGGCCCAGGCCGCAGCCCGCCCCCCAACCAGCCGGCCCACGCCTGCTGGCCCGCCCATGAAGAAAGTGGTGGTGGCACTGGCCAACCTGTCGGCCAATCAGCCCGTGGACCCAGCCCTCTTCGAACTACAGGAGCGGCCACTCGCCGGGCCTGCAAACACCTACTTCACCACCACCGACGGCTTGGAGTTCGCCCAAGTGGTTCGGGCCATTCCGGCCGGGCAGGCCATTCGAGCCACCGACCTTCGGCCCGCTGTGCTCGTGCGCCGGGGTCAGCCAGTGGTGCTCGCGGTGCAACGGGTGCCGGGCCTGAGCATTCAGATCACTGTGGAGGCCCTCGAAGATGGCCGGTTCGGCGACCAAATTCGCTTTAAAAACAAGGAGTCCGGTCGAATCACCACAGGTCAGGTGGTGGGCCGTGGCCAGGCCAGGGCCTCTTAAATGGCCGGCCCTGCACCCAACCCTAAACTTTTTTCGCGCAAGGCCTTCAGTTCCTCAAAATGGTGCCGATTCTCAAGACAACAGGTAAAGTGACGTCTAAAGGACACAACCATGGCTGATTCCATTTCCAGTTTGGGCCGGACCGCGCGGGCAGACCTCGCGGCTGAAAGCCGGCTCAAGAAGATCGAAGACGACAAGCGCGACGCCGCACAGTCGGCCTCGCCTCGCGCACCCGAACCCGCGGAAGACCGTGTGGAGCTGAGCGGCATCGACGCCCGCGCCATGGCCGCTCCGGATTTCGATGCCGACAAGGTCGAGCGCATCAAGCAGGCCATTCGCGATGGCAACTACCCACTGGATGCCCGGCGCATTGCAGAGAGTTTTGTCTCGCTTGAACGAATGATCTCGGGTGCAGCCGAGCGATAGCCTTCCCCAGGCGGAGCGCCTGCTGGCGCTCCTAGACGCCGAGTTTGAGGCCCTTAAAATCCAGGATCTCACGGCATTTGAGTCTCATCAGGCCGAAAAAGCCGTCATCTTGCAAGAACTGGGGGCTTTGGCCTTGCCCGAAGAAGGCCCCGAGGCGCAGGCCTGGGAGCCCTTCCGGGAAGTTATTCGGCAGTGCCGAGACCACCACCGCCGCAACCAAATTCTTGTGCAGCGCAAGCTCGATGCCATTCGGGCCGCACTCAAAACCCTGCAAGGGGCCGATGCAGCGAGTTCCGTCGAGGTCTATGACCGCATGGGCCGCATGAGTGCCAACCGCCGCAGCCGCGGACTGGCCGACGCGTAATCCACCACCGCAAGCACTAAGCCTTCTCGTCTCCGGGCTCCATGCCCTTTAACCAGTAAGCCCACGACAAAATCACCGCCACCGCCGCATAGAGGTTGGGCGGGATTTCTTGGTCGATGTCGAGCCGTGCGAGCATGGCCAGCAGCTGCGGGTCTTGGGCCACATAAACCCCATGCTTTCGGGCCTCGGCCAGGATGCGCTCGGCAATCTCTTCGGAGCCCTTGGCCACCACCACCGGTGTCTTGTTCACACCGTATTCCAGGGCCACCGCCTCGCGCTTGCTCTTGAGCATCGTGAACGCTCCCCTAGGCCTTTAAATCCAGCACGGCGCCGGGTCGGGCCTCCACGGCCACACTCTCCTCGGGCCGGCGACCATGGAGCACCACCATGCTCTTGAGCACCAGACCGGCACTGGTCATCTCGTCTTCAAGCTCGCCCACGGCAGCCCGGGCCCGTTTGGCCAGGTCCTCCCGTTCGGCCCACATGGTCAGTGAGATGGTGTCGGAGACCTCAATGACCGTCTTCATCCAGACCTCGCCCAGGCTCTCGCTCGAGGTGTAGAGGTTGACCACCGCCGGAGGGTTCGGGTCTTGCGGGGTGCGGCGTGGCCGAAAAAAGGAGACCAGCACCGGGTCTGCATCACGGAAGGGAATGATGAAACTAAAGCCAAGGTCTCGCTGGGCCGAGACCCCCAAGGCATCGGCCTGGGCGCTCTCGAGTTCATGAAGCCCAGACTCCAACTGCTCACGCAGGCCGGAGACCATCTCGGTCTGCATCTGCATGAGCACCTGGCGCATGGCCAACTTCAGGTCCCCGGGAATGGCGCCGCCCTTGCCCAAGGCCGCTTCCGTAAAGAGACCACTGGCCCGCAAGGCCTGGCGCACGCCATCGGCGGAGAGTCGGCCCATGGCCGGACGCTGCGAGAGCCACTGCCCCAGCGCGTGGGTGCCGACGGTGGAGGAACCGCCCCGCGCCCGCTGGGCCAGGCCGACAAAGGCCGCCCCCGAGAGCAATGAGAGCAGCCCCGAGAAATCGGCTGGCCGCATAAAGAGGCTGGCCACGGCAGGCGAGAGGCCACCCACCGGTGGTGGCGCGGCGATGGGCCCAGGCAGCCCCGCGGAGCCAGCAGCACCCTGCCCGGCTGCGCCGGCCGCCCCACCGGCCACCGCACCAGGGCCTGCCTGCGGCACGAGCACCATGCCCCGGCCCATCTCGGTGTAGCGCAGCCAGAGCACCTCACCCGGCCGGAACTTCAGCTGGGCGGGCAGTTCCACCTCACGGTCATTGAGCTTGAGCAGCAAAGACTCTGCCCGCGCCTCCACCACACCGCGCACCACTTCATTGAATTTGAGGCCGAGTTCCCGGCCGACGGCATCGGCCACGGGAATCAGGCGGCCTTCCAGGTAAATGGGCAAGGGCTTGCCGCCCGCCACCCCAATGGCATCGGGGCCCGTCAGCATCTGAGGGGCCCCATCACAAAGGCTGAATCAGCGCGGGAACCGAGGCCACCCGCGATGCCGCTCGAAATCTTCCGCTCCCGTGGGGGCGTTGTTGGGAAGGTTCGGCAATGCATGCGCCTGACTAGCCTGGGCCGAGGCTGCGCCCATAGGACCCATCGGACCCATGTGGCCCATGGCGTCGCGGGCACCCACCGTGGCGGGCATCATCTGGCCCGTGAGCACGGCATGCAGCTCGGTGGGGCTGGGCAGCCGAAGCATGACCCCAGCAATCAGCCGATTCGGGTTGCCCCGAATGAAGGCCTGCGGGTTCATGGCGGCCACCGCCTGATGGACGGCCTTCGGGTTGTAGGGGTGCGGGCCCATGTTGGCCGCCAGAATCTTGGCCAGGGTGTCGCCCTTCTTGGTGAGCACCATGTGCCCTTGGGGCATGGCAGCCGACTGAGGCGACATGCCGGTGCCCGGCTGCTTGGAGGGGCCCATCAGGGTGCGCAGCGCCTGGGCAGTGTCTGGCATGGGCTGGGCCTGGGCGGCACCGGCGGTGAGCAGGCCCACCATGGCAACCGACTGAGCAACGAACATGGCAACGGACAGCGATCTCATAAACAACCCTTTCAATGTAGGCATCAGAGTGGCGAGACCACGAGCTGCTCAAGTGACGCGGGGCGAGGCCCTGCAATCACCTTCACAACAGCTCGATCTTCCACCACCGACACAACCTCTGCAAGGGCCAGGCCTGCGGCCACGCCCGACTCTAGAATTCTTTTCGGCATTTGCCCGGACCGCGTGAGCAAAAGTTGCTCCCCGGCCCGCAGGCCCACCCGCGCACCACCATTGATCACCAGTTCACCACTGGGCTGACGCTCGATCACGGGGTACTCGGGCTTGTCGCAGGCCATGTGCTGGCGGAAATCCCGCTGCAAACCGCCCAAGGCGGTTTTTGCAATCTCGGGCTCGGCAAGTTGAACCTCGGGAGCATCCAAATACCCCTTGGGCTTGCGGGTGAGCGCGAGCCGCACCTGCCGCGCAAAGACGGACTGGCCCGTCGCCCGATCCGACAAGACCACCGTCAGGCCCAGCAACCCCTGCTCGGGCGGGGGCTGCGTGAGCCCGATGGCCATGAGCGAGTCTGTCACCACACCTCGGGTTTGCGGCGGCAAGGGGCCCAGGTCTTGCAATTGCACGGTCACCACATGCGGCGCCTCGTCTTGAATGCGGCGCACGAGCGCGTCTTCATATCGGCTCATGGCCTGGCCTGCGGTGGCTTGTGACCTGGCCACCGTGAGCGACCAGCCCGTCTCGGCCGCCAGCAGGCTCACCAACTCCTGGCCAAAGCTTTGGGAAAACTGGGCGATCTGGGCATTCGAGAGAAACGGCCCTGGCACTCCGGGCAACACCCGAAAGAGCGCATGCCGGCGGTGGTTTCCCATGTCCTCGGCACAGGCCTCAGCACTGGGCGTGGGCAGGGCCTCGAGTTCGCGGCCCATGTCCACCTGGGGGGCCAGGTAGTTGTTCACGCGAACCCCTCGAACCCCACGCACCTGCACATCAGAGGTGAATCGGGTGGCCTCCTGAAGGCTGCCCTGGTCGTCGATCCAGGAGATCGAACGAACCCGGGTGCGGGCCTTGGTGGCGGCTTCGATGAGTTCTGCGCGAATGGCTTCTAGACGGGCCTCGGCCGAGAGCGGGCCCGAAGAACTCTTGCTGGATTCGCCGGACCCCGCCAACGCACCCACGGAGAGAAGCAACCCTGCACCCACCAGAGCGACCCATCGAGAAGCCAACGCGATCATGATCGTCCCCAGCAGGGCAGGGTCAGAACCGGATCAGCGCGGACGCTGGGCGGCGAGCTGCTCGAGATAGAGCAGGCGCAGGTCGTTGACCACGGCACCGTCCAGGGTGAGCGTGGTCTCGTAGGTGTCGTCACCCACGGGCGTGATGCTCTCCAGGCGGGCACCGTAGATCACACCCTCGACCCGGGCCCGGAAGCTGTCGCTCTGGATGACCATGTCGGCCACCGTGGTGCGGGCATCCAATTGCTGGCCATAGACCTGCTCGGTGAGGCCGCGATAGGCATCGAGCTTGGAGGCCCGAATGGCCATGAGCCGCTGCTGCGCAGGCAGGCGATGGTTCTGCACGCTCACCACGGCATAGCCGGTGGAGGTGAGTGCATCACGCTTGTCCGCCATGGGCGAGGCCATGTTCACGTTGGACTTGGCCGCGGCCGCCCGGGCACCGGTGGAGCCGGGGTATTTCTCTGCCAGCGTGGGGGCCGGGGCTGCAGCCGGTGCAGGCGGCTCGACCGCAGTGGCCTTTTTCTCGACCGGCATGGCCACGCAGGCCGACAAGGCCATGGCGGCCGATGGAATGAGGATTTGAATCAGATGACGCTTCATGGTGTTGGCTTCCCTAGTATCATGCCTATGGCTTAGTTTCGACCCCAATCTCGAGGGCTTTAGCCACCACAGACTTTTGAACGCACTCAATAGCATCATCGGCAGCAGCCCGCCGACTTTAAGCCTCAAGCGACTGATCGAATCGGTGGCGCACTCCGACGCCACCGTGTTGATTATTGGGGAAAGTGGCACCGGAAAGGAACTGGTGGCCAAGTCCCTGCACGACTGCTCGCCGCGCGCCGAAAAGAACCTGGTGCCCGTGAACTGCGGGGCCATTCCCCGGGAACTCATTGAGAGCGAACTCTTTGGCCACAAGCGTGGCTCCTTCACCGGTGCAGTGGCCGACCGGGTCGGCCGCTTCGAGCTCGCCCACGGTGGCACCCTCTTCTTGGACGAAATCGGCGACCTGGCCCTGGACATGCAGGTCAAGCTGCTGCGGGCCATTCAAGAGCGGGTGGTCGAGCCCGTGGGCGGTGGCAAGCCGATCAAGGTGGATGTCCGGGTGGTGGCGGCCACCCACAAAGACCTCGAGCACGAAGTGGAGGCCGGCCGGTTCCGAGAAGACCTCTATTACCGGCTCAATGTACTGCCGCTCACCACACCCCCCTTGCGAGAGCGGCGAGAAGACATCCCCGCCCTGATGCGCCACTTCTCCAAGCTGCATGCCAGCAAGGGCCTGCCCCCCATTGAGCCCACCCCTGCCCTCATCGAGGCCCTCATGGGCTACCAATGGCCGGGGAACATTCGTGAGCTCTCCAATCTGATGGCCCGATTCAGCGCCTTGTTTGCAGGCCGAAAGGTCTGCCTGGGGGACATTCCCCGCGAGATGCTGCCCAAAGGCCTGCACAATGCACCGGGCGTGCAAGACATGTCGGTGCCTCGGTCGGCGCCAGCAGCAGCGCCGGCTGCCGCCCGCGCGGCCGCAGCGTCCGCGGTCGACGAGCAAGACGCCCTGCTGGGCATCACTGCGCCAGCCGAGCCCATCGTGGCGAGCCCCCCGCGGCCTTTGGTGGCCCCGGGCGATTACAACCCGGTGGAAGACCTCATCTCATTGGCACAAGGAACACCGCTGGTGGTGCTCGACGGCGTGCCCCTGAAGAAACGGCTCACGGACATCGAGCGCGCCTTGATTGAGCAGGCCTTGGAGCGGGCCGATGGAAATGTGTCGAAGACTGCCCGGCTGCTGAGTGTTCAGCGCACCACCCTCATTGAGAAGATCAACAAGTACGACCTGAAGTGCAGGCCCGAGGCGGACGCCACGGGCGCCGACGCGCCTTAGGTCACGCCGGCGCGGCATGCCCCAGGCGGGATCAGCCGTCGACGATCACTTCGATGCGACGATTCCGCGAACGGCCCTGGGGTGTGGCGTTGTTGTCCACCGGCCGGGTGTCGGCATGGCCACTCACACTGATGCGGTTGGGTGCAACACCGGCCCGGGCCGAGAGGAAGTCCGCCACGGCCGATGACCGCGCTGCGGAGAGGTCCCAGTTCGACTTGAACTTGGGGTTCTCAATGACCGGCACGTTGTCTGTGTGGCCCTCGACCTTCACGCTGCCCTTGCCGTCGGCAATGGTCTTGCCCACCTTCTGCAAGAGCGGCAGGAAGCCGGGCTGCAGATCCGCCTGACCGGAGACGAACGAGCCCTGTTCTGCCAGGCGAATGACGATCTTGGCGCCATCGCGCATGACCTCGGCCTGGCCGGCCGCAATTTCCTTGGCGAGGTCGTTCTTGATGCGCTCAAACTGGGCATCCTTCTCGGCATCGTCCATGCCAGAGCCCGCCTTGCCCGAGGCATTCGCCCCCGCCGGCGAGGCTTGTTTGTCGGAAGGCGCCTGACGCACCTCCACCTGGGCCGTGACCTGGCTCTGCGCCTCGGCCACCTTGGCAAAGATCTCGACTTGTTCTTGGGGCACCACGCCGGCAGTTTTCTCGCCTTTCTCACCGGCACCGCCACCCGCACCCGGGTTTTGGGCCACAGGTGGGTTCATCTGCACCACCACCTTCTGACCTTCGGCCTTCACTTCCACCAACCCTTTGGCCACCTCTTGGGCCAGGGCCTTCTCGACCGCCTTGGCGGCCTTCTCGGTGGCTTCGTCAGATGTCTTGGTCTCGGTCTTGAGCTCCACCTCGCGCTGGGTTTCGTCGGTGGTCTGCTGGCGCACGGAGGCCACCGGCGTGGGCTCGGCCACGGCCGGCGAGAACTGCTGGGCAATGAGGCTCGTGGCCTTGGGCGGCTCGACCGTCGGGATGAGCCGTTGCACGCCAAAGGAGTTCTTCAAGGAGCCCGAGATCTGCTTGAACTTGGGCACATTCATTTCAGCAAACGAGAGAATGAGCACGAAGAAGGCCATGAGCAGCGTGGCCATGTCTGCGAAGGTGGCCATCCAGGCAGGCGCACCCACAGGGGGGCAGTCTGGGCACTCCTCACACTTTTTCTCTTCTGGCGCATCTGCGGCCGGCGGCGGTGCTGCCTCCTCCTCGGCCGGGGCCGGCGGTGGTGGCGCTGCAGCCGCCGCTTCTTCTGGCGGTTGCCCCTCTTCCGGCTTCTTGTTCTCGTCGTCAGCCATATGAATTAGCCTGCGATGGCCTCAAGCTTCTTCTGGTCCTTCGGTGCCACGTAGCCCGCCAGAATGGTGGGCAGCATGCGTGGGTTGCCGCCCTCGGCGATGAACATGAGGGCCTCGATGATCAACGCATTGTTGGTCGAGGTTGCCGCATCCAGGTTGTTCACCTTGTCCATGACTGGAATGCAGAGCATGTTGGCAATCACCGCACCGTACATGGTCGTGAGCAAGGCCACCGCGAACGCGGGGCCGATCGACTTCGGATCTGACATGTTGCCCAGCATGATCACGAGGCCCACAAGCGTTCCGATCATGCCCATGGCCGGGCCGACTTCTTTAATCGACGCCCAAACCGTGAGTGCCGTTTTGTTTTGCGCTGCAACCTGAGCGGCCTCGATCTCGAGGGCCTTCTGAATAATCTTGGGGTCGGTGCCGTCCACCATCATGCGGATGCCCTTGGCCATGAACTTGTTGCTGATGTCCTGGCCTTCGAGCGCAATCATGCCGTCTTTCTTGGCAATCTGGCCCAGCTCCACGAGCCGCTCAATGAGTTGCACAGGGGACTCCACCTTAAACTTGATGGTCTTCATGCCTGTGCCAATCGCACCAATGAATTCAGGAATGCTCGAACGGGCCAACACGGTGAAGGCCGTGCCAAGCACCACGATGTAGACCGATGGCATGTCAATAAACGGCCCGGGGTCTCCCATGGCCATGATCACCATGGCAAAGGCCCCCGCCAAACCAATGATCGTTGCGATATCCATTGCTGTCGAACTCCTACTCTAAAGAGGCTGTCGTATAGTCTTGTAACAAATATTCATGTCAGGAAAACGTCTTGCGTCCCGATCCTCTGACACACGATAGTGCAAAAATTGTTCCAAAAACGTGGGCAATTGTCATGGTTTTTCTGGCCCTGACGGGCTGCGCAGACACCCGAAATACCCCGCGCTGTGATGCCCTCTTCAAGGCGGGGGAACTGCGCGAGTATGTACTCGAAAACGACAATGTGGTGCGCGACGGCCGCTCGGGCCTCAAGTGGTTCCGCTGCGCCGCCGGCCAGACCGTTCAAGGGGGCCTCTGCCTGGGCGACCCGCTTCGCCTGACCTGGGATGAGGCCCATCAATACGCGCAGGAGTTCTCCAAGGCCTCGGGCAAGACCTGGCGCATGCCCAGCTACAGCGAAATGAAGGACGCGCGCGAGACGGACTGCCAGAACCCCGCTTACAACCCCAATGCCTTTCCCAACCTTCCCATCGAAAACTTCTGGACGTCCACCGAGCAGGTGGCCACCATTGGCCAAGCCTGCCAAGTCTTTAGCTACACCGGTCATGGCCACTGCCGAGCCTTCAAGCGAGACGCATATCTCCTCATGCTGGTGACCGATCAATAACTGCCGCTGGCCCAGCCAGCCTTAGGGCGTGGCGGTGCCAGTGGGCCGCTCCGCCCGTGGGAAGGCCACGGCCTTCTCTTGGGTGTTTCGACGTGTGGCCGCCTCCAATGCCTCTCGATACCGCTGACGCTCCAGCACGATCAGGGCCTCCACCTCTTTCTTGAGGGTGTCCAAATTCGTACCCACCCGCTTGAGGTCTTGTACCTCTTTGTTCACAGCCGCAATCTTGCCGCCCGTCTCACCCAGGGCCTTGGTCTGATTGGCGACCTGCCCGTTCAATGACTTCACCTGCCCACTCAGCGCATTGACATCCTGCAAGAGCTTGGCGAGTTGGGGGTCTGGCTTGGCCGGCGCCTTCGCGGCCTCGAGCAGGGCCTTGGAGGACTCTGCAGCAGTCTTCTTGATCTCGGCATCGCGCTTGGCGGCCTCTTCCTGCATGGCTTTCAGCGCAGTTCCGAGTTCGACCACCTTGGCGGAGATCTCGGTCTGGGCCGTCATGAGGCCTTGGTTCTTGTTGGACAAGGCCTTGATGCTCTCGCCCACGGAATCCACGGTTCCCAGGCTGTCCTTCAGGCCAATGGCCTGCGTACCAATTTTCACCAAGAGGGCATCGGCCTGGTTCACGCGCTGATTAAGCTGGATGGTCATGGCAATGAGCGCACCGGAAGCCCCCAGAAAAATGAAACCTGCCACGCCCAAGAGAATGGACGACATCTTGGTGCCGGCCTGAGAGCCCTTGGTCAGCTTGGTGGCGGCATCGGAGAGCGACTTGTGGCTGAGCGAGGCCGAGCTGGCGGCCTTGTTGGCCACCTCGGCGGCATCGAGCACGGTGGCAATGATGGCCTGCAGCTGTTCTGCCGCCTTCTCGGCCTGGCGCCGCGCCTCAATATGCGACTTCTCGGCCGCACGAAAGTCGGCCTCGGCCGCCCGCAGCTCTTCGATCAGCTCTTCATTGACAGGCTCCTCGCCAATGGCCTGCTCGAGTTCGTCGGCCAGCCCTTGGGGCTGGTCGGCATCCGAATCCGCATCGGAGACGGGCTCTAGAGCTTCGGAAGTTTTTTCTTCATTGGCCATTTGCTGTCCTTTCCAGTAGGAGAAGCATCGGCAGCAACGCCGACTTCTAGAGCCATCCCCTTGCGAATTTGTTCGGTACGGCCGCGAATGTCGGTGAGCCGTGTGTTGAGCTGCTCCACGTCTTTGAACATTTCAACGGGCTGAAAGACAGGCTTGGGCACCTTCGAGAGCACCTCGTAGAGGCGGTGGGTGCGCTTGGGGGCCTCGGGAATCGGCTGCAGGATGAGCCGGTCTCGGGCCACCAAGGCTTGGTCGAGCGGCACGAAGCGATCGCCGGGGCCACGGGCCGGGGCGCCGCCGCCCGCCATGCGGTCTTGAATGCCCCCGGGGCCTGCACCGGCCGCCATGCGATCTTGAATGTCATCAGGGCCAGCGCCACCGGCCATGCGGTCTTGAATGCTGTCGGCCGGGCCACCCCCTGCATAACGATCTTCAATGGCCTCACCAGCGCCGGCACCCTCGAGGCGGTCTTGGATGCTATCCCAGCCACGGCCCTCGTAACGGTCTTCCACCCTGTCACCAGCTGCGCCAGAGGCATAGCGGTCTTGGGCGCCTTTGCCCTCCGGACCACCCTCGAAGCGATCTCCGCCCATTTTGCGGGTGTCCTTGCTCTGCGGCGTGGCCTTGCGGCCCGAGGCCGAATTGGTGCCCTCCACGAAGGTCACCTCATGGGTGCCCTCCGAGCGAATGATTTCCGATTCTTTCTTGGCCATGGGCTGCTCCTGTGGTTCAGTTCGCCAGCAAGGGACGCAGGGCCGAGGCCGGCCGCACCCATGAGTCGGAGGGAATGCCCTTGCGGGCGAGGAAGGCACGGGCCTGGTCCAGGGATGCAAAGGGGCCCGACAGCAGCACCCAGTTGTCGCCAGGTGCACCCTGCCGTTTAAGCCGAATCACGCGCGCCCGCGAGAGCACCGGGTTCTGAGCCTTGAAGCGCTCCACCTCGGCACGGGTGCCGCGAGACGCGTGCTGGACATAAAAGCCCGGCGCCAATCCACGAGGCTCGGCTGCCCCCTTGGTCGACTTGGCGTCCTTGGCGTCTTTGACGTCGCTCGGGGCCGGTGCGGGGGCTGGCGCCTGCGCCACGACACGGGGTGCGGCAATGGGATTTCGAATCGGTGAATCCTGGGGGATGGCCTCGGGCTCACGCGGCGTGAGGCCGCTCTGCCGTTGCTGTTTGAGTTCAGGCTCGCTCAACTGCTCGGGCACCGGTCCGAGCACACGGGCGTTGGAATCCGTGCGACGACGACTGCCCTTCTCATCAGCGGATTCCGATGCAGAAACGGCTGCCGTGGGCGCAGGCGCTGCCTGGGCCGCATCCGAATCACCCGCATTGGAAGGCCCGACTGCAGGGCTCGCGACAGTGTTTGCGGGCGCATCGGCGTCTGGCGCGCCCTTGTCATTGTTCCCGGGGGCGCCCTTGTCTTCACTGACCTCGGCATCGCCCTCTTTCTCATCGGGTGCCTTGGCCATGAGCTCCGCATCCGAGGCCGTGGGCTTGGGCATCCAGGCCTTCCAAGGCTCATGCTGCACAAGGGTGATGGCCGCGGAAGCGCCCAGGGCCACCAGGCCCAGGACCAGCACGCCCGGCATTTTCTTTTTTGAGGGCGTGGCGGGCGCAGCCAGCGCCTCCGCCTTCCCAGCCATGTCATCGGCATCCAGGCGCATCGCACTGGCCGACTGTTCGCCTGTGGCGCGAGCGGAACTCAGGCGAGGCTCTCGATCCGCGCCTTGTGCCGCTGCAGCCTGTGCCATGGCGGCACCAAAGCCAGAAGCCGCTTGGGCCAGAGGCTTCTTGGAGCCGGGCTCATCGCCAAGTGCCTCATCGGCCAGCGCCAGCGCGCGCAACCCTGTACGCAGTGCCAGCGCCGCCTCAAAACCGTGAACACCGGTGGCATCCAAGAGTGCCTGCACCTCGGGGCCCATGCCCTTGGCCTGGGCGTCATTCAGTAGCGCCTTGGCCTCATCGGACGTGGGCCGCTCGACATCCCAACGCAGCGCGATTTTTCCAAAGGCTTCGATCTTCTTGTCGGCATCTTCCCCTTGCGACTGCAGCAGCAACACCAGGCGGGTGTTGGCGCCGGGGAAGTCCTTCACCAGTCGAGCCAGGAGTTGAATTTCCTTCAGGCCAGTGCCCTTGCCGTCGTAGACCAGCAGCAGGCGCTGCGGGGCGGATGAGCCATCGAGCTTGATGGCCTCAGCCACCGTGAGGTCGGCCAAGATGCGATTGAACCGGGCGAGCACCGCCTCGGTGCTGTTTGGAAAGTAAACCTCCACCGCCAGCTCACGAGACTTTCGCAGGGCATCGGCCAGCATGCGGCCATAGTGGTCGAGCAGCGCATCGCAGTCGCTCACCAGAATGGCGGCGCGTTTGTCGTCCAACAGGCTGCGCAGCAAGAAGTCGTATCGGGTCTTGTCCGACGGCCGCATGAAGAAGGCCGTGGGCGAGATCAACTCGTCGTGGGGGGTGGGGTTGGGGGTGTCCATCGCTTAAAGGGTAACGGGCTTCCCGTCGGCGTCAAACTGCATGGCTACGGGCACCCTCGGCGTGGGACGTGCCGGCGAGGTTCCGTCTGGCCGCGTAGTGTTCAAGCCAAAAACATAGGCGATGACCTGGGCCACGGCGAAGTAGAGGTCTTGGTGAATGGGGCGGTCGAGTTCCGAGGTGAAGTAGAGGGCTCGCGCAAGCGGTGGCGCCGAGAAAATCTCCACGCCGCAGCGCTTGGCCTCCTCACGAATCAGGAAAGCCATGTGGTCTGCCCCCATGGCCACCACCATCGGTGCGCCATCTCCGGCTGGGTCGTAGGACAAGGCCACGGCAAAGTGCTCGGGGTTGGTCACCACGACATCGGCGTCCTGCACCTTCTGCATCATTCGGTTGGAGGCCATCTCGCGCTGCCGACGACGAATCTGGGCCTTGACCTCGGGCCGGCCCTCGATGTCCTTCATCTCGTCTTTCACATCCTGCTTGGTCATCTTCATGCGCTCCCAGTACTGGTGCTTCTGGAAGGGCACATCGATGGCTGCAATCAAGATCAGGCTGCAGGCCACTGCCAGAAAGAGCTCGCCCAGCAGGCGGCCCGCCAGGCCCATGGCGGGCTCCATGGCCATGCTCGAGAGCTTTAGATAATCCGGCATCTGATACGACATCATCAGAAAGAGCACGATCACCACCAGTGAGAACTTCAGAATGGCCTTGCCCAGCTCCATGAGGGCATTGAGGCCAAACATGCGCTTGATGCCCGAGATGGGATTGAGCTTGTCGGGCTTGGGCGCCGCAGCCTTCCAGGAGAAATTGAAGCCACCGGTGGTGGTGCATCCGATGAAGGCGGCCACGATGGTGAGCAGGAACAGCGGCAGCATGATGATGAAGCTCTCGACCGTGAATTTGGCAAAGAGTGTGGGCAAGAGGTGCGGGGTGTCGAGCGCCCGCGGGTCGATCTGGAAGCCCTTCGCGAAAATGGCCGAGACATGCTGATAGAACCAGCTGCCCGCCATGAAGAGGGCCGCCACCGAGGCAACCACCACCACTGCAGACGGCAGTTCTTTCGACTGCGCAATCTGGCCGTCTTCCCGCGCCTTTTCCAGGCGCCTGGCGGTTGGTTCTTCGGTGCGTTCGAGGTCGGAATCTTGGTCGGCCATGGATCACTCCACTCCCAAGACGATTCGAATCTGGGCAAAGGCAGCGCTCCAAAGCCACTGCATGCGGCCACCCACGGCGCCCATCAAGATATAGAGCATGGCCATGCCCGCCAGAATCATGGCGGGAAAGCCCACTGCAAAAATGTTCAAGGTGGGCGCTGCGCGCACCACCACGCCCAGGCCAAGGTTCACGGCCAGCAGAATGACCAGAAGCGGCAGGGCCAGCAGCACCGCACCCAGAAACATCATCGACGACCAGCCCAGAAGCTGGCCCACGGCATTCAGGCTCAGCAACCCCTGGCCGATGGGCAGCATCTCAAAGCTCTGAATAAGGAGTTCGAGCAGAAGCACATGCCCCCCCAGGCCGAGGAAAATCAGGCTGGCCAGAATCACCAAGAAAGAGGCGACCACGGGCACGTTGCCGAGGTTCGGATCCATCATGTTGGCCATGGACAGGCCCATGGAGCCAGCGATGGCCTGGCCCCCAGTGGCCACAGCCGCGAGCACCACCTGCAGAATAAGCCCCATAAGAATGCCGATGGTGATCTGGTTCACCAGTTCCAGCAGGCCCGCGGCCGAGGTGGGGTCGATGACCGGCCAGTCAAACAGGGGGTAGATGAAGAAGGTGAGCACCAGCGCAAACACGATGCGAATCCGAACGGTGACCGCATCCAGTGACAAAACCGGTGCCACCAGCAGCAATGCGGAAATCCTGGCCATGGGCCAGAGCATGGTCAGAAACCGTTCAACAACATCGGCGGCGAGGAGGGAGAGCATGCGAGGCCAATGCTGCGTGGGCTAGAGGAAGAGCCCGGGAATGCGTTGGAAGATGCCGCGGCAGAAGTCCACCATGAGGTTGATCTGCCAGGAGCCAAAGACTGCCATGGCCAGACCGATGGCCACCAGTTTCGGAATGAAGCTGAGCGTCATCTCGTTGATGGAGGTGGCCGCCTGAAAAACACCAATCAGCAGGCCCACGATCAAGGCAATGGCCAACAGCGGCAGTGAGACCAGCATGGTGACCATGAGGGCTTCTCGGGCGAGGTCGACAACGGCGGCGGTGTCCATGGAATGGCTTTCTAAAGGTGCACTTGGTTAGGGAACGGTGGGGGTCACGAAGCTGGCGGCCAACGACCCCACGATGAGGGTCCAGCCATCGACGAGCACGAAGAGCATGAGCTTGAAGGGCATCGAGATCATCATGGGCGAGAGCATCATCATGCCCATGGACATGAGCACGCTGGCCACGATGAGGTCGATCACCACAAAGGGGATGTAGATCAGAAAGCCAATCGTGAAGGCGCTCTTCAATTCCGAGGTGATGAAGGCGGGTACAAGGGTGGTAAAGGGCACTGACTCTGGGCCATCGAGCAAGGGGGCCCGAGAGATCTCGGCAAATGCGGCAATGTCGGCCTCGCGGGTCTGGGCGAGCATGAAGGCCCGAATGGGGGCTTCTGCATTGGCGAGTGCCTGGGGGAACGAGATCTGGCGGTCGAAGTACGGTAGCAGGGCGTTGTCATAGACCTGTCCAAAGATGGGCGCCATGATGAAGAGCGTGAGAAACAAAGAAAGACCCACAAGCACCTGATTGGGCGGGGTCTGTGCGGTGCCCAGCGCCTGCCGAAGGAGCGACATCACGATGATGATCCGCACGAAGGAGGTCATCATGAGCAGCATCGAGGGCAGCAGCGTGAGGGCTGTGATCAGGCCGAGGAGTTCGAGGGTCAGGCTGTATTGCGAGCCCTGAATGTTCACTGCGGGCAGCCCTTGAGCTTGCGCCACTACGGGCAGGCAGGCGGCGCCAGCCAGCAGCACCAACACGACTGGCGAGAGGTGACGGGGCTTCATTTTTTTCGGAGGAACTTGGCCAAGGCCTCTGCCGCCGGCACGACGGCCTTTGGAAGGCCTTGGGTCACAGGCGCGCTGGAAGATGACACGGGGCTCAGCGAGGGCCGGGCTTCGCCCTGGCCTGCGGGCCACTCCGCCAGGGTGTTGATCTGTTGCATCGATACGCCCAGCAGCAGGTCTTTGTCGCGCACTCGAACCAGCACCACGCGCTGGCGTGAGCCGGTGGCCAGAGACTCGATGAGCTGAATTTGTCGGCCGCTGCCCAGGGCGCCGGGCTGAAACCGACGCAGCAAATAGAGCACCACGGCCAGCAGCCCAATGACCAGCAGAAAACTGCTCGCCATGGAGAGCCAGTCCATGCTGTTGGCGAGCCCGTTGGTCATCGGAGGGCCTCTTAGACTTGCTTAAGCCGCTCGGCCGCCGGCACCACGCGGGTGAGGCGAATGCCGTAGCGGTCATTGACGAGCACGATCTCACCCTGGGCCACCACGGTCTGGTTGACCAAGAGGTCCAGAGGCTCACCGGCCAGGCGATCGAGTTCGACCACGCTGCCTTGGGCCAGGCGAAGCAGGTCTCTAATTTTCAGAGAGGCGCGGCCCACTTCAATGGAGATGGTGACCGGAATGTTCTGCAGGACTTCGGGGTCGATCTGCCCCCCCTTGCCCGAGACATCCATGTCGGCCAAGACATCGGTTTCGTTTTGTTGGTCTGCTGGGTTTTCCATGGCTTAGTCCTGTCTGGTCTTACCGGTCACGTCGTAGGAACTGCGAATCTGAATGGCCATCTGGTTGTCCTGCACGCCGACATCGGCGTCATAGGAGGCGATGTTGGCAATGCGAACCTGGGCCGCATCGGGCTTCTTGAAGTACAGCAGGTCACCCACCTTGAGATTGCGAAGGGTGTGCAGATTGGTGGGGATGTGACCCAGCAGCGTCTCGAGCTCGAGGGGCGCTTCGAAGGTGGCCTCACGGAGGGCCTCACGCCAATTGCGCTCGGTGCTCTCGTTGCCCTCACTGGTCTGCACCCGGCTGCGCAGCACATCGCGCATGGGCTTGAGCGAGGCATAGGGGTAGACGAGGTCGATGAAGGATTCCACATCGGGGTTGTCCACCTCGAAGCGGCTAAGAATGACCAGGTCGTTCTCGTCGGCAATCTGTGCGAACTGAGGGTTGATCTCGGAGGTGATCATCTCCACATCGAGTTTGAGCAGCGGGCCCCAGGCATCCTTGAGGCTGCGAAAGAAGACATCGAGCACGATGCCAATTACGCGGGTCTCGGTGGGGGTGAAGAGCCGAGTGGGCGGCAGGGGGCCACGGCTGCGGCCGTTGCCCAGGCCACCGAAGAAGACATCAAGCGAGGCGAAGATCATGTTGGGCTCAATCACCACGAGCGAGTTGCCGCGCAGTGGGTTGATCCGAATCATGTTGACCGACAGGGGCGCCTTGAGTGACTTGAGATAGTCGCCGTAGCGAACGATCTCGGCCTTCATGGGAGTGATCTTCGGTGTAGACCGCAGCACCTCCACCAGGCCCAGGCGAAAGAGCCGCAGGAACCGCTCATTGATCATCTCAATGGCGCCCACGTTGATGCCCAGGGAGCTGTCTTCGCTGGCGAGGTCGTGCTTGCGTACCCTCACCTTGTTGTTGAATCCAGTCTCCGCGGGAATCGAACCATCGGCCAGCCCCTCTTGAAGGGCTGCGAGTTCTTCTTCGCTGAGCAGGCTGGGATTGGCGGCCATGTTGTGTGCCCCTGGTTACTGAACGACGAACTCGGTGAAGAGCACCTGCTCAATGCCGCCGAAGTCCTCGTATTTCTCGAGCACGGCGTTCATGGCCAGGCGGATCTTCTCGGCGAGTTCAATCCGGAAGGTGGGCTTGTCGATCTCGGCCTCGGTCACCTGACGCATGACATCCAGCGCGGCATTGCGAAGGGCGAAGTCGTGCTTCTCCATGTTCTGGAGCACGTTGTCGTCGTAGTGGGTCATGATGGCCACCGTAACCTGCATGACCTTACGCGATCCCGTCACGTTGGCCAGGAGGGGGCGGCCCATCTCTTTGTAGCGCGACTCAAACTTCTTCACGTCGGCCGCGTTCTTGGTGACCTTGTCCGGACCCTCGGGGGTTTCTTTGGTGTTGGGAAGGGGCTTGCCGTCGGGGCCGAGCTTGGGAGCGCCATCGCCCTCGCCTTCAGCAGCCTTGGCCTCTTCTGCAGCCTTGTCGGCCTCGGCCTTCTTCAGGAGTTCTTCCACAGAATTGGGGTCGGGCTGGCTAAAGAAGCCGGTCACGGCCAGGGTGGCCACCACGGTGACTGCGAGCAGCACCAGAAGACCCACGATCAGTAGGATCAATTTCAGGGGCGATTTCTTCTTGCCGCCTTCTTGTTGCTCTTGTTCGTCCGCCATCTTCGTTTCCTTCTTGGTTAATCCATCACTGCGTCCTCACACCAGGACATCCAAACGACCATCTGAGGACTGCGGCCGAGAAATCAACCCCTCGACCACTGCCACAGGCTGAGCATCACCTGGTTGGACCGCTGACTGCTCGTTGCGATTCCGATTGTGACCCGTCTGATCGCCATTTTTTTGACGGGATGAGTCACCCACCGTCAGTGAAGCAACGTCTGTGCCAGCGCGCTCCAGTGTCTCACGCAGCCTGGGCAGGGCCTCTTGCAGGAGGTCCCGGGTGGCCAATTGGCTCGCCCGGAAGGAGGCCTCCAGCTCGCCGCCCTTCCACTGCAGTTCAATTTGAATTTCACCAAGCGCCCGTGGGTGAACATCCATGTTCACCTTCCAGTTGCCTTGGGCGATCTGTTGCACCAGGCGCTGGTTCATCAGTTCACCAAAGCGCTGGGCCAGTTGTTGGTTGGCCTGGCGGCCCTGACCGCCCTCGCCTGTGCCCGAGCCCAGTGCACCACCACCCGGTCGGGATGAGCCGCCCGCGGTCAGGTCACCCGCGATTCGATCCACATCGGCATCCGGACCATCCAGGGGCAGGCTCGCGCCCAGGTCGGCCGCCTGAAGGCTGGCCAACCGATCGGCCGCCGTGGGCATGGGTGCAGCCGCCTCGGCCATTTTTTCAAAGACCACCGAGCGCAGCACCAGGGGGTCGAGCCGAATGCCCTCGCCCGCCATGGACTGCTCCGCCCGCTGAGACCAGACCGCCGCGGCCTGTGGGTCGAGCACCGGCACCCGAATGCGATGGGCCACAAAGGCGCCCAGGTCGGTGGTGGCCTCTGTGCCCTCGGCCCCTTCGGCTGCTGCTGCAACCCCATTGGCATCCACCCCAGCACCCGAGAGCGCCGCACGCATGGCAGCCTCGAGGCCGGTCGCAGCAGCGGCTGGGGGCGCCGAGAGCGTTGTGGGCACCCACAAACCAACGGTCGGAGACGCACCCGGTGCACCACCTGGGCCGCCGGCCAACAGCCCCAGCGCCGCCCACTCGGCCTGCGCGCCTGGAATGCCGACGAGCTCCGCCTGTTCGGCTCCCTTGGCACCCTCCGCACCATCGGCCCCCAAAAGCAAGGCTGCGACAGCCGTCTCCGGAAGCCCCGCCGCCTTGGCGAAGTCCAGCAGGTCGGCATCGGTGGGGGGGTCACCCGCCACCAACAAGGTGCCGGCGCGTCCCAGGGGGATTTCGCGCAAGGCGCCCCGGGCCGTCAATGCCTTGGTGCGCTGGGCCTTGAGGTCTCCCGCGTCTTCGTCGTCATTCCTTGCGCCCTCGCGGCTTTGTTGAAGCGGGCGCTCACCATCATCTTGTTTTCGCCGTGCATCGGCAATCTCCGACCGCTCCCGCCGGTCGTCCAGAGCCGCCCGCTGCTGCTGGTGGACGGCTGAAAAGGTGTCTCGGAAGTCGGGCCCGTCCCTGGCGGTGCTCGCCCGGGAATCGGCACGGGACGTGCTCGGAGACTCCACGGGATCGGGCAATACAGGTGCTTGAAAGAGGGTGTCCAGAGATGCATTCATGGTGGGCGTCGCGGTCAAGGGTTTCCGGTGCCGTCTAATAAGCAAGCTTCGGACCGTTGCCGCCCAGCCGATGGCAGCCCGCCACGGCCGACGACCCCCGCCCCGCCCCCGCCGCGTGGCACAACGGTTGCTTATAGAGGTCGGGGAGACCCAGAACGATTTTTAGCAACCGATTGATTTACTTGAGAAAAGCATAGAGACCCGCGAATGGCAAGCCTGAGTTTGTCGAGCTTACGACAGAGCGCAATGAAGTTTGAGTTCAGTGGACTGGGGATTCCGGCCCTGGTGCTGCTCATCATGGCCATGCTGGTGCTGCCCCTGCCGCCGCTGCTGCTGGACCTGCTCTTCACCTTCAACATTCTGGTGGGCCTGATCATCATCATGGTGGCCATCGGGGTGCAACGGCCGCTCGACTTCTCCTCCTTTCCGGCTGTCATTTTGCTGACCACCATGCTGCGCCTGGCCCTGAATGTGGCCTCGACGCGGGTGGTGCTGGTCGAGGGCCACACCGGCCCCGATGCCGCGGGCAAGGTCATTCAGGCCTTTGGCGAGTTCGTGATCGCCGGCAATTACCTGGTGGGTATCGTGGTCTTCGGCATCCTCGTCCTCATCAACTTCGCGGTGATCACCAAGGGCGCAGGACGCGTCTCTGAGGTCACCGCCCGATTCACCTTGGACGCCATGCCCGGCAAACAGATGGCGATTGATGCCGACTTGAACGCCGGCGTGATCGACCAAGACACCGCCAAGAAGCGCCGCGAAGAGATCTCCCAAGAGGCTGATTTCTTTGGCTCCATGGACGGTGCGTCCAAATTCGTAAAGGGCGACGCCGTTGCCGGCCTGATCATTCTGTTCGTGAACATTCTGGGCGGCATGGTGGTGGGACTGGCCCAGCACGACCTCAGCTTCAAGGAGGCCGGAGAGACCTATGTGCTGCTGACCATCGGCGATGGCTTGGTCGCACAGATTCCTGCCCTCTTCTTGTCGCTGGCCACCGCCATCGTGGTGACCCGCGTCACGACCTCCGAGAACATGACCGAGCAGGCCAAGAGCCAGCTCGCAAATCCGTCGGCCCTCTTCATTTCGGGTGGCATTCTGGGCGCGCTGGGCATGGTGCCCGGCATGCCCAGCATGATGTTCCTGACCCTGGCCGCTGCATCCACAGGCGTGGGCTTCGTGGTCATGCGCAACCGTTCAGAGCCGCCGCCGCCCACCGCAGAGGAGGCTGCCGCCCAGGCCGCAGCCGATGCACCCAAGGAACTCGACTGGGATGACGTCGACACCGTCGATGTGATCGGCCTTGAGATCGGCTATGGCCTGATTCCCTTGGTGAATGCCGAAACCGGCGGCCAGCTCATGAACCGGGTGAAAGGTGTGCGCAAGAAGCTCTCCGCCGAGCTGGGGTACCTCGTGCAGCCGGTTCGCATTCGGGATTCCCTCACGCTCGACCCCGACCACTACCGGATAGTGATCAATGGCGTGGCCCGCGGCAAGGGCGAGGTGAAGGTGGGCCGTGAGCTCGCCATTAGCCCCGGCCAGGTCTACGGAACACTCGAGGGCATTCCCACCAAAGACCCAGCCTTCGGCCTGGATGCCGTCTGGATCGACCCGGCCCAGCGCGACCATGCCCGAACCCTGGGCTATACGGTGGTCGATGCCGCCACGGCCATGGCCACCCACCTGAACAAGGTGCTGCGTGAAGGGGCGGCTGAGCTGCTCAGCCATGACGAAACCCAACAGCTGCTCGACAAGCTCGCCGGCCGCTTCCCGAAACTGGTCGAGGAACTCGTGCCAGCCAAGCTCTCTTTGGGCGTGGTGACCCGGGTGCTGCAGAACCTTCTTGATGAGGGCGTGTCCATCCGCGACATGCGCACCATTGTGGAGGCGCTCTCGGAGGCCTGTAGCAAGACCCAAGACCCGCTCGAACTCACGACCCTGGTTCGGCCCAAGCTTGGCCGCATGATTGTGCAGGCCCTGCTCGACAGTCAAGACACGCTGGCCGTCATGACCCTCGACCCATCGCTCGAGCAGGTGCTTCACAACACCATTCAGCAGCACCGCGGAGACCCCGCCAACATCATTCTGGAACCCGGCCTGGCCGAGGGCCTCTTTCGCGCCCTGCGCGAGAGCACCAAGAAGGTGGAGGACGGCGGCAACAACGCCGTGCTCGTGGTCTCGCCCGTGCTGCGCCCCTGGCTCTCGAAGGCGGCAAAACACCGCGCCGATGGCCTGGCCGTCATCTCCTATAGCGAAATTCCAGATGACCAGTCCGTCAAGGTCATCGAAACCGTTGAAATCACATCCAGACAAGAAGGGTGAACACCATGGAACTCCGACGCATCCTGGCCAGAGACTTACGCGCCGCCACAGAAAAGGCGGTGGCCCTCTATGGCAAAGAGGCACTGGTGATCTCGCATGAGCAGGTCAATGGACAGACCGAGGTCATCGTGGCCGTGGACTTGGAGGCCGACCCCATCGCGATGCGCCTGGCCGACCGCGAGACGGCTGCGCCCGCCACCATGGATGCAGACCGCGCAGTTGCAGCCCGGGTCGAGCCCAGCTTTGCACCAATTAACTTTGGTGAAGCCCTTCAACGCGAGCTGCAAGAGATCGACACGACCATGCCCGATGAACGGGCCGAGCCCGAACTGAGGGCGGAGATCGAGGCCGCTCCGCTGCGCCTGAGCCAAGAGGCCGACCGGGGCCGTGACCAGATTCGGGCCCGAGAGATCGTGGACCTGGTTCGTCAAGAGATGGCCATCCTGCGTCGCGACCTTCGACTGAGCCAGTCGGTGGGCGGCTTCGGTGCCCCCATGCTCGGTGGGCTGGCCGCCCAATTCGACCAGGCCCTGCAGGCCGATCACGCACCCATTGGGCTGCGCATGCTCATCACCGACCACATTCAGTCCGCCAACAACAGCCAAATGGCGCTCTCCCAAATTGAGGAACTGCTTAAGGGCAGCATGGGATCGGCCGTGCATGAGGGCCCCCTGGCGGGCATTCATGTGGTGATGGGCCCCTCGGGGGCTGGCAAGACCACCACCGTCACCAAACTCGCCGCCGAGGCCGCCCAAGGGCTGGGCACCGACCAGGTGGCCGTGCTGAGCTGGTGCGACACACGCCTGGGTGCCTGGGCACAGATTCAAATGGGCTGCGCCAAGCTGGGGGTGGACTGCTTCCGCGCCCAGGAGACCAGCCTCTTGTTGCCGCTGCTGGAGGAATTGCGCGGCCGCGCCTGCGTGATCATCGACACCCCGGGCATTGAGATGGCGCGCCACCGAGCTCGTCTCGAGGAACTCATTCCGGAGGCCATCTTCCACCTGGCCCTGCCGCTCGATGCGGCCAGCCATCAGGTCGAAGGCCTGCTCAAGAAACATGCTTGGTCTAGCCTCATGGTGACCAAGGTCGACGAGGCCGTGCACGGCTGGGGGCTCATTGCCGCCCTGTGCCAACGGCCCATGGCGCTCTACCCATTCACCGGTGGCCAGGCGGATGGCACCGGCCGACAGGCCTTTGGCACCGGGCCCTTGGCCCGCATGGCGGTGGACCACCTCGCCAAGGAGCTGGCCCATCAGGCCAAACAGGCGGAGAACGATAGAATGGGCGAGGCCACCGCCCAGCTGGCCCAGGCGGCGCAGACCGTGTTGCAGGCCGGGCGAGCCTCTCTTTAATTGAATGTCACCCATATGAGCACCCAAAAGAGACCAGACGTCATCGGCGTGGCCAGCGGCAAAGGGGGCGTCGGCAAGACGACCATCGCCGTGAACCTGGCCACTGCCATGGCTGCCGAAGGCCGCAAGGTGGTGCTCTTCGATGCCGACATGGGCCTGGCCAATGCACAGATTGCGCTGGGCCAGAAGGCCGCCTTTCACTTCGGCCACGTGCTCACGGGCGAGAAGACCCTGCACGAGGTCATGGTGAGCACACCGCATGGCGTGCGCTTGATTCCTGGCGGGTCTGGCATCTCGGAGCTTGCAAGCCTGGATGCCGTGGCCTCGGGCGCCATTGTTCAGGCCTTCAGTCAGCTCGAAGACGAGATCGACGCCCTGATTGTGGATGCAGCCGCGGGCATTTCCTCGCAAGTCATCACCTTCATGCGCGCAGTCGGCCGACGACTCATTGTGGTGAAGGATGAGCCCTCCTCCATTGCCGATGCCTACGGCATCATCAAGGTGCTCGCCCAAGAGGGCGTGACCGACGAGATCTACCTACTGCCCAACATGGTCGAAGACCAGGCCGCCGGCGCCCTGCTCCATGCCCGCATCAACGATGTGGCCAGCCGCTTCCTAGGGCTGCAACTGGGTTACCTGGGCAGCATCGAGAACGACGAACTCATTCTGGCGGGCCTGCGCAAGAGCAAGCCCATCCTCGCCCACGCGCCGGGCAGCCTGGGCGCGCGCAACTTCAAAGACCTCGCCACCAGCATTCGTGGCCTGCCCCCCGTGCAGGGCATCGAAGGCGGCCTCTCTTTCTTCGTGGAGCGCCAGCTCTGAAAACGACCAATCCCTACGCCAGCCCGGCCGATGAGGTCGAGGCCCTGGTCTTGGGCCACCTCGACCTGGTCAAGCGCATTGCACTCCACCTGCGGGTGCGGCTCATGTCGGTCATGGACCTCCAAGAGCTCATTCAGGTGGGCGTGATTGGCCTTCTGGAGGCAGCCAAGTCGTACGATCCCACCAAGGGGGTGCCCTTCGAGCACTTTGCTCATAGCCGGGTGCGCGGGGCCATCATCGATGAGGTGAGGCGCATGTCCACCCTGCCGCGCTCGGCCGTGGCCATCCACAAGCAGCACAACGAAGAGTCTCGGCAGCTCTCGGCCACCCTGGGCCGAGAACCCTCACAGGCCGAGCTGGCCGCCTCCCTGGGCCAGGACGTCGACGACTTCCAGACCGACCGGCGCAAGGCCGCCCAATTCCAGACGGTCTACCTGGAGGACGTGGCCGAGCAGGCCTTCAGCATTCCCGATGAACAAGCCCGCCGGCCCGACGTCCAGGCCGAGGAATCCCAGTTTGTGGAGGCCCTGGTGGCCGCCATCGAGCAGCTTCCAGAACGAGACCGGCTGGTCATGTCCCTCTACTACGAAGAGGAACTCAACCTAAAGGAAATCGGCTCTATACTTGATGTCTCGGAATCGCGGGTGAGCCAAATTTTGTCGGCCAACGTGAAAAAACTCCGAGCCATTTTGGGGGTCGACGCCTAAGCCGCTGCGATCCCTTTCTTAATTGAGAGGATGCATCGTGCTGGGAAAGCTGTTCGGAAGCGCTGACAAAGAGGCCATGGTCAAGGCCAAGCAGGAGTACGAGACGGCGATCAACGCCAAGGACGACTCCCGCGAAACCCGCACCATGAAGGTGCGTATGGGCCTGCGCTGCCGAGCCGTGCTCGACAAGACCTTCATCGAGGGCGCCGAGCGAACCGCCGAGCATGCGGAGGCCTGTCTACTGGCCGTGGCCAACGACGAAGAAAAGCCCAAGGCCCCCACACCCAAGGCCTTCCAGCCCATCAAGTCGGTCAATGGTGAAATCCTGGCCTATCTGCCCCTGGAGTTTGCCGAAGAGGTCTTCAAGATCGGCGCCGCCTACCAAATGGAAGAAGTCAGCCCAGAGCAGGCCATCGAGCTCTGCCAGGCCGTGGCCGAGAAGATTTCAGATGCGCTCGACCTCGACCAGCCCTTTGAAGCGCTGGGCTTCCTGAAAGAACAACTCGCCGAAGAAAATGGCGAAGAGAACGACGAGGACGACGGGCCCGAGTCCAAATAAGCATTTCTCGCGGGCAGGCTCCGGTTCGGGCAGCGCACTGCCTGCAGCCGGGGCCTCAAGAAGCCCGCGGCCGGGTCGAATTCCTCTAGACCAGTTTTAGGGGCTCAACATGGACACGGTTCTTCTCTTTTCGATTTTGGTCTTGCTCGCGGTGGTGATGGTGCTCATGCTCATGGTCGTCGACCATGTCCGTGCGGTGCACCAGGCCGTGGCGCCACCCATGCCCACGGAAGATGAACTCCGCGAGACCTTCACCCCGGCGCTCGAAGCCCCCGAGGGCGTAGAGGCCCCTGTGGACGAGAAGGCCGAGGAGCAGGCCGATGCCCAGGTGGCCCAGGAAGACAAGGCCGACCCGAGCTTTGGCGCCCTGCAGGGCAAACGCCTGTGGGATGGCATGACCGGCAAGCCCGTCGAGGGCGTGGAGCCCGAGAAAATCGAGGAGCTCAAGCCCCGCTATGGGGTGATCCTCACCAAGCACATTCAAGAACTGGTGGCCGAAGGCGCCGAGCATGGCAAGGCCGGCTCCTCCAAGATCGCCTCGAACCGCAGAAAAATCAAAGGCTTGCGCGGCGTTGTCAGCTCCTGGATTCCCCAGCAGCATGCGGACGCCATCTATCAGGCAGGCTTTGACAGCGCCACGGTCACCGAGAAGAACCTCGAGGCCGTGCGCAAGGGCCTGGAAGATGTCTGCGACATCCTCTTCCAGCGCACCGGTGTGGATGCCAAGGGGGCCGCCTGGGCCCAGCGGCTGATCAGCCTGCCTGGCCAAGCCCCCGCCGAGGGCGGCGAAGTACCCGCCCTGGCCATGGATGCTGGCACCATGCCAGCCCCAGGACTCGACATGCAGGTTCCCGCTAAAGCCGCCGCCTGATCTGCCGATTCAATCATTGTCGGGTGTTAAAACGCCTTCACTGATTCAAACGGAAACGAGGACTCCAAGATGCGGCAAATGAGAAAAGCGATTGAGAGCTACGGTGATGTGAAGGTCTCCACCGGAGTGGCCACAGCAGACAGCGTTCAACTCATCCAGATGCTCTTTGACGGGCTGATGGAGAGCCTGAAATCCGCCGAAGGCCAAATCCGCCGCGGCGCCATCGAAGAGAAATCCAAGAGCCTGGGCCGTGCCAGCAAGATTGTGCTGGGCCTGCAGGGTGCCCTGGACTTCAACGCCGGTGGCGAGATTGCCCGCAACCTCGATGAACTCTACGGCTACGTGACCCGTCGCCTCCTGCATGTGAACCTTCACAACGACCTTGAGGCCCTGGCCGAAGTGACCAGCCTGATCTCCGAGATTCAAGACGCCTGGGGCACGATTCCTTCGGTGCTCAACAGCCGACCGGCACCGGTTCGCCTGGCCTCCTGAGCGAAAAGGGAGGGCCCGCCTCGCAGCGGGCTACTTTCCGAACTGCTTCTTCATCTGGCTCGACGTTGCGTCAAACCGCGACGTCGAGTCGCAAATGGCCACCAGCGTGATTCGGGGCTGGGCGTCAGCCTCGTCGCCCTCAAAATCGAAGCCGGGGTAGCGGCTATTGGCAACCAGCTTGATGCGCTGATTGCTCATGGCCACGACCCTGGCCGTTTTGCCCTCAAAGAATGCAGTCGGTCCATTGGGCATGACCTTCACCATGAAAGCCTCATCGGTGAGTTCACACGTGTTGTCGAGCGTGACCACCACCTCCACGGGCTTGGGTGGCCCAACATCGGCCAACATCACGTAAACAAAGGCCGCAAAGGCACCAAGGCCTACGATGCTGCCGACAATCACGAGCGCTTTTTTAAGGTCATCCATACTGGTTAGTGTGCCACGGGTAAACACGGGTTTCGCAGCCCTTACCCCCTTGGGCATCGTTGCAGCAAATCATAGGAGCCCTCCCCGTGTCGCCGAGCATTCCTCCCATTCGTTACTGGCCCTGGCTGTCGACCCTTCCCCTGGCTGGCTTGAGTCTGCCCTGGGGCCCTTGGCCCGTGCTGCTCTTCTTGGTGCTCTTCGGCCTGGGCCTTCAAGACCTTCGGCAGTCCAAGCAGGCCATTCGGCGCAACTACCCCCTGACCGGGCGGCTTCGCTATGCGCTCGAATCGATTCGACCGGAGATTCGGCAGTACTTCCTGGAGAGTGACGAAGAGAAGCTTCCGTTCTCGCGCCACCAACGGGCGATGGTCTATGCCCGCTCCAAGATCCAGAACGACAAGCGCGGCTTTGGCACCATCAAAGACCTCTATGCCGGGGATGCCCAGTGGATCAGCCACTCCATGCGGCCCATCGAGGTCTCGCATGCGCAGTTGCGAGTGCCCGTGGGCAGCGACCAGTGCCGTCAGCCCTACGACATCTCCATCTTCAACATCTCGGCCATGAGCTTTGGATCCTTGTCGGCCAACGCCATCCAGGCCTTGAACCGAGGGGCCGCCATGGGCCACTTCGCCCACGACACGGGTGAGGGCAGTGTGTCCGTTCACCACCGGCAGCACGGCGGCGACCTCATCTGGGAGATTGGGTCTGGCTACTTTGGCTGTCGAACCCCCGATGGCCAATTCGACCCAGACCGCTTTGAGGCGCAGGCCGCCGAGCCGCAGGTGAAGATGATTGAGATCAAGGTCTCGCAGGGGGCCAAGCCTGGCCACGGTGGTGTGCTGCCCGGGGCAAAGGTGAGCGAGGAGATTGCACAGGCCCGTGGCGTGCCTGTTGGCGAGGACTGTATCTCACCGCCCAGCCACTCCGCCTTCCAAACGCCACTCGAACTCATGGCCTTCCTGCGCCTGCTGAGAGAGCGCTCGGGCGGCAAGCCCGTGGGCTTTAAGTTCTGTGTGGGTCGGGTCTCAGAGTGGTTCGGAGTGGTGAAGGCCATGCTCGAGACCAAGACGGTGCCCGACTTCATCGTGGTTGACGGGGCCGAGGGCGGCACCGGGGCCGCACCCATTGAGTTCGCCGACCACATGGGCATGCCCCTGCGCGATGGCCTGCAGTTGGTGCACAACACCCTGGTGGGCGTGGGCCTGCGCGAGCAGATCCGCATTGGCGCCTCTGGCAAGATCATCTCGGCCTTCGACATCGCCCGGTGCATGGCCCTGGGCGCCGACTGGTGCAACTCGGCCCGCGGCTTCATGTTCGCCCTGGGCTGCATTCAGTCGCGCTCCTGCCACACCGACCACTGCCCCACCGGGGTGGCCACCCAAGACCCCGTGCGCCAGAAAGCACTGGTGGTGACGGACAAAGCCCAGCGCGTCTTGAACTTCCACGCCAACACCTTGAAGAACCTGGCGGAGTTGATGGGTGCAGCCGGCCTGTCGAGGGCCGACCAGATCACGGCCGACCTGCTGATGGTGCGAGACGAGAATGGTCGAGCCCAGCCCTTGTCGGCAAGCCTGGTGCGGCTCTCTAAAGGAAGTCTGTTGGATGAAGGCATGCGGGCCAGTCTGCCCGAGCCGTTCAGGTCGGGCTGGGCGGCTGCCAGCACGGCCCACTTCGGGGGGTAGACGAATGACAAGAGGGATTGGTGGGCCCCCCGAGAGTCGAACTCGGCACCAACGGATTATGAGTCCGCTGCTCTAACCAGGCATGAGCTAGAGGCCCAAAAACAAGAACGGCGCCGGGCCTGCGCCCGACACCGTATTTATAGCGTATCGAGGAAGCTCTTGAGCTTGTCGCTGCGGCTGGGGTGCCGAAGTTTGCGCAAGGCCTTGGCCTCGATCTGACGAATCCGCTCGCGGGTGACATCGAACTGCTTGCCGACCTCTTCGAGGGTGTGGTCGGTCGTCATCTCAACACCAAACCGCATGCGAAGCACCTTGGCCTCGCGCGGGGTGAGAGAGTCGAGCACCTCTTTGACGACATCACGCATGGAATCTTGCAGGGCGGCCTCGTGAGGCTGCAGCGTGTTGGTGTCCTCGATGAAATCGCCCAGATGGGAGTCGTCATCGTCGCCGATCGGCGTCTCCATGGAGATGGGCTCTTTGGCGATCTTCAAGATCTTGCGAATCTTGTCCTCTGGCATCTCCATCTTGATGGCGAGCTCGGCAGGGTCGGGCTCCTTGCCCGTCTCTTGGAGCAGCTGGCGCGAGATGCGATTCATCTTGTTGATGGTCTCGATCATGTGCACCGGAATCCGAATGGTGCGGGCCTGATCTGCAATGGAGCGGGTAATCGCCTGACGAATCCACCAGGTGGCATAGGTAGAGAACTTGTAGCCACGGCGGTATTCGAATTTGTCCACGGCCTTCATGAGGCCAATGTTGCCCTCCTGGATGAGGTCGAGGAACTGCAGGCCACGATTGGTGTACTTCTTGGCAATGGAGATGACCAGGCGCAGGTTGGCCTCGGTCATTTCGCGCTTGGCCGCCCGGGCCCGCTTCTCGCCCTCGGTCATCTGACGGTTGATCTCCCGCAGGTCGGCCAAGGGCAGCACCACACGGGCTTGGATGTCCACGAGGCGCTGCTGTAGCTCCTGTAGGGCTGGCATGTTGCGCTCGAGCAAGGCCGCATTCGCACCGGCCGACCCATTCACCTTCTTGGTGAAGAAGTCCATGCGGGTCTCGTTGCCACGGAAATGCTTGATGAACCATTCCTGGCTGATGCCCACCTTGTCGACGGCCAGGTTGCGGATGCTGCGCTCGGTCAGACGAATCTCGTCGACCTGTGAACGCAGGGTGTCGGCCAGGCGCTCGACCATCTTGGCCGTGAAGCGAATGCCCATGAGCTGGGTGCTGATGGCGTCTTGGGCCTTGTTATAGGCCGGTGAGCGATAGCCGTCGGTGGTGAAGGCCTTGCGCATCTTGTCGAACTGCTTGTCGATGATGTCGAACTTCTCGAGCGAGGCCTCGCGACGCTCAGCCAGACGAGCCGCCGTGGCGGTGTCTTCGGCGGCATCGTCATCTTCTTCAATGGCAATCTCGGCATCGGCCGCAGACAGAAGATCTTCCTCGGGGGCATTGGGATCGACCAGGCCATCGACAACCTCCTCCACCCGCATGTTGCCTTCGCGGATCTTCTTGGCGTGGTCGAGGATCTCGTTGATGGTGGTTGGGCAGGATGAAATGGCAAGCACCATCTCACGCAGGCCCGCCTCGATGCGTTTGGCAATGGCAATCTCGCCCTCGCGGGTGAGGAGTTCCACGGAGCCCATTTCACGCATGTACATGCGAACGGGGTCGGTGGTGCGGCCAAACTCGGAATCCACGACGGTGGAGAGCGCAGCCTCGGCCTCTTCCTCGGCGTCGTCGGAATCTCCCGCAGGGGTGTTGTTCGAGAGCAGCAGCGTCTCGGTGTCTGGCGTGGACTCGAACACGGTGATGTTCCATTCCTGGAACGTGGCAATGATGGATTCCATTTGGTCGGAATCGATCTGGATGTCGGGCAGGTGGTCGCTGATCTCGGCATGGGTGAGATAGCCACGCTCCTTGCCCAGCAGAATAAGGGACTTCAGACGCGCCTTGCGCGCCTCGAGCTCTTCGGCCGTGAGCGGCCCAGAAGGCATGAACTCGAGCAGCTTTTTGTCGCGTGATCGGCGGCCACCTCGCTTGGGTGCGACCACCACGGTTTCCACCACGGCTGCGTCGGCGTCATCGCCCGCCTCGTCGTCGGCCTCGGGGATGGCCTCATCGTCTGAGCCCTTGGCCTTGGCCGGGCGGCCCGGCTTGCCTTTCGGGCCCTTCGCCGCGGGCTTCGCAGGGGCCTTGGCTGCTGACTTCGCGGCGGGCTGGTCTGCGACCTTGCCGCCTTGCTTGGCGGCAACGGCTTTGGCCGGGGCTGCGGGCTTCGTTGTTGCCTTCGCGCTTGGCTTCGCGGCCGCTTTGGCCGGTGCCTTTGCAGGCGCTTTTGCCGCAGGCTTGGCCACCTGCTTCGTGCTTGGCTTGGGGGCTGACTTGCTGGGGGCGCTGGCGGCTGCTTTCGCGGCTGATTTGGTCGGTGCTTTGGTCGCTGCCTTCGCAGTGGCTTTCACGACAGGCTTGGCACTCGCCTTTGGCGCAGCCTTGCCTGCCGCCTTGGTGGCCGATTTTGTGGCAGGCTTGGCGACACCCTTCTTAGCCTCGGACTTCGATGCAGCCTTGGTGGCAACTTTGGAGGCACCCTTTGTAGCAACCTTCGGCACCGCCTTGGCCACAGGCTTGGCCTCGGGCTTCGATGCAACCTTGGTGGTCGCTTTGACTGCAGACTTGACTGCGGGCTTTGCGGCCGGCTTCACCTCGGCCTTGCCACCGCGAAGCTTGGCAATCGCACGCGCCAGCGCGGCGTCTGCCGAACGGCCGGAAGCACTGCTTCCAGAGGCCTTCTTCGATGCCGCAGCCGCCGAATGTTTCACTAAGTTCTTCGCTAAATTCTTCGCTGAGCTCTTCACGGAACCCGCCTTGCTAGAGGATTTGGTTTCTGATTTTTTTGAGGGCGTTTTTTTGCTTCGGGTGTCGGCCACAGTCATGACTCCACTCGCTGGGGAACCCGAAATTATACCAGAGGAATGACTAAAACCCCTTACCGCTGGAGTGATTTGCGCAAGGCCGTGATCTCTTGGTGCAGGGCCCGAAGTGCACTGCGCTGGGCGGGGTCCTCCCCCGCCTCGGCCAACTCGGCCGCACGCGCCTCCAGCGCCCTCAACTCCAGGCTTCGTGATGCCTGGGCAAAGGCTTCTTGCAACTGGTCTGGTGCCCGCTCGGCCAGGTCGTCCAGGCCGGGCTCCGGCGCCATGGCCGCAGTCAGCAACTGGCGAATGTCCGGGCTGGCCTCGCGCTCCAGGGCTTCAAAGAGTGCCGCAAACCCACCCCCATGCTGGGCGGCCCGGCCGGCCACCCAGTCCAACGCACGGCGCTGGTCTTCAGGCATCTCCGACCGGGCCCCTTGCGAGAGCGCATTGGCCACGGGCGGAAGCCGCACAGCGATTTGCAGCAGGCGCAAGGAGAGAGGCGTGACGGGTGAGCCCCGACGGCCAGCCGATGGCCGTGCCGTGACCCGCACACTGCGAGCAGGAGCGTTTTCGGATCGGTCGCTCGCGGGTGCTGCAACACGGGTGAGACGGGCCGCCCCCAAGCTGCCCGCATCGGCCCCCAATTGCTCGGCCATGGATTGCGCAATCTGATTGCGAAGGTCGGATGGGGGCATGAGCCCAATGAGCCTGCGGGCCTCCACGGTGGCCGCGGCCCGGCCCTCGGCCGAGGAGAGGTCTTGGCCCTCCGTGGCACGGCTGGCCAAAAAACTGCTGAGCGGCGAGGCAGCATTGACATGGGCCCGCAGGGCGTCCGCGCCCATGGCTCGGACAAAGCTGTCGGGGTCGTGCTCCGGCGGCAGGAAGGCAAATCGCATCAGCAGGCGCTCTTGGGCAAAGGGCAGGGCTACTTCGAGCGCTTTGGCGGCCGCACGGCGGCCCGCGGCATCGCCATCGAACATAAACACCACCTTGCTCGTGAGCCGACTGAGCAGGCGAAGGTGATCGGGCGTGGTGGCGGTGCCCAGGGTGGCCACGGCATGGCCCAGGCCATGCTGCGAGAGGGCCACCACATCCATGTAGCCCTCCACCACCCAGACCTCACCGGCCGCCCGAATCGCCTGGCGCCCCTCGAAAAGCCCATAGAGCGACTGGCCCTTGATAAAGAGCGGCGTCTCGGGAGAGTTGAGGTACTTGGGCTCCTCCTGGCCCAGGCTGCGGGCGCCGAACCCAATGACATCGCCGCGGCCACTCAGAATCGGGAACATGAGCCGATGGCGAAAACGGTCGTAGCGCTTGGCGCGGCCGCCCTCCTCCGATGCAATCACAAGGCCCGCCTCCGCCAGGTCGGGGTGGTCGTAGTCTCCGAAGACTGCCTGAAGGGGCTGCCAGCCCTCGGGCGCAAAACCGAGGTGATACCGGGCCGCCGTCTCGCCCGTGATGCCGCGGCCCTTGAGGTAATCGATGGCCTCGGACGACTCTCGCAGCCGGCGCTGATAGAACTTCGCGGCCGCGAGCATCCGGTCTTGCAGGCGGGCCTGCAGCTCGCGCGGGGCCTTGCTCGCCTCGGAGGGCTCGGCCTCTCGGGGCACCTCGAGGCCTGATCGTCGGGCCAATTCCTCTACGGCCTGCGGAAAACTGAGGCCCGTGTGCTCGATTAAGAAGCCAATGGCGGTGCCATGGGCACCGCAGCCAAAGCAGTGATAGAACTGCTTGGACGGGCTGACCGTGAACGACGGCGATTTTTCGGTGTGGAAGGGGCAGAGGCCACTGTAATTGGCCCCCGCCTTCTTGAGTTGGACATGGGTGCCCACCAACTCGACGATGTCGACCCGCTGGAGCAGCGAGTCGATGAAAGACTGGGGAATCATGGCGTCATTGTGACGCCGAACGCGCGAAAAGCTTTAGTACTTGCGAGCAGGCAGCATCTGGCTGCGAACCCGTTTGTAATGGCGCTTCACCGCCGCAGCCTTCTTGCGCTTGCGCTCGGCCGTGGGCTTCTCGTAGAACTCGCGGGCGCGAAGCTCATTGAGCAGGCCGATTTTCTCGATGGTGCGCTTAAAGCGCCGCATGGCGGCTTCAAAGGGCTCGTTTTCTTTGGGGCGGACTAATGGCATGTGTATTGAAGATTTCTCGGCGAAAAAGGTAAATTGTGACTGACCATGCCGAATTCCGCAAGCCAATGCCTCGTGCTGGGCATCGAAACCTCCTGTGACGAGACCGGCGTGGCCCTGCTCGAGGTGCAGCCAAGCCCCGGGAGCGGCCTGCCCAAGGCCACACTCTTGGGCCAGGCGCTTCACTCCCAGGTCGACCTCCACCAGGTCTACGGTGGGGTGGTGCCCGAACTGGCCTCGCGCGACCATCTGCTCCGCATCCTGCCCCTGCTCGAGGCCTGCCTCGCCCAGGCCGGCCGCCAACTGCAAGACGTCGACCTACTGGCCGTGACCGAAGGACCCGGCCTGGCTGGCGCCCTGCTGGTGGGCACAAGTGTCACCCATGGGCTCGCGGCCGGGCTTCAAAAGCCCGTCATGGGCATTCACCACCTCGAAGCCCACCTGCTGTCGCCCCTGCTCGACCCCTCGGCCCAAGGCCTGACCTTTCCCTTCGTGGCGCTGCTGGTCTCGGGCGGGCACACCCAGCTCATGCAAGTTGATGGGATTGGCCAGTACAGCCTGCTCGGCGACACCATCGACGATGCGGCCGGCGAGGCCTTCGACAAATCCGCCCAGCTCATGGGGCTGGGCTACCCCGGTGGCCCGGAGATCGCGCGCTGCGCCACCACCGGCAACCCCAGCCGATTCGGCCTGCCACGCCCGCTCAAGCATCGGCCTGGCTTTGACTTCAGCTTTGCGGGCCTGAAGACGGCCGTGCTCACCCAGGTGCAAAAGCACCAACCACTCTCAGACACCGACCGGGCCGACCTCGCCGCAAGCCTGCAGGCGGCCATCGTGGATGTGCTGGTGTCGAAATCCATGGCCGCGATGGCCTCCTCTGGCGTGAAGACCCTCGTCATTGCCGGTGGCGTGAGCGCCAACCAGGCCTTGCGGGCTGCCCTGGCGGAGCAGGCCCTGGCCCATGGCGTGCAGGTCTGCTTTCCGCCGCCGGCGCTGTGCACCGACAACGGCGTGATGATTGCCTGGGCAGCCGCCCTTCGGCATGCGGCCGGCCAGGCGGGTCAGCCCGCTGGCCTCATTCGCGCTCAGCCCCGTTGGGATTTGTCGTCACTGGGCTTGCCGGCCTGAAAGCCCTTCTCAGAACCCTTCAACAGCGCCCGAATGTTCGATGCGTGCCGCCACAGCAGCAAGGCGGTCATGGCCAGCACCGCGACGAAGACCTCCTCGGCCCCGTGAAAGACCCACCAGATGAGGGGTGCGGCCGATGCAGCCACCAGGGCCGAGAGCGATGAAATACGGCTGACGCCAAAGACCAGCATCCAGCACAGCAGGCAGGCCAGGCCCACCTCGGCCGACAGGCCCAGCAGCACGCCCAAGGCCGTGGCCACACCCTTGCCACCCCGAAAGCCAAAGAAGATCGGAAAGAGGTGGCCCACGAAGACTGCCAAGGCCACAGAGGCCAGAAACAGCGGCACATCAAGCTGAAAAACCACGGGCAGCAGGGTCACTGCCAACAACCCTTTGACCGCATCGCCCAGCAGAGTAATGGCGGCTGCGACCTTGTCGCCACTGCGCAGCATGTTGGTCGCGCCCGGGTTTCCCGAGCCATAGCTCCTGGGGTCGGCCAGGCCGCGCAGCCGGCTCACGACAATGGCGCTCGAGACCGATCCCATCAGGTAGGCGGTCACCACACCTGCGGCAACGACGAGCATCGAGGCGTTGTCTTCCATGGGCGGATTATGCCCCTGGCCTACGCGCGGGGATGGTGCTGTGCATGCAGCTTGGAGAGGCGCTCCCGGGCCACATGGGTGTAGACCTGGGTCGTGGAAATGTCCGCATGGCCGAGAAGCATCTGCACGGCGCGCAGGTCTGCGCCATGGTTGAGCAGGTGGGTGGCAAAGGCGTGACGAAGCGCATGGGGGGAGAGGCCAGCAGGAAGGCCAGCCTTCTGGCCATAGCGCTTGATGAGCTGCCAGAAGTACTGCCGGGTCATGGCTGCGCCGCGCTCGGTGACAAAGACCACCTCCGACAGACGCGGCCCCAGGAGCATGGCCCGGGCGGTCTGCAGGTAGGCCGCCAGCCAATGGCCAGCCTCTTGGCCGTACGGCACGAGACGCTCCTTGCCACCCTTGCCCACCACCCGCACCAGACCCTCGGAGAGGCCCACCTGGTGCAGGCTCAGGCCCACCAGCTCAGAGACCCTCAGGCCCGTGGCATAGAGCAGCTCGAGCATGGCCTTGTCCCGCAGGCCCCGCGCGCTCGCCACATCGGGTGAAGCCAGAAGGGCCTCCACCTGCGCCTCGGCAGGCGCCTTCGGGAAGCGTTCGGGCTGACGGGCCGAGGCGAGGTCATGCGAAGGGTCCTCGGGCCGAAGGCCCTGTCGCACCAGCCAGCCGTAGAAGCGTCGAATGCACGAGAGCCTGCGATTGAAGCTCGAGGCGCGCAACTGGCCATGCCGACTCTGCAGGTAGGCGAGCAGGTCGACCGGGCGAAGGTCGCGCAGGGCGGGAACCTCCGCCTGGCCTTCGCACCAACTGGCCAGGTCGGTGAGGTCGCGTGCATAGGCGAGTCGGGTGTTGGCGGCGAGCCCCTCCTCCAACCAGAGGCCCTCTACGAACTGGGCAATCAGCGCCTCGTCGGCGGCCGACACCAAGGGCTTGCTCATCGGTCGGGCGCCTGGGCCAAGGCCCAGGCCACATGTTCTCGAACCAGGTCACTGGCGTGCGCCGCCCTGGCCTGCAGGGCCACACGAATCGTCTCGCAGTCGGCCAGCCGGCCCGAGCTGGCCGCGGCCCGCAGCGCATTGCCCAGGCCAACGGCCAGATTGCGCAGCCACCGGACGTGGCCGATGCGGGCGATCGCACTGCCCGCATGTCGAGCCGTAAACGTCGCCTCATCCCAGGCGAAAAGGCTCACCAAATCGGCCGCACCCAGGCCATGGCGAACATCGAAGTCGGGCAGGCTCGCCGTCTGGGCATGCTTGTTCCAGGGGCAGACCCGCTGGCAGTCATCGCAGCCATAGACGCGGTTGCCCATGAGCGGACGAAGGGCCTCGGGGATGGCGCCTGCATGCTCGATCGTCAGGTAAGAGATGCAGCGCCTCGCATCGAGCTGGTAGGGCCCGAGAAATGCCTGCGTGGGGCAGGCCGCAAGGCAGGCGGTGCAGCTGCCACAGTGATCAGACACCGGGGCGGTGGCCGGCAAAGGCCGGTCGGTGAGCAAGGTGCCCAGGAAGAACATCGAACCTCGGGCGCGAGAGAGCAATAGGGTGTGCTTGCCTCGCCAGCCAAGGCCTGCCTGCCGTGCCCACTCCACCTCCATGATCGGGGCCGAGTCCACACAGGCCCGATGGCCCAGGGGGCCCCATGCCTCCTGCATCCGCCGCGCCAGCGCCGCAAGCCGTTGCCGAAGCACCTTGTGATAATCCCGACCCCGGGCATAGACCGAGACCACTGCCCGGTTCGGATCGGACACGGCTGCATCCTCTTTGGCCTGCCAGTCCTCGGCCTCTGGGAGGTAATCCATGGTGACCATGACGGCGCTGCGCGCACCTGGCAAGAGCGCGTCGTGCTGGGCTCGAAGCGGCATGTGCCGCGCCAGGTAAGACATCTCGCCGTGCAGGCCCTGGGCGAGCCAGTCCCGCATTCGAGACACGGCCTCGCTGGCAGACCACTCCTGCGAGAGCGAGAGCACCCCCACGCTTGAAAAACCCAGCTCGCGCGACCAGCCTTCGAGCGCGTCCAGGTCCGAGGGATCGGTGACAATAGACGCGTGTTGGAGACCAGACATTCCATGATTGTTGACCGCCCAGCGGTTCGATTCAAACCGTGTGACGAGCCCGCCATGCTGCGCATCGCGGCCAGCCTTGCGCAGCCCGTGCTGGCCGGTCATTTGCGCGTGCTGACCCTCTCGGGCGAACTCGGTGCTGGCAAGACGAGTTTTGCCCGCGGCCTGCTGCAGGCCCTGGGCGTGACGGGCCGGATCAAGAGCCCAAGCTTTGCCGTGGCCGAGCGCTACGACCTCGGCCCACTGGTGATTCACCACATCGACCTCTATCGGCTCACCGACCCCCATGCCTGGCGCAGTGCAGGTCTGCGCGAAGCCTTCTCGGAAGGCCTGGTGGTGGTGGAGTGGCCCGAGCACGGGCATGGCCTGCCGAGCCCCGACCTGACCATGCGCATCGACTGGGCCGATCCTGACGCGCCGGAGGGCCCGCGACTGCTCACCGCAAAGACCGACCAGCCTGAGGTGCTGGCCTGCCTGGAGGCCCTGGCGAGCGAGGCGCAGACATGAAGCGCCGAACGCTGCTGCTGGCCTCGGGTGCCACCCTGCTGCTGGGCTTGCGCACGCCGGCACAGGCCGTGGCCGTGGTGGCGGTGCGGGTCTGGCCTGCCCCCGACTACACCCGTGTGGCCATTGAGCACGACACCGCGGGCCTCTCCTTCAAAACACACCTGCTCACGGCCCCTGATCGCCTGGTGGTCGACCTCGAAGGCCTCACGCTCAACCCCACCCTGAAAGACCTCGTCGCCCGCATTCAGGCCAACGACCCCTACATTTCGCAGGTGCGCGTGGGCCAGTTTCTGCCCACCACGGTTCGACTGGTCTTCGACCTCAAGCAGACCATCAAGCCCTCGGTCTTCACCCTGCCCCCCATTGCCCAGTACCAGCACCGGGTGGTGATCGACCTCTACCCCATCGAGGAGCGAGACCCACTGCTGGCCTTTCTCAAAAGCTATGAGAGCCAGGCGGCAGAGGCCGCACCATCGGCACCAACGGCGGCAGCCGCAGCACCCGCCCCCAGCGACCGGCTGGCTGCCAAGCCTCCGACCGTGGACCGACTGGTCACGGTGGCCCTGGACCCAGGCCATGGCGGGGAAGACCCTGGTGCCATTGGTAAGCGCGGAACGCGCGAGAAGGATGTGGTGCTTCGCATTGCCCGACGCCTCAAGCGAGAGATCGACAAAGAGCCGGGCATGCGCGCCTTTCTCACCCGAGACGGCGATTACTTCGTGCCCCTGGGCCGTCGGGTGCAGAAGGCCCGGCAGGTTCGGGCTGACCTCATGGTGTCCATTCATGCCGATGCCTGGGTGTCGCCGAAGGCGCGTGGCTCGTCGGTCTATGTCTTGTCCCAACGGGGGGCCACCAGTGCGGCCGCCCGCTGGATGGCCCAGAAAGAGAATGCCGCCGATGGCATTGGTGGGGTTCGCCTCATGGGCCAGGACCAGCAGCTCGCCCAGACCCTGCTCGACATGTCCACCACCGCCCAGATCAAAGACTCTCTCAAGCTGGGTCAGGCGGTGCTGGGCCAAATGAAACGGGTCAACAGCCTGCACAAGCAGCAGGTGGAGCAGGCGGGCTTTGCCGTGCTGAAGGCACCCGACATTCCATCCATCCTTGTCGAGACGGCCTTCATCAGCAACCCCGAGGAAGAGAAACGCCTGCGGGATGAGAACTACCAGCAAGAGATGGCCCAGGCCCTGCTCAATGGGATCAAGGCCTACCTGGCCCAGAATCCGCCACTGGCCAAGTCTCGGCTGATGTAGACCCGCGCATGGCCACGATCGCACTCCTTCCAGACCTGCTCATCAGCCAGATTGCGGCCGGCGAGGTCATCGAGCGGCCGGCATCGGTCGTGAAGGAATTGCTTGAGAACGCCGTGGACAGCGGGGCGCAGCGCATCAGCCTGGCCTTGGAAGACGGTGGCATTCGTCGCATTCGTGTGCAGGACGATGGCCATGGGATTGCGGCCGACGAGCTTGGCCTTGCGGTCACACGACACGCCACCAGCAAGATTCGCTCGATGGAGGATCTCCAGCGCATCGGCAGCCACGGCTTTCGTGGTGAGGCCCTGGCCGCGGTGGCATCGGTGGCGCAGCTCACGCTCACCAGCCGCACCGCACAGGCCGAGCATGCAAGCCAGATCAGCAATGGGAGTGGGACCTGGTCGGTGGCGCCCGCTGCGGGCGGCGTGGGCACCACGGTGGATGTTCAGGCGCTCTTTCATGCCGTGCCCGCGCGGCGTCGATTCCTCAAGACACCGGCCACCGAATGGGGCCATGCCCGCGAGGCCTTTGTTCGTCAGGCCCTCATCCAGCCCGCCATTGAATGGCAGCTCAGCCACCAAGACCGGGTCGTGATGCGGCTCGCCCCCAGTGAATCCAGCCGGCGGGTGGCGCAGGTCCTGGACCTCGAGGAGGCCAGCCTTCGACGGGTGGATGAACAACGCGGCCCACTGCGACTCGAGGCCTGGCTGCAGGTGCCCACGGCCGTCACGGGACGATCTGAGCAGCAGTACTTCTTTGTGAATGGCCGGGCGGTGCGCGACCGACTGCTCATCCAGGCCTTGCGCATGGCCTATGCGGACGTGCTGCACGGGGATCGACAGCCCACGGCGGTCGTCTCCCTGAGCCTCGACCCCGAGCTGGTGGATGTCAACGTGCACCCAGCCAAGGCCGAGGTGCGCTTCCGTGAGGGGCAGGCCGTGTTTCAGGCCGTGCTCTCGGCCTGCAAGGCTGCACTGGCGAGCAGCCAGGCGCTGGCCACAGGCCTTCCCACGTCGGGCATGGCGGGCCATGGCCCCGAGGCCACGGCCAAGGTGGCGTCCTCCTGGGGCCACCTGCAGAGCAGCATGCCCCTTTACAAGGCGCTGAGTGCACCGGCCAGCGGACCATTGCAGGCTGCCCCGGGCGATGTCCAGCATGCATTTGCGGCCGCCCCCGCGGGCCTGAACGCCAACACCGCCTGGGTGGCCGAGCCACCCGCACCCACAGCCGAGCAGCCGCATCCCTTGGGCTATGCGCTCGCCCAGCTGCATGGCATTTACATCCTGGCCCAGAACGCCCACGGGCTGGTGCTTGTCGACATGCACGCAGCCCATGAACGCGTGGTCTATGAGCGCCTGAAACAGAGCACCCAGGCCAATGTGCAGACCCTGCTCGAGCCCCTGACCATGAAGGCCACGGCCGACGAGGTTGAGCTGGCACAGCGTGAATCCAGCACCCTGCTCGGCCTGGGCCTGCTCGTCACGCCACTGGGCGCCGACATGCTCGCCATTCGCGGGGTGCCCAGCCTGCTCTCACAAGTGCCACTCGAACCCCTGGTGCGCGACACCCTGCACGAACTCGGCGAGCAGGGGTCTGCCACGGGGCTTGCGGCCGAGCGCGATGCGCTCCTGGCCACCATGGCCTGCCATGCCGCCGTGCGGGCCCATCGAAGCCTGAGCCTGCCGGAGATGAATCAGCTGCTGCGCGACATGGAGCAGACAGCCCGCGCAGACCAGTGCAACCACGGTCGGCCCATCTGGCTGCAGTGGAGCCTTGGGGACATCGACCGCCTGTTCCTGCGCGGCCAGTGACACCGCTGCTGTGCATCCTGGGCCCCACGGCCAGCGGAAAATCGAGCCTGGCCATGGCGCTCGCCCGCTCGGGGCGGCTGGGTACCGTGGAGATCGTGAGCATCGACTCGGCCTTGGTCTACACGGGCATGGACATCGGCACGGCCAAGCCCTCGGCACAGGAGCAGGCCGAGGTGCCACACCACCTCATCGACTGCTGCGCCCCAGAAGATGCCCACTCTGTGGCCGATCACCTCGAGGCGGCACGACAGGTCGTGGCGGAGATTCTTCAGCGGGGGCACACACCCGTGCTGGTGGGCGGCACCATGCTCTACTTCAAGGCCATGCGAGACGGCATCGACGCCCTGCCTCGCTGCAGCAACGAGACACGCGAGCGCATTGCCCAGGCCGCACGCCGGCAGGGCTGGCCCGCCCTGCATGCGCAACTCGCCGAGCGCGACCCTGACACCGCCGCCCGGCTCTCGCCCCAGGATGCCCAGCGCATCGCACGGGCGCTCGAAGTGCTCGAGGAGACCGGCCAAAGCCTGACCCAGTGGATTGCCAAAAGCCAGGCCGAGGGCCAGGGGCTGCCGCCCCTGGGGCCCTTGCAGACCCTGGCCCTCCTGCCCGAGGACCGTAGCTGGCTACACACACGCATTGCCCAACGGCTGGACGCCATGCTGGCCAGCGGCTTTCTGAATGAGGTGCGCACGCTCAAAGGAAGGCCCGGCCTCACAGCCCAGCATCCGAGCATGCGGGCCGTGGGCTACCGGCAGGCCTGGGCCTTTCTGAGTCGAGCGCCCGGCTTTGAGTCGGTGGAGGCCTTCTCGCAGAAGGCGGTGGAGGCCACCCGCCAACTGGCCAAACGACAACTCACCTGGCTTCGCAGTTTTGAAAACGTGACTCGGGTCGACCCACAGGCCCAGTCGATGGATCAGTTGATCACGGTCTGCGCCGAGTTGGCTGGCCGCGGGCCGACCTCGCCCACGCGATAAACCCGCTCGCCATGGGCGGTGAGCGTGGCCCCCACCGCCTCGGCTGCGGACGCGGGCACGACCACCACCATGCCAAGGCCGCAGTTGAAGACGCGGTGCATCTCATCGGTGGCAATCTGCCCCTCGGCCTGCACAAAGGACATCAGGGCCGGCATGGGCCAGGCCGACGCATCGAGTGTGACCATGAGGTCGTCGGGCAGCACCCGGGGAATGTTGCCCACCAGGCCACCACCCGTGATGTGGGCCAGGGCGTGCACCGACTCGGGATGGGCGCGCAGGGCCGCCAAGACCGACTTCACATACAGGCGTGTGGGTGCCATGACCAGGTCATCCAGGCTCGCCATCTGGCCCGAGCCTGGCGAGGATTCCATCTTTACCGTGGACAAGGCCGAGCGGGTGATGGACCCAAATCGTCGCTCGAGCACGGCCCGAACCAGGGAGTAACCATTGCTGTGAAAGCCGCTGGAGGCCAGGCCAAGCACCACATCGCCGGCCGCCACCTTACGGCCATCGAGGATCTTGGCCCGCTCAACCACGCCCACGGCAAAGCCGGCCAGGTCGTATTCGCCATCAGGGTACATGCCGGGCATCTCGGCTGTTTCACCACCAATCAGGGCGCAGCCCGAGGCCTCACAGCCCTTGGCAATGCCGCCCACCACGGCGGCGGCCGTGTCGAGCGCGAGGCGGCCACAGGCGAAATAATCCAGAAAGAAGAGCGGCTCCGCCCCCTGAACGAGAATGTCGTTCACACTCATGGCCACGAGGTCGATGCCCACGGTGTCGTGCCGGTCCAGGGCGAAGGCCAGCTTGAGCTTGGTGCCCACGCCATCAGTGCCGGACACCAGCACGGGCTCCACCAGCCCTTTGGGCAGGCCACACAGGGCGCCGAAGCCGCCAATGCCCGCGAGCACCTCTGGCCGCATGGTGCGCTTGGCCAGCGGCTTGATGCGGTCGACGAGGGCGTCGCCGGCATCGATGTCCACGCCAGCGTCGCGGTAGGTCAGGCTGGTTGATTTTGAATTCATGGCAGAGGCTCGGAAAATTGCATTTTATGGGACAACCACTCGACTCTCCCGCGCAGCAGTTGCCCCTGGGGCTCCGCGCCCTTCCCGCCCCCCGGCGCGCCGACGGCGTGGTGGGCCGCAATGCTGCCGTGCTCGCCGCACTCGATGCCGTCTTTGAACAACAGCCAGGCCCCTGCCTGTTTCTGTGGGGTGCGCCCGGCAGTGGCAAGACCTTCTGGCTCACGGCCTTCGCGGCAGAGGCCAAGGAGCGTGCCGCTGGTGCCGCCAGTGCCAAGCTGCTTGCCTGTGGGGACCCGCAGCGCAGCGAGTCACCAGCCCAGGCCCTGGCGCGTGGGGCCGGCCCCGGCGTTCAAGACACTGCACCCCTGGTCTGGCTCATTGATGATGTGCACCTGGCCACGGCCGAGGAGCAGGCCGCCCTTTTCACGGCCTACAACCGCGCCATGCAGGATGGCGCCCGCATGGTCTTTGCAGCGGATCGCCCCCCCAGAGATATGCCCAGCCGTGAAGACCTGCGCACCCGACTGGGCCAGTGCCTGGTCTATGAGTTGGCCGAGCTCACCGAGGAAGAGATGCGCCATGCCCTGCGAGACCGCGCGCTCGCACTGGGCTGGCTCTCGCATCCCGCCCAAGACACCTACGACCACCTCTTTGATTACCTGCTCACGCGGCTGCCCCGGAACCTCTCGCTGCTCACCGAGCTGCTGCACATGGCCGACCGCCGTGCGCTGTCCCTGCAGCGGGCGATCTCCTTGCCACTGGTGCGCAGCCTGATCGACGAGGCCCTGGCCAAGTCGCCACAACCCCTTTCCACCACCACGGGCCCCACATGACCCCAGCATCCCAAGGCCGACTGGCCCTCTTCGACCTCGACAACACCCTCATTCCCATTGACAGTGATGTGGCCTGGGCTCAGCACTTGGTGGACCTGGGCGTGGTCGAGCGCGACTGGTACAGCCGCCGCAACGACTACTTCTATGAGCAGTACAAGGCTGGCACCCTGGACATCCACGAGTTTCTCGACTTCCAGCTTGCGCCCCTGGCAGCCCACCCACCCGAACAACTGAAAGTCTGGCGGGACGACTTCATGGCCAAACGCATCCGGCCCCACCTCACGAAGGCGGCGAGGGCGCTGGTCGATGAGCACTTGAACGCCGGCGACCTGGTGGCCATCGTCACGGCGACCAACACCTTCATCACCGCGCCCATCGCAGAGGCATTCGGCATTGCCCACCTGATTGGCACCGACCTCGAGCAAACTCCGCAGGGCCACTTCACGGGCAAGCCACTCGGACTGCCCTGCTTTCAGGCCGGCAAGATTGTTCGGGTGGCCCAGTGGCTCGCCACACGCGACACCGCGCTCGAGGAGTTCGAGACCTCCATCTTCTACAGCGACTCACGCAACGACCTGCCCCTGCTTGGCCGGGTCACCCATCCCGTGGCCGTCAACCCAGACGCCACCTTGGAGGCCCATGCCAGGGCCGAGGGCTGGCCGGTGATCCTGTTACCCTCCGAACTGTGATCAAGAAACTCCTCCGCTCCTTGGCCCGGCTTGCGCCCGGTCACTCCAAGGGCCATGCACCGGCCAACCGACACGACCCCCGAATCTTCAAAGCCAGCAAGGTTGGCATCGACCGCAGGCTGGTCTCGCAGGCCGCTCTGCGCACCGTCGATGGACTGCAGAAGGCAGGCTGGAAGGCCTATGTGGTGGGCGGGGCCGTGCGCGACCTCATGCTCGGCATGCGACCCAAAGACTTCGATGTGGCCACCAATGCCACACCCGATGATGTCCAGCGCCTGTTTCGACGAGCCCGAATCATCGGCCGACGCTTTCAGATCGTGCACGTCATGTTTGGGCCAGAGACCATCGAGGTCTCCACCTTTCGGGCGCTCGCGCCCAAGCATCAAGAGACCGACGCCCACGGTCGCGTGCTCCGAGACAACACCTTTGGTGAGCACCATGAAGACGCGGCCCGACGCGACTTCACCATCAATGCCCTCTACTACGACCCCCTGAGCGACACGGTGCTCGACTACCACGACGGCGTTCAAGACCTTCAACGAAAAGTGATCCGCATGATTGGCGACCCGGCCCAGCGCTACCGGGAAGACCCGGTGCGCATGCTCCGCGTGGTGCGGTTTGAGGCCAAGCTTCGGTTCAAGGTCGACCCGCACACCCTGGCCCCCGTCAAGGACCTCGCCGAACTCATCGAGAACGTGCCCGAGGCCCGCCTGTTCGATGAAATGGTGAAGTTGCTGCAGTCAGGCCAGGCCCTGCGAGGACTGCAAGGCCTTCGGGAGCAGGGGTTGCACCACGGCTGCCTGCCACTGGTCGACCTGGTGCTCTCGCCCGAGGGCAGCAAAGAGGAGCAGGCCCTCGCCCTGCGTTTTGTAGAGCAGGCCTTGGCAGCCACCGATGCCCGCGTGGCCGAGGGCAAGCCCATTTCCATCGGATTCCTATTTGCATGCCTGCTCTGGAACCCGGTCTATCGGCGCTGGCAGGCCATGCAAGCCGGTGGGGAGCGCCCCATCCCAGCCCTGCATGCGGCCATTGACGACGTGATCGACCGTCAACTCGATGACCTGGCCATCCCCCGGCGCTATGTCTCCGACCTGCGTGAGATCTGGCTCATGCAGCCCCGATTTGAGAAGCGCGGCGGCGGCGCTGCATTTCGCCTGATCGAACACATTCGCTTTCGCGCGGGCTATGACTTCCTGCTGCTGCGGGCAGCCTGCGGCGAGCTCGAGCCCGCCCTGGCCGACTGGTGGGAAAACTTCGTGGCCTCGGATGCCGACGATCGCCTCACCCTCGTGCAGCAGCTGGGCCGGGCTGCGAGTGGGTCAACGGCACCCAAGCGTCGGCGGCGTCGGCGCACCAGCAGCGACCGAGGGGACACGGCGCCCGCCGCAGACTCGACGCAGTGAGCCAGGCACGCTCGACCGTCCTCAGGCGCGCCGTCGTGGCCTTTGGGGCCAACCTGCCCTGGCGCGGTTCACCGCCCGAGCAGACCATTCGCGAGGCCGCCCGCATGATGGCAGGCCGATCAGACATCACCGCCTTCGAGGCCTCTCGGCTCTGGCAGTCGATCCCCGTGAATGCGGAGGGCCCAAGCTTCATCAATGCCGTGGCCCAGTTCGACACCCGGCTCACCGCCCAGGATCTGCTCGATTGGCTGCTGTCAGTCGAACGGGCGTACGGTCGCGAGCGCTCGCAGCGCCCTGCACCTGGCCCCTCTGCCGCCCGAACCCTGGACCTCGACCTGATCTGGATGACGGGCATCCGGCTCGAGACGCCCGACCTGACACTGCCCCACCCCCGGGCCACCCAGCGTGGCTTCGTGCTGGGCCCGCTCATGGACATCGCGCCCGAGCTCGAGCTGCCCGATGAAGGCGGGCAGCATCAGACGGTGACCGACTGGTGGCACCAGCTGCCCGTCGATGCGCTGCCCTCACCCCTTGAGCCAATGCGCTAGAGTGCGTCGATGTCGTCTGTCATGACCCATGCGCCCACCCGACCCGCCTGGACAGATCGTTTTCGATCGATCGTCTTTGAGGGGCCCATTGGTGTGGGCAAGAGCTCACTGGCCCGCAAGTTTTCTGAGCGCTTTGGCTATGAGCTGCTGTTGGAGGCCCCGGAGGAAAACCCCTTTCTCGAGAGCTTCTACCGAGACAGCGCGCGTTACGCCCTGCAGACCCAGCTCTTCTTCCTCTTCCAGCGCATCGATCAGCTGCGCACCCTGGCCCAGCGAGATTTCTTTGCCGAGCACCTGGCAAGCGACTTCATGCTCGCCAAGGACCCACTCTTTGCAAGGCTCACCCTCAGTGAGGATGAGCTCGCGCTGTATCAGAAGATTTACGACTCGCTGCGGCCCCAGGTGCCCGTGCCAGACCTGGTGATCCTGCTGCAGGCCCCGGCCCAGCAGCTCATCGACCGCATCGCCCAGCGTGGCATTCCGATGGAGCAGAACATGTCGGCCGACTACCTCATCGACCTCACCGATGCCTACACCCAGTTCTTCCATCATTACGATGAGAGCCCCCTGCTGGTGATCAACACCATGGCCTTGAACCCCATTGAGCGTGAGGAAGACTTCGAGACCCTGGTGTCTCAGATTGCCAACTTCCGCGGCCGCAGAGCCCACTTCAACGCACAGCCATGAAGATTGTTCACACCATTGCCGAGCTTCGGGCCCAGCTGCGTGGGCAGCTGCGCACTGCCTTCGTGCCCACCATGGGCAATCTGCATGAGGGGCATCTCTCGCTCATGCGCCTGGCGGCCAAGCATGGCGACCCGGTCGTGGCCTCGATTTTTGTCAACCGCCTTCAGTTCACACCCAACGAAGACTTCGACCGCTACCCCCGCACGCTCGAGGCCGATGCTCAGAAGCTGGAGGCGGAGGGGGTGTATGTCTTGTTTGCGCCAGACGAGCGAGAAATCTACCCCGTGCCACAGGAGTTTCGGATCAGCCCGCCGCGCGACCTTGGCGACATTCTTGAGGGTGAGTTTCGGCCAGGCTTCTTCGTGGGTGTGACCACGGTGGTGATGAAGCTCTTTCAGTGCGTGGGGCCCCAGGTGGCCGTGTTTGGCAAGAAGGATTACCAGCAGCAGATGGTGATTCGACAGATGTGTGAGCAGTTCTCGCTGCCCACCGAGATCATCTCGGCCGAGACCATTCGGGATGCCGATGGGCTGGCGCTGTCTTCACGCAATGGCTATTTGTCTGCCCAGGAGCGCGAGGAGGCGCCCGTGCTCTACCGAACCCTTCAAGACATGCGGGAGGCCTTGGCAGGGCACTCGCATGTGACGGTGGCCGACTGCCAATTCATGGAGACTCAGGCCATGGAGGCACTGCGCCAGCGAGCCTGGCAGCCTGATTATTTATCGATTCGGCTGCAGCGCAACCTGCGTCCGCCGTCGCAGGCAGACCTGTATGCACAGGCGCCGTTGGTCATTTTGGCCGCGGCGCGCCTGGGCAGCACACGGTTGATCGACAACCTCGAGGTTTAGTCGGCCCGCAGGACCATGGCGACCACCAGGCTCGCCAGGAAGACCACGGACATCACCAGCAGGAGTGGCTTGCGGGGGCGGCTGGGCTGGTCGTCATGCATGGTGGATGCTCCAAATCACTTGAGGACCGTCTTGAGCAGCTTGCCCATTTCAGACGGGTTCTTGGTGGTGCGAATGCCACAGGCTTCCATGATCTCAAGCTTGGCCTGCGCGGTGTCGGCCCCGCCTGAAATGAGCGCGCCGGCATGGCCCATGCGCTTGCCCGGAGGCGCGGTGACACCGGCAATGAAGCCCACGATGGGTTTCTTCATGTGATCTTTGGCCCACTGGGCCGCATTGACCTCATCAGGGCCACCGATCTCACCAATCATGATGACCGCATCGGTGTCGGGGTCGTCGTTGAACATCTGAAGGACATCGATGTGCTTGATGCCATTGATCGGGTCTCCGCCAATGCCCACCGCGGTGGACTGGCCCAGGCCCATCTCGGTCACCTGACCAACGGCCTCATAGGTGAGCGTGCCCGACCGCGACACGATGCCGATGCGGCCCTTGCGATGGATGTGACCCGGCATGATGCCGATCTTGATTTCTTCTGGGGTGATGAGGCCCGGGCAGTTTGGCCCGAGCAGCAGGGTCTTGGCACCCGCGGCCTTCATCTTGTTGCGCACGACCATCATGTCACGCACAGGGATGCCCTCGGTGATGCAAATGACCAGGTCGAGCTGGGCCTCCACCGCCTCCCAGATGGCATCGGCTGCGCCTGCGGGAGGCACATAAATGACCGAGACGGTTGCGCCCGTGGCGGACTTCGCATCCTTGACGCTGGCATAGATGGGAATGCCCTCGAAGTCTTCGCCAGCCTTCTTCGGGTTCACACCCGCCACAAAACAGTTCTGCCCGTTGGCGTACTCGCGGCACATGCGGGTGTGAAACTGGCCCGTCTTGCCGGTGATGCCCTGGGTGATGACCTTGGTGTCTTTGTTGATCAGAATCGACATGTTCTTGCCCTCAAGCCTTCTTGGATGCAGCGGCCACGACGCGTTCAGCGGCCTGCGCCATGGTGTCTGCAGAGATGATCGGCAGGCCGGATTCGGCCAGGATCTTCTTGCCCAGGTCTTCGTTGGTGCCCTTCATGCGGACCACCAGGGGAACCTTAAGGCCCACCGCCTTGGAGGCGGAGACCACGCCCTCGGCAATCACATCGCAGCGCATGATGCCGCCGAAGATGTTCACGAGAATGGCCTGCACATTGGGGTTGGAGAGCATGATCTTGAAGGCCTCGGTGACCTTCTCGGTGGTGGCGCCACCGCCAACATCGAGGAAGTTGGCGGGCTCGCCGCCAAAGAGCTTGATGGTGTCCATGGTGGCCATGGCCAGGCCCGCACCGTTCACCAGACATCCAATGTTGCCGTCGAGCTGAATGTAGGCGAGATCGAACTTCGAGGCCTCGATCTCGGCGGGATCTTCCTCGTCGAGGTCACGCATCTCCGTGAGCTCGGGATGCCGGTAGAGGGCATTGGAGTCGAAGTTCCACTTGGCATCGAGGGCCACCACACGGCCATCGCCCGTGATGATGAGCGGGTTGATCTCGGCCAAGGAGGCATCGGTTTCCCAGAAGGCCTGGTAGAGGCCCTTGAGCACTGCACGGGCCGCCGGGACAGAAGCAGCCGGCACACCAATCTTGGATGCCAATGCATCGGCGTCGGCATCGAGCAGGCCAGTGGCCGGGTCGATAAAAATCTTGTGGATCTTCTCGGGATGGCTGTGGGCGACCTCTTCGATGTCCATGCCGCCCTCGGAGGAGCCCATGAGGCAGACCCGCTGGCTGATGCGGTCGGTGACCGCGGCCACATAGAGTTCCTTCTGGATGTCAGCGCCCTCTTCAATGAGCAGGCGACGAACCTTTTGACCACCGGGGCCCGTCTGGTGCGTGACCAGCTGCATGCCCATGATGGCCTCGGCGTAGGTGCGCACCTCATCAAGTGACTTGGCCACCTTCACGCCACCACCCTTGCCTCGGCCGCCTGCGTGAATCTGGGCCTTGACCACCCAGACCGGGCCACCCAGTGTTTTTGCGGCTTCGAGCGCAGCATTGGTGTCGAAGCAGGCGATGCCGCGGGGCACCGGAACGCCATAGCGGCGCAATATCTCTTTGCCTTGATACTCGTGAATTTTCATCTCAGACGATCCCCCTGACGTACGTGGGGATGTTAGCACGCAGGCCTAACCGGAATGGGTGCTCGAGTGGTTGCGCGGGGCGGCCTCGAAGGGCGCAAAGCCATTGGCTTCGAGGCGTCGGAGGGTGTCGGGTGCGAAGCCCCGACTGATGAGAAAACGGGTTTGTTTGGCACGGGCCTCGAGGGTGTCAGGGGGCAGGCCAAAGCGCCGCGCCCAGACCTGCTGCGCCCGCGCCAGCTCGGTGGCCTTGGCGGACTCGAGTGCTTCCTGAGAGCGATCTTGCGGAACCCCGTGCTCTCGCAGTTCCATGGCCAGGCGTGCCGCACCGTAACGCTCGCCGCGGACTCGAACGAGTGCCTCTGCGAAACGTGCATCGGACAGAAAGCCTTTTTCGACGAGCTCATCGAGCACGGCCTCGAGGGCCTCTTCGGATTCGGCGTGCGGGGCGAGCTTTCGCGACAGCTGCTGGCGACTGTGTTCTCGTCGGGCCAGGGCCGCAATGGCCCTGGACTTCAGGCTGCGAACAGCCGCCACCCCAGACTCGGTCTCAGCCCAACCGTGCAAGAGCGCCTTAGGAGGCCTCTTTGAGCTCGCGGGCGGCCTTGCCACGCGGCTCTTTGGGTTCCTTCACGTCTTTGGCTTCTTTGTCGGAGGCCAGTTCGAGCTTGGGCGGTGACTCGACCCTGGGTGCCACGCCAAAGTGGGCACGAACCTTGTTCTCGATTTCGTGGGCCAGGTGGACGTTCTGCTTGAGGAACTCACGGGCGTTCTCCTTGCCCTGGCCAATGCGATCGCCGTTGTAGCTGTACCAGGCGCCTGACTTCTCGACGATGTTGAGTTCGGAGCCGATGTCGATGATTTCACCCTCGCGAGAGATGCCCTCGCCGTAGAGGATGTCGAAGCCGGCGGCCTTAAAGGGTGGGGCCACCTTGTTCTTCACGACCTTGACCTTGGTCTCGGAGCCCACGACCTCATCGCCCTTCTTGAGCGAACCCACACGACGAATGTCGAGCCGCACGGAGGAATAAAACTTCAGTGCGTTGCCACCAGTGGTGGTCTCGGGGCTGCCAAACATGACACCGATCTTCATGCGGATCTGGTTGATGAAGATGACCAGGGTGTTGGTGCGGCTGATGGTGCCGGTGAGCTTGCGCAGGGCCTGGGACATGAGGCGTGCCTGCAGGCCGGGGAGGGAATCGCCCATGTCGCCCTCGATCTCGGCCCGCGGCGTGAGTGCCGCGACGGAGTCGATAACGATGAGATCGACCGAGCCGGAGCGCACCAAGGCATCGACGATTTCGAGCGCCTGCTCACCGGTGTCGGGCTGGGAGATGAGCAGTTCGGAGAGGCCCACGCCGAGCTTTTGCGCATACTGGGTGTCGAGGGCGTGCTCGGCATCGACAAAGGCGCAGACCCCACCCAACTTTTGCATTTCGGCGATGACCTGCAGTGTGAGGGTGGTTTTGCCGGAGGACTCAGGGCCGTAGATTTCGACCACACGGCCACGGGGCAGGCCACCAACACCGAGGGCAATGTCGAGCCCGAGGGAGCCGGTGGACACGGTTTGAATGTCGGGCGCGACTTCGTTCTCGCCCATGCGCATGATCGAGCCCTTGCCAAACTGCTTTTCAATTTGGGCAATGGCGGCTGCGAGGGCCTTGGTTTTTTCGGCGCGGTTTTTGGTGACTTGGTCGTCCATGGCGGTGTCCTTTGCTGAAGGTGTGGAAAGAGTACTGTATAAAAAGACAGTATTCAAGTGGTCTTGCAGGCTAGGGCACCCGGGCCGGCTTCGCCATCAGCCAACTGGTCAGCCCAGCCAAGGCCCACCAGGCCGATTGTCGCTGCACACGGATGCGCTCGCCCGCAAATTGCACGCACTGGGTCCTGACCTCGGACTGGCCCTGCCCCTGGCCGGCCCAGCCAAACCAGACGGTTCCCACTGGCTTGGCGGCAGAGCCACCGCCCGGACCCGCCACCCCGGTGATGGCTGCCACACAGACCTGTGGCCGGACCGGCTGCAACACCGACACCAGCCCACTGGCCATGGCCCGCGCCACCACCTCACTGACCGCACCGTGCTGCGCGAGCGCCTCGATGGGCACAGCCACCAGGCGCGTCTTCATGGCATTGGAATAGGTGACGAGGCCGGCCTCGAACCAGGCGCTCGACCCCGCCAGCCGGGTCACCCAGCTCGCCGCCAGGCCGCCGGTGCACGACTCGACAAGGCCAATCGACGCCCCTTGGCGCTGGGCCGCCCAGCCCAAGGCCAGGCCCAGGAGCAAGGCCTCACGGGGTGAGACGTCGAAGTTCGCATGAAGGGGCCGCTCAGCCGTGGTCATGCGAGCCACCACCAGATGCGAAGCAGCACCGCCACCGCCATGAGCGTGAACGCGGCGGCCACCAGGTCGTCGGCCATCACACCCCAGCCACCCTTCCATCGTCGGTCCACCCACCGAATGGGCGGCGGCTTGAGGATGTCGAAGCCGCGAAAGAGCCCAAAGGCCAAGAGCTGCAGCACGCCAATGGGCATGCCCTGGGTGGCCCAGGCCACCTCTGGGTCCTCTGGGTGCGGCAGACAAGCCAGCACCAGCCAGAAGGCCAGGATTTCATCCCAGACCATGGCACCGTGGTCGGGCTGGCGCAGGGCTCGGCCCGTTTTCTCGCAGGCCCAGATGCCCACGACCAGGCCCACCATGAGCAGCCAGGGCCAAAACCCTCGCGGGACAAAGGCATCGATGACCACAAAGCTGGCCCAGGCCCAGAGGGTGCCGGCCGTACCTGGGGCCATGGGCGAGAGGCCCGACCCAAATCCAAAGGCCAGCACGTGCGCCGGGTGGCGCAGGAACACCTCCCCGGGTGCAATCGGCCTGACACCCGACTCGGGCACCGCAAACGCCTGCTCATCAGCCATGGCTACCCCCTTGTGGAAGCGCCCCCTCGGGCTGGGAAAAGTGAGCAAAGCCCTGGGTGGGACTGGCCTCTGGCCCCAGGGGATGGCCATCTTCATCCAGCCAGGCCACCGGCGGACCGTCCTCGACGCGGGTCAGCACCCTGCCAATGCAGTGCAGGGGCAAGGCCAGTGCCGCCGACAAGGCCGCAAGGGCTGCATCCGCACTGGGCGGGGCGGCAAAGAGAAGTTCATAGGCATCGCCACTGACGGCGGCCCAACGTGCCTTGTCGAGGGGCGCCTGAAATTGCGAGGCCCGAGAGGCCCGCAGCTGAGGGCCCAGGCAGGGGCTCAAGGCCGTGAGGTCGACCGCGGCCTGAAGGGCATCACCACGGCGGGCAGACGAAGCGGCCACCAAATGCCCCAGTTCAGAGGCCAGGCCATCGGAGAGATCGATCGCAGCGTGGGCGAGGCCTCGGAGGGATGACCCCAGTGCGAGCCTCGGGCAGGGCCAGTCCAATGCCGGGTCCGATCGACCCTCGGCCACGGCCAGGCTCGCATCGCCCAGGCTGCCGGACACCCAGAGCCGATCGCCAGGCACCAGTCCATCTCGCCGCAGGGCGGTGCCCAAGGGAACCGTGCCGTAGATGGACACGGTGTAGACCTCGGGTGCGTCGGCCGGCAAGGAGACCGTGTCGCCGCCCACCAGGCTGCAGCCCGTCTGGCGCGCAAGGCCAAAGAGGCCCTCGGCGAAGGCCTCGAGCCAATCGTGTCGGCGGGCCCGCAGGGCCAGCGAGAGGGTGAAGCCCAAGGGGGTCGCCCCCATGGCCGCAAGGTCTGAAAGATTGACAGCCAACAGCTTGTGGCCCAAGGCGGCGGGATCGACATCGGCGCGGTGATGGCGCCCCTCGACCATGGTGTCGACGGCCACCACGAGCTGATCCTCGGGAGCCAGTGGCCGGATGAGGGCTGCATCGTCTCCGATGCCCAGGGCCTGTGGATGGTCCAAGGCCGGGCCAGGCCAGGCGGCCGCACGTCGGCCAAAGTGATCTCGAATGAGGTCGAATTCAACGGCCACGGTCAGCCGGCCGCATCTCGCGACTCATGCGGGCGAAGGCTCGAGAGCAGACGGTCGAGCACGCCGTTGACATACCGGTGGCCCTCATTGCCCCCCAGTGATTTGCTCAGTTCCACGGCCTCGTTGATGACCACCCGATAAGGCACCTCGGGATGCTGCTGCAGCTCGTGGCATCCCAACAGCAGAATGGCCTGCTCCACCGGAGAGACCTGCACCAGCGGCCGATCCAACGCAGGCATCAGCGCAGCCGTGAGGGCATCACGGGCAGACAACACGCCATGCAGGCAGTCTTGAAAGTAGGCGGCATCGCAACTGGCGTGCTCCTCCGACTCCTCCAAATAGGTCTGAATGACCGCGGCCTGCTCACCGGCCAACAGGTGCTGATAAATGCCCTGCACCGCCAAGAGTCGCGAGAGCCGGCGCGTGCCGCGGCCACTGCCGCGGGCGCCAGCCGGTGGGCGACCCGTGGCCTGACTACTGGTCATCGTCCGAACCGAACTGCTCATCAATGGCGAGCATGAGATTGGCCATCTCAATGGCCGCCAAGGCACAGTCGCGGCCCTTCTCATCGGCCCGCGCCAAGGCCTGTTCGTCGGTGTCGGTGGTCAGCACACCATTGGCAATCGGCACCTGTAAGTCGTGTGACACCCGGGCAATGCCAGCCGCAGATTCATTGGAGACCACCTCGAAGTGATAGGTCTCCCCGCGCACCACGGCACCCAAGGCAATCAGGCCATCGAACTGGCCCGTCTCGGCGAGCTGGGCGAGCACAAGTGGAATCTCCAGTGCGCCCGGCACCGAGAAGACCACCATGTCGTCCTCGGCCACACCGGCCTGCTGCAGGGCGGCCAGACAAGAGGCCTCCAGACGACGCGTGATGTCTTGGTTGAAGCGAGAGACGACCACGGCCATCCGAAGACCCTCGGCCTCCAGGCTCGGTGCGACACGTTGAACACTGCTCATGGGGAGTCCTCTTCTGGTTTCAATCGGGTTGGCGATAGCCGAGCACTTCCAGGCCGAAGCCCGCCATGCTGGGCATCTTCCTGGGCTGGGCCAGCAGAATCATTTTGCGAACTTCCAGGTCACGAAGAATGGAAGCCCCGAGCCCATAGTTGCGAAGGGCCGAACTTGCACCGGCCTTGGGCCGGCGGTGCTGCAGTTGTTCAAAGAGCCGGTCGGCCCCGGCCGCACAGTTGAGCAGCACCAGCACGCCGGGCTCGGGCTGCGCCGCCAGGTGCGAGATCGCCTGCTGCAGTGGCCAGCTGTGGCGGCCCGCCTCCTCGAAGAAGTCGAGCACGGTGAAGGGTTCATGCACGCGGGCCAAACAAATGCTCGTGGGGTCGGGCACACCTTTGACCAAGGCCAGGTGGGGCTGGCCCATGGCACGGTCCTTAAAGGCCACCAGTCGCCAGTCTGCGCCCATGATGCGGACAGGCTCCTCCGACACCCTCTCCACAAGGCTCTCATGGGCGGTGCGGTGGTGGATGAGGTCTGCGATGCTGCCCAATGGCAGGCCATGGGCCTTGGCAAAGGCGCGCAGGTCTGGAAGGCGGGCCATGCTGCCGTCGTCGTTCAGGATCTCGCAGATCACGCCCGCCGGGGAGTGGCCCGCCAACTGAGCGAGGTCGCAGCCGGCCTCGGTGTGACCGGCGCGGGCCAGCACGCCACCGGGCTGGGCCATCAGGGGAAAGATGTGACCCGGCTGAACAAGGTCGTCGGGCTTGGCTGCAGGCGCCACGGCAGCAAGAATGGTGGCTGCACGGTCTGCCGCACTGATGCCGGTGGTCACCCCCCGGGCGGCCTCGATGGACACCGTGAATGCCGTGGCATGGGCCGAGCGGTTCTCGTGAACCATCATGGGCAGCTGAAGCTGGCGGCAGCGGGCCTCCGTGAGGGTTAGGCAGATCAGGCCACGGCCGAACCGGGCCATGAAATTGATGGCCTCGGGCGTGACGCAGTCGGCCGCCATGACCAGATCACCCTCATTCTCGCGATCTTCGTCGTCCACCAGGACCACCATGCCGCCCGCCCGGATGGCCGCGATGAGATCGGAAATGGGCTGCAGTGGCTCAGGCACGCTGGCCGCCCGTTTGTCGAACCTGCAGCCGCTCCAGCAGACGGGCCATCTGGCGGGCCATGGGATCGACTTCCAGATTGAGGCCATCGCCCGGCTGACGGCTGCGCAGGGTGGTGTGATTCCATGTGTGCGGAATGAGGTTGATGTCGATGTCGGTGCCCGCATCGTGGTCACGCAACTGGTTAACGGTGAGGCTGACCCCATGCAGCGCCACCGAGCCCTTTTCGGTCACAAAGGCACTCAACTCAGCCGGCACGCGAACCGTGAGGCCCACCGACTCATCGCGAGCCTCGACAGCCACCACCGTGGCCACGGCGTCCACATGGCCAGAGACCAGATGGCCGCCGAGCCGGTCTGACCAGCGCAAGGCTTTCTCGAGGTTGACCGGGCCTGGGGCGTCCAGGCCCACGGTTCGATTGAGACTCTCCCGAGAGATGTCCACCGCAAAGCCGTGTTCATCCGGCCGAATCACTGTCATGCAGGCGCCATTGATGGCCACCGAATCACCCTCGTTCACATCGGAGGCATCCAGGCCGCCCCAGCTCACCAAGAGCCGAAGGCCTTGGGCATCGGACCAGGCTTGCTGTGCCGCGCCAGGCTGGGCCAACGACTGCGGCACAACCTCTTCAATTCGGCCAATGGCCTGAACGATTCCCGTGAACATGGCGCCAGTGTATCGACTGCGTGGGTCGACGCGGGATTAGGGCGATGCCGGGGCGTCATCAGGCATGCGTGGCGCACGCATGACCAGTCGAATCCCGTCCCCAAGGCGCGTGAGGTCGTGTACCCGCCAGCGCGGCGCGTCACTCGGCTGGGCGAGCGGCGCCATCGGCTCGGCCAGCCCAAGCCCCTCCCCCAGCACCACCGGGGCCTGGTAGAGGAGCCACTCGTCCACCAGGCCATGGGCCAGAAATGCACCGGTCAGCCGGGCCCCGGCCTCCACCTGCACCTCATTGCAGCCCTGCTCTGCAAGCCATTCGCAGACCGCTTGAAGGTTCAGGCGACGACCTGTGGCGCTGCCGTCATCGGCAGGCAGGCGCACCACCGTGCAGCCGCGGGCCTGAAGCCGGGCGAGGCGATCGGCTGCGGCTGGCGCATCCAGGGCCTCGCCCGTGAGCAGCACGGCGCCCGGCAGTCGAAAGAAGGGGGCGTCTGGGTCGGCCACGAAGCGGCCATCGAGCAATACCCGCAGGGGCTGCCGGTCGGTGGGCACCTCTCGCACATTGAGCAGGGGCTGGTCTTGCGCGAAGGTGCCCACCCCGGTGAGCACCGCACAAGACCGGGCGCGCCATGCATGGCCATCGGCCCGACAGGCTGAGTCGGTGATCCACTTGCTCTGGCCGTTCGCAAGAGCCGTTCGGCCATCGAGTGATGCCGCCGACTTGATTCGAATCCAGGGCAGGCCCGTGCGCATGCGCTTGAAAAAACCAGCATTGAGGGCCTGCGCCTGCTCCGACAAGAGGCCCACACGAACCCCGAGGCCTGCCTCTCGCAGGCGTGCAAGGCCGCGGCCCGACACGCGTGGGTTGGGGTCTTCCGTGGCCACAACCACCATCGCAACCCCCGCGCGAATCAAGGCTTCTGTGCACGGACCGGTGCGGCCAATGTGGGCGCAGGGCTCAAGGGTGATGAAGGCCGTGGCCCCGCGGGCCCGATCCGCCGCCTGCTGCAGGGCCACCACTTCCGCGTGAGGGCCGCCTGCCTTGGCATGCCATCCCTCACCAACCACCTGACCCTCGCGCACGAGCACACAGCCCACCCGCGGATTCGGCGTGGTGGTCCACAGGCCTTTTTCGGCCAGGGCCAGGGCCTGCTGCATGTGACCCATGTCGGCGGCATCAAACATGTGATGGGCAGCCTGCGAACACTAGCGGGGGGTACGGCCACCCTTGCGGGGGCCCACCTCTTTGAGCAGCGCCTCAAACTCGGCAATGTCTTCGAAGCTTCGATAGACCGAGGCAAAGCGAACATAGGCGACCTTGTCGAGCCGCCTCAACTCCTTCATGACCAGCTCGCCGATGAACTGGCTCGAGACCTCGCGCTCCCCGGAGGCCGCCAGGCGCTCCTCGATGATGCGCACCGCCTGGTCAAGTACATCCATGGAGACAGGGCGTTTGCGCAGCGCCAGCCCCATGCTGGCCTTGAGCTTGCTCGCATCAAAATCGCTGCGTGAACCATCCTTCTTAACCACCGAGGGCAAGGAGAGCTCGATGCGCTCCATCGTTTTGAACCGACGGTCGCAGGCCAGGCAGCGACGGCGGCGCCGAATCTCGTAGCCATCCTCGGAGAGGCGGGTGTCCGTGACCTGAGTGTCCGATGAACCGCAGGCCGGGCATCGCATCTGCTAGGGGCCCGAGGGTTCAGCGGTACACAGGGAAACGGGCGGTCAGCGCTTCCACCTGGGACCGCACACGGGCAATGGCCGATTCATCCTCGGGCGCCTCGAGCACATCGGCAATCAGGTTGCCCACCAACACCATCTCCTCGGTGCCAAAGCCGCGGGTCGTGCAGGCGGGCGTGCCGAGCCGGATGCCGCTGGTGACCATCGGCTTTTCGGGGTCGTTGGGAATGGCGTTCTTGTTCACCGTGATGTGGGCCCGGCCCAGGGCGGTCTCGGCCGCCTTGCCCGTGACCTGCTTGGCCCGCAGGTCCACCAGCATGAGGTGGCTCTCGGTGCGTCCCGACACAATTCGCAGGCCACGCCCCACCAGGGCGCCGGCCAGCGCCTGGGCGTTGTCGATGATGCTCTGGCCGTAGACCTTGAAGGAAGGCTCCAGTGCCTCGCCGAAGGCAGCAGCCTTGGCCGCGATGACATGCATGAGCGGCCCGCCCTGCACACCAGGAAAGATCGCGCTGTTGATGGCCTTCTCGTACTCGGCCTTCATGAGGATGATGCCGCCGCGGGGGCCGCGAAGACTCTTGTGGGTGGTGGAGGTGACGACATCGGCGTGGGGCACCGGGCTCGGATAGACACCGGCGGCGATCAGGCCGGAGTAGTGGGCCATGTCGACCATGAAGATGGCACCGATTTCCTTGGCCACCTTGGCAAAACGGGCCCAGTCGGTCTTGAGCGAGTAGGCAGAGGCACCGGCGATCAGCAGCTTGGGCCGGTGTTCACGGGCCAGGGCCTCCATGCGGTCGTAGTCGATTTCTTCACGATCGTTGAGGCCATAGGGCACCACCTTGAACCATTTGCCAGACATGTTGAGCGCCATGCCATGGGTGAGGTGGCCACCCTCGGCCAGCGACAGGCCCATGATGGTGTCACCTGGGTTCAGAAAGGCCAGAAAGACGGCCGTGTTGGCCTGCGCCCCAGAGTGGGGCTGCACATTGGCAGCCTCGCAGCCATAGAGCTGCTTGAGGCGATCGATGGCCAGCTGCTCCACCACATCCACATGCTCGCAGCCACCGTAGTAACGCTTGCCCGGGTAGCCCTCGGCATACTTGTTGGTGAGCTGGGAGCCCTGTGCCGCCATGACCGCCGGGCTTGCATAGTTCTCGGAGGCGATCAGCTCAATGTGGGCCTCCTGCCGGGCATGCTCGGCCGCAATGGCTGCAGCGAGGGCGGGGTCGGTCTGGGTATAGGTCTGGGCACGGTCAAACATGGGATGTCCTGTAAGTGGGTTGAGACAGCGGCACAGCAGGGGCCTTCGATGGCGCAAGCGCGCACCACAAGAACCAGAGCATGCCAAAAATCAGATGGGCAGTCAGAAGGTGCATCGGCTGGGCCACAAGCGGAAAGCCCAGGTGATTGAGCGCGCCGCCGAGCAGCATCTCAAAGATGACCAAGGCCAGGAGTAGCCAGACCATGCGCCCGAGCGGCCCCTGGCCATGGGGCGATCGAATCACCCGCCAAACCAGCCAGGCCACCAAGGCCAAGACCACCCATGAGAACGACCTGTGGACATAAAAAATCCAGGGCACGGCCTCAATCCAGTCAGCACGGCCCACATCTTGGGCGGCCCGGGAGATGAGGTCGACGCTCTCGCGAATTTGAATGCCCAAAAAAATCTGCAGGGTCAGCGCCGCCAGACTCCAAAGCACCAGCTGCCGAAACCAGCTCGGAAGGGCTGCGTACTGGACGGCTGCAACGGGGTCGGACGGTCGCGCCACCAGGCCACTCGGGCCCTCGCCCTGCCAGCGCGAGGCGGTGGCCTTGACCACCGCATAAATAAAGCACATCTGCACCAGGAAGGCCCCCGTCATGTGCAAGGACACCATGACCGGCCGCAGATTGCTCGCCACCACCATGGAACCGATCCAGCCATTGAAACAAATAAATAAAAACCCGCCAGTTGCCGCCCAAAACACATGGGGAAACTTGGATCGGATGCGCCAAGCCAGGGCCACGGTGGCGATCGACATGAGACCGACGATCACACCAACCATGCGATTGATGAACTCGGTCCAGGTCTTCACCGGATCGAAGTCGGCCGTGTCGTAACCGCGCGCGGCATAGCGCACTCGCCAGTCGGGCGGCAGCTGTGCCTCCTGGGTCGGCGGAATCAGCTTTCCAAAGCAGGTGGGCCAGTCGGGGCAGCCCATGCCAGCACCAGTGGCCCGAACGGTGCCGCCCACGAGGATCAGAAAATAGACTGCAGCAATGGTGGCCACCGCCACCCATAGGAATTGTCGCGTGAGCGAATTCATTCGATCTCCACCTTGGCGAATCGCCGTTTGCCAACCTGCACCACATACTGCCCTGCCTGAAGCGACAGCCCCCGATCCTCAACCCGACTGCCGTCGACCCGCACCCCGCCCTGCTCAATGTTGCGCAAGGCCTCTGCATTGGAGGGCACCAGCCCCGCCTGCTTGAGCACCTGGACGACCCCGAGCGGGCCTGTACCGAGTCGAATCAGCGCGAGGTCTGAGGGCGCCTCGCCCTGCTTGAAACGTGCCTCGAAGCTGGCCAAGGCCGCCAGGGCAGCCGAGCGGCTGTGAAAGCGCTCCACCAGTTCGAGGGCGAGGTCGACCTTGATGTCCCGGGGGTTTCGGCCCGCCTGGGCCTCGGCCTGCAGGGCCTCGATCTCCAACAGGCTTCTGCGCGACAAGAGCAAGTAGTAGCGCCACATCAGGGTGTCACTGATCGACATGAGCTTGCCAAACATGTCCTCTGGGGCATCGGTGATGCCCACCGTGTTGCCCTTGCTCTTGCTCATTTTCTCCACACCGTCGAGGCCTTCGAGCAGCGGCATGGTCACCACGCACTGGGGTGACTGGCCCGCATTGCGCTGGAGTTCGCGGCCCATGAGCAGGTTGAAGGTCTGATCGGTGCCGCCGAGCTCGACATCGGCCTTCAGGGCCACCGAGTCGTAGCCCTGCATCAGGGGGTACAGGAATTCATGCACCGAGATGGGCGAGCCCGACTTGTGGCGCTTGGTGAAGTCGTCTCGCTCGAGCATTCGGGCCACCGTAGACTGGGCTGCCAGACGGATCATGCCCGTAGCGCCGAGAGGCTCGCACCACTCGGAATTGCGGCGAATGTCCGTTTTCTCGGGGTCGAGCACGAGGCTGGCCTGCTCGAAGTAGGTCTTGGCATTGGCCGCGATGTCTTCAGCCGTGAGGGGCGGACGGGTGGCATTGCGGCCGGTGGGGTCTCCGATGAGCGCCGTGAAATCGCCGATCAGGAAGATGACCTGGTGGCCAAGGTCTTGAAACTGACGCAGCTTGTTGAGGACCACCGTGTGGCCCAGGTGCAGGTCTGGCGCGGTGGGATCCAGGCCCAGCTTGACCCGCAAGGGCACCCCGGTCTGCTCCGACCGCACCAACTTCTCCTCGAGCTCGGTTGCCACAAGAATGTCATCGGCGCCTCGGCCAATGACAGACAAGGCATGGGAAACCCCGGGGGACAGCGAAGCAATGGACATGGTCTGGCCGCTTAAAAGCTAGAATTTTACTTGTGATGACCCCGCGCGCTCGAAAGACCTGGATCTTCGGCTCCACCGGCTTTGGCTTGGCCATGGCGCTGATCACGGCCCTTGGCGTCTCGCCCTTGTCCGAGGCCGAGTCCCGGGCATTGGCCACCCCCACGGTCCAGCCCATTCCCCTGCCGTCGCTCGAGGCCCAGATCGAGGCCCTGTCGGCCCACGGGCTCGAGCTCGCCCGGGAGGATGAAGTCCGCGCCACCGACAACATCGAACGCCTGCTCTCCCGCATGGGCGTGCGCGACCCAGAGGCGCTGCGCTTCCTAAACAGGGATCGGCAGGCGCCGGCCATGCTCAGGGCCAACCGGGGGCGCATTGCCCTGGTCCACACCGACCTTCAAGGCCGGCTACTAAGGCTCCAACTGCTCAACGGGATGGACGCCTGGGTCGTGGAGCGGGCGGGAGAGAACAAATTTGAAATCCGCACGGCGCGCCTTGGAACCGAGCGCCAGGTAGAGCACCGATCGGTGGTGGTCGGCAAATCCTTCTTCGGGGCCATGGACCAGGCGGGCGTGCCCGATGGCATCACCGATGAAATCGTGAGCCTCTTTGAATCCGACCTCGACTTCCGTCGGCAGGTCAACCCTGGCGACAAGATCCGCGTCATTTTCGAGACCCAGAAGGTGGCCGGCCGGGACATCGGTGACTACCGGCTGATTGCCGTGCGCTTTGAGGCCTCCGGGGACACCTATGAGGCCATGCGCTTTAGCACGGCCGACAACAAGCGTGGCAACTTCTACGACGCAGAAGGAAAGTCGGTCAAACGCGGCTTTCTGGCCGCACCCCTTCGCTACACCCGGGTGAGCTCGAATTTCTCGAGCTACCGGCTGCACCCCCTGTTTGGCGACCCGCGGGCCCACCGGGGCGTGGACTACGCAGCGCCCATCGGTACACCGGTGCGCTCGGTGGCCGACGGCACGATCGTCGACGTTGGCCGCAACGGCGGCTATGGCAATGCCATCGAGATTCGTCACAACCAACGCTACAGCACCTATTACGCCCACCTCTCGGCCTACGCGGGCCGTCCCAGAGAAGGGCAGCAGGTTCGCATGGGCGAGGTCATTGGCTATGTGGGCGCCACCGGCTGGGCCACCGGGCCACACCTCCACTATGAATTCCGTGTCCAAGGCCGCTCGGTCGATCCCACCAAGATCGCCAAGGAGAACCCCCAGGTGCCCAGCCTCAAAGGCGCCGACCTCGTGGCCTTCCAGTCCGTGGCCGAAGACCTGCGCAAGCGACTCTCGCTGCTCGACAGCGTGAACACGGCAGCAGCGCCCACCCCTTGAGGTTCATCGGCGTCATGACCGGCACGAGCATCGATGGGCTCGATGCCTGCCTCATCGACTGCCAGCCCGATCGCATGGAGCGCATCGAGAGCTGTTCCCACCCCATGCCGGCCAACCTTCAATCGCAACTGGCCAGTCTTCTCGAGGACAACACACCGCTCGCCCTCGATGCCGCCGCGCGGGCGGGTGTGGCGCTCTCAGATGCCGTGGCAGACCTGGTGAGGGACCTCCTGGGCCGCACCGGGCTCTCGCCGGCGGCCATCACCGCCCTCGGCGTCCATGGCCAGACCGTTCGTCACGCACCCGCCCAGGGCTACAGCCTGCAGTTGTTGCACGCACCCCGACTGGCCGAGCGCACAGGCATTGCCGTGGCCTTCGACTTTCGAAACCGAGACATCGCTGCGGGCGGACAAGGCGCACCGCTGGTGCCACCCTTTCATGCGGCCATGGTCTGCCAGTCGAGGCAGGTGCCGGCCTCCGCAGGCCCCGTGGCGGTGCTCAACCTGGGTGGCATTGCCAATGTCAGCTGCTTTGAGATGCGGGCAGCCACACAAGGTGGCGGGACGGGCGGCGATCAGCCCCCCGAAGGCCGCCTGATTCCCGAGAGCCTCGTGGGCTTTGACACTGGGCCCGCCAACACCCTGCTCGACCGTTGGGCGCAGCGCCACATGGGTAAGCCCTTCGACCCACACGGTGCCTGGGCGGCCCAGGGCACGGCCTGCCCAGCCCTGCTGGCCCAGTGCAAGTCCGATGATTTTTTTCAAAGGCCACCGCCCAAAAGTACGGGCCGAGACCACTTCCACCTGGCGTGGCTGACACATCAGATTCAGGCGCTTGGCGAGGCCGGCAGCCGCCTGGCCCCGGTGGATGTTCAGGCCACCCTGCTGGCGCTGACCGTCGACACCGTGACCGAGGCCCTGCCCCCGGGCCTGCAAGCCCTCTGGGTTTGTGGCGGCGGTGCGAAGAACGACGCCCTCATGCAGGCCCTCTCACGCCGCGTGCCCGTGCCCGTGCGCACCACCGATGCACTGGGCTGGCCAAGCCAGGACATCGAGGCGGCCGCGTTCGGATGGTTGGCCTGGCGGCTTCACCAGGGCCTGCCGGGAAATGTGCCCGCAGTGACGGGTGCCCAGGGGCACCGACTGCTGGGCTGTTGGGCGCCGGCCTAGGCCAGCCTGTCGTCGAGCCACTCCAGCCAGTGGCGCACCGGAATGTCGGTGCCACCCGCCAGATGTCCAATGCAGCCCACATTGGCCGAGAGAATCACCTCAGGAGACAGGGCAGACAAGGCCGAGACCTTCCGAGCCAAGAGCGCCTTGGAGATGGTGGGCTGAAGCACCGAGTAGGTGCCTGCCGACCCACAGCACAAATGACTGTCGGTCACCGGCGCGAGCTCTGCCCCCAGCGCCTTGAGCAGGGTCTCCACCTGACCACGAATCTGCATGCCGTGCTGCTGGGTGCACGGCGGGTGATAGACCACACGCTGGGCGGGCCGACCCGAACCTGAGACCAAGGCCACCAGGGCCGCCTGGTGCTCGGCCAGGAGTTCAATGGGGTCCTTCACCAAGGCCGCAATCTTCGCCGCACGATCGGCATAGGCGGGGTTGTCCTTGAGCAAGTGGTCGTAGTCCTTCACCATGACACCGCAGCCAGAGGCATTGACCACGATGGCCGCCACGTCGCCCTTCTGGACCTCGGGCCACCAGGCGTCCACATTTCGACGCACGTCCTCCAGTGCCCCGTGGGCATCTGCCAGGTGCTGCTTGACGGCACCACAGCAGCCCGATCGGCCCACCACCTCTGCGGAGAAGCCCAGTGCATCGAGCACGCGGGCCGTGGCCGCATCGATCGCGGGAAACATGGTGGGCTGCACGCAGCCCTTGAGCAGCAGCACGCGACGCGCATGCTGGCGCGAGGGCCAGGCCCCTGGTGCGGCCGCGCGCGGCAGTTTGGCCTTCAAGGCCGATGGCATGAGGGGGCGAAAGGCCTGGCCCAGCCGATAGGCGGGTGCAAACCAGGCCGAGGTGAGCCCCCAGCGCAGCAGGCCGCGCAGCCAACTCTGCAACAGGGGCCGACGCACCCTTGACTCGACGAGCTCGCGGCCGATGTCCACGAGGCGGCCATAGGCCACCCCCGACGGGCAGGTGGTCTCGCAGTTGCGACAGGTCAGGCAACGGTCAAGGTGGGTCTGGGTCTGCTGGGTGACGGTGTGCCCCTCGAGCATGTCCTTGATCAGATAGATGCGACCGCGCGGGCCATCACGCTCATCACCCAGCAATTGGTAGGTGGGGCAGGTGGCGGTGCAAAAGCCACAGTGGACACACCTGCGAAGGATGTCTTGCGCCTCGGTGCCGGCCTTCGTGCCCGCCACCCAGCTGGCCAGTTGAACGTCCATGTTGGTCTCGTGCCTCGTTGCGTGTCAGAGGCCGGGCAGCAGCCGGCCAGGATTCCAAAGCCCCGCGGGGTCGAGCTCTTGCTTGAGCCGCTGGTGAATGCCGCCCAGGGCTGGCGACAGCGGGGTGAAGACACCCGCCTGCCGTGAAGCCTCCGATGAGGACCGGTACAGGGTGGCATGCCCCCCCAACTGCGTGGCCGCCAATCGCACGGCCGTGGCGGTCTCACTGGCCCGCACCCATCGCAGGCCTCCACCCCACTCGGTGAGCAGGGTGTCGCCCAGCGGGAAGGCATCGGCCCGGGTGGGCAGGCTCACCCGCCAGAGCGAGAACGGGGGCTCGGGCAGCCCGAAGACCCGATGGGTTTGATCCCGCAGGCCCAGCCAAAATGGCTTGGCCTGATCCTCGGCCATCTCATGGCCGAATCGTTCCACGGCCGACGACACGGCCGCCACGGCCCCGGCAAACCGCAGGTGAAGCTGGCCGCCCTGGTCGGGCAACCAGGCAGTGGCCGACAAAGGCAGCGGCTCGGCAGACCAGGCGTTCACACGCTCGAGCGCCTCGGCCTGTGCCATCGGCAGCTGCACGGTGGCCGACGCGGCGGGCTCGGGGAGCACCTTGAGGGCGACATCCAGAATGAGCCCCAGGATGCCCATGGCACCGGTGTGCAAACGCGACAGGTCGTAGCCCGCCACGTTCTTCATGACGGTGCCGCCGTAACGCATCAACTGGCCGTCTGCGTCCATGACCGTCATGCCCAACACAAAATCACGGCAAGCCCCCGCGGCGAATCGGCCCGGGCCCGAAAGGCCAGAGGCCACCATGCCGCCCACGGTGCCCCGGCCCGCAGCCGAGCCATGAAACCTTGGGGGCTCAAAGGCCAGCCGCTGGCGTTTCTCAGCCAGCACCGTCTCCAGGGTTTCAATGGGCGTGCCGGCCCTCACCACCACCACCAGCTCCGTGGGGTCGTGGTTCACCACACCTGAGTAGGGGGCGGTCTGCAGCACGCCATCGCCCTGGGGTGGCTGACCATAAAAGGATTTGCTGCCGTGGCCCTCGATGCGAAGCGTGCTGGTCTGGGCCCGTGCCTGGGCCACTTGATCCCGCGCCTGTCGGATCCATTCGGCAGCCGAGGCGTCGGCTGTGTCGTGGGAGAGGCCCATCTCAGAAGCGTGAGAGCTCGGGGAACTTCAGGGCACCACGGTGCACGTGCTCCCGGCCAAACTCAGCACAACGAGACAGTGTGGGAATGGCCTTGCCCGGGTTGAGGAGGCCATCGGGGTCGAAGGCCCGCTTCACCGAGAAAAAGCTCATGCGTTCCTGGGGCGAGAACTGCATGCACATGGTGTTGATCTTTTCGATGCCCACACCGTGCTCACCCGTGACCGTGCCGCCATAGTCCACACAGATCTCGAGAATCTCCGCACCAAAGGCCTCGGTGCGCTCGAACTCGCCTGGCTTGGTGGCATCAAACAGAATGAGTGGGTGAAGGTTGCCGTCGCCGGCATGAAAAACATTGAGGCAGCGAAGGCCATACTTCTGCTCGAGTTCGGCGATGCGCCGAAGCATCTCGCCCAGGCGTCTGCGGGGGATGGTGCCGTCGATGCAGTAGTAGTCTGGCGACACGCGTCCGGAAGCTGGGAATGCATTCTTGCGGCCCGACCAGAACCGCAGGCGTTCAGCCTCCGACCGCGAGACACGCAGGTCTGTGGCACCACTGCCCGAGAGCACTGCCTGCATGCGTTCAATTTCTTCGGCCACCTCATCAGGCGTGCCATCGGACTCACACAGGAGAATGGCCTGCGCGTTGAGGTCGTATCCCGCATGGACAAACTCTTCGACCGCGGCCGTCATGCCCTTGTCCATCATCTCGAGGCCAGCAGGGATGATGCCCGCCGCGATGAGATCGGCCACGGCCTGGCCGGCCTTCTCGACATCATCGAACGAGGCCATGATGACCTGGGCCAAACGGGGCTTGGGCACGAGCTTGACCGTGACCTCGGTGGTGATTGCCAGCATGCCCTCGGAGCCAATCAGCAAGGCCAGCAGATCCAGGCCCGGAGAATCGAGGGCCTCGCTGCCCACCTCAATCACCTCGCCCGAGAGCGTCAGGCCACGGATGCGCATCACGTTGTGGACCGTGAGGCCGTACTTCAAACAGTGAACCCCACCGGAGTTCTCGGCCACATTGCCCCCGATGGAGCAGGCGATCTGCGAGGAGGGGTCGGGGGCGTAGTACAGGCCGTGGGGCGCGGCCGCCTCACTGATGGCCAGGTTGCGCACGCCCGGCTGAACGCGGGCCAATCGGGCCAGTGGGTCGATGGAGAGAATTTGATTAAAGCGGGCCAGCGAGAGCACCAGGCCACCCCGGTGTGGCGTGGCCCCGCCCGAGAGGCCGGTGCCAGCACCTCGGGCCACCACCGGGACATCGTGGGCCTTGCAGACCCGCAAGACCCCGGACGCTTCGGGTTCATTGAGCGGCAGGGCCACGGCAACCGGAATCTGCCGGTAGCCTGTCAGGCCATCACACTCGTAGGGCCGAAGCGACTCCTCGTCGGTGATCAGCCGATCGGCCGGCAGGGCCTTGGCCAAGTCCGCCAGGAACCCCTGCCGCTTGTCGGGCGGCATGGGCTGGCTGATGTCGGCAAACCGGAGTTCGCCGAGCTGCAGTTCTCGGGGCGCATTCACAACCGCTAGTGTAAAACCGGATCACGCCTTGGGCGGCTCAATCTCGAAATTCGCCAGGTTCTCAATGGCTTTGATCATGGCCGAGTGATCCCAACCGGAGCCTCCGCGGGCGGCCAGGCTGTTGAAGAGCTCCTGCGCGGTGGCCGTGTTGGGCAGCGACACACCAAGCGCCCGGGCGCTGGAGAGCGCCAGGTTCAGGTCTTTCTGGTGCAGGTTGATTCGGAAGCCCGGGTCGAAGGTGCGCTTGACCATGCGCTCGCCGTGGACTTCGAGGATCTTGGAGGATGCAAAGCCGCCCATGAGGGCCTGACGCACCCGTGCGGGGTCTGCGCCGGCCTTGGCTGCAAAGACGAGGGCCTCGGCCACCGCCTCGATGTTGAGGGCCACGATGATCTGGTTGGCCACCTTGGTGGTCTGGCCCGCACCGTTCTCGCCCACGAGGGTGATGTTCTTGCCCATGAGCTCAAAGAGGGGCTTGACCCGATTGAAGACCGCCTCATCGCCGCCCACCATGATGGTCAGCGTGGCGTTCTTGGCCCCGACCTCGCCACCCGAGACGGGCGCATCGAGGTAGTCACCACCGAGGCTGCGGATCTTGGCAGCAAACTCTTTGGTGGCAATTGGAGAGATCGAGCTCATGTCGACCACCACCTTGCCCTTGGAGACGCCCTCGGCCACGCCGTTGGCAGAGAACAGCACGGCCTCCACATCGGGCGTGTCCGGCACCATGGTGATGATGATGTCGGCCTGCTGGGTCACGGCCTTGGCGGTGTCGCAGACGGTGGCAGACGAGCCCGCCACCCAGGCCGGCATATCGCCCTTGGTGTTCAGGAACAACTGATGACCCGCCTTGTGGAGGTGCTCTGCCATGGGTGCGCCCATGATGCCCAGACCGATGAAACCGATTTTCATGCTCATGTGAATGCTCTCCTCAGATGCAATGTGGGGTGAATGAATGGAATGCGGGGGCGATGGCCAGCCCGGTCGCTGCGGCCATCAGGCAGTGAGCGACTTGCGCCAGCCGAGGCCGTCGACCGTGGCCGCCTTGGGCTTGTACTCACAGCCAATCCAGCCGGTGTAGCCAATCGCATCGATGTGCTTGAACAGGAATGCGTAGTTGAGCTCGCCGGTGCCAGGCTCGTTGCGGCCCGGGTTGTCGGCCAACTGCAAGTGGCCGATCTGTGGGAGCCGGTCGCGCAGGGTGGCCGCAATCTCACCCTCCATGCGCTGAGCATGGTAGATGTCGTATTGAATGAATAGGTTGTCTGCGCCAACCTCTTTCAGAATGGCCAGGGCCTGGTCCGTTCGGCTGAGGAAGAATCCCGGAATGTCGAATGTGTTGATCGGCTCAATGAGCAGGCGAAGCCCGGCCTTCTTCAACTCACCCGCGGCAAACCGCAGGTTCTCCACGAAGACGGCATGGGCCTGCTGGGCACTCACCCCGTCGGGCAGCTTGCCGGCCAAGCAATTGAGCTGGCCAACCTCGAGCACCGTTGCATACGAAATGGCCTTGGCCACGCCCGCCCGGAATTCATCCACGCGGTTGGGGTGAGAGGCAATGCCCCGCTCACCCGCCGCCCAATCGCCGGCGGGCAGGTTGTGCAACACCAAGGCCAGCTTGTTGCCCTTGAGCTTGGCGCGAATGTCTTCGGCCGCAAAATCATAAGGAAAGAGGAACTCGACCGCCTCAAAGCCGGCCTGCGCAGCCTGCTCGAATCGGTCCATGAACGGAACCTCGTTGAACAACATGGTGAGGTTGGCAGCAAACTTGGGCATCGATGTTCCTCTGTGGGTTGGTGGTCCGGCGTCCAGCAAGCCTGGAATTATTCCAGAAGGCCAGCACGCTCCAGGCCTTGCGGGCCCTCCGGGTGACGACACTCAATGGCCTCGAACTCGTTGATCTTGTCGATCTCGGTGCCCATGGAGATGTTGGTCACACGCTCAAGGATGATTTCCACCACCACCGGCACACGAAACTCACGGGCCATGGACTGGGCCTGCTGCAGGGCCGACTGGATCTTCTCTGGGTCGGTGACGCGCAGGGCCTTGCATCCCAGGCCTTCGACCACCATGAGGTGATCCACACCATAGGGCTTCAAGGTTGGATCCGACACATTCTGGTTGTCGAAGCTCAACTGAACCTGATAGTCCATGTTGAATCCACGCTGCGCCTGACGGATCAGACCAAGGTAGCTGTTGTTCACCAGCACCTGCACATAGGGCAAGGAGAACTGGGCGCCGACGGCCAATTCCTCGATGAGGAACTGGAAGTCATAGTCGCCTGCCAGGCCCACCACCGTGCGGGTGGGATCAGCCGCCACCACGCCCAGGGCAGCAGGAATGGTCCAGCCCAGCGGGCCAGCCTGGCCGCAGTTGATCCACTGCCTCGGCCCGTAGACGCGCAGGAACTGGCCCGCCGCAATTTGGGACAGACCGATGGTCGACACGTAAATGGTGTCGCGCGGGAAGGCCGCATTCATCTCCTCATAGACACGCATGGGCTTGATCGGCGTCTCGGTGTAGTGGGTCTTGCGGCCCATCAGGCGCTTGCGCTCCTCGCAACGGGCGGACCAGTCGGAGAAGTCTTTGGCCTTGCCGGCCGCCTTGCGCTCTTTCACGATGGTGATGAACTGCTCGAGCGCGGCACGGGCATCGGAGACCACGCCGTAGTCAGGGGTGAAGATGCGCCCAATCTGAGTGGGCTCGATGTCCACGTGAACAAACTTGCGGCCCTTGGTGTAGGTCTCAACCGAGCCCGTGTGCCGGTTGGCCCAGCGATTGCCGATGCCCATGACGAAATCGCTGGCCAAGAGGCTGGCGTTTCCATACCGGTGGCTGGTCTGAAGGCCAACCATGCCGGCCATGAGGCGGTGGTCGTCGGGGATGCAGCCCCAGCCCATGAGCGTGGGGATGACCGGCACGCCGGTGAGTTCTGCGAACTCGACCAAGAGGTCGGCGGCATCGGCATTGAAAATGCCGCCACCGGCCACGATCAGCGGTTTGTCGGCGGCCATGAGCATGTCAATGGCCTTCTCGGCCTGACGACGGCTCACGGTGGGCTTGAATGCGGGCAGGGGCTCGTAGGTGTCGATGTCGAACTCGATCTCGGCCTGCTGCACGTCAATGGGAAGGTCGATCAGCACAGGGCCGGGACGGCCAGACCGCATGAGATGGAAGGCCTGCTGGAAGACGCGGGGGACCAGGCCTGGCTCGAGCACGGTGGTGGCCATCTTGGTCAGCGGCTTGGCAATGGTGGCGATGTCCACGGCCTGGAAGTCTTCCTTGTGCAGGCGGGCCCGCGGGGCCTGACCCGTGATGCAGAGAATGGGAATCGAGTCGGCCTGGGCGGAATAGAGGCCGGTGACCATGTCAGTGCCACCAGGGCCAGACGTGCCGATGCAGACGCCGATGTTGCCAGCCTTGGCCCGGGTGTAGCCCTCAGCCATGTGCGAGGCACCCTCGACGTGGCGAGCCAGAATGTGGGTAACAGACTGACGCTCCCGGAGGGCGGCATAGAGGGGGTTGATGGCGGCACCCGGCACACCAAAGGCCTGCACCACGCCTTCTTTTTCCAGCACCATTGCAGCAGCCATTGCGGCGGTCATTTTGGCCATGTTCGTCTCCTTTGAGTTGGACAACCAATGGGCAGATTCTCTTGGCTCTGGGCCGTGAACTGAATCCCCCTTCAACGCATTTGCCTTATTCCTTTGTGGAATAATTCGCCATGGACCAACTGCAAGCCCTTCAAGCCTTTGTTCGCGTCGTCGACTTGGGCTCCTTCAGCAAGGCCGCGGCCGAGGCGGGGGTTGGACAGCCTGCCATCACCAAGGCCGTCGCCCACCTCGAGGCCAAACTGGGCTCTCGGCTGCTACATCGCACCACCCGAGGGGTCTCGGTCACAGAGGTCGGGGCGCTTTATTACGAACGCGGCCGCGAGATCCTGCATCAGGTGGAGGAGGCGCAGAACCAGGTGGCCGCCATGCGCCATGAACTCCATGGCGTCATTCGGATCAGCACCTCGGTGGCCTTCGGTCGCCGGGTGCTCGCACCCCTCATCATTGAATTTCTCAAGCAGCACCCCGGCCTTCAGATCGACCTCTCCTTCGAGGACCGCTACATCAACCTGCTGGAGCAGGGCATCGACGTCGCCATCCGCATGGGGCGACTGGCCGACTCCAGCCTCGGCTCCCGATACCTCGGGCTCAATCCGTGGGCCGTGGTGGCCTCACCGAGCTACTTCAAGGCCCGGGCTCGGCCCAAACTGCCCCAGGAGTTGCAGCAGCACAGCGCCCTCATCTACAGCACCGTGCAGGGCGATGCACGCTGGCAGTTCACCGGGCCCAAGGGCGAGGAGCGCACGGTCACGGTTCAAGGCCCACTTCGATCCAACAACCTCGCCGCCCTACTCATGGCCGCACGCGAAGGCATGGGCATTGCGGCCCTGCCCCGCTATGTGGCCAACGGATCCCTTCGGTCTGGGCAGGTTCAGGAGCTGCTTGCAGACTGGCGAATGCCGTCTCAGGAAGTCCATGCGGTCTACCCCTCCCCCAAGCTATTGCCCACAAAGGTTGGACTGTTGTTGAGCTGGCTGCAGAGCCAATTCCAAGACAATTGGTGGGCCCGACCATGAACACCCGACACCGCCTCTCTCGCATCACCACCCGCTCGGGTGACGATGGCTCCACCGGCCTGGCCGATGGCACTCGACTGCCCAAGCACCATGAGCGCATCGCTGTGCTGGGCGACCTCGACGAACTCAACAGCCAGGTGGGCGTGCTTCGGGCCTTGCTCTCAGCGGAGTGCCCGGGCCAGGCCGAGGCCGTCCGCCTCGATGCCATGCTCAGCCACGTGCAGCACGACCTCTTCGACCTCGGTGGCGAAATCAGCCTGCCCGGAGAAGCCCTGCTCAAGCCCGCGCGCGTGCTGGCGCTCGACGAGTGGCTCGAGGACCTCAACGCCCAGTTGGCGCCGCTGCGCGAATTCATTCTGCCCGCGGGCTCGATGGCCACGGCCACAGCCCATGTGGTGCGAACAGTGGCCCGGCGCGCCGAGCGAAGCCTGCTGTGGCTGGTGGAGCGGGAAACCTCCGATGCCCGACGTGCAGCGCTCGCCCGGGAGGCAGGCCCGCAGCATTACCTGAACCGGCTCTCCGACCTCATGTTCGTGATGGCCCGTTCGATTGGGCGCATCGGTGGAAGACCAGAGGTCTATTGGCGCAGGGAATCTGACCGTCCGAAGGACAACGAGGCTGGTTCTTAGGCAGCTGCCTTCGCGGCCACGGTGCGTCGAGCAGACACACCCTTGGCCAGGTTCTCGAGAATGCGCCGGCTGTCGTCCCAGCCAATGCAGCCATCCGTGATGCTCTGGCCGTAGGTGAGGTCGGCCAGCGTCTGGCCAGGCTGCAGGTCTTGCCGCCCAAAGACCAGGTGGCTCTCCACCATCACACCAAAAATACGCGTCTCGCCAGCCGCGAGCTGGGCCGCGATGTTCTCGGAGACGGGAAGCTGGTTCTCTGGCTTCTTGCTGGAGTTGCCGTGGCTCATGTCGACCATGAGCTTGCAAGGTGCCTTGGCGCCCGCCGCAGCATCACAGGCCGCCTGCACGCTGGCGGCATCAAAGTTGGGCTGCTTGCCGCCACGCAGAATCACATGGCAGTCTTCGTTGCCGGCCGTGGCCACAATGGCCGTTCGGCCTTCGCTCGTCACGGACAAGAAATGATGGGGATGGGAGGCCGCCTGAATCGCATCAAAGGCGATCTTCAGGTTGCCGTCGGTGCCGTTCTTAAAGCCCACGGGACAAGACAGACCAGAGGCCAGTTCCCGATGCACCTGCGACTCTGTGGTGCGCGCACCGATCGCCCCCCAGGCCACGAAGTCTGCGATGTACTGCGGCGAAATGACATCAAGAAACTCCACGCCCGCGGGCAGACCGAGGTCGTTGATGTCGGAGAGCACCGACCGACCCCTGCGCAGGCCCGTATTGATGTCAAAGCTGTTGTCGAGGTGCGGATCGTTGATCAGCCCCTTCCAGCCCACCGTGGTTCGCGGCTTTTCAAAGTAGACCCGCATGACAATTTCGAGCTGGTCTTTGAAGCGCTCACGCTCGGCCACGAGGCGTTGCGCATACTCCATGGCCGCCTTGGGGTCGTGGATCGAGCAGGGGCCGATGATCACCAGCAGGCGGTCGTCCTGACCATGCAGAATGCGATGGATGGCCTGCCGCGCGGCAGAGACAGTCTGCTCAGCCTTGGCCGAGACGGGCAGCTCGGCCACCAGTTGATCGGGGGTGACGAGTTCTTTAAGGGCGCGAATGCGCAGATTGGCAGTAGAGGAAGTCATTCCCTATTTTAGCCCGTCCCGCCCACCGTGAGCCCTTCCAGGCGCAGCGTGGGCTGGCCGACCCCCACGGGAACGCTCTGCCCCTCCTTCCCGCAGGTGCCAATGCCAGGGTCGAGGGACAGGTCGTTGCCAATGCGGCTCACCCGGGTGAGTGCGTCCGGGCCGTTGCCAATCAGCGTGGCGCCCTTGACGGGATATTGAATCTTGCCGCCCTCGACCCAGTAGGCCTCAGAGGCCGAGAAGACAAACTTGCCGCTGGTGATATCCACCTGACCGCCGCCGAAATTGACGGCATAGAGGCCGCGGTCGAGCGAGGCGACAATCTCTGCCGGGTCGTCCTGGCCCGCGAGCATGAAGGTGTTGGTCATGCGGGGCATGGTCAGGTGGGCATAAGACTCTCGGCGTCCGTTGCCCGTGGGGGCCACACCCATCAGCCTGGCATTGAGACTGTCTTGGAGGTAGCCACAGAGAATGCCGTCTTCGATGAGCACGTTGCGCTGAGTGGCATTGCCCTCGTCGTCCACATTCAAGGAGCCACGGCGGCCTGGCAGGCTGCCATCGTCGATGACGGTTACGCCCTTGGCCGCAACCCGTTGGCCCAAGCGGCCTGCGAAGGCCGATGAGCACTTGCGGTTGAAGTCTCCCTCCAGGCCATGGCCCACTGCCTCGTGCAGCAGCACACCTGGCCAGCCCGGCCCGAGCACCACCGGCATCTGACCCGCCGGCGCAGCCCGCGACTCGAGGTTCACCAAGGCTTGGCGAACGGCCTCCTTGGCGTGTACTGTGAGCACCTCGGGCGTGAAGAGGCTGAAGTCGGCCCGGCCACCACCACCACTGGAGCCTTGCTCGCGACGGCCGTTGGACTCCACGATCACCGAGACCGACAGCCGCACCAGAGGCCGCACATCGGCCGCTAGCCGGCCATCGCTTCGCAAAATGAGCACCACATCGAATTCACCGGCCAGCGAGGCCATCACCTGAACCACCCGGGGGTCTTCAGCCCGCGCGATCCGCTCGACGGACATGAGCAAGGCCACCTTGTCCTCGGACGACAGGGCCTCGAGGGGGTCGGCCACACCATAAAGGCTCGACGTGCCTTGGCCCTGAAAGAGTTCGCGCTGCCGAGCCAGCTTGCTGCGATGGTCGTTGACCCGCTGGGGCATGGCGCGGCCGCCCGACCGGGCGATGGTGCGCGTGGTGAGCGCCGCCTCGTGCAGGGCCGCAGGGCTCAGGGTGTCGCTGTAGGCAAACGCCGTCTTCTCGCCAGAGATGGCCCGCACGCCCACACCCTGATCGATCGAAAAGCTGCCGGACTTCACCATGCCCTCATCCAGGCTCCAGGCCTCGGACTTGGTGTATTGGAAGTACAGGTCAGCGTGGTCCACCTTGTGGCCATGAATCTCGGCCAGCGCGGCGTGGCAATGGGCCTCTGTGAGCCCGTGGGGCTCCAACAGAACTCGGTTCGCAATGGCCAACGATGCAATGGCGGAATCGGCTGGTGTCATGGGTCAGTCTTCCTTGGTGAGGCCCACGCGACGGTGGGTCAGTGCTGGTAAGTTTAGGCGAACGGCCACCGTGCGTTGTGGGTCAACCACACCCGAGACAATGCCTTCGCCCGTGGCAAGGCGCTCGACCACCTCGCCCCATGGGTCGATCAGCATGCTGTGCCCCCAGGTGCGTCGGCCATTCTCGTGCAGGCCACCCTGGGCACTGGCCAACAGCCAGCACTGGTTCTCCACCGCCCGCGCGCGAAGCAGGAGTTCCCAGTGGGCCCGCCCGGTGGTCTCGGTGAAGGCGGCCGGCACCACGATAAGGTCCAGTGGCTCGGGCTGTGCAAGCCTTCGAAAGAACTCCGGAAAACGAATGTCGTAACAGACCGACAAGGCAGTGCGGCCTGCTGGTGTCTCACAGGCCACGGGGGCTTCGCCCGCCAGAATGGTCTGCGATTCATCGTAGGACTCCTGGCCCTGCTGGAATGAGAAGAGGTGGAGCTTGTCGTAACGGGCCACCAAGGCCCCCTGCGCATCAAAAACCAGGGTGGCGTTGAACACGCGGCTTGGGTCTGGCGAGGCCAGGGGGACGGTGCCACCGATCAGCCAAACGCCACTGCGGCGGGCCGCCTCAGACAGGGCGGCCTGAATGGGCTGGGACGCGCCGGGTTCGGGTGCAGATGCACCGATGGGCCAGGCCCGCTCGGCCACACGACATTTGTCCCGAGGGTCTGCACCCATAAGGCAGAAGTATTCGGGCAGCAGCACCATGCGGGCACCATCCTGTGCCGCCTGGGCCACCAGGGCCGACATGCGCAGCAGGTTCTGGGGCACCGACTGGCCCGAGACCATCTGCACCGCCGCCACCTGCGTGGGTGCCATCATGGCGCTCCATCCCCTACCCTCATTTCGAGGGTGCCCTGTCCGTGGGAACCGCTGTCCCATCGGCCGCCCCGGCCTGCGGCGGCGCGCGGCGGGGAAGCTCTTTCACCACAGGGTCAGACCACGGCCCGGTCAGTTCGTACTCGTAGGCCAGCACCTTTCGCAGCGGATCCCGCAGCACGTACTGGGCCAGAAAACTGCCCAGTCCAATGGCTGGATTCACCAAGGCGTAGCCCAGCGAGGCCAGTCCGGCATTGAGCTCCGGCAGCACCAAGACCCGAATCTGCTGGGTCTCGTCCATGATGGAAGCCGTTCCCTCAATGAAGACCGAGGCCTGCACGCCAACCACCCGCAGGTTCTCCGTGCGAACGTCCCCTTGCGAGAACAGAAGGTCTCCCCTCACCCGCTCGTAGGCAAATCCCGCCGAGAAGATGTCGCGAAAATCAAGGGTGATGCGCTTGGGCAGCGACTGAAGGTTGACCACACTGACCAGCTTGGAGAGACCCGGCTCGGCCTTGAGGAACTGACCCTGTTGGAGGTCCAGTGCGAGCTGCCCGCCGAGCTGGGACACACGAAAATCAACCGGCGCGCCTGGCCAGCGCAGCTGGCCCTTGAGCTGACCTGGTGTCGCCCGCAGCAGGCCCGGGTGACCCAAACGCGCGAGGAGGCCTTCGCTGCTTTTAATGTCCAGCACCAGGTCGAGGCTGGTCTGAGACTTGCCCACCTGCTGTGGGGATGCCTCCCAGCGGCCGCTGCCTCGAAGGCTGGCGTCGGGGTTGTCGATCACCACCGACCGAATCTGCCAAGCCGCCTCCTGCAGCGATGGCGCGGCATCGAGCGTGAGCTGCCCGAACTGTTGAGGACCTCGACGAAAGTCCTCGACCACCAAATCCACGCTGGGCCAACGCCGAGCCTGACTGATGGCAGTGAGCGACTGCAGGTCATCCTCTGCGGCCTCGCCGGCCGACAGGCTGCTTGGGCCTCGGCTTGGCGAGAGCCAGAGGCGACTGAGCCGTGCGGTGATGGAACCCCTAGAAGCCACCCCTCGGCGGCTTGACTGTGCATTGGGCTGCCAGTTCAGCCGGCCCACCGCCTCCTGAGACTGTAGATCCACCACCCAGACGCCCGCCTGCTGGGCCACCTGGGCCTGCACGGTCGACAAGGTGGTTCCCCCATCGAGTTCCATGCGTCCGGCGCTCACCTCAATGCGGGTCAAGCCTCCCGTGAGCGAAGACGCCTGCCCCGGCGCAGGCGTCACCACCCGACGATCCAATGCATCGAGCCAGCGCCCCAAGTGCAGCCTGGGTGCGGCCACCCGAACGACGGTGCCATCGGTGCTCGGCTCCGCCAGCGGCAGGCCCAGGCTCACCAGCCCCTTGGATCGGCCTGTTGCACCCGGACCCGGGCGGCGCTGCTCCACCAACGCCTGCAGTGGGCCCTTGTCGGTGCGCAGGGTCCATCGGGCCACGCGACTGCCCATGGCCGAACGGCGCTGGGCCAGCCCCAGCCGAAGACCCCAGTCTTCATCCGACAGCTTGCGAGCAGGCACAGGAAGCCTCACCGACAAGCCCTTAAGGCTCGACTGCGCATCGAGGTCCACCTGGCCCGGCCGAATTAATACCGACACCTCGTAGGGCGTACGACCTGCGAGCACGCCCCGAAACGGAAAATCCAGGGCGCTGCCCAGCCAGGTCTCCAGTGCGCCGCCCTCGAGCGAGCCCGTCACGGCCAGTCGTGTCTCTCGAGACTCTGCAGGCCGATGGGCCAGTTGCAGGGGCCCTCCCAAGGACTGTCCGCGCCAGTCCACGCTCACCAAGCCTCGGTCTGAAAACCTGAGTGCACCCGTCAGGCCAGAGACCGCGGGAAATCCACCCGCCAGGAGCAGGTCGGCACCATCGACCGTGAGGAGTCCGTCGGCCGTGGTCTTGTCGGTGTCGTGAAGGTCGACCATGAGGGACAGGTCGAGGCTGGCAGGCCCTTTGGCCTTTGCATCCACGGTGAGGTCGCCCAGCATGCTGCGCACCGGGGACTCATTCACCGCCGTCAACAGGGTGGGCAGGTCGCTCTCAAAACGGCCTTTGAGCGCGAGCATGGGCTGGCTGGCCAGCACATCCGCAATCTCGCCCTCCACCACCACGAGAGGATTGCCCAGCATGCGCGCCTGACGGCTCGAGACCGTCATCCTCGGGCCGTCAAATCGGAGGTCCACAAAGGCGCCATCAATGACCGGCCACTGTCGAGCGAAATGAAGTTGAAGGTCTTCGAGGCGCAGACGTGCCTGAAAGCTACCCGTTCCAGACTGGCGAAATGGGAAGTCGGCCAAGGGCCCATCGAGCGACCAATTCCCCGACACTGGGCGGCCCGACTCGAAGGCCCGGGCAATCCAGGCGTGGGTCTCCTTGCCCAGGGCCCGGGGCAGGAGCTCGGCCACCCGAGTTGGAAGCAGCCCGCCCACCGTGCCCTTGAGGCTCGCATCCCCAAGGCCTTGGCCCCGGTATTGCCACCGACCAGACACATCCAAGACCAGACCCTCGTCAGAGACATTGAGCCCCTGAATCGTCACATCCACAGCAGCGAGCCTGGGCCAGGGGTCTGCGCCCCCATCGGCGACCAGTTGAAGGTCAGACCACTTCAAGGCTCCCCCCACAGAGGCTACGGCCAAACGCGGCTGCCGCATGAACGCATCGGAGGCCATCGAGAGGCCCTTACTCTGCAGGGCAAGGCTGCCGCTCGCGCCATTGGCCACCACCTGCCCACTCAGGCCAGACCAGGTCGGCACCTGCGGCAGGCCCTCTTGGCTGACATCATCCAGCCGAGCACGCATCTTTAGCCGCGAGAGGTCGCGGGCAACATCCAAGTGGGCGAGGTCGCGGAGCGCACCCTGCCAGCCCACCTCCATTTGAGACAGCCGCCCACCCATCTTGAGGCCCGGCAAGCGCCGCGCCAGGAGCTCCGACAAGGGCGAGAGCGCCACCGCATCCAGCCCGATCACGGTCTCGTCCCCACGAAGCTGCAGGGCGAGGCCCTGAAAGTCCACCCGACCCGCCACGGTCTCGCCCAGCTCATCACGTGCATCACGCCAATGCAGTTCTACTCGGCCGATGGCCAGTGGCCCCTGCTCGGCCAGGAAGGCCATCAGGCCGGGGCCATCGGGGGGCGACTGCGCCAACAGAAAACCTGCAAGACGAATCTCGCCATTGGCCGCTCGGGCCAGGTCCACCTGCAAACGCTCCACGGCAAGCCGCGCAAAGACCGGCTGGCCTGCCCATAGGGAGAGCAGGCTGCGCAGGCCGAAGTCCGCCCGAAGCTGGTCGGCCTGGGCGAGGAGGTCGCCCTGGGCTGAGCGCAGGCTGATGCGTTCCACCTCGATGGTGGGCACGAACAGGTCGCGCCATTGGGCTGAAGCGCCGAAGGCATCGAGCCTATGACCCTCTGCGGATAGGTGGGGCGCCGTCTGCTCGGCCAGCGCCACCGGGTCGTTGAGAAGATCTGCGACCTTGGGCCAGACCACCCAGCGAAAGCCCATGGCGGCCAAGGCCAGCACCACAACAAGGGCTACGGCCAGCCAGACGAGCCCGCGTGCCCCTCGGCGCAGCCACCACATCAGAGACGCCTGCGCCTGGAGAGACGGCGAGTTCGGAGCGCGTGGCAGTGGCATGATCCAAATTCTGGCATAGCCCACCCCTCTCAGGAGACGCATCCACCATGGCCCTGCACCACGCCTATGAGATCGCTGCCGAGCATTCCGGCTTTGCGCAGCGATCCCTGGCACGGCTCGATGCCGCAGGCCTGCTGCTGGACCCCGCCAAGGCCATCACGGCGTCGCACCTGAGGGAACACCTGGCGGCCCATTGGCCAGGAATCACCGAGCCCTCCCATGATGCAGCGGCGAGCCTGCGCCAGTTTCGCAACAGCGCCCTGCTGGCCATCATGGCCAGAGACTTGGCAGGGCTCTCCGACCTCTCCGAGAACCTCTCGGCCATCAGCGCACTTGCAGAACAGACCATTCAATTGGCTTATGCGGTGGCCGCCCAGGGACTTGCAGCGCGGCACGGCACCCCGCAAGACCAGCACGGACAGCCCGTCGACCTGCTCATTGTTGGAATGGGAAAGCTCGGGGGGCACGAGCTCAATGCCTCCTCCGATGTCGACCTCATCTACCTCACTCCAGACGACGGTCAGACCACTGGCCTGCCCCTTGAAGACGGGGGCGTGGGCGGGCAGATCGACCTCAGCAGTTTCTTCGGCAAGGTCGCTCGACGCATGTCAGCCCTCCTGGCCGAGCCCACTGCGGAGGGCTTCGTCTTTCGGGTGGACCTGCGCCTGCGGCCCAACGGCGATGCCGGACCCGTGATTTGCAGCCTGGCCATGCTCGAGAATTACCTCATCGTTCAAGGCCGCGAATGGGAGCGCTATGCCTGGATCAAGGCGAGGGTGGTGAACCAGCCTGTCTTCCAGAGCCCCGCACTCTTTGACACCAGCCTAGAGGCCTTGGAATCCATACGCCGTCCATTTGTCTTTCGGCGCTACCTTGACTTCAATGCCCTGGCGGCCCTGCGCGAGCTCCACGGCCAGATTCGAGAAGAGGCCGAGCGTCGGAGCCAGCGCCGCGAGGCCAGACTCGCCGGCAGCCACACGCCGGTGGACGTCAAGCTTGGCCGCGGCGGCATTCGAGAGATCGAGTTCATTGCCCAGTTGTTCCAACTGATTCGCGGCGGCCGGGAGGAGCGACTGCGGGACCGCAGCACACGCCGCGTGCTGACCACCCTCGGCGAGCAAGGCCGCCTGAGCGAGGATGAGGTGCGGGACCTCCAGGAGGCCTATGGCTTTTGGCGACGGCTGGAACACCGGCTGCAGTACGACGAGGATGCCCAGACCCATGTGCTCAGCGGCTCGGCCGGCGCCTACGATCGGGCGGCCCGGGCCATGGGCCTGGCCGACGCAGACACCTTGGCCGAGGCCATCGTGATTCGCCAGCAGCGGGTGTCGGCCCTCTTTGACAAGCTCTTTCGAAGGGACGACACCACGCAGGCAGACCCATCGGAGGAGCCCCGACCCCGACCGACGGACCGCGAGAGCCGAATGGGCCGGGTCAAGGCGCTCATCGAGCAGCATGCCAATGCAAGCCAGCAGCCCACACTGGTTCGTCAGGGCCTTGAGGCCTTGCTGGAGTCGCTCGGCCGACGGGCCTCGTATCTTGCCCTCTTTGACGAATACCCGGAGGCCATGGCGCGCGTGGCGCGCGTGGTGGAGTCGTCCTCCTGGGCGGCCGACTACCTGCGTCGACACCCCATCGTGCTCGACGAACTGCTCGACAGTCGCACCCTGATGGAACCGCCCGACCTGGCGGCATTCGCCCTCGACCTGGAGCGGCAAATGTCGCAGGCGCGACTGGGAGACGCGCCAGATGTGGAGCGGCAGATGGACCTGCTTCGCGAGGCCCACCATGCGCAGACCTTCCGACTCCTGGTGCAAGACCTCGAGGGCCTGTGGACCGTGGAGCGCCTCTCCGATCATCTCTCGGCCCTGGCCGACTGCCTGATTCGAGCCACGCTGCATGCGGCCTGGGTGGCCACCCCGAGAAAGCACCGGGACACACCCCGTTTTGCTGTGATTGCCTACGGCAAGCTCGGGGGCAAGGAACTGGGCTACGCCTCCGACCTCGACCTGATTTTTGTACATGACGATCCACACGAGTTGGCCCAGGAGCGCTATGCACGCCTGGCCCAGCGAATGAATGTCTGGCTCTCCACCACCACGGCCGCGGGCAGCCTCTTTGAGATCGACCTGCGCCTGCGGCCCAATGGGAATGCGGGCCTGCTGGTCTCGGACCTTCCTGGTTTCATTCAGTACCAGAAGGAGCAGGCCTGGGTCTGGGAGCACCAGGCACTCACCCGCGCGCGCTTCTGCGCGGGCGACCCAGACATCGGCCAGGCCTTTGAATCGGCGCGCATCGACATTCTGCGCATGCCGCGCAACCAGATGAGTCTGCTCGAAGAAATTCTGGCCATGCGAGACAAGATGCACGACGGGCATCCCAACACGAGCGGGCAGTTCGACCTCAAGCACGACACCGGTGGAATGGTGGACATTGAGTTCATGGTGCAGGCCTTGGTGCTGGGCCATGCCCATGAGCATCCAGGCCTCACGGACAACCTGGGCAACATTGCACTGCTTCATCGGGCTGCCGACCTCGGCCTGATTCCGAAGGCGTTGGCCGATGCCACGGCCGATGCCTATCGCCGATTTCGGCAGCACCAGCATCGCATTCGACTCTCGGGCGCAGCCTCGGCCCGGGTCGACGCCGGCCTCTTGCAGGCCGAGCGGACTGCCGTGGAGGCCCTCTGGGCAGAGGTCTTCTCGGCTGCGCCCGAGACCATTCGGCCCCTGGCGGCGATCCGGCAGCGCACTGGGTAGAATCGATTCCTTCTCGAACCCCTTTGGAGCAACACGATGTCGATGGCAGATCGTGATGGATGGATCTGGATGGATGGCAAGCTCGTGCCCTGGCGAGACGCCAAGATCCATGTGCTGACCCACACCCTGCACTACGGCATGGGCGTCTTTGAAGGGGTTCGTTGCTACGAGACCCCCACCGGCAGCGCCATCTTTCGACTCAAGGCCCACACCCAACGCTTTCTAAACTCGGCCAAGATCTTTCAGATGAAGGTGCCCTTCGATGCCGCCACCCTCGAGGCGGCCCAGGTCGAAGTGGTCAAGGCCAATGGGCTGAAGTCCTGCTACCTGCGGCCCATTGCCTGGATCGGCTCCGAGAAGCTTGGTATCGCGGCCGTGAACAACACCATTCATGTGGCCATTGCCGCATGGCCCTGGGGCGCCTACCTGGGCGAAGACGGCCTCAACAAGGGCATCCGGGTCAAGACATCCTCCTTCTCCCGGCACCACGTGAATGTCTCGCTGGTTCGCGCCAAGGCCTGCGGCTACTACATCAATTCAATCCTTGCCCACCAAGAGGCTGCGGCACAGGGCTATGACGAGGCCCTGCTACTCGACACCGATGGCTATGCCTCCGAGGGCTCCGGCGAGAATCTCTTCGTGATTCGCAACGGCAAGGTCTACACGCCAGACCTGGCCTCGTGCCTCGATGGCATCACGCGGGATGCGGTGATCACCATCGCCCAAGACCTTGGCTTCAGTGTCGTTGAAAAGCGCATCACCCGCGACGAGATCTACTGCGCCGACGAGGCCTTCTTCACGGGCACGGCCGCAGAGGTCACGCCCATTCGCGAGCTCGACGATCGGGTCATCGGCGAGGGCGCACGCGGTCCCATCACCACCAAAATCCAGTCTGTCTTTTTTGATGCCGTCAGTGGCAAGGCACCGGCCTACGCCCACTGGCTTGCAGTCATCTGAGGAATGCCTTCATGACCACGCCCGCAAGCCCATCGCCCATCGTCATTGAAGCGGCAGACCTTCCGGCCCACTGCCCCAATCCGGCCATGCCACTCTGGTCGAGCCATCCCAGGGTCTTCCTGGAATTCGACCATGGCCAGGCCACCTGCCCGTACTGTGGCACCCAGTACCAATTGGCAGAAGGCGCCGTTGCTGGCGGACACTGACAGCTGCCTGGTGGTGGGCCCGCAGTGGCTCGGCGACGCAGTCATGGCCCAGCCCCTGCTGGCGGATCTGGCCCGTCGCGGGCCCGTGGATGTTCTTAGTCTCGCAGCACTCGCACCCGTCTATCAGGCCATGCCGGGGGTTCGACGCGTCTGGCCGGTGGAGTGGACCCGCGGCAAGCTCGAGTGGTCTGCCCGGCGGGCGCTGGCCCAGACCCTTCGATCGGAGGCCTATCCGCGGGCTGTGGTCTGCCCCAACAGTTGGAAGGCGGCCCTGGTGCCCTGGATGGCGGGCATTCCCAAGCGCCGGGGCCTGCGTGGTGAATGGCGACTGGGTCTGCTCAACGACATTCGGCGGCCACAGGCCGACACCGCCCATGGCCCATCCCAGCCTGCTCAGTACGCGGCCTTGGCCGACACACCCGAGTCAGCCCTTCGGGCTGCACCAGCACTTCATGCGCCCACCGCACCGGCCCAGGCCGAACGGCCAGAGACGGCGCACACAGATGCCGCGAACCTGCCAGGGCTGCTGGTGATCTGCCCGGGTGCAGCCTATGGGCCTGCCAAGCAGTGGCCCGCTGAGCACTTTGCCGCCGTGGCCACCGACTGGCTCGAACACGGCGGGCGGGTGGCGATTCTTGGCACCGGGGCCGACCGAGACACCCAGGCCGTCATCGCAGGCCGCATTCCAGTTGCACTGCAAGCGCGCCTCGAACAGCGGGCTGGCGACACGAGTCTGGTTCAGGCCATGGCGATCCTGTCCGATGCCCAGGCCGTGGTGAGCAACGACTCCGGCCTCATGCATGTGGCCGCGGCCCTCGGGCGGCCGGTGATCGGCATTTATGGCTCCACCGACCCACAGCACACGCCCGCCCGTGGCCCGTCGGTCAGCCTCGTGTCCGCAGGTCTCGGCTGCAGCCCCTGTTTCCAGAGAACCTGCCCCCTGCAGACCACCGCCTGCCTCAAAGACATCGCGCCAGAGCGCATCCTGCAACTGCTTCCTCCACGCAACCCAGGGCCACACCCAAAATGAACGCCATACGACACGAGCACATCCTGACCCTCTCCTGCCCCGACGCCAAAGGGCTTGTCTATCGAGTGGCCGAGCGGCTCTTTGAGCAGGGCTGCAACATCCTCGACTCCGCCCAATTTGGCGACCCGGAGACCGGCCTCTTCTTCATGCGTGTGCATGTGGAAGGCCCAGCCGCCCTCACGGCAGACGCCTTTGGCGAGGCTTTCTCTGGCCTGGCCGATTCGCATCAGATGCAATGGCAGTTCACGCCCGCCCACCGCAAGCTCAAGGTGCTGGTGCTGGTTTCGAAATTCGGACACTGCCTCAACGACCTGCTTTTTCGAGCCGCCAATGGTCAACTGCCCATCGAGGTGGTCGGGGTGGGCTCAAACCACCGAGACTTCGAGTCCTTGGTGTCCCATCACAACATCGGCTTTCATCACCTGCCCATCACAGCCGACACCAAGCCTCAGCAAGAGGCTGCCTTGCAGGCCCTGGCCCAGTCCACCGGGGCCGAGCTCGTGGTGCTGGCCCGCTACATGCAAATCTTGTCGCCGGAATTGTGCGCGGCCTGGTCTGGAAAGGCCATCAACATCCATCACTCCTTCCTGCCCAGTTTCAAAGGCGCCAAGCCCTATGCGCAAGCCTTCGCGCGGGGTGTGAAGATCATTGGGGCCACCTCCCATTACGTCACCACCGACCTCGACGAGGGGCCCATCATTGAGCAGGACATCGAGCGCGTCGACCACAGCCTGAACGCAGAGTCGCTCAGTCAGATTGGGGCGGACATTGAATCTCGGGTGCTCGCCCGGGCCGTGAAATGGCATGCCGAGCGTCGAATCCTGCTCAACGGGAAGAAGACGGTGGTTTTTCGTTCATGAGTTCGGTGCGGAAGGTGGCCAGTCGGGCATCCATCCGCGAGAGCAGCAAAAAGTCAGGATCCTTCTGCTTGCGGCCCCGCTCGAGCTGGTCCACGGCAGCCGCCCAGGCCCCCAGCAAGGCGTAAGCCTCGGCAGCCGCCAGGCTCGCAAGCACTGGCCGGCCCTGCGCCTCAGCTGCGCGGCCCAGCAGGCGCCAGCCCTCCAAGTCCTCGGGAAAGGCACTGGTGTAGCGCTGCGCACGCGCGAGGGCGTCCGTGAGATTCCCCGCCTCGAGGGCCGCCTGACCCGCATTGCGAATGAGGGCTCGGGCCGTGATCGAGCGCGGGTGCGAGGCGGCGAGTTGATCCCCCAGGCGCAGGGCAACGGGCCAATTCCCACGGCCCATCTGCAAGGCCTGCTCAAGTCGGGCCGCCATCGGAACCAGGCTGGCCTGCTCGGCATCGGGCAAGGCCCGAATGGCCTCCAGGAGCTGTGGCACCAAGGCCAGGCCCTCCTCGAACTGGCGAAGGGTCAGAGCCACCCAGCCAAGGCCATACAAGAGTCGCGCACGGGCTGCGGCCGAGACCGCCGGCGCCGCGAGGCTGGCCCGCCAGCTCAGCTCCAAGGCGCGCAGGGCATCCACAGAGGGGTCCTGTCGGACCCGCAGCCGCATCTGCAGCCAGCCGAACTCCACCGCATCGGCCACCGGCCCCTGCGTTGGACGCAGCTGCAGGCGCGAGGCCACATCGGTGATTCGTTCGGCCGTCAGGGGGTGGGTTCGCATCCAGCCAGGGGCATCGGTCTCGGCAAACCGATAGGCCTTTGCAAGTCGCTCGAACAGTGCACGCATGCCCTCGGGATCAAATCCAGCGCCCTCTAGCAGTGAGAGCCCGACACGGTCGGCCTCACGCTCGGCATCGCGGGAGAAGGCGAGCTGTTCACGCACGGCCACCGTCTGCCCCAAGGACAACACCCCCGCGGCCGCATCGGGACTGCTTGAGGCCGCCAAGGCGGCCAGGATCGCTGCGGCCATCATGACGCCGGTGGACTGCCGTTGCTGCCCGATCATGCGGGAGATGTGCCGCTGGGTGACATGGCCGATCTCGTGGGCCAGCACCGACATCAGTTCGGATTCCGTCTGGGCCTGCACCACCAGCCCGGTGTGCACGCCAATGTAGCCACCCGGCAGGGCGAAGGCATTGATGCTGCGGTCCTGGAGGGCAAAGAGCCGAAAGGCCTCTGGCGCAAGGCTCGCACCGGGCAGCAGCAAGCCCTGGGCCACGGCCGTCTGCAGGAGTCGCCACGACTGCGCCTGAAGATAGTCCTCGAGCTCGGGGTCATCGAGCACCACCCCAGCCCGACGAATCTGATGAAAGATGCTGCGGCCTAGGCGCCGCTCGGCGGGCAAAGAGAGTTCATCGACCGTCGCCTCCCCCAGAGCCGGCAGGCTTGCACTGGACTGGGCCGATACGGGCGTCCATGGCAGGCCGATCAACAGGGCCAAGGCCAGGACTCCGGCGGGAGCCCAGCCAAGCCGCAGGCAACGCCTTGAGGTCTGAGTGGTCATCTCGTTCTATGATGACACCATGAAAAGGCAGGCCTTCGAATGACGGAACTCACGCACTTCAACGACCAGGGCCAGGCCCACATGGTGGATGTCGGGGGCAAGCCCGACGCAACGCGCGAGGCCACGGCCACAGGTGTCATTCGCATGAAGCCGGAGACACTTGCGGTGATTCAACGCGGCGAGGCCGCCAAGGGCGATGTCCTGGCGGTGGCCCGCATTGCCGCCATTCAGGCCACCAAAAAAACCAGCGACCTCATCCCCTTGTGCCATCCCCTGGCCATCACCAAGGTGGCGGTGGAACTCCGTTGTGAGCCGGAGCATCGGGCCGTTCGATGCACGGCGACCGTTGGACTCACCGGCAAGACGGGCGTGGAGATGGAGGCCCTCACGGCAGTGCAAATCGGCCTGCTCACCGTCTACGATATGGTCAAGGCCATCGACCGCGGCATGGTGATCGGTGATGTGAAACTGCTGGAAAAATCAGGCGGCCGAAGCGGCCACTGGCAGGCCGACTCAGAATAAGAAGGTTGCCAGGCCCAAGAAGAACAGAAAGCCCATGGAGTCAGTGGTGAAGGTGAGCAGCACCGACGACCCCAGGGCTGGATCACGCCCCATCCGATCGAGCGCCAAAGGCACCAGCAGCCCCACCAGCGCGCCCACCAGCAGGTTCAGCATGATGGCCATCATCATCACCAGGCCCAGCAGGGGCCCCTGGGCCGTATCAGCATAGAGCAGCCAGGCAAAGGCGCCAGCCACCGAGCCCCAGACGAGGCCGTTCAGGCCCGCAATCGAGAGCTCCTTGGCAATCAGGCGCCGCACATTCGACCCACTCACCTGGCCCATCGCCAACGAGCGAATGAAGAGTGTCATGGTCTGGTTGCCCGAGTTGCCAGCAATGCCCGCGACAATGGGCATGAGGGCCGCCAGGGCTACCACCCGCTCGATCGTGCCCTCAAAGGCACCGATCACGCGCGATGCAAAAAACGCCGTGCACAGGTTGAGGGCGAGCCAGAGCCAACGGTTCTTGGCCGAGGCCCAGACGGAGGCAAAGAGGTCCTCCTCCTCGCGAAGGCCGGCCTGGGCCAGCACCTCGGCCCCACTCTCCTCCTGAATCACATCAACGACCTCTGAGATGGTCAGGCGACCCACCAGCCGCCCGGACTCATCCACCACAGGTGCGGAGACGAGGTCGTAGCGCTGAAAAGCCTGGGCCGCATCGATGGCCTCATCGAGCACATTGAGTGAGAGGGCATCACGCCGCATGACGTCGGCCACCAAGGTTTCGGGCTCGTGCACCAGCAGCTTGGCCAGGGGCAGCAGGCCCTGCAGCACCTCCTTGCGGTCGACCACAAAGACCTGGTCGGTGTGATCGGGCAGGTCCTCGAATCGGCGCAGATAGCGCAGCACCACCTCCAAGGTGACATCGTCTCGGATGGTGACCATCTCAAAATCCATGCGGGCCCCAACGCTGTCCTCAGGGTAGGACATGGCCGCCCGCAGTTGCTCGCGCTCCTCGATGGTCAGGCCCTGCTGAACCCGTTCCACCACTTCAGCCGGCAGCTCATCGGCCAGGGCCGCGAGGTCATCGGTGTCGAGTGCCTGGGCCATTCGGATGAGGGCCTCGCGGGTCATGCGCTCGATGATGCTGGCCCGCACGGGCTCGCCGAGTTCCACCATGACATCGGCATGCAACGCATCTGGCACCAGCGACCAAATCAGCATCCGCTGCTCCAGCGGCAGCCCCTCCAGAACACAAGCCACGTCGGCCGCATGCAGGGCCCGAATCTTTGGCGAGAGCGCAGCCAATTGCTGCTTGGCCACCAACTGCTCCACCAGGCCCTTGCGGGCATCATCGCCCGCAAGCTGCTCGCGATGCACAAGCGCTGCCTCCACCCGAAACCGGTGCAGCAGGGACTGAATCTCCTCGAGGGCGTGCGGCCCCGCCTCGGGGTCTCGCATCTGCAGGCTCGTGTTCATGCGGCCTGCTCCAACAGGCCTCGCAGGTGTTCCAGCACAGGCCCTGTCTCGGGCCGTCGGCCCCGCCAGGCAGAAAAACTCTCGGCCGCCTGTTCCACCAGCATGCCCAGGCCATCGGCCACCAGTGAGGCACCGGCATCCCGAGCGGCCTGAAGAAACGGCGTGAGACCCGGGCCGTACATCATGTCGACCACGAGCTGGGCGCCCGCGAAGAGCCCTGGATCGATGGCCAGGTCGTCGCCCTGAAGGCTTGCCGCCGTGGCGTTAATAATGAGGCTTGGCACAAAGGGACGGTCGGCCGCATGGCCCGTGGCCAAGGGCGCCAGTGAGGTGGCCAACACCGAGGCCGCCGCATGGTCGGCGGCCACTGCCATGGCCCGATCCAGGCTGCGATTGGCCATCCAGATGGGGCCGGCGCCGGCATCCAGCAGGGGGCCCACAACACCACGGGCTGCACCACCGGCCCCCAGGATGAGTATCGAATGGCCTGCCAGAGACGCCACCGCCAACAGCCGTTGAATGTCGCGAACCAGACCCGCACCGTCGGTGTTGTCGCCCTGCCAGCCTTGATCGATTCGGATCAGGGTGTTGACCGCCTGGGCACTGCTGGCCCGGGGGCTGATGGGCCAGCCCCGCTCCTGCAGCAGGGCAAAGGCCACCTCCTTGAGGGGAATGGTGAGGTTCATGCCCCGATAGCCATCCTGGGCCAGGGCGTCGAGCCGCTCGGCCAGTTCAGATGCGGCCACCTGAATGGCGCCGTACTGCATCGGCTCATCGAGCTGCTCGGCAAAGGCCTGGTGAATGGCCGGGCTCTTGCTGTGGGAGATGGGGTCGCCGAGGACCGCATAGCGGTCGACCTCGGCGGTGGAGATCACCCGAACCCCCTTGGCCTCGATGCTCACCTCCAGGCCATCGGCCCGGAGCAGTCGCACCTCAACCTCGGTGCCGGGCGCCAACTGCGACCACTCCGACACCCGAACGCTGATGGGCGCAGCACGCAGCCGGAACTGCCCTTCCTGTCGGGTGGCCACAGCCTCGACGATGAGCGGCTCGGCGGCCTCAGACAGCTGCCAGAACTCGCCCGCCTGCCCCGCCTGCTGGCCCAGCCAACGAATGCTCCAGTAGCGCTCCATCCACGCCTGAAACTCTGCATACCGGTCGTACCGGGCCTCGAAGTGGGCGAGGTCTGCGAAGAGCCCCGCATCACCGGGACGAAAGGCCGGTCGGCCATGGCCAAGAATCGACAAGAGCTGCCACTGGTTCACCAGGTCTGCATACCGGCGCAAGGGTGAGGAGGACCATGCATAGTGGGACACCCCAAGTCCTTGATGGGCCCCGGGCTGTGTCTGCATTCGCACCCGGCCCATCGACTGGCAGCGGTAAATGCCCGGTAACTGACCCAAGGCGATCGTCTCCCCCCAGATGACATTCGTGAGAATCATGAACTCGGAGACCAGGATGTCGACCGGCGAGCCCCGGGCCCGCAGGCCGAGTGTGGCCGTTCCGTGGCCATGCGCCACAGCGTCTGGGTCGTCGGCATTCCAGTCCACACCGACCGAAAAATCGGTGCGACCCACCGGCTCCGGGCGGCCGCGCACGGCCTCACGGCCAGCCCGCAGGCCACAGGCGAGTTGGTACAAGACGGGCAGACCCTCCCACGGCAGATCGGCTGCAGCACCGTCGGCCGAGGCCGCCGCCGGCTCCAGACGATGCTCCCAATCCCCGTGTCGGATGTTGCGCGCCACCCAGACCTGCTCCACGCGACTCACATGCCGCTGCCGCGCACCTGCGGCATCGAACTCCACATAGAGCGACATGGACGGCACCCAGCGGCCTTCATCCAATGAGGCGAGCGAAATCAGGGGTGCTGCCAGCATCGTGAATTTTTCACCCGGGCAGTAGGCCGTGGAGGCCCGCTCACGGGCGCGGTCGGCCACGGCACTGCCGGGCTTGAGCAGCAGGCCAGGTGCCGCAATGTGCACACCGACGCGCCAGCCTCCATCGGCCAGCGGCTCGAGGGAGAAGCCATCGTCGACCTCGGTCGTGGCGGCATCGTCAATGGAGTAGACCCGTGGGCTCGCCTTTGGAAGGTCGGCCAACAGGGCCTCGCGCTCGGCAGCCAGCCCACTGGCCTCGGCCTCAGAGAGGGTCGCCTCGGCACCCTGCGGGTAACACTCGGCCAGCAGCCGACCACGATGCAAGGCGTAGGCGGAGGGAATGCCGCCCAGGCTCAGCAACAGCCGGGCAGGCGTCTGCTGCAGGTAATGGGCCGCAGCCTCCAAGGCCTTAAATGCAATCGACTGCTTGTCTGGGTTGACCAGCAGCCGCATGGCCTGGTCCGCCACGGCCGTCGGCAGGTCGCCCGCACGCAGCGCAGCCTCGATGGCGTCCTGCTCGGCCTGGCGCTGCTGCTTCTTAAGTGCGCTAACCCGAGCTGCCTCCAGGGCCTCCGCGGGGGCAGGCCGATAGACACCCCGGCCTTTCTTGTAGAAATGCATCGGAGACCCGTGCAAGGCCAGGATGAGGCCCGCCTCATCCACGGGCCGGCACGACGCACCAAAGACTTCACGCGCAAAGACGGACGCGGCGAAGTCTTCTGTGGGTGCACAGTCCCAGAGAAAGTCGGCCTCCAGGCCATCGGCCACCTGCTGGGCCGCCTCCAGAAATGCTTCTGCAGCCGGCTGCTCAAAACTCACCAGCACCTGATTGGCCTTGAGCTTGAGCCGCCGCCCAGAGACCAGGCTCACCTGCAGGCTCGCATCCGACTGGCTCAACACGGATGCGGTCTTGAACGCGCCCGACTCCTCAAAAAAGACATTCACCAGCGCGTCCTCAGCCCGCCCGAGATGACAACTCGGCCAGCAGACGCTCATGGATGCCGCCGAAGCCTCCATTGCTCATGACCAAGATGGCATCCCCGGGCCGAGCGGCCGAGACCACCTGGGCCACGAGGGCTTCGAAGTCTGGGCTCGATGATGCCCGCGAGCCCAGTGGCGCAAGGGCCTCATTCAGTGGCCAGTCCAGGCCACCCGCAAAGCCAAAGACGAGATCAGCCTCCATCAGAGACTCGGCGAGCTTGGCCCGCATGACCCCCATCTTCATGGTGTTAGACCGGGGCTCGAGCACCGCCAGGAGCCGTGCACCTGGCTTCAGCTGAGGGCGCAGGCCGGAAAGGGTGGTCGCGATGGCCGTGGGGTGATGGGCAAAGTCGTCGTAGACCGTCACTCCACCCGACGTGCCTCGGACCTGCATGCGCCGCTTCACACCTTGAAAGGATGAGAGGCCCTCGAGCAGGGTGGGCCAGGGCACACCGCAGGCCTGCACGGCGAGCAAGGCCGCCAGGGCATTGGCCCGATTGTGTGGGCCCCACAAAGGGCTTCGGGCCTGTGCCACAGTGCGGCCATCCTGCAGAATCGAGAAGGCTTCAAAGCCCGACTCGGCCGTTACATCTGAGCCAATCGACCAGCCCGCAGCGTCGAGGAAACGGGTCACCGGGGTCCAGCAGCCCCGCTCCAGCACACGCGCAATTGCAGGCGCCTCGGCATTGACCACCAGATGCCCTTGCGACGGCAGGGTCCGAATCCAATGATGGAACTGGGTCTCGATGGCTGCCAGATCGGGAAAGATGTCGGCATGGTCGAACTCCAGGTTGTTCACAATGGCCACCTCGGCCCGGTAGTGCAAGAGCTTGGAGCGCTTGTCGAAAAATGCCGTGTCGTACTCATCGGCCTCGATCACAAACCAGCCATCCTGGGTGCCCGGGCGGGCCGAACAGCCAAAATCCTCGGGCACGCCGCCAATCAAAAAGCCGGGGGCCTGGCCCGCATGCTCCAGCAGCCAGGCGGCCAGCGAACTGGTGGTGGTCTTGCCGTGGGTGCCCGACACCGCCAGCACGCGACGATCGCCCAGCAAATGCTGCGACATCCATTGCGGGCCAGACACCATGGGGAAGCGGCCATTGAGCAAGGCTTCAATCAGGGGTTGGCCGCGGCGTGCCACATTGCCAACCACCCAGAGATCGGGGCGGAGCGCCAGTTGGTCTACCTCGAAGCCCTCCACGAGATCGATGCCAGCGGCACGAAGTTGATCGCTCATCGGGGGGTAGACATGGGCATCGCAGCCCGTGACCCGGTGGCCCATGGCCTTTGCAATCTGGGCCAGGCCGCCCATGAAGGTTCCGCAGATGCCGATGATGTGGAGGTGCATGGTGCATTGTAGCGAGCGGCATAATGGGGTCCCATGGGCCTTCGAGACGAAATCGCTGCCGCGGCTGCGCAACTGATTGCCGATGATGGTCTCAGTTATGAGCAGGCCAAGCGCAAGGCCTATGAAGGCCTCACCGGTGGTCGAGGCCACCGCATCGCACGCGAAGACCTTCCCTCCAACGCGCATGTCGAAGATGCCCTGCGAGAGCACCTCGCCCTCTACCACGCCGACACCCAGCCCCAGCGCCTGCAGCACCTGAGGGCGGCAGGCCATCGACTCATGGTCCTTCTTGAACACTTCGAGCCATGGATTGGTGGGGCCGTGGTCAATGGCACCGCCACGGAACACTCCGGCCTGCACCTGATTTGTCGTACGAGCAGCGCCAAGGAGTTGGGGATCTTTCTCATCAACCATGGCCTGAATGTCGATGCCGTTGAGTGGCCGGGTCGCCCTGGGCGACAAGGCCCAGACGAAGCCCTTGCCTTCACATGGGAAAATGAGCCTGTGGTGATTCGCGTCACCGATGATGTGAGCGCCCTCAAGCATGCGGGCGCCATTCACCGACAATCTCTCGAGGAGCTCCTATGACACGGCGCAGCCACCTGCTCTGGATCGGCGTGATCGTCCTGGCCCTGCTGGCTGGTATGAGCCTTGGATACTGGCGTCAGGCGCCCAAGCTCGACATCCCCTCGGCCAATTGGGTCTTTGAGTTGCAGTACCCACAGATGATCAATGGGCAGACGGAGACAACCCGCGTGGCCGAGCACCGCGGGCCGCTCACAGTGGTCAACTTCTGGGCGACCTGGTGCGCACCCTGCATCGAGGAAATGCCCGAACTCTCCCGAGTCCACCAAGACATGGCACCCCACACCGCCAAGGTCATCGGCCTGGCCGTCGACTCCCCGAGCAATGTCAAAGGCTTCCTCGAGCAGCATGGCGTGAGCTACCCGATTCTCTTGGTGGGGGGTGCTGGCACCGAACTGGCCAAACGGCTTGGTGCCCGAATCGACGCCCTTCCCTACACCGTCCTCATCGATGACAAGGGCGTTGTGCGCCGTCAGAAGCTTGGAAGGATCAAAGAAGAAGAGCTCAGAAGCTGGCTAAAAGAAAGTCAGTAACAAGAAATTAGCTGTTCGGGTACACTGGCGCCCATGTTGACCACCCGCCGCCATTGGTGAGCGCCAAATCTCTGTTCTGGGTCCTCCACGGGCCCAACCTCAATCGTCTGGGGCAGCGTGAGCCGTCGGTCTATGGCACCACCACCCTCGATGAAATCGATGCCTCGCTCCAAGCGCTTGCGCAGTCTCACCAGGTCGGCCTGGCCTGCCATCAGAGCAACCATGAGGGCGTCCTGATCGACCTCATCCACCAGGCCTCCGAGCAAGGCGTGACGGGCATCGTGATCAACCCGGCCGCCTATACCCACACGAGCGTGGCCCTGCGAGACGCACTGGCCACGGTGCAGATTCCCTTCGTGGAGGTGCACCTCTCCAATGTCCACCGGCGAGAGCCTTTTCGGCACCAATCGTACTTTTCAGACCTGGCGCAGGCCGTGATCTGCGGGCTCGGCCCACAGGGATACACCGCCGCCCTTACCTTCCTCATTGGTCAACTCGACAGGAGACCCCATGGACCTCAGAAAGCTTAAGACCCTCATCGACCTCGTGGCGGAATCGAACATCGCCGAACTCGAGATCACCGAGGGCGAGGGCAAGGTTCGAATCGTGAAATCCGGACCACCGATGGTGGCCGCACCCGTGGCCTTGCAGGCTGCCGCTCCAGCGATGGCCGCCGCACCCATGCCCGCACCGACCACGACTGCACCTGCAGCCGAGGCGGCGCCCGCGGCCCCGGCACCGGAAGACGCATTCCCGTCTCCCATGGTGGGCACCTTCTACCGTGCCTCCGCACCCGGCGCAGCGCCGTATGTCAATCTGGGCGATGTCGTGGAAGTCGGTCAGACCCTGGGCGTGATTGAGGCCATGAAGCTGATGAATGAGATTCCCTCCGACCGCGCGGGGGTGGTCAAGGCCATCCTGATTGAAAACGGCCAGGCCGTGGAGTTCGGACAGCCCATGTTTGTGATCGCCTAGTTCGAGCGCGTCATGGCCCTATTCGAGAAAGTGCTCATCGCCAATCGGGGGGAGATCGCCCTCCGAATCCAGCGTGCCTGCCGGGAACTCGGCATCAAGACGGTGGTGGTGCATTCCACCGCCGACACCGAGGCCAAATACGTAAGGCTGGCTGACGAATCGGTCTGCATCGGCCCGCCCGCCTCCCGCGAGAGCTACTTGAACATTCCGGCCATCATCGCGGCGGCCGAGGTCACGGATGCAGAGGCCATCCACCCCGGCTACGGCTTTCTCTCCGAGAACGCCGACTTTGCCGAACGGGTGGAGCGCAGCGGCTTCACCTTCATCGGGCCCTCGCCAGATGTCATTCGCATGATGGGCGACAAGGTTGCAGCCAAGCGGGCCATGATTGCCGCTGGTGTGCCATGCGTGCCGGGCTCTGAAGGAGCCCTGCCAGACGACCCCAAGGAAATTGTTCGGTGTGCCCGGGCCATTGGTTACCCCGTCATCATCAAGGCCGCCGGCGGTGGCGGTGGTCGGGGCATGCGGGTGGTGCACACCGAGGCAGCCCTCATCCATGCCGTGCACACCACCAAGTCGGAGGCGGCCGCCGCATTCAACAATCCCGAGGTCTACATGGAGAAGTTCCTCGAGAATCCGCGGCACATTGAAATTCAGATCATGGCCGATCACCATGGCAACGTGATCCACCTCGGCGAGCGCGACTGCTCCATGCAGCGCCGTCATCAGAAGGTGCTCGAAGAGGCTCCTGCTCCACAGCTCTCCGAGAAGCTGCGAGAGAAGGTCGGGGCTCGGTGTGCCGAGGCCTGTAAGAAGATCGGCTACCGCGGTGCCGGCACCATTGAATTCCTCTACGAGAACGGTGAGTTCTATTTCATTGAAATGAACACCCGCGTTCAGGTGGAGCATCCCGTCACGGAGCTCATCACCGGTCTCGACATCGTGCAGGAGCAGATCCGCGTGGCCAGTGGCGAGCGCCTGCGGCTGCGCCAGAAGGATGTCCAGTTCAAGGGCCATGCCATCGAATGCCGCATCAACGCCGAGGACCCATTCAAGTTCACGCCCTCGCCCGGGCGCATTCAGTCATGGCACATGCCAGGCGGCCCAGGCATTCGGGTCGATTCTCATGCCTACGCCAGTTACCTGGTGCCACCCCACTACGACTCCATGATCGGCAAGATCATCAGTTACGGTGACACCCGGGAGCAGGCCATCGCCCGCATGGCCATCGCCCTGTCTGAGATGGTGGTCGAGGGCATTCAGACCAACATTCCGCTGCATCGAAAGATCATGCGAGACACCCACTTTCGGGACGGCGGCACCTCCATCCACTACTTGGAATCCATGCTGGCGGATGAGGCCTAGGCCTTGACCTGGGAATTGGTCTTCGAACTGCATGCAGACCAGACAGACCTCGAGCCACTCACCGACGCACTCCTGGAGCACGGCGCACTGTCGGTATCGGTCGACGACCTTCTGGCCGGCAGTGAGGCAGAGCAGCCGCAGTTTGGCGAGCCCGGCGCCGACATTCACATGCGGCCATGGCCCGTCAGCCGCGTCCGAGTGCTCATCTCCGATGCGCTCGAGCCACAGGCCTGGTGGCTGTCTCTGGCAACCGCCCTCCCCGTCTTGGCCGCCAGCCCCATGCAGGCCCATGCCGTGGAGGAGTCTGACTGGGTCACCCTGTCCCAGGCGTCCTTCGAGCCCATCGTGATTCGGGACACCCTCTGGGTCGGCCCTCATTGGCACACCACCCCCGATGCGTTTCTGCGCGCGCCACGTTGGCACTTGTCGATCGACCCCGGGATGGCCTTTGGCACCGGCGGCCATCCCACCACCCAGCTCTGCCTCGAGGCCTTGCTCACCATCTTCTCCCAGCCCAGCCAGGCTGGTGGGGCTGGTCCGACCCGGGTGCTGGACCTGGGCTGCGGCTCCGGCATTCTCGCCATTGCAGCGGCGCGACTTGGTGCCAGCCATGTGCTGGCGGTCGACATTGATCCCATGGCCCTGGAGACCACTCGCCGCAATGCTGAAATCAATCGGGTTGGCTCGCAACTGACCGTGGCGGATGCGCGCACCCCCATTCCCAATCCTTTCGACCTCGTCGTGGCCAACATCCTGGCCCAGCCGCTCAAGGTGCTGGCCCCCTTGATCCTGGGCGCGGTCGCATCCCACGGCGGGCTGGTGCTCTCCGGACTGCTCACGCGTCAGGAAGACGAGGTGCGGGCAGCCTATGCCGAGATTGACCCCCAGCAACAGAACAAGATGATCTCCCTGGGCTCCCGCGACGGCTGGCTCTGCCTTGGCTTCTGGCCCACTGGCTTGAGGGCCTCCGACTCCCTTTCACCCCTCTCATAAGGTTTTTTAGACATGGCAATTCAAGTCAGCGGCAGCGTCGCCTTCGACACCATCATGGTCTTCGAAGGACGATTCGCGGAGCAGATTCTTCCGGACCAGGTGCAGATGCTCAACGTGGCATTCCTGGCACCATCCATGCGGCAAGAATTCGGTGGCTGCGCGGCAAACATCGCCTACAGCCTTCGGGCCCTGGGTTCGGATGTGCGTGTGATCGGTGCCATTGGCCGTGACGGAGGGCCTTACCGGTCTCGACTGGAGAGCCTGGGCGTGGACTGCTCAGGCCTGCTCCATCGTGAGGACTGCTTCACGGCTCAGGCCTTCATCACCACCGACCTCGACGACAACCAGATCACAGCCTTTCACCCCGGCGCCATGAACCACGCCCACGAGAAGGCAGTCGTCTCAGACCACAACGGCCTGGGCATTGTCTCGCCCAATGGCAAGACCGCCATGCTCACCCATGCCCAGCAGTTTCATGCGCAAGGCATTCCGTTCGTCTTTGATCCGGGCCAGGCCATGCCCATCTTCGAGGCCTACGAGCTCGAGGGCCTCATTCGGCAAGCCAGTTGGCTCGCCGTGAATGCCTATGAGGGCGAGATGCTCAGCCGCAAGGTTGGCCAGCCACTCGAGCAACTCTCCACTTGGCTCAAGCCCCACGCGCAGGGTGGGCTCATCATGACCCAGGGCGCGGCTGGCGCCACCATCATCATCGATGGCCAGCGGCGCAGTCAGCCTGCTGTGGCCGTCTCCACGCCCGTGGACCCCACCGGCTGTGGCGATGCCTTCCGGGCCGGCCTGCTCCATGCGCTCTCCAAGGGGCACAGCCTGGAGAAGGCCGTTTCACACGGCATTGTGCTTGGCGCAATCAAGGTCCAGTCTCGGGGTGGACAGAACCACACCGTCTCTGAAACCATGGTGGCCGACATGTTGTCCAACTTGTCATAGGCTCAACACTCTCCTTGGAGCAAACCATCATGTCCCATTCCTCATCCAAGTATTCTCCGCAACTGGCCTGGCCTGCCGTGGTCGTCACCGCCCTGCTGGCCACGGGCTGTGCCACCCAGAGCAACTCCAGTGGTGTCTACCGTGCCGGTGAGACACAGGTCGAGCAGGTGGTTCGCATGGCGGTGATCGAATCCATCCGTGCCGTCACGGTGCAGCGTGACAGCACGGGCGGTGGGCTCATCGCGGGCGCAGTCGTGGGTGGGGTGGCCGGCTCCTCGGTCGGCGACGGCAAAGGCAGCACGATTGCCAGCGTACTGGGCGCCGTGGGTGGCGCCATTGCCGGCCAGATGATCGAAGAGCGTGGCAATCAGCGGCCGGGCCAGGAGATCACCCTCCGATTCGACACCGGAGAACGGCGCGTCATTGTGCAAGAGGCAGACCCAGCGCTGCAGGCGGGTGCTCGAGTGCGCGTGGTGGGCAGTGGCTCCGCGGTGCGAGTCTCGCCGCAGTAAACGGAGAGTGGGGCCTGGGGTTTAGAGCCCCGGCAGGCCCAACAGGGCCGCAGACAATGAATACTCTACGCGCTCATGCACCGTGAGCATCACCTGCAACAGCAGGAAAACCACAATCGGTGAGAAGTCGAGACCTGATGGCGCTCCCCGGTGAATCAGCTGCCGAAGCGGGCCCATGAACGGTTCCACCATCGCGGCCAGTACGGGACGAATCTGCTCTGCCGCAGGGCTTGCGCCGAACCAGCTCATCAAGACGTGGGCGATCACGAGCAACACCAGGAACCGCAGCCACCATCCGATCACCCAGGCCAGGGCGAGCAGCAGCATGGCCAAGGGCGTGGGCAGGCCAGCATCGGTCGCATCAACGGCCGGGGCCACATCTGTGACGAACAAGGCCCATTTGAGAATGGCTGCCACGAAGGACACCAGGCAGGCCGCCAGCAGACTCGAGGTGTCCAGGCCGCCCACAGGACGAACCACGCGGCGCATGGGCAAGACAAGCCAATTGGTCAGCCGAAAACAGAGTTGGGTCAGGGGGTTGAGGGGCGAGATGCGGAGCCATTGAAGGTAGGCTCGCAGAAGACAGGACACGCACACCAAGCCGAATGCGGCCCGAATGAGCATCCAGAGCAGATCAACGGCCATGAGAGAAAAAAGCCTCGCCGGTTCGCGGCGAGGCTTTTAGACAACAGGCGCCGAAATTAAGGGCGACCACCAACCGGGAACGGCCATGTGCTGGAGATGGGCGCCGCAGCGGGTGCGACGACCTTCTTGGCGGCAGGCTTCTTGGCCGGTGCCTTTTTAGCAGCAGGCTTCTTAGCAGGTGCTTTCTTGGCGGCTGGCTTCTTAGCAGGTGCCTTTTTAGCAGCAGGCTTCTTTTTGGCTGCTGGCTTTTTGGCTGCAGGCTTCTTGGCGGCTGGCTTTTTGGCCGCGGGCTTCTTCTTGGCTGCTGGCTTTTTCGCTGCAGGCTTCTTGGCCGCGGGCTTCTTCTTGGCTGCTGGCTTTTTGGCTGCAGGCTTCTTGGCGGCTGGCTTCTTGGCCGCGGGCTTCTTCTTGGCTGCTGGCTTTTTGGCGGCCGGTTTTTTCGCGGCTGCCTTCTTCGCTGCAGGTTTGGCTGCGGACTTCTTCAGTTCAGGCTTGTCAGCCTTCGCCGCCTTCTTTGCTTTCTTCTTTGCTGCCATTTTCACTCTCCTTCAGGCCGACTCCGTCGGCGGTTACATGGGAGATTCGAACCTCGTGGCTCGAACCATTCATTTGCGCAAGCCGTCGAACCTCTGCCTGCCTGTCGACAAAACCAACGCCAATGAATCCTGTTGAGTGGGGCCGAAGGAGGGAATCAGCAAATGGCTATTCCCAACTGAGTGCGCCCCCCGTTTGATACTCGATCACACGGGTCTCGAAAAAGTTACGTTCTTTCTTGAGGTCGACCATTTCCGCCATCCAGGGGAAGGGGTTCTCCTCGTTTCCAAAAATGGGGTCCAGGCCAATCTGCTGGCAGCGACGATTGGCGATGTAACGCAGATAGCCCTTGAACATGGCGGCATTGAGGCCCAGCACGCCACGGGGCATGGTGTCTTCGGCATAGCGGTACTCCAGCTCCACCGCCTTGACGAACAACTCGCGAAGCTCGGCCCGGAACTCGGGCGTCCAGAGGTGCGGGTTCTCGAGCTTGATGGTGTTGATGAGGTCGATTCCAAAGTTACAGTGCATCGACTCATCGCGAAGAATGTACTGATACTGCTCAGCCGCGCCCGTCATCTTGTTCTGGCGGCCAAGGGCCAGGATTTGCACAAATCCAACATAGAAGAAGAGGCCTTCCATGATGCAAGCAAAGACGATCAGGGATTTGAGAAGCTGCTGGTCGGTCTCTGGGGTGCCGGTCTTGAAGGCGGGGTCGGTGAGCGTGTCGATGAAGGGAATCAGGAACTCGTCTTTGTCCCGAATCGAGGCAACCTCGTGATAGGCGTTGAAGATCTCACCCTCTTCGAGGCCGAGCGACTCCACGATGTACTGGTAGGCATGGGTGTGGATGGCCTCTTCAAAGGCCTGGCGCAGCAAGAACTGACGGCACTCTGGGGCGGTGATGTGCCGATACGTGCCCAGCACAATGTTGTTGGCCGCCAGGCTGTCGGCGGTGACAAAGAACCCGAGGTTGCGCTTCACAAGCCGACGCTCGTCGTCGGTGAGGCCGTTGGGATCCTTCCAGAGCGCAATGTCTCTGGACATGTTGATTTCCTGGGGCATCCAATGGTTCGCGCAGCCGGAGAGGTACTTCTCCCAGGCCCATTTGTACTTAAAGGGCACCAACTGATTGACGTCGGTGCCGCCATTGATGACCCGCTTGTCTTCGACGCGCACGCGGCGCTCGAGATCGGCGTCAGGGATTGGAGAGGGAACGGGACCCCGCGACAGTGGCTCTGTCACCGAGGGGGGCGCTTTGGGCGCGATGGTCGTCGTGGTGGTGTCTTCCCAGTTCAGCATATCGATCTCACTTTCTTCATTAGGTCAGTGAGATTCGGTCAATGAACACAGACCGAATCATGATGGAAGCAAGAAAACTCTGCAATTGTTTTCTTGCTTTCTTGTAAAAAAATTTCGTGTGGATGCAACACCTGCCCTGACTACTGGCAGGCCTCGCAATCCGGGTTGTCGATAGAACAAAACTTCACGTCGGAACCAACCACAGCACCGCCCGTAGAAATCGGATTTGCTGCAGCCGTGAGTGCTGAAGCGCCGCCCTGCATGCCACCCGAGACCGGCACTGCATTGAGCTGCCCGGTGTTGAGGGTGGATTTCTCCGCATGGGTGGCACCCATGGTGCGGAGATAATAGGTGGTCTTCAGGCCACGCAGCCAGGCGAGTTTGTAGGTCTCATCCAATCGCTTGCCCGATGCACCCGCCATGTAAATGTTGAGCGACTGCGCCTGATCGATCCATTTCTGACGACGGGCTGCGCACTCGACCATCCAACTGGTGTCCACCTCGAAGGCGGTGGCATACAGGGCCCGGACCTCGGCGGGAATGCGGTCGATCTTGGAGAGGCTGCCATCAAAGTACTTGAGGTCGGAGACCATCACCTCGTCCCAGAGCCCCAACTCTTTCAGGTCACGAACCATGGCCTCATTGACCACCGTGAACTCGCCCGAAAGGTTCGATTTCACATAGAGGTTTTGGTAGGTGGGCTCAATGGAGGCCGAGATGCCCACGATGTTCGAGATGGTGGCCGTGGGAGCGATGGCCACGCAGTTGGAATTGCGCATGCCATAGGACTTGATGCGGTCCCGAAGGGCAGCCCAATCCAGGCGGGCCGAGCGATCGGCCTCCAGATAGCCACCCCGCTCCTTGGCCAGGAGGTCCAGGGAGTCGAGGGGAAGGATGCCTCGGTCCCAGAGTGAGCCCTTGAAACTCGAGTAGGCCCCACGCTCCTGGGCAAGGTCGGTCGAGGCCCAATAGGCCTGATAACAGACGGCCTCCATGGAGGAGTCTGCAAATTCCACGGCGGCCTGGGAGCCATAAGGAATGCGCATGGCATGCAGAGCCTCCTGAAAGCCCATGATGCCGAGGCCCACTGGGCGATGGCGGACATTGGATGCCCGAGCCTTGGCCACCGCGTAGTAATTGATGTCGATGACGTTGTCGAGCATGCGCATGGCCACGGACACCGTCTTCTTGAGCTTGTCGGTGTCGAACTCCAGGCCCCCGTTGGCGGACGGCCGCAGGTGCTGGACCAGGTTGACCGAGCCCAGATTGCAGACGGCGATCTCGGACTCATTGGTGTTGAGCGTGATCTCGGTGCAGAGGTTGGAACTGTGCACCACCCCGACATGCTGCTGCGGGCTGCGAACGTTGCATGGGTCTTTGAAGGTGATCCAGGGGTGCCCGGTCTCAAAGAGCATGGTGAGCATCTTGCGCCAGAGGGTGTTGGCCTGAACCGTCTTGAAGAGTCGAATCTCGCCGCGGGCAGCCTTTTCCTCGTAGGCCACATAGGCCTGCTCGAAGGCCTGGCCATACATGTCGTGGAGGTCTGGCACATCGGAGGGCGAAAAGAGGGTCCAGTTGCCGTTTTCCATCACCCGCTTCATGAAGAGGTCTGGAATCCAGTTGGCGGTGTTCATGTCATGGGTGCGGCGGCGGTCGTCTCCGGTGTTCTTCCGAAGCTCGAGGAACTCCTCGATGTCCATGTGCCACGTCTCCAGGTAGGTGCAGACAGCCCCTTTTCGCTTGCCACCCTGGTTCACGGCCACGGCCGTGTCGTTGACCACCTTGAGAAACGGCACCACGCCCTGGCTCTTGCCGTTGGTTCCTTTGATGTGGCTGCCCAACGCACGAACGGGGGTCCAGTCGTTGCCGAGACCGCCGGCATATTTGGCGAGCAGGGCATTCTCTTTGATGGCCTCATAGATGTCGTCGAGATCATCGCCCACCGTGGTGAGGTAGCAGGACGACAGCTGCGAGTGCGTGGTTCCACTATTGAACAGGGTGGGCGTGGAACTCATGAAGTCGAAGCTCGAGAGCAGGTCGTAGAAGGCAATGGCCTTGCCCTCGCGGTCGAGTTCGTTGAGGGCCAGGCCCATGGCCACCCGCATGAAGAAGACCTGCGGCAGTTCGATTCGGCGGCCCTCCCCGGTGAAGGGGTCGTTGCGGTCGATGAGGAAGTAGCGGTCGTAGAGGGTCTGCAGGCCGAGGTAGTCGAACTGCAGGTCGCGCTCAGGCTGCAAGGCATCTGCGAGCCGGCCCAGGTCGAACCTGGACATGTCCTCATTTAGTAGCCCAATCTCGACACCCTTCTTGATGAATCGAGGGAAGTACTCGCGCGTGCGCGCCGCCACCTCAGCCGGTGTGACGTCGGCCTGCAGGACCTCCTTGCGAACGGTGTGCAGAAGCAGGCGGGCACTGACTTTGGCATAGGCGGGGTCCTTTTCGATGAGGGCACGGGCGGCCAGAATGGCTGACTTCTCAACCTCTTCCACGGGCACGCCGTCGTAGAGGTTTTTAAGGGTGTCTTGAAGGACATCCTGAACCTGGACATGGGCCTCAAGCCCCAGGCAGGCTGCCGACACCATCGACGCCAGCCAGGCCTCATCGAGCGGGACCTTGCGGCCATCGACGAGCATGTGAAGGCCATGGCTGGACTGGGCTGGCTCGAGCTTCATGCTCGCAGCCCGCTCCTGGGCCCGACGCTCGCGATAGAGCACATAGGCCCTGGCCACCTCGTGCTCACCGGAGCGCATCAGGGCGAGCTCGACCTGGTCTTGGATGTCCTCGATGTGAATCACGCCGCCGGCCGGCAGACGACGCATCAGGGCCGCGGCCACCTGCTCTGTCAGTGATTCAGTGATCTCGCGAACACGGGCACTGGCAGCACCCTGGCCGCCCTGGACCGCAAGAAACGCCTTGGTGAGGGCCACGCTGATCTTGGGAGCCTCAAACCGAACCACGGCACCGTTGCGACGAACCACCTTGATGTCTTGAAGGGTGGCCGCAGCAGACAAAACGGCAGACGACGGCGCTCCCATCATCATGGATGCCGAGGCTTCTTGCCGTGTGGCCAATATGGCTGATTCAATTCCCCGCTGCATGGGTGATTCCTCCCTAGAACACTACAGGTAGTAAAAAAGTTGCTGTTTGAGTACTAATTCTAGTAGTCCAAGCGGATGAGGGGCAAGGCGAATCACAGGGGAAATCCCTTGTTTTTCGTCATTCCCGGCGAGAAGGCCCGCGATGTCTCACTGGATTTTTTTTTGCCGAGGCTTTTCGGGCGCTCACGGGATGTTTCGCCCGCCGACCCCCCGCCCCGGCTCGATCAAGGCATCAAGAAAATAAGTGTGTCGGAGGCTGCCGATGCAACACTGTCTTGCACAAACGCAACAATTGATGCAGGCGATCCCAGTCAAAGCAGGGGCCGGGGTCTGTCTTGCGGCCCGGTGCAATATCGGAGTGGCCTGCGATGCTCGTGCAGGTGGGATGGGCCTGTTGAATGACCCGACACAGTTCGGCCAGCCGCTCAAGCTGAACCGGCTCATAGGCCTGTGCATCGCAGCCCTCAAGCTCCACGCCAATCGAGAAATCGTTGCAGCCACTGCGGCCCATGAAGGAGGACACGCCGGCATGCCAGGCACGCTCGAGACAGGAGACGTACTGGATCACCAGGCCATCGCGTCGAACCAGAAAATGGGCCGAGACCCTCAGACCCTCCAAGGCGGCAAAGCTCGGGTGCGCAGCGCAGTCAAGCCGACCCAAGAAGAGGTCCGTGACGTGGTCACCCTCGAAGCAGCCCTCGGGCAGGCTGATGCCATGCACCACGATCAGGTCAATGCTGGTGCCACTAGGCCTTGCATCCGCGTGCGGCGAGGGCGCGTGAACCAGGCATGGTCCCGGGCTGATCCAGCCGTCTGCCCCCAGGGCCTCAAAGGCCTGCATGGTCCTTCCCGCAATACGGCTGGCCCAAGTGCCAGACCGCGTCATCTGATGGCAGGTGAAGGCCGCAACGCTTACAGGAGACCAAGGAGGCTGGCGGGGGCACCTGCTCTGGCGGTGCGGGTGGCGGGGCGGGCTTCTTCTTGCCCAGGGCCAGGCGCAGCATGAAGAGCGCGATCCCCACCAAGACCAGGATCGTGAGGATGCGTCCGAACATCAGGCCGCGATGAAGATTTCAAGCACAAATCGGCTGCCCACATAGGCCAACAGCAACATGGCGAAGCCCCCGAGCACAAACCGAGCCGCCACGCGACCCCGCCAGCCCATTCGGCCTCGGCCCAGCAGAAAGACACCAACCATCACCCAGGTGAGCAGGGTGAAGAGGGTCTTGTGGTCGAAACGCAGTGCGGGCAGGCCGGCATCGAGGTTGACCACCATGCCGGTGAGCAGGGTGAGGCTCAGAAGGCCGATGCCCACCATGGCGATGCGGGCCAGGGTCTGGTCCATCTCGAGCAGCGGCGGCATCTCCGTCCACCAGCCATCTTGTAGCTGCCCTCGGTGCAGGGCCTTCTCCTGGGCCAGCATGAGAAGCGCGTGGCCCGAGGCGATGGCAAAGCAGCTGTAGGCCAGCATGGCCGTGAGGATGTGACCCCGGAACAGCAAGGACGGATGCTCGAGTAGGACGACCCCAGGGAACCAGCCCGGCAGCAACACCGCGATGGCAGCCAGCGGAAAGATCGACACGGCCAGCCGAGGCAGGTGATGGAACCAGGACTCCACCCATAGCAGGATCACGGCCAGCCAGAGCATCCAGGACACGGCGGCTGCAAACCCAAACTGAATCGCACCCTCAGAGAACCAGCCGGGCAGCAGCACGAGGCCCTGCAACAGAATGGTGAAGCCTGCCAGGGCATGGCGTCCGAGGCGCCATGGCGCCGCCGGCCGCTGCATGCCAGCCAGGAAAAGGGCGCCGTAGCCCGCGGCCGCGAGCCAAGGCGCAACTCCGTACAATGAGGCAGACATGGGCCCGAGTGTAGCGCAGGCCCACAGGAGCCCGCATGCTGGAAAGCCTCACCAACCGACTCACCCGTGCACTCAAGACCATCAAAGGAGAGGCCCGCCTGACCGAGGCGAACACCTCCGAGATGCTGCGTGAAGTGCGACTCGCACTGCTCGAGGCCGACGTTGCACTGCCAGTCGTCAAAGGATTTGTTCAATCGGTTCGCGAGAAGGCCCTTGGCCAGGAGGTCCTCAACAGCCTGACCCCCGGCCAGGCGCTGGTGGGCGTGGTGCATCGGGAGTTGGTCGGGCTCATGGCCGGCCAGGAGGCCAGTACAGCTGGTCCCACGGGCCTGAACCTGGCCCAACAGCCACCCGCCATTGTGCTCATGGCCGGCCTGCAGGGTGCGGGCAAGACCACCAGTGTGGGCAAGCTGGCCCGATGGCTCACCACGCGGCACAAGAAGAAGGTGCTCACCGTCTCCTGCGACATCTACCGGCCAGCGGCCATCGAGCAGCTGCGAACCGTCACAGCGCAGGCGGGGGCCGACTTCTTCCCCAGCGACCCAGGCCAGTCCCCGGTGGCCATCGCGCAGGCGGCAGCCGACTGGGCCCGACGCCACTATCACGATGTGCTGCTGGTCGACACCGCGGGCCGCCTGGCCATCGACGAGGCGATGATGACCGAGATCGCCGAGCTCCACCGAAGCCTCGCCCCCATCGAGACGCTCTTCACGGTCGATGCCATGCAGGGTCAGGACGCCGTGCGCACAGCAGAGGCCTTCAAACAGACCATCCCACTCACGGGCATTGTGCTGACCAAGGTCGATGGGGATGCCCGGGGCGGTGCCGTGCTCTCGGTCCGGGCCATCACAGGCTGCCCGGTTCGCTTCGTGGGCACGGCAGAGAAGCTCGATGGCCTGGAGGCCTTCGACCCTGAACGGTTTGCCCAGCGCATCCTTGGCATGGGCGATGTCCTTGCCCTGGTCGAGCAGGCACAGCAGAGCATGGACCTCCAGTCGGCCGAGAAGATGGCAGCCAAGCTCAAGTCTGGCGCCCGGTTCGACCTCAACGATTTCAAGCTGCAGATTGGCCAGATGAGATCCATGGGCGGCCTTTCAAGCCTGGTCGACAAACTGCCCGCTCAAATGCAGCAAGCCGCAAAGGTCGCCGACCTCTCCCATGCCGACAAGTCTGTAGGCCGCATGGAGGGCATCATCAACGCCATGACCCCAGCCGAGCGGGCCAATCCGCAGGTGCTCAAGGCCAGTCGCAAGCGGCGCATCGCAGCCGGCTCTGGCGTGCCCGTGCAAGAGGTCAACCGCCTGCTCAATCAGTTCGAGCAGATGCAGGACATGATGAAGAAAATGCAGAAGGGCGGCCTGGGCAAGATGATGCGTGCCATGGGTGGCCTCAAGGGCATGGGCGGCGGATTTCCTGGCCTCGGGCGTTAAGCCTGGGCCAGCAGCGCCGTGACGGCCTCCACCAGCTTCTCCGTGCTTGCCTCGGATGACACCATGCCGCGCCGCAGGAGCAACTCCACCCGACCGTCTTTCAAAGACCGTTCCCCCAGGGTGACCCGCACCGGCACCCCGATCAATTCCCAGTCCGCAAACATGGCACCGGGGCGCTCATCACGGTCATCGAGCATCACATCCACGCCTGCGGCAAGAAGGCCTGCGTAGGCCTGCTCCCCCGCGGCGCGGACGAGCTCTGACTTGGCCGCACCCACAAGACAAATCACCACCTCGAAGGGGGCGAGGCCGCGAGGCCACATGATGCCCTTGTCATCATGATTCTGCTCAATGGCTGCGCCAACAATGCGCGTCACCCCAATGCCATAGCAGCCCATTTCCATGAGGCGGGGCTTGCCCGTCTCATCGAGCATGGTCGCCCGCATGGCCTCGGAGTACTTCGTGCCCAAGTAGAAGACATGGCCCACCTCGATGCCCCGTTGAATCGAGAGGCTGCCTTGGCCATCGGGCGAGGCATCGCCGGCCAACACATTTCGGATGTCGGCCACCAGCGAGGGCTCTGGCAGGTCGCGGCCCCAGTTCACGCCCCGTCGATGGGCATCGGGCTGGTTTGCACCCACCACGAAATTGGACATCTGGGCCACGGTGCGATCGGCCACCACCTGCACCGATGCGGACAGGCCCACCGGGCCTAGAAAGCCTGGTGGAGAGCCGAAGGCCCCGAGAATCTCCTCTGGCGAGGCAAAGCGCCAGCCCTCCGAGAGGCCCGGCAGTTTGCTCACCTTCACCTCGTTCATCTCGTGGTCTCCGCGAAGCAGCAGCAGCCAGATCTGCTGGTCGCGACCCGCGGCCGCGTCTGCATCCACGGCCAGCACAATCGACTTCACGGTCTGCGAGAGGGGAAGCCCGAGCAGGTCGGCCACGTCCTCGCACCGTGTGGTGCCGGGGGTGGCCACGACTGACATGGATTCGGTGGCGGGGCCCCTGGCGGCCGACGGTGCAACGGCCTCGGCCAATTCAATGTTGGCGGCGTAGTCAGACCCAGGGCAAAAGGCAATGGCATCCTCCCCCGTGTCTGCGATCACCTGGAATTCATGGGAGCGGGAGCCTCCAATGGCACCCGTGTCGGCCGCCACGGCCCGATAGGCCAGACCGAGGCGATCGAAGATGCGTCCGTAACAGGCGAACATGTTGTCGTAGCTTCGCTCGGCCCCCGCCACATCCTTGTCGAAGGAATAGGCATCCTTCATGATGAATTCGCGGCCTCGCATGACGCCGAACCGTGGACGGCGCTCGTCACGAAACTTGGTTTGAATCTGATAAAAGTTCTTGGGCAGTTGCTTCCAGCTGCGAATCTCTTGGCGAGCAATGTCTGTCACAACCTCTTCTGAGGTCGGCTGCATGGCGAAGTCGCGGCCGTGACGATCCTTCAGCCGCAGCAGTTCGGGGCCCATCTTGTCCCACCGGCCCGTCTCTTGCCAGAGTTCCGCCGGCTGCACCATCGGCATGGAGAGTTCAATGGCGCCTGCGCGATTCATCTCCTCGCGAATGATGGCCTCGACCTTGCGAACCACACGCAGCCCAAGGGGCATTTGCGTGTAGATGCCCGCGCCCAGTCGGCGCACCATGCCTGCTCGCAGCATCAGTCGGTGACTGGCGACCTCTGCATCGGAAGGGTCTTCTTTGAGGGTCTGGAAGTGAAATTGGCTGGCGCGCATGGTCTTGTCAGGATGGGGCTTCGTATAATGGGGCGATTATGCTGGATGAACATGGTTACCGCCCCAACGTTGGCATCATCCTGGTCAACGACCAGCGCCAGGTCTTTTGGGGCAAGCGGGTGCGCGAGCAGGCCTGGCAGTTTCCACAGGGCGGCATCAAGCAGGGGGAAGACCCTGTGGCGGCCATGTATCGCGAGCTCACGGAAGAGACGGGCCTGCTGCCCGAGCATGTCGAGATCCTTGCGCGCACCCAAGACTGGCTCCACTACGACGTGCCCAACCGCTGGGTGAGACGCGAGTGGCGGGGCCTCTATCGTGGCCAGAAGCAGATCTGGTTCTTGCTCAAGATGCTCGGGGAAGACCACCACATTGAACTTCGGTCTGGCAGCGAGAAGCCCGAATTCGATGCCTGGTGCTGGCACGATTTCTTCGTGCCGCTCGATTCCGTGATCGAGTTCAAACGCAATGTCTACTGGATGGCCATGTCTGAGCTGGCCAGCTACCTCTTCTCTCCAGAAGAGGTCAGCACCAGGTTGTCTCGGTGTATGAGCTCCGGCTCTTCCACAAAGCCCAAGACAGCCTCGATCTGAGACGAGGGGAGTCCCTTGATGCGCCGGGCCTCGTGGGCGGCGTAGTTCACCAGGCCGCGGGCAATCTCTCGGCCCTCCGGGTCCAGGCAGGCCACCACATCGCCACGCTCGAACTGCCCACCCACCGACACCACGCCAACCGGCAGGAGCGACTTTCCGCCGCGCAGGAGCACGTCGGTCGCACCAGCATCCAGTGACAAATGGCCCCGAAGCTGCAGGTGATCGGCCAGCCACTGCTGACGGGCTGAACGCATGGGCACATCTGCCAGCAGCAGGGATCCAATCGGCTCCAGTGCGGCCAGGCGAAGCAGCACATCGGGCTCATGGCCACTGGCAATGACCGTGTGAGCGCCACTGTGCGAGGCCCGCCGAGCCGCCTGAACCTTTGTGGCCATGCCGCCCGTGCCAATGTTGGAGCCAGCGCCCCCCGCCATGGCCACAATGCCTGGGTCATTGGCGGAGACCTCACTCAAGAGCGTGGCCGACGGATCGCGCCTGGGGTCGCCCGTGAACAGGCCGGGTTGGTCGGTGAGGATGACCAGCAGGTTTGCCTCGAGCAGGTTGGTGACCATGGCGGCCAGCGTGTCGTTGTCACCGAGCTTGATCTCCTCTGTGACCACCGTGTCGTTCTCGTTGACGATGGGCACGATGCCCAGGTCGAGCAAGGTGCTGAGGGTCGACTTGGCGTTGAGGTAACGCCTGCGATCGGCAATGTCCTCGTGGGTGAGCAGCACCTGTGCGGTTTGAATGCCATGAACCGAAAAGCCAGCCTCGTAGGCCTGTGCGAGCCCCATCTGGCCCACTGCTGCGGCGGCCTGAAGGTCGTGGATGGCGTGCGGGCGGCTGGCCCACCCCAGTCGTTTCATGCCCTCCGCGATCGCCCCACTGGAGACAACCACCACTCGGCGTCCCTGCTGACGAAGGCCCGCAAGCTGGCCCGCGAACTGAGCAATGGCCTTGGCATCGACACCGCGACCCTGGTTGGTGACGAGGCTCGAGCCCAGTTTCACAACCCAGCAGCCGGCCTCTTCAATGTGTTGCAACGAGCGCATCACGCCCCCTCCAGTGTCGACCCCTCTTGGGCCTGGGCCTTCACAAGCGCCTCATGCTGCAGCAATGCCTGACGGTCGATCTCATCCTGAATGGCATAGAGCAGTGGTGCCAGCCCCTCGCGTGTCAGGGCCGAGACCATGTGAACGGGTCCCTTCCAGCGCAGCTTGCGTTGCAGCTTGCGCAGACGAGCATCGCGCTCGGCATCGCTGAGCATGTCGGCCTTGTTGAGCACAAGCCAGCGCGGCTTGTCGAGCATGGCCGGGTCGTAGGCCGTCAGCTCTGCAACGATGGTGCGAATGGACTGGGCCAGACTCGTCACCGCCGCATCGGTGTCCTCGGCCTCGGTCGGCGCGAGGTCGACAAGGTGCAGCAGCAGGCGGGTGCGCTGCAGGTGCCGAAGAAACTGATGCCCAAGGCCAGCCCCCTGAGCCGCACCCTCGATGAGGCCAGGGATGTCGGCCATGACAAAGCTGCGACCCTCGTCGGTTCGCACGAGGCCCAACTGGGGGTGCAGCGTGGTGAATGGATAGTCGGCAATCTTCGGACGCGCATTGGAGGCCGCCGCCACCAGTGTTGACTTGCCGGCGTTGGGCAGGCCAAGCAGGCCAACATCTGCCAAGACCTTGAGTTCGAGCCGAAGGCGGCGGGTCTCACCGAGTTCACCCGGCGTGCACTGTCGCGGCGCCCGATTGATGCTGGACTTGAAATGCAGGTTTCCAAGGCCTCCCTGGCCACCTTTGGCCAGCAGAATTTTCTGATCGTGATGGGCGAGATCCCAGAGCAGTTCGCCGGTCTCGGCATCCAGAATCGTGGTTCCCACCGGCATCCGCAGAACGATGTCCGCCGCACCAGCCCCATAGCGGTCGGAGCCCTGGCCCTGTTCGCCGTTTTTGGCGCGGTGAAGCCTGGCGTAGCGGTAGTCGATCAGGGTGTTGATGTTCCGATCGGCGATGGCAAAGATGGAGCCACCGCGGCCGCCATCGCCGCCGCTCGGACCACCCTTGGGGATGAATTTTTCACGACGAAAGGCGGCCACACCATTGCCACCCTTGCCTGCGTGAACTTCGATCACGGCCTCGTCAATGAACTTCATTGGCCTGCGATCCTCTGGAGGGCGGGCACCAAAGGCGCCGCCAGCGGCTTATTCCGCGATGATGCTCACGGTGGAACGCTTGAGTGGTCCCCGAACCGAAAAGGCCACTTTGCCATCGACCAGCGCAAACAGGGTGTGGTCTTTGCCCATGCCCACATTCACACCAGGATGAAACTGCGTGCCCCGCTGGCGAACAATGATGCTGCCGGCCGAGATCGACTCGCCACCAAAGCGCTTCACACCAAGCCGTTTGGCCTCTGAGTCGCGCCCATTTCGCGTAGAGCCGCCGCCTTTTTTCTGTGCCATGTCGTCTGCTTCCTAATGGATCAAGAGACCACGGAACCGTCGGGCTTCACAACCGTCTGGATTTCGATCTCGGTGTAATTTTGGCGATGGCCCTGGGTCTTGGCGTAATGCTTGCGGCGACGGTGCTTAAAGATTCTAATTTTCTCGCCGCGGCCGTGCGACTTCACCATGGCCTTCACGCTTGCGCCAACCAACATGGGGCTTCCAACCTCCAGGCCTTCGCCTGCGCCAATGGCCAGCACATCGGTGAGCACAACCTCTTGGCCTGGCTCGGCCACCAAGGTCTCCACCCTGAGCACGTCGCCCGGGCTTACCCGATACTGTTTTCCACCGGTTTTGATGACTGCGTACATCGTAGGTCCCCTGCTGGATAGACGATCAAAAGCCCACCATGATAGTGCAGGGGGAATGCAAACGCAAGACGATTCGGGGGTTGGTACAGTACGGCATGCAAGCCGCGTCAAAGCCCAACCGCTACCAAACCATCCTGCAGACCCTGGCCGCCGACATGGCCGAGGTCGATCGGGTGCTCACCAGCCGCCTGCAGAGCGACGTGCCCTTGGTCCGTCAGGTGGCGCAGTACATCATTCAGGGGGGCGGCAAGCGGATGCGGCCGGTGCTGGTCATTTTGAGTGCACGCGCCCTTTTTGCCCACCAGCAGGCCCACCAGCAGGCCCAGGGCCGCATGACCGCCGTGCCTTCGGCCGCCGTGGCCGACCTGGCTGTGATTGTCGAGTTCATTCACACCGCCACCCTGCTGCACGACGACGTGGTCGATGAATCCGGCATGCGCCGCAGTCGCCAGACCGCCAACGCCATCTTCGGCAATGCCGCAAGCGTGCTGGTGGGCGACTTCCTCTATTCCAGAGCCTTCCAGATGATGGTGAGCATAAACTCACTTCCCGTCATGGCGGTGCTCTCGGAGGCCACCAACGTCATTGCCGAAGGCGAAGTCTTGCAACTGATGAACTGTCAGGACCCAGACGTCGATGAGGCCCGTTACCTGCAGGTCATCCGCTTCAAAACCGCCAAGCTCTTTGAGGCCTCCGCCAGCCTGCCAGCCGTGCTGGCAGGCGAGACTGCTGCGCTGGTCGAGGCCTTCGCAGCCTACGGTCGGCACATCGGCACGGCCTTTCAGCTCACCGACGACATCCTGGACTACAGCGGCGATGAGACGGAGATGGGAAAGCAGTTGGGCGACGACCTCCGAGAGGGCAAGCCAACCCTGCCACTGATTCGCCTCCTCTCCAACGGCAGCGCCAGCGACCAGGCCCTGATTCGAACGGCCATCGTCCAGCCAGAGTCGGCCGACATCGAGGCCGTCATCGGGCGGGTGCGAGCCTCCGACGCCCTGGCGTACGCCAAGGGCGTGGCCGAGCAGGAATGCCGTCGAGCCCGCGAGGCCCTGGCCCCCTTGGCCGATTCCGAGGCGAAAACATCCCTGCTAGACTTGGCCTCCTTTGTACTTGAGCGCCAGGGTTGACCCCCTGTTATCGCCGTCGGGGTGTAGCTCAGCCTGGTAGAGTACTGCGTTCGGGACGCAGGAGTCGGAGGTTCGAATCCTCTCACCCCGACCACTCCGCAAGCATTGCTGATAAGGAATCAACAACCGCTTGAGCGACCTCCCCTTCTGGGCACAGGCCCTCGCCATCGTCGTTCTTCTGCTGATTTCGGCCTTCTTTTCGATGTCCGAGACCAGTCTCATGGCGGTCAATCGTTACAAGATGCGGCACCTGGCCTCCCAGGGTCGGCGCAGCGCCAAGCAGGTCATTCGACTGCTCAGCAGAACAGACCAGTTGCTCGCCAGCATTCTCCTGGGCAACAACCTCGTCAATGCGGCACTCACCACGCTGATCACAGCCACCGCCATCCAGACCTTCGGCAACGAAGACTCGGTGCTGGCCGTGGCCACCGCCATTGCAGCCGGGTTGCTGATCATCTTCGGGGAAATCATTCCAAAGACCATTGGTGCGAACCGGGCCGAGACTGCAGCCATGGGCAGCAGCCACGGCCTGATCCCGGTGATCTACCTGCTTCGGCCCTTTGTTTGGGTTCTCAATGGCCTGATCTCCGTGCTCTTGCGGCTCTTTCGAGTCTCATCACACAACAACCGCTCCGAGGGCATGACCACCGACGAGCTTCGAACAGCGGTGCTCGAGAGCGCGGCCTTCATTCCAAGCCAACACCGTAGCATCCTGCTCAACCTCTTCGACCTGGAAGACCTGCGTGTGGACGACGTCATGGTGGCCAGGGGCCGAATCGAGGCGCTCGACCTCGAGGATGACGAGGCCACCCTGATCGAGCAGATCTCCACCTGCTTTCACAACAACCTGCCCGTCTACCGCGGCGAGCTCCACCAGATCGAAGGCATCCTCCACGTTCGCAGGGCCCTCACCATGCTGGCCCACGACGACTTCAGCAAGGAACGGCTCATCGAGGCCCTCACGCCCGCCTATTTCATTCCATCGGGCAGCAAGCTCTTCTCCCAGCTCACCCACTTTCAAAGCAACCGTCAGCAGCTCGCCCTGGTGGTGGATGAATACGGGGAGGTCGAGGGGCTGCTCACCCTGCAGGACATCATCGAGGAACTGGTCGGCGAATTCTCCGGCCAGGACCCACAGCGGCAGGCCCGGGTCCTGCAATGGTCCGCAGACGGCACCGCCGTCTTGGAGGGCACCAGCCTCGTGCGGGACATCAACCGGCGACTCGGCCTCAGTCTGCCAGTCGATGGCCCCAAGACCATCAACGGCCTGATCCTTGAGCAGCTGCAAGACATCCCCGAGGCCAACCTGGGCCTGAAGATCGGCAACACGCCGTTGGAAATTGTTCAAATTCAAGACCGCATGATTCGACGCGTCCTGCTCCACCGGCCATTGGCCAGCACCCAGCCCGACCCCGAGTCCAACCATGAATGAGTGGTCAATACCGAGCGGCATGGCCACGATTGGCACACCCCTGTTCATGGCCGCCCTCATGCCCGCCATGCTGGCCTTGTGGCTTCGCTGGAGCCGGACAGAACTCGTTCGCTGGGTCTCGTCCGACCTGAGCCAATCCGCCTCGCAACTTAATGCTGGTTGGGCGGCGCTGGCCACCATGGTCGGGCTGCTGATCGGACTACTCGCGGAGAGCCTGCCCACCACCACGCCATCCATGGCCTTGGCCCTGACCCTCTTGGTCAGCGGCCTCATGGCGGCCTCCCGAATCGATCTGCTCACCCAGTTGCTGCCCAACCGCATCACGTGGGGGCTCCTGGGCGTGGGCTTGGCGGCCAGCCTGCTCCCAGGCTGGCCCACGACCCCCGCGGCCTCACTTGCGGGTGCGCTGCTTGGTGCCGGCCTGGTGGCATTTATCATCCGGGCCTGGCCTCGGCGCACATCCCAAGATGCCCCAATGGGCCGTGGAGACCTCGCACTCCTGGCGGCCCTGGGTGCCTGGCTCGGTCCCCTGACACCCTTCGCCGCAATGGGCCTCGGGGCCCTGCTGATGCTGCCGCTGGTGGCCTGGGGCCTCTGGCGCCAGAAGTGGTCGGGCCAAACCCAGCTGCCCTTCGGCCCAGCGCTCTGCATCGGCGGTCTACTCACCCCACTGCTCACATTATGACCAAGGCCGCTCCCGCCCGAGTCGTCGTGCTCACCGGCGGGATTGGGTCCGGAAAGTCCATGGCCATGACCAGCTTCGAGCGGCTCGGTGTGCCCTGCCTCGATGCAGACGACATCTCTCGTCAGCTCACGGCAAGTCGCGGAGAGGCCATGGCCGATATCATCTCGCGCTGGGGCTCCGAGGTGGCCTGCCCGGATGGCAGCCTGAACCGTGCTGTCATGCGAGACCTTATTTTCCGATCGCCGCAGGCGCGACAAGCCCTGGAGGCCATCCTGCACCCGAGGGTTCAAGCACGTGCACAGGCATTCTTTCAGTCCTGCACGGCGCCTTACCTGGTCTACGTGGTGCCGCTCTGGTTTGAGATTCACGGATTCCAACGGCCAGACTGGGTCTGGCGAGTCGTGACCATCACCGCACCGATGCAGTCAAGGCTGGATCGGCTCGACCGCCGCTCGCCCATGCCCACGGATGTCCTCGAAGGCATTCTCCAGCGCCAGTCTGATGATCAGACCCGGGCTGCAGGCGCCGACCACATCCTTTACAATGAGGGCAGCCCGGCTGTGCTCGACCAGCGCGTGGTCGCCCTCCACACCCAGCTCAAAGACGATGCGACGGCCCATTCCAGCTGAGATCAGACATAATGCGCGGATGGACTCTTCTGTCGATCCGCACGCCACTGCAGGCCTTCAGGTCTTTGAGTTTCCCTGCAACGAGCGGGTCAGGACCATGCTTCGGCTTGAATGCCTGAGCCACCGCTACGGCCTGCTCATGAAGCAAGACTGCTCCGCATCCCACGAGGCAGCCCTGGCCACCCTCTTCGAGCTCTACGACCTTCTCTCGAACCGCAGCGACATCAAGAACGAATTGCTCCAAGAGCTTGAGCGCCAGCGGCAGCAACTCGCCAAGTTCGAGGGGCTTCCCGATGTCTCCAACGATCGGCTCCAGGCGGTCATTGGCGAGATCGGTGCCATCTTTGCAGCCCTAGGCGACGTTCGGCTCCGCCTCGGTGCCCACATGAATGAGCTCGAGTTCCTCATGGCCATCAAGGGCCGAGCGGGCATCCCAGCAGGCAACTGCGGCTTCGACCTCCCAGCCCTGTCTGTCTGGCTCAAACGAGATGGGACCAGCCGCCGAGGGGCCCTCGAGGAATGGGTTCAGCCACTTCAGCCGCTGCTCGACGCGGTCGACCTCGGCCTCAAGCTGCTGCGCCAAGGCGCATCGCCCGCAGCCTACGACGCACAGAATGGCTCCTTCGAGCTCAGCCTCAGTGGCCAGCAGATTCGCCTGATACGCATCGAGACTGGCGATCCACAAGAGCTTGTCTGTGATGTCAGTTCAAACAAGTACGTGGTGGCCATCCGATTCCGCAAGCTCGATGCATCCCTCAAGCTGCAGCCCATCGCGGGCCATACGGCCTTCGAACTGACGCTCTGTGACTTCTAGCCCGCTCTAGCGCGGGCAGGGTGGCTGGAAGGATGGGAAACGGTGCCGGTCCATCCAGGCGAATCCAGCACAACTGCTGTCCCTCCAGTCCGGCCTCTGCGGCCAGTTGCATGAACTGGCCCGCAGCCCTCCAGCGTGTGACCCAAAAGAAATGAAGCCTCACATGGGCATGGCTGTAGGCATGTGTGGCCGACCAGCCAGGGCTGGCCTCCTCCACCGACAGGCCCAACTCCTCTTGAAGCTCGCGGGCCAGGGCGTCCTCGAGTGATTCGTTGGGCTCCTGTTTGCCACCCGGGCATTCCCACCAGCCTGCATAGACTTTGCCGAGCGGTCGACTGGCCAGTAATACTTGTTGCTGATCCTCGGAGAGGATCAGCCCCGCCACCACAAGGAGTTCAGGCCTTGTGTCCATGGTGGCCAGCGGCCCAGTCCTTGGCAAAGGCAAGGGCCACTCGGCCAGAGCGCGACCCCCGCGCGGTGGCCCACTGGAGGGCCTCTCGCCGGGCCGCCTCATGGTGGGCCGCAGGAACCCCATGCACAGAGAGCCAATGCGAGACGATGTCCAGGTAGTGGGCCTGGCTGAAGCTGTGAAAGGACACCCAGAGGCCAAAACGCTCCGAGAGCGAGATGCGTTCCTCCACCGTCTCACCAGGATGAATCTCGCCATCAGCATCGGTGTGGGCCGACAAGTTGTCTCGCATCGACTCACTCATGAGATGCCGACGATTGGAGGTTGCATAGACCAACAGGTTGTCGGCCTGGGCAGACAAGCCTCCATCGAGAACGGTCTTGAGTGCCTTGTAGGCGGCGTCGCCTGTCTCGAAGGAGAGGTCGTCACAGAACAGAATGAAACGCTCTGGCCGACCATGAACCTGGTCGGCGATCTCGGGCAGATCGACCATGTCGGACTTGTCCACCTCGATGAGGCGCAGGCCTCTCTCACCGTAGGCCATGAGGCAGGCCCTCACCAGGGATGACTTACCAGTACCCCTGGCACCGGTGAGCAGGACATTGTTCGCCGGTCGGCCCGACACGAACTGCTCCGTGTTGCGAACCACACGCTCGGCCTGGGACTCAATGTGGCAGAGATCGTTCAGCGAAATGCTTGCAAAGTGCTGCACCGGCACGAGGGCCGCCGTGGACCCCAGGGCTGCCGGACGGCGAACCCAACGAAAGGCCCATTGGCTCGAAAAATCGACGGGTGCTGGTGGCTGCGGCAGCATGGCGTCGAGCTTGTGCAGCACCCGCACCAGGCTCGCACGCCACTCTGAGTCAGGATCGATAGTCGGCATTGATCGTGACGTAATCGTGAGAGAGGTCACAGGTCCAGATGGTGGCCGACGACTGCCCACGGCCCAACCGAATCGCCACCTCAATCTCTGCAGGCACCATGGCGGCCTGGCCATCGGCCTCAGTGTAACTCGGTGCGCGTCCACCGTCTTGGGCCACCAGCAGGCCATTGATCCGCACCGAGACCCGGTTGGTGTCGAAGTCCGGCAGGCCGCTGTAGCCCACGGCCGCCAGGATGCGACCCAGATTGGGGTCGCTGGCAAAGAAGGCCGTCTTCACCAGCGGGGAGTGGGCCACGGCATAAGCCACCTGCCGCGCCTCCGAGGCCGAGCCAGCATCCTGAACCCGGATGGTCATGAATTTCGTGGCGCCCTCACCATCTCGAACGATGGCCTGGGCAAGGCCCTCGGCCAGTTCAAACCAGGCGGCCTCAAAAAGAGTCCAGTCGGCTGCGGCCTGCCCTTCTCCATGGGGTGACAGGACCACGCCCGACTGGCCCGTGGCCACCGCGACATAGGAGTCGTTGGTCGAGGTGTCACCATCGACCGTGATGGCATTGAAGGAACGATCGGCTGCGGCACGCGTGAGTGCCGCCAGGACTGCCGTGTCCATGGCGGCATCGGTGGCCATGTAGCCCAGCATGGTCGCCATGTTGGGACGAATCATGCCGGCCCCTTTGGAGATGCCCGTGATGACCACCTCACCATTCGAGAGGCGCACCCGCCGGCTCATGGCCTTGGGCTGGGTGTCGGTGGTCATGATGGCCTGCGCGGCATCGAGCCAATCGGCCTCGGGGGCAGCGGCCGCCTGCGCGAGCCCCGCCTGAAGTTTGTCCATGGGAAGGTGTTCCAGAATCACCCCCGTGGAGAACGGCAGGACCTGCTCGGCCGCCACGCCCAGGGACTGCGCCACCCACTCACAGGTCTGCTGGGCATTCAAGAGGCCTTGCCGGCCGGTTCCCGCATTGGCGCAGCCGGTGTTGACCACCAGAGCCCGGATGGCTTGCCCGCTGGCAAGGTGGGACCGGCAGACCTGAACTGGCGCCGCACAAAAGGCATTCTGGGTGAAGACACCTGCCACCGTGCTGCCCTCGGCGAGCCGCATGACGAGAAGGTCTTTCCGGCCAGACTTCCGAATGCCGGCACTCACCACGGAGAGAGAGACCCCCGCCACAGGGAGCAGCGAGGCTCGATCGGGTGGCGGGAGTTGAACGGGCACTAACTCAGCGCCCCGTGGCACTGCTTGTACTTCTTGCCCGAGCCACAGGGACAAGGGTCGTTGCGGCCCACCTTTGGAAAGCTGCGCCGCGTCGGCACCGCGGGCTCGGATTCGGGCTGCGCGTCGGGGCTTGCAACAGCATCGTCTGGCACAGGGACGCCCTCGAAATCGGCATGGGTGTAGGACACCGCCTTGGGCTCCGCCGGGGCTGCGGCCTGAGCCGCCTGGGCAACCTCTTCCTCGGTGGCCACTTGAACATTCAGAAGGGTGCGGGTGACATCGTCCCGGACACGACCCAGCAACTGCTCAAAGAGCCCGAACGCCTCACGCTTGTATTCCTGTTTGGGGTCCTTCTGGGCATAGCCCCTCAGGTGGATGCCCTGACGCAGGTGATCCAGTGCGGCCAGGTGCTCACGCCAGTGGGCATCGATGTGCTGCAGCAAGACCGAGCGCTCGAACTCCAGAAAAACACCCGGTGGCAGCTGGCTCAGTTTGTCCTGGTAGGCCTTGTCGGCCGCCTCGCAGACCCGGGCCACAAGGTCCTCGTCATCGAGTTCGTCCTCGGTCTCGAGCAGGCTCACCAAGGGAACGTCCAGCCGATACTGCTCGCGAAGGGCCTGCTCCAGGCTGGGGAGATCCCACTGCTCCTCGATGCTCTCCATGGGAACGTGCAGCCGGGCCAGTTCTGTCAATGCCCCATGCCGAAGCCCGCCCACGAAGGCATTCAAGTCTTCCGATTCCAGCACCTCATTGCGCTGGGCGTAGATCATCTGGCGCTGCTCATTGGCCACGTTGTCGTACTCCAGGAGCTGCTTGCGAATCTCGAAGTTGCGGTTCTCGACCTTGCGCTGGGCACTCTCAATAGAGCGGGACACCATGCCGGCCTCGATGGGCTCACCGCGCGGCACCCCCAGACGGGCCATGATGGACTTCATCCGCTCGCCCGCAAAAATGCGCAGCAGGGGGTCGTCCATCGAGAGATAAAACCGAGAAGACCCTGGGTCGCCTTGACGGCCTGCGCGTCCACGCAATTGGTTGTCGATGCGGCGTGACTCATGCCGCTCCGTGCCGATGATGTGAAGGCCACCCGCGGCCAGCACTTGGTCGTGCAGGGCCTGCCAGTCGGGTGCATCGGGGCGGCCACCCAGAACAATGTCGGTGCCTCGGCCAGCCATGTTGGTGGCAATGGTGATCATGCCCGGGCGTCCAGCATTGGCCACAATCTCGGCCTCACGCTCATGCTGCTTGGCGTTGAGCACCTGGTGAGACAGGCCCGCGGCCGTCAGTTGCTCAGAGATGCGCTCGGAATTTTCGATCGACGTGGTGCCCACCAGCACCGGCTGTCCTGACGCATGGCAGCGTCGAATGTCCGCAAGAATGGCCTCGAACTTTTCTTCGTCGGACCGATAGATCTGGTCTTGAAGATCTCGCCGCACCATGGGGCGGTGGGTGGGAACGATGACGGTCTCCAGCCCATAGATCTGTTGAAACTCAAAGGCCTCGGTGTCGGCCGTGCCCGTCATGCCCGCAAGCTTCGCGTACATGCGGAAATAATTCTGGAAGGTGATGGAGGCCAGAGTCTGGTTCTCGGGCTCAATGGCCACCTGCTCCTTGGCCTCCACGGCCTGGTGCAGGCCATCAGACCAACGCCGGCCGGGCATGAGCCGGCCGGTGAACTCATCGACGATCACCACCTGCCCTGCCTGCACCACATAGTGCTGGTCTCGGTGATAGAGCGCATGGGCCCGAAGGGCCGACAGCAGATGGTGGAGCAAGGAGACCTGCGCCGAGTCGTAGAGGCTGGCCCCCTCGGGCACCAGCCCACGCTCGGCCAGCAGCTGCTCGGCCTTCTCGAAGCCGGCATCCGAGAGGTGAAGCTGCCGGGACTTCTCATCCACAAAGTAATCGCCGGGGCCGTCCTCGGTGGGCTGTGGGTTGAGCATGGCTGGCAGCCCATTGAGCTGCTGGTAAAGCTGGGTGCTGTCGTCGGCCTGGCCTGAAATGATCAGGGGTGTGCGGGCCTCATCGATGAGGATGGAATCAACCTCGTCAACCACGGCAAAGAAAAGTCCGCGCTGGGATCGCTTGGCCCGCTCGGTGACCATGTTGTCACGGAGGTAATCGAAGCCAAACTCGTTGTTGGTGCCGTAGGTGATGTCGGCCTGATAGGCCGCATGCTTTTCTTCAGATGACAGGCCCGACAAATTGATGCCGGTGGTCAGTCCAAGGAAGCCGTAGAGGCGGCCCATCCATTCCGCATCTCGACGTGCCAGGTATTCATTGACGGTGACCACATGGACACCCTTGCCCGCCAATGCATTGAGGTAGGTGGGCAGGGTGGCCACCAGGGTCTTTCCCTCGCCCGTGCGCATCTCAGAGATCTTGCCCTCGTGGAGCACCATGCCACCCACCAACTGGACATCGAAGTGCCGCATGCCCAGGGCACGCCGACCTGCCTCTCGGCAGACCGCGAAGGCCTCCACCAGCAGACTGTCCAGACTGGCCCCTTCGGCAATGCGCGCCCGAAAGTCGTCTGTCTTGGCCCGAAGGGCCTCATCAGAGAGGGCTTGGAGGGCCGGCTCTTGGGCGTTGATGAGGGCCACGCGGGACTGGTACTTCTTCAGCAGGCGGTCATTTCGGCTGCCGAAGACCGAAGCAAGGAGTCGACTAAACATAGGGGTGCTAGCGTAGCATGAGGCCATGACGCGCCCGATCCAAGACGCCCTGCGATCCATCCCTGGCTTCGACCGACTTCAGGAGGCCGAGGCCATGACCCGGCAGGTTCAGGAGGCGCTTCGGCGCAATGGCCACGGCGCACTGGTCAGCCACGTCTTCTCCGCCCATCGGTCCGACCCCAGCCAGGGCATCCGTGGGTCTCGGCTGGTCGTGGTGGCCCAGCACCAGGCTGCCATCGCAAAGCTCAAGCTCGTGAGCGCACCACTGCTGTCTCAACTCCAGTCGATGGGGCTGGGCCTACAGTCGATTCACGTGCGCGCGCCAGTGGCTATCACACAATCGGGGGTGCCCCTGCCACCCGCACGCCCACCCGTGCCCGCCATGGCGCGAAAGCGACTGCTCGATTCGCTCTTGGAGGGTGGAGACTTGTCGGGCCCTTAGGCCCAGGACCACTGCCGAGCCCAGGCCGGCGGCGCATGGGCCAGGTCTTCAAAAGACCGCTCCCGCCAGGCATCCGTCTGGCTCAAAAGCGCCCGCAGCAGCTGATTGTTCAGGGCGTGGCCCGACTTGAAGGCACGGTAGGCGGCCATGAGGGGCCGGCCCAAGAGATAGAGGTCGCCAATTGCATCGAGTGCCTTGTGCATGGCGAACTCATTGGGCTGGCGCAGGCCGCCCGGGTTCAGAATGCGGTGGTCATCCACCACGATGGCATTGTCGAGGCTGCCTCCAAGGGCAAGCCCCTTGGCCCGCAGGTGGTCCACATCCCGAACAAATCCAAAGGTGCGTGCATGGGCAATCTCTTGGACAAAGGCGTTCTTCTCGAAATCCACAGAGACGTCCTGGCCGGTCTGGTCCACGGCCGGGTGTTTGAAGTCGATGGTGAAGTCGAGCCGAAAACCAAAGTAGGGCTCAAGCCGTGCCCATTTGTCGCCGTCGCGCACCTCGATGGGCTGGAGCACCTCGACAAAACGCTTGGGTGCCGACTGCTCCTCCACGCCGCTGCTTCGAATCAAGTGAACAAAGGTCGCCGCGCTGCCATCCATGATGGGGATCTCGGCCGCATCGACCTCCACCGTAAGATTGTCGATGCCCATCCCCGAGAGGGCGGACATGAGGTGCTCCACAGTGGCGACGCGGACATGGCCATCGGCCAGGGTGGAGGCCATTCGAGTGTCGCCCACGGACGCGGCCCCAGAGGCAATCTCGTTGGGGCCGGTGAGGTCGGTTCGACGAAAGACAATGCCGTGGTCCGCGGGCGCGGGCACCAGGCCCAGGCGCACCCGCTGGCCACTGTGAAGGCCGATGCCTTCCACAGAGACCGGCGTCTTGAGGGTGCGCTGACGAAGCATGCAGGCTGGCGATCAGAGCTTGGCGAGGACCGCCTCTGCGCTGCTGACTTCAAATTTTCCTGGGCCTTCAATGGCCAGGTCTTGGACGATGCCGTCCTGAACGATCATGGCGTAGCGGTTCGAGCGAATGCCCATGCCACGGCCGGTGAGGTCCAGGGTGATGTCGATGGCCTTGGAGAACTCGGCATTGCCATCACCGAGCATGCGAACCTTTCCACGGGTACCGAGCTCTCGGCCCCAGGTGCCCATGACGAAGGCATCATTCACGGCGATACACCAGATCTCATCAACGCCTTTGGCAAAAAACTGGTCGGCAAGGGCCACATAGCCGGGCGCATGCTTGGCCGAGCAGGTGGGCGTGAAGGCACCTGGCAGGCCAAATATCACAATCTTCTTTCCGCGAACAAGGTCAGACACCTGAAAGCCATTGGGGCCGACGGCGCAGCCCGGGGTCTCTTCTTCGATGAACTCGTAGAGGGTGGAATTGGGAAGGGCCTGACCAATTTGAATGGGCATCTGAAACTCCGTTGGGGACAAGGATGAACAACACCCGAATCCGACAGGCAGGTCAGATCCGGGTTCCGAAGGAGACAGTCTAGTGCAGGTTCGGGTCAGTCCGCCTGCTTGCGAAGGAAGGCAGGGATGTCGAATCGGTCCATGCCGCCCTCCTCCAGGGCAATGACACGTGCGGCCGCCTCGCTCTTGGCGGGCTGGCGCCAAATGGCCGGACGGTCGTAGTCCTGGTAGTTGCCGGCCGCGGGCGTGGGCTCCACCTCCGAACCAAAGTTCACGGGCGCGCCCACTGCATCGTCGGTGCCAGTTCGTGCCATGGGTGCGGCCGCGGTGCTGCGGACCAGGCTGGGTCGGCGTTTGGACGCACCCAGGCCCGTGGCCACCACCGTGACCCGCATGTCATCGCCCAAGGCCTCGTCGTAGACCGTGCCAAAAATGATGGTGGCATCCTCGGCGGCAAAGGTCCGAATGGCCTCCATGGCCACCTTGGTCTCCTTGAGTTTGAGGGTGCTGCTTGCCGTGATGTTCACGAGAATGCCGCGAGCACCCGAAAGGTCGACACCTTCGAGCAAGGGGCTTCGCACAGCCTGCTCTGCCGCGATGCGAGCCCGGTCTGGGCCCGAGGCCGTGGCCGTGCCCATCATGGCCTTGCCCTGCTCACCCATCACCGTCTTCACATCCTCGAAGTCGACGTTGACCAGGCCTTCCACATTGATGATCTCTGCGATGCCCGCCACCGCGTTGTGCAGAACGTCGTCGGCGGCCCCGAAGGCCTCCTTCTGGGTCACCTCGTCACCCAGCACTTCTTCCAACTTCTCGTTGAGGATCACGATGAGCGAGTCGACCTTGCCCTCGAGTTCGGCCAGGCCCTGCTCTGCGGCCTTCATTCTGCGGCCACCCTCAAAGGAGAAGGGCTTGGTCACCACGGCCACGGTCAGGGCACCCAACTCCTTGGCAACCTCGGCCACCACGGGTGCTGCGCCCGTGCCGGTGCCACCGCCCATGCCGGCGGTAATAAAAACCATGTGGGCGCCACGAAGGGCCTCGGCAATCCGCTCACGCTCCGACTCTGCGGCCGCCTTTCCCGCCTCCGGCTTGGCACCCGCACCGAGTCCTGAGGCACCGAGCTGCAGGGAGAGATGCCCCTCGGCCTTGGCCAGCGCCTGGGCGTCTGTGTTGGCACAGACAAACTCCACGCCTGAGACCTTTCGGCGAATCATGTGGTGCACCGCGTTGCCGCCCGCACCGCCCACCCCAATCACCTTGATCACGGTGCCCAGGGTTTCTGTTTCTAACATTTGAAAGCTCATTGCATTTCTCCTTCGAAAGAGGACCTAAAAGTTGCCCACAAACCAAGACTTCATCCGCGCCAAGGTGCCCCGGAAGGATCCGGTCTGCCTGTCCACCTGTGTGCCGCGGAGCCACTGCACCCGCGCCTGCTCAAGCAGCCCCATCGCCGTGGCATAACGGGGACTGCCCACCACGTCCGCGAGGCTGCCCCGATAACTCGGCTTGGCCACACGGACTTGTTTCAAGAAAACGTCCTCGCCGAGCTCCACCATGCCAGGCAGTTGCGCACTGCCCCCCGTGAGCACGACACCGCCAGAGAGCAGTTCCTCAAAGCCGCTCTCGCGGATCACCTGAGAGACTAACGAGAAGAGCTCCTCCACACGCGGCTCAATGACCGCGGCAAGCGACTGCTGCGACAACATCCGTGGGCCACGGTCACCAAGACCAGGCACCTCAAATCCAGCGGTCGGGTCGACCAGGGTCTGCTTGGCCACGCCGTGGCGGCACTTGATCTCCTCGGCGTCCTTGGTGGGCGTGCGAAGGGCCATGGCAATGTCGTTGGTGATCTGGTCGCCAGCGATTGGGATGACGGCGGTATGCCGAATGGCGCCGCCCGCAAAGATCGCGATGTCGGTGGTGCCCCCACCAATGTCGACCAGGGCCACACCGAGTTCGCGTTCATCGTCGGTCAGGACGGCCAGGGAGGAGGCCAAGGGCTGCAGCATGAGTTCCTGCACCTCGAGGCCACAGCGTCGAATGCACTTCACAATGTTCTGGGCGGCACTCACGGCGCCCGTGACAATGTGCACGCGAACCTCCAGGCGAACACCGCTCATGCCCAGGGGCTGACGGACATCCTCCTGGCCATCGATGATGAACTCCTGCGGCAGCACATGCAGCACCTGCTGGTCGGCCGGAATGCTCACGGCCGTGGCGGTCTCAATGACCCGATCCATGTCGGCCTGGCTGACCTCCTTCTCCTTGATGGCCACCATGCCCGACGAGTTGAAGCTGCGGATATGACTGCCTGCAATGCCCGTCCAGACCGATGCGATCTTGCAGTCGGCCATCAGCTCGGCCTCTTCCAGGGCCTTTTGAATCGAGGCCACGGTGGAGTCGATGTTGACGACCACCCCTTTCTTGAGGCCGTCACTCTCCGCCTGGCCCAGGCCAATGACATCGAGCCGATCTCCATCGAGTTGGCCCACGATGGCCACAATTTTGGAGGTCCCGATGTCGAGACCGACAAAAAGGTTCTTGGAGTCACGTGTCATGAGGAAATTCCTGTTGAAAGTGGCGCAGGCAGCTCACAGCCGATGCGGGGGGGCTGACCTGTTGCGCGGTGGGCGCCGCCTGCCCCATGGACACAGCGCGATAGGCGTATCCATTGGCATATCGAAGGTCGACGGCTGTGGGCCGCTCACCGGCCTCGCGCTCAAGACGCTCCTGGAGCCAATCCCGACTCTCCAAAAAGTGCCCGAGCCGCAGGCGCCAGTCGGCACCCAGGCTGTCTCGGCCAAGCTCCGCTGACATGCCGGACGACAAGGTCAGACGCCAGGCGAAATGTGGGGTGAGCATGACCCCGGTGAGGTCTGCTGGCCCGGCCTTGGACGCCTCCATGAGGCTCTGAATGTCGAGGGCTCGACCGAGCACCCGCGACTCGGTTCCGACCGGCCCCGAGAGTGCGGGCAGCAGACAGCCGTAGACCCGTCGCGCATCCTCGTGTGCCGCCGATTCCTCACCCAGGAAGAGCTCACCCTGCTGGTTAAAGAAGCGCCCATCCCCCCAGCTGGCCAGGGGCTGATGCTCCTCCACCCGAACCAACAATCGGTTGGGCCAGATGCGGCGAATGCTGACCTGACGGACCCAGGGGTGGGCTGCAAGCCGCGACTGAATCTCGTGGAGCGGGGCCGTGAGGGTGGTGCCAGACAGCCCATTGGCAAAGGCCAGGCGAATGTCTGCCTCTTGAACATGCCGCATGGGCGCGCCCACGGCCTGCACCTCCACCATGCGCAGGGCAAAGGCTGGTCGACTCGCCAGCCAATGCCCGAGGCCGAGCACGAGCGACAACCCCGCAGCCCAGACCAGGGCGCTGCTCAGGCGCTGCAAGGCCAGGGGGGAATGCCAGAGGCTGCGAAGGCTATCCACGCGAAGCGCCCTCCAGCTTGGTGCGTGCAGAGGCAAGGATGGTCATGACCAGTTCGTCGTAGTCCATGCCAACGGCCTGGGCCGCCATCGGAACCAGGGAATGGTCGGTCAGGCCGGGAATGGTGTTGATCTCCAGCAGCATCGGCGTTGTCGAAACACCATCCCAAAGCAGGTCTACCCGCGCCCAGCCCTCGCAGCCAATGGCCTCGAAGGCAGACTTGGCCAAGGCTTGGAAATGCTCAGCCTGCTCGGGCGGCAAGGGTGCCGGACACAGATAACGGGTGGCATCGCCGAAGTATTTGTTCTGGTAGTCGTATCGGCCATCGGGAGCCTGAATCTCGATGACCGGCAGGGCCTGAACCGGTCCGGCCGCCCCCCCACCAAGCAGGGCAATGGTGAACTCTCGCCCAGAGACAAAGGCCTCGGCCATGACAGCCGTGTCGTGCTCTGCAGCCAGGGCCACGGCCTGCCGAAACCCAGACCAGTCGGTCAGTTTGGTAAAGCCAATCGAGGAGCCTTCGCGCGCAGGCTTGATGGCCAGGGGCAGTGAGAGCCCTGGCCCCAGCATCGAGGGATCGGTGCTGGAGGTCACCAGCTGGTGGGCCGGTGTGGGAATGCCCATCGAGGACCAGATTCGCTTGGTCAACGACTTGTCCATGGCCACGGCCGAGGCCATGACGCCGGAGCCCGTGTACGGCAGGCCCATCCACTCGAGCACACCCTGCACGGTGCCGTCCTCGCCGAATCGCCCATGCAGGGCAATGAAGACCGCATCCACGCCTTCGGTGCGCAGCTCCTCCAGCGGACGTTCCGCGGGATCAAAGGCCACGGTGGCCACACCACGACGTGCCAGTGCGGCCAGCACGCCAGCGCCCGTGCGCAAGGAGATCTCGCGCTCAGCAGAGCGCCCTCCCAGCAGGACGGCCACCCTCCGGTAGGGTATGTGCACCATCAGTGCCGCCCTCCCTGCGCCTGCAGCCGACCGGCCAGGCCACCAATGGTGCCCGCCCCCATGGTCACGACGACATCATCGTCTCGAACCACCCCCTCCAGCAGGCCCGGGATGTCCTCCACGGTCTCCGCAAAGATGGGGTCGACACGGCCAAGCTGGCGAATGGTGCGCGCCAGGCTTCGGCCATCGGCCATGGCCAACGGGGCCTCGCCCGCGGCGTAAACCTCCGAGAGCACCAGCACATCGACCGTGGACAGCACCTTCACAAAGTCTTCGAAGAGGTCGCGGGTCCGGCTGTATCGATGCGGCTGAAACACCAGCACCAGTCGACGCCCTGGGAATGCACCGCGCACGGCCTCGAGCGTGGCCCGAACCTCGACTGGGTGATGGCCGTAGTCATCGATGAGTTCCACCTGGGCCGGACCAATCTGTGTGCGGCCCCAGCGTTGCAACCGACGGCCAACGCCCTTGAACTGAGAGAGTCCTGCAGCAATGGCCGCATCGGTGACACCCAGTTCGGTGGCCACGGCGCAGGCCGCCAGTGCATTCAGAACATTGTGCTGGCCTGGCAGGTTGAGCCGCACCGCCAGAGGCGCATGGCCCTCGCGGAGCAGGTCGAAGGCCATGCTGAAGTCGCCCGCCTGAATATTGGCTGCGCGAACGTCTGCATCGGCAGACAGGCCATAGGTGAGAACCGGCCGCGACACAAAAGGAATGATCTCGCGCACGTTTGCATCATCGACACACACAATCGCCTCTCCGTAGAAGGGCAGGCGCTGGGTGAAGGCGATGAAGGCCTGCTTGAGCTTGGCCATGTCATGGTCGTAAGTCTCCATGTGGTCGGCATCGATGTTGGTGATCACCGCCATCATGGGCATGAGGTTCAGAAAGGACCCATCAGACTCATCGGCCTCGGCCACAAAGGCATCTCCGAGTCCAAGCCTTGCATTGGCGCCTGCACTGTTGAGCCGGCCGCCAATGACGAAGGTTGGATCCAGGCCACCCTCGGCGAGCAAGGAGGCCACCAGGCTTGTTGTGGTGGTCTTGCCATGGGTTCCTGCAATGGCAATGCCCTGCTTCATGCGCATGAGTTCACTGAGCATGAGGGCCCGCGGCACCACCGGTATCTTCTTGGCCCGGGCCGCCTGCAACTCAGGATTGTCAGACTTCACGGCTGTTGAGATGACCACCACATCGGCACCCTCGATCTTCTCGGCTGCATGGCCCAGATGGATGGTGGCGCCCAGTGAGGCCAGTCGCTCGGTGGCCGCATTGGGATGAAGGTCTGTGCCCTGCACACGGTAGCCCTGGTTGATCAGAACCTCCGCAATGCCCGACATGCCCGAGCCCCCAATGCCCACAAAATGAAGGCAACGAATCTTGTGCTTCATGGCCGTCCCTCCGCCTGCATCAGGGCCTCGCAGAGGTCGAGCATCCGCGCCTCCACGGCCTTGGGCTGTTGACCCTCCAGGGCTTGGGTGGCCTGCAAAAGCACTGTCCGGTTGAGACCACGAAGCCGCTCAGAGAGGCGAGCCTCGAAGTCCTGGCCCTGTGGAACCAGCCATGCACCGCCTGCAGCCACCACGGCAGCGGCGTTGGCAGTCTGGTGGTCATCAATCGCGTGGGGCAGTGGCACATAGACCGCGGGCAGGCCCACGGCCGTCATCTCCGCCACGGTGGAGGCGCCCGCGCGGCAAACGGCGAGGTCTGCCCAGGCATAGACCGCAGACATGTCATCGATGAACGGCAGCACCTCGGCCACCAGGCCAGCCTGGGCATAACGGGCCTGGCAGTCTGGCTGGCCGGCCAGCCCAGACTGGTGACGAACCTCGAATGCAATGCCCTCCTTGGCCAAGGTGGCCAGTGCGACGGGCAGGCCCTCATTGAGTGGCCGGGCACCCAGGCTGCCCCCGAGCACCAGGAGCCGCAACGGCCCCGTGCGCTCGGCCATCCTGCTTCGGGCCGCACCCAGCGCGAGCAGCTCTTGCCTCACCGGGTTTCCAATCCATTGGCTGTTGCCGGGTGCGAACCGTGTCTTCTCAAAGCTCACCACCACCGCCTGGGCCCACCGGGCGATCCATCGGTTTGCGGTGCCCATGACTGCGTTCTGCTCGTGCACCATCACGGGCCGACCCATGAGCCGCGCGACCACGGCCACCGGAAAGCTCACATAGCCGCCAAAGACAATGACCAGTCGGGGGGAGGCCTTGCGCATCCAAGCCCAGCAGCGCAACGTGGCCCGCAGCAGGCCAAAGGGCATCTGCAGCAAGGCCCAAAGGCCACGCCCCCGAAGGCCCTGGAAGTCGAGTTGGAGCAGGGGCATGCCGGCCTGTGGCACCACCCGGGCCTCCAGGCCACGATTGGACCCCACCCAACTCGGGCCATGGCCTCGGGCCATGAGCCCCTTGGCCACGGCCAAGGCCGGGAAGACATGACCACCCGTGCCGCCGGCCGCGATGATCACCTGGGCGCTCAACTGAAGGCTCCCATGCGATGCCGCGGCCGCACCATGCCGGCAGACTCCTGAATGGGGGTGCCGCGAATTCGCGCACGGTTCTCCATGTCGATCCGCACCAGCAGGCCCATGGCCATGCAAACGGCGAGCATGGAACTGCCGCCATGACTGATGAAGGGCAGCGTGAGTCCTTTGGTGGGCAGCAGCCCTGTATTCACGCCAGCATGAATGAAGGTCTGCAGGCCGATCCAGACCGCAATGCCCTGGGCCACCAGGCCAGCAAAGAGACGTTCCTGGGACATCGAGACACGACCAATTTCCATAGCCCGCCGGATCAAGTAGGCAAAGGTCAGCATGACGGCGAGCACCCCGACAAAGCCGAGTTCTTCACCAATCACCGCAAAGATGAAGTCGGTGTGCGGCAGGGGCAGGTGGCCCAGTTTGGCAATGCCCGTGCCCAGTCCAGAGCCAAAGAGCCCGCCGTGGCCGAATGCAATCAGGGCACCACAGAGCTGATAGCCCGTGGTCTGCACATGGTCTGGGGCACAGGGGCTCAGGTACGACAACAGCCGGTCCAGCCGCCATGGGGTGACATAGACCATGAAGGCGAAAAAGCCGACCATGAGAATGACCAAGGGCACGATGACCCGAAGGCTCATGCCACCCAAGAACAGCACCGTGGCCACGGTGCAGGTGATGACAATGGTCGAGCCCAGGTCGGGCTGATGGAGCAGCAGGAGAATCACCAGGAGCATCAGGCCACCAATCGGGGCCAGGCCACGCAGCAGGTCAGACTGCATGCGCTCTTGCCGGCGCACGGCATAGGCGGCTGCGAAGACCAATGCAAAGAGCTTCATCAGTTCTGCAGGCTGTAGTGTGATCACACCCAAGGGAATGGCACGCACTGCGCCATCCTTGATGAAGGCGGCCCCACCAATGAGCTTGATGCCAGCGACCACCAGCAGCAGCGCGATGCCCAGCACAAAGGCCCAGGCCGAGAAGCGTTGCCACTGGCTGATGGGGATCGAGAGCAGGATCCAGAAGACGAAGAGGCCGACCAGCAGATGGGCCGGATGGCCTCGCATGAGCCGCCAGATGCTCGGGGCCTGTTCCGAACCCGGCAGCGGGAGATTGGCGGAATAGACCATCACCAGACCAAGCATGAGCAGACCGAGAAAGACGCCCATGAGGCGCCAGTCGGGCGGTGCTGGCCGCAAGACATCGCCGAACCGGCTCAGCATGGCTGGCCCTCCTGCTGGGCGATCTCACGCGCTGCCTCCACAAACACCGCCGCCCGATGGGCGTAATTCCTGAACATGTCGAAGCTCGCACAGGCCGGCGAGAGCAGCACCGTGGCATGGCCCTTGGCCTCCGCCAGTTCATTCGCCTTGGCATGCGCCCAACGCACCGCCTGGGGCAGGTCATCCGACTCCTGTGGCGCTTGGCCGCGGGCGCGCAGCGCCTGGGCCAAGGCGGGGCCGTCTCGCCCAATGGTGGCCACCGAACAGCCTTCCTGAGCCAGGGCCTCGACCAGGCGCGAGAAATCCTGGCCCTTGCCATCTCCACCCACGATCACCACCAGGGCGCCGCTAAATGCCTTGAGGGCGGCCAGGGTCGCATCCACATTCGTGCCCTTGCTGTCATCCACAAAGTCGACAGGGCCAATCGAGAGAACCGTCTCCAGGCGATGGGGCTCCCCGCGGTACTCCCGCAGTCCACGAAGCAAAGCCGCCAGGTCCTGGGTCACCGTGAGGGCCAGTCCGAAGCTGGCCATCGCATTGCGAAGGTTGTGTGGCCCGGGAATGCGCAAGGCCGCTGCAGGCATCAGTCGCACCAAGGGCTCGGCTGCACTGGCCCGATGGACCAGCCAGTCGAGGCCCTCGTGGGCCACACCCAGGCCAGGCTCCGCGGCACCCAGTGGCGAGAGGCCATAGCCAAATCGTTGGGGGGTTGCCTGCGACACATGGGCTGCAATGGCCTCGGCCAGCGCTGCGTCGTCCCGGTCGACCCAGATGGTCTGCGCGGCGCAGGGCAGGCCAAAAATGCGCAGCTTGGCCGCGCGATAGTCCTCAAGGTCGAGGTGCCAGTCGAGGTGGTCTTGGTCGACATTGAGCAGCACGGAGGCGGTGGGCGTGAATCGACTCGCCAATGCCAACTGAAAACTGGAGAGTTCCAGCACCCAGACCGCGGGCATCTGCCCGGCATCCTCTCGCATCATCAAGGCCTGCAACAGCGATGGGCTGACATTGCCAGCCACCTGTACATCCATGCCAGCCACACCCAGAAGATGGGCCAGCAGCATGACGGTGGTGGTCTTGCCGTTGGTGCCAGTGACAGCCAGCACCGGAGGCCTGGCCAGGGCGAGCTCAACCGCTTCCGCCGAGGCGCCGGGGCTCGAGGCCAGCCGAGAGATCGCCCAGTCAAAAAGGTCGAGCTCCTGCACGATGGGAATGCCTCGCAACAGGGCGGCAGCCCGCAAGGCCGCAACGGAACCCAGCCGATCCGGATGCGGTGAGAGACCGGGCGTGCCCACCACCATGTCCACACCGTCGAGCCACTGGTCTCCGAAGGGCATCGACTGCCCCCACTGACAGTCCACACCATCTGGGTCTGGGCCGGCCGGCTGCGCCCGGCTGTCGATGAGCCGAACCCGCATGCCCTGACGAACCAGCCAACGCGCCATGGCCTGGCCAGACTCTCCGCCGCCGACCACCAAGGCCTGACGGCCCCGCCAATCGTGGCCGGCCTCCCAGTTCCAGGTGGGCTGCATGTCGTTCATGGCTATCGAATCTTCAGGGTGGCAAGCCCTGCCAGCACCAGCATCATGGTGATGATCCAGAACCGAACCACCACCTGGGTTTCCTTCCAGCCCGACTCCTCAAAGTGGTGGTGCAGGGGCGCCATCCGCAGGATGCGTCGGCCCTCTCCAAATCGTCGCTTGGTGTACTTGAAATAGGCCACCTGCAGCATCACCGAGAGGGTCTCGGCCACGAAGACACCACCCATCACAAAGAACACGATTTCCTGGCGCACCATAATGGCCACAGCGCCCAGGGCCCCACCCAGGGCCAGGGCACCCACATCTCCCATGAAGACCGTGGCGGGGTAGGCGTTGAACCACAGAAAGGCCAGGCCGGCACCCACCAGTGCTGCACAGAACACGGTGAGTTCACCTGCACCTGGAATGTGGGGCAGCAGCAGGTACTTCGAGAAGACAGCGTTGCCCGCCACATAGGCAAAGACGCCCAGGGCCCCGGCAATCAGCACAGTGGGCATGATGGCCAGGCCATCCAGGCCGTCGGTCAGGTTGACCGCATTGCTGCTGCCCACGATCACGAAATAAGACAGCACCACGAAGCCCCAGACGCCCAAGGGATAGGCCACGCTCTTGAAGAATGGAACGATGAGGTCGGCCTGGGATGGCAGGGTCAGCTCCAGGCCATTGTTGAGCCAGGTGAGGAACAACTGCCAGGCCTGCTCATTGGAATTTCCAGACACGGCAAAGGCCAGGACGAAGGCAGCCACCAGGCCAATCACCGACTGCCAAAAATACTTCCAACGTCCGGGCAGGCCCTTGGGATCCCGATAGACCACCTTGCGATAGTCATCCACCCAGCCCACCGCACCAAGGCCCAGGGTGATGAGCAGCACGACCCAGACAAATCGGTTGGCGAGGTCCGCCCACAAGAGGGTGGTCACCCCCACCGACAACAGGATCAGGGCACCACCCATGGTCGGGGTGCCTGCCTTCACCAGATGGGTCTGCGGACCATCATGGCGAACAGCCTGACCAATCTTCAGCTCGGTCAGACGCCGAATCACCCAGGGGCCCAGGAGCAGGCCGATGGCCAGGGCCGTCAGGGTGGCCATGACCGCGCGCAGTGTGATGTAGCCAAACACCCCCAGGCCACGGATCATCGGCTCGAGCAGGTCAAACAGAAAGAGCAGCATCGTGCGGATCCTTGGTCATGAGTGGGTCGATGAGGCGTTCCATGTGCATGAAGCGAGAGCCCTTGACCCAGACTGTGGGGGTCAGGCCGCTGGCCTGCTGGCATCGGACCCAGTCCGAGACCCCCGCAAGCCATTCGTCAAAGGTCTCGGCTGACGCGGCCAGTCCGGCGCGACGGCCTGCAGACTGCATCGCCTCCCCCCAAAGAAAGAGGCGATCAATGCCCAGCGTCTTCGCATAGGCGAGCACTTCGTCATGAAAGGCGGGGCCGTTCTCACCCACCTCGCCCATGTCACCCAGGGCCATGGCCACTGGACGGGTGGCGGCAGACAAGGCCAGCATGGCCGCCCGAACCGAATCAGGGTTGGCGTTGTAACTGTCGTCGATGAGGCTGCCACCGCCCGGCAGTGGCAGCACACGCCCGCGGCCACGCACGACCTCAAATGCAGAAAGCCCCTCCGTGATCTGTGCATCAGAGAGGCCAAGGGCCACGCCCACCGCAGCGGCCGCCGCAGCATTGCGCGCGAGGTGGGCACCAAAGCCCGCCACCTGAATGCCATGGAGCACATGGCAGCCACGGTCTGCGCCCAGCCGAGACAAGGAGAAGGCAACCGGGGCAAGGCTCGTGGGGTTGGCCAGCATCTCGAGCTCGCAGTCGGTCTGTGGGTCTGCTGCATCATCAGCCAGGCCAAATCGAATCAGACGCTGCGCACTGGTCTGCTCCCGCCAAATGGCCTCATGGTCTGGGTCACGGGGCACCACTGCCACCGCACCCGAGGCCATGGCCTCGAAGACCATGCCGTTTTCTCGGGCACAGGCCGCCACACTGCCCATGAACTCCTGGTGCTCGCGCTGGGCATTGGTCACCACCGCCACCTCCGGGGCCGCCATGGCGGCAAGGGCGGCAATCTCGCCCGGGTGGTTCATGCCGATCTCCACCACAGCCAGTTGATGCCGAGGCCTGAGCCCCAAGAGGCTCAATGGAAGCCCAATCGCATTGTTCAAATTGCCGGGTGTGGCCCAGCTCGCCGAGGGCCCCACGGCAGCCCGCATCACCGCGGCCACCATTTCCTTGACCGTGGTCTTCCCGTTCGAGCCCGTCACAGCAACCAGCCGACCGGGCCAGGCCCGGCGCCAGGCGGCCGCCAGCGCGCCCAGGGCGGCCACGGTGTCGGGCACGAGCAACAAAGGCAGGCCCTTGGGTGGATTGGCCGGTGGACGAGCCACCACCGCCGCAACGGCACCTTGGGCCGCCACCGCATCTAGAAAGTCATGGCCATCAAAGCGCTCACCCGCGATGGCAACAAACAAGGCGCCGGCGGGAAATCGCCGGCTGTCGATCGAGACGCCCACCATGGCCGCACCGGCTGCATCGGGCGGCACCAGCCAGCGCGCGGTCGTCAGACCCGCCGCTGTCAGGTGCGTCAGAAGATCGTTCAGTGGCCAAGGCGCGCGCCAGGCTCGAAGGGCCGTCGTCGCCACAGCCGCCTCATCAAAGGCCAGGGTCTGGCCCTGCAGCACCTGGGTCTTCTCGTGACCCTTCCCACAGAGCAGCACAATGTCGGCCGGCCTTGCATGGTCAAGGAGCTGCGCAATGGCCTCTCGCCGGTCCTCACACGAATGAACCTTCAGCCGCTGGCCCGCCGGCACACCCGCCAGAATGTCTTGAAGAATGTCCGCCGTGGCCTCTGAGCGGGAATTGTCGGCAGTGAGCATCACCAGGTCGGCCGCCTCGGTGGCGGCTGCACCCATCAATGGGCGTTTGGTTCGGTCGCGATCGCCACCGCAGCCAAACAACACCAGCAGCCGCCCCGATCGGGCCTGGGCCAGCGGGCGCATGGCTTCCAGCAGCACCGAGAGGGCCTCTGGCGTATGCGCGTAATCGATCAGAACCATGGGCCTTGCTTGGTCGTCCTCGATTCGAACGGACTCGAGTCGTCCAGAGGGCAGGTCCAGGCCCTCGAGGACCTGAATCGCCTCGGCCATGGACCAGCCCAGCGACAGCATCAGCCCCCCCATGAGGCCTGCATTCTCAAGGTTGTGCGTGCCCCAGGTGGGGATCACCAGTCGGGCGTGGGCCTCTCCCACCGTCCAACGGCAGTGCAGTCCGGCGTCATCCACCGACTCGGCCACCAAGGTCTGGGCTGCCTGTGAATCTGTGGTGCAGCCGACCCAGGTCACGGATGGTGCCTGCGAAATGGCCTGGGCCAGAATCTGTCTGGGTGCGTCAGTGGCGAGCCGGAGTTGCTCCATGGCCACCACCGATGAGAGGCCCGGCAGGCGCATGAGCAAGGCCTTGGCCTCGGCATAGGCGGTCATGGTGCCGTGGATGTCCAGGTGCTCATGGCTGAGATTGGTCACACCCGCGGCTCGCAGTCGACAGCCCGCGAGTCTGCCCTGAACGAGTCCAATCGAGCTGGCCTCCAGAAAGACCCAGGTCACACCGAGGTCTCGCAGCCTGGCGAGCACCTCTTGAAGATCGACCGCATCCAGAGACGTGAGGCCCGGGCCCTGCATGACCTGCTGCTGCGCGGTGGCCAGAGCGTCCGATGCACTCGGCTCAAAGCGGGTGACGCCAAGCGTGCCAATGCTGGCGGTGGACACGCCCAGTCGGGCCAACCCCTGCGCGAGCCCGTGCACCACCGACGACTTTCCGTTTGTGCCGGTGATGGCCACCAGGCCCATGGCCGAGGATGGATCACCATGAAAGCCGCTGGCCAGCCAGCCACTGCGAGCAGCCAGATCATCGAGGGTCACGCAGTGTGGGGCCCAGTCGGAGTCAGGCCGACCTTCAAGCCAGGTGGTGACTGCCGGCGCATGGGCCGAGTCATAGACCAGGCCAAATGGCTGTCGAGATGCTGCGGCCTCCAAAAGGGCTTCAAGGCCATGCCGCTGGCCAGGCCGCAGCACATACCAGTCCAAGGGCGTGAGCATGCTGGTGTTGGCCAGCATCCGGCCACCCGGCGACTGCTCGCGCAGTTGCACACCGAGCGCCATGGCCTGCTGGTCCACCGTGTGGGTCATCAGCGCGCACCCTCGGCGACCCGCAGGAGGTCTGGAAGAATTCGAATCGAGGGATCTGGTGACATCTGCATGCGGCGAAGGCTCTCGGCCGCGATCTCTGCAAAGATCGGGGCTGCAACCTCGCCTCCGAAGTAGCCCCCTGCCGTGGGCTCATCGACCATGACGGCGATCACCACGCGCGGTGCATCGGCCGGCACAAAGCCCGCGAAGGATGAGATGTAGCGGTTTTTCGCATAGCCACCGCGCTCCGGCTTGTGTGCCGTTCCTGTCTTGCCGGCCACCCGAAAGCCTTGCACGCGTGAGCGAGGCGCCGTGCCCTCAGGCCCAGTGGCGCGCTCGAGCATTTGACGCATCTGGGCCGTTGTCTGACTCGAGAAGACGGGATCCCCGACCACGGGGCCATCGACCGGCGTGATGCTCAATGGCGCGAGGTCGCCGTCTCGTGCAAAGATGGTGTAGGCCCGAGCCAACTGCAACAAGGACACAGAGATCCCATGGCCGTAGGACATGGTGGCCTGATCAATGGCCACCCATGACTGCCAAGGCCGCAGTCGGCCCGAGATCGTCCCAGGCAGTTGAATGGGAACGGGACTGCCAAAGCCCGAGAGTCGATAACGCTCATAGAGCGTCTGGGCCGGCAGGCGCAGCGCAATTTGTGCCGTTCCCACATTGCTCGATTTCTCGAGGATCTCGCTCACGCTCAAGGGGCCGAGCTTCTTGGTGTCGCGGATGGTTCTACCTGAAATGGTCATGAAGCCGGCGGCCGTGGGCAGCACACTGGAAGGGCGAACGAGTCCCGCATCCATGGCGGTGGCGATCGAGAATGGCTTGAGGGTCGAGCCAGGCTCGAAGCTGTCGGTCACGGATCGATTCCGAACATGGGCCGGATCGAGCCGTTGGCGCTGGTTGGGATCGAAGGACGGTGCATTGGCCATGGCCAGGAGTTCACCCGTTCGTGCATCGATCACCACGGCGGCGGCGGCCTTGGCCTGGTGCCGTGTCATGGCGTCTTGAACTGCACGGTGAGCAATCGACTGAATGCCGGCATCGACCGACAGGCGTACATCCTCACCTGGGGCGGCCGACCGTGACTGACGCTGCCCCACCACCTGGTTGCGTCGGTCCACCAAGACACGCTCGGTGCCCGCACGGCCTTTTAGCGCGTCGTCAAAGGCACGCTCCACGCCCTCCTGGCCTCGGTCCTCGGCATCGGTAAAACCAATCAAGTTGGCAAAGCTCTCGGCATACGGGTAGTGACGACGAAACTCTTGTTCCAGGTCGAGGCCCGGCATGCGCAGCTGGCGAATCCGGTCTGCCTTCTCGAGGTCGAGGCCCGAGGCCAGGTAGAAGTATTTCTTGTTGGCCTGCAGCTTCTTCTGAAGGGCGGACTCGCTCAGGCCCAGCAGTTTGGCCAACTCGGGCATGCGGGGATGCTGAGGCTTGATCTGGGACCGCACCACGCCCAGCCGATACTCAGGGATGCTCACGGCCAGCGCCTGGCCATGACGGTCCAGCAGTCGACCACGGGCGGCCGGAATGTCTCGCACGCGCTCGTAACGGTTCTCGGCCCGGCGTTGCCACTCCTCCACATTCAGGTGCTGCAAGACAAATGCCTTCACCAGCACCGCCCCAAAGGCTCCCATGAGGCCCATCAGCACAAGCCGGCTTCGCCATGCAGTGGCCCGCCAGGTCAGGATGGAATTGGGCTTGGCGTTCAACGCGCCCCCTGCGGCCGAAACTCACTGGTGTCGGCCGGACGAATGGGCACCATGCCAAGGCGGTCTCGAACCAGGCCATCGATTCGCGCGGGCACCCCAAGGGCCGCCCGCTGGACCGCCAGGGTCTCGATGTCGGACTGCAGCTGCTGGCCCAGGCGATCGAGGCGCTCCATTTGGGCGTAGAGCCGACGCTCCTGGTAGCGGGCATGCACCAAGGACAAGGCAGAGGCCACCAGCAGAATGCCCAGGAGCAGAATTCGGCCGGTCATGCGGCCGCCCGCTCCATGATTCGCAGCACCGCGCTGCGAGCCCGTGGGTTTGCGGCGCACTCCTGCGCACTCGCGCGGCAGCGCGAGACTTCACGCAGGGCAGATGCCTGGGGTGACTGCGCATCGCGCAAGAGGGCGTAGCGTGCACGGGTCATGTCGGCCGTGCGCTGCGGCTGCACAGGCCGGCTTGCCTGCTTGACCCGACGATCTTCTAGCGAGTGAAAGCTGATGATCGCGAGACGCCCACCCGCGCGCAGCACGCTGGGCGCTGACGCGAGGAGCGTCTCCAGTTCGTCGAGCTCCCGATTGAGATGAATCCGTATAGCCTGAAAGGTGCGAGTGGCCGGATGGTGGCCGGGCTGCGTGCGAGCGCCCTTCTTCGCATAGACCTGCGCCACAAGCTGTGCGAGCTCACCCGTTCGAAGCAGGGGCTCGGCTTGCCCTCGAGCCGCCGCCTCGCGGCGAGACACAATCGCCCGCGCAATCGGGCCAGAATACCGTTCGTCGCCATCTTCTTTGAGTACCTCCTCTAAGTCGTCGGGATCCACCACGGCAAGCCACTGGGCTGCCGTCGGGCCCATGGTTGGGTCCATCCGCATGTCCAGTGGCCCGTCGCGCATGAAACTAAATCCACGGCCTGCCTCATCCAGTTGCGGAGAGGACACCCCCAGGTCTGCCAGCAGGCCATCCACCTTTGGGAGGCCGAGCTTGTCGAGCACCGGCGCCAGGGATGAGAAGGGGGCGTGGCAGAGCGTGAAGCGAGGGTCTTGGATGACCTGGCCGGCGGCCACTGCATCGGGGTCTCGGTCAAATGCCACGAGCCGCCCCGATGGCCCAAGCCTGGCGAGCAGCCCTCGACTGTGGCCACCGCGACCGAAGGTCAGGTCGACATAGGTGCCATCCGGTCTGATCTGTAGCCCCTCCAAACTCTCCTCGAGCATGACGGGCTGATGGTGCGAGGCCTGCACCGGATCGGTCAGGCCCAATCACGCGGCCCCCTTCAATTTGCGCGAGCGCACGGCTTCCTTGTGGGCCGAGAGCCGGCCTGCATCCCAGATTTCAAAGTGCGGGCCCACCCCGAGCAGCATGACCTCGCGACTGATGCCCGCCCCCTCCCGCAGCACGGGATTGATGAGTACACGGCCAGCGGAATCAATCTCAGGGCGATCACTCAGGCCCATCCAGAACCGGCGGCGCTCATCGTCAGACTCATCGTCGGTGAGCCCATTGACCCGTTGCAGCCAGAGGCTGGGTGTCATCAGCAAGAGGCAGCCGTTGTCACTCTCCATGAGCACCAACTCACCGCCTGCATCGGCCAGCAGCGCCTCCCGATGCCGCGTGGGAACGGTCATCCGCCCCTTGGCATCCAGGCTCAATGCTGTGATTCCGACGAACTGCTGATTCAAGAAAGACCCCCTGTTTGGGCGTGGCATGCCAGACGCAGGGACAAATCCCCACAAATATGCACTTTTTCACACGATTTCCCACTTTAGGGAAAAGGCCAAACGGGGTCAAGCCAGCATGCAGCATGCGGGATAAAAGGGAAGCGGGTCTGTAGGCCGGATTCTGTTACGGGGCAGGCCATGGGCCCGCCCTATGGCGACCATCCATCTAGGCCCTTCATTGCTGAAGGGCTCAAGCCACCGACCCGCGCACATGAGGCGGAACACCCTTTCGGGGCCCGAGGGCCCGTCGTGCGCCTACTTGGTGTTGCTCCGGGTGGAGGTTGCCGCGTTTCACGTCCCCATTGTTGCCAACGGTTACTCGTCTCTGTGGCCCTATTCCTCGCCTTGGGTGGGCAGGTGCCCACTTGCTGCGTACGGCCGTTAGCCGTCACCCTTTCCTGCGGAGTCCGGACCTTCCTCTCCTGGCATGCCAGCAGCGGTCGCCCAACCCACTTCCCAAGGCCATGATAGCGGCCTTAGGCCGGCGAGGACACGATGCCTGCGAAGGTCCAGTCGATCGTCTCGCCCCCCAGCAGGGGCACCACCTCGTCGCCCCCGAAGCGATGGCGCTTGGGCACGACCTGCGGTTCTCGTTTCAAGGCCACCTTCTGCGTCGAGCGGGGCAGGCCATAAAAATCGGCCCCGTGGTGGCTCGAAAATGCCTCAAGCCGATCGAGGGCACCCTGGGCCTCAAAAATGCCGGCGTAGAACTCCAAGGCCGTGAGGGCCGAGAAACAGCCCGCGCAGCCGCAATCAGACTCTTTGAGGTGCCTGGCATGCGGGGCCGTGTCGGTGCCCAAGAAGAAGCGCGGATTGCCACTGGTGGCCACCTTCAGAAGGGCCTCGCGATGGTGCTCGCGCTTGAGCACCGGCAGGCAATACAGGTGTGGCCGAAGACCCCCCTGAAACAGGCTGTTGCGATTCAGCAGCAGGTGTTGCGGCGTGATGGTGGCCGCAATGTCGCCGCTGGTCTGGCGCACATAGTCGGCCGCTTCGGCCGTGGTGATGTGTTCGAAGACGAGCCGCAGGCCGGGGAAATCTCGACGCATCGGTTCCAGAGTGCGATCGATGAACAAGGCCTCTCGATCGAAGACATCGTCATGCTGACCGGTGACCTCGCCATGCAGGCACAGGACCATGCCCAGCCGCTCCATCTCGGCCAGGGCCGAACGGCAGTGACGCAGGTCGGTCACGCCGGAGTCTGAATTGGTGGTGGCCCCCGCCGGGTAGAGCTTGAAGGCCAAGACCACGCCGCTGTCCTTGGCCGCGCGAACAGTCTCTGGGCTCGTGTGGTCGGTGAGGTAGAGGGTCATCCATGGTTCGAAGTCCAGCCCTTGGGGCAGGCTGGCCAGAATGCGGCTGCGGTAGGCCACGGCCATCTCCGCCGTGACCACGGGAGGCTTGAGGTTGGGCATGACCAGCGCACGGCCAAACTGTCGCGCCGTGGCGCCCACCACATCGCCAAGCACCTCGGCATCCCGAAAGTGAACATGCCAGTCGTCTGGCCGATCGATGACCAGTTGTGTCGTCATGTGATCAGGATGGCCCGGTAGTCATTGACATTCGTGAGGGTCGGGCCCGTGGTGATCACCTGGCCCAGCGGCTCAAAGACAGCCAGAGAATCATTTCGATCCAGTGCGGCCCGCGCAGAGACGCCCCGGGCCTGTGCCTCAGCAAGCGTCTGGGGGGAGAGCAGCACCCCCGCGTGCGGGCTCGAGCCATCAATGCCATCGGTGTCCGCTGCAATGCCGTGAACGGCATGGGCCACGCCCAGGCTGTCGACCGACAAGGCCATCGACAGTAAATACTCTGCACACCGCCCGCCCCGGCCCTGGCCACGAACCGTCACCGTGCACTCTCCACCAGAAATGAGGGCCACGGGTTTTTGAACCAAGGCGTCACGGCCTTCTGCAATCTCTCGCACCCAAGAGGCCAAGCCTTGGGCCACATCTCGTGCCTCGCCGGTCACAGAATCGCCCAAGAGAACCGGCAGCACACCGGCGGCGCGAAAGACCTCACCGGCTGCTGCCAGACTTTGACGTGCGGTGGCAATCAGGCAGGTGGTGACATGCGAGAGGCGAGCATCTCCGAGCTTTGGGGTTTCCGGCACACGCCCGGCCAGGCCGGCCTGCAGGTGGGCCTGGATGGCCTCGGGGGCCGTGACACCCCAGCGGGCCAAAATATCAATCGACTCTTGATAGGTGGAGGCATCGGCCGAACACGGGCCCGAGGCGATGGCCGAGGGGTCATCGCCCACCACATCGGAGATCACAAGGGCCCAGACCGGTGCACGCGAGGCCAGGGCCAGTCGACCGCCCTGGATGCGCGAAAGATGCTTGCGCACAATGTTCATGTCGGTGATCGGCGCACCACTGCGAAGGAGGTCTTGGGTGAGCTGCTTGAGGTCGGCCATCGAGATGCCCTCGGCTGGCAGCGAGAGCAGGCTCGAGCCACCCCCAGAGACCAATGCAATGAGGACATCGTCTGGGCCCAGGGCCGAGACTCGCTCGAGAATCTCCTCGGCCGCCGCCTCACCGGCCGTGTCGGGCACGGGATGGCCCGCCTCCACACAACGGATGCGTTGAAGCGGCAGGCCATGGGCATACCGGGTGATGATCACGCCCTCCAGCGGGGCATCGGCAGGCCAGGCAGCCTCCACGGCTGCAGCCATCGAGGCTGCTGCCTTGCCAGCGCCGACCACCAAGGTCTTGCCAGCCGGTGGGCGAGGCAGGTGTGCGGCCACGATCTTCATTGGGTCTGCGGCGGCCACCGCCGCCTCATAACTCTGCCGAAGCAGGCCAGACCAGTCCTGAGGATTGCTCATGCCTGGGAGACCCGATCGGCAATCGCCTTGCCCACGGTGACCGTGTCGGCCTCGCCGCCAAGGTCTCGGGTCTTGGGGCCACTGCGCAGCACATCTTCAATGGCCCGAAGAATTGCATCGTGCGCATCAGCATGGCCCAGGAACTCCAGCATCATCGCGCCAGACCAGATCTGACCAATGGGGTTTGCAATGCCCTTGCCATAGATGTCCGGTGCCGACCCATGCACGGGCTCAAAGAGTGACGGGAATCGGCGCTCCGGATTGAGGTTGGCCGAGGGCGCAATGCCGATGGTGCCGGTGCAGGCCGGCCCGAGGTCCGACAGGATGTCGCCAAAGAGGTTGCTGGCCACCACCACGTCGAACCAGTCGGGGTGAAGGACAAAGTGGGCCGAGAGAATGTCGATGTGGTACTTGTCGTGCTTCACATCGGGGTAATGCTTGGCCATCTCCTCCACCCGGGTGTCCCAGTAGGGCATGGTGATGGCGATGCCATTTGATTTTGTGGCGGCCGTGAGGTGCTTCTTGGGCCGTCGCTGGGCCAGGTCGAATGCGAACTTCAAGACACGGTCGGTGCCAAAACGGCTAAAGACCGACTCCTGCACCACCACCTCGCGGTCGGTGCCGGCAAACATGGTGCCACCCACGGCCGAATACTCGCCCTCGGTGTTCTCTCGCACCACATAGAAGTCGATGTCGCCAGGCTCGCGGCCCACCAACGGACAACGAACACCGGGCATGAGCCTGACCGGCCGCAGGTTCACATACTGGTCGAACTCCCGACGAAATTTAATCAGGGATCCCCAGAGCGAGATGTGATCGGGCACCGTCGCGGGCCAGCCCGCAGCGCCATAAAAAATGGCGTCATGGCCGCCGATGCGCGCCTTCCAGTCAGCCGGCATCATCTCGCCGTGCTGCAGGTAGTAATCGCAGCAGGCAAAGTCGAAGTGGTCGATCTTGAGCGAGATATTGAAGCGCCGCGCAGCGGCCTCGATGACCCTCAGGCCCTCTGGGACAACCTCTTTGCCGATGCCATCACCGGGGATGGCTGCGATTCGATGAGACATGTCGTGGTCCTTGGGATCAAACCAAAATTGTAGCCTGCAGGCCGACCGAGCCTTGGCCGCGCAGCCGCATGGCGACGGGCCAGGTCGGCTGCCTCAGTGGGCGAGTATCTTGCTGAGGAAGTCGATGGCCCGCGGGTGCTGCGGTGAATTAAAGAAGACCTCTGGCGGGGCCTGTTCCACGATCTTGCCTGCATCCATGAAGATGACCCGGTCGGCAACCTCTCGTGCAAAGCCCATCTCATGGGTGACACAGATCATGGTGGTGCCCTGCTCAGCCAGGGCCACCATGACATCGAGCACCTCCTTGACCATCTCTGGGTCGAGCGCACTGGTGGGCTCATCGAACAGAAGCACATCGGGCTTCATGCAGAGTGCCCGTGCGATCGCAACACGCTGCTGCTGCCCGCCCGAGAGTTGGCCCGGATACTTCTCGGCCTGCTCGGCGATCTTGACCCGCTCCAACTGAAGCATGGCCTCACGCTTGGCCTCATCCCCTGCAACGCCCCGCACCTTGATGGGCGCAAGGGTCAGGTTCTCGAGCACCGAAATGTGTGGAAACAGGTTAAAGCTCTGAAAGACCATGCCCACACGGGCCCGCACCTGGTTGATCGACTTCAGGTCAGTGGTCAGCTCGGTTCCCGCCACCGTGATGCGGCCCTTCTGATAAGGCTCAAGCGCATTGACGCAACGAATGAGCGTGGACTTGCCACTGCCGGAAGGCCCACAGACCACGATCTTCTCGCCGTTCTGAACCTCAAGGTTGACATCGTTCAAGACCTGAAAGCTGCCGTACCACTTGGAGACGCTTTCGAACTGGATCATGGCCATGGTGCATTCACTCCTTTAACGTCGGGCAGCAGCAAAGTCGCGTTCGAGCCCACGGGCATAACTGCTCATGGCACTGCAGAAGACCCAGTAAATCAGGGCAACAAAGATGAATCCCTCAATGTAGAAGGCGCGCCACTCTGGATCTCCAAGGGCAAGGCGCAGGCTTCCAAAGAGCTCGTACATGCTCACAATGGTGACCAGCGAGGTGTCCTTGAAAATGGCAATGAAGCTGTTGACCAGAGGCGGCACCACCACCCGGAAGGCCTGCGGCAGCACGATGCGGGTTTGAATCAGCCAATAGCCCATGCCCAGCGCCTGGGCTGCCTCAATCTGGCCCTTGGGCACGCTGTTGATGCCCCCGCGAATTACCTCGGCCTGATAGGCGGCACTGAAAATAATGAGGCCTGCGGCCACCCGCAAGAGCACGTCGGGATTGGTGCCACTGGGCATGAACAAGGGGAACATGAAGCTCGCCATGAAGAGCACGGTGATCAGGGGCACACCACGAATGATCTCGATGAAGCTCGTGCAGACCGCCCGAATGAATGGGAGCTCGGAGGTTCGGCCCAAGGCCAGCAACACCGCCAAGGGGAGGGAGAGAATGTTGCCAAGAATGGCCAGCAACAGGGTCAAGGCCAGCCCCCCCAGGCGCTCGGTCGGCACGTAGCTCAGGCCGGCGAACCCGCCCACCATCAGGGCCACTGAGCCCACCAGCACCAGGGCTGCCGCAATAAAGATGGATGGCCGCCAGAGCTGCCGCCGGCAGATGGCAATGCAGGCGGCCACCATCAGTAGGCTGGCCACCACCGGTCGCCAGGCCTCTTCAAAGGGGTAGCGTCCAAAAATAATGAGTTTCCACTTCTCGCCCACCACGCCCCAGCAGGCACCCTCGCCACGCGCCTCCCGGCAGGCGTTGAGATCCACCGTGAAGACGGCGTTGAACAGCCCCCACGGCAGGAGCGCGCTGGCCATCCAGACAAACAGCACCAAGAGGCTCAGGGTGATGGCGGTGTTGAGAGGGCCTTTGAAGAGTGCCTTGACGGTCTCGGACACCTCAACGCTCCTTGAGCCGCGTGGCCTGCTCAAACCGATTCATGAGAAACGATGTCAGAAGAGACAGGCTGAGGTAGACCGCCATGATGATGGAGATGGCCTCCACCGCCCGTCCCGACTGATTCAGGGTGGTGGTGGCGATGCTCACGAGGTCTGGATACCCGATGGCAATGGCCAGACTGCTGTTCTTGGTCAGATTGAGGTACTGATTGGTGGTGGGTGGAATGATGACCCGGAAGGCCTGCGGCAGCACCACCAGCCTCAATTGCTGCCAACGGGTGAAGCCCAAGGCAGCGGCGGCCTCGGTCTGCCCCTTGGGCACGGCCAACACGCCAGCCCGAATGATTTCGGCAATAAAGGCGCTGGTGTAGATCGACAGGCCCAGCAGCAGGGCGATGAACTCCGGCGAGAGGGCCGCCCCCCCCACCAGACCAAAGGCGCCCATCTCGGGATACTCGAGTGCTGGGAATGCGCCCGCCAAAAACCAAGGAAGTTGCAGGCCGTTCTTGCTCAAGAACACATGGGGCAGCAACTGGGCGGGCGTCTCGGTGTCTGGGAGTGCCGCGGCCAGCGTGAGGTACCAGAAGATCAGTTGCAGCAGTAGGGGCACATTGCGAATGAACTCAACAAACTGCCGGCAAAGCCAGACCAGCAAGGGGTTGGGTGAGAGGCTGCCCACGGCCACCAGAAGGCCCAGAAGGCTCGCCAGCACAATTCCAATCACCGCCACGCGAAGCGTGTTGATGAGCCCCACCACAAAGGCTCGCACGTAACTGCTGTCGGCATCGTATTCAATGGCCCGCTCGGCAATGTCAAACCCCGCCGGGCCGAGCAGAAAGTCGTAGCCAAAATCAATGCCCCGTTGGGCAAGGTTGGCATTGAGATTGCCCACCAGAACCCACAGGCCAACGGCCAGCAGGGCGAACAGCAGGGCCTGCCAGACCATGGCGCGAAGGCCGGGCTGGTTCAACACAAGCAACTCCGTGGGGCAGGACGGGGCATCAAAGGCCGTCTTCTCGGGTGTTTAAAGGAGAAGCGGGAGGGGCAAGACTGCCCCGTCCCGACAGAAGCCGGGCCACCCCTCAAGGCCTCCACTCAGGCACCCAAGGGGCTTGGCCCGAACATCAACTAGCGAATGGGCGGTGCGTACTGCAGGCCGCCGTTGGTCCAGAGGGCATTCTGGCCGCGGTCGAGCTTCAGGGGCGTCTTCTTGCCCACGTGGCGCTCGAAGACCTCGCCGTAGTTGCCAACCTGCTTGATCACCCGGTATCCCCACTGGGCGTCGGTGCCGATCGACTTTCCAAAGTCGTTGTTGCCCTGGCCCAGCAGACGCTGAATCTCGGGGTTGGTGTCCGACCGCATCTGATCCACATTTGCAGAGGTCACGCCGAGTTCTTCTGCGGTGATCATGGCGAAGTGAACCCAAGTGACCAGCTTGGACCAGGACTCATCACCCTGACGGGTCACCGGGCCCAGAGGCTCCTTGCTGATGATCTCGGGAAGGATGATGTGGTCATCGGGCTTCTTGGTGTCGTTGGCACGAATCGCGGCGAGTTGGGACGCATCCGATGTGAACACCTTGCAGCGGCCCTCGTTGTAGTTGGCAATGACAACCTTCAGGTCCTCCGCCACCACAGGCTTGTAGGCCATCTTGTTCATGCGGAAGTAGTCGGCCAGATTCTTCTCGGTGGTGGTGCCGCTCTGGACGCAGATGGTGGCGCCCTTGAGTTGCTTGGCAGACTTCACCTTCAGGCTCTTGGAAACCAAGAAACCTTGGCCATCAAAGAAATTTGTGGCGCCGAAGGTGGTGCCCAACTGGGTGTCGCGGCTCATCGTCCAGGTGGTGTTGCGGGCCAGCACATCGATCTCGCCAGACTGCAGGGCCGTGAAGCGCTGCGCTGCGCTCAGGGGCACATACCGAACCTTGTTGGCGTCGCCCAGGGCGGCCGCAGCAATGGCCCGGCAGTAGTCCACGTCGAAGCCAGTCCACTTGCCATCACTGCCCGCAATGCCAAAGCCACCCAATGCGGTGTTCACACCACAGGAGACCTCTCCTTTTTTCTTGATCGACTCCATGGTTTTACTCGCCATCGCAGGGGCGGCGGCAACCAGTCCAGCGGCCAGGGCCATAGTCAACAGTTTCTTGCTCAGCATTCGTCAATCTCCTCTAGGGTGTTCAGACGTCACAGCAATTGCGACAACAGCGGTTACGAAAAACGTTTGGCTCCACAGTGTGCCCCAGCGGCCAGGCCAAAATGCGCGGCCCCGGGAAAACACTGAGCCCAGCCTTGGTGCAGGCCAAACCCAGCATCCCAAGGGCTGCCCGCGGAAGCGTTTAGGGGTCGGTTTGCTGGGCCTGGCGGGCCTGCAACTCCCAGAGTTCGGCATAGCGCCCACCCCGAGCAATCAGCTCACCATGTCGGCCCTGCTCCACCAGCCGGCCCTGCTCCAGCACCAGGATCTGATCGGCATCCACAATGGTGGAGAGCCGATGGGCAATCACCAGGGTGGTGCGGCCCTGAGAGACCTCTCGAATCTCTTGCTGGATGACCCGCTCCGACTCGGAATCCAGGGACGAGGTGGCTTCATCGAACACCATGATGCTTGGCCGCTTGAGCAGGGCCCTGGCGATGGCCACGCGCTGCTTTTCCCCGCCCGAGAGCTTCAAGCCCCGCTCCCCGACCATCGTCTCCAGGCCATCGGGCAGCTTGTCGATCAGCGCCCCGAGGTGGGCCGCCCGAGCGGCCTCCACGACCTCCTCGGGTGCCGCATCTGGCCGGCCATAGCGAATGTTGTAGGCCAGCGTGTCATTGAAGAGCACCGTGTCCTGGGGGACGATGCCAATCGCCTTGCGCAGGGAGGCCTGGGTGACCGTGTCGATGGGCTGACCATCAATCAGGATTCGGCCTGCATCCGGATCGTAGAAACGATAGAGCAGTCGCGAGAGCGTGGACTTTCCCGCGCCGGAAGAGCCCACCACGGCGGTGGTGCGCCCAGCCGGCAGGCGAATCGACAGGCCATCAAAAATGGGGCGACGGGCATCGTAGGCGAAGCGAACGGCATCGAAGGCCACCTCGCCCTGGGCCACCACCAAGGCCTGGGCCTCTGGCCGATCGGCCACCTCACGGTTCTGGGCCAGCAACGCAAAGAGCCGCTCCATGTCCACCACGCTCTGCTTGATCTCCCGATAGAGCACGCCCAGAAAGTTCAGCGGGATGTAGAGCTGGATGAGGAACGCATTGACCAGCACGAGGTCGCCCAGGGTCATCGTGCCCGCCTGAACACCCGCCACCGCCTGCCAGACCATGAGCGTCACGGCCACGGCAATGATGAGGCTCTGGCCCACATTGAGAACCGACAAGGAGGTCTGGCTTCGGATGGCCGCCTCCTGCCAATTTAAAAGGCTCTTGTCGTAGCGGGCGGCCTCAAAGGCCTCGTTGTTGAAGTACTTGACCGTCTCGTAATTGATCAAGGAATCGATGGCCCGCGCGTTGGCCCGCGAGTCGAGCTCGTTCATCTCGCGGCGGAAATGGGTGCGCCACTCAGTCACCAGAATGGTGAAGGCCACATAGGCCACCAAAGCGGTCAGGGTGATGAGGGCAAAGATTGGCTCGTAGTGGTAGGCCAGCCAGCCCGTGACCAGCAAGACCTCCACGAGGGTGGGCACCACACTATAGAGGGTGAAGTTCACCAGGGTGCCCACACCGCGGGAGCCCCGTTCAATGTCGCGGGTCAGGCCACCGGTCTGGCGCTCGAGGTGGAACCGCATCGAGAGGCTGTGCAGGTGCCGAAACACCCGCAGAGAGATGTCTCGCACGGCACCCTGGGTGACCCGCGCAAAGACGACCTCCCGCAGTTCATTAAAGAAGGTGGCCGCAAGCCGCATCAGGCCATAGCCCAGGATGAGGCCCACGGGCAGGGCGAGCATGGCCGTGCTGGGATTGGCCAGGCCATCGACGATCTCTTTGAGCACCACCGGAACGCCCACATTGGCCACCTTGGCCAGGAGCATCGCGCACAAGGCCACCGCGATTCGAATCCGGTAGGCCAGCAGATACGGCAGCAGGGTTCGAATCACCGGCCACGTACCCTGCGGCGCGGTGGGGGGCGGCGGGAAACGGGCCGCCAGGGCGGGGTCGAACGGCGGGGCGCTGTTGGCGTGGTGTCTCATGGGGCTTTCATTCTAGTGAGGCGGCGGGGGCACAGATGCAATCCAGCCCTCGAGTGGGTCGAGGTTGTCGGGAAGGCCAAATCCCGGCGTGCGCACGGCCAGCACGGCCTGCACGGCACAGAGCAGGGCATCGAGCAGGTCTGCACTGCCCTCCTCCACCAGCACAGACCACCAGGCTGCATCGGCCTTGACCTGCAGGCCCAGGCCAAGCCGATCCTCCGCCAAGGCCGACACAATCGCCGCGCGCTGCAGGCGGCGCTCGGCCGTTTGTTTGGCGGGGGTATCGCTCTTGTAAGAGGCCTTGGTGATCTGCCGTGCCAAATGACCCGGGTATGCCTCCAGGGCAATGCGTGCATCGGTGGGAAGGTCTTCCAAGGCACACGCCCTGGGCCATTGGTGGGCCGGGCACCAGAGGCCTGCGGCCAGCAGCAGGGGTGCGCCCGTCTGCATCATCCAGGCCACTGGCGGATTGGTCCAACGCATGGCCGGGCTGGAGCCGGCCAGCCGGTCGACGCGGCGCCATGCAAACTTCTGCCCGACAGGCCGGGCCTGGCACCACTGCCGAAAACGATCTCGCAATGCGTCACGCGGCTGCTGCCCAAAGAATTCGACAAAGTCGGGCCAGTCGGTGGGCCAGCCGCTCGCCTCAATGAGGCTGCGGGGCTGGCCAAAAGGAAGGTCGAAGCCGCCGAGCCAAGGCCCCGGGCGCTCCAGAAAGGCTGAGAAGTCCGAGAGACTGGCCAGGGCCGCCATGTCCAGAAGTTCGAGTCGATCGGCATCACCGGCGGCCGCAGCAGACCAGGCCATGGCGGCCACCGTGATGGGCTTTCGGCGTGTTGGGGCGCAACTGAAGTCGACCCCAAAGACAAGCCTCATGACTGCCGGGTCACCAGTTGACGGATGGCCTCGGCATTGGTCCATGAAAAACAGGTCTCGGCTGCGGCCCGCCAGTCGAGCCATTGATGCCGCAGGTGCTCACGGGGCGAGAGTTGAACGGGCTGTTCCGACGGCACCATGAGGGAGAGGACATGCTCGGTGTTGTGTGTCACACCGGGGGCATATCGGTGCCGCCAGTGGGCAAAGATCTCAAAGACCTGGATGAACCCCCAGTCATCGAAGCGATCGGTGGGGCAGTCGATGCCGGTCTCCTCCCAGACCTCCCTGCGGGCCGCCTCCAACACCGGCTCATTGGGCGCATCGAGGCTGCCAGTGACCGACTGCCAAAAGCCCGGGTGATCTGCGCGCTCAAGCAACAGGATTCGGTGCTGATGGTCGTGAATGACCACCAAGACAGACTCCGGGACCTTCCAAGGCCGATCGGCCGTCATGCCTGCAACATCCCGCGGGCCGCCAGCACAGCCGTGAGCGCCACCGCAAAGGTCATGATCAGCACAAATCCAAAAATGGCGGCCGACAACATGCGGGCCGCCTCCACCTCCGAGGACTCCCCAATGGCCATGAGTCGTCTGGCATGAAAGGCCGGCACCGCCGCCACCGAGGCCCAGACCGAGGCCACCGGCACCCAGCCATACAAGCCCGCCAAGGCCAACAGAAAACTGGCCACATAGACCGTGAGCGCGGCCTGGCGCGTGGCCTGTGAACCGAGTTGGGAGAGGAAGAGTTGGTGGCCCATCATGACCACCCCCAGCACCAGGGCAAAGACCATGCTGGCACGCGTTGGGCCCGCTGCAAAGATGCCGTGGACGCCCGTGACAATGATGGCCGACCATCCGAAACGGCCCAGCATCTGCACGGGCCGAGGCCAGCTCTGAACATCTTCAAGCCAGACCTTCGCATATCGACGCACCAGCAACTGCCCCACGAGCAGGCATCCAACAATGAGCAGGGCCAGAGGCCAGGGCCCGGTGAACGTGGCCGGATTCTCTGATGCCAGCCAGGCCGTGGAGAGTCCGAGCACGACTGCCAAGGGTCCGTACGCCAGGGCGCGGCGGTGACCGATGGCAGTGGGGCTGATCATGCGACGACTTTGGGCGCCTCGCGAAGCCGGATGTGAAGCTCCCGCATTTGTTTTTCGTCTGCAGCAGACGGAGCCTGCGTGAGCAGGCACTGGGCCCGCTGGGTCTTCGGAAATGCGATGACGTCTCGAATCGAATCCGCACCGGTCATGAGGGTGACGAGTCGATCGAGGCCAAAGGCCAGGCCCCCATGCGGCGGCGCACCGTACCGGAGCGCATCGAGCAGGAACCCAAACTTGAGCTCAGCCTCCTCGGCGCCGATCTGCAGGGCCCGGAAGACCTTGGACTGCACCTCTTCTCGGTGGATGCGGATGGAGCCACCACCCAGCTCCCAGCCGTTGAGCACCATGTCGTAGGCCTTGGCCAGGCAGGCACCGGGGTCGGACTCGAGGAGGTCTTCATGGCCATCCTGAGGGGCCGTGAAGGGATGGTGAACGGCGGACCATCGGCCAGACTCCTCGTCGAATTCGAACATGGGGAAGTCCACCACCCACAGAGGCTGCCAGCCGGGCGTGAACAGGCCCTGGGCACGGCCGAAATCGCTCAGGCCAATCTTCAATCGCAAGGCGCCCATGGCATCGTTGACCACCTTGGCCTTGTCGGCACCGAAGAAAATGATGTCACCCGAGGCGGCGCCTGTTCGGGTGAGGATGGCCTCCAGGGCCTGGTCGTGAATGTTCTTGGTGATCGGGGACTGCAGGCCCTCTCGACCGGCGGCAATGTCGTTGACCTTGATCCAGGCAAGCCCCTTGGCGCCATAGATCTTCACGAACTCGGTGAAGGCATCGATGTCCCCTCGGCTCAGTGCTGCACCACCCGGCACACGGATGGCCACCACACGGCCGTTGGCAAGGTTCGCAGGCTCTGAGAACACCTTGAAGTCGACATCTCGCATGGCGTCGGTGAGCTCGGTGAAGGCCAGCGACACACGCAGGTCGGGCTTGTCCGACCCAAACCGCTGCATGGCCTCGGCATAGGGCATCACCGGGAATGGGTTGGGCAAGGCCACATCAAGGTTGTCGGCGAAGACCTCGCGAATCATCGACTCAAAGAGGCTACGGATCTCGATCTCCGTCATGAAGGAGGTCTCGCAGTCGATCTGGGTGAACTCAGGCTGACGGTCTGCCCGAAGGTCTTCGTCTCGGAAGCATTTGGTGATCTGGTAGTAGCGGTCGAAGCCCGCAACCATCAGAAGCTGCTTAAAGAGTTGGGGCGACTGCGGCAGGGCAAAGAACGAGCCCGCATGAACCCGGGATGGCACCAGATAATCTCGCGCGCCCTCGGGGGTGGACTTGGTGAGCATGGGGGTCTCGATGTCGACAAAGCCCTGCGCATCCAGGAAGCGACGCACGCCCATGGCCACCTTGTACCGAAGCCGCAGGTTGTGCTGCATCACCGGCCGGCGAAGGTCGAGCACCCGATGGGTGAGCCGTGTGGTCTCGGAGAGATGCTCATCATCGAGCTGGAAGGGTGGCGTGACAGACGGATTCAAAATCTCGAGCTCGCGGCAGAGCACCTCGATGCCGCCACTGCGCATGTTGGCATTGACCGTGCCCTCTGGACGCCGGCGAACCAGGCCTGAAATTCGCACACAGAACTCATTTCGAAGCGACTCTGCCAGGGCAAAGACCTCGGCGCGGTCCGGGTCGCAGACCACCTGGGCGATGCCGTCACGGTCGCGCAGGTCGATGAAGATCACACCGCCATGGTCGCGCCGCCGATGCACCCAGCCACAGAGGGTGACGGTCTGGTCGAGTTGGTCGAGATCGAGGGTTCCGCAGTAGTGAGTCCGCATGGCAATCAGGGCTTCGTAGAGGTGGGGCGCAGGAGCGCGCTGGTCTGGGCCGCAGCCGGCGGCACGGTTCCCATGGAGACCACGTATTTCAGGGCTGCATCCACGGGAATGCTCAAGGGGATGACATCGCCCTTGGGCATCATCAGAAAAAATCCAGAGGTGGGGTTGGGCGTGGTCGGCACATAGACACTCACGCAATCTGGGGGCAGAAGCGAGGCCACCTCGTGGCTGGGCGAACCCGTGACGAAGGCAATCGTCCAGGCGCCGGGGCGCGGGTACTGGACCAGCACGGCCTGACGAAAGGCCTGGCCATTGGGCGCAAGAATGGTGTCACTGACCTGCTTCACAGAAGAGTAAATGGAGCGCACCAGGGGAATGCGGGCCAGAAGGGCCTCCCAGAGGGCGACCACCCGACGACCCAACAGGTTCGCCGCCAGCACGCCAGTGACGAAGACCACCAGGGCCACGGCCACCACCCCAAAGCCTGGGATGTCCACCCCAAAGAGGGCCCTGGGACTCAGGGCGATGGGCAGCACGCTGTCGAGCGTGTTGACGATGAAGCCAAGCACCCAAACAGTGATGCCAATCGGAAGCCAGATCAGCAATCCAGTGATGAAATAACGTTTGAACATAGGATCTTTGAACACAAAAAACGCCGCGAAAGCGGCGTTTGGAACCGGATGCTAAGTGTACTCGGCTTAGAACGGGATGTCGTCGTCGAGGTCGTCGAATCCAGAGGCCTTGCCGCCCGAGCGGCCTTGGCCCGAACTGGGGCTCGCGGGCATGTCATCCGATGGGGCCCCTTGGCCACCACCCCCACCGCCCCCACCGCCTTCGCGGCCACCGAGCAGCTGCATTTGGTCGGCCACGATCTCAGTGGTCTGACGCTCTTGGCCTTGCTGATCCTGCCACTTGCGCGTGCGCAGCCGACCCTCGACATACACCGGCCGACCCTTCTTCAGGTACTCGCCTGCAATCTCGGCAAGCCGGCCAAAGAAGACGACGCGATGCCATTCCGTGTCCTCCTTCATGTCGCCGCTCGACTTGTCCTTGTAGCGGGATGTCGTGGCAATCGAGACATTGGCAATGGCGCCACCGTCTGGGGAGTAACGGACCTCTGGGTCTCGGCCCAGGTTGCCCATGAGAATGACTTTGTTCACTGATGCCATGCAAATGCTCCTTGAAATAAAAAAGGGCCACCACCCTAACGGGGTGGCTGCGGGCCGACTATCCGACGGCCGATGGACGATCGAACGAGGCCCGACGCGACCCGATCTCTCTGAGACCCAGGGCGACCACGAGCCAGAATAACAAGATCAAGAGGCAGACCATGAAGATGCCGGCGACCCCGTGCCGGCCGGCCACCCAGCCCCCCATGGCGCCACCCACAAACAAGCCCAATGACTGGGCGGTTGTGTAGAGGCCCAAGGCCATGCCACGAGACTGCTGGGGCGCCACACGAGACACCCAGGACGGCAGCAGGGCCTCCAGCAAATTAAAGCCCACCATGAACACCCAAATGGCAAGGAACCAGTGCCACACGGCACCCGCCCCCAGGAAGACACCCATGGCCGTCATGAGCACCCCGATGCCCAGCAAGAAGGCAAACCGAAAACGACCCTTGCGCTCAGCCCAGAAGACAATCGGAACCATTGCCGCGAAGGACAACAGGAGCAGCGGCAGATAGACCATCCAGTGGTCGGCCAGGGGCAAGCCCTGACTGTCGAGGCCCAGCGGAATGGCCACAAACATGGCGGTCTGAACCGCCATCATCGAAAAAATGCCCACATGCAGGCGGTTGAGCTGCCCCAGCCGCAGCAGGTCGGCCACTCGTAGACCCGGCTCGCCCAGGGCGGAACCCGCCTTGGCCGCAGGCGGAATGCGCCAGACCACCAGACAGGCTGCCCCAGCAAGAGAAGCCGTGAGCAGGAAGAGCCCCGACAGGCCGAAGTGCCCAAAGACCACGGGTGCCAGCACCAGAGAGATCGCAAAGGACAGGCCAATCGCGCCGCCGACCATCGCCATGGCCCGGGCCCGAACCTCGTCACGGGTGAGGTCCGCCAGAAAGGCGCTCACTGCCGCAGAGACCGCACCAGCACCCTGAATGGCTCGGGCCACCACCAAGGCCTCAATCGTGGGGGCCACAGCTGCCAGGAGGCTTCCTGCGGCAAAGACCAGCAGCCCAAAAATGATCACCGGCTTGCGGCCAAATCGGTCGGAGGCCATGCCAAATGGAATCTGAAGGGCCGCCTGGGTGAGCCCATAGACACCCAAGGCCAGTCCCACGAGGGTCGGGTCTGTCCCACCCGGGAGGTCACGCGCACCAATGGCCATGACGGGCAGCATGAGAAAGAGACCCAGCATGCGCAGGCCAATCACGCTTGAGAGGGACAGGCTGGCCCGACGCTCTGCTGGGGTTAGCGCAAGGGGTGCATCGGCTTGAACAGACATCGTTCGCTATAGTAGTTGATTGACCTTTTGGCACGCCCCATGACAGACAGTCGCTTCATTCGCGTCAGAGGTGCCCGAACCCACAACCTCAAGGGCATCGACCTCGACATTCCCCGAGACGCCTTCGTGGTGATCACAGGGGTGTCTGGGTCTGGCAAATCATCGCTGGCCTTTGACACCCTCTATGCGGAGGGCCAGCGTCGCTACGTGGAATCGCTCTCCCCGTATGCCCGGCAGTTCCTGCAACTGATGGAACGCCCCGATGTCGACCTCATCGAGGGACTCTCACCGGCCATTGCCATCGAGCAAAAGGCCAACAACCACAACCCTCGGTCCACCGTGGGCACCGTGACGGAAATCGCCGACTACCTTCGCCTCCTGTTCGCCAGGGCCGGTACGCCGTGCTGCCCTCAGCACCCCTCGAGACGACTGGCCGCCCAGACCTTGACCCAAATGGTGGACCAACTGCTCGAGCAGCCCGCAGAGACCAAGGTCAGCCTGCTGGCCCCCATTCAAACGCAACAGGCCGGCGACCTGCACCCGGTCATCGATGGCCTTCGTGCCCAAGGCTTTGTTCGGGTGCAGGTGCAGGTGGGAGACGGCCCCATCGAGGACCATGTCTTGGATGCCATGCCTGCCTGGCCGAGCCACCTGCCCATCAGCCTCTGGGTGGTGGTCGACCGGCTCAAGGTCAAGCCCACCAGTCGGGAGCGGCTGAGCGAATCGTTGGAGACCGCCATGCGGCTGGGCCGCGACCAGGCCCTGGCCATCTGTGAGCCTCCCACAGACACCGAGGCCACTGAACGGCTTCGCCTCTCGCCACACCTGGCCTGCCCAGACTGTGGCCACACCCCGGGGCCATTGGAGCCGAACCTGTTCTCGTTCAATTCCCCAGCGGGGGCCTGCCCCACCTGTGACGGCCTGGGCGAAGAGACCTGCTTCGATCCCGAGCGAATTGTGCAATTCCCGCACCTGTCGCTCGCCTCTGGGGCCATTGCGGGCTGGGACCAGCGCAATGCCTTTGCCTGGTCCATTCTGCAGAGCCTTGCCGAACAAGAGGGCATTGACCTCGACGCCCCGTATGAATCCCTGCCGCCCAAGGTCCAAGACCTCCTGCTGCATGGGTCTGGGGAGCGCAGCCTGGCCCTGCGCTACCCACTGGACCGTGGCCGAAGTGTGGTGAAGCAGGAGCCCTTTGAGGGCATTCTTCCCAACCTTGCACGTCGATGGTTGGAGACCGACAACGCGGCCGTCCGAGAAGAACTCTCGAAGTTGCGCAAGACCCAGACCTGCAGTGCCTGTGGAGGGAGTCGGCTTCGGGCCGAGGCCCGGGCCGTGCGTGTGGGCGAGCCAGGCCATGACACCGACCTGCCCAGCCTACTGGCCATGCCACTGCAGGCGGTGCACGGCAGCCTGGGCGGTCTCGAGCTCAAGGGTGTGCATGCCGCCGTGGGCGAGCGACTCCTGGGCGAAATCCAGTCAAGGCTCTCTTTTCTAATCGATGTCGGGCTCTCCTATCTCAGCCTCGACCGAGGCGCCTCCACGCTCTCTGGCGGAGAGTCTCAACGCATTCGGCTGGCCAGCCAAATTGGTGCGGGGCTCAGTGGTGTGCTCTATGTCTTGGATGAACCGTCCATCGGACTTCACCAGCGCGACAACGATCGGCTCCTGGCCACTCTTCGCCGACTCCAGTCGCTGGGGAATTCCGTGGTCGTGGTCGAACACGACGAGGACGCCATCCGTGCAGCCGACATGGTGGTGGACATGGGGCCCGGTGCCGGGGTGCATGGCGGCGCAATTGTGGCCCAAGGCAGCCCCAAGGAGATCATGGCCACGGCGGGCTCGCTCACCGGCGACTACCTCGCAGGCCGCCGAGGAATTGACCTGCCCCGACACCGCAAGCCACCGGGTGAGCGGGCCATTCGGATTCGAGGTGCACGAGGCCACAACCTTCGCAATGTGCACGTGGGCATTCCCATCGGGCTCATGGTCTGTGTCACCGGCGTCTCGGGCAGCGGAAAGTCCACCCTCATCAACGAGACTCTGGCACTCGCGGCCGCCCAGACCATCAATGGCGCCCGGGCCCAGCCCGCGCCGGTAGATGCCGTTGAAGGCCTGGAGCATGTCGAGCGCCTGGTCTGTGTCGACCAGAGTCCGATTGGTCGAACCCCCCGGAGCAATCCAGCGACCTACACCGGCCTCTTCACCCCCATTCGAGAACTCTTTGCAGGCTCGGCCACGGCCCGCGAGCGCGGCTACGACAGCGGCCGTTTCTCCTTCAATGTCAAAGGCGGCCGCTGCGAGGCCTGCCAGGGCGATGGACTTGTGAAGGTGGAAATGCACTTCCTGCCGGACCTCTTCGTGCCCTGCGATGTCTGCCGCGGCAGCCGATACAACCGCGAAACACTAGACGTCCGCTACCGGGGCAAGACCATTGCCGAGGTGCTGGGCCTCACGATTGAAGAGGCGCGGCAGTTCTTCGCGGCCATTCCGGCCGTGGCCCGACGGCTCGACACCCTGGCCGAGGTGGGCCTGGGCTATCTGCAACTGGGCCAGAGTGCGACATCACTCTCGGGTGGCGAGGCCCAGCGCATCAAGCTTGCCTGCGAGTTGAGCAAGCGAGAGACGGGCAAGACCCTCTACCTGCTCGACGAACCCACCACCGGCCTTCACTTCCACGACACCGCACTGCTGCTGAAGTTGCTCGGGCAATTGCGCGATGCTGGCAACACCGTGGTGATCATCGAGCACAACCTCGATGTCATCAAGGTTGCAGACTGGGTCATCGACCTTGGGCCCGACGGGGGCATGGACGGTGGACAGGTCATGGCCCAGGGCACGCCCGAGGACATCGCAGCCCACCCGGAGAGCAAGACGGGCCACTACCTGGCCCGCCTCTTCAAGTCGGCGTCAGTCCACCAGTCCGCGGCCTAGCACCACCAGCTGGCCATTGGCGCCTGGCCTGGCCACCACGAACTCTCCCATCGACACCGAACTGCCCGTGAGGGCCGAGATCACGACCTGATGGGTCACCCAGACCTCGAGGCCGGTTTGCATCTGGGCAGCAACGGCTCGGGCCTCGGCCAGTTGGGCATCCCGATTGCCATGGCCCTGGAAGAATGAGTTGAGCGCTGTCCATGGCTCCACCCGCACCCGAGGGCCGAAGGCAGCCCGCGCGGTGTCCAGGCAGCGGCACCATTGACTGGACCGCACACGGGTGGGACGCAAGCCCTGCGACTGCATCCACCGTCCGAACCGCTCCGACTGGACCAGGCCCTCACGGGAGAGATTGCGCTGGGTGCTGCAGTCGTCCACTCGAAAGGAGGGCGGGTCTCCAAAACCGGGCTCGGTCTGGGCATGGCGCATGAGAATGACCACGCCGGGCTCACGCAGCGCTGCCAAAAGACGCTCATCCACACTGCCCACAGCCGGCACAGACCATCCGAAGGCAAAAGCCAGAAGCATCCAAATCGAGTTTGCTAATCTCATGCGATGACCACCATCTCTGCACACCTCCACCGGGACACCGGCTGCATCACGACCCTGAGCAACGGACGCCACACCTGGGCATCCGATGTGCCCACCACCTATGGCTCACACGACGCCGCACCCGACCCGCACGACCTGCTGGATTCGTCGCTGGCGGCCTGCACCGTGCTCACGCTTGAACTCTACCTGCGACGCAAGGCCGACTGGAAGGTTGACCGCATCCGATGTGAGGTGGAACGACTGGCCGAGACCAAGTCGGAGGACGGACAGGTTCGATATCAAGTGCGCCGTGCCATCGAGGTCACGGGCGATCTCACGGCCGAGCAGCACGACCGGCTCATTGAGATCGCCAACAAGTGTCCCATCCACCGCCTCATGACCGGCAGCATCGAGATTGAAACCATCGTGCGCGACCCATCTGCCGATGCGCCGCGCAGCAGCCCCGCCTAGCGGGGGAGGTCGGAGCGGCCCATGAGGAATTCATCCACAGCCCGGGCGGCCTGACGGCCTTCTCGAATGGCCCAGACCACCAGAGACTGACCCCGGCGCATGTCGCCTGCTGCAAAAACCTTGGGCACGCCCGTCACATAGGCCTTCTCACCCTCGGTGGCCGCCTTGGCATTGCCGCGGGCGTCCTGATCCACGCCAAAGGCCTCCAAGATCGAACCCACGGGAGAGACAAAGCCCATGGCCAGCAGCACGAGGTCGGCCGGAAGCACCCGCTCGGTGCCGGGCACCTCCTGCATTTTTCCGTCCTTCCAGGCCACCTCACAGGCCTGCAGGCCCACCACACGGCCGTTTTCACCAATGAATGATTTGGTGGCGGTGGCGAAGGCCCGCTCGCAGCCCTCCTGATGGCTCGACGAGGTGCGCAGCTTGGTGGGCCAGTAGGGCCAAACCAGCGCCTTGTTCTCGTGCTCGGGGGGCATGGGCATGAGCTCGAACTGGGTCACGCTCTTGGCGCCATGCCGATTGCTGGTGCCCACGCAGTCAGAGCCAGTGTCACCCCCGCCGATGACAATCACATGCTTGCCATCTGCACGAATCTGTTTCGGCAATGGGTCGCCCGCATTGACCTTGTTCTGCATCGGCAGAAACTCCATGGCGAAGTGCACGCCGTCGAGCTCACGGCCAGGCACGGGAAGGTCGCGGGGCTGCTCGGCACCGCCGGCCAGCACCACTGCATCGAATTCCTCGAGCAGGGCCTTGGGCGAGATGGTTTCTTTGGCCCAGTTGGTGACCTTGGTGTCCTGGGGAAGGTCGGCCACCAGCACGCTGGTTCGGAAGACCACACCCTCGGCCTCCATCTGTGCGACCCGCCGATCGATGTGGAGCTTCTCCATTTTGAAGTCGGGAATGCCATAGCGGAGCAGCCCGCCAATGCGATCGTTCTTCTCCAGCACCACCACATCGTGGCCCACCCGCGCGAGCTGCTGGGCAGCGGCCAGGCCGGCCGGCCCGGAGCCCACCACGGCCACTCGACGGCCTGTCTTCTGGGCCGCTGGTCGGGGCACCACCCAGCCCTCGGCCCAGCCGCGATCGATGATCGCGTGCTCAATCGACTTGATGCCCACTGCGTCGTCGTTGTAGTTCAGGGTGCAGGCGGCCTCGCAGGGTGCTGGGCAGATGCGACCGGTGAACTCTGGGAAGTTGTTGGTCGAGTGCAGCACCTCCAGAGCAGCCTGCCACTGGTGCCGATAGACCAGGTCGTTGAAGTCGGGAATGATGTTGTTGACCGGGCAGCCGTTGTTGCAAAACGGAATGCCGCAGTCCATGCAGCGCGCCGCCTGTGCGCTGGCCTGCTCGGGTGCCAGGCCAATGACAAACTCTTTGTAGTGCTTGAGCCGGCTCGTGGGGGCCTCATAGCCCTCTTCGATTCGCTCGAGTTCTAAGAATCCTGTTGCTTTTCCCATGATGTGTCCTTGTGGGTGGTTCAGACGCCAACCGGCTGTTGTGAGGATGTCGCTGCAGCCTGACGGGCATGAATTTCAGCCAAGGCTCGCTTGTACTCCGCGGGGAAGACCTTCACGAAACGGGCCCTTGCCTTGGGCCAGTCATCGAGGATGTCTCGGGCCCGGGCACTCCCCGTCCAGCGCAGGTGGTCCTCGAGAAGACGACGCAGCTGCTGCTCATCGGTCATGCCTCGGTGCCAAATGGCCGGGTCGATGGTCTTCTTCTGATCTGCATCCGAGAGCACAGGCTCGAGCTGCACCATGGCCATGTTGCAGCGGCTTGCAAAGGTGCCGTCTTCATCGAAGACATAGGCAATGCCGCCCGACATGCCCGCCGCAAAGTTGCGGCCCGTCTGGCCCAGCACCGCCACGGTGCCGCCGGTCATGTATTCGCAGCCATGGTCGCCGGTGCCCTCGACCACTGCCGTGGCCCCCGAGAGCCGAACTGCAAAACGCTCGCCTGCCACGCCACGGAAGAAGGCCTCGCCGGATGTAGCGCCATAGAGCACGGTGTTTCCGACCACGATGTTCTCGTGGGCAACGCCTCGGAATTCAATGGACGGCCGCACCACGATGCGGCCACCCGAGAGGCCCTTGCCGGTGTAGTCGTTGGCATCACCAATGAGATAGAGGGTGATGCCCTTGGCCAAGAAGGCTCCGAAGGATTGGCCGCCCACACCCTCGAGCTGGATGTGAATGGTGTCGTCTGGCAGGCCATCGGGATGCCGACGGATGAGCTCGCCCGAGAGCATCGCGCCCACGGTACGGTTCACGTTGCGGGCCTGCTCGATGAAATGCACCTTCTCACCGCGTTCAATGGCTGCACGCGACTTCGTGATGAGGACTTGATCGAGGGCCTTCTCGAGGCCATGGTCTTGACGAGCCAGGTGGCGACGGCTGTTCTCGTCGGCACCCTCGGGCACCGCGAACAGGCGGGCGAAGTCGAGGCCCTTGGCCTTCCAGTGCTCAATGCCCTTGCGGGTGTCGAGCAGGTCCACGCGGCCCACCAAATCCTCGAAGCGGGCAATGCCCAGCTGGGCCATGATCTGCCGCACCTCCTCGGCCACGAAGAAGAAGTAGTTCACCACGTGCTCAGGCTTTCCCTGGAAGCGCTTGCGAAGCACTGGGTCTTGGGTGGCCACGCCCACCGGACAGGTGTTGAGGTGGCACTTGCGCATCATGATGCAGCCCTCAACCACCAGCGGTGCCGTGGCAAAGCCCATTTCATCAGCCCCCAGCAGGGCGGCAATGACAACATCGCGGCCCGTCTTCATCTGGCCATCGGCCTGAACCCGAATGCGATCGCGCAGCCCGTTGAGGACAAGAGTCTGCTGGGTTTCGGACAGGCCAATCTCCCAGGGAGACCCTGCATGCTTGATCGAGGACAACGGCGAGGCGCCTGTTCCACCATCGTGGCCGGCAATGACCAGGTGGTCTGCCTTGGCCTTGGCCACGCCCGCGGCCACCGTGCCAACCCCCACCTCCGAGACCAGCTTGACCGAGATGTCGGCCTGGGTGGCCACATTCTTGAGGTCGTGAATGAGTTGGGCCAGGTCTTCGATGGAATAGATGTCGTGGTGGGGCGGTGGCGAGATGAGGCCCACACCTGGCACCGAGTGGCGAAGGGTTCCGATGTACTCCGAGACCTTGCCACCGGGAAGCTGGCCGCCCTCACCGGGCTTGGCCCCCTGGGCCATCTTGATCTGGACCTGATCGGCCGAGACCAGGTACTCCGTGGTCACCCCAAAGCGGCCAGAGGCCACCTGCTTGATCTTCGAGCGCAGGCTGTCGCCCTCCTCGAGGGGGTAGTCTGATTCGATCTGGGCTGCACCCAGAACGTCTGAGAGGGTTGTGCCCGCCTTGATTCGGATGCCCTTTAATTCTTCACGGTAGCGGCGCTTGTCCTCCCCGCCCTCGCCCGTGTTGGACTTTCCACCGATTCGGTTCATCGCCACGGCCAGCGTGGAATGAGCCTCCGTTGAGATAGAGCCCAAGGACATGGCACCCGTTGCAAAGCGCTTGACGATCTCTGCTGCAGGCTCCACCTCCTCGAGCGCAATGGCCTTGTTGGGGTCGACGCGAAACTCGAAGAGCCCACGCAGGGTCATGTGGCGACGGCTCTGATCGTTGATGATCTGGGCGTACTCCTTGTAAGAGGAGAAGTTGCCCGAACGCGACGCATGCTGCAGCTTGGCAATGGCATCGGGTGTCCACATGTGGGCCTCACCCCGCACACGCCAGGCATACTCGCCGCCCGTGTCGAGCATGCTGGCCAAGAGCGGGTCGGCGCCAAAGGCCGCCTGGTGGGTCCGGATGGCCTCTTCGGCCATCTCGAAGATGCCAATGCCTTCCACCGTGGTCGGGGTGCCCGTGAAGTAGCGGTCGATCGTGACCGTGTTGATGCCGATGGCCTCGAAGATCTGGGCGCCGCAGTAGGACATGTAGGTGGAGATGCCCATCTTGGACATGACCTTGGCCAGACCTTTGCCGATGGCCTTGATGTAGTTGGCGATGGCCTTGTCGGCACTCAGGTCGCCCGAGAGCTCGGCATGGATGTCCACGATGGTCTCCATGGCCAGATACGGGTGGACTGCCTCTGCGCCATAGCCTGCAAGCACTGCAAAGTGATGGACCTCGCGGGCCGAGCCCGTTTCCACCACCAGGCCAGCGGAGGTGCGACGGCCCTCACGCACGAGATGCTGGTGAATGGCCGACAGGGCCAAGAGCGCAGGAATGGCCACCCGTGTGGGGCCGACCGCACGGTCGCTGATGATGAGAATGTTGGCACCTGCGGTGATGGCCTCCATGGCCTCGGCGCAGAGCGTGGCCAGGCGGGCTTCCACACCCTCCTTGCCCCAGGCCACTGGGTAGGTGATGTCGATGACCTGGCTGCGAAACTTTCCGCGGGTGTGCTGCTCAATGTCGCGGAGCCTGCGCATGGCGGCGAAGTCGAGGATGGGCTGACTCACCTCGAGCCGCAGCGGCGGATTGACCTGGTTGATGTCGAGCAGGTTGGGCTTTGGCCCGATGAAGGAGTTGAGCGACATGACAATCGCCTCACGAATCGGGTCGATCGGTGGATTCGTGACCTGGGCAAAGAGCTGCTTGAAGTAGTTGTAAAGGGGCTTGTTGCGATCAGACAGCACCGCCAGCGGTGAGTCGTTGCCCATGGAGCCCACAGCCTCTTCACCGGCCTGGGCCATCGGTGCCATCAAGAACTTGAGGTCTTCCTGGCTGTAGCCAAAGGCCTGCTGTCGGTCGATGAGCGAGACGGCATGGTCCTCGGGCGCATTGCCCACCTCGGGCGCCAGCGCATGGAGCTCCACCCGAACGTTGTCAATCCATTGCTTGTAGGGCCGTGACTTCGAGAGGCTGGCCTTGAGCTCCTCGTCGTGGATCATGCGGCCCTGATCGAGGTCGATGAGAAACATCTTGCCGGGCTGCAGGCGCCATTTGCGAACGATCTTGCTCTCGGGCACGGGCAGCACGCCCGACTCTGAGGCCATGATCACGAGATCGTCGTCGGTGATGCAGTAGCGCGAGGGCCGCAGGCCGTTGCGGTCGAGGGTTGCACCGATCTGCCGACCATCGGTGAACACAATGGAGGCAGGGCCATCCCAGGGCTCCATCATGGCCGCGTGGTATTCGTAAAACGCTCGGCGACCTTCATCCATGGTGGTGTGCTGTTCCCATGGCTCTGGAATCATCATCATGACTGCGTGGGCCAGCGGATAGCCGGCTGCGACCAAAAGCTCCAGGCAGTTGTCGAAGGTGGCGGTATCGGACTGGCCTGGAAAACTAATGGGGTAGAGCTTTGGAAGGTCGGCACCCAACACAGGAGAGGCCATCACGCCCTCGCGGGCGCGCATCCAGTTGTAGTTCCCCTTGACCGTGTTGATCTCCCCGTTGTGAGCAACCATGCGGTAGGGGTGAGCCAGCGGCCACTCGGGGAAGGTGTTGGTGGAGAAACGCTGATGCACCAGGGCCAGGGCCGACTGGCAGCGTGGGTCGGCCAAATCTTTGTAATAGATGCCGACCTGGTCGGCCAGCAGCAGGCCTTTGTAGACAATCGTGCGGCTCGACATCGAGGGCACGTAGTACTCCTGGCCGTGCTGGAGCTGCAGCGATTGAATGGCGCTGGAGGCTGTCTTACGAATCACGTAGAGCTTGCGCTCCAGGGCGTCCTGCACCACGACATCGGCACCTCGGCCAATGAAAATCTGACGAATCAAGGGCTCTTTGGCGCGCACCCTGGGTGACATGGGCATGTCGGCATCGGTGGGCACATCGCGCCAGCCCAGCACCACCTGGCCCTCGGCCGCCACCGCCCGCTCCAGGGCTCGCTCACAGGCCAGGCGGGAGGCATGCTCCTTCGGAAGGAAGACCATGCCAACCCCATACTCGCCCGGTGGTGGCAGGGTGACACCCTCTTTCTGCATCTCCTCGCGCAGATAGGCATCGGGAATTTGAATCAGGATGCCGGCGCCATCGCCCATGAGGGCATCTGCGCCCACCGCGCCTCGGTGATCGAGGTTCTTGAGAATCAAGAGCCCCTGCTCAACGATGCTGTGTGACTTCTGGCCCTTGATGTGGGCCACAAAGCCCACACCACAGGCGTCGTGCTCATGTGCGGGGTTGTAGAGGCCGGCTGAAACCATGGGGTGCTCCCGAACGTAATGAATTTGAGGGGGCAATTATCCAGTGCCGGACCGTAGGGCGCAAAGAAAAAGGGCCTATAAACCCCTTCGAGGCTGGATTTTAATTAGGGTCAGAGCAAATAAAAGGTGGCACCGATAACGCAGGCCGTTAAATTAGGGACACATCAATATCCGCCGAGCTCGGATCCAGCAAGGCCTGGCCCGCAGGGCGGCCACGCGGCCGCACCACCCAAGCCTCGCGCTCCTCGGTTGGCAGCCGGGCCCAGGCCTCTTGGCCCAGGAGCGGCCAGCCCATCGACAGGCCACGGGCCACCCCGTCGAGCACCGCAGGCGACAAAGGCTCTCGCAGCAGCCGCATAAATGCCGCCTCCCGCTCAAAAGGCGTGTTGCCAAGGGCCCAGTAGCCCTCCACCGGCTTGATGTTCACGAATCGGGCTGGGGGCTGCTGGCCTGCGAGCAGGGCTGCACTCGACCATGGCCAGTCCAGTGGGTCTCCGCAGAGACCCGCCCGCACAGACTGCCAGGCCATCCAGACCAGGGCGTCGACCCCATGGGCCGATGGATCCACCCAGTAGCTTCGATACCGCCCTGCCCAGGGCGTCCCGGAGCGTCGCCACCGGGCATTGAACCGCCGCACGTAGCGCCGGCCCACCTGCTGGACAACATCGGCCATGGCGCGGGGCCGTTGTGGCGTGACCAGCCAGTGGGCCTCACGGCCCACCACCGCCCAGCCATGCACAAAGAGACCCAGGCCCAAGGCGGCCTCAAAGAAAATCTGCTCGTAGGCCTCTCGGTCCTCCGCATCCAGACAAAAAGAGGCGTCCCCGTGGCCCGACTGGGCCAGGTGGTAACAGCGTCCGGCCACCACCTGACGAGGGCGCCGTGCCACGCCAGTTCCCTAGGCGGCGAGCTGCTGGCTCTGCGCGATGGCCTGCGCAACCACCGGCGAGGGCACCGGCTGAAGGGCGGCATCGCCAAGCCCCTTGAGCACGATGTAGCGCACCTGACCGGCCGCCGCTTTTTTGTCGTGGGACATCCACGCCAGATAGGCCTCGCTCGACCAATCCGGGGGCACCACGGGCAGGCCAGCGGCTGCCACCAGGCGCCGAATGCGGTCTCGGTCGGCCACGGCCAATTGGCCCAACTGCTCGGACAGACAGGCCGCCATGACCATGCCACAGCCCACGGCCTCGCCATGAAGCCATTGGCCATAGCCCATGCCGGCCTCAATGGCATGGCCAAAGGTGTGACCGAAATTCAGAATGGCACGACGGCCAGACGACTCACGCTCATCCTGTGCCACCACCAGGGCCTTGATCTGACACGACCGCTCGATCGCATGGGCCAAGGCTTCGGGTGCCCGGGCCCGCAGGGCGGGCATCTGCGCCTCGAGCCACTCAAAGAAGGCACGGTCCAGGCTTGCGCCGTACTTGATGATCTCGGCCAGGCCCGCTGAGAGTTCCCGCTCAGGAAGGGTCTGCAGCACGGTCATGTCGATGAACACAGCCTGCGGCTGGTAGAAGGCCCCGATCATGTTCTTGCCCAAGGGATGATTCACCCCGGTCTTGCCGCCCACAGAGGAATCCACCTGAGAGAGCAGGGTGGTGGGCACCTGCACGAAGGCCACGCCTCGCTGGTAGCAGGCCGCGGCAAAGCCCGCCATGTCGCCCACCACACCGCCGCCCAAGGCCACCACAGTGGCGCCCCGCTCCATCCGGTGCTCCATCATGGCGTCGAAGACCGTGCCCAGCACCGCCATGGTCTTGTGGACCTCACCGTCCGGAAGTGTGATGAGGATGGGCTCCATGCCCTCCTGTCGAAGGGTTGCCAACAGGCGCTCCGCGTACAGCGGGCCCACGGTGTCGTTGGTGACCACAGCCACCTGTCGGCCGGCCACGACCGAGCGCCACAGGCTGCCCTGGCCGAGAAGCCCCTCACCAATCCAGATGGGATAGCTGCGATCACCCAAGGACACATTCACCGTGGCCATGAGGCCCGGCACGGTGGTCGCGGAGATGCGCTGGGAGGTCTCTTTGTTCATGTCGCGTCCTTTTCGGAGGGTGCAGCCAGGCCCTCGGCCACGAGCCGGGCCTCGATCTGGCCGAGCACCTGGGCCAAGGAGCCTTTGGTGCTCGAGACCACGTGGTCTGCAAGGCCACGGTAGATCGGGTCGCGCAGGGCGTGCAGTTCCTCGATTTTGGCGCGGGGATCGTCGGCCTGGGTGAGCAGGGGGCGGGATTGATCGGTCTTCAGGCGCGTCCAGAGCAGCCGGGGATCGGCCTCCAGGTAAATCACAAAGCCTTTGGAGAGGGCCTGTTGGTTTTCGGGGGCCATCGGGGCACCACCCCCAGTGGTCACGATGAGGTCTCGTCGGGCCATGATCTCGTCGACCACCTTGGACTCGCGCCGCCGGAAACCCTCCTCGCCCTCCACCTCAAAGATGACGGCCACCGAGGTGCCGCATCGCTGCTCGATCTCTTGGTCTGTGTCCACCATGGCTCGTCCGATTCGCTGCGAGAGTCGCCGACCCACGGTCGTCTTGCCCGCGCCCATCAAGCCGATGAGAACGATGTTTCGATGTGCGTCCATCTTCGGGTTCTGAGTCTATCAGGCGATACACTTGGGCTGTATGCGCCTGCTTCTTAAAGCCCTCGCCGTGGGCTTCTTCGGTCTCGTCGCCCTGGTTGGGCTGGTGGGGCTTGTCTGGGCCATGGCCACGCCCCGGCTGCCCGAGGTCCTGGCCCTGTCAGACTACCGCCCGAAGCTGCCCTTGCGGGTCATGACAGCCGACGGTGTGCTCATTGGGGAGTTCGGTGAAGAACGGCGAAGCGTGGTGCGCTTCAACGAGGTGCCCCGCTCCCTCATTGATGCCATCTTGGCCGCCGAGGACGACCGCTTCTTCGAGCACAGCGGCATCGACATCCAGGGCATCTTCCGGTCGGCCGGCGCCAACCTCATGTCTGCCAGCAAGGCCCAGGGTGCGAGCACCATCACCATGCAGGTGGCGCGCAACTTTTACTTGTCCTCCGACAAAACCTTCTTGCGCAAGATTTACGAGGTCCTGCTCGCCCTGAAGATCGAGCAGCAGCTCACCAAATCTCAGATTCTCGAGCTCTACATCAACCAGATCTTCCTGGGCCGCCGGGCCTATGGCTTTGCATCGGCCGCGCAGATTTACTTTGGAAAGCCCATTCAGCGGCTCACCATCGCCGAGGCGGCCATGCTCGCGGGTCTTCCCAAGGCACCATCGGCCTTCAACCCCGTGGTCAATCCGCGCCGGGCCAAGGCGCGGCAGGAATACATCCTCGGGCGCATGCGCAAGCTCGACATGATCAGCGATGGCCAATTCGTCAAGGCCATGAAGGAGCAGCTGCGTGTGATCGGGCGCAGCGACGACTACAGCATCAACGCGGCCTATCTGGCGGAGATGGTTCGTCAGCAGCTCTACAGCGAGTTTCAGGAGGGCACCTACAGCCGAGGCCTCACGGTCTTCACCACCATCCGGGCCGATGAGCAGCGTGCGGCCCACGCAGCCCTGCGCAGTGCACTGATCGATTTCGACCGCCGTCAGGGCTGGCGAGGGCCGGAAGGCCGCATCGAGCTTCCGGCCAGCCGGGCCGAAGAGATTGAGGATGCCGTGGAGGATGCACTGGCCGACCGCCCGGACAGCGATGGGCTCTTCACGGCGGTGGTCACCAGCACGCTGGCCCAGGAGGTTCGTGTCATGCGCGCGCGGGGCCGCGAGTTCGTCGTTGGCGCCGAGGGCCTCAAGTTTGCTGCCAAGGGGCTCGAGCCCAATGCGCCTGCAAACTTAAAGATCAACCGGGGCGCCATTGTTCGCATTGCGCTCATGGCCAACGGCGAATGGGAGCTCACCCAGGTGCCCTTGGTGGAAGGCGCCTTCGTGGCCCTTCAGAACGACACCGGCGCGGTGCGAGCCTTGGTGGGTGGCTTTGACTTTCGCCGCAGCAAGTTCAACCACGTGACCCAGGCCTACCGCCAACCCGGCTCCACCCTCAAGCCGTTTATTTACGCGGCCGCCCTGGAGCGAGGCTTCTCCGGCACCACCCTCATCAACGACGCCCTGGTCACCTTCGATCCAGGCATCACCGGTGGCGAGGAGTGGAACCCCAAGAACTACGACGGCCAGTACGACGGCGCCATCACGCTTCGTCAGGCCCTGGCCAAATCCAAGAACATGGTCTCGATCCGACTGCTTCACGCCATTGGGCCTCGGGCCGGCCAGAACTACCTCAGCCGCTTTGGCTTTGAATCCTCCAAGAACCCGCCCTACCTCACACTGGCCCTCGGTGCGGGCGCCGTCACCCCCATGCAAATGGCCACCGGCTATGCGGCCTTTGCCAATGGCGGCTATCGGGTGACGCCCTACTTCATCGACCGCGTCATCGACGAGCACGGCAACCTGCTCTCCCGCAATGAGCCCGCCAGGGCCGGGGGAGATGCGCCCCGCATCATCGACGAACGCTATGCCTTCATCACACACAGCCTGCTGCAAGAGGTCGTTCGGTCCGGAACGGCCCGCAAGGCGCTATCGCTGGGTCGAACGGATCTAGCGGGTAAAACCGGTACCACCAACGACGCGCAGGATGCATGGTTTGCGGGCTATCACAGCCAGTTCGCGGCCGTGGCCTGGATTGGCTACGACCAGCCGCGCTCCCTCGGCGAGCGAGAGACCGGTGGAGGACTCGCCCTGCCGGTCTGGGTCTCGTTCGTGTCCGAAACCAGCAAGCGCATTCCGCAGCGGCCCCGGCCCGTTCCTGCCGGTGTGATTCGAATTGGCAACGAGTACTACACCAGCGGCAACCTGCCAGGTGTTGGCGTGGAATCGCTCGGCTTTGCGGTGGGAGAGGCGGCGCAAGACCCGTTGGCCCCGGCAAGCCCTCCCAGCGGCAACTGAATCAGCTGAAGTCGAGTCCTGTGAGGGCCCGCGCATGGGAGAGGCTGACGGCCTTGAATTCGCCGTGTCCGCGCGTGTCCTCCCAGTGGTCGTCGCGCCAAACAAAATGGTGTGCGCCCTGCTTGGAGGCCAGCCAGAGTTGTTGCGTGGGGGCCTGTGCATTCACGATGATGGACTGGCCCGACTCCAATTCCACCTCCAGAACTGGTCCGCTGCGATGGCACTCGAGGGCAAGGTCGTGTTCTGAATTCCATCGATCCACGGTGTCTTCCAGCCAGCGGAAGGCTGCTTCTATTTTCTGAAGATAATCGGATTCGTTCATACTCAAGAGATGGTTTCGTTCATGTGCAAGAAGACTAACCGCTGCCCTCCCCGCGCGCTGCAACCAACCCTTCGCGCCATCGGATTTTGCCTGGTGGTGGCCACCGTGGGCTGCGGGCAGAAGGGCCCCCTGGTCATGCCCACCCCGCAGTATCCGGCGCCAGCCGCCCCGGCGGGCCCTGCCAGCACCACCCCGTGATCCTCGAGTCCAGCATTCTGCCGGACGCCTTCGGTCGTGATGCCGATGGCCAGTTGCACTGCGAGGGCGTGCGCCTCTCCAGCCTGGCGCAGGCCCACGGCACCCCCCTCTATGTCTACAGCGCCAGAGCCATCCGGCAGGCGTATCGCGCCTTTGCCGCTGCGGCCTCGGCTGAACAGCCGCTGTCGGTCTGTTATGCCGTCAAGGCCAACCCCACCCTCGGCATTCTCAAACTGCTGGCAAAGGAAGGTGCAGGCTTTGACATCGTCTCCGAGGGTGAGCTGTTTCGAGTGCTCAAGGCAGGCGGGCAGGCGAGCCATTGTGTCTTCTCGGGTGTGGGCAAGCGCGACCAAGAACTCGCCGAGGCACTTCGCGCGGGCGTGGGCTGCATCAATGTCGAGAGCATCGATGAGCTTCACCAGTTGTCGGCCGTGGCCAGTGCAAGCGGGCAGCGCGCGCCCATCTCCATTCGGGTCAATCCCGACATCGACCCCAAGACACACCCTTACATTTCCACTGGCCTCAAAGAGAACAAGTTCGGCGTGCCCATCGAAGAGGCCCTCGACGCCTACCGGCTTGCCAACGCCCTGCCGGGCCTTGAGATTCATGGCGTCGATTGCCACATTGGCTCGCAGATCACCTCTCTTCCTCCCTTCCTGGAGGCCACGGAGCGGGTGCTGGCCTTCGTGGACACCCTGGCTGCGGAAGGCATTCAGATTGCGCACATCGACCTTGGCGGTGGCCTGGGCATTCGTTACCACGACGAGTCGCCACCCTCGGCCACAGACCTGCTTGAGGCCGTCAAGGCCTGTGTGGCCCGCTGGTCCAAGGGGCGCCAGCAGCCCGTGCCCAGGCTGGTCTTCGAGTTTGGCCGTGCCATTGTTGGCCAGGCCGGCGTGCTGCTCACACAGGTCTGCTTTCTCAAGCCCGGTGCGTCCAAGAACTTCGCCATCATCGATGCGGGCATGAACGACCTCATGCGGCCGGCACTCTATGAGGCCTGGCACGAGGTCTTCCCTGTCTCGAGCCATGCAGACGCCCCCACCCTGCAGTGGGATGTGGTGGGGCCGGTCTGCGAGAGTGGCGACTGGCTGGCAAGAGACCGGGCCCTGGCGCTGGTCCGAGGCGACCTGCTCGTGCTGGCCTCGGCAGGTGCTTACGGGTCTTCGATGGCCTCGAACTACAACAGCCGGCCGAGGCCCGCAGAGGTGCTCATCGAGGAGGCCGGCGAGGTCCAGGTCATACGGGCCCGCGAGCGTCTCGACGATTTGATCCGAGGCGAACCCGTCTAAGCAGCAGAATGAACACCAGGGCCAGCGCCGCAAGCGCTGGTTCGAGGAAGTCGTTCTTGCCCGCCTTGTGCAGCACGTAATGCACGAGGGCCAGGCCCACCACGGGCCAGACCAGTCGGTGCAAAAACTTCCAGTCCTTGCCGAGCCTGAGCATGCTCCATCGATTGGAGGTCAAGGCCAAGGGCAGCATCAGCAGGAGCGCCAGAAGGCCCACCGTCACAAACGGCCGCTGGAAGGCATCGACCGCGAGTGCGGGCCAGACCAGGTCGTGCTCAAACTGGGCATAGGCCAAGAGATGAACGCCTGCGTAAAAGAAGGCCCAGAGGCCCAGCATGCGCCGGGCCATCAGCGCCCCCGGCCAGAGGGTGCGCTGAAGCACCGGCACGAGCAGCACCAGCCAGAGCAGCACCAGGGTCTGTCGACCAAGGCCCCGCAGAATTTCCTCCTGAGGATTGGCACCCAGGCTATCGAGCAGCAGGCGCGCCGAGAGTTCAAGCAATGGCCCCGCAGCCCAGGACCAAAGGCTCAGGTAGAGCGGGTTAATAGAAACGGCGGAGGTCCATCCCAGCATAGAGCGAGGCCACCTGCTCTGCATACCCGTTGAACGGCAAGGTTGGACGACGGGCGCTCAGAATGCCGTCTTCTCCAATGCGACGTTCGGTGGCCTGAGACCACCTGCGATGCGGCACGGCCGGGTTCACATTTGAGTAGAAGCCATATTCCTGGGGTGCCGCCGCAGACCAACTGGTGAGCGGCTCGCGCTCCTGGAACTGAATGCGAACGATCGACTTGCTGCTCTTGAAGCCGTACTTCCAGGGCACCACGAGCCGAACCGGTGCGCCGTTCTGTGCGGTGAGCTGGTGTCCGTAGAGGCCAAAGGAGAGCAGCGTGAGCGGATGCTGGGCCTCATCAAGCCGCAGGCCTTCGACATAAGGCCAGTCGAGCACGGGAGAGCGCAGGCCCGGCATCATCTTCGGGTCGGCCAGGGTGGTGAAGGCGACATACTTGGCCGAGCCCAGGGGCTGAACCCGCCGAATGAGTGCAGACAGGCTGTAGCCCACCCATGGAATCACCATCGACCAGCCCTCGACACAGCGCATCCGGTAGGTGCGCTCCTCCATGGGTGCCAACTTGAGCAGGTCTTCGATGCCGATGGTCTGGGGCTTGGCCACAAGACCACCCACCTCGATGGCCCATGGGCTCGTCTGGAGCCGCTTTGGGGCGTGCCGAGCAGGGTCGGACTTCCCAGTGCCGAACTCGTAGAAATTGTTGTAGCTGGTGACGTCGTCCCAGGGGGTGAGTTTCTCGAGGATGACGGGCCCCGCCGCCTTGCCGGGCAGGGGCGGCGGCTTGGCCGCCGAGGCGCTCGCCGGCAGGCCATGGCCAAGGCCAGCACCGGCCAGCAGGCCCGCTGCAATGAATTGTCTGCGGGCCCAGGCCCACTGCGGTGTGATGAAAGGCTCGAGGGCCTCGCCTCGCAGGGCGCGCGTGGCCTTAGAGCGCACCATACGAATGCAGCCCAGACAAGAACATGTTCACGCCCAGGAATGCAAAGCCGGTGATGAGCAGACCCACAAGGGACCAGTAGGCCGCGAATGTTCCGCGCAGCCCCTTCATGAGTCGCAGGTGCAGCCAGGCCGCGTAGTTCAACCAGACAATCAGCGCCCAGGTTTCTTTGGGGTCCCACTGCCAGTAAGTGCCCCAGGCTTCAGCCGCCCAGAGTGCGCCCAGGATCGTGGCCACGGTGAAGAAGGCAAAGCCGATGGCAATGGCCCGGTACATGACATCGTCGAGCACCTCGAGTGAGGGCAAGGCCTCTGCAATCCGATGCCGCATGACCATGACGCCACCCACAAAGACAATCGACCCGCCAAAATAGACTGCCCAGAAATCAGAGAATCCGGAGCGGCTGAAGGCCAGGGGCTCCAGGCAGAGGAGCACGCCCAGGATGAAAAGCGGTGCCAGCGCCTTCCAGTTGGTGGCGGCCGCATTCACCTTGATGAGGTAGGCAAAGGCGACCATGGCCGCAATGGAGAAGGTGCCGTAACCCACAAAGTTTGCGGGCACATGAATCTTCATCCACCAGGACTGCAGCGCAGGCACCAGGGGTTGGATCTCGTGGGCCGAACGGGTGGCCGTGTACCAGAGCAAGAAGACCACGGCGGCGACGATCACGAGAGACACAAACGCACCCATGCTGCGGTTGCGATAGCGCTGCTCATAGAACAGGTAGAAGAGGGCTGTCATGACCGCAAACAGCACGAAGACCTCGTAGAGGTTGCTCACCGGAATGTGGCCCACATCTGGCGAAATGAGGTAAGACTCGTACCAGCGCACCAGCATCCCCACAAAGCCCATGACACAGGCCGACCAGGTGAGTACCGAACCGGCCCAGAGGGCCGTGGCACCCCGACTCAGCACGCCCAACCAATAGAAGCCGCAGCCCAGCACAAACAAGGCCGACATCCACAGGATGGCGGTTTGGGAGCTCAGGAAATACTTGAGCACAAAGCTGGTCTCGGCCCGTGCCATGTCTGAGCCGTACGCTGAGATGCCAAGCAAGGCCAGGGTCGCACAGCCCAAAAGATACGGACGCATGGCTGGCCACAGCCAGCCTAGGAAGACGATGCTGGGCACGCAAGCCCAGAGGATCACCTTTTCATAGGTGTCCATGAAGTTGCCGTACTGCTGGGAGGCATAGGCTGCACCGGCGAGCAGCAGCACGGTAAAGGCAGCGTCGAGCCAATTGAGCCGCCCCCCACCCACCGGGGTGAGTTCGGCCGCGGAGAGGTCTTGCATCACCGATGTGTTCATGGTGTTTTTCCTTTAGACGGTTCCCCTAAGACAGACTCAAGGGCCTTGAATTCTCGTTCGAAATCCAGGGATTGGCGAGGGGACGAGGCCGCCACCCGCAGACCCTGGCCGTCACCCTCGGGGCGCATCCAAACCCAGACACGCCGCTCCTGCACATAGAGCATGGCGAAGATGCCCAAGACCAGCAAGAGGCAGCCGAGGTAGACCGTGGACTGGCCTGGTGACCGGGTGACCTGGAAGACCGAGGCCTTGACCTCTTGGAAGTCAACCATGGTGACCAGCAGGGGAGACTCCAAGAGCTTGGCGTCGCTGTAGGCAGTCAGTGCTCGCTGTGCGTAGGTTTGATGGGGCTCCTCCGAGGGCAGTCGTGCCAAACCATCCCGCTGCCGAGCGGACTGCCAAAGCTCCCAGAAGGCACCACTCAGCATGCGAACCACCACGTCGGCCGCCTGTTCCCGCTCGGCCTCGGGCACCGTCTGTTCCATGATGGCTGCCAGGTTGATCAGGCCACCTTCGGCCAGTGCATCCAGGGCCCGAATGGCGCTCTGGGTGAGTGCATCCTGCAGGTTTCCCGGGGCGGCACCCCGGGCAAAGGCCTGGGCTGCAGCCAGCCGAGCCGCGGGATCGTCCATGGCAGCCCGAATTCGCAGGAACTCCTGCAGGGAGTCGTCCTGGTCGGCTGGGATGCGCAGGTAGCGGAAGGACTGATCGGGAGACTCCCGCATGCCGGTGAGAAAGACCCGATTGCCATCGAGCTCAAAGGGCAGCATGTAACTGTGGTATTCACGGGCCTGTCCGGCAGCGTCGCGCAGCTTGTAATTGAAGCTTGGGCCCACGTTCTGAAGGCTCGCATTCTTCTCGGGGTTAACCGCTGGCGAGAGCACCGAGGCCACGTGCTCTTGGAAGGCATCGGTGCGACCCGGCCCGTCGGACAGGCTCTCGACGTTGATGGGTTTGAAGCCATTGATCTCCAGGCCCATGGTCTCGTCACCACCCCTCAAAGGAATGGACTGACCCACACGCAGGTCGATGTCCAGGGGCTTTCGAGATGGGCCCTTGAGTGGGTGGGCTGCCAGCTTGAGGGCCGAGCCACCGTCATCAAAGCTCGACTGATAAATGGCAATGCCGTCGTGGATGAGGGGCTTGTTGACCTCGATGGTCGTGGTCTTGGTCTCACCCGTGTTCTTGTCTCGCAGTATCACGTCACTGGCAAAGAGCTTGGGCATGCCGGTGGAGTAGTACTCCACCCGGAAGGCCTTGAGCTCCAGTTCAAAGGGCAGGTCGAGCAGGAAGGCTCCCTTGGGCTGATTGATCACCGCGAGGTCTGAACGCTCACCCTCGGGGATGAGCAGGTTGGCCCGGTAGGTTGGAGTGGACTGGGGCAGTTTGGACGAGGCAGGCACGGTCTCATTGGTGACCGAAGCGAGCTCGACCGGGGCCTTGTCCCACCACCAGGCCATCATGCGCGTGGGCACCTCACTGTCGAGCAGCCCGCCCAAGGAAATCACCACAATTGACAGGTGGGCTGCAATGTAGCCGAGCCGCCCTGCACCGCCCTTCTTGGCCACCAGCACGGGCATGCCCGCGACGGATTCGGCCGGCTGCCGCACTTGGTAGCCCCGCTGCTTGAGCCAATCCGAGACGCGCGACACCTGGGCATCAGCCTGCGCCTTGGGCTGGGCTGGCAAGGCAAAGCGTTGACGGAAGGCTGCGAATGCAGACTCGCGAACATGCATGCGCCAGGCCCGGGCCTCCTTGATCATCTTGGGTGTGTTGCGGGTGACGCACAGGCTGGTGGAGGCCAGCATGAGCACCATCACCAGCAAGAACCAGGGCGCGTTGTAGACCCGAAAGAGGTCGAGCTTGGAGAAGACCTCCGCCCAGAAGGCGCCAAACTGATTGACGTAATTGATGGGTGGAGAGTTTTGGGTCACGATCGTGCCGATCGCGCTTGCGATGCACACGATGGTGAGCGCCGAAATGGCAAACCGCATGGAGCTCATCAGCTCCACCAGGCCCCTGAACCAGGCGGACCCCGATTGGAGTTGAAGGCCCTGGGTCCGAGAGGCCAGTGCCTCTTGGTCAAGCGCCTCCTCGGAGACGACTGGGGGGTTAACGGAGTCCGGCGACGTAGACAGAAACGGCCTCTATCTCACGATCGGACAGCTGCGACGCGATGGTCATCATTTGGACACTGTTGGCGCGCTGGCCCGAACGGAAGGCCACCAGCTGGGACTTTGTGTACTCGGCATGCTGGCCAGAGAGACGGGGATACTGGGCAGGGATGCCTGCACCAGTGGGTGCGTGGCAGCCCACACAGGCGGGAATGCCGCGCTGCGGCACACCACCGAGGTAGACGCTGCGGCCCAGTGGCAGGAGTTCCTTGTTCTGCGCATAGCTGGGCTTGATGGGCTGGGCTGCATAGAAGGCCGCCACGTTCCGGATGTCTTCATCGGAGAGGGTGGCTGCAAAGCCCGCCATGATGGCGTTCTCTCGCTCGGCCTTCTGGGCACCTGGCTTCACCTTGAAGTTGTGGAGCTGCTTCGATATGTAGCCGGCATGCTGGGCAGCCAGGATGGGATTGGCCGGTGTGACGCTGTTGCCATCGACAGCATGGCAGGCGGCACATACGGCAGCGGCAACGGCCTGGCCCTTGGTGATGTCGGCCTTCGGTGCAGTCGAGGGGCCAGCCGCCATGGCCACACTCGCGAGGCCCGAGGCAGCAACAAACGGAAGGGCCCTAAGAAGGCTGCGGGTACGAATGCTAGACATGTCAAACTCCAAGGATGGTGAGGGTTGTAATAATCCCTTAGTTTAGAACATCCGACCCGATTGCAAGGCTTGACCACTCTGCCTCACGGCCCTATTTCCCGCCAGGGAACCCCATCGGACCCAGGCCAGTCGAACTCAGCTTCGACAGCCGATGGGCCTAGCCTGGCACGCCTGCTCGCAGAGGTCTCCTTCTTGCAGAGCGCCGCCAAGGTATCCGAACTTCCGGGGGGCGGCACACCCGAGATTGCCATTGCCGGGCGCAGCAATGCAGGAAAGTCCACGGCGCTGAATGTGCTGTGCCAACGCCGCAAGCTTGCCTTTGCGAGCAAAACGCCGGGCCGCACACGGCTAATCAACCTCTTTGCCCTGTCCTGCCTTGAGCAGGACGTGGGACGCCTCGTAGACCTTCCGGGCTACGGTTACGCCAAGGTCGATGCCCAGACCCAGCGCCGCTGGAAGGCCGAGTTGAGCCGGTATCTCGAGAGCCGGCCCAATCTGGTTGGGCTTATCCTCGTGAGCGATATTCGCCACGCGCTGGGCCCACTCGACCAGCAAATGCTCGACTGGTTCGGCCCACGGGGACTGCCCGTGCATGTGCTGCTCACCAAGGCCGACAAGCTCAACCGTCAAGAGCAGACCAAGGCCTTGCAGGCTGCCCTGACCCAAATTCAGAATGCTGGCCCTCGCTGGGGTGGTGGCCTCACCGCCTCCACCTTCTCGGGCCTCAAGCGCACCGGTCGTGAGCCCGTGCTCGAGCGAATCACCGACTGGCTCGGCCTCACGCCCCCTGCATTGGCCGCCGCATCGGCCCCCGTCACCCCCAACCAGGAGCCCACCCGATGACCAAGCATGCGTCCGTCCTCGCGCCCTACCCGCTGGGCCGCCCCCGCCGCAACCGCCGCGACGACTGGTCTCGCCAGTTGGTGCAAGAGAATCGACTCAGTGTGAAAGACCTGATCTACCCCGTCTTTGTGCTTGATGGCCAGGGCAGGTCCGAGACGGTCGCCTCCATGCCGGGCGTGCACCGACAGAGTATCGACCTGCTCGTGAAAACGGCCGAGAGGGCGCATGCGCTCGGCATTCCTTTGTTGGCACTGTTTCCGGTGATCGATGCGGGTCTGAAGGACCCTTCCGGCCGCGAGGCCTTAAACCCAGAGGGCCTCGTGCCCCGGGCGGTTCGCGCCATCAAGGCAGCCTGTCCAGACCTTGGGGTCATGACCGATGTGGCCCTCGACCCTTACACCAGCCATGGCCAGGATGGCGTGATCGACGACAAGGGTCGCATTCTGAACGACGAGACCGTGGCCATTCTTTGCCAGCAGGCCGTGATGCAGGCCCAGGCCGGCGTGGACGTGGTGGCGCCCTCCGACATGATGGACGGTCGCATTGGCGCCATTCGAGCGGCCCTGGAGGCCCAGGGCCTCATCCACACCCGGATCATGTCCTATGCGGCGAAATACGCCTCGAGCTTCTATGGCCCATTCCGCGAGGCTGTGGGTTCGGCGGCCAGCCTGGGCGGCTCGAACAAGAAGACCTACCAGATGGATCCCGCCAACGGCGCAGAGGCCCACCGAGAGGTGGCACTCGATATCTCCGAGGGCGCGGACATGGTCATGGTCAAGCCCGGCATGCCTTATTTAGACGTGGTCTACCGAATCAAATCGAGCTTTGGGATGCCCACGTTTGCCTACCAGGTGAGCGGGGAGTACGCCATGCTGAAGGCAGCGGCCGACAATGGCTGGCTCGATGAAGAGGCCACCGTGATGGAGGCCTTGATGTGCTTTAAGCGTGCAGGCGCAGATGGCGTGCTGACTTATTCTGCCCTGGATGCAGCCCAGTGGCTTGCGGGCCGCTGAGGGTTCCGAGAGGCGCGGCGGCGCCGAGCCTCTCGGGAAGACAACGCCTTAAGACCGGCAGGCCTTAGTTGGCCTCGACAACCTCGCCAGCCTCGGGACGATCCACCAGCTCCATCAGGGCCATGGGCGCGTTGTCGCCCTGACGAAAGCCCCACTTCAGGATGCGGCAATAGCCTCCCGGACGGCTGGCATAACGCGGGCCAATTTCCTCGAAGAGCTTGACCACGATCTCGCGATCACGCAGCCGATTGAATGCCAGCCGCTTGTTGGCCAGGCTGGGATTCTTGCTGATGGTGATCAGGGGCTCCACCACCTTGCGCAGCTCTTTGGCCTTGGGCAGGGTGGTCTTGATGGCCTCATGCCGCAGCAAGGCATTGGCCATGTTGCGGAACATCGCAGATCGATGGCTCGAGGTGCGATTGAGCTTGCGCAGGCCGTGACGGTGACGCATGACGTTTCTCCTTCGTGTTTAGCGTTCGATGCCGGCCGGTGGCCAGTTCTCGAGTTTCATGCCGAGGGTCAGGCCGCGTGAGGCAAGCACCTCTTTGATTTCATTGAGCGACTTGCGGCCGAGGTTCGGTGTCTTTAAGAGCTCGTTCTCGGTGCGCTGGATCAGGTCGCCGATGTAATAGATACTCTCAGCCTTCAGACAGTTCGCAGACCGCACGGTGAGCTCGAGATCGTCGACAGGGCGCATGAGCATTGGGTCGACCTGGGCAGATCGGCTGGCCTCGGCGGTAGGCTCACCACCCTCGAGGGCTGCAAAGACCGAGAGCTGCTCGACGAGAATTCGGGCGGACTGACGCACGGCATCTTCAGGGTCGATCACACCGTTGGTCTCCACCTCGATGACGAGTCGGTCGAGGTCTGTCCGCTGCTCCACACGGGCGCTCTCCACGGCATAGCTCACGCGGCGAACCGGTGAGAAGGAGGCGTCGAGGACGATGCGGCCAATGGAGCGCGTGGACTCATCGCCAATGTCGCGCAGCGTGCCCGGCACATAGCCACGGCCCTTTTCTACCCGCGCCTGAAGCTCCAGGCGAACGTCGTCGGAGAGGTTTGCAATGACGTGATCGGGATTCAGGATGGTGACATCGTGGGGAAGGTCGAAGTCGGCCGCCGTGACCACGCCGGGGCCCTGCTTGCGCAGCGACAACAGCACGTCTGCACGGCCCTCGAGACGAAAGACGACGCCCTTGAGGTTCAGGAGAACATCGACGACATCTTCCTGAACGCCCTCAATGGTGGAGTACTCGTGCACAACACCAGCGATCTGAACTTCGGTGGCAGCATAGCCCTCCATGGAGGAGAGCAGAACGCGACGAAGGGCGTTGCCGAGGGTGTGTCCGAAGCCGCGTTCAAACGGCTCCATGACGATCTTGGCAGTGTGGCCGCCCATGGGCTCGACTTCAATGATGCGGGGCTTGAGAAAAGCGTTCAGCATGTGGTTCCTTGTCAATCGAATCGATTAGCGGGAGTAGAGCTCAACGATCAGGCTCTCGTTGATCTCGGCTGAGATGTCGGCGCGGTCGGGCGCCTGCTTAAAGACCCCTTCCATTTTCTTGGTGTCTACCGTCACCCATCCCGGAAAGCCGTTCTGCTCCGCGAGCTCCAGTGAGGAGGCAATGCGAGCCTGGCCACGGGACTTCTCCACGATGGAGATGACATCGTTCGGCCTCACCTGCGCCGAAGGGATGTTGCAGGGCTTTCCATTGAGCAGAATGGCCTTGTGACTGACCAGCTGACGAGCCTCGGCCCGGGTCGAGCCAAAGCCCATTCGATAGACCACGTTGTCGAGCCGCGACTCCAAGAGTTTCAGCAGGCTCTCACCCGTGTTTCCTTTTTTGAGGGAGGCCATGGCGAAGTAACGGCGAAACTGGCGCTCCAGCATGCCGTAGATGCGCTTGACCTTCTGCTTCTCACGCAGCTGCTTGCCATAGTCGGACGTGCGGGCACCCGAAGTGCGCCCATGCTGACCAGGCTTGCTGTCTTGTTTGCACTTGGAGTCAAGGGACCGACGGGCGCTCTTGAGGCCAAGGTCGGTGCCTTCACGGCGAGATAATTTACAACGAGGACCAACATAACGTGCCACTTCGATTTCCTTTTTCGAAAGCCAAGGCCGAGGTCATCGGCCTTGGAATGTCTGACCAAGCCAGACGGTGGGCTTACTGGTGAATGTGACTTAGATACGGCGACGCTTGGGCGGCCGGCAGCCGTTGTGAGGCACCGGTGTCACGTCGGAGATCTGGGTCACGCGCATGCCGAGCGAATTGAGCGCCCGGACGGTGGATTCACGACCAGGACCGGGGCCCTTGATCCGAACTTCCACATTCTTCACACCACACTCCAATGCCACACGGCCGGCCGCCTCGGCCGCCACCTGGGCAGCAAAGGGCGTGCTCTTGCGACTTCCCTTGAAGCCAGCGCCGCCAGAGGTGGCCCATGAGAGGGTGTTGCCCTGACGGTCGGTGATCGTGATGATGGTGTTGTTAAAAGACGCATGAATGTGCGCGACCGCGTCGGTCACATTCTTGCGAACTTTCTTGCGGGTGCGCTGATTGGCAGATTGCCCTGCTTTGGCCATGTCTTTCTCCTACTTATTTCTTGAGGGTGATGCTGCCTTTGCGCGGACCTTTGCGGGTACGGGCATTGGTACGGGTTCGTTGACCACGGACCGGCAGGCCCTTGCGATGGCGCAGGCCACGGTAGCAGCCAAGGTCCATCAGGCGCTTGATCGACATAGAGATTTCGCGACGCAGGTCACCCTCGGTGGTGAACTTGCCGATCTCGGTGCGCAGCCGATCGAGTTCATCATCGGTGAGGTCTTTGACCTTCTTCGTGGGCGTGACACCCGCGGCCTGACAGATCAGGCGTGCGCGAGGGCGGCCAACACCGTAGATGGCGGTGAGGCCAATCTCTGTGTGCTGATGGCTGGGAATGTTAATTCCGGCGATACGGGCCATGTGGGACTTCCTCCTTAACCTTGGCGCTGCTTATGACGCGGGTCCGTGCAGATCACACGCACGACGCCGTGCCGCTTGATGATTTTGCAGTTGCGGCAGATGCGCCGGACGGATGCAAGAACTTTCATGATGATTCCTCTTTTACTTCGCTCTAAAAACGATTCGGGCTCGGGATAAATCGTAAGGTGTCAGTTCAACGGTGACCTTGTCTCCTGGAAGAATGCGGATGTAATGCATGCGCATCTTCCCGGAGATGTGCCCCAACACCACATGGCCATTTTCGAGTTTGACGCGGAAGGTGGCATTGGGGAGGTTCTCCACAATCTCACCCTGCATCTGGATGGCATCGTCTTTTGCCATTACTGACCCATCCCTCTGAAGTTGGCCTTCTTCATGAGACTCTCGTACTGCTGAGACATCACATACGACTGAAGTTGGGCCATGAAGTCCATGGTGACCACCACGATGATCAGCAGTGAGGTGCCGCCAAAATAGAACGGCACGTTGTACTGGAGCACCAAGAACTCGGGCAGCAGGCAGACCAGCGTGATGTAGATGGCGCCAACAAGGGTCAGACGCATGAGGATCTTGTCGATGTAACGAGCGGTCTGGTCGCCCGGGCGGATGCCTGGAATGAGGGCTCCACTCTTTTTCAGGTTGTCGGCCGTATCTTTGCTGTTGAAGACCAAGGCCGTGTAGAAGAAGCAGAAGAAGATGATGGCGCTGGCGTAGAGGCCGATGTAGAGCGGTTGGCCTGGCGACAAGGATGCTGCAAAGTCGGAGAGCCAACGCATGCCGCCATCGGGGCCCCCACTAAACCACGAGGTGAGCGTAGCTGGGAACAGAATGATGCTCGAGGCAAAGATGGGCGGAATCACGCCGGCCATGTTCAGCTTGAGCGGCAGATGAGAGGTCTGACCCTGATAAATCTTGTTGCCCACCTGGCGCTTGGCATAGTTCACCAGAATGCGACGCTGGCCGCGCTCCACAAAGACCACAAAGGCTGTGACCAGCACCACCAGGACGATGATGAAGAGCATGGCCAGGGCGCTCATGGAACCGGTGCGAACCAGTTCAAACAAGCCGGCCAGGGCACCAGGTAGGCCCGCCACAATGCCCGCGAAGATGATGATAGAGATGCCATTGCCCAGGCCACGCTCGGTAATCTGCTCGCCCAGCCACATGAGGAACATGGTACCGGTCACAAGCGAGACCACGGTGGTGAAACGAAACATGAGGCTTGGATCGATGACCAGTCCCGGCTGTGATTCCAATGCCACGGAAATGCCGATGGCCTGCACAATAGCAAGCACCACCGTGCCGTAGCGCGTGTACTGGGTGATCTTGCGGCGGCCGGCCTCGCCCTCTTTCTTGAGGGCCTCGAGCGTGGGTGAGACCACGGACATGAGCTGCATGATGATCGAGGCCGAGATGTACGGCATGATCCCGAGGGCGAAGACGGTGAAGCGTGAGAGCGCACCGCCAGAGAACATATTGAAGAGGCCGAGAATGCCGCCAGCCTGAGACTGAAAGAGCTTGGCCAGTTCTTCTGGATCGATTCCCGGAACCGGAATATGCGCACCAAGGCGATAGACGACCAGGGCCAGCACCAGAAAAATCAGGCGCTTGCGCAGGTCGGCGAATTTATCGGCTTTGGGCAGCATTAGAGTCTTTGGGTCTCGTGGCTTTTAGGCCTTAGGCCGCCTTGTTCTTCGGCGGCAGCTTGCGGACCTTCTCGGCAGCCACCGGCAGGGTGACCGAACCACCAGCCGCCTCGATGGCAGCCTTGGCACCGGCCGTCACGCCCAGACCGGTCAGGCTCACCTTGCGGCTGATGGAGCCCGACAGAATGACCTTGGCATGGCGTGCGAGCTCAGAGACAACCCCTGCCTGCTTGAGTGCGAGGAGGTCGATCTGGTCGATGGGAAGCTTCTGAATTTCAGACAGACGCACCTCTTCGGTGAAACGCCCGAAGGGTGCAGTAAATCCACGCTTGGGAAGGCGACGATGCATGGGCATCTGACCACCCTCGAAGCCAACCTTGTGGAATCCACCGGAGCGAGACTTCTGGCCCTTGTGGCCGCGGCCTGCGGTTTTTCCAAGGCCCGAGCCAATGCCCCGGCCAACCCGCTTCTTGGCATGTGTCGCACCTTCAGCCGGCGCGATCGTGTTGAGTCGCATGGAGTCTTTCATGACGAGCCTTAAATGATTTGAACCATGTAGGAGACCTTGTTGACCATGCCGCGCACAGCGGGCGTGTCTTCAAGGACGCGGGTCTGATGCATCTTCTTCAAGCCCAGGCCCAACACCGTTGCACGGTGATCGGACCGGGTGCCTGCAGGGCTGCGCACCAGCTTCACAGTCAGAGTGGGTTTGTTCATCTTGCGTCCCTTAGTTCAGGATCTGTTCAATGGACAGGCCGCGCTTGTTGGCCACATCGGCCGGCGTGTGCATCTGCTTGAGGCCATTGAGGGTGGCGCGAACCATGTTGTAGGGGTTGCTCGAGCCAAGGCTCTTGGCCACCACGTCGCTCACGCCCATGACCTCGAAGATGGCCCGCATGGGGCCGCCTGCGATGATGCCCGTGCCCTTGGGGGCTGGTGAGATGAGCACGGTGGAGGCGCCATGCTTGCCCATGACGGCGTGGTGAAAGGTGCCGCCCTTCAGGGGCACACGCAGCAGTTTGCGGCGGGCCTCGTCCATGGCCTTCTGAACGGCCACCGGCACCTCACGGGACTTTCCCTTGCCCATGCCGATGCTGCCGTCGCCGTCGCCCACCACGGTGAGCGCAGCAAAGCCGAGGATGCGCCCGCCCTTGACGGTCTTGCTCACGCGGTTGACGGCGATCATCTTCTCGCGAAGGCCGTCATCGCGCTCTTCGGTGTTGACCCGTGCCTGCATTTTTGCCATGTCTTGTGTCCTTTGTGTCCGCTTAGAACTGCAACCCGCCCTCGCGGGCTGCGTCTGCCAATGCCTTCACGCGTCCGTGATAACGGAAGCCCGCGCGATCGAATGCGACCGATGAGATGCCAGCGGCCTTGGCCTTCTCGGCCACGCGCTTGCCGACCAGCACAGCCGCGGCCACATTGCCGCCCTTGCCTGTCTGGGAGGCCAGCTGCGCACGCACCTCGGCCTCGACGGTGGAGGCCGAGACCAGCACTCTCTCGCCGGTCGGGTCGGTGATGGCCGCGTAGATGTGAAGATTCGTGCGATGCACGGAGAGCCGATGCACGCGGAGTTCGTGGATCTTGGCCCGTGCCTGCCGTGCCCTGCGAAGTCTTGATTGGTTCTTATCCATGGATGCGGTTCCTGAGTCGATGACTCGACGTTATTTCTTCTTGGTTTCTTTGATCTGAACGACTTCGTCGATGTAGCGAACACCCTTGCCCTTGTAAGGCTCGGGCGGACGGAAGGCGCGCACCTCGGCAGCCACCTGACCCACCCGCTGCTTGTCGATGCCCTTGATGACAATTTCCGTGGGTGTTGGCGTCTCGGCCTTGATGCCCTCAGGCAGGGCGTAGTCGACGGGGTGCGAGAAGCCAAGGGCCAGGTTGAGCGACTTGCCCTGGGCTGCAGCCTTGTAGCCCACGCCGATGAGGCTGAGCTTTTTCTCAAAACCCTTGGACACGCCGTGGACCATGTTGGCCACCAGGGCCCGGAGGGTTCCGCTCATGGCCTTGGCATGACGAGAGTCGTTGACGACCTTGAAGACCAGCTGGCCAGACTCATTTGCAATGGTGACCTCGCCCGTGAGGGGCTGGGTGAGCACGCCCAACGGGCCCTTGACCGTGATGGACTCGGCCGAGAGCTGAGCCTCAACGCCAGACGGCAGTGCAACCGGATACTTTGCGATGCGTGACATGATTCGTGCCCCCTTTACGCCACGATGCCAATGACTTCGCCGCCCATGCCGGTGGCACGTGCCTTGCGGTCGGTCATGAGGCCTTTGGAGGTGGACACGATGGCCACGCCCAATCCGTTCATGACGTTTGGAATGGATTCGCAGCCCTTGTAAACCCGCAGACCAGGCCGTGAGACGCGCTCAATGCGCTCGATCACGGGGCGGCCAGCGTGGTATTTCAGGCTGATCTCGAGGTCGGCCTTGGGGCCCTCTTGACGGACCTGGTAGCCGTCGATGTAGCCCTCATCCTTCAGGAGAGTGGCGATGGCCACTTTGATCTTGGAGGACGGCATTTGCACCGAACGCTTTTCCACCCGCTGCGCATTGCGAATGCGGGTAAACATGTCGGCGATGGGATCGTTCATGCTCATAAGATGAGACCCTTTTTAACTCTGTACTTGGTTGTGCAAACGGTTACCAGCTGGCCTTGGTGAGACCAGGGATCTCACCGCGGAAGGCAGCCTCACGAATCTTGGCGCGGCCAAGGCCAAACATCTTGAACGTGCCACGCGGGCGTCCCGTGAGCTGGCAGCGGGCGCGAAGGCGCACGGGGCTGGCATTGCGGGGCAGTTTCTGGAGCGTGAGGCGTGCCTCGTAACGCTCTTCTTCTGATTTGGACTGATCGTCGATGATGGCCTGAAGGGCCGCACGCTTTGCCGCGAACTTCTTCACGGTGGCCATGCGCTTTTTTTCGCGATTGATGAGGGAGAGCTTTGCCATGTCTGTCCTAGGTCAGGATTTGAACGGGAACCGGAAGGCAGACAGGAGTGCCTTGGCCTCTTCGTCGGTCTTTGCGGTGGTGGTGACGCTGATGTTGAGGCCCCGGACGGCATCGACCTTGTCGTACTCGATCTCGGGGAAAATGATCTGCTCTTTCACGCCAATGTTGTAGTTGCCACGGCCATCGAAAGACTTTCCGGAGATGCCGCGGAAGTCGCGCACGCGGGGCAGTGCAATAGTGACAAACCGGTCGAGGAACTCGTACATGCGGTTGCCACGGAGGGTGACCATGCAGCCAATGGGGTAACCCTCACGGATTTTGAAGCCAGCAATCGCCTTGCGGGCCTTGGTCACCACGGGCTTTTGACCCGCGATCTTGGTGAGGTCAGAGACGGCGTTCTCGATGACTTTCTTATCGGCGATGGCCTCTCCGACACCCATGTTGAGGGTGATCTTCGAGAGGCGCGGCACCTCCATGGCGCTCTTGTAGCCGAACTTGGTCATGAGCTCCGGGGCCACCTTGTCGCGATAGATTTCTTGCATGCGTGACATTTGGATTCCTTTGGTGCGCGAGGCTTAGGCGTTGCTGATGGCGGTGGGAACGGCGGCCTTGTTGGAGGCAAATACCCGTTGCTTCTCACCGTTCTCGGCAATCTGGATTTGGACGCGATCAGCCTTCTGGGTGGCCGCGTTGTAGATGGCCACGTTTGACTGGTCGATGGGCATGGTCTTGTCGACGATGCCGCCCTGCTGACCCTTCATGGGATTGGGTTTGGTGTGTTTCTTCACGATGTTCACACCCTCCACCACCAGGTGCTGATCGTCGACACGGCGCAGCACCACGCCACGCTTGCCCTTGTCACGGCCGGTGATCACGATGACTTCGTCGCCTTTGCGAATCTTGTTCATGGTCTGATCTCTACTCTTGTTAAATCACTTCAGGGGCCAAGGACACGATCTTCATGAACCGCTCACTGCGGAGTTCACGGGTCACTGGGCCAAAGATGCGTGTTCCGATGGGCTCAAGCTTGGCATTGAGCAGCACGGCGGCGTTGCCATCGAAGCGAATGAGTGAGCCATCTGGGCGGCGAACGCCCTTGGCGGTTCGAACCACCACGGCGTTGTAGATCTCGCCCTTCTTCACGCGGCCACGGGGGGCTGCGTCTTTGATGGACACCTTGATGACGTCCCCAATGCCAGCATAGCGGCGCTTGGATCCACCCAACACTTTGATACACATGACCGAACGGGCGCCGGTGTTGTCGGCGACGTCCAGACGCGATTGCATCTGAATCATGATTCCTGATTCCTCAGTTCAACATACAAAACAAAATGGAAGGACCTGCTCCCAACTTGTCTGAGCAGACATCAACTTCAGAAACACGCTCAGATAGTTTTGGGCCCGTTAACGGGAAGACAATCGAGAACAGCCCTCTACTATAACCTACAAATGCTTTAAACCACCACGGCCTTGCTGATCAGCTTGGTCACTGCCCAGGCCTTGGTCTTCGAGATGGGCCGGGTTTCGGAGATCTCGACGGTGTCGCCCATTTGAATGCCTTCTTGCTCTACGTGGGCGTGGTATTTCTTGCTGCGGCCCATGAACTTACCGTAAATGGGGTGCTGAATCCGGCGCTCAACAAGCACCGTGACAGTCTTTTGCATTTTGTCGCTGACGACTCGGCCCACCAGGGTCCGAGTAAGGGATGCGGTCTGGGTCATGCCGAAGTCCTTTGACGAAGGAGGGTGCGCACACGGGCAATGTCACGGCGAACATGACCCAATTGGGACGTGTTGGTGAGCTGCTGGGTGCCGTGTTGCATGCGCAGGTTGAAGTGAGCCCTCAGCAACGACTCTAGTTCCTGTTGGAGCTCGGTGTCGTTCTTGGTGCGAAGTTCAGAGGCTTTCATGTCTCGGATTCCTTGAATTAACGGCCCACCTGGCGAACCACGAAGGTGGTGGCCAAGGGCAGCTTGGCAGCAGCCAGGCGAAACGCTTCACGGGCCAGCGTCTCATCGACGCCATCCATCTCGTAGAGCACCTTGCCGGGCTGAATCTCGGCCACGTAGTACTCCACATTGCCCTTGCCGTTGCCCATCCGAACCTCGGCGGGCTTTTGCGAAATGGGCTTGTCCGGAAAAATGCGGATCCAGATGCGGCCACCACGCTTGATGTGACGGGTCATGGCACGACGGGCAGCCTCGATCTGGCGTGAGGTGAGGCGGCCGCGGCCGGTAGCCTTGAGTCCGAATTCGCCAAACGACACATTCGCGCCACGTGTGGCCAGGCCTGTGTTTCGGCCTTTTTGTTCTTTCCGATACTTCCGGCGTGAGGGTTGCAACATAGAGAACCTCTGGCTTGTCTGGTTTAGGTTGCGGGCTTGTCTGCGGCCGGTGTGGCTGCGACTTTGCGAACACGTTTGACGGTTGGTTTTGCATCGCCCTCAGGGGCTGCGGCAACAGGCGCATCGCCCTCGGCCTTGACCCTGCGGGGAGCCGCAGGCGCCCGACGTGGCTTCTTTTCGTCTTTGGGCTCGGCCATCGGGGGCTCTGCAGAGACCGGCGCATCGGCACGGCCCAGGGTGTCGCCCTTGTAGACCCAGACCTTCACACCAATGATGCCGTAGGTGGTGTTGGCCTCGGCAAAGCCGTAATCGATGTCGGCCCGCAGGGTGTGGAGGGGCACGCGGCCCTCGCGATACCACTCGGTTCGGGCGATCTCGGCACCATTCAAACGGCCCGAACTCATGATCTTGATGCCCTGGGCTCCAAGGCGCATGGCGTTTTGCATGGCCCGCTTCATGGCGCGGCGGAACATGATCCGCTTCTCGAGCTGCTGGGTGATGTTCTCTGCGATGAGCTGCGCATCGACCTCTGGCTTGCGAATCTCTTCAATGTTGACGTGCACGGGCACGCCCATCATGGTGGAGAGCTGGGTCTTAAGGGCCTCGATGTCTTCGCCCTTCTTTCCAATCACAACGCCGGGCCGGGCGCTGAAAATGGTGATCTTGGCATTCTTGGCGGGGCGCTCAATGAGCACGCGGCCCACAGCGGCGCTCTTGAGGCGCTTCTTGAGGAAATCGCGAACCTGAATGTCTTCATTGAGCATCTTGCTGAAGTCGCGTGGGTTGGCGAACCAACGTGACGACCAGTTGCGGGAAACAACAAGACGGAATCCGGTGGGATGTATTTTTTGACCCATGTCTGGCCCTTAGTTACCGACGGTGATGCAGATGTGGCAGGTCGGCTTTTCGATCCGAACGCCACGGCCCTTGGCTCGTGCGGAGAAGCGACGCAGCTTGGTGCCACGCTCCACGGTGATGGAGGTGACCTTGAGCTCATCGATGTCTGCGCCATCGTTGTGCTCGGCATTGGCAATCGCCGATTCGAGAACCTTTTTGACGATCACCGCCGCCTTTTTGGGGGTGAAGGCCAGTGTGTTGAGCGCCTGCTCAACCGGCTTGCCTCGAATCAGGTCGGCCACGAGTCGCCCCTTCTGGGCTGAGAGGCGCACGCCCCTGAGTTTTGCGGAAGTTTCCATGTTTATCCTCTGGTCTCTGCGCGGGGCCGATTACTTCTTGGCCTTTTTGTCGGCGGCATGACCCTTGAACGTGCGGGTCAGGGCGAATTCGCCGAGCTTGTGGCCGACCATGTTGTCTGTCACGTAGACAGGCACATGAAGACGGCCGTTGTGAACGGCGATGGTCAGGCCCACGAATTCCGGAAGAATGGTGGACCGACGGGACCAAGTCTTGATGGGGCGCTTGTCTTTGGACTCGACCGCAATCTCGACTTTCTTGAAAAGGTGGTCGTCTACAAACGGACCTTTTTTGGCAGAACGTGACATCTGTGCTGGTTCCTTTAGGGCTTATTTCCGCTTGTGACGGCTGGTCACAATCATGGAGGTGGTGCGCTTGTTGCGACGGGTCTTGTAGCCCTTGGTGGGGGTACCCCATGGGCTGACGGGCTCACGGGCCTCGCCCGTTCGACCCTCACCACCACCGTGTGGGTGATCGACAGGGTTCATGGCCACACCGCGCACGGTTGGGCGAATGCCACGCCAACGAATGGCGCCGGCTTTGCCGTACTGACGCAGGTTGTGCTCGCCATTGCTCACCTCACCCATCGTGGCCCGGCACTCAATGTGAACTCGACGAATTTCACCGGAGCGCAGGCGAACCTGGGCGTAGGTGCCTTCACGGGCCAGAAGCTGCGCACTGCCACCGGCCGAGCGCGCCAGCTGGGCGCCTTTGCCTGGCACCATCTCGATGCAATGGATGGTTGAGCCCACGGGAATGTTGCGAATGGGCAGGGTGTTGCCCGAACGGATGGGTGCCTCTGCACCGCTCATGAGCTCGGCGCCAACCTCCACGCCCTTGGGGGCGATGATATAGCGGCGCTCGCCGTCTGCGTAACAAAGCAGGGCAATGTGGGCGCTGCGGTTGGGGTCGTATTCGATGCGCTCGACCTTGGCGGGAATGCCATCCTTGAGGCGACGAAAGTCGATGATGCGGTAGTGCTGCTTGTGGCCACCGCCACGATGGCGCGTGGTGATGCGGCCAAGGTTGTTGCGGCCTGCAGTCTTGGACTGGTGCTCGGTGAGTGCCTCGAGGGGACGGCCCTTATAGAGATGCGGGTGCGTCACCTTGACCATGGCACGCTGGCCAGCCGAGGTGGGCTTGAGTTTAACGATGGGCATTACGCAGCCTCCCCAACGAAGTTAATTTCCTGGCCCTGGGCCAGGCTGACATAGGCCTTGCGGGTGTCGCGCCGACGGCCACTGGTTTTGCCGTAACGCTTGGCCTTGCCCTTTTGGTTGAGCACCCGAACGGTGTCGACCTGGACCTTGAACATGAGCTCAACGGCCGCCTTGATTTCTGGCTTGGTGGCATCTTGCAGCACACGAAAGGCCACCTGGTTGTTCTGCTCACCAATCTGGGTGCTCTTCTCAGAGACGATTGGCGAGAGCAGGATCTTCATGAGGCGTTCCTGGTTCATGCAAACATCTCCTCGAAACGGGCCAGTGCAGCACGGGTCATGAGCACCTTGTCGAAATAGACCAAGGAGACTGGATCTGCGGCCTCGGGCTCGATGACGGCAATGCTCTGCAGGTTGCGAGAGGCCAGGTACAAGGATTCATCGAGGTTGTCGGTGATGAGCAGCACGGAATCCATGCCCATTTGCTTGAGCTTTTCTGCCACCAGCTTGGTCTTGGGGGCTTCGACCTCGAACTTCTCGACAATGGCCAGGCGGCCTTCGCGGGCCAGCTGCGACAAGATGGAACGCACACCGGCGCGGTACATCTTCTTGTTGAGCTTGTGGCTGAAGTTCTCGTCGGGCGAGTTCGGGAAGACCTTGCCACCCCCACGCCACAGTGGGCTGGAGGCGCGGCCCACACGGGCACGGCCAGTGCCCTTTTGGCGCCAAGGCTTGCGGGTCGATTTGTTGACCTCGCTGCGATCCTTCTGAGCGCGGTTGCCGCTGCGGGCATTGGCCTGATAGGCCACCACGACCTGGTGCACGAGGGGCTCATTAAAGTCGCGGTTGAAGACGACGTCGTTGGCCTGCACCGTGCCGGCGGACTGGCCGGCTTCGTTTAAGAGCATGAGTTCCATGTTGGCGAGCCCCTTATGCCTTCGCAGCCGAACGAACGGCTGGACGGATGATCACGTGGCCGCCCTTGGAACCAGGCACCGCACCCTTGATCAGGACGAGCTGGCGGGCTGTGTCCACACGGACCACTTCAAGGTTCTGGGTGGTGCGGCGCGCAGCGCCGTCGTGGCCAGGCATTTTCTTTCCTGGGAACACGCGGCCCGGGTCTTGGGCCATGCCGATGGAGCCCGGCACGTTGTGGGACCGCGAGTTGCCGTGAGAGGCACGCTGGGAGGCAAAGTTGTGACGAGCAATGGTGCCGGCAAAGCCCTTGCCCTGCGTGGTGCCGGTGACGTCAACCATCTGGCCGGGCGTGAAGATCTCGACCGTCAGATGCTGGCCTGCAGCCACACTGGCGAGCGCTTCGGCTGACACGGGGAATTCACGCATCAACTCACCGGCCTGAACGCCTGCCTTGGCGACATGACCTGCCTGCGGCTTCAATACACGGGAGGCGCGCTTAACGCCAAAGGCAACCTGAACGGCGCTGTAGCCGTCGGTCTCGGTTGACTTGATCTGGGTAACGCGGTTGTCTGACACATCGATCACGGTCACGGGGATGGTGTCTCCCTCATCCGTGAACACACGGGTCATACCAACCTTGCGACCTAAAAGTCCAAGGCTCATCTTTTCTCCGATCCCAGCTGCGATTGGCTGGGGCTGATTAAATTCCAAATATGTCCTGCTGGTTCTTTCCAACACTGCCCTCAAAGGAGCAACACGGGAAAGCCCATCAGTCTATTACACAAGCGGCCGATCTTGCAAGTTCGGCTTACTGCAGCTTGATTTCCACATCCACGCCGGCGGGAAGATCGAGCTTCATGAGGGCGTCGACCGTCTTTTCGGTGGGGTCGACGATGTCCATGAGCCGTTGGTGGGTGCGCAGCTCGAACTGGTCGCGTGAGGTTTTGTTCACGTGGGGGCTGCGCAGAATGTCAAAGCGGCGAAAGCGGGTGGGAAGGGGCACTGGGCCCCGAACCACCGCACCAGTGCGCTTGGCTGTGTCGACAATTTCGAGCGCAGACTGGTCGATCAGCTTGTAATCGAACGCCTTGAGACGAATGCGGATTTTCTGTTGCATGCTGGGTCCTTGGGTTATTCGATCACTTTAGCGACGACGCCTGCGCCGACGGTGCGGCCGCCCTCGCGGATGGCAAAGCGCAGGCCCTGCTCCATGGCAATCGGCGCAATCAGGGTGACCACCATCTTCACATTGTCACCAGGCATCACCATCTCCGTGCCCTCAGGCAACACCACCGAGCCCGTGACATCGGTCGTGCGGAA